>JAJDTM010000005.1 GCA_022827185.1 Candidatus Poribacteria bacterium
GTCCGTTCAGCCTCTGCTTTACTGCCACCCTCATTGATGAAATCAAGCACGCATTTGCGCAAATCTGTTGAATAAGTCATAATCATAAAGACTGACATAAATCTCAAAAAATGTAAACTTATTTTCGGGATCCACTATAAGTCATCTAGTGATTGATAATAGGGGGTTGATTTATCCATTATATCTCTTAAGTCATCTGGTGATGGGTAATAGAGGAAGATGCACAACAAGGGTAAGAAGCCCAGAAATATAAACTGTACGTATTTCACAATATTTCGGAACGTCTTTTTGGTGTATAGTTTTGTCCAATACCCTGCGAATGTCGTCATCACGCCAACTGTGAAGAAACCTGACATGAAGGCGACAGGCAAGTAAACCAGAGGAAAAAAGTATTGGAACTGAGAAGATTCATCCGCACGAATCCAGATACCACCGATAGCAGGCATCAGATTTAGACAGGCTAACAACGGGATTGTATACTTTAAGAGCTGCGTTAGTTTTACGAGAAAGTAGGTTCGCGATGATACTGGCGTGTGAGCAATGACAGGATAGTTTATCGGACTCAGAAGGATGTCGAAGTATGGGTTCATATAGATGCCTATCACTATCATAGACAGGGTTATCCCCATAAGTGCATAAGAGAATATGTCTATAGGGAAAAAGAGTGGTATAGCCGTAAGTGGGATGCTGATGATAAAACAGAAAAACCAACCCGCAGCAAGCGAAAAGTTAGCAAATTTGTTTTTCCCCTCAAGTGCGCGCTTCTCCACTAATTTTTCTGTCTGTAGGAGATACCTGTATTGGGTTGGAGAGGCACCCAACATTTCGACGATTTTTTCAAGCATTTACGGTTTCCTCCACCCGTCTATTTTTTTGTAGAAAATGAATAAAACTGATAAGACCGCCCACAACCATAACGCAATAAAAACCGTAATAGACCCATATATTCAGCAGATACGTCACAAATTGGATGCCTATGAAGATACCGATGCTGAAAAGACTCGCTAAGAAAGGAATTAAAGTCTCACCAGCCATCTGGCTTTGGACGAATTCTTCGGCAAGTGGTAAGCCGGATAGGGGTTTTGGGAAAAGGATGACGTAATTGAGTAAAATAATTAATCCCGGTAGGACGTAAAGTATACCTAAAGTGCCCCAAATGAACGTAGCCATGCAAAACATAAGGAGCGTGCAGGGGACAACAAAGTAGAGAAAGGCAGCTGCCTGCACGCCTCGCCACAAGTCGTATGTTGTCGATAGCGGTGCGAGTTTTAACATCCAAGACGCTTTCCAATGTTCTGAGTATCTGATCGGTAAAATGAAACTGCTGACAATGCCCATTCCCACGAAATAGAATATCATAGAAAAACCTGGACTGAGCCCAATAGCGAAGGCATGAAAAACCCACTCTTGGTCAAGTATAACTACGAGCATGACAAGGCTTCCAAGTGAAGCAAAAAACTGTCGCAATAGATGCTTATCGCGACGTATATAGACAAAACTGAGGCAAAGTCCCGCACGGATCGTCCGGTTTTGAAACATTCTCCCAAACAGCGGCGTTTTCACCTGAATTTTAGATTTTTGCCGACTCCCAGATTCCAACAGGTAGGAGAGATATTCAGCGTAACTCTTCGCGATACTCCGAAGCGGAACCAACACCAAAATGAGCGTTGTAGCGATAGCCAGTCCTGCTAAAATCAAGAAATGTGGTTCTATTTGTCCGAGTGCAAGGGATACAGTTCCAGCGAACCAACCGTTCGGAAGTGCGTAGAACCATTTCAGAGACGAGACGAGTTTATCCATTGGAAGATACGGTAATAGGCGAGAAAGGAGGATAAGCGTCACGGGGAAGAGCGCGGGAAATATAAATTGCGCGTATTGTGCGACATTTCGGAATGTTTTTTTGCTGTAAAGTTTTGTCAAATACCCAGCAAATGTGGTCATTACACCAATTGTGAAGAACCCCGACATAAAAACAGTAGGGAGATAGACGAAAGGAAACAGGAGTCGAAACAGAGAAAATTCGCCTTTATGAACCCAGATACCACCGATGGCAGGCATCAGATTTAAACTGCCTAACAGCAGCGCGGTGTAAGTGAGTATCCGCGTTAGTTTCACGAGAAAGTAGGTTCGCGATGATACCGGTGTATGGGCAATAACAGGATAGTGTACAGGTATAAGAAGGATATCAAAGTACGGGATCATCCAGATGACTATCATCATCATAGACATCGTTATGCCGATAAGCGAAAAAGTAAATGTGTCCATTGATAAGATGAACGGCATAAATGTGAATAAGACACTCATTATAAAACCGATAACACAGGTCACAGCGAAGGACATATTGGATAGGTCGTTTCTTCCCTCAAGTGCCCGTTTTTCGATCAACTTTTCGGTTTTTAGGAGATACCTGTACTGGGTTGGTGCGTCGCAGAATCTTTCTACAACTTTTTGGCGTAGCTTGCCAGCCGAAAACTTGCTGTTAGAAGTCTCAAGCATTCGGGGTGCCCTCCATCACAATCCGAATGACTTCCTCGGTTTTTTCATCGATCCCTGTTGTGTCGGTCAACTGTGTGAAAATCTCATTGAGTGCTGTTTGATTGGTCTGCTCTCGCAACTCTGTCACCGGTGCATCGGCGATAAGTTTCCCGGCATCGATAATCATAATTCGCGGGCAGAGCGTTTCAGCGACTTCGAGAATGTGTGTACAATAGAGAATCGTTTTGCCTAAACTGGCTAAACGTTGTAGTAACGCTTTCATGAGGGTTACCGTCCCGACATCCAGATTGGTGAAGGGTTCATCTAAAAACAGGACATCTGGGTTGTGCATGAGCGCAGACATAATGATGCACTTCTGACGCATGCCTTGTGAGAAACCGCTGACCCTTTGATTCGCCTGAGACGCCATATCAAACAACTGCGCGAGTTCTGTTACTTTCCGCGCGATGAGGCGTTCCTCTAAATGATAGAGTCTGCCGATTAACTGGAGGTGTTCTACTAAGGTGAGGTGTTCGTAGAGTTGCGCTTCTTCAGGCACGTATCCGATATGTCGTTTTAGTTCGAGCAGCTCGGTTTCGGCATCGTATCCTGCCACAGAGATTTCTCCAGATGTCGGCTGCAGCAAACCGACGAGCATTTTGAGCGTCGTGCTTTTTCCCGCTCCGTTGGGACCGAGATAACCGACAATTTCGCCTTGTTGCACCTCAAAGCTAATGTCGTCAACTGCCGTATTTTGTCCATATCTTTTCGTGAGATGCGAAACTTGTATCATATTTTTCCTTACCCTCGTAGTTTAGAACTATAGGACTTACGCAATTTGCGGATGAGGACCTACGGTCCGCACGCCGCTGGCGAGGTTTAAAACCTCGCCAGCAAAGGACACTGCGTAAGTTTTGACTTGCGGATGTTAACGTTTTTATCGAAGATTGTGTGACTTTTCACGTCATTTTGTCAAAGGAAACCCACTATAATAGTTAAAGACGCTATTTTGTGGAAGAAAGGGTGCATAATTTCAGACACTTTCTCGGTATTAGTAGATTTCTATTTTAATTCATGATACCATATTTAGACATTTCTATCACCTTGATTTCTTGAGGACTTGAGGAAAAGGAGATGTTTCTAAACATATCTAAATCTGTATAAATCTATAACAAACTTGATAAACCTGTATTTGTGTGATATAATGATAGTATGAAAAACTATAAACCCCCACGAGAAGCAGCGCAGACGCTCGGAATAACAGTAGAACATCTGCGTAGAATGGAACGTGCGGGAGAAATCACCTGCATAAGAACAGGAGGCGGGCATCGGAGATATGATGTCCAAAGTTTCATAGATGCACAAACCCGAACAGATATTACTACCGTTGGATATTGCAGGGTTAGCGGACAGGGACAGTCAGACGATCTTGCCTCCCAAGTGGCACACTTGCAGCAACACTACCCGGAAGCAGAAATCATCAAAGACTTCGGTAGCGGTATCAACTTCAACCGAAAAGGACTTAGAACCTTATTGGAACGCATCTTGCGAGGCGATAAGCTCCGCGTTGTTGTTGCCCATCGGGATCGACTCGCCCGCTTCGGCAGTGAAGTCATACAGTTCTTGGTCGAACAAAACGGTGGAGAAGTCGTGGTTCTCAACGAAACTGTTTATGGTTCCCCCGAAGAAGAGCTTACTGCCGATCTCCTCGCAATTCTGCATGTCTTTTCCTGTAGAATGCCCGGACTCCGGCGATACCGTGCCCAAATCAAGGAAGATAGAAATCTTTCCGACAGTGGAACAGAAAGCGATGCTTCGTAGATGGTTTGGCACTTCGAGATATGTTTACAATACGGCAGTTTCCTTGTTGGATGACAAGGCAACTCCGACAAACTTCAAAGGACTTGTTCCTGTCGTCTTTGATGAACTTCCTGAGTGGCACACCGAAACGCCGCGGCAGATAAAAGTGGGTGCGGTGATGGATGCGTGTCAGGCGGTCAGCAATGCGAAGATCAAGTGTAAAGAGACTGGCAAGTTTCAAAAGGTTTCGTTTCGGTCAAGAAAACGCAAACAGACGCTTTACCTACGCGCAGATTCATTGAAAAGAAATGGGTTCTATGTGCGGTTGTTAGGGGAAATGAAGATGGCAGAACCGCTGCCAGCGAAACCCCAAGGAACAGGCAAGGTGTCAGAACGTGATACGGATGCAGAGGTCAAGGATTCTCAACTGATTTTTGAAAATGGACGCTATTTCCTTTGCGTTGCTTATGTTGAGAAGAAAAAGACGCGAGAACCAAGTGGCAGAATTGTAGCACTTGATCCAGGTGTCCGTGATTTCATGACATTTTTCGCTGAAGATTGCTTCGGTTGGTTAGGTCAGCAGTGTATCAACCGTATTCAAAGACTTTGTCAACACTGTGATAATCTCTACGCACGCGCGACGCAAGAGAAACGCCCGCTACGGCGTGCTTTGCGTAAAGCTGCGAATAAAATAAAGGTAAAAATCCGTAATCTCATTGATGAACTTCATAAGAAGGTCGCCCACTTCCTTGTAACGAACTTTGACATCATTTTGCTCCCAACTTTTGAGACGCAACAGATGACGAAGCGAGGTGCGCGGAAGTTGCGAAAGAAATCTGTTAGACAGATGCTAACGCTCTCACACTACCGTTTCAAAGTTTTCTTGAAACAAAAAGCGAAAGAATATGGTGTTCAAGTGGTAGATGTTTGTGAGGCGTATACTTCCAAAACGGTGTCTTGGACTGGAGAAATCGTTGCGAACCTCGGTGGCTCTAAAGTTATCAAGTCATCGGAGGGTCATCGTATGGATAGGGATTTGAACGGCGCACGTGGGATATTTATTAAGAATATCGCCCGTGCTTTGACGGTTCGTCCATACCTCGCGTAACCTTGAGGTATGCAAGTCGAGTATCATTTCTGATGACGTATCAGACGACATTGATGGTATTCAGGCTTAGATACTGACGAGTATCGTAACAGGGGATTAGGACCCCTTTAGGAATCTATCGTTTTGGACAGAAAAACATAGATTTCTAAGAACAGCATATACCATGGAATTCGTCGAGTTGACAGAAGCACAACGGCAGGAATTTGAAGAGAACGGATACTTCATTATGCGCTCGGTCCTTGACGACGAGATGATAGGTCGTTTAACCGAGGCAGGCGATCGCTTAATGGCATCGCTGAATCTCAACGGTGGACATTATGGACATAGGCGAGACGGGTTGGTGCAAGAACCCGCCTTCGCGGAACTTGTATCACAAACGAAAGCGATCCCCTTGGTGATTCAACTTCTTGGTACGAATCTGCACATTACCAATACCGCGCTTCTCTATAAGCATCCGCAGCCACACGAACTCCCTGAGCAGCGTGGGTGGCACCGGGATGCAGGTGTGCATCTGGATCTCGGACACAAGTGTCCGCGCGTTGGGTTGAAGGTGGCTTACTGTTTAACGGACTGTGATGTGCCGAATTCTGGCGCGACGTTGTTTATTCCAAAGAGCCACAAGTCGGGTGAACCCTTGGGCATTCCTGAAGGTGAGATTGATCCGATTGAACCTTACGCTGAACCGCTGCTCCGCGCTGGGGACGCGTATTTCTTTGAAAGTCGTATCTACCATACAACCGGACTCAACTTTACCGATAAGACTGCTAAGATTGTTATCTACGGCTACCATTACGCATGGCTCAAGCCGGAAGGGTATTTGATGTATTACAATGACAGACAACAGCCTGACGAAGAGGTCCTGGCAAACGTTGATGATTTGGGGAAACAGTTTCTCGGTGGCGGTGGCGGTGCGGCAGCACAGTGGGCAGCAGCACATAATCTAAACTTAGAGCAGGCACCACACGTCGTCACAATCTGATTGACTTTAACGCTCTCTTCTTAGAACTTGTAGAAGGCACGGGCATTTTCCGCCATGATCTTGCGTTTGAGTGTCGGTGCGAGGTTTTTCGGGAGTGCCTGATCGGGGGAATCGAAGTCCCAATGTGGATAGTCTGTCGCGAACATCAATCTATCATCTAAGTTGAGGTGCGCGAGGAGTTGATCGAAGTATTCTTGTTTGGGGGGTTCTTCGATGGGTTGTGTGGTAATCCAGAAGTGTTCTCGGATATATTCAGACGGTAACTTTTTCAGATCTGGCACCTCATCGTGTAACTTCTTCCATGCACGATCAAGTCGCCACATCAACGGCGGTAGCCAAGCGAATCCGCCTTCAATCAGAGCGACCTTAAGTGTCGGGAATTGTTCAAAGACACCTTCGCAGACGAGGCTGGTTACTTGTGTCTGAAACGCCTGCGTCATCCCCGCGTGGTCTTCGATGTAGTGCGAAGGTCTACCAACAGCGGTAATGGGTCCCACACCGACACCGGTGAAGTGGATGCCGATTGGTAGGTCGTGCGCCACAGCTGCCTCGTACATTTTCCAGTATTTACGTCGTCCTAACGGTTCCATTGTTCGAGCGAGCAGCAATATTTGCACGAATCCTGGATGGTCTGCAAGTCGGTTAATCTCGGAGACGGTGAATTCTGCGTCATCGCATGCGACGATGATTGAAGCGCGGAGTCTCGGTTCCTTTTCCAGCCATTCTTCGATTTGCCAGTCGTTCACAGCAGCTGCCCACGCTGCTGCGTAAGCGAGGTTAGGCATCTCGCAGACGGGTGTCAAGCAGTTGAGGACGCCGTATTCGATGTTGAATGCATCCAGTAGTTGCTCGCGCAGGAAATCGAGATCGGAACCCGGACGGTGTCCGGAGGGTGTCCATGCATCGTATCTTGCGCCGAAGGGATGGGCGCGTGGGATGTATGCACCGACGCGGTCGGTTGTGCCGATCATGCCGTGATGCTTGCGCCAACGTTCCGAAAGATAAGGGTATAGCACCGTCTCGGATGCGAGGGTGTTGTGGATATCGCAGTCGATGATGGATGGTTTTTGCTGTTGTTTGGGTTTTGCTGTTTTCATCATTCTGGTATTCTCGTGTGCGGTGCGAAGTTTATGAACAAGTGGGTCAATAAGTACAAGTAACATCCGTGAAAATATCGCGTCAATTACTAGTTACTACTCTCAATAACTCACCAAGTTCTGAAACAATTCCGTCAAGAAATGCTCTTTCTTTTACTGTGTTAGTCATTGTAAAGTACCGTCCGGACTTTTACTACATTTGACTGGAATGGTCTATGGTTAGTTTGGGAGAAGTAGCATTTGTCCCTTGAGGGCTCTTATTGTTTTTACCCATAGTTCTTCAGTTACTTTTCTTTGATTGGCTAATGTGTCCAGTTACTCTTTTTACAAAACTCCATGCTCCGTTTTTTTCAGAGGGCTTAATTATCTTCCAGTGAACAAGAAGTTGGGTAGAATACTTGAGTTCACCGGTTTCGTTATATTTCGCCTGCATCTCAGCGATTTGCTCGGCGTTGACGGTACGTTTTATTCCGTTGACCGTAAAAGACTCTTCGCCTTTAGTCGTCGGGACAGTTGCTGCAGCAGACTTTGATGGTGTCGGTGCAGAAGGTATGTCTAACTTTTTCAGAAAACTTAATACTTGCTCATCGGTAGGTTTATGCTCACACAGACTTTCCACTTTCTCTGCCACAACTTCTAGCAAAAGTTCATCTGCTTCCTCCACTAATTTGCCCCATGCTTCTGGTAACCGTGTTGCAACTTGTCTTTGCTGAACAATTTTCTCATAATCCTTCTTGATTGTTTCAACGCCTTTCCCTGTACGGATTGACTCGTAGTTTAGGTATCTGTTAAGTATCTCGGCATTTTCTGCACTCTCTCCTGTGATGAGATCCAACTCACAAACCTTGCGTTCTGCCCATGTTCCTTCTCCTGTTGGGTGGAAAAATTGCCATTCCCGACCATCGGTGAGGACAGCGATTGGCACTCTAATACGAGAATCATATCCGAACAATTGTTCCTCTGCTCCTTTAATGTTCCCAACTTGCTTCGCCTCAATGAAGACGCGAGGTGTTGACGAAGGATGGCAAAGTGCATAATCCACATGTCCGCTCCCGACGGGATATTCTGGAAAGACAACCAGAGTATCGTCTGTCGGCCAACCTAAACTTCTAAGGAGCGGATCTACAATGCCTTGACGAACTGCTGTTTCACTTTTAAAAATGTTTTGTTCTAAACGCTTGCGTATATCGTCAATGTGTTCCTTAAGTGTCATTGCCTAATGAAGACTTCCTTTCCGTTTCAACATAAAATCCGGTTGCGGTGTAGGTGCGCCGAGAGTTTTCTGACAAACTAATAAGTTTAATTTTCCCATTATATAAGATTTTGTTTCCATGTCAAGAAAAAATCCGTTGACGAGTGTATAAGGTTTTTGACAGAGGTTTGAAATGAAGTTGAAATAATTTTCTTTGAAAATGGGTTTCGGATATGCTATTCTATCAATGACGTAATTTCTATATTTGGGAGGGGACACATGCCAATTCATTGGAGAGATCACATTGTTAGCACGCCGGATATATTACGCGGTAAACCCCGTATCAAGGGAACAAGAATCCCTGTAAGCCTTCTCCTCGGATACTTGGCGGCGGGTCATACAATAGACGAAATCATCGCTGAATTTCCGGATGTCAAAGCGGTACAGATTCAAGCCTGTCTTGATTACGCGCGCGAATTAGCAGAATTTGAGGAAGTTGCCTAATGGGGTTGCGATTTTTCGCTGATCAGTGTGTTCCTACTGTTGTTATTGAAATCCTTTGTGATGCTGGTTATGAAGTTTGCTGCCTCAGAGATTATCTTCCTATTGAATCACCGGATTTAGTTGTCATTTCAAAGGCACAAGAGCTGGGGATGGTTCTTATATCTTTGAACGGCGATTTCGCCAATATATTTGACTACCCACCAAGTGACTATAAGGGCATTGTAGCCCTTCAAGTTAGAAACCACCCCGAAGTCTTGCCACAAATTGTGTCACGCTTGAAAGACTATCTGTCCGCCAACCCTGACCTTGAGCACTATAGCGGCAAACTGTTCTTGGTAGAAGTACATCGAATTAGAATCCGCCAATAAACAGAATTACGCCAGAAAGAAATCGTTCGGTTTTCGGTGGATGAGAGTTTCTGGTTTTCTGGGGCGGCTTGGGTTATCAGAACGGGTGTGAGCAGTGCCGTTCAACCTGGAGAAACACCCAATCAAAACACCTACAAGAATTCCGCTCTTTTATCAAACTCACGTTAGCGCGTCTTTTTTTGAAAATATAAGTTTCTGACGCGTCCTCCTGTCAACTTAAATCCTGTGACGTGTCCAGTATCGTCTCGTGTGAAATGAATCTTTGGGAAAAACCATGTGTTTCCAAGGAAATGACCATCGGTGTAGGTTAGCAGTACGTCATCGTGCCGTATGTGTTGTGCTACAAGCTGGTTTCCGTGCACGCGAATGCTATAGGTTGTATCGAGTTCTTCGGTATAATAGTCGCCTTCAAATTCTGACAACTGTTCGGGGGTCAGTGTTTCAGATTTGGTGTCTTCAGTGGGTTCGGCTGCTTTCTCTGGCTCGGATGCTTTTACGGGTGCGAGAATATCAGCAAGATAGAGATCCGCGACCTTTTCTGTCAAACGGAGCGGGTTAAAGGTATCCAGATTGCATAAGATAACAACGCCAAATTTCTGTTCTGGAAAACGGATGAGATGACTCCGAAATCCGCGCCACGATCCGCTATGTCCTACTGTTTGCAATCCTCTGTATTCACCGATATTCAATCCCAAAGCGTAACTAATTTGCTCTCCGTTGTTAAGCACACCCTGCTGATGCATCTGCTCAATCACTACCTGTTCACCAATTTGTGTGTTGTCAAAATTCAGGATCCATTTCGCGAGGTCTTCCACTGTTGAATAGAGAGAGCTTGAACCGAGGGCAGTTGTATTGTTAACGGCGTGCTTAAATCCATTGTTTTCGACGGCTTGATACGAATATGCTCGGTTTTTCAGAATCATTTGGTGGTCATCGTGAAAATGGGAGTTAGTCATAGCGAGAGGTTTGAAGATGCGAGTATCTGTCCACTCCCTGAATGAATTTCCCGTTACCTTTTCGACGATTTCCGCGAGCAGATTGTACCCCGTATTGCTGTATAGATACGCCTCCCCTGGTTCAAAATTGAGCGCCTTCTGATGTCGTGCCATTTTCAAGATGTGTTTGAACGAAATAACATCTTCCATTGCGACCCCGGCGATGACAAGAGATTGTACCCAATCCCGTAGTCCGCTGGTGTGATGCAGGAGATGTCGGATTGTTATTGTGTTTCCAAAATCTGGTAGATCAGACAGGTGTGCTCGGATGTCGTCATCTAACGAAAGTTTTCCTTCGTGCGCTAAGGTAGCAATAGCGAAGGCAGCGAATTGTTTGGACACTGAGGCGATATCGAAGATGGTTGTCGGCGTAATGGGGATGTCGTATTCCAGGTTCGCTGTCCCGTAGCCTTGTGTATAGATGGTTTCGCCGTCTCTGGTAACCGCTAAGGCGGCACCCGGAGTGTCTGGGTTGTTCCATTCTGCAAACAGTTGATCGACTTTTGCTTCAAGAGTCTCATGCGTTGTCATAGTCGTTCCTTTTAGTAAACTCTCTCAAAATTATTTTGTAATACCTCGTATGGATTCAGCCAGTAATTGCGTTTAATTATGATACCACACCCCTCGCTGAAAATTGAGATTTTTTTGACTGTTTCTTATTACGCTGAGACAAAAATATAGGTGCGGTTTTCACCGCACCTGTCAGTTTTTTAAAGTAAGAAAATCGCTACCTGAGAGATCAAGCATGTAAGCATTGGAGGACTTTCATGTATAGGATATCAGGTAGCGATTGCAGTGGAAGGACTCGAACCCCCAGCCTCGTGGGTATGAACCACGCGAGATACCAATTTCTCTACACTGCGTTAAGTCAATTAGCGATATTTCCTTACTACTGCTTAAGTTGCCCCCATGTAGTGGCGAGTTTTTCTTCTGCTTCAACTGCGAGTGTGCCATCGGTCATTGCACCATTTTTACCGACCAGGTGGTAGGCGTTGCCGGATGTATCCGAGAACTCCCGTGTTCCCCTCGGTTCATCAAAATGCCACAATGCAACCGTTCTTGCGTCATCCTTGAACTTTGTGCGCGGTGTGAAACCGCGTTTGGCGATATCGTAACGCGCAATCTTTGAGATGCGGACCTCATCAATATAGCCCGTAAAATGACCCCAAAAATGAAAATGATCGCCGTGAAAGAAACGCTTAATTTTCTTTCCAAACCCTCCGATTGTAAAATCCTGTGGATGCTCAGCGTGTGAGATATCAGGTGCGAGAGTTATTTGCTGCGCTGTGACGCGCACCAACTCGTTAAGGATGATTGTCGTCTTCTGTTTCTTTCCCCCCTGAAAAGCGATGTGATGCCATTGATTCGGGGCAAGGTCTATTATCCAGCCGAACGTCATTGGAGCGTTCACTTCGCCAAAATCAATGTGTGCTCCACCTGTTAGTTTTACAAATCCGTCAAGATCATGGCTCACGACATCCATCCGCACCTGTTGGCTGAAAATTATTGCGTTTACATTCTCGTCCTCGTCAGCCAGTGTGGTTGGATATATCCACGCTTCAAAGGTGAATGCATTTGTGCCTTTTGGTATGAGGAGACCGAAGGTCTCAAAGTCCAAAATGGCGTGGTCGTCTACACCATCAAGTGCCAAATAGTTGCCACCCGCAGGTGAAGGCGGTGGAAGTGCTTCAGCACGCATCGGCATGAAAACGAACAGGAAAAGGCAAGCAAAAATTGACAGATTTCGTAGATTTTTCATCTTCGTAGGTCTCCTTATCAGTAAACAGCGAGCCTCGATGGGGCTAAGTACTGAAAACTCGGGACTGACGACTGGGAAAAAACCCTTGCTGCAAGCGTATACAGCACGGATTTTTGTTTAGTGATTCTGCTTAATATCTGCCCAAGTTGTTGTCGCCTTTCCTATAGGATCGACTGGAAGGCCACCAGTAACCTCCCTAAAGAAACCTTTCTGGTCCTCCGATTTGTCAGGATAGATTTTGCAGACCTTGTGCGTGTTATCGTCAAAGTGTAAATTGATATAAGCAGCACCAGCCGTTTCGCTGCACCGGTAAAGAACGACATTGGTACCTTTTTTCAGTTTGACTTCAACGTTATAATTAACGACCTGCGCGCCGCCTGTCCAAGCCGTATTGTTATACCACTTATCCCCATTAATCCAGATTTGGGCATAGTCATCGTGTGCAGGCGACATCACCGCCTTCATCTCTTTAGGCGCAGCAATGACACACATAACATAGGTATCAATCTTATCAGCAGGTCCCCCTCGGTTCATATTGTCTTGGCTCGCTGGGTCAAGTTCAAACACTGTCCAATTTCGAGTGCCACCGTGGTCGCCGCCCCACGCCATTTTAGTAGTTTGGGTTTTCTTTAAGCCTGCAAGGGTTGAGAGTGATAGTTGTGTGAGTTTACCTTTAGTTCCTTCGTCAATAAGGTCTCTCCGACCTGATTTTTTGAAACCTTCATTGTTTTCATAATTTCCGTCGGGTCCGTACCACTTGGTAATCCAGTTTTCGTTTTCAACATGGGATTCGCCCAATGCGGCTTCGTGAGGATTTTTGAGCCAATCTTCCTCTTTTAAAGGACCATCGTCAATATTAACTTTTCCCTGTGCAAATGCAAAATGTGAAGTTCCAATAACCAATGTAAAAACAACGACTATCGTAAGTATGAGTTGGTAAAACCTTTTCATTAAAATTCGCCTCCTTATGAACAATAAAAAATGCGAAAGCAGATTTTGGGAATCCGCGTGTTAGGTCAGAAAGTTAAGTAAACCTGAATCTAATTTCAGTTAATCCGAAAACTGAATGTCTCTGGATTCCAACTTGATTTGTCCCCATGTCGTGGTTATAGAAGTATTAGCAGGATTGACAGCAAGTGGGCCACTGGTAGTAGCACCATTCATGCCGATTAATGTATACCCATTCCCCGACGTATCTTCAAAGCGATCTGCACCTTCCTCGTCATTAAAATCCCAGAGTGCCAACGTGTGTTTATCGCTTGAGAACCGGTGTGGCGGATCAAAAGGCGAGGTCCCCTGCGCGGCAGGTAAATCATATCGAGCGATATTGGAAAACCTTATCGCATCAATTTCGCCATGAAAGTAAGGTATATGTTGGACTAATTCTTTTTTCGCAAAGCCGCCCACACAGAAATTTTTAAACCATTCAGGGAAACGCAGCTCCGCAGCTATTACGTTCAGAAAGTGCTTCTGTCTTCGAACAATTTGATCGTTGTATGCCAAATGAAACGTGCTGTCCGTGAAAATGACCGCCATATAGTTCCATTGATCCTTCTTGATGGCAGCCCTATTGCTTCTGACACCGTGCGCTGCTCCGCTTTCAAGCCACGCTGTACCATAGGAACACACTTGATCCTTCTCACTGATCCTATCCCCACACTTATTATCTGGCAGCAATCCGAAGCGAACTTGCTGACTCAGAATAATATTTGACTTTCCTGGCTCCTCCGGTTCAGCTTTCGGATAGAACCATACCTCAACCGTAAATTCATCGGTGTTTCTGGGGAAAATATAGCCGTGTTCGGCAAATCGGAGGATCGCATAGTCATCCTCACCATCCAGCATTAAAATACCACCAGAAGGCTCGAAAGGAAATACTGGCAAAACTAAACTAAACAAGAACACCGCACTGAGTAACAATTTACAGTTAATAAACATGAACACTCCTTTTATCGCGCCTCACTCTACTCAACCTATGGGACCACTATTGCCTTGTTTTGATTGCACCCCAAGTTTCGACAAGTTTTCCGACCGGATCGACACTCTGAGGGAGTTCATCTGTGCCGTATACCTCAACATCTGTAAGTGGTGCCCAAACGCCAGCCGCACTGCCCCCAAAAATATAGATATTTCCGTTTATTACCTCAGCCTCATGTCCAGATTTGCCAACTGGCATGTCGGGTTCCTGTGTCCAACGGTCAGTTTCAGGGTCGTAAACTTCAACGGTTGAGAGGTACATGTACGGACCGTTGCCCCGAAAGCCACCCCCTATCACATAGATTTTTCCATCGATCACGCTTGCCGTGTGCCCTGATTTCGGTGCAGGCATCTCAGTTTTTTCAGTCCATCGATTGGTTTTTGGATCATACACTTCAATACTGGAATGGAAGGGGCCTGGATGATTGGGAATCTGGGGCCATCCGTTTCCACCCATGACATAAATTTTTCCATCTACGACACTAACTGATGCGCTAGAACGCGCATGGTTCATACTTTTCGCTTTTGCCCATGTATCGGTTGCTGGATCATATACGTCCACGATATCTAATCGCCACTCTTCTCTGTTGCCTGCCACTCCACCAATGATATAAATCTTTCCATCTACGACGCAGGTACCACCATCCCTCCATACAGGCATGTCCGCTTTCTGGGCCCATGTGTCGGTGATTGGATCATACATTTCCACAACGGGAAGGCGTTCAAACCTGTCCCGCCTACCCGGGCCAACCGGAAATTTTTCTCTTTCTGCGCCACCTATGGCATAGATTTTCCCGTCTACAACCAAGGTTTCCACACTGGACCGGGCTGTCGGCATATCCGCCTTGCGTTCCCATGTATCGGTTTTCGGGTCGTACACTTCTACCGTTGCAATGGATATCTCACCAAATGCATCAATTTCGCCGCCGATTGCGAATACTTTTCCGTCCACGACACACGTGTCAAAGTTATATCGGGCTGTCGGCATGTCTGCTCTTTGCGTCCACGTTTTCTCGGCAGCGAGTTCGCCTATATTGATAACGAATAGAACACAGATAGCCAAAATACCGAACGTCCAACGAATTTTCACGGTTTACCTCCATTATTTCTCTTCATTCTCTTCAAGCGAGATGTAAAACAGTCCGCGCTCTTTCGCGCGAGTGATCATATCGGTAGCACTATAGAGTCTATCGTTAGCGATGACGAGATCACTGATTGCATTTGGCACTTCTGAAGAAATCTGTTCCCACTGCGTCCGCGCATTCAAACGATACCCTCCAGCATCGCCAGCCCCATAAACCGTTGTGCCATCCACACCCAATTTGTCTATGACGACGCGTGTCCCTATTTCATCCGTAAGTATGCGCCAGTTTACCCCGGTTTGCGAAGCCATGACCCCATTATCTGTTGCGACGTAAACCGATGCCCCTGCAAAGACGATATCTTTGAAGTGCGTGAAGCGGAGCGGCAGGGTTGATGTAACGTCTCTCCAACTCTCCCCGTCATCAAGCGATTGAAACAGCTGACCATTCCATTTGCCTGCGTAGACGGTTTCTCCGAAAACCGCTACTTTGAACACCTCGGAGGACCTGTATATCGGATGATCCTCTACCAATCCAGTGCTTGTCCATTCTGGATCACCGAGTTTCCATTTGAAAAGTTCTCCCAGATATTCTACATAAAAGGTATCACGACTCGCCACAGCCGTCTCAGTTCTCAGACGAGATACATGCCGACTCTCTCGCTCTTTTGACTCATATTTTTCATCGCTAAGTTTTTCGCGATCCAAAATTGGGACACCTTGAAGCGGAATGAACCTACCGCCATCAGTAGATAAACGGAAAATTCTCACATTGTCTCCTGAACATGAAAGCGAATAAAGCACGTTGCCAACAACGATCAGTTTTGCATCAGCCCTCACACTGGTCCTGGAATTATTGGATCCATCTTTCTGCCCATCCGTCGGAATTTTTTTCCAGGACCCGCCCGCATCCGTTGATTGATAAATGTCATAGCCAGTATGGGTATATAATCTATTGTCAAACGCGACCAAATCGGTTATAAGTGTTCCCATTATCCCGTTCATAAATAGGTGCCATGACTCACCACCGTCAGTCGTGCGATGAATGCTGAATACATCGGTTTTGTAACACGTTTTCTCGTTTACTATCACAGATGGCAGGCGGATATCGCGCAAAAAACCCCAGTCATCTTTGAGTTTCGTCCAAGTCTGTCCACCGTCTGTTGAACGAGATTGCGTGAGACTCAATGCCAAGAGCGTTTTATCAGCGGCTAAAACCGTTATACCCGCCAGTACACCGCTGGGCAGATCTTGATTTTCACGCCATATTTCAGTCCACGACGCGCCCAAGTCAGCCGAATGGAAAATTTTAACAAAATCTGACCTATTATTCCACATTACCTCTTTTATTTTCTCTGGCGTTAATCTCACCAAAAACTCGTGCCCTATTCCAGCATAGAGATTATTCCCTGAGACTGTCAAGGAACAGACGGCACCGGATGTATCCAATGGCAATTTTTCCCAGATGCCTGAAGTGAAACGATAAAGACCGTTCCCTGTACCCGCAAAAACTGTTTTTCCAACAGCAGCCACTACGGAAATCTTTTCGGAAACTGTCAGTCCGTCGTTAAGAGGGTGCCATAGTGCACCACCGTCTGTGGATCGAAAAATCCCTTTATCTCTAAGCGCGAGATACATCGTAATAGGCATTTGTGAACTGGAAGCTTTTTCGGCATCTGTGATGACGAATCCAACAGCATCCCCTTTGGGTCGGGGACCCAGTGTCCTCCACATCTCACCTCTGTTATCAGAAGCAAATACCTCGTCAGTCGAAACAATATAAAGCCTACCGCTATGTGCTGCCATCGGCATCAAAAATTCGCCAATTGGGACACTGGCGTTGACGCGCATCCACGCGGTTGCATCTGCCGTTAATCTGTATATTCCTGTTTGTGTAACGGCATAGACCGTTCCTTCAGGTGTAGCAAAGATATCGCGGACAGGTCCCGCTGGCGGTCCGTTTCCTTGTGCCCATTGTGCAGTAGAAAACTTGGCAGCATTTTCCGATGTAACAGATGTTGAGGTAACATTAGAGACTTGGGTGCCAGGACGGCTGGTTTTACCGAGAGTGGTATCCCGTCCGACCCTATTTCGCACAGTGGGTTTCGTTGCTATATCAAGGATGATGGGTGCATCGACGATTTCAATCGTCGGTTCAGATCGCGCCTCGAAACTATACGGCTTCTGGAAACGGGTGAGGTATTGTTCACTTGCGCCGAGTAGCAAGGCGATCAAAACGGCAGCCGCTCCCACAGCCATCCATGGGAGGAACGGTTTAGAAGTCGGCGTCAGTGTGGGGGTCATATCAGTGATTTGTCGCATGACGTTCTGGCTTAAACTTGCCGGTATTTGCACGCCGCCGAGCACTTCCTGGATCATCAGTTCCTCGTCCTCTTGCAAACGCTTCCGGCCGCGACGAAGTCTACTTTTAATTGTACCTACTGACACGCCTAAGAATTTCCCAATCTCTCTGGTCGTCATTTCGCCGAGATAATAAAGTGTAACCACCGTTCGTTCACTTTCTGGGAGTTTTGCGAGCAGCTTTTTGACAAGTTCACGGCGACGCTTAGTGCGTTCTACTTCGCGCTGCTTTGATACGTGATGTATATAAGAGGCTCTCTCGATTTCTTCCACAGGTGTATCCTCCAGCGATTGCGTTGTGAGTCTTCTCTTCCGACTCCAATCAATGCAAAGCCGATCTGCGATGACATACAGCCATCCGGCAAACTGATTGTGATTCTTGAGCGTTGAGAGTTTTTTATATGCTTGAAGGAAAGTGTCTTGGGTAATATCTTCAGCAGTGTGAAAATCCTCGATCTTTCGCCATACGAGCGCGTGCACGCTTTTCTGGTATCTTTGGAGTAAGATACCAAATGCTGTATCGTCACCCGATAAGGTTCTCTGAATCAGTTGAACATCGTCTTCTCTCTCCACGAGATTCCCTCCTGATGAAAAGATGGCGTTGCGTTCTATTTACTACGGTAAAACCTATAAATTACATCTTCAATGGACTTCTTTTTTTCTGATATCAAGTCTTGTAAAATTAAGCAATGCGATACGCTTTATACCCTCTATTATTAAAGACGAATTTTGAGGCTAAAAAGATGCATCATGGGAAAAAAATCGAATTCCAATTAGGAGATACCGCTACAGAAAACCTCGAATTTCGTCTGGACATCGTGTATAATTGGCGCAAATTTTATATATGAAAATAAATAATTGAAGAATGCTTTGGAAAATACAGCGGCGGAGAGGAGAAGATATGGGCAAAATCATACACTGTTTCAGTGAAGCGTCAGACGTTACCTATTTTGAACCGTGGTTGGCAACGCCTGAATTGGATCCTGTTGTGTGAGGTATATCAAAGGTCGGATGTATAAATATCTTTCACCACCGGATTGTCTACGCGGGACTTTCCGTGCTGACGCTCAGAATTGGCATTTCCGATCATCAGGAAACATATGAACCTCTTTGTCAGATGAAGGACCGACTGACTCAGACGTGAACCGTTTCATTGCTTCAGTCGCCCCCATATGGTTGCGAGTTTTCCTTCCGCGTCAACTGCGAGTGTGCCATCGGTCATTGCCCCATTTTTCCCGAGCAGATGGTAGGCGTTGCCGGATGTATCCGAGAACTCCCGTGTTCCCCTCGGTTCATCAAAATGCCACAAAGCAATTGTTTTGGCATCATTCTTGAACTTTTTCTGCGGCGTGAAACTGTGTTTGGCGGTATTGTAACGCACAACCTTTGAGATACGGACCTCATCAATATAGCCTGCAAAATAGCCCCAAGAATGCCGTTTGTGACCCGGAATTTTTGCGTCACACCCACCAAGTGTAAAATCCTGTGGATGCCCTCCGAATTTGGTGATCTTGTCTGCGTCGTGTGCAAGCGTTATTCCTTGCCCTCCACCTGAAACGCGCGCGAAATCATTAACAATGACTGCCGTCTTCTGTCCCTTTCCGCCCTGAAAGACAATGTGATTCCACTGATTCGCGGGAAACCTTATCGGGGCTTTCGACATCATAGCATGCCCTACGTCACGTGCAAGGTGCGCTGAACCTTGTAGCATGAAATCTTCCTTCGACAGATTTAGAAACACCTTTAGTCCCCCGAATTCCTCGTGATCATGGCTCACGACATCCATCATCACTTGTTGACTGAGAACCAGTGTGTGTATATCCTTGTTAGGCTGCGTAGTTGGATATACCCACGCTTCAAAGGTGAATGTATCTGTGCCTTCTGGTATGAGAAGACCGAAAGTCTCAAAATCCAAAATGGCGTGGTCGTCCACACCATCAAGGACTAAATAGTTCCCACCCGCGGGTGAAGGCGGTGGAAGTGCTTCAGCACGCATCAGCATGAAAACGAGCAGAAAAAGACAAGCAAAAATTGACAACTTTCGTAGATTTTTCATCTTTGTAAGTCTCCTTGATTTTATAGTGGATTCTGTAATTACTTGAGGAGGGAAAATGCATAAGTTCTAAAAATTTTTAGTATAAAGTTTAAAATAAAACACATTGGAGGTTCAATGATTGCTGCTTTTAATCGTTTCCCACGTTTGCACAAGTTTTCCCATTGGGTCGACGCTCCGAGAAACCTCGCCTGTGCCGTATACTTCAATCATTGTAAGTGGTCTAAAAACAGCACTATTGCCCCCAAAGATATAGATCTTCTCGTTTATTACCTCAGCCCTATGTGCCCATTTGCCAATCGGCATATCTGGTTCTTGTGTCCAACGGTCAGTTTCAGGGTCGTAAACTTCAACTGTTGAGAGATACTTGAACCGATCATTGCCTCGAAAACCACCCCCTATTACGTAAATTTTTCCGTTGATTACACTTGCCGTGTGAAATGCTTTTGGGGTAGGCATCTCTGCTATTTCCTTCCAATGATTTGTTTCTGGATTGAAAACTTCAACACTGGAAAGAAAGGGACCTGGATGATTTGGAATCTGGGGCCATCCCACTCCACCCATCACATAAATCTTTCCATTCACAACACTCACTGACGCGCCACCACGAGCATGATTCATACTTTTTGCTTCTGTCCACGTATCAGTGGCTGGATCGTAGATGTCCACGCTATCTAAGCGCCCCTGTTTTCCGTTGGCTGCCACGCCGCCAATGATATAGATTTTTCCATCCACGATACAGGTACTGTTACTACACCTCGGCACAGGCATGTCCGCTTTCCGGGTCCATGTATCGGTGACTGGATCATACATTTCTATAGTTGGGAGAAGTTTACCACTGTGCACCCAACCGGCACCAACCTGATATTTCTTTCCCTTTCCTCCACCAATGGCATAGATTTTCCCATCCACAACCAAGGTAGACACGCCAGACCGGGCTGTCGGCATATCTGCCTTTCGTTCCCATGTATCGGTTTTCGGGTCGTACATTTCTACCGTTGCAATGGCTGTGTCACCAAACTTGTCAACCTCGCCGCCTATTGCGAATACTTTTCCGTCCACAACACACGTGCCAAAGAGAAATCGGGCTGTTGGCATGTCTGTTCTCGGCATCCACTGTTTGACAGCATTTTCCAGCGCGACAGATACTGAGGTTACATTAGAGACTTGGGCGCCGACACGGCTGGTTTTGCCGGGAGTGGTATCCCGTCCGACCCGATTTCGCAGAGCAGGTTTGGTTGCTATATCAAGGATGATAGGTGCATCAACGATTTCGATCCTCGGTTCAGATTGCGCCTCAAAACTATACGGCTTCTGGAAACGGGTGAGGTATCGATTGCTCGCGCCGAGGAGTAAGGCAACCAAAACCGCAGCCGTCCCTAAAGCCATCCATGGGAGGAACGGTTTGGAAGCCGGAGCCGGTGTAGGAGTCATGTCAGTGATTTGTTGCATGACGTTCTGGCTTAAACTTGCCGGTATTTGTACGCCGCCGAGAACTTCTTGGATTAACGCCTCCTGTTGTTTTTGTAAACGCTTGCGCGCTCGCTGAAGCCGGCTTGTAATGGTGTGCACAGACACACCTAAAAACTTACTAATCTCTTTGGTCGTCATTTTACCGAGATAATAGAGCGTCACGACGGTGCGTTCGCTTTCCGGGAGTTTTGCGAGCAGCTTTTTGACGAGTTCATGGCGATGTTCAGTGTCTTCTGTTTCTCGCTGTTCTGTTACGTGATGTGCATAAGAGGCTCTCTCGATTTCTTCCACAGGTGTGTCCTCCAGTGATTGCATGACAGGTTTATTCTTTTCGAGCCATTTAAGGCAGAGCCGATTGGCAATGACATACATCCATCCTGAGAGTTGGTTCGGATTCCTTAGCTGCGAGAGGTTCTTGTATACTTGGAGGAAAGTGTCTTGGGTAATCTCTTGAGCAATGTGAAAATCACCAATTTTTCGCCACGCAAGTGCATGAATACTATCTTGATGTTTTTGAACTAAGATTTCAAACGCTGTATCGTCGCCTGACAAAATTCTATGAATAAGTTGAATATCGTCTTCTCTTTCCATCAGGATACTCCATAATTATTAATGAATAGATTGAAGTGTAATTGTGTTCCACTGCTATGGCGATTTTCATCCACTGCTTTTCGGTTTCTTGAAAGACTATACCAAATGCTTCAATAAACCGAAACCGTCAAATTTAAAACACTGTGTTAGCCTTTATAATTAAAGATACGCTTTTGGGGTCGAAAACGTGCATAATGAAAAAAATAAGTGAGATAAGGGCAACATGTGTACGGACACTGACAATTAGGAGCCTTCCGTATTTCGCTTTAGAGACGATAGAATTCTCTTGCGTTTTCGGACAGAATTTTGCGTGTCAGCGATTGCGGTAACTGTGCGGGGAAAGCCTCGTCCGCGGCATCAAAGTGCCAGTGCGGGTAGTCGCTTGAGAACATTAACATATCCTCTGAATCAAGCTGCCCGACAATCTGAAGGAGTTCTGTCGCAGTGGGTGGTGCGTCAATCGGTTGGAGTGTCAAGCGGATATGTTCTCGAATATATGCCGATGGAGGTCGCTTTACCCAAGGTGTCAAATTTCGTAAACCGCGCCACTCTTTATCGAACCGCCACATCAGCGACGGCATCCATGTGACACCTGTTTCTATGAGCGCGACGCGTAAGTCGGGGAACTTGTCGAAAACCCCCTCGGATACGAGACTCAGCACCTGTGCCTGAAACACCTGCGACATACCGACGTATTCTTCCAGATAGGTTGAGGGCCATCCTACGGACGTCGGTGGCAGCCCGGGCGCGCCGCCGTAATGGATACCGATTACGAGTTGATGACGCACGGCTGCAGCATAGATCGGATGATAGCGTCTATTGCCGTAGGGTACTTGTGATCGGGCAGGCAGCATTACTTGTACAAATCCCGGATGTCTTCCTAAGCGTTCAATTTCTCGTGCTGCGAGTTCGGGGTTCTGGCTTGGCACAATCAATGAGGCACGTAAACGCGGTTCGGGATCAAGCCAATGCTCAATCTGCCAGTCGTTGACTGCCGAGGCGAGTGCCGCCGCTAAGTCTTCATTGTGGACGCTCTGTACCCGATACCCACAGGTGAGTATCCCGTATTCGACATTCCAGAAGTCAAGTGCGTGCTTGCGGAGTAGTGCTAAGTCTGATGCCGGACGGTCTTCTGACGGATGTGTAATTTCTGGACGTGTTGAGGTCGATACACCCTCTGGATAGTCGTTTGCATCGGGTCCGGGGAAACCGGATTCTTCGCAATAGTCGCACCAGTAATCGGGTAGGTATGGATAGAGCATTTGGTGTGAGGGTAACCGGTTGTGAAGGTCGCAGTCGATGATAGACGTACCTGCCTGAACGAAATTCGGTTTGTTGTTCTCTGTTCCCATATATTCCTCTCGTGTTTATGATTAATAAGACTTATGCAAATTTAGCAGCCGCTCTTAACCCCCTAAAGAATCAACGGTATGAATGCCTTATGGCATTCACCGCCCCTTATCAGGGGACTTTAAATTTGTTATGCGCCACCACCGTATGTATGCCAGAAAAGTATCGGTTGGTCTTCATGCCTTCGTGCTTTTACGCAGTGGATGAGTCCTGCCAGTGTTTTTCCGGTATAGGTGTTTTCGAGTGCGATCCCTTCATGTTCAGCCATCATCTCGACCGCTTGGGTGCCTGCTTTTGTCGGGATGGCATATCCTTCACCAAAATCGCCGTGCCAGAGTTCAATGTCGCTTGTGTGAATATCCGGGACATCGGTCGCACCGATGAGATGAAGGGTCCGTCGCACCATCCGCGAGATTGCTAACGGGTTTGCCACCACTCGGTCAGCGACACGGATACCAACAACCTCGGTTTTCAGTCCGGCGAGCTGCACCCCTCCTATCAAGCCTGCCATTGTCCCGCATGTTCCTACTGGCACAAAGATAAATCGTGGTTCTGGGAGGATGCCTGCCTCAATCTGTGATTTCAGTTCTGAAACTGCTTTCACATAGCCGACAGAACCGAGCGGCGACGAACCCCCCGCTGGAATGAAATAGCGTTCCGCTCCGATGCCGAAAGCCGTTTTTATTTGTTCATACGCGTAACGGGCAAACATTGTCTCCATACGTTTAACCTCGTAGACCTGAGCGGCGTGTTCACAGATTGTGCGATAGTTTGCTTCGGAATATTCGGTAGGCGGTTGTTTAAAGAGCAGACATTGGACTCGGAACCCAGATGCTTTGCCGTAGACTGCCGTTGCCCGAACGTGATTAGAGCCTGTTGGCCCGATTGTGAAGAGTGTTTTCTTTTTTTCGCCATCAGGGTGTGCTGCTGCGAACATGTACTCCAGTTTTCGGACCTTATTACCTCCACCTAACGGACCGCTCAGATCATCTCGTTTTATCCAGAGCGATTTGAAACCGAGAGCATGCTCAAGATTAGATAGACGCTGTACTGGGGTTGGGAAGTTTCCGAGTGGAAGGAACGGAATGGAAGATTGGAAGGGTGGAAGATTGGAGGGGGGACTTTCCTTCCATTTTTCAGTCCGTTTATGCTTCCTGTCTTTTTCTTTCATCTTTTTCATCTTTTCATCTGTTTATAGTAAATACGTTACGGCACGACGGCGCGTGTCTACTACCTTATAGTAAATACGTTACGACACGACGGCGCGTGCCTACTACCTTAACGCAAACGCTACACAATACCACTCTCAATGATTTGACTTGCGACATGTTCAGCAAGTGCTGCGATGGTCAACGTCGGCGGTACGCCGATAGAGGTTGGGAAGAGGCTTGCATCAGCGACAAATAAGCCGTTCACGGCGTGGGATTCCCCCGAAAGTTTGACAACGCTTCTGTTCGAGTATTCACCCATTGGGAGTGTGCCTTGCGGATGACTGGAAGCGAGCATGATGTCATTTGGCACGATCCCGCGTTGCCGGACAATCTCAAGATCCGCTTCTGTTTTAATAGGGAAATGTTGTGTATAGGGCATCACAATTTCTGTCGCGCCGGCGGCAAAAAGTAGGCGGGCGGCGTTGATTGCCCCTTCTACTAACATCCTTTTATCTGACCGTCGGAGCCGGTATGCGATGTTTGGTTCACCTTTGTAATTAACTGAGACTTGTCCGGTTGTTCGGTCATGTAAGAGGACAAGGAGTGCTGCGATGTGGCGATAGCGTTCCATCAGTTCTCGGTGGCTGTCACCGAATCCTGGTAGGCTTGCGGCGACTATCATCTGCGAACCGAAAGCCGGCATGAGTAGGTAGCCACTGCTTCGAGACTTTTCTAAATCGAGGAACTCATCAATATAGTAGCTTTGCGGAATACCGAGGTGCCCGTCGATCATTTCGTTGAAGACCCCACCGACGAAGACAGCGGGATGCAGATGGAGATTTGTCCCGACTCGTCGGTTTGTGTTCGGCAGTCTGCTTTTTAACCAGAGTTGTGGTGAGTTGATAGCCCCCGCGGCGAGAACCACCACCTTGCTTTGAACGGACAAATCACCTGATGGCAGTTGTGCAGAAACACCAACGACCCTCCCTTTTTCGGTATGAATTTTCTCAGCTATGCAATTGCTATAGAGCTGAGCATCAGCGGCGAGTGCCAAAGGGATATACGTAACCGCCATGCTCTGTTTGCCACTTCTTGTTGGGTTGTCCTGCGTTGATTTCGAGAGTGGACATCCGAAAAGGCACTGCGATCCGCATGTAGGGCATGCCGCCCTATTGTGCCTTTGCACGATACCGCGCCATTTCATTAATTCGCATCCGCGGCGGATAACAGCGTTTAATCGGTTTACGTCTGTCTCTTGTATCTGTGTAACACCGAGAGTCTGCTCTACACGTTCAAAGTTTGCGGAGAGGTCTGGAACACCCCATCTGTCCAGTAGTACCTGTGGTGGACGGACAGCGTAGCAGAGGTTATGTATAGTTGAACCACCGACACCTCTGCCTTGCGAGATAATAATCGCACCGTCGCGTGTGCGCCGTAAGCCGCTATCCCAGAAGAGGCGACGTAGCATCTCCGGTTCGTAGCTGCCGAAAGTACTCGGATCGTGATTTTCTCCTGCCTCTAAAATAATCACCGATAATCCGGCTTCAGCAAGCACCTTTGCAACGACCGCACCCCCGGCACCAGAGCCGATAATACACACGTCGGCATGCTCTTGTTGGTGCTGCTGCGAGGCGCGGGAATTATTGGTGGCACTTGAGGGCTGAGACTGTGAGTTGTTCATAGTGTCATGTGGACTTGTAATCTGAAACTTACTTTGTCAGAGAGCGATAGCGTTGATACGCCTGTTTTGCTTTTGCCTCTTCGCCGATTTCTCGGTAGGCGTTTGCTAAATTACGATAAAATTGCGGGTTTGTTGTGTTAAGACGTATAGCCGTTTCAAATTGCGTAATCGCCTGTTGCGGTTTTTTCAGCATCATATAGGCAATACCGAGGCTATTCCGGTATACCGCGCTTTTCGGATGTGCTTCCACAAGGTTCCCATAGACCTCAAGTGCGTCCGCGTAAGATTCCGTTTGAAGATAGGTATAACCGAGCAGTTCAGATGCCTTTTCGTCGTGCGGCGAGATGGTCAGACACACTTTGAGCTCCACCATAGCGAGTTCCCATTCTGTTCGTTTGATGTGTAGTTCCGCGAGTTGATAACGGGGTTGTAGGCGTTGTGGATTGTCGAGAATCAGACGTTGGAATGTCGCTAATTGTTCCTCTTCGCGGATAAGTTTCTCGAATGTGCGGAGTGCAGCGCGTCCCTCAGCGATTTTTCCGGTGCGTAGATAGCAGTTCCCGATATTAAAATGTGCTTTCGCGTGTCGGCTTTGGCGTTTAATCACTGCCTCAAAGTGTGGTATCGCTTGGATAAAGTCGTCCGCTTGAAAGTAAGCGAGACCGAGCATGTAGCGTGCTTCACTGTCTTGTTGTGCCTGTTTAAGATGGTGGATTGCTTCATCGGTTCGGTGCTGACGGAGGTAAGCGGTGCCTAAGAGTCGGCGTGCGCGAGAGAGGTCGGGTTGCAACTGTAAAGCGCGTTGCAGCGGTTCAACAGCATTTTTTGCGTTTGCCATACCGATCAGATAAGCCTCACCAAGACGAACCTGGGCATCCACGAAATTGGGTCTAAGTTTGACTGCAGTCTGGAGCGCGTGAATTGTGGGTTTCCATTGCGAGCGTTTGCCGTAAAGGACACCGAGTTGATAGTGTGCCTCAGCGTAGGACGCGTCGATTTTTACTGCCCGCTGAAACGCCGCAAGCGCATTGTGATCCTTTTTTTTGGCGAGCGCTTGCATACCTGCCTGATATGCGCGTGCTGCCTCGGCGGGTGTGTCTTGTCCTGCTGATGTTAGACACACAGCTGATAGAAAAATTAGTAGAGAAAAACGGAGAAGATTTATTTTCATGATTCTGTTTATGAGTGGACATCATTTTAGATTCATGATAGCATACTTCCACGTGTCTATCAACCCTTCTATTGAGGTGTAACTTGCAAGCCCATCCAGAAAAGTCAGAGAACAAAGGAGAAGACCGATGGAATTTGTTCAGTTGACAGATGCACAACGTGAGGAATTTGATGAGAACGGTTACCTCATCGTGCGCTCAGCAATTGATAGCGAGATGATTGGTCGCTTGACTGAGACAGGCGATCGGCTCATGGAGTCGTTTGAATATCACAACTATTACGCGCATCGGCGGGACGGTCTGGTGCAAGAACCCGCATTTGCTGATCTTGCGACGCAGTCGAAGGCAGTCCCGTTGATTCTTCAGATGCTCGGCACAAATATCCACATTACCAATACTGCGCTTATTTACAAACACCCACAAGCACCTGAGAAACCAGACAACCGTAACTGGCACCGGGATGTCGGTGTGCATTTGGATGTCGGGCATGAGGGATGTCCACGTGTTGGATTGAAGGTAGGCTATTGCTTAACAGATTTCAGCGTGCCGAACTCAGGTGCGACGTGGTTTGTTCGGCAGAGCCATAAGTTGGGTGAACCGCTGCGTATCCAAGAAGGCGAAGTTGATCCGCCTGCGTATGATGAACCACTACTCCAAGCAGGCGATGCGTTCCTGTTTGAAAGCCGTATCTACCATGCTGCGGGGTTGAATTTCAGAGAAAATGTGTCTAAAGTGGTTATCTACGGATACCACTATCGCTGGATTAAGCCTGATTATTATCTGCGATATTATAACGACAGTCTGCAACCGGATGAAACGGTAGTTGAAAATCTGGATGACCTCGGCAGGCAGTTTCTTGGTGCCTCAACGGATACACAAGGCAGGCGCGACCCGAACGGTGTGCACTGGGCTGGTACAGAATGGGCAACGACGCACGATCTGAACTTAGAACAGGCACCACAAGTGGTGACCGTTTAAATTAGATAAGACTTACGCAAATTGACGAGAGAAAAGTGGTATTTTGCTGAAAATGCCTCGCAGTGAGCATATATCACTGTATGTAACCCCCTAAATCCCCCTTATCAGGGGCACTTTAAGAGGAATGCGTCAGTCCTATTAGAATGAGTGAAGAAGGAGCGAAAATGGCTAAGGTTAAAGAAGTTAAGGTAGGTATCGTTGGGTGTGGTGGTATTGCTGGTGGTAAACACCTTCCGGGACATAAAGGTGTCAAGGGTGTCTCGATTATCGCCGCGTGCGACATCGACGAAGCGCGTGCGAAAGCGTTTGCGAAACAGCACGATATTCCAAACGTTTTCAGTGATTATGAGGAATTGGCTGCGATGGATGAACTCGATGCAGTGAGTGTCTGCACGCCGAATAACTTCCACGCCGGACCGACTATCGCAGCATTGAACGCTGGAAAACACGTTATCTGTGAAAAACCGATTGCTGCCAATGCGATTGATGGGCAAGCGATGGTAGATGCACAGAAAGCGAGTGGCAAAGTACTACAGATCGGTTTGCAATCCCGATTCCGCGCTGAAGCACGGACGCTTCGGAAACTCTACGATGAAGGGTTTTTCGGGGACATCTACTATGCACGTGCAATGGCAATGCGACGGCGTGGTGTTCCTGCCTCACCATCGTTTTTGAGTAAAGCGATCGCAGGTGGTGGACCGCTGATTGATATCGGTGTGCATATCCTTGATGTGTTGCTCTGGATGATCGGCTGTCCGAAACCGATTGAGGCGTTTGGGATGACAGCGACGAAGTTTGGACATAAAAAAGATGTCATCAATCCGTGGGGCAAATGGGATCCTGAAGATTTTGAAGTCGAAGATTTCGCAATGGGGACCATCCGCTTTGAAAGTGGATTAACAGTGACTTTAGAGACCGCTTGGGCATCACACATTGAGAACATCGGTGGGACGTTCTTCATGGGGGATTTAGCGGGTGCGACTTATGAACCGCTTCAGATCTACCTTGATAAGAAAGATGAGATGGTCAATTACGAACCCAAGCTTCTTACAGGATTACCGAGTGAATTTGAGTCGTTCCACAAGGCGGTTCGTGAGGGTTTGCCGTCTCCGGTGCCTGCAGAAGAGGTGCTAAACGTCGCAAAAATCTTTGATGCGCTCTATGAATCCGCTCGAATCGGTCGTTCTGTACCGATTGCCTGATGTATACCTATTGCTGCGTTTATTTTTGATAACTTGCCCGCACGACTGTTTTGATACCGCCGCGGATGTTGAAGTTACCGATGACTTCCGCCTTCCGCGGCTGGCAGGCTTTAACAAAGTCCTCTAACACCTTGTTCACGACATGCTCATGGAAGATACCGACATCGCGGTAGAAAAGGAAGTACTCCTTCAGCGATTTCAGTTCGATGCAGTGTTGGTCTGGAACATAGGTAATACAGAGTGTGGCGAAATCGGGTAATCCGGTTTTGGGGCATACGGCAGTAAACTCCAAGTTGGTGATTTCGATTGTGTAATCTCGGTGGCTATACTGATTTTCCCATGTCTCGATTGGAGGTGTTTCTAATTCAGGGATATGGGTTTGTAAATCATCATAGCCGTTGTGCTGGCTCATTTAATATCTCCATCTAATAAGAATCGACTTGCAGTATACCTTAGAAATAACGGATGTGCAACTGAAAAATGCACCACGCACGCTTGAGACCATCGCGTCCGTCTATCGAAAAATTAGACTTCAACACGGACAAACGCGAGATATGCTCCCGATAGCAGGACTATGACAAACAACGTTAGCAACAGCAGATCCACTGCTGCTGTGTTGAAATCCTTGCTGAGACTCAAGGTGTCTTCAAATTTGGGGACTGCCGCTGGCGAGACCTTCCTCTTTGTCATACCTTCACGCACACCAATAATATGGAGACTCTCTGGATCGGATCTATCAATGTCAACGACAAATTCACGGTATTGCCGAGCGTAACGTTCCACGTTCTCCACAAATTGCGAATGCCGCTCAAAACCTGTTCCGGCAAAGGATTCCAGAAGATGTTGGAGAAGTATAGCAGGCGAAAAGTGAGTGATAGACCGCGCATGTTGCACCTGTGCAATCTGGCTGGTGAGGTATTCTTGGTTTAGACGTTCTATCATTTCTGCTTTTTCAGTGAAGAACGCGCGCTTCGCTGTCAGCGTTTTTCTATCTACTTCATCTGACCAGGCCACATAATTGTATTTATCCCAGATTTCTTCTTGCCTTTGGCTATACCGCGCCCATTTTTCATCAGCGGACATTGATGATGAGAATTCACTTGCGATTGAAGCAAGCGGACCCGGCATAAAAACAACGAAAGTGACCCAAATCAATAGGAGTATCACCAGACTCACAGCACTCCGTTGTACACGCGCAGAGACTAACAGCCCCAATGCAAGAAAAAAACACGTGTATAGGAGTGCGATAAAGCAGATGATACCTAATCGTCCCCACGCTTCTATGTTAAGGTGAACAGCACTTGTGGTGGAAATCATCAAAAGGTTTATCAATGCCGCAAGTGTAAAAGGGATACTAACGCTTATCAACGCTCCTAAAAACTTGCCGATCAATATAGTGTGGCGTGGCACCGCATTCGCTAACATCAACCGAAGCGTGCCGCTTTCGCGATCACTGGAGATGGCATCGAAAGTGAATAAGAGCGCAATCAAACTCAAAACATAAGCGATAATAAATGCCCAATCTACTTTGGTTATATCCGGCCCAACGCGCTTCAGATTTATGTTGACATCCGGATATTTCAGTTGCCAGACACCTATTATACCGGTGGAGTATACATAAGGGCTGCCGCCTTCAATAATGTTTGGCATCAAGTGTTCTCCGCCTTCTGCGCAGAAATGCAAAGGTGACGGCTTTTTGTAGAGTTTTCCCGGTCCCTGTTGTGCGAGTTTATACAAACTGTCGTCGGCGTGAGACGACAAGAGATCCAGCGATTCGGCGACAGCCTCGTTATACTGCTGTATCCGCTTTGGATGCTCGTGGAGATGTCCGATGGCATTGGTTAACATCAATGCTAACAGCAAGAGGGTTGTCAGTGCGAATCGAAGGCTATTGAGGTTGTCGTAGAGTTCGCGTTTTGTGATATGTAATATCATTCTACACCTCACTCCGAACGAAAATCAGGAATATTATTACGAACAGGACCAGGTTAATCATCAATAGCAGGCATAAATCGGGGAACGCCCGCTTAGCGTTGATACCGATATCACTTCTTGTAAATGAAAACTGCGGCAGCAGGTCCCAATCAATCTCATTTTCGGCACCAACGAACCATAGGCGAGATTCAAATATCTTTTTGTCAAGATAATAGTTAATGACTGCCTGATGATACCGTTGAATCGCAGTGAAAAAATCTTGGAGTCCATTTAAGTCTGTGCCTGTCCACGCTTCGGTTGCCGCGTCATACAGACCGACGGGTGAAAACTTCAATAGCATCTGCTCCATTTTTGCGGGTTGTGTGTAGAGTGCGTCGAGTGCAGGCTTTCGGACAAGCCACATGCGTTCTGCGGTGTTGGTAACCTGTGTACCCAAAAAGCGATGATAATTCTGAAGATGTGGCACCTGCGGTTCAGATTCCGCCTCAAGCGTCTTATAATGGAATCCAGTAATATCGTGATATCGTAATGCTGATGGATAGTGCCGGAGCCCCCGAAAAGTGTAGCCTTTACCCCGCAAACTAAAATCCCATTTTTCGCCGGGTACGGGGTCATTGGCGAGATACTGCAGCCGATCTCTCTCAAATTCCTCCCATATCTGTTTGATCCGATTGTAAGTGGAGATTTGCGTATCGGGATGCGGTTCAGTTTTAATCGCTGTTAGAATCATATTTGGATACACTAACACCAAAAAGCCCCAGACAAACATGGCAAGCATGAGGGCAGTGCCGGTTCGGTGAGTCGCCGCTGAAATCAGCATGCCGATTAGATAGAACAGCGATAGATAGACAAACGACGTAAAAACGACTCCACCGATACGCAGAAAATCATCGGCACTCAGGAAAACAGAGGCGGATGTCGTTAGCATAATTAGCACGAGGAGAATACACATCAATAGAGGTATCAGCAGGCATATCATGCCACTAATGTATTTGGCAAATAGGACTTGCCCGCGCCGAACAGGATGTGTCAGCACGAGTCGTAATGTGCCATGTTCGCGTTCCCCCGCAATCGTATCGTAGGCAAAAACAAGTGCTAACAGGCTCAGAATACCCTGAAAAATAAAAACAAGATCAATCGAAGAAAAGAGGTTGAGAAACGGGTTATCTGCCCCATGTTTCCGAGCATCCCACAGTGTTGGCACGAAGAAATGGTTAACACCGAGTGTGTTCCCTAATCGTTTGTCTAAACCGACATTAAAGATGCTCAGCGGGTTGGGTGGACGATCAATCCTTAACCGTGCTGCTGAATAAGTTGTCTGTTCCAGCATTTCTTGCCGATGTTTTTTGATAGCAGTATCGTAACTTGCCAATCGTCGCTCGTAATCCTTGATAAGCACAGTCGTCGTAGCAACAACAAGCAACAACATAATCAAGACGGCTGCTGCGAATCGAAAGGTCATTAGATTGTCAAGGAGTTCTCGGCGGATGAGTGTTGTTAGCATGAAGTTATCTCTGCGTTGTGGGCGGTCAAAATGTCCGTCTATAAATGCCTTAGGCGTTCACGCCTGGTATCGTTAGTACCGACTCTAAAAAATACCTATCTCCGACCGGAAATATCAAAGTCGCGTGTTCATCTGCAAAGAGCATCTGGTTCTCAATGCGAGAAATCCTGACCTCTGAGGAATTAACAAAAGTTCGCTCGATTTCTTCAAGAATTTTGAACGGGACCATAAATCCCTGGCTATCTTCAGACAGTTTAAGCGGATCACAACGTGCGAGAGCCAGTTGCTTTCTAACAATTGCCTCAACACCACTTCCATCCAAATGGAGCCCGTTTAGAAAGAAGTAGCGGATTTCCTGTGTATCCAGAGCAACTTCAAGTCTATAGAGGACCGACCGCAGGGTTTCTCCATCGATGATGAAAGCTTCTGTGCCAACGGAAGGCAGTTGTGGGAACTCTTTATCAGAAAGTTCAACAATTTTGTAAACGTCATTCCCACAAGTGATTTCAACCTGGCCGTCAGCGGTAGTTGCCAAGTTTACCGGTTTTTCATCGGATAACGCTTTAACGGTATCCTCCAATTTTTCGGCGGAGACAACAATGGATCCTTCCGCCTTGACTGTCCCTTCAATCTTCATTCTGACACCGATTTCCATGTCCGTTGCCATGCACTCAATCGTACTTCCTTCGGCGTGAATGAGAATATTTGGGAGAATAGGTGGGGTCTGCTGCTTACTCGCGACATCCCTCATCACTTGTAGGGAGGACAAAAGGGCATTTCTTTCAAGCGTTAATTTCATTCCAAAACCTCCGTTTAAATGTTCTTGGGAGCGACGTTTTCCTTCAATTGTAGTGTCTGATCCCTCTTGAATCATGAATCCATATTTTTTTAACTGTTGCCGCGCTCGGCGAATACGACTCTTAATCGTACCTTCTGATACCCCTAAAAAGTTGCCTATTTCTGTGCAGGTCATCCCTTTGAAGTAGTGGAGCGTGATGACTGTCCGGCTGCTCTCCTGTAACTTTGCGAGCAGCTTTTCGACCACATCGCGTCGTGCCTCAGCAGAAATTTGTGCGTTTTGCCTGGCGACAAATTGGGAATACGCCTCTGTTTCTATTTCCAAAGTAGCAGGGTCTTCCAGCGGTTCGGTCTGTAGCCGGTTTTTTCGGTGCCAAGCGATACAGAGACGATCTGCAATCACATAAAGCCACTTTGAAAACCGCGTCGGATCTTCCAAAGTTTCCAATTTCTGATAAACTTGCAGGAAGGTTTCCTGTGTAATATCTTCGGCGATATGGAAATCCCCAATTTTTCGGTATACAAATGCGTGAATCTCTTTCTGATACTTTCTAACCAGACTCGCAAAAGCACTCTCATCACCTGAGAGGATGCGTTGGATCAACGCAATATCATCGTTTTTCATCAGACATCTCCAGAAAGGCTACTTTTATCAAGGGAACTTATCAATTTCTATGTTTCATAGGTAGGTGCGCCTACACATCGTGAAGAGGCACTCTATTCATTCACGTCACTATATAATGACGCGAATTTAAAAAAAAAAGATGCATTATTTGGGAAAGAAAATAAAAAAATCGCTGAAGGTAAAAAAATTAATTGGGTAATTTCATAAGCATGCCCAGCGCAGTTTGAAACCGGAGTCCCCAACTATTACTCATAAGTTTTGGGTTTGGAACAACGTGAGCTTAACATAAAGGTTAGAGAAATTCGACACAATATATCATACCTATTGGCGGCGGGCTGTCAGGGGAGGCTTTTAGAATTATGAAATACGAGGCACAAACTGACAGTTTATGCTACAAGGGCACACTTCTCATAAGTGCGTGTCAAAAATTTTACACACTTATGAAAAAAAATTGGAGGACACAGCAGGCAAACAATAGGAATGGTTTCTGCAATACGTTGTGTTAACCAGCGAGAGGGTTTCATCTTTGTGAATCTTCCGGATGAGATAACACATACGCATAATGTCCACCTTCATCAACCGCGAGACTTATCGGGCGGCCCATCCGAAACGGTAAAAATCCGGGATTCTGTTCAATCCAGTGAGGTTTCGTGCTCTCTTCACTATTGTAAAGCGTGAGCAGAACATGCTTGTTGATAACAGGTCGAATAAAAAAGAACCCGTTTGCGGTGACGATGTAAAGTTGATACCCGGAAACTTGAAAATCTGTGACAGGCCCTATTAATTGTTTTAAGCGTTTGGCTTTAACGTCCATCGTCTCGCTTGCGGGCTCTGGGCGGATTTCCTGCATCTTTCCGTTTGCCACCGCATACGCACGCGCGGGCGTGCTGCGAGTGAGGGTCTTTTGCTCGGTCTCGGTAAGATGCGTGCGAAAATCCAACGCCAGATTATGGTAGCCTTCCAGTGGGCGTGTAAAGACAGGCTCATCAAAGCTGCGGTATGTATCGAAACTGAACAGATCGTATGTTGGGTCTCTCAGCGACTCCACTACCAGAAAAATCGATGCGCGGACTTTCTCTTGTTTGCTGCTGCGGATTTGTAAATACTGGCGTTCAGACATGATTGGCTCCTCAAATCCGAGGGGATCCCCAAGTTCTGCAGGAAAATTTTCTGACGTCGGGAGCCGGATCTGTTCCACTTCAGGACTGCCGCGTTTTAAGCTGAGCAACCACCACCATTTCTCCAGTTCAATAGATTTGACGAGTCGCGCCTGCCCGAAATCTATGGAAAAAACGTATAGGGTGTCATTCGCACCCAGAACATAGAGGTGAGATTCCCTCACATCAAAGTCCTTGATGGTGTTCTGATCGGGTAAATGTGCCGTAGATCCAAGCACGGGGGACATGGGATGCTCTATATTCACGAGATACAACTCTTTTTTTCCTGAGATAACCACGTAGTGTCCCGTGATCAGTGCCTTACCGATAACATTGCCGAACGGGAGGGATGTCAGATAGGACGGACGTTGCGGGATAGAAACATCAATAACATGCAAGTGCCTTTTGGTCGTCAGATATGCGTGTTTTTCTGTGAGGCAGACCGTGTTGTTTGGGCGGACACCAAAGGGGAGATGAATAGAAACCGCGAGTGTCGGATATTCGACATCTTCTATCTCTATCACGCTGAAAATGCTCGTCTCTTTGGGTTTTGCAGAGATAACCGTCTTTTGAGGCTGCTCAGGTGCGTTTTCTTGAGGCTGCTCAAGAATGCTTTGCGAATTCTGTTCAAGACTCCTTGAACTACACCCTATGTGAATAACGGAAAGTAGTAGCGTCGCCGTCATAAACGAAAAGATTGATTTGGCAAAAATTTTTAGCATTGTTTTCTCTTATAGGGAAGCATCGCATTCGCAACACCAAGTGATTACTGCCCTGATAATCTGTTTCACTCTTCGTTGAGGGTGAAGTGAAGCATACCGCTGCTTTGTGTCCCGACGTACAACACGTTCCTATCAACAGCAAGGGAGGTCACTCTATCTGGCACTTCCGGTGTGAGTTGTTTCCATGTGACATCATCACTTTCCAACCGATAGACACTCTTCTCGGAAGCCCCATAAACATTTGTGCCATCAACAGCCAATCGTTCCATGATAAGGTGTGTTCCCGCTGTATCGGTGATAGCACGCCAACGTTTTCCTTCACTTGATGTAGCGACACCGGCATCTGTTGCCACATACACCGTGGAACTAGCAAACACAATCTCTTTGAAAACCTTAACAGGGAATGGCAGGATCGGAGTGACATCAATCCAATTATTCCCCCTATCAAACGAGACGACGAGGTGCCCATCCCGTTTTCCGACGTAAACGGTGTTCCCTGAAACGGTAAGTTTGAACCCTTTCATTTGCCATACATCAACGTCAAGCTCAGCGGTTTCCTCCAGTTCGGTGTCGTACCATTCTGTAGCCCCTGACTCCCATCGGAAGAGTTTAAAGTTGTATTCCATATAGAACGTGTCGTCACTGACAGCAAACGCGCCACGCAATCCCCCAGAGATAAGTCGATTCGTTTGCAACGGCTCCGCTTGTGCGAGTTGTTTGAAAAACTGGGTTGCCCCCGGAAAACTTTTTTGTAAGTGTTCAGCGAGCGACCTACCTTGTAAATCAAGACGGCCCATTTCTTTTAGTATATCAAGACGGCCGATTTTTCTTAGATACAACTCACTCCTCAACATTCCTGAGTTAAAGCGCGGTATCTCTTGAACCGGCACAAGCCTATTATCATTCGCGGACACGCGATACAAGTGCACATTATCAGGCGTGCCACCTTTTGCATAAAGCACACCATCAGATTTGGTTACGTGTACTATAGGTGGATGTGGATTTCTAACAGGCATTTTCATCGGTATCTCTGCATGAACAGCCTTCCAAGAATGCCCAGAGTCAGTAGTTTTCATTATCCCTTCTTCCATTCTTCCATAGAGCGTCGTAGGCGTATCTTGTCCGTTCCCGGTTTCTTTAAAGGCGACCAGGTCAAGGACTTGTGCAGGACGACCTATATTGACAAGGTCCCACGATTCACCGCCATTAGTGGTACGATAGAGGCCAGTATCTCCGGCAACATAAATAGTATTTTCAGCCACTGTGGCGGCGGCGTATATAGGGGACAAAGGAAAAGAAGTCCCCAGTAGTTGCGGAGCCAGCCATGTCCGTCCACCATCCGTAGAACGCACTATACCTCCGTTCTCGCTTGCCAAAAGCGTTTCACCGACAGCAAAGAGTTGAATCCAAGGTGCTCTCCCTTTTATGGGCCAAGCGTTGGTTGGTGTTATATCTTCCCATGAATTCCCAAAGTCGCTCGAGCGGAACATCCACCACGTCCGCTGCTGTTCACGGTCTACTTTTTGACGATCTATTTGATCCGAATCTAACTCTACTGAAACATAGAGTCGTTTCTCAGTCGTCGCGACTGCCCGAATGACCTTGGCTGGCACGGGGAGTTCCAAGCGTTGCCAACCACCACCCTCAAGCCGATAAAGTCCATCTTTCGTTCCAGCAAATACTGGCGGTGATCCCAAATGGACTGTATTCCGGATCGTCACCAAGGATACTATTTCGCCTGTCAACCCATCGTTTATCGCCTCCCAGGTCTTACCGCCATCTTCAGAACGAAAAATACCGTTCTCAAAAGCGAGATAAAAGCTTGATCCGTTAGCACCAATGCAACCGGATTCCAATACTGATTTTCTTCCTGCCAAGAGTAGAGCAAATCCCATGTCACACCACCATCTGTTGAAGCAAAAAGTTGGTCAGATGGAACAACATAGAAGGTATCGTTCCACTTTGCGACAAGTGATCTTGGGGCCCAATTGGTATCCAATGACCTCATGTCGGAGATGTGCTGCCATTTCTTTTCATCGGCTGATAATTTGTGTATATCCAGGTCATCATCAACTATGTAAAGTTCATCTTTAAGTGTCGTAAATACCGTAGTTAGCCAAGTGCCTCTGGCAGGCTTCGCCTGTACCCACTGTCGTTTAGAGACAGAAATGTCTTCACCCTCTGTCTGCGCAGCAGCAAACAAAATCTCATCAGGTTGCTGTCCAGCACTATTGTTTTTGCCCTGCGCGTTGGTATTTTCAAGTTGTGTCCGGTCATCCGGTTCGGATTCAAGATTTAACACGACGGGTGCCTCAATCAGTTCAACCTTCATCTCTGACGCAGCATCAAAGCTATATGGCTTTTGGAAACGTGATAAGGATTGCGTGCCAACACCCAACAGCAAAAGGACGACTGCTAACGTGGAAACACCTATTGCCCACGGGACCAACGGTTTGCCGCCAGACGGTGCAGCCGGTTTTAGACGTGAAATCCCTTGCATGATATTTTCTGTAAGACTTGGCGTGATTTGAAAATTCTCTAAAGCCTCTCGTATCATCGGTTCCTCTTTCTTCAAACGTTGCTGGACGCGGTAAACGCGAGTTTTAATCGCGCCTACCGATACGCCTAAAAACTTGCTGATCTCTTGATAAGTCATTCCACCGAAGTAATAAAGTGTGATGACTGTTCGATCACTTTCCTGTAATTTTGCGAGGAGTTTCTTGACGACTTCGCGTTGTGTTTCAACCGCCATTCGCTCGTTTTCTTCAATGACATATCCAGAGTACGTCGCTTTTTCTAACTGTACACTGCTTGTGTCTTCCAGCGATTGTATCCACAGACGTTTTTTACGGAGCCACGTGCTGCAATGGTTCGCTGCTATCACATACAGCCAACTCGCAAAACGCTGCGGCTTCTTCAGTGTTGAAAGTTTCTGATACGCTTTCAGGAATGTATCCTGTGTAATATCCTCGGCGATGTGGAAATCTCCAACCTTTCGCCACGCCAGTGCGTGAACGGACTTTTGGTATTTTTTCACAAGCACAGAAAACGCGGTATCGTCGCCGTCAAGGACACACTGGATGAGTTCAGGATCGTCGTTTTTCATCGGACACCTCTGAAAAGGGGATGTTCATCATTTCATATCAACACATAGTGACGCTATTTAAGATGAAAAAGTCACACAATTCTGCAAACTTTTGTTTAGTAGGGATTGGGTAACCCAACCCCTACAGGAAGATACAGGTTCATGTAAAGAGGGTTGAGATTCCATTTTGATGATAACGAGGGGTAAAGAGGCGTTATTTGGGAAAGAAAGCGAAAAAAAATCGCTGAAGATAAAAAAAAATAATTGGGTGGTTTCATGACGATGCTCAGTAGGCACGGTTTTGCGGTATACTCGCCCAAATTTTGCCCACACGCGGCAAAATTTGTCTTAGCTTTACATTTGCGACCTGCATTCAAACCGCGCCTACCGAGCTTGGATTAGCGTTGGTTTTTTGCTAAAGAGGCGTTATTTCAGAATTACCATCCGGCGGGTGCTTTGGAAATCGCCTGCGGTGAATGTATAGAAATAGATACCACTTGCGACTTTCGTTCCAAATTCATTTCTGCCGTCCCAATACGCGGCTTTCTCTTGACTCCGATAACTACCCGGTTCCTGTAACCCGATATTCAATTGACGGACAAGCGCACCGGCGACATCGTAGATTTTTACGGTGACTTCGGCTTGCTCTGCTAAGTTATAGGGAAACCATGTTTCAGGGTTAAAAGGGTTCGGATAGTTCTGGAAAATCATCGTCTGTTTAATATGTCCGAGCAGTGTGAGTGTCTTCGATTTTGGATCAACAGCGAACGGAACATCCGCTGATTGGAATCCGAGATCGATCGGGTTATAGATAAACGCGGAACCGGCGTTATCACCAGCATTATCATTGCCTGCAGCTCCAACGATAGCGAACGCGCCCCTGATTGCAACCGAGGCACCGAACAGATCTGACCGATTTGTTCCACTTGCAATAATTCTGCGTTTCTGTACCCAAGTCAATCCATCTCTCAGAAAAGAGTAGGCTGAACCTTTGTCGATCTGTAGGGGTTCTAAGGCATTATCTCTGCTGTCAGTCACGGGATGATCGTCTTTCCATGCTCCAACGACTGCTGTGTCTTGATGAATAGAGACTGCTGATCCGAATTCGTCGCCTGCCTCTGCCTCAGTGGCGGTGAGTTTTGACTGTTGCAGCCAAGCCGTTCGTGTCTCCACGAAAACATAAGCCGCCCCCATATCCGGTTCACTTCGATCTTCCTTAGGTGCGCCGATGATAGCGATACCGTTGGTTAAATCCACAGCATAACCGAATTCGTCGCCGAGTCCGCTATCATTTGGGATGAGTTCAAAGTCTTGGTTCCATGTCCCGCCGTTGCGCGTAAAGATGTATGCGGCACCAGAATCAGGTCCTGTTGCGTCACTCCGATGTGCGCCGATGAGTGCGTTATCTCCGTAGATAGCCACAGCATAACCGAACTGATCCCCGGGTACAGCGTTCCGATGCGCGAGTTTTGCCTGTTGTATCCAAGAAACCCCGTTTCGGACGAAGATGTATGCGGCACCAGAATCTTCAGCACCTTCATCTTTTCCGTGCGCTCCGATAAGAGCGGTATTTTCATGGACAGCGACAGCTGTCCCGAAGTGGTCGAACATGCTGGTATCGTCTCCGATTAACTTTGCGCGTTGAACCCATTCGTCGCCTAAATAGGTGAAGACGTACGCCGCGCCGGACTCCGGTCCGGCATCATCAGCACCAGGCGCGCCAACAACCACGGTTTCGCCACTGATAGCGACAGTATTCCCGAACAGATCCCCTGCCTTTGCATCGTCAGCGACAAGTTTTGTGCGTTGTAGCCAGAGGGTACCACTCCGCTCAAAAATGTAAGCGGCCCCGGCGTTTGGTGCAACATCATCATCTTGTTGCGCGCCAGAAATGGCTAAATTGCCACTAATTGCGACAGAGATTCCAAACTGATCTTCGGATGCGGTTTCGCCATCGCTTAACTTGATAGTCTCTACCCAAGTTCCATCTTCTTTTTGTTCATAGATGTAGGCAGCCCCGGAACCGAGTCCACCTGCGCTATGTTTAGGCGCGCCTGCGATAACTTCGCTTCCACTGAGTGCGACAGCATATCCAAGTTGGTCACCGCCGCGACTATCGCTTGCGGTGAGTTTTGTGTGTTGGTTCCAGAATGGGGGCTCGTTTCGTGTAAAGACATAAGCGGCACCGACTATGTCTTGACCGACCTTACCGCCCGTTGCTCCGATGACAGCAGTTTCGCCATTGATAGCAACAGAGGTCCCGAAGGCGGAGGCACCATCGCGATCGATCGGGATCATACGGATACGGACACGATTTCTTTTTTGCTCCCATACGGTCCCCTCGCGCTCGTAGATGTAAGCGGCACCCGCGCCTTTATTTTTCGGTGAGGTTACAATCGCGAAATTACCATCAACATCAACTGCATATCCAAAGTTATCTTCTGATTCGGTGTTGTTCCCGAGGAGTTTCGCTTGGAATGTCCATTCGATGCCTTTGCGTACGAAGACATAGGCAGCCCCGGCATCCGAACCCGCTTCATCATCACGGATTGCTCCGATGATAGCAGTGTCGTCGTCAATACCGACAGAAAAGCCGAAGTATGCGAATTTGGTAGCATCCGGAGCCGTGAGATGATCTGTCAGGAGCCAACTGTTGCCAAGCCGCTCGAACACATAAACGGATCCTGCGTCGGCGGTGGGTTTATTGATACGATGCCCTCCAACGAGGACGGTATCTTCATCAATAGCGACCGAGACCCCAAAATAGTCGCCTGCGCGTGCATCGGGCGCGACCAGTTTCGCTTGTTCCACCCATGCCGTGCCCTGCCGCGTAAAGATATAAGCGGCACCTGAGTTATTTCCTGCGTCGTCTTTCCTCGGTGCACCAACGATAGCATAATCACCACTCATTGCGAGTGCCGTTCCAAACTCGTCGCCCCTTACGCCGTCACTGGCGAGCAGTTTTTGATGTTGCACCCATCCAGTTTCACTCCGGAAAAAGACTTGGAGTGAACCGGTATCTCTGCCGTTGTCGGTATCATCTTCTGGAACACCTATCATCGCGTAATCGCCACTGATACCGACACTTGCCCCGAGGTTGTCGTGAAGAACGGCGGCACTTGTATTGAGTTGCACTCGATCCGCACTGCTTTGTATGACTAACCCGATTCCGAGGAGCAGGGTTAGCATCGTTATCTGTAATTTTCTCAATTCTCTCCCCCTCACTATTTGACGTTATCCCGATACGCTGAACCTACAGAAATGCGTCTAAACTAAGGTGAAACAATTTTTAAATTGGTAGCGTTTCTTCGGAAATTTATTCTTCTTTTCCGTTATCCATCAATGCGTATTCCAATTATTAATGACACAATTTAGGACCCAAAAGGGTGCATATTATAATCTAAATTGCCATCATATAACCTTGCGATTTTCTACAATTCTACAAAACACAGAGAAACATTGCCCGAAATGGGGCATACTTATATTCGATTGCCCGAAATGGGGCGTACTTCACTGTTTACCTTTGGAAACTTTGATTTATAAACCACCCTCATAAGACTTATAGCAAATTCCATGCCACCCAAAAGTCCATATAAAGTTGGCAAATTTCGACATATCTCCAGTATAATCTATAGTTTGCTGTTCATTTATTGAACACTACTATCAATTATAGGAGTAAACGCGATCATCGTAGTTCCTCAATTCTTCGCCTTGTACTTGTTGTTACTCCGATATACTGAGCCTATGGATTGTTTGTGCTTTATCTTCACCATACCATAACGCCGTGCCATCCCAAGTCAATCCATGGGGTTCGCTTGGACATGAGACAGAATTTAGCACCTCACCGGATTCGGGGTGGATTCGGTAAACGACGTGGTCATTTGTATCGGCGTTCCAAAGTGCTTCGCCATCCCATGCGAGTCCGTGTGCGCGTCCGCCTGGTGTTGACAATTCGGCAAGGATTTCCCCAGTTTCAGGACACTGTTTGATGAACCGTCCCGTGTTCATATCAACGCTCCAGAGATGCTCGCCATCCCATGCCAATCCGTGTGGTCCTTCCGCAGGCGATGAGAATGTTGTAACGACTTCCAGATCAGGAATCGAGAGTTTGTAAAATGTTTGCTGCCATATACTGTTATACCAGAGATACTCACCAGCCCATTCCAAACCAGCCCCCCCTGGATAGGGTGGCGTTAGCGTTAGCAAAACCTCGCCGGTCTCAGGATTAATTTCATGGATGGGGCCGACACCTTCAACACTCCAGAGTGATGTGCCTCGCCACGCGAGCCCATTGGTACCAGCACCGGGAGATGGAATTTGATGATGTCCATTTGTTGTTTCACGCATTGCTTTTATACCTCCGTGATGATTGCTTTGTTTCTAAAAGCGCGTCCTGAATTTCAGTGATTACTTCTTGCTCAGTTTCAACAGTGAGTCGCGTCTGTAGTATCTGTTTAGCAGTATCGCCGCCGATTCTGCCTAACGCCCATGCGGCATGGCTGCGAACTAAAGGCTCATCGTCGGTGAGTGCGTCTTTGAGTGCGGGGACAGCGCGTCGATCCCCCCAATTACCGATAGCAACGAGGACATTTCGCAAGAACCCACGGCGTTTGGTGCGTTTGATGGGACTCTGCTTGAACCTTCGGCTAAACTCCTGCTGCGTCATGCCCATAAGTGATAGCAACTTAGGGACGAAATTTTCCGCACGCGGTTGGAACGCCGGTTCGTCCGTTGGAACGGCTTTACTGTTCCATGGACAGACTTCTTGACAGATGTCGCATCCAAAAATTAAGTTGCCGATTTTGGGACGTAGTGCCTTTGGAATTCCGTCCTTCAGTTCGATTGTTAGATAAGAGATGCAAAGCCGAGAATCAAGGACATTCGGTTCAATAATCGCATCTGTTGGGCACGCTTCAATGCAAAGTGTGCAAGTCCCACAACTCCCACGGACCGCGGGTGTGTCTGATTCCAAGTCGATATTGATAAGCACCTCCGCGAGGAAATACCAAGAGCCGGAACGCCAATGGATGAGATTGGTATTCTTACCGATCCAACCAAGCCCCGCTTTTTGGGCATATTCCCTTTCGATAATGGGTGCAGTATCTACACAGACCCGTGTTCTCAATTCGGTTTCAGCAGTCTGTTTAATAAAGTCAATAAGTTCTGATAGGCGTTGACGGATGACATCGTGATAATCGTCCCCCCAGGCATAACGGGAGATCTGTCCACGTGCGGGATCCTCAGCGAGTGCCTTCGGTGGATCGAGCGTGTAATAATTTATTCCGAGGCTAATGACAGACTTCGCCTCTGCCAGAAGTTGGCGAACATCAGCCTTTAGCGGAAGATGTCTTTCGAGATAGCTCATCTTCCCGGCATATCCATTTTCTATCCATTGTCGATACCGCGCGATTGTTTCACTCTGCGCTGCGGGTGTAATTCCAACGAGTTCAAATCCGAGTTTATTTGCACGCTGATAAATTTGTTGCGTTAGCGTTGACATTAAGGCGTCCCACGCGGATAGGATCCGATAACATTGACATTCGCACACAATTTTTCAAGCTGCTCAATCGCCACGAGGACGCGTTCTTCAGCAATATGACCTTCCATCTCAGCGAAGAAAACATATTCCCACGGTTTGGTCCGTGACGGAAGAGATTCCAGGTAAGTTAGATTTAACTGGGCATCCTCTAAAATACCGAGGGCTTGGTGCAAAGCACCGATCTTGTCCTGAATTGCGAAAAAGAGCGAAGTCCGATCGTATCCGCTTGGATCTGCCATCTGACTCCCGATGATAAAGAATCGGGTTGTATTATCGGGTTCATCCATAATGGCGTTTGCCACAATTGGGATCTGATAAATCTCGCTTGCGAGTTCACTTGCAATGGCAGCTGCGAATGGTTCTTGTGAAGCTCGCTGCGCCGCTTCAGATGTGCTGACAACTTCAATCTGTTCAACATCACCCAGATATCGATTTAGCCATACCCTGCATTGTGCGAAAGGTTGCGGATGCGAGTAGATACACTGAATTTCTGTGATCGACGACTTTGACAACAAATGCTGTTTTATCGGCTGAAATGTTTCCGCACAAATCCATAACGGTGTGCGTTGGAAACGTTCCAAGACATCCCGAACAGTGCCCTGCAGCGAATTTTCGATAGCGACGACACCGTAATCTGCCCTACCGGATTCGACCTCATTAAAAATGTCCACTTGCGGGTGAACAGGGATGAACTCCGTTGACGCGCCGAAATGACTTCGAGCCGCCAAGTGCCCGAAACTCCCCACGGGACCGAGAAAGGCGACCCGCTCCGCCTCCTGCAAAGAACGGGAGGCAGATAAAATCTCTGTCCAGATCGATTCAAGCGCGGCTTCCGGGAATTTGCCTTGATTTTGCGCCTTCAAGCGTTCAATCACCTGCTTCTGCCGATGCGGAACATAGACCTGTGCGGTCCCTGTTTCTGCTTTCACCGCACCGACCTTTTTCGAAATTTCCGCGCGTCTCTGTAGCAAGGCTAAAATCTGGTCATCAATCTCGTTAATCTGGTCTCGGTATTCAGTTAATTCCAAAAAAAGATCTCCGTGTTAATAGCTGTCAGCCATCAGCCATCAGCCATCAGCAATTAGCAATTCCGGCCGAAAGCCGATTGCTGATCGCCGATGGCTATTCTGCTATGCATTCAATTTCTTCATAGCAGCAATCATCTCATCATCTGACGGGTTGTCTTTTACCATTTCAACAAACGCTTCAGCCGTTAACTTATGTTCCTCCAGGAACATTTTATCCTGCGGTCACGGATAGATATACTCACCGATGATGCCTTGCAATTGTGCGCTGGCTTTATCGCTGATTCTGGCTAACCACGGGATCCCCCCAATAATCATATCCCTATGGCGTGGCTTCCAATCGAGTGCCATCTGTTTCACCTCCTTTTTAATAGTTTTTAGTTTACTGTGTGTTTCTGTCAAGTTGTTGTAAGGTTTCCTCTAACAGTTTCAAGGAGCGTCCGTATTCTGTCCAGTCGCCTGCACGTTGTGCGTTCTGTGCCTGATTGAAATACTGGTTTGCTTGTTCAATGCGTTCACGTACGGATGACTGCTCTGTTCCGCGGTCGGCTGTTGTTTCAGGTGTCGCAGTTGTCTCTGTGGTTTGGAATCGTGTTCCCTGTCCGAACATCCTGCGGAGTGCCTCTTCAAGGCTCTCACCCCAAACGACCTCGTTTTCATATCCGATGACGACCCGCCGCAGTTCGGGAATAGCGGTTTTCTCATCTTCGGACTGGATATAGATGGGTTCAACATAGAGCAGGGAGTTGTTCATCGGAAGAATCAAAAGATTTCCGCGTAGGACGCGAGACCCCTGCGTATTCCAGAGGCTAATCTGCTGTGAAATATCCGGTTCTTGGCTAATAAAGTTTTCTACTTGCATCGGTCCTGCTATCTGTTTCCCTTTCGGGAAACGATAGACGAGGAGCTGCCCATATTGGGGTTGGTCGCACCGTGCGGCAAGCCATGCTGTGAGATTCGGCTTATTGAGAGGTGTGAACGGCAACATCAACATGAATTCGGCTTTTTCTTCCCCGGGTAACCTAATGACAACGTAATAAGGTTCAACAGGTTGTCCCTCCGCTGCTGAACGTTGGACAGTCTGTTGTTGCGGTACGAACGGGCTTCTCGGTTGTTGTGGGGCTTGTTGTACTTGTGCGTCCGTATTGTCGTAGAGTTCCCTGCCAATTTCCCATTTATCTTCGCCAGCATAAAAGGTTACCGGGTCCTTCATGTGGTAATCCTGATAGACCCGGGCTTGGATGAGGAACATAGCCATCGGATACCGGATATGTGCTTTGAGTTCATCCGGCATCTCTTCAAACGACTTAAAGAGGTTAGGGAAGATGTTCCGATAACATTCCACAATCGGATCCTGTTCCTGTTCCATAATGTAAAAGTCAGTGGTGCCATCATAAGCGTCAACAACGACCTTAACAGAGTTTCGGATGTAGTTGCCCCATGACTCATCGTTGCGTTGTGCATTTGCGAGTTGTCTTCTTCTCTCGTCGTCGAACTCTCTCATCGAAACGGAATAGGGGTATCGATGTGTGATCGTATAAGCATCAATCATCCAGACGAGTTTGCCGTTATGGATAACGATGTAGGGATCCCCATCGTATCGCAAGAAGGGCGCGATTTTGTGAATCCGTTTTTTGATATTCCGATTGTAGAGGATTCGGCTTGTCGATGAAATTTCGCCCGGTAGGACGAAGTTAATTTCGTTATCGAACTTGAGCATATACACCATTTTCCGCCAAAAGGAGTTCAATAGTACGCCTCCTTTCCCCTGATACGCGTATTCGGCGTATTTTTGTTCATCTTGTGGATAATCAAATTCGAGGGGTTCTGGGCGGTCAGGATTTACGATGACATATCGGTTGGTACGTTCTCCATAATAGATGCGGGGGCCCGGCGTTTCGGTAAAGCGGTGGTTCCACTCTTCTTTGTATTGAATCGGTGGCAATTCCTGAATGTACATGTTGGGTTTGCCCCTATCAATTTCATTCACAGGACTCACAACGGCACCGTATCCATGGGTGTAGACATAGGTCTGCTTATACCAATCGTTTCTAATTTCTGCGGGGAGTTCATTGATATTGAGTTCTCGTCCGGAGAGCATCACCTGTCGGATTTCGTCACCAACGACATAGCGATCGATATCGACGTCGTTAAAGTCATACTGTGAACGCAGTTCTTGGAGTTGCCGGAAGACTCTGCGCAGGGGTCGCCAATCCCAGAGACGGACACTGTTGAAGACAGGTTTGTTCTCCTCGCTGGTTATATCATCGTAGCTGAGCTGCTCCGTCAGTGGATACTCTTCTTCAGTTACCGTGTTCTCGGCTAAGCCGTAAGCTTGGAGTGTTGCTTTGATGTTATAGTTGATGTAATCCGCTTCTAACACCTGTTTGTTGGGTTCAACCTGCCATCTCTGTATCGCGGCTGGATAAACTTGTCCAAGGAAACCGGCAATTAAAAATACAATGAATCCACCAAAAGCATAAGTATTGCGTTTTAAGAAGATGCTAATGATGAAAATCAGGGCACAGACGATTGTGAGCCAGAGCATAATATTCAGGACAGGTAAGCGTGCCTGTATAGCGGCATATCCGCCGCCGCCTCGCACAATATTATTTGAGGCGTACAGCAGGTCATACATAACGAATTGATAGTTCCATGCCCGACAAAGGAGTGTCACACCGACGAGCGTAAACAGATGGGCTTTGACGTTGAAAGGCGGACGGAATCGGAACTGACTGGTATCCCCTGTGATCAGTCCGTGGAAAAAATAGATGACGGTTGCAAATATCGTCACCAACATAAAGATGCCGAAAAGCGTCCCACAGATATAGCGCAACAAAGGCATTTCAAAGACGTAGAAAGCGACATCTTTTTTAAAGATCGGATCGCGTGCGGGGGCTGTGAGAAACGCCTTTTGTCCGGGTTCTATTTGGACATCTGTGTCCAATCGGATCGTATTTTGTAATACCGCTTCAATGCGTGTATCCTGATTTGTGCCATCTATCTGCACGTTCACCGGATCCCCAACTTTTATGTTTTTTGCTTGGAGTTCCAATTGTGAGACAGGTATTTCGTTTGAATCAATCGTTTCATCTGCGACAATAGGTATAGCAGTAGGGAAGACGAGTTCGTTCGAGTTAGTATAACGCAGATAAATCTCCCACCGATCACTGGCTGTGTAACCCATCAGGATACTGAAAAGTATTGCGAGGAGTGTAAGTCCACCATAAATCATTTTTCGCGTGGCACCAGGATCACTTGCAGTGCCGCCGACGAATTCAGCCCCTCCCATAAAAGCGGGACTCAGATGTGCGGGTGTGAATCGATAGATTAAGAAAACGTTTACCAAAAGAATGGCTAAGTAGCAAAGTCCAACGATTACGCCGACGAGTATTTTTGTTGTAAGAATTTTAGCGAAAACATCAAAATGATCCACCATCTTAAACCAGAGATAATCTGGATAAAGGTTAACCCAGATGGCACCTAATCCCCCCACAACGGCGAGGACGACGATAGTGATCATAAAGCGTTTGGTTCGTGATTCCATATTTCTCCTTTTCAAGTTACCAGTTAACAGTTTCCAGTTAACAGTTAAAGAAAGAAGAGGTCTTTTCTTCTCTTAACGGGCTACTGGTGACTGGTTACTCCTTTGCTATTAAAAAGCTTGCCCCAATCCGAAGTGATATTTGAAACCGGGTTCCAGTCGAGTGAGGTCAGTATTTCGCGCTGCGGCGAAGTCTACTGAAAACACCCCGAGTTGCAGCCGCATCCCGATCCCAATCGAGGCTTTGACATCATCGAGTCGGATTCGTTTTTCTGCCTCATCTCGGATAAAGATATCAAAACGGTTCTCCGGTCCATATTGCCAATCTGACCATGCGCCCCCGAGATCCGCGAAAGCGATACCACGGATACCACCGATCGACCACCTGACGGGCCAGCCAAAGTGGAGCGCATCTATCAAAGGGATACGAACTTCCAAGTTGATCAAGCCGATGCGTGTGCCGACTAACTCCTCATAATCATAACCGCGTATGGTGTCAATCCCACCGAGATAGAAATAGGATTTATCATCCCCGAAACTCCCGCCGAGTAGCAACCGTGCTGCAATGGTAGAACGTCTGCCGACACCAAAATAGCGTCGTGCGTCAAAGATAACGTTTGTTAGCGACAATTCACTGCCGAGTGCTCGGAAAGATTGTTCAAGTTCAATACGGTAGCGTGAACCGGTATACGGAGACCACTCTCGCCACATCGTTGTATCTCCAACGAACGCGATAGAGCCTGTTGTGAGCAAGCCTCTATCGTCATAGGGATCCAACGGTTGGCTTGTTTGGTAGTTAAAAGAAAATGGCTGTGAGTACATTGAGAAGTTAAGATCGAGTCGGTGGTATCTGTCAAACGGGTAATTGAGATATGCCCCGAGCCCGGTAATCCGTTGTAGGATACCGCGTCGCCTCTGGATGCCGCCTAAAATATGATATTCATGGTAATTGTAAACCATCGCCCCGATATCGGTTCGGTGGGTCAAGAACCCATATTGTGCGATGAAATCTGGTGCGAGATAACTCGACTGGTTCATCACACTGACCCCGATACGGTGGTTGCCCAGCATATCGCTGCCGACGATTTGCACCGTGCTCCTCAGGATGCCATCAGCTCCGAAAGTGAAATCGGGGAAAATTGCATCTAAGGCGAAAGAGGATTTTGTGCTGTACTTCCGCCTCGCTATCCTATAATTCTCTGGTTCTTCTGCTGTCAAAATGACCGAGGGTTCCGCTATATCTGTGACCTCAACTTTTTCTTGCGTCGTTTTGGAAACCTGCATAGTGCAGACATCGTATTTTCCGTTCTGATAGGCACTAAATAGCAGTTGCTTTCCATCAGGAGACAAACTCGGATTAAAACAACCCGTCATCATGTTGGTCAGACGCGTCAGTTCAACCTGCCACATTCGATTTGCGAGTTCCGTTCTATCGTCTTCAGTGAACAGTGATACTTCGTGTGCTGTGCTACGGGTCTGTTGTCCGGGTTGCGTATCCGTCTCCGTAACCGTATCCTCTCCGACGCTCGCTTTCTCTACAATTTCGAGTTTGTATACATCATAAATACTCTGTCTGTCTGAACAGAAGAGAATTGATTCTCCGTCTGGGGTCCATGTTGGGCTGATAGTGTTATAGGTGCCGTCGGTTAACACCCGTTCTGTCCCGTAGTTAAGGTCTATCAGCACGAGTCTATTCTTGCCACCCCGCTCGGAGGTATAGACGATTTTACCGGTTGTTGGATGCCATGAAGGATGCGTATCATTAAATGGATCGAAAGTGAGTCTCTCAATTTCACCGGTCAGGAGTTCAATAATGTAGAGATCTGTTTGTCCCTCTTTTAGTGCGGAGAAAATGATCCGTTCACCGCTGCCATCATAGTCTGGAGAGGTGACGTTATCATAATCGAGTTTGAAGTATTGCGTGAGTTCCTCAGTCAGAATGTTGACTTCAAGAAGGTAGTTAGCGTCGTGATGCTTGGCGACAAAGGCGATTCTGTCGCCATCGGGTGCCCATGCGAGACTTCTGCCGAATCCACTGAAATCTGTCCGGATCTCCTCGTATTTCTCACGGAAAAATTGCTTGGTGACCCGCTCAATGCGTTCACCGGTTTTTGCGGACATCAGGACAATCTCAAGAAATCCATCGTTTCCTGTGACGTAAGCAATAATATCACCACTCGGTGACCAGACGGGCTTAATATTATGTGAATATCGTGCTTCCTCGGTAAGATTTTTTGCGACAAGATCGGGCAATTCTCGGTCTACGATAAGGGGCCAATAACGTTTCCGCATCGTCTGCCGCCACGCCTTATCGAATTCTTCGAGTTCCACACCCAGTACTTCTCTGAACACGCGGTCAATGTCTTTCGTGCGGCTCTGTCGCAATCCCTGTAAAATCTCAGCAATTTTTTCACGTCCATAAGTTTCCGTGAGATACGCCACCGCTAATTGCCCCAACTTATACCCAACGAAGGGTGAACTGAGTCGGTTAAAATTCTGGAGTTGCGGTAACGGCACAATGTTGTTGTTCATGCTGGCATCACGCACTACCATCTCCCCGATTGCATCGTTATCTTCGGCGAAATAGTCTGCCATCCCCTCTATGAACCAGATGGGTGGTGAATACAAGAACTCGCCGCTGTAAATGCGAGCGTGCGGTTTCTGATAGATAATATCGTATTGGAAAATATGAATGAGCTCGTGAAAAATTACCTCTCGAAACGCTTCAAGTGAACCCGTGAAAGGTATAACGATGCGGTGCTTAAAAAGTTCGGCAAAACCGCCGATACCTTCATGGAGTTCTTGGAGGATTATGTTGGTTTCCTGAAAATCCTTATGAGATTTGTAAAGGATAAGGGGTGTTCTATCTTGGAGTTCGTGTTCAAAATCCTCGCTGTGTTGTTCGTAAGCCTCCTCAGCGATCGCTGCCATGATAGGTACGAGTTTCGCTTCGCTCGGATAGTAATGTATATCAAAATGCTCCGTGCGATGGATATGCCAATCAAAGCGTTGCCCAGTAATTTTATTTTTCCCAAAAGCCTGTGCCCATCCAACATGCGGTACCAGTAGACTCAGAAGGAGGAGGATATGAAGCGTGTATCTACCCAATATTCGTTGTGTATTATTGGTGCGCTTTTCAGATAGGATGCTGTCTTTATTTTTTTTCACACTTTTACCCCTTTTTTAGAATAAGGCTACACATTTTTTCGCAGTTTTAATTTACCAAGTACCTATCTTCCCGAATTTAACCCCCTAAAGAATCAGAATCAACGGTATGAATGCCTTATGGGCATTCACCGGGTATGAATGCCTTATGGGCATTCACCGCCCCTTATCAGGGGGACTTTGAGAGAAGGTGCGTAAGTCCTATTTAATTTACCAAGTACCTATCTTCCTGTTCATAGTGTGGAGAGATTTGACGTGTAAATTCTGATACGGCACGTTTACCGAGTTCCCGCATAGTATTTGCCTGTGGACCCGCCTGAGAGAAGATGAAAGAGCCAATGGTATGTGCCTCGGCGGTGCTCCGGCGGTAAGCCTCATCCCAAATAATCTGCTCGGTTTCGACATCAATAATCATCACTCTAAGTGAGAGTAGATAGGTTTTCTGCATATAGTCCTGATAATCCATCACGTAGCGTTGGCGTTGGACGGAGTATCGCTCGCCATAATACCGTCTTGGGCGGCTATCTGAATAGAAGCGAAAGCTGCCGATGATAATCCCTTTCACTTCAAAATACTCGCCAAATTCACTCAAACGTTTCATGTCAGTGAGCCAGTCTTCTCCGACGGTTTCTCCTGTGAGCAGTCTCGCTGTCTCTGGCGTGCTGACGACCTCAAAATGTTTTTGGCGTGCTAAACCTCTACGGAGGATTGCAGCAATTTCCTTGCCGATGTCTTCGGGCAGCTTTTCGTTGCGTGCCTCTTGCTTTTCCGGCACAAACGGTAGCACGGCAAAATTAGAATATCGGCTAATGTCAATTTCAGATTCAACTCTCACCGGGATAGAGACGCGCGTCACATCTTTGCCGCATCCAAAAAGCGTCAGAATTGCTAATAGGATTCCAATCTTTTTTGCTGTTTGCATATCGGTGTCCTCACTGTTCTGTAGGCGGTGGTTTTTCTTCTTCTTCTACGTGTAACGCGGCTTCATCATCAACACCACTTCGCCGAAGGTGTATACGACAGCGTCGATAATTGAGTCTGTAGTATTTATTATCAGGTTCCAATTCCGCTGCACGCTGGTAAGCGGCGATAGCCTTGTCCATATTTCCGACTGCTTCGTAAGCGACACCGAGGTTGTTATGCGCCTTTGAATCATCTGGATCGATATTGATCACCTGCTTCCACCGAAAGATGGCTTCGTTCCAGAGTTGTGCCTGCGCGGCGCGTATTGCGAACCGATTGTATGCCTCGGTTTGCGATGTGTCGCGTAACATAGCACATCCGGACAGCATTAAACAGCCTAAAATAGAAATGAATGCAAGTCGGTTGTAGTTTAACACACTTCCACCTCAATATTTAGTGATATTGTTCCACACGTTACATCAATATATATTACATTGAAAGAACCTTTTACGTCAAGAGAAAATTGGGATTGTATAGAGGTATTCAGTTATCAGCTGTTAGTTAATCTGAATCGCGGATTACACAGATTACGCGGATTGCGCGGATTTTAAGACGTCCTCTTGTCAAATAACTGCTTATATCGAGATTGAAAACGCTCTTACAAAAACGTGGGAGTCGTTAATGTCAAAAACTTTACATCCCTCAGGCATAAGATATTGTCAATTTTTCGGATGGTGTGATATACTTTTTTAGGTGGTGAGAACAATGTCAGCCAAAAGAATAGAAAAAGACTTTATTGATAAGGTTTCTGCAGAGATACAACTTTTAGCAGATGGTAAAGACCGTTTCCTCGTTTTCACGCCCTTCCATTTCAATGACGGAGATCAGTTGGTTATTGTATTGAAAAAAATGGGGGATAGGTGGGTTCTCTCAGACGAGGCACATACCTATATGCACCTTTCATACTATATGGATGAACAGAGACTTCATAGTGGAAATCGCCAAAAGTTAATTTTAAAAGCCCTATCCATGTTTCAAGTTAAAGATTATGATGGGGAATTAGTTATTGATGTCTCAGATGGGTGTTATGGGGAAGCACTTTATGATTTTGTCCAAGCCCTACTCAAAGTAATCGACGTTACATATTTGTCACGAGAAACAGTGAGATCAACATTTATTGAGGATTTTCAAGCCTTTTTGTATGAGAAAATAGAATCAAACCGCATGACTTTCAACTGGCAACATCCAACAAATGATCCTGATGGAATTTATAAAGTAGACTGTAGAATAAACGGAAAGATACCTTCACTATTCGTCTTTGCTCTAAATAGTGATACTAAAACCCAAGCAGCAGCACTCACATTACATCAGTTCAAGGCATGGGGGGTTGAGTGCCAACCGGTAGGTATTTTTGAGAAAGAGAATGCGACGACTCGTGATGTATTCTTACGTTTCAACGATGTTTGCGATACATATTTCACCGACATAATCAAGAATGGTGAAGAAATCGGACAATATTTGCAAGATTATATATCAGATGAAGCATAACAATTGATATAGAACTTACCAAAGCCAACTAAACTATCACTTTACTGCTGGCTCCCTTCCAGTAACGGGCGAGGCCCCCTCGGTTTCCTAACCGCACTATTGCCCATCCGATCACAATGTATCAGTAATTATGGAATTCACTACAAAAGGAGTATACTGAATGTCTAATACAACCCCAGTCCGTATGGTTATTGTTGGATGTGGTATGATTTCCGCGGGTGGTTATCAGCCGCGTTGCCAAGCGTATCCGCATCGTATCGAATTGGTCGGCTTCTATGACCAAGATGAGGCGCGTGCCTCGGCATTGGCAGAACGCAACGGCGGACACGTTTACAAATCGCTTGAGGAAGTACTGAATGATCCAAATGTAGAGGCGATTGTGAACTTGACGCTTCACATCTCTCATTATCCAGTTTCGTTGGCGGCACTGAAGGCGGGGAAACACGTCTATTCTGAAAAACCGATCTCTATCCGCACCGATGAAGCGAACGAACTCGTAGAAACGGCGGAAGCAAACGGTCTAAAACTGGCGTGCGCGCCATCAGCGATTCTCGGTTATGTGCAGCAGAACGTCTGGCAACGGATACGAGAGGGTGAAATTGGCGATGTTATCTCCGCGATTGGGAATTTCGGGGGTCCGTTAGAACATTGGCATCCGAGTGCTGATGCGTTCCTGATGCATGCCGGTCCGTTTCGGGACGTTGCCCCTTATCCGCTCACAACGATGACAACCATGATTGCTCCCGTCAAGACAGTGCATGGGTTTGCTCGCGTTGCTGTTCCAAAACGGGTGTTAACCCAAGGTCCGCGTGAAGGCACTGAATTTGAGATAAATGAGAAAGACCACGGGTTCGCTGTTCTGGAGTTCGAGAACGGGGCACACGGGTTTATCTATCACAGTTTTACTGTTGTTTCTGGGATTCCGCCTTATGAGATTCACGGTACGGCAGGTGGTTTTTCCCTTCAGGCACATGACGACGGGCGCGGTATCAAGAAATTTACCCCATCTGGTGGATGGCAAGATGAACCCTCGCCACCGAAAGCCTTTACCGGTTTGGATTGGGGCAAAGGGGTTGCCGATTTCGCAGATGCGATCCGAGCTGACCGGAATCCGCGGTGCAACGGGGCACAAGCACGGCATGCATTGGAGATATGTGAACGCGTGATCGAATCGTCAGATGTAGGTAGACCTGTTGATGTCGCGAGCCGCTTCCCGGCACCGGTGCCTGTTGGTGATGTAGCACCGTGGGAAGATGCCTAATGCTACGGTTACTCACCAAGCGTTAGCAAGTTGACGAAAAGGCGATACGCGCCTGCTACACCTGCAGGCAGTTGTCGATAGAAAGCGTACGCAGCGTATGTATAAGTGCCTTCGCCATATTGTGCGTAGAGTAGTCCGCCGTGCTGTGGTTCCTGTTCGCGGTCGTTGCATGTGAGGAGTGCCTGATAGTTTTCGTGCCATTCCGTCAGAAATTTTGAACCGCGCTCCTCGACCCACCCCTCGAAATCCGCCGCTGTAATTTGATTCGGATACTGGAAGATCGGGTTGTCTGGCATCAAAATAGTTACCTGTGCGTCCTCTTCGGAGACTTCCTCGGGTCGTCTGCCCATTGTGTAAGGGTAAGGTCCGAAGGGGGCTGCGTCAAATTCTGGAGTCTGGTATTGGACGATGAGGTTGCCGCCTTTATGCACGTAATCGAGGAGTCTGCTGTTATAGACGATAAGGTCGCGCCGAACGGCATACGCTCGGATGCCGATGAGAATGGTATCAAATCGGTTCAAATCACCGGTCCGGAGTTCTTCCGTGCCTAACATCTCCACATCAATCCCAATCTGTTCCAGAGCTTCAGGTATTTTATCGCCTACACCCATGATGTAGCCGACACTCATATTTTCTGGGAGCTTGAGTGAGATACCGTGAAGTGTCATTGTGGCGGGACGGTAGAGATGACGCGGCTCAAGGTCTGGATGCTCGATTGTCTGATAGCCAGTAGTGTATTCTTTGCCGTTGGACGTAGCGACTGCCTGAATTGTGTGCGCTTTACCGACTTCCACATTCTCGGCGGATACTTGAAAAGTGAAAGTTTTGCCTGCCCCTTCATGTGTAAAGGCGAAAGACACGTCTTCAGGTGCCGCATGCCATCCATCCGGAAGTTTGAGTGAAAGCGTTCCTTCCGATTCACCTTTCACGTTATTGAGCATCTCTACTGTTGCGAGAAAAGTGGGCTTCTCGTTTGCGATGGTAGATTCGGAGATGGGTATAACACCTATCTGTGGCGAGACAGATAGGCTAATCGCTGGAGCGACTGTCAGCAAACGCCGTTTTTCACCCCACGGTCTGTTAATTGAACGCGTTTTTGCGGGTTGCGTCAGTGTGAAATCTACATCGTCCACACGATAGGTTATAACACCATGAACATCAGGCGGTGCGGCAGGTAGAAATCGGAATTCTGGTTGCTTAAGTGTATAAACAGCATCGTGGTATTCAGATTCGCGGGTCCAGTACGGTTGCGTATACGCTGCATTCTGCGGCACTTCCACTTCAAACGTAATGGAGACGGGTTCATTTGTCGGTATATTTTTTATCTCTTCTGTTACCACTTGCCGCACGTTCCAACCTTTGTGGGTCTGAAGCGAAACATCAACGAGTTCAGCGGCAACCGGTGCCGGGTTCACCAAGCGCATGCCGATTGCGAATTTTTGACCAGGAATAGCGACAGTGAAGGTTTCAGACGAACGCGCGTCTGTGGATTGGACTAGCACTTCAAGGGACAATCCGAGTGCAGCGTTTGTGGCTGTCATAAATTCTTGTTCTTTATTGCGGAGCAGGAGAAGGAGATGGGATCGGACACTATCATCAAGGTCGGTATTCTGTATCTTCTCGATTAAACTGCGAGTCGTTTTTAGGCCTGTGGCGAGGTGAGGGACGACTGCCCACGGGTGACGGGCATCATAGTCTTGTCCTGCAGCGTTAACGCTTTCCTGAAGCTGCGTAAATTCTGGGTTGAGTGTAGGTATATCGGCGAGTTTTGCCATACCCATTATTGTTGTATCAAGCCCGTCAAATAGGCTGTCTTCAGGCTCCTGTTGGTCAGGAAGTGTTGTATCAATTAACTGCAGTTCGGTGACCGAAGATCCTTTAGAGGCGAGCGTCTGTCCAACGCCTTGTGAACGCTGGTAACTGAGGCCTTGGCGCGCAATTTGGGCGTATGAGAGACCCAACAAGGCGTTGTATTCACCGGTATCAATCTTTAGAACGGGTGTATCAGCAGTTTCGGTGTTACTGCGTCTCCATCTTGAACGGGTGATATAGAGTTTCTTGGGTTGCCACGGTTGTAGTCCTTCGGCGAGGTGTTCTGGGAATCGGGTCGCGTCGCCTGCGACTTTGAATGCTTCTAACGTTACGACACCAGAGGCTTGATGGTGCCCGTGTCCATCTCGGCGATTGCCTTGAAATCGAGAGATGATGACATCGGGTCGGTAGTAGCGAATCAGACGAACCATATCTTCCAAGAGCATCTGATAGTCCCATTTTTCCAAGGTTTCGTCGAGTCGTTTGGAGTAACCGAAATCGACAGCACTGCTAAAGAAGAGGTCAATGCCGTAGTAGCGTACGGCGGCGAGGTGTTCTTCTGTCCGGACGATTCCGAGGGCATCGAATAGTTCGGGACCGATGAGGTTTGCGCCGCCTTCGCCACGTGTGGTTGAATAGAGTGCCGTTCTGACACCCTGCCCACGGCTGAGCCACGTCAAGAGTGCGCCGTTTTCATCGTCCGGATGTGCGACAGTGTGGAGGACGGTAGCGGTGGTCTGTAGGCGTTGCAGGGCGCGCCAGACTTCTGAAGCGTTTGTTGTGCCTGCCATTTCTCCGGTGTCAGCCATTGTAGCGGTTCCTCCTATTATTCCGAACAGTGCAAAAGTCAAAACTGGTATTACGATTTTTCTCAGCATTAGAAGATCCTCCCACGGAAAGTGCGTCTGCCGTTATCTGTCGCACAGGAAGATTACACCAGTTGATTTTTAACCCCCTAAATCCCCCTTATCAGGGCGACTTTAACACAGGTTTTTAACCCCCTAAATCCCCCTTATCAGGGGGACTTATGAACCAACAGCGTAGTTCTAACTTTGCTATTTCGGGAGTGCGTTGCGAAGCATTTCTACGCTCCGTGGAACACCGATATGGGCATCCGCTTTTCCTTCAAATTCGATGGATACGTACCCCTGAAATCCGACATCTTTTAGAATCTTTCCGATTTTAGCGTAATCCAGATCCAGTGTATACCATTCACCTTCACCATAATAGGTTTTGGCGTGAACAAGGACTGCCTCATCCGCAATTTGGGTCAATTTTTCATACGGGTCTGAGAGGAAATTGCCACAATCCATTGTTACTTTCAACCATTCCGAGTCAATAGCGGAGACAATGCGGTTGACACCTTCAGGTGTGCAGGTGAGTCCCCAGTGGTTTTCGAGTCCGAGTACGACCCCGTATTTTTCAGCGTCTGGGAGGCACTTTTCAATGGATGTGATGACCCACTCGAACGCCTCATCTTCCGTGTGTCCGGGGAGTGCAGGTTCCTGTCCTTCGGTTTTCATGAGTTCGTTGAAAGACGGGACGGTTCCCCAGCGTCCTGAGTTGAGACGGATGGAGGGGATACCGAGTTCGTGTGCTAATCGGATGCAGTGGATGGTATGATTGATATTTTTTTGTCGCGTCGTTTCTTCTGGCGAGACGAAGCCTTGATGGATGGAGAGTGCGTAGAGGTCGAGTCCGTGGATGAAAGCGAGTCGTTTCAGTTTCTGAAGATACGGATTGGCTTCAGATGCCATCTGTTGATGTAGGATTTCAACGCCGTCAAGTTCAAGCCGTGCGGCTTCTTCAATGACGTGTTCAATCGGGACGCGCTCAGGTTTGAAATGCCAATAGGAATAAGTGGATACACCGAGTTTCAATTTTTCACCTCAATAGGGAACATACGTTTCGTTTATGATAGCATAACTCGGAAGGCAAATCCACCTTTTTCTCTACAATGCGCAGAAGCATTCAGTTTTGGTTTTCTGTCGGTCATATCGGATAAATCGGGATGCCGAAAAATGGTGTAAAATTTCACAGTTTTCATAGCAAATCGAGAATGCTATGAATTTTATGAAGTGCGATAAACCTAATCTACAACTGGGTTTTGGTCGGTTTTCGTAGTAGGCTCGTTAAAAGCTGCTATGAAATTTGCTATGAAATTTTATATAGCTGTCAGCCATGACTTTTCTGAAATGTAGTATCTATCCGCTATATTGTCAATGCTGCTTGAGTTTGCCCCACGGTATTATTTGCTTTTCTGTGCTCGGTGAGACGGGCAAGAATGCTTCCGGTACCCACTCCGGATGCAACCACAATGACAACTCATTTGCTATTTCAATAGGTTCGCTGAGTCCACCTGTAGCCTTTACGAGATAGATGGCACTATCTCCAAAGATTTCACCGACGGGGAGTGCTTCACCGGGTGCAGGCCTTTGGCCTATCCTTTGGAACGCATAGGCAATCCATTGTCCATCAGGTGACCATGCGGGAGAGCTTGCCCATTCACGTGCCCCTAATCGCGTCAGCTGCCGAAGGTTATTTCCATCTATATCAATGACAAGGATATTCCTGATTTCATTTTCCAAACTCTTAGTAGCATAGGCAATCTGTTTGCCATTGGGAGACCATGTGCATCCCGCTAACGCACTTTTTCCCAGTTTTCTCAACCTTCCACCATCGGCAGTCATCACATAGAGCAAAAAATTGCCTGCACCATGCTCCGGTCCTCGATAGGAGTTGAAGGCGATCCATTGGCTGTCTGGCGACCAAGCCGGATTCGTATTGTCCCATTTTCTTGTCAACTGCTTCAGATTTGAGCCATCCGCATTGATTCTATAGATCTGCCGATCCCCGTTTCGATCGGAGACGAAGCCAATCCATTTCCCATTAGGCGACCAAACAGGAGAATGGTTCAGGCTTGGGTGATCTGTCAACCGACGCGATGCCTTGCTCCGGAGGTCGATGACGTGGATAGCGGTTCTCCCTATTTCTCTGGCTACATAGGCAAGAAAGCGTCCATCAGGTGACCAAGCGTGCTCGCCCCCTTTTTTGGCTTCATTGGTGTCAATCTTTCGTAGATTCTGACCCGTGCTATCAATGATATAGAGATCTGCAGTCCCTTCGTGTTCGGAGATAAAAGAGAGTGCCTGAACTCTGGCGTGTGCATTTTCGGTCAAAAGGCTACTGCTTACCAACAACGCGATACCTAACATCACGTAAACCTGTATCTGTTTGAGTGCCATGAGGAGCTCCTTCGCGCCTTTTCGGTGGAACGCGGCTATCGGTTCTTAGGTTTATCCGACACCGCCGCTGCCACCAGTTGATCGAGACTTGGTTCTCTGCCTTTGTGGGACATCAACTTGTGGTTGGCTTCATAGGCGATCAAGTTGCCATCCCTATCAATAAGCCAACGTACTGGAATAGAGCGAATATCATATTGTTGGGCAAGGGGACTCTGCCGTTCTTGCCCGCGGAAAATCTGCCGCCACGGAATCTGATTTTCTTCAAGGTAGTCGCGTAGTTTTGTTTCATCGGTGTCAAGGTTAACCCCGATAACCTCAAATCCTTGATCTTTATAGGTGTCGTAAATCTTTTTGACATTCAGTATATCACTAATACAAAAACTGTTCCAGACCGCCCAGAAATCGAGCAAAACGACTTTCCCGCGATACTGCTGAAGCGAGATCGGTTTGCCATCAAGGGCGGTTGTGGAAAAATCGGGAACAGATTTTTCAAGCAACGCCAAGGTAGGCTTAACCTTGCTGAGATATGCCATTGCGAGTTCAGTATTGCCTAACGCTTCATGGATCACGGCAATTCGCCGGGACAGACTGCGCTTTTCCGGGTACTGCGCTTCAAGTTTTTTGAAAAGCTGAAGCACATCCGCATCCCGATTTGCCATCTTAAGCAGGTAACTGAGCGTCAAATGATCTTGAAGGTTTTCGGGGTTCATGACACCTTTGAAACGGTCGATAAGTTGATCCACATCTTCTTTTCGACCACTTTCAATGTAGAGACGGGTGAGCATTGGGTAGATATCCAAAAGACTTTCATGGTCTGGCTGTCCCTGAAGTTTCGCCTCCAAATCGGCGATAGATTTTTCGAGAGTTGCCCCGTTGAGGTCTTCGCTTGATTCTTGTGCGGCACCTTCCACACCCGCAGATGCCCTTAACAATTCTAAATATTGAGGTATCCGCTCACTGCGATGTAGGTAATACGGATGAAACAGACTCATATTGTGTAGATGTCCGAGTACTTCCAAGTCGGGGGTAAGGGTCAGAATGTCCACAGAGTCGGTGTAGTTTTGTCGGAGTTTCGTTGCTAAAGCGGCAGCATCTGCACCTTTAGCACCTGCCTGCAGCTTGGGTAAGTCCGTGAGCAGCACCCAAACGTTCACAAAGTGCGTGTTGAGTAATTTGATAATTTTCGGTGAGGAGAGCGGACCCGCTCTCAAACTTTTGCCCGACCCTCAGCAGGATTCATCGTCGAGTACACCGAATAAAAGTACCGCATGAATCGGGCGATTCGATGTTTTCGCGAGTTCAACTGCATCTTCAATGGGAGTCCACTCAATTTCAGTAAATTTGTAGAGCGCGCTCTCAAATTTCTTCCCGGCTTCTTCTGCCGTGATGGCTGCTTCCCAAGCAATCGATTTTGGCTGCGGCTCTGATACTGATAGACTGCAGAGTTCCATGCGAGGCACAAACCCTATATCGACAGTTCTAAAGGCTCCGATATCTACGTTGCCATTGCGGGGTGGGAGCGATAGCGTCCATTGACAAATTGTTCCACTCTTGCGGTTGATGACCAGATGTCCAGCAAATTGGGCGGGTCTAAAGCGAGCACCGATGGACGCATCCAGTATGAAGTATGCGTGGATTCGGAAGACGATATCAGCATATTCAGGCGAAATTGCCCGTAAGCACGCCTTTGCACCGTTTTGACCGTGTCTGAGATTCATTGTCGCGCCTGGGTGAAACTGGCGGAGAAAGGGGAGAATCCCCTCTGGATTCAGGTCCCAGACATCGCCGACGTTAGCGGTTGATGGTGGCAGAAAGACTTGGAAATCCGTTGTGCTGTAATGTTTCAATGGTTGCGCAGGTCCGGGATTGAATAACTTTAGCCACTGTTTCCATGTCATATCCACCGGCTCTTGCCATTGTGCCTTAGTTCGATTAAACTTCTCTTCTGTTGCCCACTGCAGGTTATTCGCTGTATTTTCGATCGGATCCCAATGTGCTTTCACTGCGACAGTTGCTGAAGTGCTTAGCATAGTACGAAGGTCTATCATTATTCACGCTTCTCCAAAAATAGTTTCTGAAATTTAGAAACGACACCGCTTGCCACGTTTCCTAAATCATTTTTAGGAAATAGATACAAACCTGCTTGAGAATGTTCAATCAGATTTACTGTGAGGTCGTTGACACGTTCCCAATTGGACACGGCAACATCCGGTTTGAGAATACTGTTGTCAAAGTAGTCAATATACTGAACACAGGCAACAATATTACCGGTCTTTCGCTTATCTTGTCCGGCGCGTGCTTCCACGAGCACAACGGATACTACGTAGGATACACCTTTTTCTATCTCCAAAACAGCATTTATATTTTCAGTTTTACTAAATGCTTCAAGCAAATGTTCCGCGACTAAGGGTTTGAGATCGTCGTCACCTGCGATATCCAGAAGGATTTTGATTTTCTGCGGATGTTCTGATAAATCTTGGACAGGTATGCCTTCTAATGAGATTGCTATGAAACTTAGTATTACACTAACGACAAGAAAAAGTATCAAAAACCGTTTCATTTTGTTCTCCTTTGCCAATTTCGACTATTCACCAATCTTCAGGGAGGAGACCCTATCCTTTAGGTTGGGGAGGAATGCCTGCTCCTATAGTTAAAGTTCAGGCGTGTTAGCACTTTGAAACTGTTTCGCTTGGCACTTGTTGTTAACCGTTTCCCTTCAAGGTTATAGATAGCAAACAACCCTTTTGCATTGATACCTGCCAAACGTGTTAACCCATGTTTGACATGCTTGACGAGTGTATGCTTTATGAGTCCATTCGCCAACACTGTTCCACCATACCTTGACCGGATTCCGCCCTTTTTCGGTTGTTCTCGGTGTAAAGCCCTTCGCTGAATAGATATGGGTGATATACAAAATATAGATGTGTTATCCACAACTCCATCACCCCCAACTGTGTGATGTGCCAGGCACCAACTATCTACGCAATGTGCCTCAAAAGTCTCCGATTGTTTCTTTGACGACTTCTTGAGACCTAATCTATCGCGTATCTCTTTGGTTTGCCACCCTTGAAGGGTTAGCAGGTTCCAACGTTTTTCTATTTCTCTGTAAAACCACTGCTTACCGACTTCAAGCGGACTGAAAGACCGATTCCACGTTTTCGCATGTTGTATCGTCCTTGCTTTTATATCCTCTACACAGACGTGTGTGATTGGATAAAGTTTGGATAACCAATCAAGGATCCGAAGTTTCCAATCCCACCGCGCACGCGTGCCAGCAGGGATACGCTCTCGGTTGGCAAGTCTATTTTCCCTGTTTTTTCGGTTCGGACACTGCCGGGAACGCCGACTTCTCCGCAACTCACGACGCTTGGCAATCTTCTTCCCGACTTTATTATGTGCGTCTGCTTGCACATTCAAGTAGGTATCAGATTCAGACTTCACTGTAAAGCCCTCTTTTTGACTACCAGGGTCTACACCCACGACTATATCTTGCTTATATTCTGGCGTAGCATAGTTGAGTCTGATACAAAATATACCATTAGACCAATACGGCGTTGCTAAACCTTTCTTAATCAGCATACCCGCCTTATTTGGATGTGTCGGCATCAACTTTTCGCCGAACTTACTTTTGACTGGAACAAACATAGTTTGTAATCTCCCTTCCGGGTTGTGTGTTGCCCCTTCCAGATCACGGTATCGAAGTGGAATCAGACGAGGGGAGTATCCGAAACATTGCTCAGGCGACCACGCCAAGATACCGCGATATATTACTGTAGTCAACAGTTTAACTTGTGAAGTGGACGTTTGGTATACGCTTTGCACAAGCCCCATGCTTAGCTTGGGGTTATTGACTCTCGGTCTTATCCTTGAGTGCTTCCACTACCAGTTGTTCTAACTTCACGCCTCTTGCTTTGCTTGAAATTAATGTGCCGTCTCTGGCGATGAGACACGGTGCAGGGATGGAGCGAATATGATACTGTTGGACAAGAGGACTTTTCCATTTTTGTCCGCTGAAAATTTGCCGCCACTGGATGTCATTCTCCCTGAGATAGTTTCGCAGTCTCGTTTCATCGGTGTCAAGGTTAACCCCGATGATGTCAAATCCTTGATTTTTATAGGTATCGTACATCCTTTTCACATTCGGTATTTCCGCGAGGGAAGGTCCGCACCAAACAGCCCAGAAATCGAGTAGGACGACTTTCCCTCGATATTGCTGGAGCGAAATAGGTTTCCCATCAAGATCAGTTGCAGAAAAGTCAGACACAACCTTTCCAACCAGTTCTGTCATAGGATTAACCTTTTTCCGATATTCTTCAGCAAGTTCGGAATTGCCGAGTTCTTCATGAATTCGGGCAAGTTCATCAAGAACATAGTAGTTGTCGGGATACCTTTCCTCAAGTTTCTCGAAAACCGCAAGTACTTCTTCATCCCGGTTTGCCATCCCAAGCATCGTGCGGAGCAGAAAATGTGCCTGAAGGTCGTCGGGTTTTATAGCAGATTTGAAACGATTAATAAGTCTGTTGGCATCTTCCTGCCGTCCAACTTCAATATAGAGACGGACGAGCGAAAAGTAGAGATTGAAGGAAGGTTCATTGTCCTGTTGTCGTTGAAGTCCGGCTTCTAAGGCGGTGATGGTTTCTTCAGGCGTTCCATACATATCTTCTGGTGTTCGTTCCCAGACATTGGATGACTGGTAAACCTTGAAGGAAAAACTCAGGTTTAGACAAGCAAACGATTGATTCGTATGATGTCGACACCGCGCGAGTGGTATAACATCGCCATATATAGCGATGTTTTCCCGCGTTCTTTCTCGATACCCGGTGTGAAACTGGTAGCCATAACTCACAGGCATCCTCGGATCTGCGTTGATAAGAAAGAGTGGCTTGCCGCCTTTGGTATCCGCCGGACAGAGTAGGCTGTTTGCATCTGCCAAGTATTTCGGGTGAAGATCTGAGAGCCACTGCGGAAAATCGTTGTGTTCTTTCTGGTAGATTTGAATCGCCTTACCGATCGCGAGCAAATTTTGGGTGCAGATTTCAATATATTTCTGGTCCTGCTTTAAATCTGTGTCTTGTTCATGCGCGTTGGGTTTTGGTGACAACGCCTCTGACGTTGGTTGGGATTTGAATGTCTCCTCTGGGTTAATCGCTTGTGCCAGACGCACCGTGCCCATTGGGACGGCAAAACAGATGAAAACGAGCAACCCGATACCCGCAGCAACCTTTGTCACCGGATGCCGATTCAGGTTTTCAGCGAGAACGGTTCGGAGTCGTCTTTCAATTTTTGAGGAATGCGCTATCGCGACAGCTGCACGCGAAGTCGCCTTTGCTATTTTCACGTTGCGTGTAATATCAAGCAGAAGTTGCGCGTAGTCGTTTGATTGATATCCGGCGTTTAGTACCTGGTCGTCGCAGGCTTGCTCTGCTTCTATCCGTACCCGATGTGCAACAAACCATACGAGCGGATTAAACCAGTAGACTGCGCACATTATCTGTGTGACCATTAGCATCGTCCAATCCCATCGTTTGATGTGCGCCAATTCGTGGAGTAGCACAGCGCGGAGCCGTTCGGTTTGCCATTGATCTGCATCAACTGGCAGCAAGATGACAGGGCGTAAGAAGCCCCAAACCATTGGTACTGTAATCCTATTGCTGAGACGGACATTTGCTCGTTGATTCCAATTAGATCGGCACTGCGCAACAGCGCGACTAAAGTTGTTACCACGAGCAGAGATCTGCCAGACAGCACCGATTCCAACAATCAAACGGATAAGCAGAAACAGGCCGGCACCTGCCCAGACTATCGCCATCCAGTCTGTCCAATGCAGTGCGGTGAAGGGGTTGCTCTGACCTGTCAGGGAGTTAGGTTGAGGCTGTGTTGATGTGATTGGTATTGACGATACTGGCTTTGGTGACAATTGGCTCTGCACAATTGAAACGGGTGTTTCCACTGGTAGAATACCGAGTTCCCACTTCGGGAGCACGAAAGAAAACAGTGGGACGATGAGGCATCCGACAATTGCCATGCTCCAAACGAAACCGCGGACCGCCGCCGATTTGCGACGGAGGCAAAATGCGAATAAACCCGCAACGGCGAAGATCACAAAACTTTTCATCGTGGTGTCAATAAGAAATTTCAGCAATGGGTCTGCATAGAGCGTCTCAATGAATCGCATCATGACGGGGTGTCTCCTTTTTTCGCTTGCTCAATGAGTTGGCTTAAACGGTCAAGTTCCTCATCCGAAAGGTCAACCTCGGAAACCAGTGCGATGACCGTTTTCTCAATGGATTTATCAAAAAACGTCTGAAAAATCTGTTTGAGCGCGGAACGTCCTGCAAGATGGCGGGGTTGCGTTGGACGATAGATATAACGTTTGCCATCTTTTTCGTGGGTGAGGTATCCCTTCTCCTCCAAGATTCCCAACAGTGCCCGAACTGTAGAGTAAGTTGGTGGATCGGGGAGGTCTTTGAGCACATCGGCAACGGAAACGCGACCGCGTTGGTAGACGATATCCATGATTTGCCGTTCCCGACGACTCAGTTTGACGGTCCCGTAGTCTTCCATTTTTTCACCTCTTTTGGCAACGTGCTAATATTTAGCACTTATGAAGACCTTGAATCAAGGGATATGCTAAAAATTTAGCATAAATTGAGTAATATGCTAATATTTTAGCATTTACGAAAAACGATGTCAAGGGATATGCTAAAAATTTAGCATAAATGAATGAAGCGGACGATTGATCCGTTTGCAAGTGCCACAATGAAACTTTCTGTTGACGCGCAGATACCAATGTTTCTCTGGCTGCCTCTTGAATTTTCGACTATTGAAATGGATAAAGGTAGGAAAACCTTTAAATCTCAACGCGCACGAACGCGAGATACGCACCCGCCAGTAAAATGACGACAAACAGCGTCAAGAGCAGCAACTCCATCGCAGCGGTGTTGAAGTCCTTACTGATGTTGCGTGTGTCTTCAAATCTCGGTACCGCCTCTGGATTGACGGGTTTCTGGGACATCCCCTCGCGAACGCCCATGATATGACGACTATCGGGATCACCTCTCTCCATATCAACGACGAATTCTCGGTATTCACGGGCGTAACGCTGAGCATTCTCAGTAAATTGCTGGTACCGATCCAGACCTGTTCCAGCGAACGCCTCAAGGAGATGCTGGAGGAGTGCCGCGGGTGAGATACGGGTAATGGCACGCGCACGTTGAACTTGGTTAATCTTAAAAGTTAAGTACTCCCCAGCCACGCGCTCGCCCCTTACTGCTATTTTCGTGTGCCACTCACCTCTTATCCTTAACATTTCTTCGTCATTTGACTGGTACCAGGCGTATCGCCAAGTTCTCCGAAGTTTGTGATAACTTTGGCCGTATCGGTCAAAATATTCATGGCGAGACATGGATGATGAAAAGCCGCTCGCAAGTGAGGCAAGTGTGCTGGGCATAAAAACGACAAAAGTGACCCACGCCAACAGAAGTATCACAAGACTTACGGCACTCCGTTGCACACGCGCTGAGACTAACAACCCTAACGCCAGAAACAGACACGTGTACAAAAGCGCGATAAAGAGGATGATACCTAAGCGTCCCCAGGCTTCAGTATTCAGGTGAACCTCACTTGCGGTGGAAATCATTAGGAGGTTCACCAACACAGCAAGCATGAAGGGAATGGTCGTACTTATTAACGCTCCCAGAAACTTACCGATCAGCACCGTATGTCTTGGGATTGCATTTGCCAACGTTAATCGAAGCGTGCCGTGCTCGCGTTCGCCGGAGATCGCGTCAAATGTAAATAAGAGCGCGATGAGACTCAAGACATAACCGATGATAAACGTCCAATCGATTTGGGAAACGTCGGGTCCAACATTCTTCATATTTATGTTGGCATCTGGATATTTCAGACTCCAGAATCCCCGGCCACCAGAAGGGGCATCAACCCTATCGGGTAAAAGGGTTTCTCCACCGGCTGCGCAGAAATGGAGAGGAGACGGTTTTTTGTAAAGCGTTCCGGGGCCCTCGTGTGCCAGTGCATAGAGACTGGCGTCGGCGCGAGCCGTTAATTGGTTCATGGATGCAGTGACAGCGTCGTGATACTTCTGAACCCGTTTGGGATGCTCTCGGATATGTCTCACGGCATTGGTTACCATCAGTGCCAGCAGCAACACGGTCGTCAGTGCAAATCGGAGGCTATTCAAGTTATTATAGAGTTCACGTTTTGTAATATGCCACATAAGTTAACAGTAACCAGTAACCAGTTAACAGTTTTCAGTCAAGAGGCTATCGTTTGGATTTCAGCTCTCAGTTTTAATAGTTACCAATTCTCAGTACGGATTACTGCGTAATTCTTTCAGTCGTCAGTTAATACCTTGTGGCAGCATTTGCTGTTCTCTCCACAAACCTCTTAACTGAAAACTGGAAACTGGAAACTGGAAACTACTTCACACTTCACTTTTGATAAAAACCAGAAATATCGCTATAAAGAGAAAGACATTCATCATGAACAGCAGAAACAGATCCGACACCGCTCGTTTTGCATTGATGCCTATGTCGCTTCTCTGAAAAGAGAACTGCGGGAGTGTGTCCCAATCGACGGCACGCTGATCGGCAGAAAACCACTGTCGAGACGCAAATATCTTTTCATCATGAAAGTAATTGATGATGGCTTGTCGGTAGCGTTGCGCCGCTGTGAAAAAATCTTGGATGCCATTGAGGTCGGTGCCTGCCCACGCTTCGGTTGCGGTATCATACAACCCCGCGGGTGAGAACTTCAACAACATTCGCCCTCTGTTTGCCGGTTGGACGTAGATCGTCTCGAGTGCAGGCTTTCGGATGAGCCATGTTCGTTCCGCGGTATTGACCGTTAGCGGTCCAAAGGAGCGGAAATAATTCTGGACGTGCGGCACATAAGGTTCAAATTCCGCATCAATCGTTTCAAGGTCGCTTGAAGCACGTCTGATGGAGTGAAACACTAAACGTGATGGCACGTCTGATATCGCCCCATAAATGTAATTTCCCCAACCTTCTGCTGACAGGACAGGGTCGTTGCGGAGAAACTGCTCCGACTCTCTCTCAAATTCCTCCCAGATCCGTTTCACCTGATGGTAAGCGGCGGATTCCGTGTCCGTGCGCGGGGCAGTATCAACTGCGGTGAGAATTATATTGGGGTAGACGAGCACTAAGAACCCCCAGACGAACATCGAGAGGATGAGCGCAGTACTGGTTCGGCGCGTAATTGCAGAAATGAGCATGCCGATGAGGTAGAACAGTGATAGATAGGCGAGCGACGTCAAAACAATCCCACCGATACGCAGAAAATCATCGGTGTTCAGCGAAATCATAGCGGATGTCGTCAGCAAAATGAACATCAGGAGCAGACTCATCACCAACGGCACGAGCAAGCACACCATCGCACCGATATATTTGGCTAACAGGATGACCCCACGTCCCACAGGATGGGTGAGTACCAAGCGGAGGGTGCCGTGTTCGTATTCTCCAGCGATAGCATCGTAGGCGAAAATAAGTGCCAGTAGGCTAAGAATCCCTTGAAAAATAAGGACAATATCAATTGAAGTGAGGATGTTGAAAAGTGGATTGTCCGCCGCGTACTTTTTGGCATCCCAAATTGTCGGCGTAAAAGTATGGGAAACTCTAATTTTGTTCCCCAATCGCTTATCCAAACCGGTGTTGAAAATGCTCAACGGGTTCGGCGGCCGGTCAACGTGCATCCCCCACGAACCAAGCATTGCGTATGAATAGGTTTTGCTCTCCTGCCAGAGTTCCTGCCGGTGAGTTTTGACAGCGGTGTTATAATCCGCCAACCGTTGTTCATAATCGTTGATGAGCACAACGGTATTCGCAACGACAAGCAACAGCATAATCACAACAGCTGCCGCAAATCGGAACGTCATGAGATTGTCAAGGAGTTCTCGCCGAATGAGTGTCAGAAACATTACATTATCACCTAATCTGATAGGAGGGATTCAATCATCCAAATTAAGGGCTGACCGCTTATAGGATCCAGATCTCTACAAATGTATTGCCAATTGCCCACTTTATCAATCACGATACAACATGGAATTCCTATAATCTGGTAAGCCTTTCTCACTTCCCCGTGGGGATCAAGCAAGATTGGCCAGGGCACCTGATGTCCATCTATAAACTTCCGCACTTGGTGAGAGTTTATATCATCATTGATGCCCCAGACGACCACATCGTCGTTTTTGCTGAATCGTTCGTAAACGAGTTTAACTTCTGGGATCGCCCTATTGTGTACCTTTGTATGCGAATCTCCAATCTCAAGCAAAACAATCTTACCAGACATTGCCGACAGCGTATAAGTTTCACCTTGCAAAGTTTGTAACCGAAAATCCGTTGCTTTCTTATTCAATCTATTCGCGATTAGGTTCTGGCGAATTTTTTCGCGATCGGCATCTTCTCGGCTCCGGTATTCGGTTTCGGCATCTTTGAGAAATACCTCAAACGTATCGGTAGACCTTCGCTCTATTTGATGATGGATGCGTTCCAGTCCCGCCCGGGCTTCGGCGTGAGGTGTAGGGGCAAAGTGTGCATCGGTATAATAACGCCTTGCCTTTTCCCACTCTCCTATTTCTTCTGCCGACCGTCCCAACATATAGAAATAATTTATAGTGTCTTTACTGAACCTTTCCGATAGAGATTCCAAATAATCAGGTGCGTTTGTGAGAAGTCCATCATGCGCTTCTCGCCATTGTTCCTGCCGGAAAGAGATTTCAGCACGTAAGCGCGAGATCTCCTTGTACGCTTTTTCTACATATCCTTTGTTGGGTTCAACAAGCCACTTCTGTTCCCATTCAACAAGCCACCTCTGTTCCTCTTCCTCTCCTAATCTGATTTCAGCGTGCTCTAAGGTTTCCAACGCTTTGTCTAACCCGATGTTAAACTTCAGCCGATATTTAACCGCTTCCGTATAAGCCCAGCCGAAATACTGCTGTGTCTCCTGGCAATAGGCAAGATGTATCTGCAAAAATCGGTCAATCAGTTCATCAAGATAGTCATCACTTGTCAGAGAGCGGTCTTCTTCGGCTAACCGTAGCATCTCTTCGTATGCCCCCAAGTACCAGGATGATGGGCCATCTGAGGCGGTGCACTCATCAATGACACGCTGATAATAGTGCCACTTTTGACAGACATTTTCGCTCCGTTCAGCTAATCCTAACAGGGCACTCAGACAAGCTTTGGTTCTGGGGTATTGCAACATCTTATCAAATAACCTGTTTGGAATATTCTTTGTGCGGCCAGGCACGTTCATATACCCCCAGTATGCAGTACCTAATACTCTCGGGGTTTCTGGGAGTGTCCTCAACAGAGATTCTATTTCAGCGCAAATCCTTTTTTTGGCTTCCTCCTCTGAAAACATTTCAGCTATGAGGCTCCATCGGGAACCACAAACCTCCAAGTCCGTAATCTGTACGCTGTCAAGAAATTCTTGAATCAAGAGCTCCTGATCTGTGTGTAAACGCTTTCGCGCCCGATGGAGTCGACTCCGAATTGTGTTCACCGATACCCCCAAGGATCTGCCAATCTCCTTAGCCCTCATTTCACTGAGATAGTAAAGCATCATCACCGCGCGTTCACTCTCCGGTAGTCTTGCCAGAAGTTTTTTGACGGTTTCGTAACGACGCTCAGTCGCTTCTGACTCTCGCTGCTCCGATACGTAACGCTCATAAGTTAAGTTATCTATTGCTCTCACAGGTGTGTCTTCCAGCGATTGCATCGTGGGTTTTTGCTTTCGCATCCAATCAATGCAAAACCGATTTGCGACGGCATAGAGCCATCCAGCAAATTGGTTCGGATCCTTGAGTGTTGAGAGTTTTTTATACGCTTGAAGGAAGATGTCTTGGGTAATTTCTTCAGCATGGTGAAAATCACCGATCTTCTGCCACACGTGTGTATGAATGCTCTTTTCATACTTTCGGACTAATCGGTTAAACGCCTCACCGTCGCCCGATAAAATTTTATGAATCAGTTGAACGTCGGCTTCCTTCTCCATAAGGTTTCCTCCTAACACACAGATTGGATTTTGTTGCATTCGTCGAAAGGCTTAATCAAATGCCGAGTTTCGTAAAATTAAGTAATGCGTTTCGGTGCGTTCATATCCGCTGTTATTAAAGACGAAATTTTGGGTGGAAAACATTGCATAATTTGAAAAAAAGTAAAAAAATCTGGATTTTTTAGGAATTATACCGCGGATGTCCGGTTCTGGAGGCGTAGATTATATTCTACTCACGATTTGTCACATCTGCATCCGATTGAGATGGGTCGTTGGTTACAGCACGGAGTAGCAGTAGTGATTTGGGAGAGGGCGAGGCGACCTCGCCCCTACGATCAAATTTCCTAAAAATAAGGGTGGACAGACTACTAAGTTTGGGTTGAATGATGAAAAGTACAAAGTTCACTGAGCTAAAGGTTGCTCGTGGACAGCCTACTAAGTTTGGGTTGAATGGATATGTCCTGAATACAAGGTATTGATTCGTGATGTTCATTTATGAGATACGCTCTAATCTGATAGGAGTGCCTCAATCATCCAAATTAAGGGCTGACCGTTCATGAGATTTGAGCTATTGAAACTGTATTGCCAATTTCCGCCCTTATCAATCAAGATAAAACATGGAAACGCTTTAATTTGATAAGTCTGCAGCACCTGCCGATGTGGGTCAAGCAGGACGGGCCAGAGGGGCTGATGTTGATTTAGAAACTCGCGCACCTTTTGAGGGGCTTCACCATCATTGATACCCAAGACAACGACCTCATCGGATTCGCAGAAGTGCTTGTAGACAGTTTTGACCTCTGGCATCACTATGTTGCAGGGACCACACCACGAAGCCCCAACATCCAGCAAAACAACCTTGCCCAACATCTCTGAGAGCGTGTAGGTCTCTCCTTCCAATGTTGCTAACCGAAAATCCGGTGCTTTTTTATTTACCCTGTCTGCGATAAGTTTCTGGCGGATTTTTTCTCGGTCAGTGGCTTCCCGAAGTCGGTATTCCGCTTCGGTATCTTTGAGGAATGCCGCAAACGTATCGGTGGTTTCTCCTCGCGCCATTTGGTGATAGACGCGTTCTAATCCCGCCCGAGCTTCAGCATGAGGGGATTTTCTCGGCCCGAAGGACGGGAACAGAGGGACAGCAAAGTGGGCATCGGCATAGTGACATCTGGCGGTTTCCCATTCTCCGATTCCTTCTGCTGACCGTCCCAACATATAAAAGTAATTGAGGGACCCCTCGCCAAACCGTGCCGATAAGGATTTCAGAAAATCGGGTGCGTTCGCGAGAAGTCCATCATACGCTTCGCGCCACCGTTCCTGCCGGAGATGAATTTCAGCGCGCAAGCGCGAGAAGTCTTTGTGCACTCCTTCTACAGATCCGTTGTTGTTTTCGATGAGCCACGTCTGTTCCTCTTTCTCCCCTAATCTGATTTCAGCACGCTCTAAAGTTTCCAACGCTTTATCTAATCGGTTACTAAACTTCAGCCGCCGTTCAACCGCTTCAATATAAGCCCAACCGAGGAACTGTTGTGTCTCCCGGCACATGAAAAGATGTGCGTTCAGGAGTCCGTCAATAAGTTCATCAATGTAATCATCACTTGCCAGCGCGCGATCCTGCTCGGCTAACTTTAGCATTTTTTCATAAGCCATCATATACCAAGAAGATGGGCCATCTGAGACAGTGCACTCATTAACGAGACGCTGGTAATAATGCCACTCTTGATCTGTGCCTTCGTTCCGTTGCGCTAATCCTAATAGGGCTGACAGATAGAGTTTGGTTTTGGGATATTGCAACATCTTATCAAACAGACTGTTTGGAACATTCTTTGCCCGGCCGGGAAGTCTCTTATATCCCCAGCAGGCAGTGTATAACAACTCCGGGGTTTCTGATTGTGTCCGCAGTAAGGTTTCGATTTCAGGTACAATCCTTTTCTTTGCGTCTTCTTCTGAAAACATTTCGGCGATGAGTTCCCATCGAGAATCGTAAACTTCCAAATCGGGCGGATCGGATTTTAGGACGCGGTTACTGATCTCTAATGCCTTATCGAATTCACCGGACCTGTGGTAGTTTTTAATCTGTGTTGCCAAATCCTGTTGTTGTGTATCGTCTGACATGTGTCTGCCTCCGTTTAGGTGTCACAAAAAACCTATTGAACGCGCGTTAAAGTTAATATGCTAATATTTTAGCATTTACGGAAAACGATGTCAAGAAAACGCTAAAAATTCAGCATAAATTAATTAGATTTCAACGCGCACAAACGCGAGATACGCACCTGCCAACAAAACGACGACAAACAGTGACAACAGCAGCAACTTCGTCGCAGCGGTGTTGAAATCTTTACCGATGTTGAATGTGTCTTCAAATTTTGGGACCGCCTCTGGATTGACGGGTTTCTGGGACATCCCCTCGCGAACGCCCATGATATGGCGGCTCTCTGGGTCGCCTCTGTCCATATCTACGACGAATTCTCGATATTCACGGGCGTAACGCTGGACATTCTCAATAAATTGCTGGTGCCGATCGAGACCTGTTCCGGCGAACGCCTCAAGGAGATGCTGGAGAAGTGTCGCGGGTGAGATGCTGGTGCTCGCACGCGCACGTTGAACTTGGGTAATTTTAGAGGTTAAGAACCCTTCGTTTAAGTGTTCTTTGTTCGCTGCCATTATGGTAAAAAACTCACCTCTTTTCCGTAGCGTTCTTTCGTCCAATCCTTTTGCCCGTGCCCACACATGGTTTTCGTGCCGAAATTTGCGATCACTTTGGCCATATCGATCCCAATATTCATCGCGAGACATAGATGATGAAAAGCCGCTCGCAAGTGAGGCAAGCGTACTCGGCATAAAAACGACAACAGTGACCCACGTCAACAGAAGTATTACCAAACTCACGGCACTCCGTTGCACACGCGCCGAGACTAACAGCCCTAACCCCAGAAACAGACACGTGTACAAAAGTGCGATCAAGAGAATGATACCTAAACGTCCCCAGGCTTGGGTATTCAGGTGAATAGCACTTGCGGTGGAAAGCATCAAAAGGTTCACCAGCACAGCAAGCATGAAGGGGATCGTCGTACTGATCAATGCCCCCAGAAACTTACCGATCAGCACGGTCCGCCGTGGGATTGCATTTGCCAACGTCAATCGGAGTGTGCCGTGCTCGCGTTCGCCGGAGATCGCATCAAAAGTGAAAATAAGTGCTATGAGACTCAAGATATAACCGATGATGAATGCCCAATCGATCTGGGAAATGTCGGGTCCAACATTCATCATATTTATGTTGGCATCTGGATATGCCAGTGACCAGAACTGTACACTTCCTAACCCACCGCCATTGATCCTATCTGGTAAAAGGGTTTCTCCGCCCTCTGCGCAGAAATGCAGGACTGATGGCTTTTTGTAGAGGTCTCCGGGTCCTTTTTGTGCCAAGTCGTATAGGCTGGCGTCGGCGATAGCCGTTAGTCGGTTCATGGATTCAACGACAGCGTCGTGATACTTCTGAACCCGCTTCGGATGCTCCCGGATATGTCTCACAGCATTGGTTATCATCAATGCCAGCAACAACACGGTCGTCAGTGCAAATCGGAGGCTATTCAAATTATTGTAGAGTTCACGTTTCGTAATATGCCACATTTTTTTATGGCTGTCGGCTGTCAGCAATCAGCCTTCAGCAAGAGAGTCTTGTAGTATTTAAGCGAGGTGTGCATGCCACATACCGACGGCTGACGGCTGATGGCTAATGGCTACTCTACACTTCACTTTTGATAAAAACCAGAAATATTGCTATAAAGAGAAAGATATTCATCGTGAGCAGCAGGAACAGATCCGGTAATGCGCGTTTTGCGTTGATGCCTATGTCGCTTCGCTGAAAAGAGAACTGCGGGAGTGTATCCCAATCGACGGCACCCTGATCGGAAGAGAACCACTGTCGGGACGCAAATATCTTTTCATCATAAAAGTGATTGACGACTGCTTGTCGGTAGCGTTGCGCCGCTCTGAAAAAATCTTGGATACCATTGAGGTCGGTGCCTGCCCAGGCTTCGGTTGCGGCATCATATAAACCCGCAGGTGAGAACTTCAACAACATTCGTCCTCTATTCGCCGGTTCGACGTAAATCGTTTCGAGTGCCGGTTTTCGGATGAGCCATGTGCGTTCTACCGTATTGACGGTCAGGGGTCCAATGAAACCATAAAAATTCTGGGCGTGCCGTACCTGTGGTTCGGATTTTTCGTCAATCGTTTCAAACTCGGACCCGACGTAGGTGTAATACAGTAATTTTGATGGTTTGTCATCACCCCCCGAGAAAATGAAGTCTCTTCCTTCCATGTCAACTATGTCGAAACCCCAACCCTCTCCTGGGACAGGGTCGTTGCGGAGAAACTGATCCCGCTTTCTTTCAAGTTCCTCCCACATCCGCTTAATCTGATGGTAAGCGGCGGGTTCCGGGGCCGCTTGCGGCGCAGTATCAACTGCGGTGAGAATCATATTGGGGTAGACGAGCACTAAGAACCCCCAGACGAACATTGAAAGGATGAGCGCAGTACTGGTTCGGCGTGTGATTGCAGAAATCAGCATGCCGATGAGGTAAAACAGCGACAGATAGATGAGCGACGTAAGCACAATCCCACCGATACGTAGAAAATCATCGGTGTCCAGAGTGATCATAGTAGATGTCGTCAGCAAAATGAGTGCAAGGAGCAGACTCATCAACAACGGCACAAACAAGCACACCATCGCACCGATATATTTGGCGAACAAGATATACCCACGTCTCACGGGATGGGATAGTACCAAACGTAGCGTGCCGTGTTCGTATTCTCCAGCGATGGCATCGTAGGCGAAAGTGAGTGCGAGTAGGCTGAGGATCCCTTGAAAAATGAGGACGATGTCAATTGAAGTGAGGATATTGAAATATGGATTGTCCGCTGCGTGCTTGTTGGCATCCCAAATTGTCGGCGTAAAAATGTGAGAAACTCTAATTTCGTTCCCCAATCGCTTATCTAAACCGGTGTTGAAAATACTCAACGGATTCGGTGGACGGTCAAGGATTATCGTCCCCCAGAAACTAAGCATTCCATCTGAATAGGTTTTGTTCTCCAAAAGGAGTTCCTGCCGATGGTTTTTGACAGCGGTGTTATAGTCCGCCAACCGTCCTTCATAGTCCTTGATGAGCACAACGGTATTGGCAACGACCAGCAATAGCATAATCACGACAGCTGCCGCAAATCGGAATGTCATAAGATTATCAAGGAGCTCTCGCCGAATGAGTGTTAGAAACATCGCAGTATTACCTAATCTGATAGGAGTGCCTCAATCAGCCAGATTAAGGGCTGACCGCTTATGGGATCCAGATCTCTACAACTGTATTGCCAATTCCCGGCTTTATCAATCAAGATAGAACATGAGCTTCCTATAATTTGATAAGCCTTTCTCACTTCCCCATGCGGATCGAGCAAGATTGGCCAGGGCACATGATGTCCATCTATAACCTTCCGTGCTTGGTACGTAGTTTTACCATCATTGATACCCAAGATGACGACATCATCGTTTTTGCTGAAGTGCTTGTAGACAAGTTTTACTTCTGGAATCTGCCTATTGTGTATCCGCGTCCTCGAAGACCCGATGTCCAGTAAAACAACCTTGCCGGACATCTCCGATAGCGTATAGGGCTCGCCTTGCAAGGTCTTTAAACGGAAATCCGTCGCTTTCTTATTCAATTTGTTCGTGATAAGTCTCTGTCGAATTTTCTCGCGATCGGTATCTTCTCGGATCCGGTATTCAACTTCTGCCCCTTTGAGGAATGCTTCAAATGTATCGGTGGCCTCGCCTTGCCCTATTTGGTGATAGATGCGTTCCAACCCCGCCCGGGCTTCGGCGTAAGGCGTCGGTGCGAAGTGTGCGTCGGCATAATAACGTTTTGCTTTTTCCCACTTTCCTATGCCTTCTGCGGCCCGTCCCAACATATAGTAGTAATGTGTGGTGTCCTCGTTGAACCTTTCCGATAGAGATTCCAAAAAATCGGGTGCGTTTGCGAGAAGCCCATCATGCGCTTCTCGCCATCGTTCCTGCTGGAAATAGATTTCAGCGCGCAAACGCGATATCTCCTTGTACGCTCCTTCTACAGAGCCTCTGTTGTGTTCGACAAGCCACTTCTGTTCTTCTGCCTCGCCTAATCTGATTTCAGCACGTTCTAAAATTTCTAATGCTTTCTCTAATCGGTTGTTAAACTTCAGTCGATATCTAACCGCCTTCCTATAAGCCCAGCCGAAATACTGCTGTGTCTCCTTGCAACAGGCGAGATGTACCTGCAAGCATCTGTCAATAAGTTCATCAAGATAGTCATCACTTACCAGAGAACGATCTTCTTCGGCTAACCACAGCATCTTTTCGTATGCCCCCCAATACCAAAATGATGGACCATCTGATATGGTACACTCATCAATGACGCGTTGGTAATAGTGCCATTCTTGGTGGACATCTGCGCACCGTTCAGCTAATCCTAACAATGCTGTCAGATAAGCTTCGGTTCTGGGGTATTGCAACATCTTATCAAACAAACTGTTTGGTACATTCTTTGTACGACCAGGGAGGGACATATACCCCCAGTAGGCAGTGTCTAATACTTTCGGAGTTTCTGGATGTATTTTTAGCAGCGTTTCAATTTCAGAGCAAATCCTTTTTCTCGCCTCTTCTTCTGGAAACATGTCGGCTATGAGCCTCCATCGAGACTCACAGACCTCCAAATCCGTAATCTGTACGCTGCCAAGAAATTCCTGAATCAAGAGCTCCTGATCTGCGTGTAAACGCTTTCGCGCCCGATGGAGTCGACTCCGAATCGTGTTCACCGATACTCCCAAGGATCTGCCAATCTCCTTAGCCCTCATTTCACTGAGATAGTAAAGCATCATCACCGTGCGTTCACTCTCCGGTAGTTTTGCCAGAAGTTTTTCGACGATTTCGTAACGACGCTCAGTCGCTTCTGACTCTCGCTGCTCCGATACATAACGCTCATAAGTTAAGTTATCTATTGCTCTCACAGGTGTGTCTTCCAGCGATTGCATCGCGGGTTTTTGCTTTCGCATCCAATCAATGCAAAACCGATTTGCGACGGCATAGAGCCATCCAGCAAATTGGTTGGGATCCTTGAGTGTCGAGAGTTTTTTATACGCTTGAAGGAAGATGTCTTGGGTAATTTCTTCAGCATGGTGAAAATCCCCGATCTTCTGCCAGACGAGCGTATGAATGTTCTTTTCATACTTTCGGAGCAAAATGTTGAACGCTTCATCGTTGCCCGATAGAATTCTATGAATCAGTTGAACGTCGTCTTCCCTCTCCATCAGGTTTCCTCCTAACACACAGATTGAATTTTGTTGCATTCGTCGAAAGGCTTAATCAAATGCCGAGTTTCGTAAAATTAAGTAATGCGTTTCGGTGCGTTCATATCCGCTGTTATTAAAGACGAAATTTTGGGTGGAAAACATTGCATAATCTGAAAAAAAAGTGAAAAAAATCTGAATTTTCACTTATTGAAACGGATAAGGTTGCGGAACACTCTAAACATCAACACGGATGAAGGAAAGAAACGCACCAGCGAATAACACTACAAAAAACAGCAATAATAGCAGAATGTCCGTAGCTGCAGCGTTGTATGCTTCACTGAAACTGATGCGGTCCTCAAATTTAGGGATTGATTCAAAGCGTACCGGCTTTTGTGATGTCCCTTCCTTGGGTCCGAGTGCATGTGGACTTTCTGGGTCGGCACGATCGGTTTCAGTGAGAAACGTTCTGAATTCACCGGCGTATCGGCGCACCTGCTCTAAAAATTGGACGTGCCGTGTGAAACCAGTGCCAGCAAGGGATTCAATGGCATAGCGGACGCTTGATGCAGGCGATATACGGGTTATGGATATCGCAAATTGGACCTGAGCAATCTGAGCGTCTAAGTGTTCTTCATTCAATTTCTCGTTATCTCTTGCATCTTCGGTGAGGTATTTCGACCACAATAACGTTTCCTCTGTTGCTGGAATCTCTCGCGAGGGTGTTTTACGCCAAAGTTCGTCGTACTGCTCAAAAAAACGAGAGGCGAGGGACTGTTGGCGGGCGGCAAGTTCGTTATGAGTCATTGTCGGCTGTAAACCACTGGTAAGCGCGCCGATTGTGGTGGGTAATAGAACGACCCAAACAACCCAAATCAGTAGGAGAATCGTGAGGCTCGTTGACGAACTGCTCACACGAGAGGATATGAGCAGCCCCAACCCGAGAAAGATTGACACGTAAACAAAAGCAATGAAGACAATGACTCCCAATTGTCCCCACTCGCTCGCTGCCAATGGAACACTTCCTGAAGTGTAAAGCAGAAAAAGGTTAATTAATACGGCAATTAAAAAAGGGATACTGATAGTTATCAATGCTGCAAGAAATTTGCTTACCAATACAGTGCCACGTGAAATGCTATTGGATAGCGTCAGTCGTAACGTGCCGCGTTCTTGCTCCGAGGAGATTGTGTCGAAAGTGAACAGGATCGCAACTAAACTCAATGCTATGGAGATTATATCTCCCCAATCAACGTTCGTGTAATCCGGCATAAGGTCCCATAGACTTGGGTTGGATTGTGGGTATTTCATTCGCCATGTCGTATTGATTGAAAAACGACTTGACGTCATGAAGAGACCTTCGCCAACGCCGTCAGCGGATTCGGGTATAAACGTTTCACCGCCGTTCGCACAAAAGGAGAGTGGACAAGGTTTTTTGTAGAGAGGACCGGGGCCTTCTGTGAGCAGATTATACAGACTGTCTGCATTGGATCTCATTTTATCTAAAGATGCTGAGACCTTTTTCTGATATGCCGTTGATTGCGCTGTGTGTTCGCCAAGATATCCGATTGCGTTGACGATCATCAGTCCGATAAGCAATACCGTTGTGAAGGCGAACCGTAGACTGTTCAGATGGTCATAGAGCTCACGTTTCGTGATATGCCAAATCATTTTTTTAATTTTCCTTGCGGTTCGGTCAGTTGAGACTTGGCAAGAACGTTCCTTTCCGTAACCCGCCCCGGCCCGTTGGTTGGGGCTACAAGTTTTGGCTGAGTCTTCCAAACCCCTCTTTTTAATTTTCCTTGCGGTTCGGTCAGCTGAGACTTGGCAAAGACGTTCCTTTCCGTAACCCGCCCCGGCCCGTTAGTTGGGGCTGCGAGTCTTGGCTAAGTTTCCAAACCCCTCTTGACTCTCACTGTGAGGCAAGCCGATAACTGATGACCGAAAACTATTCTATACTTCCTGCCGTACGAAGATTAAAAACGTCGTCATAAACAACGCAACGTTAATGAGAAACAGGCAGGCAATATTACCGCTGGCATGTTTTACGTTGGTTGAAACATCTGCACGATGATAAGAAAACTGAGGTAAATCGCTCCAATCAACCTTTCCTTGGTCAATGGAGAACCATTTCCGGGAAGAAAAGGCTTTCTTATCATAAAAATAATCGATAATCGTTTGCCGATACTGCTGGACTGTTGTGATAAAATTCTCAATGCCGTAGAAATCTGTTCCTGCCCACGCTTCGGTTGCGAAATCATACATTGATGCTGGTGAAAGTCGCATCAGATTTTTCGCCACATTTGCTTTGCGAACATAGACGTGATCTAAAGTTTTTTGTCGAACCTGCCATGTTTTCTCCGCTGCGCGGATGCGTCGCGGTTCTGAGAATTGAAAGTAATCTTTGACATGCGGAATCTGTGGTTCTGAATCTGGATCGATACGCGTCCAAAGACGGGTTTCTACCTTAAAATACTTGAGTGTTATCGGGTCGGAGATCTGATAAGCACCGTAACTTCCTGAAGGCGGTACATTGAAATTCGGATCTTCCCCGTCAACACTATCGTTCCTCAAGAAATCTGTCTGCTCTCTTTCAAATGCTTCCCAGATCTGCTCAATTTCACGATAGGCGGCTTCCAATTGAGAAGGTGTCTGCCAAAGTCGATTGACCGTAAATACACTTAGACTTGGATAGATCAGGACAAGGGTGCTCCATATCACCATTGAAAGCATCAAGGCGGTCGCAGTTCGGCGGGTGACCACAGAGATTAACAATCCTATCAGATAGAAAACGGAGAGATAGATGATTGAGGTGAACAAAATACCACTAATCCGGAACCAATCATCGCCACTCAGCGAAATTGACCCCGACACAGAAAATAGGATCAATGCAAGTAACAAACTCATGACTACGGGAAGAATCAGACAAGCCATCGCACTGATATACTTTGCCAACAGAATAATAGGACGACTGACGGAGTTTGCCATCGTCAAGCGGAGCGTACCTGCTTCCCGTTCCCCGGCGATTGCATCGTGGGCGAAAAGTAGTGCCAGTAGGCTGAGAATTACCTGAAAGATCAAAACGAGATCGACACTGGAAAATAGGTTGAGGAAAGGATTATCTGCGCTGTGGGATCTGGTGTCCCAAAGGGTTGGCACAAAGGTATGACTGGCAGTGATGGAGTTGCCGAGCCGTCGATCCAGACCTGCATTGAAAATACTCAGTGGATTGGGTGGTCGGTCTACAAGGATTTCTCCTTCCACCTCTGAATAGGTGCTTGCTCTTTTTAAAAACTTCTGATAATGTTGCTTCACTGCGGTATCGTAGCTGATCAGGCGACGTTCATAATCAGCAATCAGCACAACGGTATTCGCAACGACCAGCGACAGCGTGACAACCATTGCAACGAGAAACCGAAATGTCATGAGGTTGGCGAGCAATTCTCGCCGAATGAGTGTCAGGCACATTGCATTATCGCCTAATCTGAGAGAAGAGCTTCAACCATCCAAATTAAGGGTTGACCTTTTATGAGATGTGAACCTAAAAAACTGTATTGCCAATTCCCGGCTTTATCAATCAGAATAAAAAAGGGTATTCCTTTAAACTGATAAGCCTTCCTCAACTGTTGCTTCCGGTCAAGCAGAACGGGCCAGGGCTGTTGATGTTCATCTAAAGACTTCCGCACCTGTTCAGGGGTTTCGCCGTCATTGATGCCCCAGATGACAACATCATCGTTTTCGCTGAAGTGCTTGTAGACGATTTTAACCTCCGGGATCGATATGTTGCACGGACCACACCACGAAGCCCCAACATCGAGTAAAACGACCTTTCCAGCCATCGCTGATAGTGAGTGGGTCTCCCCTTCCAGCGTTTCTAACCGAAAGTCTGTTGCTTTCTCATTGCGTCTGTTCTTGATAAATTCCTGACGGAATTTATCAAGATCCGCTGCTTCTCGGATGCGGTATTCGGCTTCGGTGTCTTTGAGGAATGCCGCAAGTGTATTAGCAGTCTCTCCTCTCGCCATTTGATCGTAAACGCGTTTCAATCCTGCCTGAGCCTCAGCGTGCGGCTTCGGTGCAAAGTGTGCATCGGCATAGTAGCGTCTGGCGGTTTCCCATTCACCGATTCTTTCTGCTGATTGTCCGACCATCCAGAAATAATTGATGGCCCGCTCGTTGAACCGCTTCCAGAGTGATTCCGAAAAATCGGGTGCGTTTGCGAGAAGCCCATCGTATGCTTCTTTCCACTGTTCCTGCCGAAGATGGATTTCCGCACGCAAGCGCGAGATGTCCTTGCGCGCCTCTTCTACAGACCCTTTGCTGCGTTTAATCCATGTCTGTTCTTCTTCCTCGCCTAATCTGGTTTCGGCACGTTCTAAAATTTCCAACGCCTTGTCTAATCCGTTGTTATGCTTAAGCCGTGCCTCAACCGCTACAACATAAGCCCATACCAAACCTTGTTGTGTATTTTGACAATAAACGAGATGTGCTTTCAAATATCGATCAATAAGTTCGCCAAGGGTGTTATCACTTACCAGAGAGCGGTCCTCTTCGGCTAACCACAGCATTTCTTCATAAGCTAACAAATACCAAGATAATACTGGAACATCCGAGGCGGTAAACTCATCAATGACGCGTTGGTAATAGTGCCACTTTTGAGGTGCCTTTTCGCTCCGTTCCGCTAATCCTAAGAGGGCAAGCAGATGAAGTTCGGTTTTGGGGTATTGCAACATCTTATCAAACAAACTGCTTGGGACATTCTTGACACCGTCGGGAAGATGTCTATATCCCCAGTGGGCAGCGTTTAATATTTCCAGGGTTTCTGGGTGTGTTTGCAGTAGTGCTTCGATTTCAGAAACAATCCTTTTTTTCGCATCCGCCTCTGAAAACATCTTGACTATCAATCTCCATCGAGCGTCATAAGCCTCAAGGTCCACCGGATCGGATTTTAGGGCACGCTCACTGATCTCTAAAACCTTATCGAAGTCACCCGACTTCTGGTGGTTTTTGATTTGCGTGGCTAAATCCTGCTTTTTTTTATTTCCTTTTTCAGTTGCCGCGAACGCTTCTTTGATGCCCTGCGTCCAAAACAGCGCACCCAAAATAGACAGACAGCAGAGCAAAAGCGTACCCAGTATTGTCCGACTTGAAAACTTCATAGATTCCTCCTTTAGCATAATCGTATTTTGAGATATGATCTAATCTGATAGCAGTGCTTCAATCAGCCAGATTAAAGGCTGACCGCTTATGGAATCCAGATCTCTACAACTGTATTGCCAATTCCCGGCTTTATCAATCAAGATAAAACATGGGATTCCTATAAACTGATACGCTTTTCTCACTTCCCCATGCGGATCGAGCAAGATTGGCCAGGGCACATGATGTCGATCTATAAACTTCCGTGCTTGGTACGTAGTTTTACCATCATTGACACCCAAGATGACCACATCATCGGCTTTGCTGAAGTGCTCGTAGACAATTTTAACTTCTGGAATCTGCCTGTTGTGTACCCGAGTCCTCGAAGACCCGATTTCCAGCAAAACAACCTTCCCAGCCATCGCTGATAGCGAGTAGATCTCGCCTTGCAAAGTTTGTAGACGGAAATCCGTCGCTTTCTTATTCAGTTTGTTTATGATAAGTTTCTGACGAATTTTTTCGCGATCGGTCTCTTCTCGAATCCGGTATTCGGTTTCTGCCGCTTTGAGGAATACTTCAAACGTATCGGTAGACCTTCGTTCGATTTGGTTATAGATCCGTTTCAAACCTGTTCGGGCTTCGGCGTGAGGTGTCGGTGCAAAGTGTGCATCGGTATAGTAGCGTCTGGCGGTTTCCCAATCTCCTATGCCTTCTGCTGAGCGTCCCAGCATATAGAAATAATTGAGGGTCCGCTCGTTGAACCTTGCCCAGAGGGATTCCAGATAATCCGGTGCATTTGTGCTAAGCGCGTCATACGCTTCTTCCCACCGTTCCTGCTGGAGGTAGATTTCAGCGCGTAAACGCGATATCCTCTTGTGCTCTTTTTCTACGGATCCTTTGTTGTTTTCTACGAGCCACTTCTGTTCCTCTGCCTCACCCAATCTGATTTCAGCACGTTCTAAAATTTCATAAGCTTTGTCTAATCGGTTATTAAACTTCAGCCGCCATTCAACGGTTGCAGTATAAGCCCAGCCGAAATACTGCTGTGTATCTTCACAGTAAGCAAGATGTGCCTTTAAGAGTCCATCAGTAAGTTCATCAAGGTAGTCATCACTTGCCAGAGAGCGGTCGGCCTCGGCTAACCTCAGCATTTCCTCATAAGCTAACATATACCAAGATAATTCTGGGGCATCTGAGACGGTAAACGCATTAATGACGCACTGGTAATAGTACCACTTTTGATGGACATCTTCGCTCCGTTCAGCTAACCCTAAGAGTGCTGTCAGATAAACTTCAGTCCTGGGGTATTGCAACATCTTATCAAACAAACTGTTTGGGACATTCTTTGTGCGGCCAGGGAGGGACATATATCCCCAGTAGGCAGTGTCTAACACTTCCAGATTTTCTGGATGTGCCCTCAGTAACGTTTCGATTTCGGGGTAAATCCTTTTTCTCGCCTCTTCTTCTGGGAGCGTCTCGGCTATCAGTTTCCATTGAGAAAGGTAAGTTTCCAAGTCCATAGTTAAAAGCTCCTGATCTACTTGTAAACGTTTTCGTGCCCGGTGGAGCCGACTCACAATGGTGTTCACCGGTACATTCAAAAGTTCACCTATTTCCTTTGTTGGCATTTCACCCAGATAGTAGAGGGTCATCACCTCGCGTTCACTCTCTGGCAGTTTTGCGAGAAGTTCTTCAGCGATTTCATAACGACGCTCGATTGCTTCTGTCTCGCGCTGCTCCGATACATAACGTTCGTAAGTCAAGTTATCTATTTTTTTTATAGACGGGGCATCCAGCGGTTGCATCGTAGGTTTTCGCTTTCGCATCCAAGCAATGCAAAGCCGATTCGCAATGACATAGAGCCACCCAGTAAATTGACTGGGGTCCTTGAGCGTCGAAAGTTTTTCATAAGCTTGGAGGAAAGTGTCTTGTGTAATCTCTTCAGCATAGTGAAAATCACCGATCTTCCGCCACACGAGGGTGTGAACACTTTTTTGATACTTTTGGACTAAAATGTTAAACGCCTCATCGTCGCCTGATAAGATTTTGTGAATTAACCGAACATCGTCTTCTCTTTCCACGAAATTTTCTCCTAACAAAGAGTCGCCAGTTATCGGTTGTCAGTCGTCAGTTGCGGTAGTAATAGTCAATTAAACTACTACAAGAGATTAACTGACAATTGAAGACGCTGACTCCGATAACTGTTCTATTGCTTATTAAAGACGCGATTTCGGGCAGAAGATATTGCATAATCTGAAAAAGTAGCATAGTTATCAGTTTTCAGAGGAATAGTTTTCAGTTATCAGTTATCAGTTATCAGTTAAGAGGTATGCTGTAGCACGAACAACAAAAGCAATACGCAGAAATACGCAGAAACACTCTATCAATACGCAGAAATACCCAAGCAAAAACACTATAAGTGATTAACTGATAACTTCCTGGCACGGCCTAACAGGAAACCATGCTACATGGATATTGAAAAGCATTCAATCAGAAATGGTATAATTCGCAGGTTTTATGCTTTCTGTTACAGACCCGGTGCGGTTAGAATGCACGTCGCATTTGGGTGAGTACACCGCAAAACACGCACCTACCGGTCCTGGGGGGCTTCAAATTTGGGTAAAAAATGGAAAACTGAATAGCCCTGGTATAAGAAAAGATGGTTGGGGAAGAATTGCGCGTTGTGTTCAGGTTGTTTGAAAGAGAGTTGAGTTACCTTAAGATACTAAGGCTGTCCAGTTGTCCGAGGTGGATAACTCAACAGCCTTAGATAAGATGCGCGGTTAAAAAACCGTGCTAAGAGAGAAATGCTCTATTCAAAACCGCCGACTTTCGCTGCTTCAGGTGCGCGTGTCGGGAGTTCTTTTTTCGCTAACGTGTCTTCAGGCACATAATTGGAGTAGTCAGAGATATCACCGTGCGTCAACGCGTATACTACGACGTTTGTCATGAAACGATAGACACCGGGTGAATAGTGGACACTCCGTGTCGGGAGACTGACAGACTCCATTGCGCACATGTAGTCACGACGGACAACGATAACGGACAACTTTTCACCGACAGAGATACCTTCGAGGTAGTTCCGTTTCGGTGGACGTGTGCCCCACCAGAAGATGTCGAATCCGACTGGAGGTCCGCCCATTTCATAGAAGTTGTCATAGACTTCGTGATCGTTAGCGATCCGTTCAATCTGATACTCAGGCATAACGTAACGCATCTGTGCAAGGAAGAGACGAATCATCGCCTGCGCGGGTGCGTTCACACCGCAGTCGTCAAAGACAAGGAATCCACCTTTTTCGACGAGGTAGCGGCGCATACCGGCAGCTTCAGTCTCAGTGAGACGGCTGTCCATTTTACCACCACCATACTGCCGTCCGAGCAAGTTACGCGAACGGACGAGAGACGGATCGTGTCCTGTCATAAAGACAAAGGGTGTTTTGAAGAGGTTAGCATCGGTAAGTTTCAATGCGCCGCCTTCAACGTTCATGTCGGTTTTGATTTTGGTACGTTCGTTGAGCCACTTCGTCAATGCGTTGAGTGAAGAAGCATCTGCCCACCAGTCAGAGAGACTGTGTCGGATCCGTGTGAAACGGAATACGCCGCGGATGTCTTTACCTTTACCGATAACGCGACCACCGGGTTCGCCTCTCGGCAGGGGTGGCACTTCGACGTTACCGAGGGTGATGTTTTCAACGACATCGCCAAGGGCATCGCGTGCGGCACCGACGTTCTCGACCATTGCGAGACCGGGTGGACGTTCAAAAGCGACTTTTACCTGTACTGCGGTGCCAGCGACACCACGACCGATGTTAGCCGGTCCGGCGGAGGGGGCACTTGCGACAGGTGCGGAGAACGCCAAGGCACCGGGAGCATCCGATACGGGTAGATCCGTATGTGTTACAACCGTCGGTACGGGTGCGTTTGGTGTAACCACTTTCGGTACATTCGGGTTGATCGGCGCGTCAACTTTGACGGTCTGGTTTGAGAATTCGAGTACCGTCTGCGGTTGGAAGCTGGACTTCGCGACAAACGCAGTCGTTACACGCGGTTGCACCTGAACCTGTTCGACAACGACCGTGTTTTGTGTCGGGACAGTCGGCTTAATAACCGGCTTTACGACGGGTTTCCGTACCTTAGGCTTCGGTGGCTCCTTGGGCTGGAGCACTTCAGCTCCGACGAGGTCTTTGAACTGTTCCGTTTGCGTGACCAAGTAAATGCCAGCAACGAAAATGATGACCGCGTGGAGTATCAATGAAGTCATAAAGGCACCAGAGGTTCTTTTTACGCTCATTCGTTATTCCTCCAAGGGATGTGGGTTGCGTATCCTAATCGAAAAAAAATAAAAGTTGTTGATGCAGAAGATGTATGCAATTTCTATGCCAATACGAAAAAGGCTGAATTTGCGGGTAATCTCTGCATCAAACGGGTTAAGCTGCACAAAAAGGGGCAGCCTTCTTTTCTCAAGCTGCACAAAAAGGGGCAGTTTTCAGCAAGACGGACGGAACGTTATTCGGCTTTGTCCTTTTCTCTGGTAACCCTCATGAACTCTTCAGCCCGCGGTTTGCCTTTGTGAAAACCAAAGATACCAAGGTTGTTTTCGGTGCTGCTATCAAGTTCATGAATTTTCCACCCATCCTTGGGATCTTTTATCAAATAGAGATGGGTTTCACCAGGGAACGAGCCTTTGTAACAGTTGTAGCCTATTGCAGCGGCTTCAATCTTGCTGCCTTTATAGCCAATCCAAAAATCTGCCAACTTGTCGTCCCGTCCCCATTTGGCACCTTTTGTGCCGATGCCGATCCACAACCCCTTAATCCCGATTTCGACATTCTTCCATCCTATGGCTAAAGGCACAGGCTCGTTTCCGGCAAAGATGGTTCCGAATACAATGGAACTGGTCTCAACGGTTTCCTGAATGGCTTTGATATCTTCGTCGTTAAAGGCTGCGTAGAATGCGCTGTAGACTTTCTGAATTGCCTGTTTTTCCGCCGCAAAGTCAATCGGTGGTCTTTCAGCAACTGCGGGTTGGTCAGTCGGGGTACTTGGGGTGCCTGCTGTTGTCTTTTCAGGTGCTTCCTCTTCAGTGTCACCACCACACCCCACAATGCCGATGCTCATGATGCCAACTGCGAAAATGACAAGCACGAGCCACGTTAATCTCAATTGCATTTTTCTAAATTCCTCCTTTAGATTCATCATACAGTCTGCAGCATCCAAAAATCACATTTTATCGTTAAACCTGATTGTGGCACTTTTAATGCGCAGACAAAAACTAATTGCTGAGTGACTAAGGCATATTTTCTATAGATGCTACTTTGACATAAGACATTATAACCTTTTTTAAAAAATGTGTCAAGTTAATTTGTCTTTTGGCGATAGATGCTTGTTTGATGTCAAATCTTGCTGTTTTCTGCGGGCAAATACCCACCGCTCTCAAGCGTCTGAATCACATCCGCTACTTGAATTGTGGACATACACCCCTCTTTTCCGAATCGGCAGGTCGTTTCAGGGCAGGGCGGACAGTCAAGTTTGCGTCGAATCGTCTGACACTTTGGTCCCACGGGTCCAAAGCGAGTTGGATCCCCGGGTCCATAGAGTCCTATTGTCTGCGTACCTACCGCTGCAGCAAGATGCATCGGCCCACTGTCGTTACCAATAAACACATTGCAAGTGTGCAAAATTGATGCCAATTGTGTCAAGGTCGTTTTACCGGCGATATTGTTTGACGCCGCCCGCATCAGTGCTTGGATTTCGGTGATTATCGGGATTTCGTCTTCCACGCCGACAAACAGAATTTCTGCACGTTTTCGTGCAATTAACCAATCCGCCAATTCCGCATACCGCTCAGGCATCCACCTTTTTATGGGAATAGGAGACCCCGGATGGATAGCAATTAAGGGTCGTTCTCTGTCAATTGGAAGCGTTGCCAGAAAATCAGATGCCCATTTCTTGTCTTCTGCTGTTATCAAGAAGGTTGTAGTTTGTATTGGGGTTGGTATACCTGCTTTGTGTAAGATGTTAAGGTTACGTGTGGTTTCGTGGGTTCCAGTAAATTGTGGAAAGCCTAATTTGTTTGCCACTTGCAGTGCCGCTCGGTCAAGGCGTTTCGGTGTAACCCGCAATAGCGCGAACCAAGCAACACGCCAATCGCCTCGGAGTTCCACCATCAAATCGTATTTTTGACGACGTAACGCTCGGTACAGTTGGAACGTTTGTTTGAGTGAAGCCGGTTCCCCGGTGCGACAGAAAGCAGGGGAATTATATGCCAAGATCTTATTGACATCAGGGTGTTTCTCTAAAACGACGCGGCTCCATGTTCCGGTGAGTGCGTGCAGTTCGGCGTTTGGATACGCTTGGCGTAAATTGGAAAACACGGGTGTTGCTAACAGGACATCTCCGAGATGATCGAGTTTGACAACGAGGATGCGATTCGGTGCGAAGTCCTTTGGCAAACGTTTCCAATAAAAGAGCCATTGCACAGCAGCGGAAGCGATTAAAGTGAGAGTTTCGGGGAGATTCTGAAACATTTTTTTAGTTTACGCAATTCGCACGGATTTGTCAAGAGGTATGGAGAAAGAAACTAAACGCTCGGAGAAATTAAGAATTTGCTTGATTGTCTTGCCAAAAGGTGCTATACTTCTCTCTCTAATTTGGTAACGGTGGTACACTATTAGCGGTGTTCCTCATCTACAGTTTGATTATTAGGTTGAACCTTCACAACTTTATAAAATTTTAATTAGGAGGGTAATTATTATGGCTATAAATGTCCAAAGATTTCTCTTGCTTATTATTGGATTACTGTTTTGCGTGCTGGGTTGCACTCGCGAGCGTGTTGATGTCACAATGCTTGATGATCATTCAACACCTATGGAAACGCATGAATCTGTTGACGTTGAGGCTGCTTTTGAACAAAACCTTTTGCCTATCCTCACAGCGAGATGTGCGCTCTCTGGGTGTCACGTCGCTGACGGTCCTCACGGTTTGGATTTCAGAACATACGAATCTTTTGTTGCCGGAGGGGAGCACGGTCCCGCATTCATTCCGGGGAATGCTGAAGAGAGTGAAGTTGTTGAACAAATCGTTTCAGGCAACATGCCCCCTGGGGGTCCCCCACTGACTGATGCCGAAATTCACCTCTTTGTTAATTGGATTAATCAGCAGGAAGCACAGAATGCTGTCGTTCAACACGAACACGACGAGCATAGTGATGAAGAATGAAATGGATGATAATGCGGATGCTAATGAAGATCATGACGACGATCATGATGGCATGAATAACGATGATGGGTGTGCTGCAGAGGTTGGTTTTACACCAACCTCTACTAAAATGCCACCGTAATTCCCAACGTCGGAACAATTGGAAAGAGCGGTTCTTCTTCAATCACACAATCAATAATCGCCCCCGTTTTTTCATCTTGAATTTCACTGAATGCGTAGTGGTCCACATTCGTATGATTGTATAAGTTTAAGATCTGGAAATACCATGTCATTTCCCATCGTCTATATGGATTTTGCTTGGTAATCCGAAAATCGAGACTATGGTATGCGGGTAACCGCTCCGAGCGCGTGTCTCCAAACTGTCGCTCACACGCGATACCACCTATTGGTAACCGCGTCTCTTTGTGAATCAACGGTGTTGTCGGTTCACCTGTATGGAAACGCCAACTGAGATAAAGATACCATGCAGGTGACAGTTGATGACTACTGCTTAAGGCAAAGGAATGTCGTCGGTCGTACTGTCGAAAAATTGTCTCGTTTTCTACCTGTTCCTTTGCAATAGCATAAGCGTAACCCACAGTCCACGTCAGGCGATTTGAGATGGCATGTGTTACGAACAAATCTACACCTTTTGCATGTCCAGATTCGGGAGAGACGAAAATATGGTCTTGTCGCCCAAACTCTCTCATTCGTCCTGCAAGATTGGCAAAAGTATTGTAATACACTTCCACGTGTAATAAGAAATTATTGGTTGGTGCGTACTCTGCTCCCAAAATGTAATGGACAGCTTGTTCAGCGCGTCCCACCGTTTCAACGCCATCCTCTACAGGAAGTCCCATCAGGTGAACTGGCTGGTGATAAAGACCCCACGCACTGCGCAATACAAGATTTTTTGTCGGTTTTAACGCGAGGGCAATGCGAGGCCCAATTTCATAACTCTGAATACCCGTTTCCCGATAACTCTGAGCGACATAACGTCCCCCTATATTGAGCGCAAGTCTTGGATGGAGCTGCCACTCATCTTGCAGAAATGCCTTGAATTCACTTCCTCTCTCGTCAACATCCGCGAGAATCGGGTTATATACGTTTATACCTGCCTGTCGCTCTTGGACATTGTATTGGTATTGTGCTGCTAACCAACGCCACGCGATGCCACTACGGAGGGTGTGTTGTTTAAAAGTGTTTGATGTAAATTCTGCTTTCGTACCTAAGAATCGGAAGTCACGATTGTCGAAATCGGATCTTCCCGTCGCTCTATCTTGCCGTGAGGTGCCAGCAAAAACAAAAACATCCGTCCAACTTGAAGTGCCGAATGTCCGGCGCCATCTCGTCCAAGCCGTTGAATTGTCATAGCGGGAATCTAAGTCATTATCAATTCCCTCTCCTCGAATCCGGTTTGTGTCCCAACCGTACAACCCGTTAAAGGTCAGTGTATCCGCTTGTGTCAATTGATACTCTAATTTGCCATAGATATCGGCGTATTGCGGTTTGTATTTTTCGTCGGCATTCATGAGTGCAAGGATCAAGTCTACATAACCACGGCGAACTGACAAAATCCACCCACCTTTCTTAGAGAACGGTCCCTCTATCATGGCTGTCGCGTTAATAAGATCTAATCCAAAATTTGCAGACAGTTTTTCAGTATTCGGTGTTTTGGTTGTGATGTCAAAAACGCCGGACATCTTTTCGCCGTATTCTGCTGGGAACCCACCGATTAGGAGTTCGGTGCGCTGGATTAAATCAAGTCCAATCAATGAGACTGCGCCGCCGAAGTCTTGTAAATGATAGGGATTATAGAGTTCCATTCCGTCTAACCTGACGGAAATATCGTCCTTTTCACCGCCTCGTACACTGAATCGCGCGCTGTAATCGCTTGAAACCACTCCGGGAAAGATATGTGCTGCTCGCATAACATCGTTATCAATTAGAGGGAAACGTTCAATATCTTCCTTCGGAAGTGAGAGCCTCGCAGCCGCTCCTTCGTAAATCGTAAACCGCCCTGGCGTTACGACGATTTTTTCTAATTGAATAGGCTCGGTCTCTTCTTGGGCTAAAACTACAAGAAAACTACTTGTCCCAAAAAACAGGACGTAGAGGATAGAGCAGATCAGGTATCGAAAATTATCAGAGAACATTCAGATAAACCTCTTGATTTCATGTAATCAAACCTCAATTGCTTCTGTTAACAACGCGAAAATATTTACGAACTCCACAGAAAACAACCCAGCAGTGAATTATCACGTGCCATAGCACAATCAAGCATAAACGAGGTACCAAGGACTCGACTATGCCAAATTGTCAAATGTCAAACCTAACTCAGCAGCGGAGTCGTCAAAACTTTTACCGCATCCGTAAAGGCAAAACACTATACCAACGAAGAGGGCAAACGCTGCTTTCATATTCATCATCTTCAGGCAGGAGACCCCATCCTTTAGGTTGGGGAGGAATGCCTGCTCCTATAGTTAAAGTTCAGACGTGTTAGCACTTTGAAACTGTTTCGCTTCGCGCTTGTTGTTAATCGTTTCCCTTCAAGGTTATAGATAGCAAACAACCCTTTTGCATTGATACCTGCCAAACGTGTTAACCCATGTTTGACATGCTTCACGAGTGTATGCTTTATGAGTCCATCCGCTAACACTGTTCCACCATACCTTGACCGGATTCCGCCCTTTTTCGGTTGTTCTCGGTGTAAAGCCCTTCGCTGAATAGGTATTGGCGATATACAGAATATAGATGCGTTATCCACAACGCCATCACCACCAACTGCGTGATGTGCCAGGCACCAACTGTCTATGCAATGGGCATCAAAAGTCTCTGATAGTTTCTTTGACGACTTCTTAAGTCCGAGTCTCTCACGAATCTTTTTCGTCTCCCACCCTTGAAGTGTGAAGAGTTCCCACCGCTTTCGGATTTCAGTGTAGAACCATTGCTTTCCGACTTCAAGAGGGCTAAAAGACTGATTCCATTTCTTGGAAACCCCCTGTATCGTCCTGGCTTGAATATCCTCTACACATACATGGGTAACCGGATAAAGTTTAGACAACCAATGAAGTATCCGAAGTTTCCAGTCCCACCTGGCACGCGTGCCTGCGGGAATGCGCGCTTTGTTCGCAAGGCGATTGGTTCTGTTTTTGCGGTTCGGACACTTTCGTGAACGCCTACCTCTACGCAACTCACGACGCTTTTCAACTTTCTTACCGATTTTGTTGTGTGCATCGGCTTGAACATTGAAGTAAGTGTGTGCCTCTGATTTGACCGTGAAACCCTCTTTCTTACTACCGGGGTCTACACCTACGACGATCTCTTGAGTATATTCTGTCGTTGCGTAGTTCAAACGAATACAGAATACACCATTATTCCAATACGGTGTGGCTTTCCCACTTTTGATAAGGTGTCTGGCAACTGGTGGGGTTGTTGGCATGAGTTGCTTACCTTTCTGATTCTTAACTGGAACGAACATAGTTCGTATAACTCCTTTTCAGGGTATATGTTGCCCCATCCAGATCGCAGTATCCGAGAGGAATCAGACTTGGGGAGCATCCGAAACATTGCTCGTGCTGCCACGCACAGATCCTGCGATGTGTTACTGTAGTCAACGGTTTAACTTGTGGAGTGAACGCTTGGCATGCGCTTCGCACAAGCCCCATACTTTAGCTTGGGGTTATTGACTGCGTACATAATGGTCATTCCCACTTTCAAAAAAATAATAGATTGTAATCAGACCCCTGCAAAATTAGTGCCAGTTCTAATAGTGCTGGTTCGTTCCCAAATTCATCTTGCCTTCCAACAGATCGGATTTGTGGATACCTTCAAGCAGCTAAAGGACTTAGGCATTGCCTTACATAAGGTGGAATCCAAACAAATGTTAACAGATTTTCTCCATTTTCTCCTAAACTGTTCACAAATTTTATTATTTTGTTCATTTTTTGAACAGTCTTGTTCATTTTTTATAAAAACCAGATCAATTGATAAAATAATTCAGTTTCGATTTTTCCTCCAATTTTATAAAGGCACCATGACCAAGCGATCACTTCTACCAAAGTATCACTGAATTCAATTAGTGCTTTTATAGAAGAACTAAATGCTTCTGCTTCCCGTTATTCTTCGGCTTGGCATCATACTTGCTTTTATTCACGCTCTGAATCAAGCCCTATAGCATCATATAGGTGTTCAAGGTAAAAGGGCATTGAACTTGAAAATTGCCGTATGAAATTACTCAACTGAATTTTATACCAGATTAAAGGAGTAACTTTGATGATTACAAATACACGAAGGTCTTTCCTACTCATCATAGGATTGTTATTTTGCTTGTTTGGATGCGATCCGCAGCGAGGCAGTTTCTTAGTGCCCGATAATATTTTATCCGAAGATGGGCAGTCTCCGGTTATGGAAAGTGGAGAGATTGCTGACGCTGAAACTACTTTTGAACAAAACCTTTTACCTATTCTTACAGCGAAATGTGCGTATGCGGGTTGTCACGTCGCTGGTGGTCCCAAAAACTTGGATTTCAGCACATATCAAACTTTCATAAAAGGAGGGGATGCGGGGCCCATATTTATTCTGGGTAATGCGCAAGGAAGTACTATTATTGAAGAAATCGTCTCTGGTAGAATGCCTATTGGTGGTCCGCCACTGTCTAATGCAGAAATTCAACACTTTATTAATTGGATTAACAGCCAAGAAGCAACTACTGATAAACCCGTTGATGAATCGCCTGAGACACAAACTCCGGAATCCACTGACGGTACAGTTTCCTTTGAACAGGATCTTCTGCCCATTCTCACGGCGAGGTGTGCATATTCTGGTTGTCATGATGCTAACGGTCCCGACGACCTCGATTTCAGGACATACCAAACTTTCATAAGAAGCGCAGAGGACGAGGATGTATTTGTGCCAGGTAATGCCCGAAGCAGCGATATTATTGAAGAAATTGTTTCGGGTAAGATGCCTCCTGACGGGCCTCCGTTGACTGCCGCCCAAATTCAACTCTTCAGAGATTGGATTAATCAACAAGACCCAGCGGACTTTCCTAACCTCCGTTACGATGATGACGACTACGAAGATGATGAGGATGACGACTACGAAGACGATGAAGACGACGATTAGAAGCGACGCAAATATCTTTCCTATTCCAAGCTCCGATAAAGGCTGGTTCATACCAGCCTTTATCTTTTCTCTGTTGTGTAGTACCGGAACCAATAGAGCAACCGTAAACGCATTTGCATTCGGCAGATAGATGCTGCTATACTATTTCTAACGCAGGTTGCTACGGAAGACGCACAGCCTAACAGGAAACCATGCTACGAAAGACGCACAACCTAACAGGCTATGCTACAAATATGTCAACTTAGGTTATTTCTAATCGCTTCTACCTTTCAAACACAGATTAGACGCATGCAATTTATCAAACACTTCTCAGAAATTGACGAGACAGATCTGCCATACGTTGGCGGAAAAGGGTTGAATCTTGGAAAATTGACGAGAGCAGGGTTTCAGGTGCCGCAGGGGTTTTGTGTCACCACAGATGCCTATCGGTTTTCTGTTCAGGATCTATCGGAACAGAACGCGAGTGCTATAAAAGAGCTTGTGTTGTCATCGGAACTTGTCTCGGAAATCCGAACGGCACGGGAGCAATTGCGGACAAGCACAGTCGCTGTACGTTCGAGTGCGACCGCGGAGGATTTGGCAGAAGCAAGTTTTGCGGGACAACAGGATACCTTTTTGAATGTAGAACCTGATGAACTCTTAGATGCGCTCAAAGCGTGTTGGGCATCGCTCTGGTCGGAACGCGCTATCGTCTATCGGCAAACACAAGGCATTGCTGATGAAGGCTTGGCAATGGCAGTTGTCATTCAGGAAATGTGCGACTCGGATGTCTCAGGTGTGCTTTTCACTGTGAGTCCGTTTAGCGCGGATGTCTCTATTATTGAATCGAATTGGGGGTTAGGCGAATCGGTTGTTTCTGGTGCTATCACACCTGATAGTTTCCACGTATCACGGGAGACAGGCGAGGTTTTAAAAAAGAACATCGCTACAAAACGCGAAATGGTGACCGCCACCGGCGTGAGTGCGGTGTCGTCCACCGATCAGGACGTTCCGAGTCTGACAGATGTACAGTTGACGGAACTCACACAACTCGGTATGCAGGTTGAAGACTTCTATGGGCAGTCGATGGATATTGAGTGGGCACTTGTGGCTGAACAGTTTGTGTTGTTGCAGGCACGCCATATTACTACACCTGTCAGTTCTACCCTTGGCACCGATAAAGATTCTGTTGAGAAACTCCGTCAAGAAGAGATTCGGGGATTGGCAGGGCGTGCCGAGGCACATGGAACCGTTTGGTGTCATCACAACATCGCAGAGGTATTGCCTGCTCCGTTGCCGATGACCTGGGCAATTGTCAAAGAATTTATGTCGGGAACAGGTGGATTAGGGAAGGCATACCGCGGTTTAGGATTTCATCCGAGCAAACGGGCTGATGACGAGGGGATTCTCGACCTAATCTGTGGACGCATTTATGTTAATTTGAACCGCGAGGCGGAACTGCATTTCGACGGTTTCCCGTTTGCCCACGATTTCAACGCCTTGAAACAGAACCCGCAGCAGGCGATGTATGCGCAGGCAGTTCCTGATATTACCCGAAGCACTGCATCATTTTGGTTGAAACTACCGCTTCATGTTATCCGTATGAGTAGGGCAGAGATACACCTACGGAAATGTCGCGCAGACTTTGACCAACGACTCACAGAAAATATATTTCCGGCGTTTCAAGTGGAAGTTGAAGCAGAACAAAAACTCACGTACGCAGACCTATCAGACGCGGAATTAGTTGCGAAATTCCAGACGTGGCGCGCCAAAACATTAGACGATTTCGCGCCGACAGCGCTCACGGCTACGCTGCTTGCTGGCTTTTCGCTTCAACGATTAGAGGCGGCACTCCAGAAGTGTTTGGATGAGACAGCGGCAAAAACCCTCGTGAGCCGACTGATTAGTGGGCTTTCGGGTAATCTTACTGTTGAGACTAACGAAAAATTGTGGCAGGTGGCGACTGGGGATTTAGCACTTATCGACTTCCTAAAAGATTATGGACACCGTGCCGTTGATGAATTTGAATTGGCACAACCGAGATGGCGTGAAGATACGACCTACCTTGAACAGGTAATTGCATCTTTTCAGCAAGAAGCCTCAGGAACAAATAAACAACAAGAAAGCGTGGCACATTTCACACGACAAGTAGAACAACGTGAATCTGCAGAGGCGGAACTTAGCGCGGTCCTCGGAGATAAAGCAAATTTGTGGAAACAGATCGAAAGTGAACTGGATTTCACAAGACGTTACATGCCTTTCAGGGAGACAGCGAAATTTTATCTCATGCTCGGTTATGAACAGATTCGACGCGCTTTACTTGAATTGGATAATCGCCATGAACTTGATGGCGGCGTTTTCTATCTGATGCCAGATGAATTGGCGCAACTGATTGGCGGTGATGATTTCACTGATATTATCGCCACACGAAAAATCGAGCGGGAACTTATGTTACAGATTGAGGTGCCCGATGTTATTTTCAGTGATGCGTTGGAAGATATGGGCAAGCCAATGGCAATGGGTGCAGCGGAAACATATACAGGCGTAGGTGTTTCCACAGGGGTAGCTACAGGGAAAGCGCGTGTGCTTCTCACACCGACAGACGTGGAACCCTCTGACCGGGACTATATTTTGGTGTGTCCATCAACTGATCCGGCGTGGACACCGCTTTTTCTGCATGCGGCGGGTTTGGTGATGGAGCGCGGTGGACTTCTATCACACGGCGCGGTTGTCGCGAGAGAGTATGGTGTCCCTGCTGTCGTGAACATTCCGAACGCAACTCGGCACATCGCTGATGGACAGATGCTTCAAGTTGATGGAAACCAAGGGATCGTCTCAATTTGTCATGAGACCTCTTAGCGGAGAAAAGGACATGCTATTTGATAACTATTGGCATAAACGACAACAAAAGCGTAGAAAAATTCGCAGGGCGTTTCTAACGTCGTTGGTTCTACACGCCGTCGCGATAGGGATTATGAGTATTGGTTACATCCGATGGTATCGTCCGATGCTCCCTTCGGAACCGCTTGTGTCTGAGGCTATTGCGGTGACGGAACTCCAACGTTTTCATGTTAGCAGTACCCGTAAACGTTCGATGCCGACGCGGCGTTCCCCACCTGTGCACACGAAGCAATCCGCTGCCGCGAATCAAAACGCGACAAAGTTGACGCATTCAGCACCGCCAACTCTGGCAAGTGCTTCAATTCCGGTGTTGAAGACAGATGCTCGGTTACCAGTGGCTGAAACCTCTCTACGTGAACACACGACAGAGACACCTGCATGGAAAACAATCGCGACAGCGCGAGCAAAAGCACCTACCATCGCGCCTAAGCCGAAACCTACGCAGGAACAAACTGCAGCGGGCGAGGCTAAGGGAAGTAAAAGTCCTGCGCAACCGATCGATAGAGATGCGCGGATGGGAGAGGCACTCGAAGGTATCGCGGAGAGTATCGCTGATGGTGAAACCGAAACTGCTGTTGATCTCGTTTTTCTGCTTGACATTAGCGGGAGTATGATAGATAATATCCGCGCAGTCGGTAGGCAGCTGAGCCAGATGGTAGCGGTATTTGAAGAGAAAGGGGTCGATTTCACGCTCGGCATTGTTATTTTTAGGTATCTTGAGAGCGATACGATCATCCATCCACAGACGCGAGATAGTGAAAAATTCAGACGGTTGTTAACGACACATGTTGTTGCTGCTGCTGGTGATGAACGCGCACATAACGCTATCATAAAAACGATTCGTCGCGTCAGTTTTCGTGAAGATGCGAACCGCCGTTTTGTGCTTGTCACTGATGAAGCCAGCAAGGGGGATTACACATTATCAGAAGTGTTAAAACAGTGTTTCCAGAATAACATCACCATTGATGTCATCGGCATTAATCATACCACGCATAGGGCGTTAACAACTAAAACTGGGGGACTCTGGTTTCCCATTCCGATACAGGAATAGCAGTCAGCAATCAGCGGTCAGAAGAATAGTTTTCAGTTAACCCCCTAAATCCCCCTTATCAGGGGGACTTTAAGAGAAAATGGGTGAATTCCACTTTTAACAAAAACTTAGCCCGAAACGAAGTGGAGGGCGGATCTACGGGAAGGTACTTCAAATGTCCAACCCGCCGCAACGAACCGCAAGGAAAATTAAAAATATGAAATGGTCATTGAATACTTATCAAACTTGCCAAGAGTGGGAGTTAGGTCGGATACTCGACACCGCTGAGGCTACCGGCTATCACGGTGTTGAGTTGTTAATGGACTACAAGCAGAAACACGGATTTGAGTGGGATACCCCAAGAGAGGCTTGGGACGGATTAAAGGCAGAGGTAGATGCGAGTGGCGTTGTTATCTCTTCGCTGACGAGTTGCCAAAATTTCCACTCCGAAAATGCCGCTGATCGCGAGGAGACCGTCCGACGCGTTACACGGGTCATTGACATGGCGGAATTTATGGACTGCGACCATGTTCGGGTACTCGGTGACCGGTATACTGAGGAGAATCGTGATGCGGTCGTCGGTTATGTCACCGATGGATTGAAGGCTCTCGGTACATACGCCGGTGAGAAGGATATTACGGTCTCAATTGAGATGCACGGTTCTTTCACGGATCCAGCCTCGGCGATGCAAGTCATCGAAGGTGTAAATCTTCCGAACGTCGGTTTTGTCTTCAATTCACAATTCGTCGGTTGCGATGCTGGCAGTATTGAACCGCTGTTTTCGCGGGTTGCCTCTCACATTACATCAGTGCACACACATCGCGTAGAAGAGCCCGCGACATTTGATCTCTACCGTCAGATGTTCCAATGGCTTGATCGCATCGGGTTCTCAGGCTACATATCCAACGAATGTGCCTATACGGGACCTGATCCAGAGAAGGTGCTTGCCCTCTACGTTGGGCTTTTTAAAGCGTTTGTTTAAAGATGGACACACCACAATCAGCACATCTCTATAAACGGGTGGCAATCCCGGACGCATTTCTGAACGAAACCGATGGACAGACGTGGGGCGGTGATATCCGTATCGGCGATCTGACAGGCAACGGCAGTGTCGATTTTCTGGTGTACAAGTCGCTTGGCGGTATCCATCCGTGTTTCCTCGGTGCGTTCACGCTGGAAGGTGAACGGCTTTGGTCGTTTGGTGACAAGCATCTCGAAATCAGAGACGCGGATGCTAAGGATACTTACCTAACCACACTCTCACCCGACCGTCCGGGGCCTGTCGCTATTTACGACATCGATGCGGATGGACAGGCGGAAGTTATCTGTTTCTGGATTGATTCGGACGTTTCGGAGGTGAGTAAGTGGGATCTGTCTGCTATCCACTTAATGATTTTAGATGGTGCGACCGGTGCTGTCAAACAGACGCTCGCGCCGGATGCGTTGCGTCAGGGCAATGCTTATGCTGAAGGCGAACTCCATATTTCCAACTATGTCCATCAACGGTTGATGATCGCGAATTTCTCTGGAAATGCGCAACCGCAGGATTTCGTTGTGAAGGTGGGTGTGAACCTACTCGCCTTTAATCACAGATTGGAATTGCTTTGGCAGCATACCGACGAGTGGTTTCGCTATCCGAAGCATTCGGCGTATATTCCGGCAGTCGGCGATTTTAATGGCGATGGGCTTGATGAGGTCAATGGCGGTAATTTTGGGCTTGCCGCCGATGGCTCGGTGCTCTGGAATCATTTCTTCGGCGATAACATGGACTCGGTCTTGGTTTCAGAATGGGATGGTGATAAACGGGCGATTCTCTCCGGTGGTGGACAGGTACTTGATGCCGAAGGTAACGCAATTCTCTCACTCGGTTTTGATACCGTGCCACACGGACAAGAAATCCGATGTGGAAAATTATTTTCGGGGACATCCGAAGATGCCTTAGTTATCCGCTACAACGGACATCATCCGGATCTGATGGTAGTAGACAAAACAGGACAGGTTAAAAGTCGGTTTCGCGTTGATGAAAGCCCGAACAATACAGGACTGGAAGTTATCCGTTGGAATAGTGTGGGGGATTCCGAATTAATTTATAGCCCATCTGCGCTTTTCGATAGTGATGGAAACAGAGTGGTAATATTCCCTGAACTCCCGCCGCCGACGGGTGGTAGAATGGGGTGGTATCACTGCTTTCCTGCGGATGTCTGTGGCGATGCCCGCGAAGAGGTTATCCTTTACGATCCTTATAGTGATGCAATCTATATCTACACATCGTCGCCTTTTCAACCCGACTTGTTTGGTGGGTATCAGCATACCGAAAGGCAGTATAATACACGGTTAATGGATTAAACAGTAGTTGTCAGTTTTCAGTGGTTATAAGTTATAAACTGATAACCCCTCCTCTGATAACTACAAAGAATGGATAGCAACGTGGTCAATAAATTTCTACTTATCTCAATTGATTGTTGGCGGTACGACGCGCTCAGCCGGACCAACCCGCTTCTCAACACGCCGAAGTTCGATCTGCTGACACAGGATTTCTCACTTGCCGAGCAGTTCTTCGTGTCAGCACCCGCGACCCGTCCCTCTCATACTTCCTATTTCACAGGACTTTACCCGTTTGAACACGGTGTTTACGGTCAGACCTATCTCAAGATGTTTGAGGGTATTCCAAACCTATTTCAAATTTTCAATGATGCTGGCTATCATATCACAGGACGTTCTGAACGACCGGAGGTGTTCCGCTTCCTCGATTTCGAGCCGTTCATCACATCGGTTGATCCGAATGCAGGCGCGCAGCATCTCGGTTCATTGGAGAACCTAATCCAGCAGCTGAAGCAACCTTCGGATACACCGCAGTTCTGTTTCCTACATTTTTGGTATACACACGGCGGTTACGGCATGGGCGGGATTCCGGGCGCGCCGAGTCTCAAATCGCTTGTTGACCGCGGTAGGACGGATGAGGCGTTGCGATACTACTACGCCGCTGCGACACACATACTTGAGTTTAAATTGGTCGAAATTCTGAAGCAACTTCAACTTCCGGAGTGGGCGGTTTTCATCTTTGGAGATCACGGCGAGGGTATCTGCGAAGAACTAATTGATCACGGCAGCACACTGAATCAGAATGTGTTGCACGTGCCGTTGTTAGCACATATCCCCGGTATCTCAAATCTTGAATTTCCGAAACCGCCGATTTCGGCGATAGATCTGTTCCCGACGATTCTGGACCTTGCGGGTATTGATGTGGATTATCACGGATATGGACAGGATCTGCTATCTCCATCCAAATTTGACGAAAACCGTTTGGTATTGTCGGAGTTGGATAGTCTGTACGGTATCGGTTTCCTCAGTCGAGACAACTTGGAGATGCCCCATCATCGTGTGACATCTCGGACAACGGTCGATAATGAAGAAATCAACAGATATTCGGAAGGGGTTCGGCTCTGGTCGCTGACGGACGGTGAGTATCTCTATCGTGAGGACGAGCAGACGGGTGAGTTTGTATATCGGGATGTCCTGAGCGGTGAAGACCTCACCTGCGAAGATCCAGACCGTTTCCGTGACGCTTATGACGATCTCTTGGTGAATTCCAATTACCAGCACCTACAAGCGCAAGAATCCACAACTGAAGAGACAAAAATTTTAGAGGGTAAGCTGCGAGATTTGGGGTATGTTGAGTAGCCTCTATTTCAGTCGGCAACTTTATCAATTTGTGCTGCATAGGGCTGTACCAAAATATCCGCGGGAATTCCGAGTCCTTTGTGCAATTTCCGAATCATGTCAAGCGATAAAGCACACTCCCGATTCAAGACTTCTGACACAGGGGTATCCGCGCCGAGATAGGTTTGGAGATCGGGTTCGGATAGCCCTTGGCTCTCCATATAGTGAAGAATTGCCTCAATAGGATCTGGTGGCGAAATTGGGTAGTGCTTCTCTTCATAAGCCTCCACCAGTGTGACGAGCACATCAAGTTGATCCGCTTCTGGTGAACCTTGTGCTGCATCCCAAAGCTGATCAATAGTCTTGAGTGCGGTTTCATAATCTGCTTCGGTTCGGATCGGTTTAATATCCATAATCATTAACAGGAAAGACGCTTTCACTGTCGGGTTTGAAAGGGTTGTTGTTTACTAACGGGATGTTCCCCTTTTTCTCTTCAACGAGTTCCCAGTCGCCTGTTTCCCAATGCTTTTCGTAGGCATAGATAACATTGAGACGCTCAAATTCCAGCCAGACGCACTTCGCCTGCGGGTGAATCTCGTCATCTATGGAGGCGACGGCGTGTTCGTGGTTTGCAGACCAGATGAGGCATTGCCGTTTCGGTTCTCGTGCTTCTCCGTGCGGTGGTGTGAATAGGTCCCTATATTTCATCACCATCTCTACAACTCATGAATTGTCGCCTCAAGTGTCTCGATATCTACAACGGCAACCGTCGCTTTCCCTGTCGTCCATCCGCCTGTTTCACCCGGATTGAGCAATAGAGATTCACCTTTTTGGATGTCTACTGCGTGGGTGTGTCCGTAGACGACGATGTCGTAATCGCCGCTTTTGGCAATTGGGATGGCAAATTCAGGATAGTGCATCACGGCGATGTCTTTATCACCGAGGGTGGTACTTGCGAGGTTAGGGTGTACCTCGCCACCGATGGCTTCAAACCGTTTCGCAACAACAAGACGTTCACCGTCATTGTTTCCAAAAACACCGACGACGCGGCAATTGAGGTCTCCTAACGGATCAATAGCAAATGGAGCAATAAAGTCTCCAGCATGGACAACGAGGTCCACACCGATTTCATTGAAGAGTGCGACAGCGCGTTTGACGTTTGGGATGTTGTCGTGGCTGTCAGACATAACACCAAGTTTCATTTTTTAAAATTTCCTTGCGGTTAAACGACGTGATTTTTACCTTGACGTTTTCTGCTCAAGGTCCGCCCTCCATTACATTACGGGCTACGGTTTCGTTGCTACTTTATTTTTAGTATGGGCGTTTCTTAAGCCAAAACGCCTCCATTACATTACGGGCTTAGATTCTCGTGAATTTAGGCGACTATCGAGATAGGCACTCTGTGAATGACATTTCCGAGGTAGCCCTTGGGGTTCCACGGTTGGCTGAAAGGCTGCGCGGCACCTGTATCGTCAGACGCGCGTGCCCATATTTCATAATAGCCTCTGTTTGTAAGTGTAAGTTCGGTTTCCCAATGGGACCAAGCATATCTGTTTGATGGTTGGATTAACTGGGTTTCTTGCCACTGAAGACCGAAATCTGTAGAGACCATAACTTTATCAATTCGGTTTTCGCCTGCCCAGGCATGCCCTCGGACCTTTATAGGGGTGCCAGTGTTGAATTCGAGAGATGCTTGTGGCTGGGTAATCAGGGATTTTACCTGCCACGCTGTTGCAATACGCATATCCTCGACCGGCGGTTTATCTCCGGGTGCTATCGGATAAGCCGGAACGCGATAGGAATACCCACTCATTTTTTCCGAGTCGTGAACCGTATCTCTCACCCAGATACGATTAAGCCATTTCTGCATCGCACTCCCAATCCATCCGGGCACAATCAATCTTGCTGGAAATCCGTGCGCTGCTGGCAACACTTCTCCGTTCATCTTTAAGGCGATGAGCGTGTGTTCGTCCATCGCCTTCTCGATGGGGATGCCTCGTGAAAAGGGTTCACTTCCATCATTCGGGACATCTTCTCCATAGTTTCCGGTATAGACGGCACTCGGTTTCACACCTGCGGCTTGCAAGACATCTCGCAAACGTACGCCAGTCCATTCACTACAAGCGACTGCGCCGCGTTGCCACGGGGTGCCACTCACCTTTGGCACAAATAGGCTTCTCCCGTTCCCTGCACATTCCAACACGACTTCCATGGTGACCTGCGAAAAACGCTCTAAGTCATCCATAGACAGTGCGAGTTCTTTATGCACTTCACCGTCTATAACCAATCTCCATCCATGGAGATTCTTGTTTACTGCTCGTTCTGGAACGCCGCTGTTATTACGGACAAAGTGTCGTTCTGTGGGTGTGACATCATCGTTGAGAAGGTGCGGAGCAAACTCGCCGTTAAAAGGGTTTTCCGAATGGACGAGCATATCCAGCTTCGGGAGTCCTGCCGCTTGCGCGTCTACCAAGACAATCGGCATGAGTCCTCTGTCCAGCAGACCCCGGTCAACAGCCTCGCACCCGGCACCAAATATGCCCAAACTCGCGAGCAGTCCTGTTTTACCTACCTTGGTAAGGAAGTCTCGTCTTGTTATGTCAGGAACAGTTTTAAGCCAATCTGTAAAACTGGGTTTATGGATTGTTTTTTGTATCATTGGATTACTACAAACGGAAGGAGATCCTGCTTACAAAACACTGCGACAAGCAGCAGGGTTAGGATTTACGGTTGCTTTGTTTCTTTTCACGATGGGGTGAGAAATCTACATACTTTTTGCCTTGCTTCAGACGTTGTTCCCGACGTTTCATCAAAAAATCCATAAGGGTATCCACGTCCCCAAACAGAGCTGCAATCCGCTCCTTCGCTTGTCGGCATTCGTTCAAAATTTTATCATTCATGAGAGTTCCTCCAGTATCGCCTTTGGTGATGCAATGTGAGAATGTGCCGGTCTACTGTCCATGAAAATTTCTGAATGCCTTGCGGGTTTTCATAGCTATAGATTCAATGGTTCCGAGATCAAGAGTTAACAGATCAGTCTCTTCTGAGTCAGTCCTAACATTTTTTAACATTATGGCATAGATGAACTTATGAGATCTGAACCAGTCATCTATATTATCCATATCAGGAATTTCAGTTTCCACCACTCTCATTCTCACCATGTATTCATCAAGCGTCATAGGCAAATCAGTCAGTAGTGTAGAATGATAGTGTATGGATTCGATGTCTACTAATTGCCAATCTATATCAAAGCCTCTTGCTTCTTTTTTCAAAACTTCTTTAAATTTCTCCTGAAAATTAACTTTCATTATGACCTCCGCATTTGTAGTAAAGAAGTCCACTTCAAATTTGTACGTATCGCCAGATTTCCTTGAAAGATACTGGTTCCATTTCTATCATTTCTATCTGAATTTCCCAATTCTTTTATCCGTCTGTGAAGGTGAAAGGTAGACAGACGTACCGTGCGGTATGCTTCACAGTGCCTCCCAAACGGGTTCAAATAGTCTATCATACAAGTGGAAGAAATGCAAGGTTGAAAAAAGAGATATCTCACCGATTAAGTTTTTCCCATTCCTTTTCAAGGTCGCATCGAGACTTCTTTCCGCCGTGGATGCTCGGTTCGGCAGACAACAGTTCGCGGAGGCGGTATATCGCATTGTGTGCATCTTCAGTTGTGATGTCCAACACCTCAGTCAGCAAAAGACAGTCAAGTTCGTGACGCACCGGATCGTGATCTATCTCATTGAAGGGTAACATGCGCTTATGTTTCAAATCGTGAAAGATGCGTTCAGCGTTTGCCAATGCTTCATCTGACAGATAGCGTACGTCCAGTGTAGGCATTTGGAGTAAGGCTGTCCTTGAGCCTCTGCCTCTACCTGGCTGTTGTTTGCTGCTATGTGCCCAGTGGAGTAGAAGGCCTAACGTCGAATTGCCCCAGAGCGTCCAGACATAATCCCAAACGAACTTGAATGGCTGCCTCAAGCTGCTGCGCGGCGGTTTCTATCCGTTTTTCTAATAAATCGGCGGCGGCATCTATTTTAGAAATAGGCGTTGCTCTGACGCGAATAGCGGTTGCGAGGTCGGCGACACCGCCGCTTAGCCAACCGCTTTGCGGAAAAGACTCCGGTTCTGTTTCATTATTAGGCTCCATTTCATTTATAAACAGAACGGGTTCCGAAACTGCTTCGCTTTCTGATTCGGGTTTATTGAGAAGTATGTAGGCGATGTCTTCGGCGCGCCGCATCTCTGGCTCAATTTCATCTTGTGGCATCGTCCTAAATCGGGCAGGCATGCGGACGCGCAGGACATTCTCAATAGCATTGTAGGTGAGACCTGTAAAGACACTTGGATCAAGGAGCATTCCGAAATGTGCTTCTGCCTGTATCTTACCAGTAAAGTTCGGCGTGTCACCATCAACCTTCACCTCAATGACAATAGGGTTTCGTCCTTTTTCAGTGACGATTACATCGGGCTTTTGTGTGGCGTTGAGGAACGGTCTTGTAATTTGTTCGTTGACGCTCCATGCATCCCGCATGTGGCGTAGAACGTTTACAAACGCACTGGTGATGGTGTTTTCGCTATTTGCCATGGTTTATAGTTGTCAGTTACCAGTTATCAGTTTCCAGAAAGAGAGTTGTCTAAAATCCCTGCGTTGGGTTGACCGCGGTAGAGGACGACACTATACTGCAACTTCAAAGTTTCATCGGAGGCGATATGGAACGGTTCATAGTAGACCGGAGAGGGATGGATTAGGCAGTAATTCTCGCGGTTGCGTACCCACCACGTTGTTGGATAACGCGGGTTATCGGGATGATCAACGATGGCGACACCGTAGGTTTCGTTGTCAGAGGGGTGTTGTGTTGTGAAGCTGCACCAACGGCTCTGTTTGCCGAAGATGTCCATCGGTTCGGTGCGTCCGTCGGCATCCAACAAGTTTCCCGGTGTGATACTATTGTCAAATCGGATTGCCATGCCGCTGTAGAATCTGCCGTCTGCACCGGGTTCACCGCGCCGTAAGTCTAAAACGACTTCACGTTCGTTCGGCTGAAGCGTCAACGATACGGAAATCTGCATCGCATCTGCTGTAGGTGGATGAACAGTTATCTCTCGTTGCTCTGTTAAGTGTGTTGTGCCTTGCCAATCAATCCACGCATTTTCTGTTGTTAGGCGTGCGCTGTCGGCATCCGCATTTTGCGCGATAATCCGTTGGTGGACGATCTTTCCGAAGCCTGTCGGATCGCTACCGGGTCCTGGTTGTTCCCAGAAATTGACTTCGTTGACCTTTTTCCACGCGACCCATAGTCCTTGATGATGTACGTGATCGCCGGGTTCGTTCATCGTGAGCGGTGGTGCGCCGGGCAAGTTCAACGGGTGGCAAAAGGGACGGTTGCCGTCTTCTGGGAAATGGTATCCTAAGACGTGTTGTTCATTCCAAGCGATGGTTAAACTGTGTTGTGTTTGTGATAATGAAAACATATTTTACCGGTGTTTACGGCACAGCGGAGTGTGCCTACTACTGTACTTAGTTGAGATAGGGGTTCACGACTTCTCGTTCCAGTGCTAAGCCTTCCCATTCGTCGTCGCCGGGGCCGTCGTAGATGAGGGTATGGGGTCCGGCAAAGCCTGCTTTTTGGGTAAGTTCAAGGCATTGCACGTAGTCTGCCTTGTCCATTTCACGCGGTGCAGCGAAATGTGCTTTGGTATGGCACGACTCTGCCAACGAAGCGATTGCTGCGAGGTCTTCGTATTTTGTATCGCCACGCCAGTTACCGAAGTCGAGGCAGAGTCCTACCTTACCGTCTAATCCGCTTAAAATGGTATTGACGTTTTCGGGTGTAGAGAAGATAGAGAACCAGTTTTCACTCATCAAGCGGATGCCTGCGGTGTCAGCGCGTTCGGTGAGCTGCGAGAGGACATCGCGGCTCTGTGCCACGGTTTCCGCGGACGGATCTGCTTTACCACCGATGACGCGTGCGCACTTTGCACCGAGTTCGCCAGCAATGTCAATCCACTGCTCAATCCACGCAATATCGCGTGCTGCTTCGGATGGGTGCGTGATGTCGCCGTCGTCAATCAGCAAGGAGAAGAGTTCGACATCGGCATCAGCGAGTGCAGCGCGGAGTTCAGCGAGGTACGTTTTCTCAACAGAAGGCAGATGGAAGTGACAAATCTCCAAAGTCCGAATGCCGAATTCGGCGACGCGTGCGGGTAATTCCAAGAGTGAAATAGGTCCGTTATTGTGGGTTTCGGTCGGAATCTGCATACCGTGTGCGGGTCCGGTAAAGCCGGGTTTTCCGAGTTGCCGATGCAAACTCCACGTTGAGACTGAAAGGCGCGGTGTTGACATAGTCTTAATTCTCCAAAATTGCGATCAGAAGTTCGCTAAAGGTGATGCTCACCGAACAACAGTTTAAAATACGTATCTAATCCAGAAGCTGCCTGTTGCTTCTCTATTAGTTTCATCTGAAAATGCTCTTTCAGGAAAGGGTGATGGCTAACAGCGTCACTGATGAAAGAAGGTTTATATTGTCTGAACAGGTTATCATCTATAAGGACATCACAATTCCCGAAATAGAAAGGGAGTCTATGCAGGTTTCTTTTGAACACATCTACATAAGCGTAATAATCTAATTTTCCTTTGTCAAGAACAATCGTATTCGCGCTATAATTTTCAACAAAGGTGCGATTCCTTTTTAATGCGTTGATGTCTCGCATTGTCCAAAAAAATAGAGAATCATTATATGTAGGTTGATTTTTCTTAGGATATTTATCAATGTAACCCGTAATATAATCAAAATCAGCGAGGCAAAAATCTTCTATAGACCTTGCGTCCCGCTGAGGCTTTATCGGTGCTGCGCGCTTTTTGTTATCTTTACCTGCTATACGGAAGCGAAAGGAGTGAATGAAGTTGTACGCCATCCCTTGTGTATCTCTCTGGTAAAGTGCAAGGACAATTGGGAAAGGCGTGTGTTTTGCGGATTCAGGAAATTTCCCACTGCTGATTAATAGAGCATCTATCAATCTGTAATTGGTAGTGAACTCCTTTAGGCATCTGAAATTGGTCGGCTTAATTAAGTAGGATAACGGGTGCAACACACAAATAACATCTGCTTCAAGTTTATTGTAGGAACGGAGAAATGATATGCCCAAATCACGACATGCTAAATCTTCATCAATGTCAAAATCGACATCTTTGATATTGTGACGAATCAGAGACGTTTTATCATTATAGGGTGGGTTTCCAACGACTATCACATCGGATTGCTGAGGGATACCGAATTTCGCCCTTGATACGTCGCCTAAAGCGTTTGTTTGAAAGAACCGAACTTTTTTATTATCGTTGTTTTTTTTAGCGACATCAATTGCAGTTTCGTCTATATCACATCCGATGGTGATAGCCTGCCCACACTCTTTCAGAAAATCCCCGTATCCACACGCGCTATCAATGACAGTGGTCTGTGAACGCAGATATGGCGCGATCATCTCCCACGCAGTATCTACAATTTCCAGGGGTGTGTAGTAACTCCCCAGATTCACTCTGTGCTTGTATGCTAAGTGTGCTTGACTCATTTCCTATTCAACTTTTATTGGCATGTTTTATAGCAGTGCCTACAACTATACCAAGTGTAACAAAAAATGCTATAAGCACACCAGCGACGAGTATTTCTCTCCAATCCATTATAATTCCTGCAAAGCAAAAACACCCGCTCCTACAGAGGAAACGCGAATCACCGTTATAAGTTTTGATCAATCCACGCCACGACTTTTTCGACCATGACAGGGGTACCTTCGTCAGAAAAAACGTGGTCTACGCCGGGAAGCTCAAGGAGTTCTGTGGTTTCATTTGCGAATTGAAGGATGTCGTGGCTATCTTCAGGTGGCACAATATCGTCTTCTGTGCCGTGGACTAACAACCATGGGCAGCCAAATTTACTTGCGTGTTTTGCGACGCTGTCGATCGTTGCCATATCGTCCATGTATATTTGTGAGAGCGGGCAATCCGGTTCGTCCCACATGAAACCTTCATCGGGTGTAACATCGCCGAATTCACGTTCTGCGAACGCTTTTGTGTGCACCATCCCTGCCAGTGAGACGAGTACTTCGATCCGTTCATCGGTGGCGGCACGCAGTACACCGACTGCGCCACCCATACTATGTCCGACATAGCAGACCTTATATTCGCTGAGCACGTCAATGACCTTACCGAGGTCGGCTACTTCTTTGGTAATAGTGGAATCCGTGAACGCGCCTTCTGATTCGCCGTTACCGGAGAAGGAGAAGCGTAGGGCAGAGATACCAACTTCAGCAAGTCCTTCTGCTAAAGCGACGAGTGCGGGTCTGTCTTTGTTGCCGGTGACCCCGTGTCCGATCACCACAATTCTGTTGCCTTCGCCTTCGCGGAAGGTGTAATCAAGGCGTTCACCGTGTTCATTTCTAATTTCATTAAGCATAAGTTTTTAGTTCCAAAAGTATCAGGCGCGTACAGGATTGTCCTAATCTGCCGAAACCACCTTCTCCAAGACTTCTTGAAGGTAGACATCTATTTCTAATTGACGACGCGCTGCGTTCAAGGCAATCCGACTGTACAACTCAGGGGTTGTTTCAAATGTGAGTTTACCTGAGAAAGGTTTATCCGGCATTTTTCCTTGTTCCTCGCAGACTTCAAAGTAAATTTCAAGTGACTTCTGCATCTCTGCCCGAAGTTCGGTTACGGATGCTCCATAGAATGTAATTACATCTTGTGTATTAATCACAGTTCCATGAAAGAGGTCTATTTCCGGATCAAAATCAACGACTCCGATATAACCTTTATATTCGATCATAGTGTAATCCCCGCCCTTTGGAGAAAGCGTCGTAGATCTCTGACTGCCCCTTTATCCATGTCTGGACTTGGGTGCGGTCTATGTAACACGATAACACGATCATTAAGCGATACAGAAACCCTTGAACCCGCACGTTCTGTCAGGACAGCACTTAAGGTCCTTAACAAAGATTCTACATCTCTCCATTTGATGTTGCCTGAGATTGGTTGTGCAAAGATCGCTTCTAATGTTCTTCTGTGTCGCTTGTTCATCAATGTTATGTATCACGGCATTATTTCAAACACATTAGCAGTAGCACAAGAAGCTGCGCTACTGCTAACTTTCGGCACTTTACAAGACAGACATGAGATTAGTGTCCATTGCTTTTCAGAGCATTGACAATTTTCTCAGGTTTGATTGGCAATTCGTTAATCCGTATGCCAATAGCGTCTTTGACAGCGTTCGCCATTGTCGCCAATGTTGGGGTGATAGGCGGTTCGCCAACACCTTTGGCACCATAAGGACCGTTCGGGGCAGGTACTTCAACGATGACAGACTCTACTGTCGGTAAATCCGCAGAGGTTGGGACACGGTAATCGACGAAGCCGGGATTGACGTTGCCGTTTTCGTCGTACTGCATCTCTTCCATCATCGCCCATGCGTAACCTTGCACCGTCCCGCCTTCGATCTGCCCTTCAACTGCCATCGGGTTGATAGCGAAGCCGACATCTTGCGAAGCGACGAGTTTAAGGACTCTGGTTCTACCGGTACCGGGGTCAACTTCAACCTTAGCAATCTGTGCCGCGAGCGCGGGCGTACTGGCTTGGCGTGCGAAGGAACCTTTCCCGACGATCGGACCGCCAGTTGTGGAGAGGCTATACGCCGCAAGTTCCCCCAATGAGATGGATTTCGGTGGGTCAGCGGAGGTAACATGAACTTTCCCATCTCTGAGTTCAAGGTCGTCCACATTGGTATTTAGACGTTCTGAGGCGAGTTCGAGAATCCGTCGGTGTGCGTCCTCAGCCGCCAATTTTGCGGTGTTGCCCATTGTGAACGTCACAACGCTTCCGCCTGAACCTGTGGAATAGGGAGCGGAATCTGTATCGCCGCGTCGAATTGTGACGCTTTCATACGGCACCGTCAGGATTTCAGCGATAATCTGTGAAATCGCAGTATCCGTTCCAGTGATGTCCATAGACCCGTGGAAGATACGGACACTTCCATCTTCATGAACAGAAACATATACACCGCCAGGCCCACAACCATTTGTCCAATCACCAACAGCGACACCCCACCCTTGGTTTTCACCGGCTTCGCGATCCCACCATCCAGCGGCATCGGCGACAGCCTCCAAAGTCTCTTTATAGCCGACTTTAGGCTCACTGCTACCTGCTGGGACCTCGTCGCCTTCTTCGCGCATGTTCATGAGGCGGAATTTAACGGGATCCATACCGATACGTTCTGCTATCTCATCGAGTTGGGATTCGCCTGCGAAGATGGCTTGCGGCGCACCGGGTGCCCTATAAGCGGCTGTGCCGGATTTGTTGGTGTGAACGCCATAGGCATCTACCTTGAGGTTCGGAATCTTGTAGACTCCACGGACCCGAATTGTGCTTCCGATAGATGCGCCAGAGACGGAGCCGGAATCCCAGAAAGCGAGTGCTTCGCGTGCGAGGATACGACCATCGTTGGTGGCACCTGTTTTCAGTTTGATAACGCATCCGGGGGCGGGTCTACCATCGGTGAATTCTTCTTCGCGCGTCATTTGGACGCGAACCGGACGGCCTGTTTTCTGTGAAAGTAGCACAGCAGGGACGTGTGTGATAATAACACCGAAACGTCCCCCGAAACCGCCCCCCATTGTCGTTCCGATGACGTTAATTTGCGTCAACGGGATGCCGAGTGTGCCAGCGATACCGGATCGGATCGCGAATGGACCTTGTGTGGATGCCCAGACAGTAATCTTGCCGGATGAATCCGCACTGGCAACAGAGACGTGGGGTTCCATGTAAGTCTGATGGACCCGCGGGATCACATAGGTATCCTCAACGACGACATCGGATTCTGCGAACCCTTTTTCAACATCGCCTGCTTCAGTATGGCTTTCAGCAGAGATATTATAATAAACTTCGTCAGGATAGTTCTCTAATTCTGCTTCAAGATTGCTGATTGCGTCGCTGTGGTCGTTCTCTTTATCACGAGAGAGCGTTCGGATTTCTCCGCTGATTTCCCGCCGATTGGGACCATCTTTTGTGCCATCACCATGCAAGCGCGGTGCTGACGGTTTGATGGCTTCCATAACGTCCTGTACAACGGGTAACACCTCGTAATCAATTTTAATGCGTTCAGCGGCTTCTTCAGCGATATCGGGATCGGTTGCAGCGACAGCAGCGATCGGTTCGCCCAAGTAAAGCACTTTATCGGTTGCGAAAACGCGTCTGCCGCTTGGCACATCGTCTTGTGTAATAATTGCCCTGACTCCGGGCAATTTTTCGGCTTCGCTGGTGTCAATGCTGCGTATATTGGCGTGCGCATGTTTGCTACGGACGAGTTTACCGTAGAGCATGCCCGGTGGATGAACATCTGCCCCGTATTGGGCGGCACCTGTTACTTTCTCGACTGCATCAACGCGTGCGACTGTCTGCCCGACAACAGTATATTCTGACATCTAATGCTCCTTTTTCATGGCTGTCGGCTGTCGGCTATCAGTCATCAGCAAAGAGGTTTCTGGTGAACTCTCACTGCGAGGCAATTCTCTTGCTGAGTGCTGACCGCTGACTGCTGACCGCCGATAACTATTATGCCCCTGCGACGAGATTGTGGAGTTTACCGCGTCCGATAGCAGTATTACATCTTTTGCAGACTTTTACGGTCTCCTCGCCAACTTCTCGTTCGTAGAGCACTTTCACACCCGTGCGTTCGCAAACGGGGCAGGTTCCACGACCATTGTTATATTCGCCTTGGTGGACGTTCCCGTTTGGATCAACATAGAGGTGTCTTATGCCTGCTCCGCGATGTGTCTTTGCCATGTTTCTCCTCTTGAAAATTGTAAGTTTGTAGCCTCGATTTCCGAATCGAGTGAATCTAAATTTGGTGCTTTATGTAGTTGTGCGGATTTCTTCCGCGGCTTTCAGGACTGCTTCGAGAATCTTTGTGTATCCGGTGCAACGACAGATATTTCCGCCGAGTGCATGTCTGAATTCTTCTTCGGTCCTATCGGGATTTTCATCTATGAGTGCCTTTGATGCCATAATAAAACCGGGGGTACAGAAACCACACTGATAGCCGCCTGTTTCAATAAACGCCTGTTGGACAGGATGAAGTTCACCGTCACCGGCTAAACCTTCGATGGTGGTAATCTCTTTTCCAGAGGCTGTAACACCGAGCACCATACAGGATGTGACGGCTTTACCATCGACAATCACAGTGCAGGCACCACAGTCCCCTGTGCTGCATCCCTCTTTTGTTCCAGTCAAACCGATCGTATCGCGAAGTACAGCCAGCAAGGTTTTGCGGGGTTCAATGAGTAGATCGTGTTCGTCACCGTTGATCGTTAGACTGACTGGGAGTTTTGCCATATCTTTTCTCCTTGACTTATTGGACGATGCGAGACATGAAGACTCGCCTCGCATTCGATATATTTCAATAGCCAGTTTCGGCTTGCGAGCTGCGCCGAAATGCTATTTTATCCGCTTGCTCTTTCTGAAGCCTGTTCGAGGGTCCGCCTTGTAAGGACATCGACCATTTCTCTGCGGTGTTCAGCGGAGCATCGCAGATCGGATATCGGACTGGATGCGGCTGCCGCTGCTTCGCCAGCTTGTTCGAGAAGTGCTGGTGTCGGTGCGTTCCCTTTTAGGAGCTCCTCCGCCTCTGTTGCGCGAATCGGCGTGGGTGCAACGGCTGCGAGTCCAATTCGGGCCTCTGCAATTGTCCCGTTGTCCATATTGATAGCCGCGGCGACACCAATAAACGCTAAGTCCATGACTTCGCGGATTTTGTGTTTGATGTAGTGGGAGCCGGATGCCGGACTCGGTAGCCGAAAGCGTGTGATAATCTCACCGGGTGTTAGGACAGTCTCTCCGGGTCCCGTAAAAAGTTCGTTGATCGGCACAGTTCGTTCGCCATCGGCACTTGCGATGTGAACCTGTGCATCGGCGACAAGCAGCCCTGCGACGGTGTCCGCTGCGGGAGAGGCATGTGCGATGTTCCCACCGACAGTTGCAAGGTTCCGGATTTGGATAGAGCCGATTTCCGCTGCACCTTCCGCTAACGCAGTGTGGTGTTGCAGAATATCTGCGGACAGCTCAACTTCGCGCACCTTCGTCATCGCACCGATGCTGATGCTATTATCGGCTTCAGTCGTGATGCCAGTTAACCCCGGAATTTTCTGTAAACTAATCACAGACTGTGGCGTTTCGGTGAGTGCTTTCATACCGATAACAAGGTCTGTCCCACCTGCGAGGAGCTGCGCGTGTTCCTCCGCGAATAGGCGAGATGCCTCCGCGAGGGTGGTAGGTTCAAAAAACTCAAAACTTTTCAAATTTAATCCTCCGTATCCTGTTCCTTCTAAAGTAGTACCTTCTGTTTGCTACCTGCTTTCGCACACCCGACAACACATTAAAGGATACCCGATTAAGGGTCTATTTGTCAACCCTAAATTTGCTGAACGCCGCTTTATGGAATAGGCCAACCCGGTGTCGGTTCAGTGCGGAGTGCTTCTATTTCATAAAGTTCTTCTACACTGATTTCGCGTCCAAGTTTCGCTGACAAGAGCGAACCGCTCATAATCTCTGTAACCTTCAAACCGACATCACCATTACTAACAGGTTGCGCGTCGCTGTTACAGGCGTTGAGAAAATCTCGGAACTTATCAGGGAAGGACTTCTCTGGCAGTTCCAACGGCGTTTCGACGAGATTGCTTTGATAACGCCTACGGTTGCCTTGATCGTCGGTATCCCACTTCCCTTTCTCAAGGAAGAGTTTATTACCGCTGAACGAACCTTTGGAGCCGAAGATGAAAATGCCTTGCGGGTGTTCTGCCAAATTGCCTGCCCAGCCGTGTTCATACGTAAAGGACATGCCGTTGGTGAACCGGACGAAGATAGACACGTGTTCCTCGACATCGTTGATCTCTTCACCCGTGTATTCAGGGAGCATACCGCGGTAGGCGATACCGCTGATAGTAGCGGGTTGTGGAGAACCGAGTAGATAAATGGAACGGTTGATGTCGTAGACACCTGTATCGTATACTGTGCCGCCGCCGCTATAGGCGGAATTAAGGAACCACCTGCCGAAGCCGAACATATCGACATTCGGTCTGCCGCGGACGCGGTAACTGGTGAGCCTGCCGTAGTAGACATCGCCAAGTTTTCCAGCGGTGATGTAGTCCCGGATGGCATAACTCGTTGGGTCGAGGCATGTGCCACCGCTCTGGTATGCGAGTTTAACGCCAGCTGCGTCGCAGGCATCACGCATATTCCTTGCCTCTGTTGCTGTACGTGCCATCGGTTTTTCACAGAAGACGTGTTTTCCAGCCTGCGCAGCTGCAACGGTGGGCCCCTCATGGACAAACGGTGGTGTCGCAAGACTGACGGCATCTAAATCGCATTCCTTGATCATCTCATTGTAGTCGCTGAAGATTTTGACACCGTTGTCAGCATATTCTGCCCAAAGTGCGGCATTGGCTTTCAATTGTTCGCGTGCTTCTGCGGTCTCCGCCTTTGCTGCGTCGGTTTTTGCGGTTTCTGCGCGTGATGCTGCGCCTGACAGGACTTCTGCGTGTCGCCGCTTTACGTTCGCGTCCACCGTATCGCAAACAGCGACGATTTCGGCTTGCTGCGGATGTGCGAGGTAGCCGTTGACGTGTGAACCGGATATCATACCGCACCCGATAATTCCGATTTTAATCCGTTTTGACATTAGTAATACTCCTTAATAGTGACGTTCTTTAAGGAACAGCAAGTCTATGAAAGATATTCTTTGTTTCAGGTTGTCGCCGTCAAGAAATCGTTTCTACAGTGAACCGGATGGCGAGCTTCCAGCACCGACTTTGACGTGTGTATCTGCCAATTGAACCTCTACGTGGGCAATACACTCTTGGAGGTTCTTAAACGGAGCACTTGGATAGGATTCTATGCTGAAATTCAGGTCGTTCTCGCCGAAGGTTACCATATCCACACCCGGTTTTGCCAATTTTTGGACGTTAATCACGGCATCAACGGACTCAATTTGTAAGATAAGGATACCGGTATCGTTCCACCATTCGGCATATTCAAGGCGATCCATGCCGCGGTCGATCCCGTACCCACTACTGGGTCCCCAACTCCGTTTACCTTTCTGTGGATAGTAGAAGGCATCGATTGCCTCATCTACCGTTTCAATTGTCTCAACTTGTGGCACGACAATGGCAAGCGGACCTAAATCCAACAGATTGCCTATCAAGTAAGCATTTCGGGTGTGTTTGATGCGCAGTTGCACACCGATGCCGAATTCGCTTGCTAACTTGCAATATTCGACGAGTTTGTCTTCATTCGCCGGTCCATGCTGGTGATCGGTTCCGATTAAATCGTAGTCGTCTTGGCTGAGAACGGCTTCCATTTCGTCGCGGGTACAGCCGAAAGGCACGCCACCGGCGATCTTAATCGGTTCTTTACTATGAATGCGTTGTTTTAAGGACACTGGAATGACCTCCTTGATGTTCATGTTCGATCAAATTACGAAGTCTATCTCCATTATAAGTGTTTCCTGATTTTTGTCAAGCGTTTGCATTTTTGACAAACCATTCCTTCAAAACCTTGAAAATTTTACGAAATTCTGCTAATCTGTATTCCCAAGACACCCAAGAGCTGCGGAGAAAACAAATTAATGTATACTATCCATTCTACTTTGACTGAAGAAGAGAAGTGGTACTTTGACCTACATGGGTTTCTCGTTTTACGGAACGTTATTCCGAAGGACAAGATTCAAGGGATGTTAAAGGTGCTTCAGCACTGGTTAACAATCGATGAAGCCGACATCCCGCCGCCGCTTGACCGGGGACGACAAGAACCTTGCAAAACACACATCGGGCACATCCAATATGGACACCATCTCTTTCAAGACCTTGCGATGAATCCCGACATTATGCGGGTCGTGGCGGGGTTGACCATGAACGCGCCGCGCCTGTTTCATTGCAATTTTACGATGATGACGAAGCACGACGCGCCACAACATTTTCATCGGGATGATAGCGGGTTCAAATTCCCACCCGGTTTCCGCAATCCACACAACGATTATCAAGCCGCTGCTGGACATATCTATTGCAGTCACATTGCAACGTGGGTAGCTTTGGTAGATGTGCCACCCGGAACCGGTTTTTGCCTCGTTCCCGGTAGTCATAAATCCCTGTTTCAGACACCGGCGAATTTGCCCGTGCGGCACGATCCGCCTACTTCGATTACGCTCCCGATGACGGCAGGTGATGTAGCAATCTTTTCAACAAATCTACTTCATGATGCAAGTCCATGGACAGAGGATTACCCGCGGATGAATGTCTTTCAACGTTACCAATTAAGTGCGTATTTCAATGAGACTGGAAAGGGTGGATATCCCTTTGACGAACATCGCGATAAAATCTCGGATGCACAATATGAACTGGAATCGCTATCAAAAGAGGTAAAGGCGGCGGTGAAACCCGTTTTACCGAATGGAGGTCGTAAATGAGTTTAAATGGACAAGTTTGTATCATCACAGGGGGTGGAAGCGGTATTGGTCGCGGTGCTGCCCTCGCAATGGCACAAGAAGGTGCGACGGTTGTCATTATCGGTAGAACAGAATCGAAATTGACATCTGTTAAAGCCGAAGTTGAGGCAGCAGGCGGAACCGCAATGAGTTACGCCCTTGATGTGGCTGACTATGATGCTGTTGAAGGGATGGTTACCGATGTGCTTGATAAATATGGGCGAATTGATGTGCTTGTGAACAACGCTGGACACAGTTCACATAATCGGCGGCTCCTCAATACAACACCTGAAGAGGCGCGCTCGGTAATTGATTCTAACCTGATTGGGACGTTCTACTGTGCGCGGGCGGTTGTCCCAGCGATGTTGAAGGCGAAATCGGGAACGATTATCAATATTTCGTCGCTCGCAGCGGTTACACCGGGGCCCTTTAGCGGTTACGCTTATGGTGCAGCGAAGGCTGGCGTTATCAATTTCACTGAATTTCTCAATGCTGATTTACGGAACACAGGTATCCGTGCAAGCGTGGTCGTCCCTGGCGAAGTGGCAACACCGATTCTGGACAACCGTCCGATTCCGCCGGATGCGGATGCCCGCGCCACGATGGTAGGTGTAGACGAAACCTCAGCGGCGATTCTGCTGATTGCGACGCTACACCCGCGGAGCAACATCCCTGAACTGGTCATCCGCCCGACAATGCATCGGAATATGACAGGCGAAATCGTCGAATTGGACGATTGATTAGGATTTCGGAATTTTCAACCCCCTAAAGAATCAGAATCAACGGTATGAATGCCTTATGGGCATTCACCGGGTATGAATGCCTTATGGGCATTCACCGCCCCTTATCAGCGGGACTTTAAGATGGAGCTGCGTAAGTCCTGTTGATTATTGATTGTAGATTGTTGTTTCGGGATAGTAGCGCGCCCACGCGAACCAGTAGATATTGATGGCGGGTAACCGATCCAGATGTGTCCCCTTCTCTTTGCCGGATGTAGCTTCGCCTGTGACCGTATTCCAGCGTGTTCCGGTGTTATCTTCTACAAAGTGTCCCTCTTGCGGACTAAAGGTGCGCACGTCCTTTGCCACGTTCCGCTTAAAAACCGCTGTTGCAAAGGATGCTTTATCGTGGAAAATAAGAAGAGGCACCTCGCCAAGCATATCGTTGATTACAGCAGTTTCGGTGAAGTGCGTTAACGGATACGCACGGAACTGCGTTGTGCCATTTCTCGTTGGCACTTGGACACCGATGACGAGGGATTTATTAGGCAACCTATTATCGGTATATTCCATTCCGCTGACACCAGCGCGCTGACTGGCGTGATAATCTGCATAGTTATCTCGGCTTATACTTTCACGCATCCCACCTACAGTAGGCACAGATAAAACCTGAGTTGCTGGATAGTTTAGCTGCCATGTTTTCCATGCAATCTGCGGCATGGAGATGAGCAGTTTCAACTGCTTACCTTTCAGCGGTCCTTGTATCGCTTCTCCCGTGATATGCGACCAGAGGGAACGGGTCTGATGGTCGTACATCAATAGCGCGTCCCGCCACAATTTACCGCTGACACCGAAGGTATACGTTTTACCGTCAAGATCCCGGCTATACACGATAGCCGTTTTGCAGAGCGGTCACCACGTCGTGGCGATGTTCATGCCGCCGACAATATCGTTGACGATTTCGTGCCCATTAAGGAGATAAAGTGAATAGGCATGGCTCTCATCATTGAAGGTTACACCGATGACAGGGGCATCTGGGTCTAATTCCGCTGCACCAGCAGAGACGAATTGGGGGTCGGTGATCGCGGGGATTGCGTCAAAGGGCAGTAGGGTCCGGATTTTGTCGTCGCTATAACTTTCATGATCTTCGGCACTGGCACAAGCAGTGATGGCGAGTAGGAGTATGAGGATGAGTGTGTAGTTTTTCATGATCTTTTCCTTGTTTTTTGGTATAAATGTGTGATAATATTATTGTCAAGTTGAGTAGAATTATACCGTAATAAATGCCAAGAAGGCAACCCAAAATCGTAAGGAAAAGAAAACAATGGCACCGCCAAAAGTATTTATTTCCTATTCTCATGATTCTGATGAGCACAAAGAGTGGGTGCGGCAGCTTGGCACTAAACTTCGTGAAAAAGGCGTTGATGTAACCCTTGATCAGTGGGATTTAGGTCTAGGTGATGACAGAATATTATTTATGGAAAAAGGGGTTACAGATTCTGATAGAGTCCTTGTTATATGCACAGACGTTTACGTTGAGAAAGCGAATGCCCGTAAGCGTGGAGCAGGGTACGAAGGATATATCATCACTGCCGAGCTCGTTGAAAATACAGAAACGGATAAATTCATTCCGGTAATTCGCCAAGTATCAGAGGAAGGGAAAACTCCGATCTTTTTAACACCAAAAGTCTATATTGATTTCACAGATGATGATCAATTTGATACCAGTTTTGAGCAATTGCTTCGTGAAATCCACGGTGTCCCACTTCATCCAAGACCGCCTTTGGGAGAAAATCCATTTACTAATCAGTTTTCTGAACTTGAAGTCTCAAGCCATAACCTTCTCAGTATTCCCAAAAAGGTTAAATCTGCATCCGACGCTTACAACTTGGCAATTCAACTTGCTAGAGCGGGTGATACTCTTGGTTGGCAACAACTTGTTGAACGTATTCGTATAGATGTGCTCAATTCATTAAGACAGCTGAGACAAGAAAATTTACATAGCAGAAACTTGGAAAATCCCGAACAACGAATTGGAATAGTGGATAAAGCTGTTAATATCATTTCCCCTCTCGTTTCTGTAGCACTAGCAGGCATCAAATCGCAGAACGATCATTTTAACAATCAAATATCTGTGCTTGATAGTTTGCGGAGCATAAATGGATGGCACAGTGACTTTAGAAAGGAGTACGCAACGGGTATCCCGAATTTTCTTGGATATGTTTACCATAGTCTGTATGGGAGTATTAGTCTTCACACAAACCAATTGCCACTTGCCCTTGATTTAGCACGATTAAAGGTGCCTATAGTTAGCAGTCCGGAATCACAGCACAATATGGTGTGGAAAATCACTACACTTATGGGTTGGTCTCAAGCAATCTCCCTAAATGGCACAGATAATTGGAAATATTTGATGGACGCTTATGAAAGGTGGGAATGGTTACATGACATGTTTGAATGTGAGTCAACCTATCATATATCTCTCGTAGCTTACTACATGGCGTTGAGTATTCATGAATTAGCAACACAGATCGACTTAGGAAGAGAAATAGGCTTAGATGAGTATGGCATCAGAGTCCGCTTCGACTTTCTATTTGAAAAATACGAAATAAAACAGCGTGCGGCTTTACTTCTACGCCACAATTCTTCACTACCAGAATTATGGACATGCTTAGGTGTCACACAGGATCAGATGAGAAGTTCATGGAGAACTTGGATTGAACGATATGAACATTTGTTTTGGAGATCTTATCAAGACCGTCTTCTTTTTTTAACTTTGACTAAACACCCGCCACAATATTTAAATTTTTTTGACGCTTTGTAAATCTCCACTATTTAAGCCATTCTCCGTAAAATTTATATTTCCTCCACTGAGGTGACGACCTTGTAGTTAACGCCGAGAGCATCGCGAAAATGCTGCGTGCCACAACTGATTTTCCGTTCTTCACGATATCGGAGTTCCTCCGAGTCAGTTGTGCTTTTTGTCTCTCGCACTAAGTAGAGTTTCTCGCCAGTGGGATCGTCGTGTGCATCACGCTCTTCTTTGACTATCGCCCAATCCGGGTTATAGTTCCCTACTGGAGTCGACACTACGAAAAAAGCGGGGAGTTTCACGTAGAGTTTAATGTCTTTTCGCTGTTCTAATCCTTCAACAAACTTTTTTTCAACATCTGAATCCCAAATCACGTGATCATAAATGGAACGCGACGCGGGAATCATGCAGTCCTTCCAGCTTTCCAACTCACTGTCGAATTGGTGCATCTCATACGCCTCTCCGATTTTTTCATACTTTATGCCATCAATAAGTTGAGTTATGATTTTCTGTCTAATTTTCTCAACTACAACTTTGGCGAATTCGGGCGGATTGTCTAAAGCAGCTTGCTGGTTTTGGGTACGCTTGAGAATTTCCAAGAGGGTGCGACGTGTCAATTTCATCGCGGGGGTGGTATATGCCAAACGGTGCTCAATTAACTTCAAGATATTGGCACTGCCTGCCAGGCAATATTCAAAACTGCTTTCTCCAATATGTTGATCTTCAAACTCGTTTTTTTCATCGACTACCAGTTTCCCCCGTCTAATTGTTATTTCGGGTAACTGGATGTCCGTTTCATCTAATATCTCAACGACCTCGGCAATCAATTTTTCAGTGTCAATGTTAACTTTATATCGGGTCTTATGTTTTATTCGTTCCCAGAGCGTTTCAAATTCCGGTGTAAGCATCATCGCTTTTTTGAGTTTAGCGATGTCGCGTTCCCTTGCATTTTTAGGTTTAGGAGCACTTGCCGCATCCCCGAACTCCTCAAGGACCTCGGTTTGTAGTTGATTCACATAATTCCGATAGCTTTCATTAGCAATCACAGTGAGTATGTTGAGTTTTCCGTCATGTACCCGTTTACCTTCCTGATTGACAGCGAGACGCACACCACGACCAATTTCCTGCCGTTTTTTCATCTCGGAGGCTGTCTGATTCAGCGTGCATATCTGGAAGACGTTCGGGCTGTCCCATCCTTCACGGAGCGCGGAATGTGAAAAGATGAAGCAGATGGGTTCCTCAAACGATAACAACCGTTCTTTGTCTTTCATAATCAACTGATATGCTTCGCTATCTCTTTCTGCTTCGCCAGTTTTGCTGTCTTCGTAGACAATTTCCCCAGTCCTTTTTCGGCTTTGTGCAAAATAGGCGGCTTGGACATCCTCGGGCTGTTTTTCTCGCCACGTTGAATATCTGTCCTGTTGCTTTAGTTCATTGAAACATTTGTTGAAGAGTTGACGAATAATCCCATCATCAGTGGCGTAGTTGTCCACTTTATCAATGAAGAAAAGAGAAAGGATTTTGATATTGTGGTACTTGAGGCGTTCCTGCTTCCGAAAATGCTCTTCTATGGTATACCGAATTTGTGCCTCAAAAATTGCCGATTTATCTGCTCCATGTGATTCGCCCGCTTTCACTTCCACACCGTTATCAAATCGGACATACTCCCAACTCATATCTATTTCGTTGACCCGGTAACCTGCATACTCAGGCAGATTAGTCTTGCTCGGTGCTCCCAAATCGTCCCCTCTTTTGACAGTGAGGGTTGTTTGCTTTACTGTACCGTTCCTTTGGAGTTTATGCACTGCAAGTTTCGCTACCACGCGTGTTTTTTGGCTCTGAATGCTCTTTACCTGAACAAAAGCAAGATTTGTATTTGTGCTTTCCTCAACACCAGCAACCTCTATCTGTTTAACTAAACCCTCGCGATAGGCATCGTAAGGCGTTAATTGGTAGACGCAATTGTAGAGGTTTCGATGTGTAGCACTATACCGCAATGCAAAGAGCGGTGAGAGATTTGAGAGCGATTCAATACTGAGGTTGCTTTCCATCCGTTGTGGTTCATCTAATATCAGAATAGGACGCGCCGCTTTGATGAGATTAATAGGTTTTTCGCCTTGTAACCGCTCTGTGCTTTGCCGAATGACGTTTGATGCTTTGTTGAACGATGCAAGTGTCATCACCATAATTTCGACGCTATCCGCTAGTGCAAATTGCCGAACCTGTGACAACTTCGTAGAATCGTAAACGTAGTAACGATACGGGAGGTTGTCATACAGTTCCCTAAAATGAGATTCTGTTACCTGAAGCGTTTTCAGTACACCCTCTCGAATTGCCACAGAAGGTACGACGACAATGAACTTGCGCATGCCGTAGTGTTGAAAAAGTTCTAATGCTGTCCGTAGGTAGATGTAGGTTTTACCAGTGCCTGTTTCCATCTCCACGGAAAAGTTCGGAAATCCGTTCTTGGAAAACGAATCCCCGTCGATTCCGTTTATTTCTTGAATTCCTTTTAGGTTAACACTTATTTGATCAGAGTCTAAGTCAAGGCGGTTGGGTATAGCGGCAAGGTTAGATTCTCCACCGAATTGTAGGGTTGTCGGAACTGGGATTTGCCCTTCAAACAATTGGACGACGGCATCAATGGCATTACGTTGATAATCTTGATTGGCATCAAATTCAAATTGCATTTTTTTTTTTTTGGCGTAGTTTGCAAGTCAAAACTTGCTATAAAAAGTCAGATTGTTTTGAGACGGCATTGCAAGGCGAGGTTTGCCGCGAACGTATCATTTAAGGCATCATCGCGGCAGATAAACATAGAATCTTTTGATAACTCCAAAAGTTCTATATCTGCTTCTGTTAGCTGTTCATCTAAACAGACATGGAATGATTGTGTCTTGTCAGGCACAATAATGCAAAAAACAGTGTTTGTTGTAAGCTCTTTAACCTGTTGAATTGCACTGTCTAGCGGGTATCCCTCCTTGAGGGCAATTTCATAGAGAACATCCTCGGCATGCCAACCTTCTCGGAGTGGATCAAGGGTCTCCTCTAACCCACTGAAAAGAGTCGGCGGTTCATCGGTTTCAAAATTACTTTCTGTTTCATAATTTGATGGTGAGAGTTCAAAAACGCGAAATCCAGATGATTCGGGAAAATTCTGACAGACGCGTCTAATCCGTTCTTTGCCAATCTCAGCGATAGTCTCAAACCCCGCTTTGTGTCCTACCGATTTTTCAGGTATAGGTTCGGGGAATTGTACCATGATAAACTGTCTATTACCATTATCCTCTTGATTGAGTTCCATTACAGCTCGTGCCGTCGTACAAGTACCCGCGAAGAAATCTAAAACGATGCAATTGGGATCATTGATGAATTGTAGCAAGTGTTTGATTAAACCAACGGGCTTAGGATAATCAAATATTTTGCGTATTTTCATATCTTCCTCCAATTGCTTTTTTCCTTTAACGTTTTTCTCCACATCACTTAACAAACTTCGTAAGACTCTTCCAGATTCATTTAGATAAAGCTTATACGCCACCTGCCATTCTCCGTTTTGATCCTTACTAAAGACAACCTTGTTATCTTTCTGTTCTTGTAGAAAACGCGGTTCCTTCCAGGGCCATTCATCTAGAATTGTTGAGCCATCAGGACACTTGATTTCATATTCATACCCCCCATAACCACCTATGTCTAATGTGCGAATTTTATAAGGACCTAGTGTTGAATAGTATTCATCCTTTTCCGTATATTCTGCTTCTTCCGTTTTTGTTAATGGTCGTCGCAGATTATCGATCATTTGGAGATGCTTAGCATAAACGAGGATGTATTCGTGATCAGTTGCACAGTACTTAGCCTTATTTCCTGCACCACCATGCCTATACCAAACCAATTGCTGAATAAGATTTTCTTCACCAAAAATCTCATTCAGCATCAAACGGAGATTATAGACTTCGTGATCGTCAATACTGACAAAAACGATGCCATCATCGGTAAGCAGTTGACGAGCTAAAAAGAGGCGTGGATACATCATAGAAAGCCATGTAGAATGGTAGCGTCCGCTCGTATCAGGATTGCTGGTTTGCAAATTACCTTCGGCATCAATTTGTCCGGTCAATTGGAGGTAGGTGTCTAACGGTTTTGCATAATTGTCAGGATAGACAAAGTCGCCACCGGTATTGTAGGGCGGATCAATATAGATAGCTTTGACACGCCCGAAGTAGGGTTTATAGAGGAGTTTGAGGACTTCTAAATTATCGCCCTCAATGAATAGATTTGATGAGGTATCAAAATGGAGAGATTCGTCGCGGCACGGTTTTAACGTTGCTTCAGTAGGAGTGTTGAGGAGGCGGATAGCATCGCTTTTGCCGGCCCACGTAAAACGGTACCGCTCTACATGGTTATTAGGACTAACATCATTTACCCCCCCCCCCCGCTTCACAAATGTTAAGTTGTTCTATAACCTTCGCTGCATCCACTTTGCCTTCGGTAAGACATTCGGGGAAGAGCTGCTTAAGTTGATTAAGTCGTTCTTCATTGGGAGTAATAGTGGTTTTTTGGACTTTTTCAATATTTTTTGTCATCGGCAGGCCTCCTTGCCTTGGAACGTATAAATGGCAGCATTCGGCGTAAAAATGGTTCAACACGGGTCACCAGCAAAATGTACACGATGCCTGATAAACAAACTGTTGCAATCTCTCCACCCTTTTCAGATATACCAAGAGTCCGCAGGATCGGGTAACATGCCATCAAGGGGATAGTAATTAATACCGCGCCAGTTAGCCAAACGGTCTTTTCTTTAATCATTTCTGTCAAGTTCATCTTTGAGTTCCTTTTTCAGTTGGTAGGCGTGGAGTAGGCTAAGTTGAACCAGATACAAAATGCTCAAGCACCCACATGTCCACCTAGGATTTTTATAGTGGATAGGCAGATAGATGGTCACTAATCTCAGTGCGTTTGAATTCCAATATTTTCTACATTTAACTTATTATATTCAAACTAACTAATATTTGTCAAATTTTCTTTTTTCGAGGTGCGCTTTATAAACTATCTTTCCTATTAGGGAATTTCCTTTGTGCATTATCACAATGCTCTATTAACGAATTGATTTTGTTCTTTCGGTCATAATAGCATTAAGAATTTCATCTGCAACAAATAAGCGGTTTCTTTGTCTTCCAGTTATTTCTCTGAGTTTACCCCTTTCAATAAGATAATCTACTCCCCGCTGAATGGTTGGAAACGACGACTCCCAAGCGTTCACTAACTCTGAAATTGAGATAATAGGTTTTCCAAATAGGTAATCAATAAGTGGGTTTACCGCCTTCGGCACCTTTGGCTCTCTTGCAAGTTTCTCATATTCATCTTTTAATGCAAGAAGTTGCTGAATAGTTGAAAGCGCGTCTTCTGACTGTTGAAGAACTCCGTTTAAGAAAAACGTGAGCCATGCTTTCCAATCACCTTGTTGACTTATATTCAACAGCAATTCATAATAAGTATCTCTATACTGCTCAAAAAAATCTGAGAGATATAAAATTGGTTGTGATAATAATCCTTTTTCTATTAACATAAAGGTAATCAGGAGCCTACCAATTCTGCCATTTCCATCAACAAACGGATGAATTGCCTCAAATTGATAATGAACCAGCGCGATTTGAATTAAGGGAGGTTCCTTTACCTTGGAATGAATATAATTCTCCAGACCTGAAAAGCACACTTGCATTTCTGAGACGGGTGGGGGAACATAGGTCGCGCCCGTTAAAGTACAACCGGGGGGGCCAATCCAGTTTTGTCTAGTTCGTATTAAACCCGGTGTTGCGTGTTCTCCTCTGACTCCTTTCATCAAGATACTATGGATTTCGCAGATTAGTCTGGAACTCACCGGTAAATCCTGCAATCGTTTGATTCCATACTCCATCGCGTTAACGTAATTGGCGATCTCCTGTATATCAGGTGCACGTGCTGACTCCTTATCCGCTTCAAATAGAAAGAGTTCTTCTAGACCTGATTGGGTATTTTCAATTCTGGAGCTCATTACGGCTTCTCGCCGAATAAACGGATTGATCAACAAGTGAGGATTCGGTAGCAGCTGACCAGCCCCAGATAATTTTCCAAGTTTGCTGTCTGCTTCTGAGAGAAGGCTTGCCAATTCCCAGTCCAATTCAATTTTGGGAGGAAGAGGGTTTGGTACATAAGCCCAATATGGATGTCTACCTATGCTACGAAGGCATTTGCCTGCACTTGAATTTCTGAAATTTTCTGGATTCATTTTTAAATCACTTTATGTTAATAAGGATTGGCGTTATTAACGTTTGTGCCACTTTACGTTAATAAGGGGTGATGCATCTTATGTCGGATGCAAAGTTCACTTAAGAGTTGGCATAAAACATCAAGCATGCTATAATCTTCCTAAATTATAGCACAATTGCCAAAGGAATACAATAATGAACGAAACTTCGATTGAACTACTTAAATCATTGACACAAGCGGATGGGATCCCGGGGTACGAGGCGGAAGTGCGGGATGTTTTTCGCGAAAAAGTCTCCGGTGTCGGTCCCATTGGGACAGACAAATTGGGGAGTATCTTCTGCACACGCGCTGGTAGTGCCGAACACCCGCGTATCGTGCTCGATTCACATTTAGACGAGATCGGTTTCGTCGTGCAAAATGTCACGGATAACGGATTCGTCAAGTTTCTACCGCTCGGTGGATGGTGGGCACATACACTGTTGGCACAACGCGTCAATATCACAACGAAATTAGGCAAAGTACCGGGCGTTATCGGTTCTACACCGCCGCACCTACTTTCAGGAGCCCGTGATAAAGTCTTAGATATAAAAGACCTGTTTATCGACATCGGGGCGGAGAGCGAGGAACAGGCGAGAGAAGAATATGGTGTCGTCACGGGGTGTCCAATCGCACCGTACGGTCCCTTTATGCGATTGAAAAATGAAAAATTGCTCACTGCGAAAGCATTTGATAATCGCGTCGGGGTTGCGATCGTGATTGAAGCACTTTTGCGACTCGATGAACATCCGAACACTGTTATCGGGGCGGGGAGTGTGCAGGAAGAAATCGGATTGCGAGGCGCGAAAACGATGGCGGCAAGCGTGGAACCCGATCTCGCAATTATACTTGAGGGCCCCCCTGGCGATGATACGCCAGGCTTAAGCGTCGGAAATACACAAGGCAAACTTGGCGGCGGCGTACAAATTCGGATTATCGATTCTTCAATGATTGTCAATCCGAAATTAGCGGATTTTGTGGTTGAGACAGCAAAGCAACATGAGATTCCATATCAATTAGGGGTGCGTCAATCGGGTGGCACGGATGGTGGGGCAATCCATCAATTTGGTAGAGGTGTGCCGTCCGTTGTACTCGGTGTGCCGTCTCGTTATATCCATAGCCATGTCTCAATTATCAACATTGATGACTATAACGCAGCATTGGATTTGACGATGCATCTTGTGCGTGAAATTGACGCATCTGTTTTGGAAGGATTTCTGTTTGATTAGTCACGTTTTTGAAACGTGTTCTCTTGCTTGGAGGATAACTATGGAAACCACCTTACCGAAAGTCTCTTTTTGTAATTATCAGATTAGTAAGTTGATAATCGGGGATAATCCGATTTACGGCTATTCGCACTTCAACCAACTTCTTTCACAACATCAGCAGGAATATCACACGCCGGAGCGGGTCGTGGCGACGCTCAAAAGGGCGGAGGAGGTCGGGATTAATGGTTGGCAGAATAGCATGACAGACCGCTCGATGTCCGATCTACAACTCTACCGCGATGGGGGTGGCACAATAAACTGGTTCTGCCTCAGCCAAGGTTCCCGCTGGTATGAGGATCCCGACCATGTTTTTGAAGCTGCGAAACACGATCCGATCGGTATGGCACCACACGGCGGAGGTGTTGGGCAGAGATGTTTGCGCGAAAACAGACTTGAGTATCTACAGGACATCCTTAAACGGATTCGTGATACTGGCGTTCTTGTGGGTCTATCCGTCCATGATCCGCGGCTGCTACATATTGCTGAAGATGAAGCGTGGGATGTAGATTATTACATGACCGGTCTTTATAATCTTCACGGTGGTAGCGAAAAATTCACCCAAAAATTCGGCTACGCGCCGTTAGGTGAAATCTACGCGCGGGAGGATCGCGATGAGATGTGTAAGGCGATCCAGCGTACGGAGAAGCCGTGCCTCCTCTTCAAGGTGCTTGCGGCGGGTCGGACCATCGGAAGCCCGGAACAGATTCGGACAGAAGTGAAGTTCGCGATAGAAAACACCAAACCGATTGATCCGTTGTTGCTCGGTATGTATCAGCAGTTCGGCGATCAGATCGGTCAAAATGCCCAATTGATTACGGAACTCTGCGCGGAATTGGCATAATTTACCAGCTTCGCGCGAAGTCTTTCGACTCGCTCATATATCATGGAGGCTGAAAAATGGAGATGCGGACGTGTGGAAAATCTGGAATTGAGATCTCAGTGATGGGGATCGGTTGCTGGTCGTACGGTGGTGGCGATTACTGGGGACCGCAGGCGCAATCGGATGTTACCGCTGTAGCAAACGCTGCGTTGGATGCTGGGATCAATTTTTTTGATACGGCAGAGGGATATAACGATGGACGCAGCGAGGAGGCTCTCGCTGTCGCACTCAAAGACAGACGACACGAAGCGATTATCGGTACGAAGGTGAGCAGACCCGATCCTGCTACGATACGCGAACATTGTGAAGCGAGTCTCGAACGCTTGCAAACGGATTATGTGGATATCTATATGATCCACTGGCCCGACGATGAGATTGCCATCGAAGAGAGTATGGCTGAACTCACGCGCCTACAGGAAAATGGACTCATCCGCGCCATTGGCGTAAGCAACTTCGGGGTGGAACAGCTCACGGCGGCACTTGAGACAGGGGCATCTATTGCGGTGAACCAACTCTGTTATAACCTCTTGTCGCGAGCGATAGAGCCGGAATTGCTTCCGCTGTGCCGAGCGCATAACGTCGGCATCTTAGGGTACATGCCACTGCTACAGGGTATATTGACTGGGCAGTATAAGCGCGCAGAAGAGATACCACCGGTGCACTCTCGATTTCGGCATTTCCGGGATGACCGAGCACAGGCTTCACACGGTGAAGCGGGTGCCGAAGAAGAAATGTTTGAGACCTTGGAGGCTATCCGAGAAATCGCGGAGACTGAACAGGTCCCGATGGCCCGATTGGCGATTGCGTGGGCGATGGCGAGACCGGGAATTACGTGCATGCTCGTTGGGACCCGGAATATAAATGAACTGACGGAAAACCTACACGTTGTCGAATACACGCCGTCTGCTGGTGTTATTGAGAACCTTGACACGGTGACTGCACCGCTTTTGGAAAAAATGGGAGCGAATCCGGATTATTTCACGGGTGCGCGTATTCATTAGTTTCAGACAAGGATATATATTGTCCCTACAAAATGTTCCGACAAGAAAAGGATTTATATAATGGCAGAACAGTTAGGCATTAGATTCAATAAAGACTTCGGGAATCCATTGGCGACGGCAGCTGCTGATATTACACAGACGAATGCTGATGGTAAACCTGTTGTCCCTTTAACGCAGGAACAGAAATATCTCTTCGACAAAAACGGATGGCTTTTGGTGCCGGGTGTGTTAACGGAATCAGAGATTGAGGAGATGCGCGATTTCTGTTATCGCTTGAAAGACGACCCTGAACCGATTCCGCACCACCACCGCTCGACTTACGGCGGTCCTTTGGAGAAGTTGACGGATCATCCGGTTGTGGTAGCGTTCGGGAACGAGTTTCTCGCATCACCTTATCTTGCTTCGGATACCTGTTACGGTTTCCGTATGGAGATGAGTTTTATGGCGTTGCGTTCTGCAACGGACGATCCGCCCTTTGCCTTTAGTCCGCATAACGGTAACGGTATGTTTCGGATGCCGGGTGATTGCCACCAATACCAATGTTTACCCGGACAAGCGTATAGCGGTTTGACGCGTGTTGTATGGGAACTTAACCCTGTGGAGAAAGATGATGGCGGCACGATGTTTATTACAGGCAGCCATAAAGCGGCTTATACCGCGCCAGAGGATGCGCATATACAGGACTGGGAATTTTGGGATACTTACTCATGTCCTGCGGGGTCTGTCATTATATTCACCGAAGCGATAACACATAGCGGACAAGCGTGGAAAAATCCCGATACGGACAGAGTGGCGATTTTCAATGCGTATAACTCGGTGGATAAGAGATGGACCCGCTCACAACCGCCACAAGCGTTACTTGAAACGATGCCACCGAAACGTCAGACCCTCTTCCGTGATGCCTTTGTGAAAGGTAACGTAACCGGCACAAAGTTTGACATGGCACTATAAATAGCCGTTAGCGATCTTTTCAGTTAAAATAGCGCGTAGCTTGGAATGAAATGGAAAGCGGATCTACGGAGAGGAACGTGAAGCCATCAACCTACCTGACCGAACCGCAAGGAAATATAGAAATCCTTGGAACGTAGTGGAAAGCGGGTCTACGGAGAGGAACCTAAAACCACTAATCCACCCAATCGAACCGCAAGGAAATATAAAATTATGACACCGAAACAACGTTATCTGTTTGATATAACAGGATATCTCCATTTAGAAAACGTCATCACTGGCGATGCGTTGGCGGAAGCCGCTGAAGCGGTTGATCGATATATAGCGACACCGCCTGATGACTTGCCACCCGGCTTTGAACAGAAAGGACTTCATCAGCACGGGTTCGCTTTCGATAAATCGCTCGAACGCTTGACGATGCACATGGCACTCTGGCCGATTATCAAGGAGTTAACGGACAATCAGCCACGGTTTGGTAGAGGTTCGTTGAAACATGATAAACACGATTTGTGGGAGGCTGGTGAACGCGCAAATGTAAATCCCGGTGGACTGCACTGTGCTCGCGATGATTATGGGTGGTATAGCACGCGTTATGAAGTTGACAACGGACATATTTACTGCGATAACTTCGTCTGTTTTCCGTATTTTACGGATGTCTATCCCGGTGATGGCGGACTCATCGTAATTCCGGGTTCGCATAAGAGCGAGTTTACTCGACCGAAGGAACTGCTGACGCTCGACGAGGCGGACGGTATTGATCCGCTTGAAGATCCTGTTTTTGTCAATATTACACCGAAGGCAGGCGATATTGTCATTATTTCGGAGCTGCTAACGCACGGTGTGCTACGTTGGAAGCCGAAGGATCGGGATCGTCGGTTTCTCGTGTTGCGGTATTTCCCGCAATACTCTGGTGCACATAGTTTCCCGCAGCCTATTCTGGATCGGTTATCGCCGGAGACGTTGGAGTTAGTGGAATCTGCGGCGTATGGACATATCAAGGAGATTGTAAAGCAGGATGCGGTTACGTTGACGGTGTAGAGGCGGAATTAGGCGCGTCAAAACGCGCCTATTGGAATGTGTCAACTACAAATTGCTCGCGACTTTGATGCGGTTTTTTGCGCGGGCGAGTGCGGCTTCTGCGCGTGGTCGGTTTAGGTCTGGTGCGTTTTCCGTAAGTTGTGTTTGTGCGCGGTCTAATGCACTTTCTGCGCGTGACACATCAATTTCGGATGCCCACTCCGCGGTCTCAACCAGAACAGTGACACCCGTTCGTAACACCTCAAAGACACCTCCACTTGTTGCCATTAACTGCGATGTGTCTGATGATTCACGGATACGGATCTCGCCTACGTCTAACGCTGTGAGAAAAGGGATGTGCCCGGCGAGAATCTGAAAGTTGCCTTCCACGCCCGGTGCCTGAATGCTCGTTATGTCCCCTTCATAAATCAACTGTTCCGGTGTCCGGATTTCGAGATGAAAATTTCTGTTTAACATGCCTACTCTGTTTTGGTAAGGTCTGGGTAACCCAGCCCCTACGGGTTAATCCGCTTTACTCTATTTTGGTAGGGTCTGGGTAACCCAGCCCCTACGGGTTAATCTGCTGCCTCTTCTAAGTCTGCGCTTTTGGCTTGCTCAAACGCTTCGTCAATCGTACCGATATAACGTAGCGATTGTTCAGGCAGTTCATCGCAGTCACCGTTAAGGATTGCTTGGCAGCCTTGCACGGTATCCTCAATCTTCACGTACTTACCTGGGGTTCCGGTGAAACGTTCAGCCACAAACATCGGTTGTGTGAGGAACATCTCTATCTTCCGCGCCCTATTGACAACCAACTTTTGATCGTCGGACAATTCATCTACACCGAGGATAGCGATAATGTCTTGCAGGTCACCATATTCTTGTAACACCTGCTTGACCCTAAATGCAGTCTGATAATGTTCTTCGCCGATTACTTCTGCCGTCAGAATACGCGAACTTGACGTAAGCGGATCCACAGCGGGGAATCTCCCCTTCTGAACGATGCTTCTTTCCAATCGTGTTACAGCGTCAAGGTGCGCGAATACAGAGACCACAGCTGGATCGGTATAGTCGTCAGCGGGAACATAAACTGCTTGGAATGAGGTGATTGATCCGTGTTGTGTAGAGGTAATTCTCTCTTGCAGTTCACCCATCTCGGTTGCGAGTGTTGGCTGGTATCCGACAGCAGAAGGCATCCGTCCGAGCAGTGCTGATACCTCGCCACCTGCGAGTGTGAAGCGGAAGACGTTGTCGATAAAAATAAGAACGTCTTGCCCTTGCTGGTCCCGGAAGTATTCTGCCATAGACAAGCCAGCAAGTCCGACGCGGAGACGTGCGCCCGGCGGTTCATTCATCTGTCCGAACACCATCGCCGTTTTGTCAATTACACCGTACTCGTCAAGTTCAAGCCAGAACTGGTTCCCTTCGCGCGTCCGTTCACCGACACCACAGAAGACGGAATAACCGCCGTGTTGGGTGGCGATGTTGTAAATCAGTTCAGCGACCAAAACAGTTTTGCCGACACCTGCCCCGCCAAAGAATCCGACCTTTCCACCGCGAACAACAGGTTGAATCAGATCAATAACTTTGATGCCTGTTTCTAACATTTCCGCAGCTGTAGTGAGTTCTGCCTGCGGGGGTGGTGGTCTGTGAATAGAGTATCTTTCAGATTCGCCAGCATCACCTCTTTCATCAATGGGTTGACCTGTTACGTCAAAAACGCGTCCGAGGACTGCATCACCGACGGGAACAGTAATGGGACCGCCGGTATCGGTTGCGAGTGTGCCGCGCACCAATCCGTCGGTTGTATCCATAGCGACCGCGCGGACTCGATTTTCGCCTAAGTGCTGCTGAACTTCAAGTACCAACTCGCTTCCATCGTGACGTTGAACTTTAACAGCGTTTAGGATATCTGGCAATTCGCCTTCCGAAAAATCTATGTCAACGCGTGCGCCGACAACTTCTAATATTTTTCCTTGGTTCATGTGAGATTCCTTTTTTATACGGTGGTCAGTTGTCAGTTATCAGTTAAGAGGTGTTTTGTAACAATCTTCCCAAACCTGGAGGACTTTAGGAAGTGCTGAATTGTTACAGCCTGCTTTTTTAACTGATAACCGATACCTACTCATACTGGTACTTCTGTTTCGCACGAGCACTCCCAAGTTACAGTCTGCTGAAACGCCGTGCACGTCTATGCACAGTCAGATCCCCGGACACGCTTTTTGGAAGCGGGTGAGCATCTGTGCCCGATTGATTAATGCGTATTGCCGATTTCGGGTCGGCATCAGAAGATTCACGCGTTGAATTTTCTGATTCAGGTTTTCGAGTTTCTCGGTGTATTGTGCAATACTGCGGGCGCGTTCATGCTCAAAACTCCGGCTGACTGCCTTATGCCGATGCGGATGCTGCTGGATAATAGTCGCTAACCGTTCTCGACGACCTTTCAGATTCGTGAGAATTCTTTCAAGTTGTACTTTTTCTTGCTTAATTTCTTTTTCTAATTCAACCCACCGCGGTGCGAATCCGTCCTTTTTTAAGAGCCGGTTCGTCATTCGGGCTTGCGGCGTTAGGAAAGGATTCGTATCGAACTTGAGCGGTTTGCCTTTGCCGGGCAAATTGGCGAATTCGCCGCGTTCCATCGCCTCTTCAATCTGTTTGTTGACATTGATTGGCATTTGGAACCTCCTCGGCTATCAGCCTGTGAAGTTTGTAAAGTGTAGCTAAAGTGAACTAAAGTTATCAATTTCTCAACTTTAGAACACTTTGAAACTTTCCCACACTACTGACATCTAATCCGCTGACAGCTGACCACTGATTGCTATTCTTCTGCCTGCTACTGTTAACCCTCTAATGCGGCTGCGCCACTTACAATCTCGGAAATTTCTGTTGTAATCTGTGTTTGACGGGCTCTGTTGCGTTGGAGGATCAACTCGTCGATGAGTTCTTTCGCCTTCTGTGTAGCGTTCTCCATCGCTGCCATACGTGCTGCTTGCTCTGCAGCGTTTGAATCCAAAAGCACCTTCCACATTTGCATGTTCAAGTGTTTTCCGAGTAGCATTTCAAAAAGTTCTACTTGACTCGGCTCGTACACATAATCTAAAAAGTGCGTATCACCTTCAGGCACCTCAGGTACTAACGGGAGGAGTTGTTCAACAAGCACGGTCTGGAGAATAGCAGACCTGAAGTTATTATAGACAACCTCGACTTTGTCAATTTTTTTGTCGATATAGAGATGCTCAAACTCGTGGACGACATCAACAGCCGTTTGAAATTCAAGTTGTCGGAAGATATTGATGTATGAATCGGTGATGTCGTAGCCGCGGCGGACAAAGTGCTCTTGCCCTCGTCTCCCGATGCAGATCAGCGTCACATCCGCGCCACTCTCTTGATAGTGTTCTATCCGTTGGGTCGTTGTACGGATGACGTTGCTGTTGAAACTTCCACATAACCCGCGGTCGCCGGAGACAGAAACGATACAGACATGCTTTATCTCGCGGGTTTCAAGGAGCGGATGTGTCAACGCCTGTTCTTCAGTATCCATCTGCGAGATGAGATGCCCGATGATCGTGTTCAGTTTTTCAGCGTAAGGTCGCGTTGCTATGATATTTTCCTGGGCACGGCGGAGTCGTGCTGCAGCGACAACGCGCATAGCATCGGTCACTTGCTCAATGTTCTGAATACTGGCGATGCGGCGCCGAATCTCTCGTAGAGTTGCCATGACTATTCACCTTCTGTAGGCGCATCTTCTACTTCTGTGGGTGCGTCCTCTTGTTGCGGTGCCGCTGCGGGTGTATCACTCCAATTTTCCTTGAATGCTTTTACAGCAGCGTGCAAGGTTTCGAGCAATTCATCACTCAGTTCACCGGTTTCTGCGATTTCTGAGAGGAGTTCGGCGTGATTCCTGTCAAGGTATTGCAGAAATTCGGATTCAAACCGCGCCACTTCGGATTCAGGAACATCATCTAAGTAGCCGTTCGTACCACAGAAGATAGAGGTAACTTCTCGTTCAACAGGCATCGGCTCGTATTGCGGCTGTTTTAGCAATTCCACAAGCCGTGTGCCACGGAGGAGCATCGATTGCGTTGTTGCGTCTAAATCCGATCCGAATTGTGCGAATGCCGCAACTTCTCGGAAACTGGCGAGATCAAGTTTTAGTGTGCCTGCAACCTCGTCCGATTTCATCGCTTTCACTTGTGCATCACCACCAACCCGTGAAACAGACGTGCCAACGTCAATTGCGGGTCTCACCCCTTGGTTAAACAGATCCGTTGTGAGATATATCTGCCCATCTGTAATAGAGATAACGTTTGTTGGAATGTAGGTCGTCAAATCGCCTTCAAAGATTTCAATGATTGGCAGCGCTGTCAGAGAGCCGCCGCCCATTTCGTCGCTCAATTTTGCGGCGCGTTCTAAGAGACGTGAGTGGAGATAAAACACATCACCGGGGTATGCTTCGCGACCGGGCGGTCTTCGTGAAAGCAGGGACATTTGTCGGTATGCCCACGCGTGTTTTGTTAGGTCATCGTAAATGATAAGTGCGTGTTTGCCGTTGTTACTGAAGTATTCACCCATTGAGGTGCCTGAGTAGGGCGCGATGTACTGAAGCGGTGATGGCTCACTTGCTGCGGCAGCGACGATAGTGGTATATTCCATCGCATTATGTTCACGAAGGGTATTGGCAACTTGTGCCAGCGTAGACCCTTTTTGACCGATAGCAACATAAATACAGTAGACATCTGTGTCCTTCTGACTCAGAATAGCATCTATGGCGATTGCGGTTTTGCCGGTTCGCCTATCACCGATAATCAGTTCACGTTGTCCTCTACCAATCGGTGTCAAGCTATCAATCGCTTTTAAACCTGTGTAAAGCGGTTCGCTAACCGGTTGCCGTTGGACAATGCCCAATCCTTTCTGTTCAACCGGCAGTCGATGTTCCGTTTCGATATCGCCCAAACCGTCAATAGGTTGACCGAGTGCATCGACAATCCGTCCGAGGAGTGCTTCACCGACAGGTACTTCGGCGAGTCGTCCTGTCCGTTTGGCGGTGTCCCCCTCGTGTATGAGTTGGTCTTCGCCGAACAGGACGCAACCGACGTTATCTTCTTCAAGGTTGAAAGCGATACCGTAGATGTCGTTAGGGAATTCAATCATTTCGCTTGCCATGGCATTCGCAAGCCCGTGGACCCGCGCGATGCCATCGCCTACTTCCAGCACGGTGCCGGAATCATAGACATCCACGTCCTGTTCAAACTGTTGCAGTTGTTGTTTAAGGATATTTGATATTTCGTCCGGTCGGACTTCTCTTGCCATATTTTAAAGTTCCTTGCGGAGGTTTTTATTTTCTGATGTCATTCAATTCTCGTGAAAATCTCAGAAGAGTCCTCCGCGGTAGTCTTTTTAACATTGCTCCTGGCATCAGTCCCGTTACCCTTTAGCGAGTTGTTGCTTCAGGCGTTGGAGTTGTGATGCGACGCTTGCATCAAAAACGGTGTCGTCTAATTGCACAATGAATCCGCCTTGGATTTGTGCATCGGTTGTGGTTTCTAACCGCACCTGTTTTCCCGAGTATGCGCTTAATTGCGCTGTAAATCGTTCCGCTTGCTCCGGTGTTATAGGCACAGCAGTCGTCACTTTTGCGACGAGTCTACCCGCAGCTTCGTCAACGATTGTTGAAAAGACATCCATTATTGCGATGAGATAGCGTTCACGCTGCTTTAATGCGAGGAGTTTGAAGAAATTAATCGTCAGCGGATGCATTGCGTCTGCAAAAAGCTGGTCAAACGTCTCGCTTTTAAATTGTGGAGATAGCACGGGACTGTGGATTAATTGCGTGAGCTCCTCAGATTGCTCGATCAATTCTCGCAGCTTGTCTACATCTGTGCTGATAGATGCCAAAGCGTCTTGTTCCAACGCAGCTTCGTATAGGGCACGCGCGTAAGGTTTTGCGACCCGAATGTCTCTCATAGTTCGTTTTCACCCTAAATAAAAAAGGTCCTACTAACGCGAGTTCGCTGGCAATCTGCTAATAGATGCGTCAATAATATGCTGATGTCTCTCTGCGTTGAGTTCCTCGCTTATGATTTTACTGGCGGCATCAATAGCGAGCTCAGCGACAACACCGCGTAGTTCGGAGATAGCTTCATCTTTCTCACGTTGAATTTCTGCTCTGGCTCTCGTGACTTCATCCTCTGCTTCTTGGCGTGCTTGCGTGAGGATTTCCTGACGTTCGGTGTTCCCTTGCTCAATTGCGGCTTGGATTTTGGTTTGTGCCTCGGTCTCAATATCGGCAAGGCGTTGACGCGTCTCTGCGGTGAGGCGGTCTAACTCTTCGCGATCTGTCCGCAATTGCTCTATTTGCGTGGCGATCTCATCTCTGCGGTCCTCTAAAAGTCCACCCACTTTGCCAAAGACAAACTTCCAAAGTACGGCAAGCACAATCAAAAAGCCGATAGCTTGGATGAGGATCGTCTTCGGGTCAATTCCGAGCTGGCTTAGGAGTCCGCCACCGGCTGGTGTCTCAGCAGCAAAAGCGCCGTTGAGACAGATGCCCATTAAAATCGCTGTATATAGAACGTAATTTGTTGCCCTGTACTTGGTGTTTTGCATAAGTCTGCTGTACTCTATTTTTGAAACTGAAGACGTATCAGTTTGCGCGTGTCGTCTGGATGAACCGTCTCGGATCACAAACCGTGCCATACGTCTTCAGTCAGGCGTTATTTAATTTCCGCTTCTGACATCTGTCGCAACTCGTTTCGCATCTGCATCAATCATCTCTCTGAGGATTTCGCCCTCTGGCAGTTTATTATACAAGAGAAAGAACATTAAAAGCGAATAGATAACGAGCGACTCAATGAGTGCCAAGCCGATAATCATTGCAGTTTGGATCTGTGGTGCGGCATCGGGTTGACGTGCGATACCTTCAAGAGCGGTACTTGCGGCATTTGCTTGTGCTCTTGAGGCGAAAATGACAGCGATCGGCAATCCCAAAGTTACACCGAACGCCAACACTGCTAAATAAATCATGAAATGTCCTCCTTGGACGGATAAGGACTTGTTGTAGGGGCGGGGTTACCCGGCCCCTACAAGTCCCAGAAAATTAGTGATGCGCTTCATGCGCGTCGTCATGGTGTTCTATAAACAACACGATGTAGATAGTTGTTAAAATAGTAAAAACGAATGCCTGCAGGAAACCAACAAACAGCCCGAAAAACAGCATAGGCACTTGCACCGGAATAATCGGTATGGCATCTGCAATCAGCACGATAAGTCCAAGTTTTGTGAGTTCAATAACCACCGCTTTCTCACCAAAAATGTTTCCGAAAAGTCGGACAGCGAGCGAACCTGCCCGCGATAACTGGGCAACAACTTCAAGTGGGAACATTAAGACACCCAACCACGGTGGGTTACCGGCTAAATGTTTCAGATAGCCCACTATCCCGTTCTCTTTAATAGCAATAATTTGAACGCCTAATACAGCCGTTATACCGAGGGCAAGCGTTGTATTCAAATCTGCTGTTGGGGGTTGAAGCCCCGGAATGATTCCGAGATAGTTCAGGGCGAGAATAAAGATAAAGAAGGAGCCGACGAATGGAACATACTTTTTGCCGTGATCGCCTAAAATCCGCCCGAAGAAGTCCATAATCCCGCCGACAAACACCTCTAATAGGGTTTGTCCTTTCCCTTCAGGTATCCGTTTCAACTTCCGGGTGGCGAAGATAAAAAGCAGTGCTAAGACGAGAACAGCAAAGTATGTGTTGGGTATGAGATCGGGCTGATGCCACCGAGTCGGTTCCGGGATTATTTCATCGGGTAAAAACTGTGAAATCGGAGAGAGCAAACTACGGTGACCATTCTCGGCTGCGAAACTCCCGACGACTATTGCCAAACTGAGTCCCACAACCAAGCAGATAAACGATAGCTTTTTCATATTTTATTACGGTGTCTCTTATAGTAAGGTAGCGGTGTTTTTTTGAGTGCTTTCCTGTTAAGAGTCAATTTGAAAACTTCACCTCACGGCTGATTGGAATCCTTATTGGCAAGGATGCGTACCATCAGGCTAATTGCTTTGATAATAATCGCACCCTGTACTAAGGCGATCCCGCCAGCGAGTGCGTAAATGTTCATCCACTCCATTTTAAACAGGAGATAGAGCAATCCGCCAAGTATTGCGTATTTACCGATCGCGATGAAACCCAGCAGATACTTCGCCCGCCTCGTTTTCCCTGGACGCATCAGTCGTCGAACGACGAATTCAAGCGACCAGAACAGACTCAAGCTGATAGCACTGCCAATCAAGAAACTCGGGAGCGCAAGACGTTTGAAGACTAACAGTGCTGCCGCAATAACAACTGTAAGACAAATCGTCAAGATGTAGATATGACGAATGGATCGGTCGCCAAATTCTAACACGGGACCCATCTAAGCAGCTGTTCTTAGAAATCTATGTTTTTCAAAACGATAGATTCCTAAAGGGGTCCTAATCCCCTGTTACGATACTCGTCAGTATCTAAGCCTGAATACCATTAAGGTTTCTGATACGTCGTCAGAAATGATACTCGGAACTGCACGCCACAAGGAGACACGTGACGTGGTGGAACCCACAAAGTTAGCACCGAAATGCTAACGCCTTTATTTTTCTTTTTCCCATTGTCGCAATTTTTTATACCGCTTCGACGTTGCGGGGGGTGCGGGTTGCGTGGGTCTATAGTAGAACCATGGTTTTGGCGATTCTACTCACATCAACACTTCGCCCAAAAGACGAACCTGCTTTTTAGGGTTTCCACAGATCCGTCAAGATTTATCTATATTTACTCGGTTTTAGAGGTGTGTAGAAACATCTCCTGTGCTACGTTTCTTCGGTGTCTTGTGCTTGTCCTGAAGTGTCGTGGCGTTTTTTTGTTAAGCGTGCAAGCCGTCGATTCCAGCGTGCGATTGAACGGAACATCTCCATGAATCCGGCGGCAACCCCTATGCCGAAACCGATGAAGGATCCAACCGCTGCGTTGCCTAATTTTCCACCGATCCACTTGCCTCCGAAATAACCGATACAGATGGCGAGCGCAAGCGTTATCCCGATGGACGCGAGGTCAAACATTCCCACATTTTCATGTTTGAATTGGTTTAGCCGACGTTTAAACATGACGGTTGTTTCCATAAGATGAAAATGGTATTAGAAATAGATTTCCTCGTTACGCAACGGTATATATTATAACACGCGAATATCGGGAATGCAAAAAAAAATAGTATCTCTTCTGAATTGGGAGTTCGTGGAATTGGATGAATCTCGGATGGATAGGATTAGAGGGATTATGGTATCTTCAGTTATGGCATAGTTGCTTGCCTACCGATAAGAAAATTTCCAAATCCCTCTATTTTTTAACCAATGAAAGTCAGACACTTCGACCTACAATTACTTAAGCCTTATTTTCATTGAATTAGGACAGCCCAATGACCTTCGGTCGGTGCAGATAATGTTATATTATCACTGAAAGGTATTTCTTCTTTCAATGTCCATTCGCTTTTAGCGATATTTAGCCATCTGATTGTTAGTTTTTCGGTGCCTGTCTTTCCACCAGCACTCAGATCAATATCGACTGAGCCGCCATTCGGAAAGTAGACAGCGTATTCCCGTCCTGGATTTGCGATGGTATACGCGCCGTTATCTGCTCTATCAGAAAGCAACGCATTGTGCGGTTCGCACGTGAAGATGTCCATTTCATCTGTGATAGTTCGCATACTCTTAAGGTGCGCTTGTGCTGTTTCGTTCAAACCGACGCCACTGTCCGGACGATGGAATCGTGCTGATGCAAATCCGCCGAAGATGTTTCGCCAAAACCGCTCCAATCCATCTTGCGTACTGCCGAACCGTCCACCGTCAGCACCGTAGATTTTAATATTATTGATGGGACGGACCGGTGAGAGTTTCGCTCGGATGTTCTGAGCGTTATCCCAATGTCGTTGTCGCTTCTGATGGTTGTTCTGTGATATATCACAAAACGAGTAGGTTTCAGGATGGTCAAACGTGGCTTTATGCTTCTTGTCGGATAAATCCCATGGGTCCCACATTTCTGTCGTTTCGACGACGCGTCCTGCTTCTGCTGCCTGCTTCTGGATATACGTTGCCCAGTATTCACCCCATGCAGCTGTGACAGCGGTTTCGTTGTCCATGCAGTAGAGGATATGCCCATACGGTAGTGTTTCGGAGAGCAATTTATCCACAAATTTTTCCTGATATTTCAAGACGATTTTTTGATTGCGTTCTTTCGGCACAGACCAGAAAAAGTTATTCTCCGTTGCAACAGGATGGCTTTTGACGACAGTCGGTAACCCCGTCTCCTCTGCTGTATAATTGCTGTTATTTTTGGGATTGAACGGATTGGCAGCCCAAGGTTCGCGGTAATAGTTGAAGGTTGCCCATACTTCGATTTGGACGATGATATCCATATCGTGTGTCCATGTGATGAAGTTCCGAAAACGGTTCCAGAATTCCTCGTTCCACTGGTTCAAATCATATAGGCCGCCAACTTTTTTAAAAGGTGGTACATCGCCTTCATCAACCCAACTCATTGTGGAGCGGACATAGTTGCCACCTACAGACTTCAACAGTTCGAGATGTACTTTGAGGTTGGGGATCTGAAATAGATTGTCTTCAACTGAGCCACCGATGAGTAGGATTGGCTCGCCTTTGTACTGCCAGTAACGCGGGTTTTCTTTATAAATCTGGATCCGTTTTTTTTCCATCTCTGTATCCTTTTCGGCTTTGGTTTCTTGTGGTGCTGAATAAAAGGAAATGCATACGAGTAGAGCCAACATAAGTTTGTAGGGTCCCCACAGATTTCGCATAAAAAATTCTCCCGAATATTAAGGTATATTTGACCACAGTTGTTACAAGGACTCAACGGCGTTAGAAACAAGCGTCCTTGCTAAGCAACAGCATATATTATACCATAAAATTCAGGAGAATACAATTGAACCGTTTCTGGACAACACACGGATATCGTTGAAATCTAAAATGCTCGAATCACTTTTGCGACCAATCGTTGTTTGAATTCCGATGCGTTTGGGTCGCCGAGGATGATGAAGAAATCGGTGCCAGCGTATCCAGAGCGACGCAATGCGAAATAGATATTAAATCCTTCTACTTGCCAGATTAAACGGCTTCCAAGACTTAAGGCGGGACTGAAATCATAGGCAAAGGTTAGGATCTGTTGATAGCGTCTTTCAAAATGCCATTGGATACGTGAGGAGAGTCCTGCGGTGAAGCCGTAGGCACGCAGATTAAGATTCCCGCTGATACGATGAATCCGCTCACCTGCTTGTTCACCCCACGTGTAGTTAACACTGGTATTGTTGAATTGATCCGAGGCACGAGCACTTAAGCCGAAACTGAAGACACTATCGGTGAATTCTTCAAATTGTCCGCCATCCCAACTAATAGCAAGTCTGTAATCGCTATGTGTCAAGAGATGTAAAAAGGTAGAGAGGTTCCGCCGAAAAACTTCACCTTCATAGGTGTTAGAAGCTAAGGCACCAGCCCAAAGATTGACACTGCGGATAAATCCATCTCGCCATTCGTTCCGTATGGATCCTTGTACATACCCACCGCGGTAGCCGGTAAATGGGTGATATCCAAGGTTATTTACGAAATCTGGATCTACAAAAAACACAGCGACTTCTGGTTCAAAAAGCGATCCATTGTATCTTAGACTGGCATTTCCCTCTCTGCCATCTGACCGCCCTACCCAACTTTGGGTAAGTGTTGATGCCGCCGAAATTTTACTGTGTCGCACATCTCCTGAGAGATGAACGACGTTGTTCGCTTCGTTGTCACGGCGATGGTGCGAAAGGAATGCCGTGCTAATACTGGATGTCGCCGTTAACGATTGTGAGGCTTGGAGGATAAAGTTCTGGTTGTTTCGATGATAAGTGCCTAACGTGCCGACTGAGGTATTTTTTCCAATTTTTCCAAAGAGTTTTAGCCCCGCGTCCATATCTTCTATCCGCCGCGAGTGGAGAAGCCCTCCAACGCTGTAAACATTGCCACCTTCCGAAAAGAAAGGTCGTCGGTCCTCAACGTAGCGCTCACCGTAAGAGAAGTCAATACCTTCAACAGCTTGTTCAATGTTATCGAAATCTGGGTTGGCTGTTCCGATGAGACGCAGCTGTGGCGTAACCTCATAGCGGAGGTCTGCTCCTGCGCGGGCGGTATACACTCTTCGCGACTCGGAGGTCGCTTCTACAGAAGTCTCCGTTTCACTGATACCGCCTATCAGATAGGGTAACAATTTTAGGTCACGTTTTCGTGGCGGTGGTAGTACGTCAATCCAATGTCCATCGTTCTCTCGAAATTCCTGAACACCAAGGTTGCACCACCACGATCGTTCGCCAGTCCGTTGCTGAAACCGGTCAAGATTGATCCCCATCCGAACGGGGTCTGTTGTATCAGGATAATCCAGCATCTGCCACGGGATTTCCATCTCTACAACCCACCCGTCTTCTACAATCTGTGCCGCGGTTTTCCAGAGTCCGATCCATTCGCTTTTTTCCGCGCGTCCGGTGGCGAGATGCGCGTACTTCGTGCCGAGTGGATTTACGATAAAGAAATTTCTGTCAGAAAACTGGTGTGTGTGGAACGGGTCAAGACTGAAAGAAACCCAGTCTTCTCCACGGATTCGGGTTTGGTCTTTAACTTGGCGCGCCACGATTTTATCGGGCAGATCATCGTAGAGATGAAGCCCAACGTAGATGGCTTTGTCAGTGTAAACGAGCCGACCAATGGATTGGTTCTTTGCTGGTTTTTCGGTGCGTTGGTCGGTGAATCCTACGGCTTGCGGTGCATTTTGCCAGCAAGTGTCATTAAGGATACCATCAATAGTGGGCGGTTGATCGGTTTTGACTGCGGAGAGTTCTTTTTTGACGGTTTGTGTGTTTTGAGCCTTTACGGTCTGTAAGTTTGCGATTAAAATAAGCAGTAGTGTGATGAGCACCACTGTCGCATGAATTTTTTGTAGTTGCATCAATTGGCATCCTCCGTGATTAGTACGGCAAAAAAACGCCGAATGCCCATCTGAGCATTCGGCATCTAAAAGTAGACGTTATCCTACTTCTGTCCCAAGACCTTCAGAAACTCTGGATCGTCCTTTACATCCGAAAATTCGGGTGCTCCAAGGAAAGAAGGGTAGTAGCTATCCCGATAATTATAGGAATCTACGACGTAGTAGTCCTGGGCGGTCTTCAAATGATGTAGCGTTTTCTCGCGATCCTTTTCCGATGCCCAGATACTCACAGCCAGCTGAAAGTGAGCGTAATGGTTGTCATTTCCCAAATCGACAGCGATTTGTAGCATACGCTTTGCTTCGTCATACTTCTTCGACCATACCAGACAGCAACCGACGTCATGCGCAGCCCAAATAAGGTCGTAAACATTTACCGGATAACCGGCATTCTGTTTTTCTGCGTCTCCTTCAATAAACGTCCGGACATCCATCCAGACTTGATCGAAACGCTCCCAGTCTTCCTGTTTGCTATACAACAAAAGCCGATTCGTTCTTACAGCCAACCAGAATCGGAAGTAATGCTTCCATCTCTGGTCTTTGTTAGCACGTTCCAACTTTTCTATTCCGAGAAGTGCGTCATCTAACCGCCCATTCGCGCGTAAGATTTCTGCTCCCATTTGCAAGAAATCGCAACGTGAGTAGTCACTCACTTTAGGGTTCTCTAAGCGTTCAGATGCCTCATTATAAAGTTGAATCCAGTCATCGATACGCCCTTCCGCTGCCCAAGATCCAGCACTGTTCAGATTGGAAACAATCCGCAATACATGTTTCTCTGACTGGTTGCATGCCCAACGGTAAAGACGCGTCTGTTCGTCAATAACTTCTTGATTTCTCTCAAGACAAGCGAGGGTATGGATTAACCCGTCATGCGACCAGAAACGCTCTGCATCATCTGGCGCGATATCCATATACCGACGGAGCAGAGATAACCGTTTTTCCATGCCGAGACTGCCCATACACGGGTATATATCATCAACAACAAGATGCACTAACTCAGGCGTGATTTCACCCTTAAGTGCGTCTTCAATCTCTTTGGATGCCTCCTGAAAAATATCCGCTCTTGATGCCGGATCAGATTTTACTTGTTCCACGAATGCATCGAACTTGCTCCGAAGTTGCTCTAATTGACTCATGATATTCTCCTTCAAATTATCTGATAATTGGAAATGACCAAAGAATTCTTGATCTAAGAGTTCTTGGTCTGTTTGTAGACGTTTTCGCGCACGTTGCAGTCGGCTCGTAATTGTATTCACCGACACGCCCATGAATTCGCCGATCTCTTTCGTTGACATTTCGTCAAGATAGTAGAGTGTGACGACCTTGCGTTCATTTTCTGGCAGTTTTTCCAGTAGCCTTTTTACGAGCTCCTGGCAATACTCAGTTCTTTCGGTTACTTGTTGCTTCGACATATAGTGTGTATAGGAGGAATCCTCAATTTCTTCCTGACGTGTGTCCTCCAAGGATTGTATCACAGGCTTCTGCTTTCGGACCCAATCAATGCAAAGCCTATTTGCGATGACATGGAGCCACCCAGCAAATTGATTGGGATTCTTGAGCGTCGGAAGTTTTTTGTATGCCTTAAGGAAGGTGTCTTGCATAATCTCTTCCGCATAGTGAAAATCTTGGATCTTCCGCCAGGCAAGGGCATGAACGCTTTTTTGGTGCCTTTCGACCAAGATGCTAAACGCAGCGTCGTCGCCCGATAAGATTTTGCGAATCAGTTGAACATCGTCTTCTCTTTCCACGAGGTTTCCTCCTAATGAACAGATTGGATGGCGTTCGCATTTGCCGAAAAGTTCAGTAAAATGCCGAGGTTTGTAAAATAATCAGTGCGCAATGGTTAACACCTTCTATCATTAAAGACGGAAGTTTGATCAAAAAACGTGCATCACGTTAAAAAAACTTAAAAGATTAGTTGCCATACGCGCATTCGACGTTGATTCCCTACGCGTTTATATTGAACTCGCGTTAAATTAGATGCAGGTTAAGAATCAAATTCTTAACCTGCATCTAAGTGCTTTTAAAGGACTGAATCCTTGCATATTCAGAAAATTTGTCCATACAAGCATCATCAGATTACTAATTCTACACGCTCCTGTTCTGAGACTAACCGCATTGTACAGTAGAGCCAGGCAATCCTTAGCTGTCAAATTTAATTGTGGTGAGACTTTAAAATGCCCGAATCACCTTTGCGACCAACCGCTGTTTGAATTCCAAAGCGTTTGGATCGCCGAGGATGATGAAGAAATCGGTGCCAGCGTATCCAGAGCGGCGCAATGCGAAGTAGATATTAACACCTTCTGCTTGCCAAATTAAACGGCCGCCGAGGCTTAGTGCAGGGCTAAAATCATACGTGAGCGTTAGAATCTGTTGGTAACGACGCTCGAAATGCCACTGGATTTGGGAAGTCAATCCAGTGGTGAAACCGTAAGCACGCAAATTCAGATTCGCACTAATACGATGAAGTCCCTCGTCTGCCTGTTCACCCCATTCATAGTCGACACTGAAGTTGTTAAAGCGATCGGAAGCCCGGGCTCCCAAACTGACACCGAACAAAGAATCCGTGAATTCTTTAAATCGACCTCCGTGCCAGAAAGCAGAAAACGAGTAGTCGCTGTGTGTCAAGAGTTCTGAGTAGAGCCTGATATTGCGGCTGAAGACCTCACCTTCATAAGTGTTAGCAACATCCGTATGGGCAAAGAGGGTAAGACTGCGGACAATCCCTTCACGCCACTCGTTTTTGAACATAGTGGTAAAATTGACACCGCGGTAGCCTGTGAATGGCTGATAACCGAGATTGTTCACAAAATCCGGGTCTACAAAGAAAACTCTTGAAGTCGATTGAATGAGGCGACCGTTGTAACGCAAACCGATGCCCCCTGTTCTTCCATCTGACGCATCCATCCAACTTTGGGTGAGAGCACCAAATGCTGAAAATCTTCCGCGTCGCGCACTACCTGATACAGAGCCGACATTGTTCGACGAATTACCTTGTTTGTGGTGTGATAGGAACGCAGCACCAATTTCAGATGTCGCAGTAAGGGGTTGGGAGGCACTAAGGATAAAGTTCTGGTTGTTTTTATGGTACGTACCTAAGGTGCCGACTGAGGTGTTTTTCCCCAGTTTTCCAAAGAGTTTAAGCCCGCCGTCCATATCCTCTATCCGCCGCGAGTAGAAAAGCTGCCCAACGTTGTAGACATTGCCACCCTCAGAAAAGAAAGGACGACGGTCAGATACGTAGCGTTCACCGTAAGAGAAATCGATACCTTCTACGGCTTGTTCAATGTTGTCAAAATCGGGATTGGCTGTGCCAATGAGCCGTAATTGCGGCGTAACCTCGTAACGGAGATCAGCACCTGCGCGGGCAGTATACGCTTTATCTGTTGTTTCCTGTTCGCTGTATCCACCAACAAGATACGGCAAAAACTTCAATTCCCGTTGTCGCGGTGGAGGCAGGACATCGACCCAGTGTCCATCGTTCTCGCGAAACTCATTCACCCCCAAATTACACCACCATGAGCGTTCTCCGGTGCGTTGCTGGAACCTGTCAACGTTGATACCCATCCGCACCGGTTCAGTCGTGTCGGGATAATCAAGCATCTGCCACGGGATCTCCATCTCCACAGCCCATCCGTCTTCAACAATCTGTGCTGCGGCTTTCCATAGCCCGATCCATTCGCTTTTTTCTGCACGTCCGGTGGCGAGATGCGCGTACTTCGTGCCGAGCGCGTTCGCCATAAAGAAGTTTCTATCGGCAAATTGATGTGTGTGGAACGGATCGAGACTGAAAGAGACCCAATCCTCACCTTGAAACCGGGTCTGGTCTTTGGTTTGACGCGCCACAATTTCGTCAGGCATATCATCGTAGAGGTGAAGTCCGACGTAGATAGCGGTGTCTGTGTAAACGAGCCGACCCACCGATTGGTTCTTCGCTGGTTTTTCGGTGCGTTCATCGGTGAAACCTGTAACTTGCGGAGCGTCTTGCCAGCACGTATCGTCAAGGACTCCGTCAATGGTGGGTGCTTGATCTGTTTTTAGGGCAGTTAGATCTTTTTTTATTGTTGTGTCATTTGAAACAGCAGTTAGTTGATAACTTATAGCGAGTGTTAAGACTATGATCATTAACAAATTTGTTTTCATGTGTTTACCTTTTATTTTTTTTTCTGTTGTGGGATTTATACCAAATTAACCTTAACTTGTAGGAGCGGGTTCCTGAAACTCAGTTTCCCTACCCAGTTTTAGCAGAGCATTTCTAAACAAAAAACACACGGAAATTTGTCAAGTGAATCGTGAGGCAATACCTTGATTGGGTTGGCTCACAAAACACGACAAGATGCTTGTGATTGGTACTACAAATGGCGTGGAAAAAAAGTTTCACTTTTTGCCCATGTTCATGCTGATAGCAATAGATATATCGGGATTTACTGCTGTAGTGCGGTACTTACCCTTATAGAGACGCGTCTTCTTGAAAGGATAGTAAAAAGTGTTTTTTTTGGACTTGAATAAAAAATTTAGCCCTTTCCATCTTGAAGTTTCGCTAACTTCTCTGGCAAGCCGGATTCACAACGATTTTAAAAAGTAAAACGGGCGGATCTCTACATCCACCCGTTGTAAGTTCAATAGAAAATTTAACGCCTCCATTTCACCATCTTCACCACTACGTGTCTGTCGTGTAATATATCCGTTGCGAAGATGTTTAGAAGAGTCTCCTTATACTGATTTTGACAAATGTTCATCAAACCAACAAAGCACCCGATGCCAACAGTCAGCTATATTTGCGTATCGCCATGTTGTGACTTTCGAGTGTCCTTCGCCTTCATATCGTGCTAAAACGGCTTTTTTTCCGAGTCTGCGCAAACCAGAAAACATTTCCCCTGCCTGTGGGACAGCAGGAACATCTAAAGCACCAACAATCAACAGTAGAGGCGTTTCCACTTTGTCGAGAAAAAAAATCGGTGAGTTTTCAATATATCGGTCCCGGAATTCCCAAAGCGATCCTCCCATTTTGGCTTGTCCACTTTCTGCCCAATGAATCCACTGGCTATCTCCGTCTTCTGTCAAATGTCCGTAGGAACTAGTTAAATTCCCCCATCCGGCACTACTGACAGCTGCGGCAAACCGTGGTGTTTGTGTAATCAGGGCGTTGACGCAGTAACCTCCGTAACTATGCCCCATTATTCCTAAACGGTTGGGATCGGCAATTCCCATGTCAATTAGGGTATCTATACCAGAGAGTACCATTTCTGTTAATTCCTTGACAGGCGCGTTGGTTTCCATAGGCGTGTCAGGAAGAAGGACGGCGTAACCTTGGTTCGTCAGCAGAAAATTGCCCCCATGACGATCTGTACCGAAATCGTTAAATTGATACGAGAGCAAATGACCGCCGTAGACCTGCGTAATTAATGGATAGCATTTACCCTCTACGTAGTCTGGTGGGAGTAACAAGGCACCTCTGAGATTCTTGCCAGAAGGTGTCTGCCAAGTGACGATCTGTGAAGTGCCAAGCGGCTCTGTTTCAATGTTTGGATTCAGTCGAGTGAATTGCCGTGGATTTTGAAAGTTGGCATCCGCTACCCACACATCGGGTGGATGACGGACATCCTCAATGCTGTAGAAAATGTTTCCCGTTTGCGGTGCTACATCCATGTTTCTACCCATAGGATTGTAATTACGCTTTTCTTCAACCAATTGTGTAATTTCGCGCGTTTTCAGGTTGACGCGATGAAAACCGTGCTGAGCACTTTTAAAGTGTACTGTATGAATGTATATCACTTCAGCGTCGTCCGGTGTCCAGACGGTGTCTGCTTGGGCACAACGAACAATCCGGACAACATACTGGTCAAATCCATCTGTCAGTTTTTCAATAGTTTTATCAGCGACAGAGATTTGCCAGAGATCGCCGCGCGCAACACAAAACAGGTGTTTGCTATCTGAACTCCACAAAGGCGGATGCGAACTGTTTGTCAACTCAATATCGGTGTCTTGGGTGAGATTCAATTGGCTACCGTCAGTTGTCGAAATAAGGAAAAGTTCATCTTTTGATTCTTTGTCTTCTGTCATGTACACAATGTAGCGTCCATTTGGCGACCAAGTAAACGAAAGTCCCCAGCCAGATTTGAGCGAGTCAGCAAGTAATTTCGGGGGACCACCCTTCAGAGGTGAGAGATAGAGATCGTAAAATAGTTGGGAGTTACTTTCTATCCCTTGAAAACTCATAAACGCCGCGGATGTTCCATCTGGAGCGACGCGAATACCGGATGGGTAGAATCCGTGCGCTAACGTTTGGACTTCCCTTGTGGCAACCGTTATTATGCCAATGTCTGCGCGATACCTCGCATCAAACCATGCGGTTCGCCGCGGTCGGAATTCATTTTTCGATTGTCCAGCAATCGGACTCTCAAAGACTGTCACGGATGCCTTTTCTTGGTCTGGAGGTGGTTCTTCACCTATCTCTGTTTCTGCATGCAGTCTAACGATAATACGCGTTCCATCAGGTGTCCAGAGCGGTGGGGGTGTGAACGCCAAAAAAGGTCGAATCATGACATCACTCGCGAGTTGTGGTTCATCTTCGCCGACCTCCCATATCCACACTTGGGCTGTTTCATGTTTATCCGAATAAAAAGCCAGTCTTTTTCCATCTGGTGACCAAGCAGGGCAGTAACTTGTTCCCCAATTCGGTGTGAGATTCCGAGATTCGCCACTTTGAACATTGACAAGCCAAATTTCACTGCCTTCCTGCACGCCAACTAAACCGGTTGGAAGATACTGATCATCAATTCCAGTTCCTACGCGTTTTCTGGAATAACTTTGGACAGCAACAGCAAGTCGTGTCCCATCTGGGGAAGCAGCAATTGGATCAAATAGTGTGAGAAGTTCTATTGACAGAATGTCCTCAATACTTCTTAACATTTCGGTGTGCATTATTTCGCCTTTCCTTTTATTATGTCACTTCTGGTTGACGATTTCTCTTGTAAAGTGTCTACCGTTTTTGGTTATGACCGGTGCGATTAGGAAATCGCACCTACCGGGCCTGGGGGCTCGGATTTTAATATAAAAAGGGGTGAAAAAGTGTTTCAGGCATTACCTAAAAAAGTTAGGTGCCTCGGGACAGGGTGCTGGCATGAAATTCTGAGATGCTTCTTTCAACGCTGCGGCGCAGCATCTCATCGCTGAGATGGAACGCCTCACGTATTGTCATTGGCAGTTTCTGTTTCCCTTCTATTGAGTCAAGCAATTGTTGATTCGATACGACAACGACAGAGTCAGCATTTTCTCGAAGTTCCTGCAGTCCATATTCTGCTTGTTCAGCGCGTCGTTCTCCTTCAAACCTAAACGGGCAAGAGACAATGCCAACACTTAAAGCACCTTGTTCCCGTGCAAGAGAGGCAATCAGAGGTGAAGCACCTGCGCCTGTTCCGCCACCCATACCCGCTATAATAAAAACGATGTCCGTGTCCGCGACGACGGTGCGGAGTTTTTCCCTGTCTTCTTCAGCCGACCTTTTGCCGATCTCTGGATTCGCTCCACAACCAAGCCCCTGCGTGGTGTTAGCACCGATCTGTACGGGTGTTGCGTCCTTGCTGTTGTTGAGCACTTGCTGATCTGTGTTCACAACATAAAATTCAATGTCTGTCAAACCGTCTTCAATCATTCGTTTAACGGCGTTGCTCCCCGCGCCACCGACACCAATAACTTTAATTTTGGGTTGGATGTGTTTGGATTTTTCTCGTTTGGATGACATGGTTCCCCCTCTTTCAGGTTCGACACCGAACTCTTCCCGCAGGCGTTCACGTGTCTGTCTTAATTTTGTCTTGATTGTGCCTATCGCTAATCCGAGTTCGGCGTGGATCTCTTTGACGCTCCACGATTCCAAGTAGTATAGTACTGCGACGCTGCGCATTTTATAGGGGAGGTGGTGCACTGCTTCCCTGACAGCCTCACGGAGTTCTATGTCACGAAAACGTGCAACCGCGTCTTGATCAATATGATCGGTTAAGTCAGCGTAACTATAGGGCATCTCGTCTGTTGAATGATGCAGTGAAGCGTAGTACCGCTTGCAAGCGTTATAAGCGATGCGATGCAGCCACCCACCAAAACTTTCAACATTCCGCAGTCCATTGATATTTTCCCAGACGGATTTCCAGACATCCATGAGAATTTCTTCGGCATCTCGGCGTTGTCTCGAATTTGCGATAATCACTTTCCAGACACGAGGACTATAACGCGACATGAGTTCAGCGAATGCTAACTCATCACCCGTTTGTACAAGTTGAATGAGTTCTTCATCTTTCAAATCAGTGTGCATTGATAACTCCGATCGCATAGACAGTCCTCAATTTGATTTTAACTTAATGAGCGGGATTCTTCGGGGGGCGGTTTAAAAAAATACAATCTGGTGAGAATTTATTTATGTTAAATTACCGAAATATGCAGACAATTCAGTGGAATAGCTTGTTGTAAATTGTGATAATTTTTCGCTGAACCTCTCGCAACGACCTATACCTCTGAACGCAGGAAGACGAGGAAAGCACCTGAAAGGAACACACTGAGCAGTAAAATGAGCAACAGTATATCCACTATTGCCGGGTTGAGCGTATCCTGAAAAGTTAACTTATCTTCAAATATCGGGATAGCCTCTGGTGAGACAGGCTTTTCCGACATGCCTTTTGGAATACCGATGATGTGAAGGCTCTCTGGATCACCGCGATCCATTTCAGTGATGAAGTTTCGGAACTGTTGGACATGAAGATTAACGTACTCTAAAAATTGCAAGTGCCGATTGAAGCCTGTGCCTGCCATGGACTCAAGCGCGTATTGGACAATCGCCGCAGGAGAACATCGGGTTATCTGTCTTGCGTGCAGGACTTGAGCACTTTGTGCAGTGAGATATTGGTGGCTAAGCCGTTCCCGCATCTCCATATCTTTGTTGACGAGTTCCTGCTGGATCTCCAACTCCGAAGTGTCTATGCTTGCGGCTGCTTCCTGCGAGGTTTCTTCCACTTGACGACGTTCTCTTAACGCTTGTCGTTTATCCAGAAAGGCCTTATGAATTTGGTCGGTAGCAGCCGCTGTTGTCTTCTGAAATTGATGATGCGTTTGAACTGCGGGCATCCATTTTGCCGAGAGGGTACCGAGGGTGGATGGCATAAACACCACGACGGTCACCCAGATGAGCAACAGGACAACGAGACTTAATCGGCTTTCTCGGGTCATGGCGGAGACGATGAGTCCGACTGCGATGAAGATGCCAGCATAGCAAGAAGCAATAAGGACGATAAGCGCGACACGTCCCCAGTCTGCTCCACCGAGCTGCGTCCAACTCCCGGTAGAAATGATAGCGAGATTGAACAAGATGGCAAAATAGAAGGGAATGAGGACTGCAATCAGGGAACCAAAGAATTTACCGACTAACAAGGCAGGGCGCGAGATGGAATTTGCAAGACACAACCGCAGCGTCCCGCGTTCTCGTTCCCCAGAGAGCGCGTCAAAGGTAAATAGGAGCGGAATGAAAGAGAGTAAATAGGTGATAATAAAGACCCAATCAATTACTGTAGCGGTGGGACGAAGATTACTGAGGGCTTCCATATTCAGACGTGGAACGCCCATCGACCAAAGATAGGTAAGTCCGTAGAGTCTCCAGAAACCGCCACTCACGCTTTCGTCTGGTAGAAGTGCATCCCCTCCATCGGCAATGAAGGCGAGGGATGAGGGGCGTTTGTAAAGTTTACCGGGTCCCTTTTGCAGTAGTTCATACAATTGCGTTCGGGACTTCAACTCGGTTTGAGACGCGTTAACCTTTTCAGAATACTTCCGAACCCGCTCAGGATGTGTTTGAAGATGTACAATTGCGTTGGTGACCATTAATGCTACAAGGATGAGCGTGGTCAAGGTAAAGCGGAGACTCGTGAGATGGTCTAAAAGTTCACGTGTGACAATATACCTCATTTTTTACTCTGCCTTGTTTCTATACTTCAACTTTGATAAAAATCAAAAATGTTGCCATGAATAGGACGAGATTGATGAATACCAGTAAAAGTAATTCCGGTAGGGCACGTTGTGCGTTGATACCGACATCTGCACGCTCAAATCGAAAGCGAGGTAAAATCGACCCATCTATGGTTTTTTGTTGATTCGGTGCAAACCACTGTAGACTCGCGAAGGTATCTCTCTCATGGAAGGTGTCAATGAGGGTGCGCCGGTATGTCTGCGCTGTTTGGACATAATCCATCATGCCGTCTAAATCGGTGCCTGCCCACGCTGCGGTAGCAAAGGCGTAGAGACTCGCTGGACTGAGTTTCATGAGACGTTCATCCCACCGCGCTTGTCGGACGGAAGTCTGTCCCACCAGTTGTCCGCCGACTAATCCAACCTTTTCGGCATTCCGAATTTGCAGTGGTGCTGCGAATGCATAATAACGGCGGTAGTGGAGTGCCAAGGGGTGTGCCGTATCTTTCAATTCAAGATTAACCCGAGGGAAATCTCCAAGAAGGAAATATCCGACGCCACTAAAGAGTGTTGAAAGTCCTTCGGTATCCATAAAAATCGGCGGTTTTCCCTTAAGTGGACTGCTCGCCAAGAACCGATTTCGTTCTCTATCTGCTTCTTCCCGAATTTGCGTTATCTGCTGCTCGGCGGATCTTTTTTCTGCACGCATGTCACCCACTGGATTCAGGGCAAACCGACTCCAGTTTGGATAGACGAGTACTAAAATGACCCATAGGAACATGCAGAGCATCAGGGATGTGGCAGCACGGCGGGTTGTTGCGGAAATGAACAGACCGATCAGGTAGAAAACCGACAGATAAACAATTGTTGTCATAACAATACCGCCAATTCGCAGAAAATCGTCCGGACTGAATTGCAAGGAAGGCGCGAAGGAACACTGAATCAGGGCAAGCAGTAGGCTCATTAACACGGGGAGCAGCAAGCAAACCATCGCCGCAATATATTTGGCAAGCAAGACCTTCCCTCGCCCGATAGGGTGCGAGAGCACCAAACGCAAGGTGCCGGTTTCCCAATCTCCCGCAATCGCATCATAAGCGAAAAGCAGGGACAGTAAACTCAACACAACTTGAAAGATAAAGACAAGATCTATCTGTGAAAAGAGATGCAGATATGGGTTATTTAAACCGAGAGGTGCCCTCGGGCTTGAGAGAGACGGTACACTGCCAAACGCCCACTGTTCTTCCTCTGGTCTGACATCAACTATGGGGTTTGAGAGGGCTGGCACGCTGTCAAATGCTATGTCAAGATCATTGCCAAAACGTGTCTCTAAACCGGCACTAAAGAGACTCAAGGGATTCGGAGGCCGTTGAACCTTTAACTTTAAGACTGAATAGGTAGGTGTTGCATCGACTTTCTCGCGGTTTATCGCTGCTTTCTGGCTATAGTCGGCGAGTCGTTCTTCATGTGCTCCGATCAGGACAAACGTATTCGCGACAACAAGTAGGAGTGTAATAATGACCGCAGCAAAAAAACGCGCGCTCATCAGATGAATCAAGAGTTCTTGGCGTATTAGGGTCAGGAACATCGTTTCACTTACCGAAGTTTCTAAAGTTTAGGTAATTTGGGTGAATTGTAGGTATATAGTGACGCGATTTGAGGGTAAAAGCGTACATAATTCTGGATAAAAAACTATTCGCGTTAAAAAGGAAAAAGAGGGCATCCTTTCAGAAACGTCTCACCGTTTTGAAAGGTCAGTTAACAATTGCCCTCATTTTCTGACTATAGGCTATTTTAAACGAGTTCCGCGCTTTAATTCAAGGAAAATAATTTCGCATCGTTTTGTGTGTTCGCCCTCAATTCTATCCTGTTTTTGACCAGATATTATATAAGTCCTTGCGGCAAATGTAATGCGCAATTTGTGAAAAATCTAAAAGGCACGGATCACCTTTGCTACCAAACGCTGTTTGAATTCTGAAGCATTTGGATCACCAAGGACGATGAAAAAATCGGTGCCAGCGTACCCGGATCGGCGCAATGCGAAGTAGATGTTGATGCCTTCTACTTGCCAGATTAGGCGACTGCCGAGGCTTAGCGCGGGGCTGAAATCATAAGTCAGCGTTAGAATCTGTTGGTAACGCCGCTCAAAATGCCATTGGATTTGGGAAGTCAACCCAGCAGTGAAGCCATAGGCGCGGAGATTTAGATTTCCGCTGATGCGATGAATTGCCTCACCTGCCTGTTCACCCCAATTGTATGTAATCCCAACATTATTGAACCTGTCAGAAGCACGCGCCCGTAATCCGATGCTGAAAACACTATCGTTGAATTCTTCAAATTGCCCGCCTCTCCAGCCAGCGGCAAGGGCATAATCACTATGCGTTAGGAGAAGTGAAGATACGGACAAGTTACGTCGGAAAACCTTACCTTCATAGGTGTTAGAAGCCTCAGATTGCACAGAGAGGGAGGCACTGCGGAGGAATCCGTCACGCCATTCGTTCCGAAAATAACTCCCTAAACTTAGACCGCGATACGCCGTAAATGGATGGTATCCGAGTCTGTTGACGAAATCTGAATCCACAAAAAATACAGATAGATACGGCTGAACGAGTTGTCCTTGGTAAATCAAATTGGCGAACCCGTCCCTTCCGTTTGATTCGCCCGTCCAGCTTTGGGCGATAGCGGATCTTGCTAAAAACTTACCGTGTCTCACATCACCTGATAAGTGCCCTACGTTGTTTACCCCGTCCTCTCGTTGATGATGGGACAAGAATGCTGCGCTGACATTAGATGTTGCCGTTAGCGATTGCGAGGCTTGTAGGATAACGTTTTGGTTGTTTCGGTGGTACGTGCCTAAAGTGCCGATAGAGGTGTTTTTGCCAAGTTTTCCAAAGAGTTTGAGTCCCCCGTCCATATCCATTATTCGTCGCGAGTGGAACAATTGCCCGAGACGGTAGACATTGCCTCCCTCGGAAAAGAAAGGACGGCGATCGGGAACATAACGTTCGCCATAGGAGAAATCGATGCCTTCCACTGCCTGTTCGATGTTGTCAAAATCAGGGTTGGCTGTACCGATGAGTCGTAATTGTGGTGTAACCTCGTAGCGAATATCCGCGCCTGCCCGAGCTGTGTATTCCCTCTCATCAGTTTCCGTTTCGCTGATGCCACTGATCAGGTAGGGTAACAACTTGAGTTCACGCTTTCGCGGTGGCGGTAGCACATCGACCCAATGCCCATCGTTCTCTCGAAATTCGTTAACGCCCAGATTGCACCACCATGACTTTTCCCCAGTCCGCTGCTGCCCTCTATCCATGTTAATGCCCATCCGAACGGGTTTGTCTGTGTCGGGATAATCGAGCATCTGCCACGGGATTTCCATCTCCACGATCCAGCCATCTTCTACAATCTGCGCTGCGGTTTTCCATAACCCAATCCATTCGCTTTTTTCGGCGCGTCCGGTAGCGAGATGTGCGTATTTCGTGCCGAGTGGGTTTACGATGAAGAAATTTCTGTCAGAAAACTGGTGTGTATGAAACGGATCAAGACTGAAAGCGACCCAGTCTTCTCCACGGATTCGGGTTTGGTCTTTGGTTTGGCGTGCCACAATTTTATTGGGCATATCATCGTAGAGGTGAAGTCCGACGTAGATAGCTGTGTCAGTGTAAACGAGCCGACCAACGGATTGGTTTTTTGCCGGTTTTTCGGTGCGTTCATCTGTGAATCCAACTGCTTTCGGTGCGTCTCGCCAGCAAGCATCGTCGAGAACACCGTCAACGGTGGGTGGTTGCTCAACTTTGAGTGCGGGGAGTTCTTTTTTTACGGTCTGTATGTTTTCATCTGCCCAAATTTGTAAATTTATGATCATGAACGATAGTGCAATGAGCAACACTATTGCATAATTTTTGCGTGTTTTCATTCTGAATTGGTATCCTCCATCTTTAGATATTTTAGGGGCTTTCGACAAGGATTATCAAATTGTCAACAACTGAACAACAGATTAGAGCGTTTCTACCTCGCCTGTGTCCAAGTATTGCAGCGGGCTTTCCAGGTGATAGACTTCAGAGTCTTCCACAATTTGTTTAAGGAATCCTAAGTGCCCAGCACCGATGATTAGCAAAATACGCTCATCTTCTGATTCCGTAATTCGGGTGAGATTGACAAAAGTTTTGAGGTTCCGATTATACCAAAAATGTGCGACCCAATTCGCCCCCGGGTACTCGTCTTGAAGACCAATTCGGGCTATCCGTAAGTAGTCGCGGAGGTTTGTGCGGATCTTTTCATCTTGGTTCTCCCGTATATACATGTCAACTATGGGTTCGTATTTTTCAGGCTCAATCCAGATTCTGCCATCTTCATCCTGCGTCATTTTTCCAGTAGGTGGCGGTCCCAGAAGATGTTCCTGATCGTTCGTCTCTGCAAACGCCCCGTAATCTGTCCAATGATCCTCCCGATCCTCCCGAACGATTGGATCATCGCGCAAATAATCTACACAGTGGACCTTTGGATGTCCCATCTGTTTCGCTAATCGGAATCCAATCTGGTGGATTTCATGGGGTTTAAGTTGGAAGTTGTCCTTCAGATAGGCATCATATTCGTTCTGAAGTTCAGCCTCCCAATGTGTATCAACTTCGACGGCTATCTTCGTCGGTTTGAAACGGGCAAGTTGTTCAGCGAGCTGCTGAAGTTCGGCTTGGCGTTTGGGTGCAAGGACATCGTCCATTCTATAATTGATTCGATCTGCGCCCCAATTTGCCAAATGTCCACTACCAAGAATCATAATTGTCGGTTTCGTTGACATGTTTTCTCCTTGAAAATATACCTTCGTTCAATATATTCGTCCAAATAACGAGAATGCTTATTGTTTTTTTAAAGAGGACTTACGCAGTCCCTTTTCAGGCGGGGTTTCAAACCCCACCTGCAGCAGTGCGTAGGACGTAAATCCTGTGGCGTTAAAACATACGCGACCATTTAAAATCAACTTGATAACCGCGTTCTTCCTCAAGCGGTTTTGCGAGGTTCAACCTGAACGGTCCACCTTGGAAACCGATGCCTAAGTTAATCTTCGGTTGGATATGCTTTACGTCTCTCAAGTGATACCAGGCTTGTCCTATATCCATGAAAGGAACAATGAACGCGTCGTTGCCTAAACTATGAACATACTCCAGATTAAAGAGAAACCCGTGATTACCCACAAATTCATAAAGCGAGTATCCGCGTAACGTGCCGATGCCGCCGACGACAAATTGCCGTTGAAAAGGCAGTGGGTCAGTCGCTATGCCGACTTTTAAACGTGTGTCAATTCGATCTTCTCCAATCGGACAATAGTGCCGGAGATGAATCAAGAAACGCGTAAAATCGAAATCGGAACTGATTGCGGGACTGGCATGTTCTACAAGGAATGTGTTATACCATTCGCCAGTATTTTTTCGGTTCTCAAAATTATATTTTACGTCTGTTTCACCGCGAGTATCAAAATCGTATTTGAAAGAAATACTTCGCATACTGCCATCGTGTATGGGGGCATTTCTTTGTGGTGCTAATGAGGGATTAGTTGACCAGTTCCTTAAATGGAAGTGCATCCTATTTTCGAGGCTTTTATGTTCTTCCCAAAGTAAGAACAATCCGAGTGAGTGCGTTATGTTCATCGGCTGCCATTGGAGGGTCATTACAGCACCTTCTCTGAGGTAGTAGTCCTGAAAATCGGTACCCCACAATGCTCTCAAAAACTGTTCACTGTCGCTTAGTAAGATATCCGTATCTCTGACAGATGTTAATCGGTGGATTTGCGCGCCATACGTCAAATTCAAGTTTTCGCCTGATGTGATACCCCCGCCGGCTCGATAATTAAGGCTTTGGCTTGAAAAGGCATAACTCATTGTACCAAACAGGAATGGACTCGGTGCCGTAAGATATCGCGTGCCAGCGTCGTTTTCATTCATGTCGGTTAGTGTAATGGTTCTGTTCTCATTTTTCCGAATCGTTGCGCCAGCTCCTGGAAAGAAGAGAGGATCCAGGTGCCACTGTTTCCCAGTTTCAAATCCACCACCGAGTCGGAGTCCATCAATCCGATTTAAACCGCTGGCATTTACAGGGCGAAAGGTATCCCCGCTCGTGAAGGATATATTATCTCCACTCGTGAAGGATATATTATTTCCGCTCGTGAAGGATATATTATTATTATGCTCCAAAATTCGTGGGACACTGTATTTGTCGGCTTCTAATGCATCTAACAATCCTTCCATGCGGGACGATTTTGGCGGTGGCAAGACCTTTAGCCAGTGTCCATCGTTTTTGTAAAATTCCTGTGTACCTATATTGGACCACCAGGAATGTTCTTTCGTCCGTGCCTGTCCGCGGTCAAAGTTAATCCCCATCCGAATGGGTTCGGTTGTGTCAGGGTAATCAAGCATTTCCCACGGAATTTCCATCTCCACAATCCAACCGTCCTCGACAATGTTGGCGGCGACATTCCACTGTTCTATCCATTCGATCTTTTTTGATTCCCGTTTGGGAGAGTAGACATATTTTTTCCCGAGTGGATTTGCCATAAAAAAGGTCCGATTGGAAAATTGGTGCGTGTGGAGCGGGTCAATGCTGAAGGACACCCAATCCTCTATTGCTTTCGCCCCAAATCGGACATGGTCTTCGGTGTGATAGGCAACAATTTTATTTGGCTGGGAATCATAGAGGTGCCAGCCAACATAGATCGCTGCATCTGTATAAACCAGTTTAACTTGCGAATTATCCTCGACCGGATTTCCGGTACGGACATGGGTAAAACTATCCGCTTGGGGCGCGGTTTTCCAGCACATGTCATTAAGTGTTCCATCAATAGTTGGTGGGTTTTCGACTTTTACAGCGTGTATCTCTCTTTGAACTGTATTTCGCATCGGTTCCGCTTGTGCCTTCAATGCGCCGCCGACATCGATATCTATCGCGCCAAAATTGCTGAGGCTGCCAAGCAGTTCCTCAATGCGTTCCGGTGCAATCTCACCGACAATGTTGACAAAGGTAACTTCGCCAGAGGTTTCGGGAAGCACAATGACGAAAATTCCATAAACCGTATCTTCGTCAAATAGTAGACTGATTTCTACTATCTCATTCTCTTCCTTGATTTTGACGAGAACTTCCCACTTCTCCTCTTTGAGTCTTTGCTGGAAATGGTTAACTAATTTCTTCTCGTCAATGATGGTTCTATCGTAGGTGCGGACATAGATACCGTCTAACATCTGGATCAGTTCAGCGACATCTGGTTGATTGCTCACCGATTTGCTCACCAGATTGATGAGTTTCGCTGTTAAGTTAACCTCGACTTTTGCCTCAAGGAGTTCAGGGAAGTCAAAGAGGATAAGCCCTTTTTTTTCAGTTTTGTCTTTGTCCTGTTGCGCGACTGCTAAATGCGTCAGTGTTAACGATAAGGCTAAAAACAGCAGCGCGAACAGTCGTATAAAGTGCTTTTGCAATTTCATGGGTTTTCTCCTTCTTGCTGTGAGCGTTGATAATGTTCTGTATCCAGAACGTTCTGGGGTAAGCGATTAAGGCTATTCAGACTTCGATGGATTGCTGATGAAATACTGTTTTTCTGTTTCAGCGCGCTGCGGGAGGCTTTTTCAATCTGAACAAGGGGGCGGCCTGAAGCCTCATTAATTCGGACATCTGGAAGTTTTTTGTTAACGACAATGCTTGTTCGCTCCACTGCGTAATTCAACTGACCGAGCGCGTAATAGAGGTCACGTGAGGCTTGCTGAACTTTCAGATGCTGTTGATACTGATAGGCACCGAATAGAGCAATTCCGATAAAACACGCCAATGCTGCTGCGCGAGCGAGTCCCGAAGTCACATCACCCGAGAAAGTGAACAGTTGAAATATCCGATTTAGCCACTTTGGTCCCTTGTTAGGATGCGCGCGCACGTAAGCCTCAACCGCGTTGGAGATTTTTGGCGGCGGCTCTGGTTTCGGAAGTTCGTGTAATGCCCCACTAATTGCTTGAACGAAGCGAACTTCATTCTGACACGTTGAACAAGTTGCCACGTGTGCTGCAACTGTCGCGTGTGTGTCTGCCTCCAATTCATTGCCAAGATACGCTTCTAAGGTATCCTGAACTTCCGTACAAGTTGGATCGCGGCGGGAGGTAAATTGGTTCATTCGTCATTTCTCCAGTAGGGACGTAATAGTTCCCTCAATTTCTTTCGGGCACGAAATACAAGTGATTTCACAGTACCTTCGGGTTGTTCTAAGACCTCTGCAATCTCTTTGAAACTCATTCCGTTCAATTCTCGCATAATTATCACTGTCCGCATATCCGGCGGCAATTTCTTAATGGCACAATGTACTGAATCTTTGAGTTCTTGTTGGATCACAATCTCATCTGGCATCGGATTCGACCGACCAGAATGGGCGTGCATTAAAGTTTCGAGTGCTGTTTCAACGTCTGTATTGTCGTCTTCTGTTAAATGCACCTGAAATTTTTGTCGTTTTAGCAGATTGAAACAGAGATTCTGCGCGCATTTTAGCATCCATGCGCGTGCGGTCTTCGGACGCAATTCGGAACGGTGTTCCCACGCCTTAATGAATGTTTCTTGTGTTATATCCTCTGCATTTTCTCGATTTCCGAGTAGATAGAGGATGTGTTGATAAATCTGAGCTTTGTGTTCATGGACAAGCTCAAGGAATTTATCTTCAGTCATGTTTCAATTCCGCGCATTTTGAAGTTGTAGTTAACTACAAATGAGTTGCAAAAAAGTTGCACTTTTTTTATCGTAACTTAACGCGTTTTGGAGTTAACGTTACTACAAACGAGTTGCAAAAAAGTTGCACTTTTTTTCTTTAAAATTTTCAGAGGGGTTTAGATGCGGAAAGCTAAAAAAGAAAATGGCAGCGAAACCCAACACGCTAACTTTTGGAAACCTAATGGCGCGTTGGGTTTCACTTGCGAGTTTGGCTGCTTTAGTATCGCGAGCGACAAGAAATACGCAGAAACACCCTATCAAAGACCCCCAGCAAAAACACTCGCTCCTACAAGAAAATGGCTGCTTCAGCATCGCGAGCACAGCTCGCTCCTACAAGAAAAAGTCCGATGCTTTAGTATCGCGAGCACAGCTCGCTCCTACAAGAAAATGGTGACGAGTCCGATCTTATTCCCATTGAAACACAGTGCCTAATAGGCGCATCGGTTCATCGCGGAGCAATCTGTATATCTGTGGTGCTTCGTCAATGTGTACGCGGTGTCGAATCAGCGGAGCAATCTCAATAGAATCTTGTCGGAGAAACCGACAGAGGTTCTCCAAATCATCGCAAGTGAAGTGGCTACACTGAAGGATGCTAATCTCCTTAAATTGTCCGATGTTAAAGGTATAATTGACATCGAACCGTCCTGCGACAAGGAGGAGTCGTCCGCGAGTTTTACAGGCGCGAATCATCGGTGTGACCATGTCTGGGACACCAGCGAAGTCCATGACAGCGTCGAAAGCCCCATCCTGAATCTGTGTATCCCAACCATCTCCACTCGTATTGAAAACCTGTTCCGCTACACCTAACTGCCGGATCTGTTCCAATCGGGATTCCTCGATATCGCACACGGTAACGCGGGCACCCATAGCGTAAGCGATCTGTGCCGCAAACATCCCGATGCAGCCCTGTCCGACAATAAGTACTTTTTCTCCGATGCGTGGATCGACGCGCCGACAACAGTGCATTGCGACACCGGAAATTCCGAAAAGGGCGGCTTCACCCGGCTCAATATCGACTGGCAATTTTAGGAGGAGTCCATCCTCTCGGATCGTGAACCGCTCGACATGATTTACGCTCGCATAGATGAGATCGCCGACCTGGAGTTTCGTTACGTCCGGCCCCGTTTCAATAACTCTGCCGACGTTCTGGTAGCCATCACTCACCGGTAGATGGTCCTCAGAGGTTGAATAGTTGCCTCCGATAAGTTGATTCCGCTCCGTACCGTTGGTGAGACCTGTAAATAGAGCTTGGCACAGCACCTCGTTCCCGATAGGTGATGCTGGCTCTTTCCAATCGGTCGCAACGACTTTTTCGCGCCGTTTATCTGGTAATGGTTTGACGACAAGTGCTCTCACGATATTGCTAACTCCTTGCAGAAATTTGGGTTCATAATTCGCTTTTTTTATCCTAAATGAAACCCATGGATTTGTCAATGCCAAATTGGTCTAAGGTCAAAATTCTCGGTTTTCATTGCTTGTGATTTTTTAAAAAAATTGTTGACAGATTGTCGCGTTTTTTGTACAATTTTAGATTATTTTACGAGAAAATTTTCGGAAATGATTGAAACCGTTTTTACCCCTTCACGTTAATTTTTTAAGGAGAATCCGTAATGCCAAAACGCGTTAATAAAGCGATTGAATTACTGGAAGATGACCTGCCTGTCTTCTACACTGGCAGTCACACGGGCGCGAACTTGAACTACGACGCAGGTCGCGAGATGGCAAAGACCTGGGCAGATTATATCAATGTCGGTATGGAGCACGGGAGTTTCGATCTCGCTGGGTTGGATAGTTTCATGCGCGGTCTTGCTGATGGCGGTCCAACGAATAGTGGACACACAACCCCGGCAGTCGTTGTCGAATTGCCGGTAGATGGCGTTAGCGCAGATGTAATTCGTGCCAACGGTTGGCAGATGCGACAGCTCCTTGCACGCGGTGTACACGGACTCCTGCTTTGTCACGCTGAATCTCCAGAAGCGGTCAAGGCATTTGTTGAAGCGTGTCGCTACCCGTTCCAAACAATCGGCGTCGGTACGCAGTTGGATGTCGGCAGACGCGGTTCAGCGGGTCAAGGCTCCGCCGCACCTATCTGGGGCATTTCTGCTAACGAATATCTGGATGTCGCCGATCCGTGGCCCCTGAACCCAAAGGGTGAACTCTTCTTAGGACTCAAATTTGAAAACAGACGGGCATTAGCGAACGTTGAAATCACCGCGCAGGTACCCGGCATCGCCTTTGCAGAGTGGGGACCCGGTGATATGAGTATGTCATTTGGCTACAAAAATCCGCCGAGCCCACGTCCACAGGAATTGCAAGATGCCCGGGATCGTGTCTTTGCAGCGTGTAAAGCAGCTGGCATCCGATTTTTAGAAAGCGCGTCCCCAGATACAATTGAGGCGAGCATCGATGCTGGTGTCAGGATTACCGGTGGCGGTGAGGAAGCTGCACGCATCGGACGGGCGTACGCCGGTAGGACAATGCCTGTTTAAAACCTATCTCTTTATCCACAAACGCGAGGTCCCATACCTCGCCTGCCTTAGAAAACTGTAACGCGAGGTCCCATACCTCGCAACGGCACGGCATACAAATATTCAAAAAGGGAAATCCTCCTATGGCATTAACAGAACAGGAAATGTTGGCGGAATTGCGGAAATATGATACGCCTTCCATCACGAATGTGGTCGCTACGTATCCGGGGAATCCGCTCTGCCTTGGACTTTATAACCCGTGGACTGAAAATTGGTACACGGATACCACGATCCGTTGCATGTATCCAGAACTCGGAGCTGTTGCTGGATATGCGGTAACATGTGTTTACGGTGTACCCGACCCAAACTATTCAGAACTCTCTTTTATGGATGTCATAGATGCGTTAGGTGCTTCCAAACAACCAACGATCTTGGCGTTTGAACAGAAGTTTCCACCCGAATTGGAGAACAAGGTCGGCTTGGCAGGTGGAAATATGACGGCAGCCATGAAGTCAATCGGTTGTTTGGGGGCAATTTCAAACGGGCCGTCACGCGATATTGACGAAATCCGACCGATGGAATTTCAGTATCTATTAAGTGGCATTACACCCGGGCATGGTGCAATGGCGGTTCATGCTGTCAACGTACCCGTCTCAATAGCAGGAATGGATGTCGCACCGGGTGAGATTATCCACATGGATGAAAACGGGGCGTGCAAGTTTCCGGGGGACAAACTGGAGGCGGTTTTGACGAATGTCAAGGCGTTACTCGAAGAGGAAGGCGATCGGATTGGGAAGTTGCTTTCAGGTCCGAAAACAGCGAAACAGGTACGCGCAATTTTCAGTGGACATTCTTATGCTGAAGATGATGAAGAGTAGGTATATTTTTGCATCGTAAGCAAAATTTATGGTAACATTTATTGTATCTCTGAGATGACAGGTTTTGAAAAAATTGTTTGCAAGAGATATTAAAATGTCTTATAATTTATGAAGCAAATAATTTTGATAAACAGTCGTTTTCCAAATTTCTGTACTGCATCACACGCATAAATTTGCTACTAAATTCCTATCGTATACCTTATGTTATTGGGTCTGCGAACGGTACACTATAGACCTAAATTCGCAGGGTCCCTAATATTGAGATACAAGCCAAACCAACCGAAGAATCTGAATCCAAATAGGACAAAAATGCCAAACGTCTTTGAAGCCCTGAACGAACGGGGTTTTATTAAACAGACTACCAACGCTGAACAGGTCGCAAACCTGTTAGCTGAAGAACAAGTTACCTACTATGTCGGTTTTGATCCGACAGCCTCAAGTCTGCATGTCGGCAGTCTTGTTCCGATAATGGCGATGGCACATCTGCAGCGTGCAGGACATAAGCCAATCGCGATCATCGGCGGTGGGACAACAATGATTGGCGACCCGACTGACAAGACCGAAATGCGCCCGATGTTGTCGCAGGAACAAATCTCAGCCAACGGTAAGCGTATCCTTACCCAACTCCAACGTTATTTAAATCTTGATAATAACATAGCAGATAACAAAGACTCACCAACCGTATCGGAAGTAGGCAGGTTTCTTAACAATGCTGACTGGCTGCTTTCGGTAAACTATATTGAATTTTTACGCGATATTGGCAAACACTTTCGGGTTAATGAGATGATTAAAGCGGAAGGGTATAAGCAACGGCTTGACCGAGAACTCGGTCTCTCATTTCTTGAATTTAATTATCAACTGCTCCAAGCTTATGACTACTTGTGTCTTTTTCAGAAATATGGGTGTCGTCTCCAACTCGGCGGGGACGATCAGTGGGGCAATATTCTTGCCGGTGTTGAGCTTGTTCGCCGCGTTGAAGGCGAACGGGTTCACGCGGTCACTTTTCCGTTGCTCACGACTGCAAATGGTGCGAAGATGGGAAAAACCGCAGGCGGCGCGGTTTGGCTTGACGCTGAACGGACCTCGCCATACGAATTTTATCAGTACTGGATCAACGTGGACGACCGCGATGTCTCGCGATTCTTAGGGTATTTTACCTTTCTTCCGATGGATGAAGTCCGACGACTCGGAAAATTGGCAGATGCGGCGATTCGAGAAGCGAAAGAAACCCTCGCGTACGAAGCCACTTGTCTGACTCACGGAAAGACGGAAGCGGATAAAGCACAAGCAGCATCACGCGCCGCATTTGGCGGTGGCAACCTTGATGATGCTGCGATGCCGACTTCGACGATCGAGTTTGAACAACTTGACAGTGGTATTCCAATCATGACGTTGTTCCATGAAGTCGGGTTAGCAAATTCGCGTAGCGAAGCGCGGCGGCTCATTCAACAAGGCGGTGCCTACATCAACGAAAAGCAGTATCGTGCAATAGATATGGTCATTGGTACCGACTTACTTGAAGAGAACGCGTTACTTCTTCGTGCTGGTAAGAAGCGTTATCATCGAATTATTCTTAAAGAAAATTAATTATTATTATTATATCGGATTTTTATAGACGCGCTTGGGGGCGCATATTATTATAAGTTGCACTGGTGCGATTCCTCCAACGCACCGATAACCAATCATAGGGGTATGAGTATGACAGTTGATAATCCGAATGGGGTTGATGAAGGGACAACCTCTCCAAAACATTCTAATGGAGATGATCGGGCAGGGCTCGTTTTCACGCGTCATTTTACCGAGTCCGGCGTTCATCCATTCGATTTGTTGGAGTGGGAACGTCGTGATGCCGTCATCTATAATGAAAAAGGTGATGTCATTTTTAAACAGGAGCAGGTTGAAGTACCGGCGGACTGGACACAACTCGCCACGGATATTGCATCATCAAAATATTTTCGCAAAGCTGGGGTTCCTGGGGCAGAATCAGAGGATAGCGCTCGCCAACTGGTGACCCGTGTGGCGCGCACGCTCCGCCGCGCAGGCGAAGAATTCGGGGGCTATTTTGCTACCCCTGAAGATGCGCAGGCATTTGAGATGGAATTGACGCATATCCTCGTTACACAACGGGGTGCTTTTAACTCGCCTGTCTGGTTCAACTGCGGCTTGTGGCACGAATATAATATTGAGGGTGGCGGTGGAAACTACTATTGGGACCGAGACACAGAAGCAGTCAAGGTCACTACCAATGCATACCAACACCCGCAAAATTCCGCCTGTTTTATTCAAAGCGTCAATGATTCTCTGGATTCCATGTTGGAACTCCAGAGATCTGAAGTACGGCTCTTTAAATACGGTAGCGGTACAGGCTCTAATTTCAGTCAAGTTCGCGCGAAAGGTGAACTTCTTTCCGGCGGCGGCGAGAGTTCTGGTGTTCTCTCGTTCCTCGAAGGTTTTGACCGGTGGGCTGGCAGCATCAAATCTGGCGGGACTACCAGACGCGCAGCGAAAATGGTCATCCTCGATATGGATCACCCGGAAATTGTTGACTATATTGACTGGAAACTGAGAGAAGAGAATAAAGCAAAGGCACTCATCGCCGCAGGGTATCCGGCTGATTTTAACGGTGAAGCCTACAGTACTGTCAGCGGACAGAACAGTAACAACTCTGTACGGATTCCAGATGAGTTTATGGATGGATACCTCCAAGGCGATTCTTGGAAAACTACGTATCGGACAAGTGGTGAAGTCGCCGATGAGTACGACGCAAGAACACTGATGGAGAAGATTGCCTACGCCGCTTGGGCATGCGCGGATCCGGGTGTCCAATTTGACAGCACGATTCAGAAATGGCATACATGTAAAAACACAGGAAGGATTAATGCGAGCAACCCGTGCAGTGAATACCTCTTCTTAGACGATTCCGCCTGCAACCTCGCCAGTATTAATCTTGCGAAATTCTTGACGGATGATAATACCTTCGACATTGAAGGTTTTCGTGCTACTGTTCGTGTCTTCGCGACTGCGATGGAAATTATAGTAGATCTCTCTTCATACCCCACCGAAAATATAGCACAACGTTCTCATGAATATCGTCCGCTCGGACTCGGTTATGCGAATTTGGGAGCACTCCTGATGCGCTTAGGTATTCCTTATGACAGTGAGCAAGCCTTCGCTTATGCCGGTGCTATTACCGCTATCCTAAGTGGGCAAGGATACCAGACGAGTGCTGAGATTGCCAAAAGTGTGGGAGCTTTCGCTGGATATGCGAAGAATAGCGACTCGATGTTAGACGTTATGCGGCTGCACCGCGATGCTGCCTACAATATTGATCCGGTCGCCTGTCCGTCTGACCTATTGGATGCAGCAAAGGCGGATTGGGATCTCTGTCTTGAAAAAGGTGAGCAGTGGGGCTATCGGAATTCGCAAATCAGTGTCATCGCCCCGACGGGCACTATCTCCTTCCTGATGGATTGCGACACAACAGGTATCGAGCCAGAGTTTGCCCTTGTCAAATTCAAGAAATTGGCGGGCGGTGGATACATGAAGATAGTCAACCAGAGCGTCCGTGATGCTTTGTACAACTTAGATTACACGCTCCAGCAAACTGAAGCGATTATTACGTATCTGGTCGGAACGGGCACTTTTGAAGGGGCACCGCACATTAATCCGGATACATTAAAGCGGAAGGGTTTCACGCAGGAAGATATCGATCGTGTCGCGGAGATGTTACCGACTGCGTTTGACCTGAATCTCGCTTTTGCTCCGGGTTTTCTCGGAGAAGCGTGTCTTGAGCGGTTAGGGATAACCGAGGAAGAAGCCGCAGATCCGAGTTTTGATCTGCTCTCTGTCATCGGATTCACTGAAGATGAGATTAATAAGGCTGAGGAATTCATCTGCGGGACGGGTACAGTTGAAGCGGCACCACATCTTTCACCGACACACTACGCGGTCTTCGATTGCGCTGTTCAGTGTGGTAAGCACGGAACTCGCTATATAAATCACATGGGACCGTTGAAAATGATGGCGGCTGTGCAGCCTTTTATTTCTGGTGCGATTTCCAAGACCGTCAACGTCCCGCACGACGCAACAGTAGATGACATCAAAACGTTATACGTGGAAGCGTGGCGACGTGGCGTCAAATGTCTGGCTGTTTATCGGGACGGTAGCAAAGGCAGTCAACCCCTTTCAACCCGGACCCAACAGGATACGGAGAGTGAAACCAACGAGGCTATTACTGACATTCCTGTTGATCGTCCTATTCGGAAGCGTCTCTCAGACACGCGGGATTCTATTACGCACAAATTTAGCGTTGGCGGCCATGAAGGTTATATTCATGTCGGCTTTTATGAGGACGGTAGTCCTGGAGAAGTCTTTCTCCGTATGAGCAAAGAAGGCACGGCAGTCTCTGGGTTGATGGACTCTGTTGCTGTCCTTACTTCTATTGCGTTGCAGTACGGTGTCCCGTTAGAATCACTCGTTAATAAGTTTAGCCATGTTCGGTTTGAACCGTCAGGTTTTACGGCTAACCCTGACATTCCGATGGCGAAGTCGATTATAGATTACGTTTTCCGGTGGCTCGGCATACGGTTTCTCTCCCAAGAACCGCAGGTAGGTACCGACATGCCGGTTTTTGAAGAAGAGATGGTGCCACCTGAGGAACTCCATCCGTATGGACACGGGAGTAATGGTGAGACCGACTCTTGGCTGGCTCATGAAAAGCAGGTTGTACTCCAGCATGCGGATGCCCCACCGTGTCTTGAGTGCGGTGCACTTATGATGAGAAGTGGAGTCTGCTATCGCTGCACGAATTGCGGTGCGACGAGTGGATGTTCCTAAAGATTGTATGTGCCAGAGTCATTCAGAAGTGAGAACGGAATAGTTCTGAATGACTCTGGCTTTTTATTTTTACGACTTGTCGCGGTGAAAATCAAGGAGAAGTCATGAATACGGAAACTCGAAAGAAAGTTTTCATCTCCTATGGACACGACGAGGAAGCCATAACAACTGTCGCTAAATTCGTAGAGAACTTGGGCTTAGCGGTAACCGTTCTTGACGAACAGCCCAGCAACGATCTAACAGTTATTGAGAATCTCGAGAAATATGCAGGCGACACAGGGTTTGCAATTGCTTTGTTAACCCCTGATGATGTTGGTGCATTAAAAGATGAAGCAAACCGACAACTCAACCCCAGGGCTCACCAGAATGTCATCTTTGAACAGTGTGCCTTCTTTATAAAATAAAGAAGGCGTTGAGTTACCATCGAGTATTTGTGACGTAGCCTATGTCCCCATGGATAGTGCTGATGCTTGGAAACTGAAGCTCTGTCAGGGAATGCGAAGCGCGGGACTGCCTGTTAATATGAGTCAGGTATAAAATAAGTATATCTATGTGAGTAATTTCCACGCCCGCTCGCTTTTTGCTGATACGCTAAATTAATGCCATACACATTTTAAACATTGTAAAGGACAAGAAATTATGAATGACAAAAATGGAGCATATCTGTCTGCTATAAAAAGTGTAATGAGACCTGTTGATGAACTAAACCGTGCGCGATCTGCTATAGAAAATGTAATGAGACCTATTGATGAACTAAGTCGTGCGCGATCTGCTATAGAAAATGTAATGAGACCTGTTAATGAACTAAGCCGTGCGCGATCTGCTATAGAAAGTGTAATGAGACCTATTGATGAACTAAGTCGTGCGCGATCTGCTATAGAAAATGTAATGAGACCTGTTAATGAACTAAGCCGTGCGCGGTCTGTTATAGAAAGTGTAACGAAACCCACTCTGGATTGGCAAAAACGAGTAAATTTTCTCAGCGAAACGCAAACAAGCCTGGGGTTTCCCAATATCATTTCCCTTCCACATTTCAACCCCGACACAACGCCGCACGCCATTATTTGATTCGCCGCCCACGGCAAGTCCTAGCGAAGTGTATGAGGAGATTTCTCCGGAAATTATTCCCGCGCCATCGCGATCGCCAGAGTTAGTACCTATCACAGATCACGAGAAAGTATTTATTGTACACGGGCACGACCATGCAGCTAGAGATACCGTTGCAGATTTCGTTGATAACTGGGGATTAAAACCAACTGTACTTGATAAGCAGCCCAGCGGAAGTAGAACAATTATTGAAAAGTTTGAACAGTGTGCAGGTGAAACAGACTTTGTAATTGTCTTAATGACCCCCGACGATGTTGGTGCATCGAAAAAAAACAGCGCAGATCTTAAATATAGAGCCCGCCAGAACGTTATTTTTGAATTAGGTTACTTCTTTGGTTCAATAGGGCGCAAGCGGGTGTGTATCCTCTACAAAGGGAACCTTGAGTTACCTTCAGATATTCAAGGTGTAGTTTATATACCTATGGATGACAACGGTGAATGGAAACAGAGGATAGTTAGAGAAATGGAATCCGTTGGTCTTCTTATAGATGGGAATAAAATTTAAGGGAACATCACCGATACCAACACAAGGAAATCCCCATGCCCACACTCGACTTCAAAGGCAAACAATTCATATAGGGCATCACCTCACCGTTCCTGTCCAAACCCTAAAGATAGACACAGAAAAATCACTTAACACAAGTTTACCATCCCCCCGAAAAATTTTCGCTAAATGATAACCTCATCATCCGGATCTCTGACTTAGAGACACTTCGGTTAGAAGCAGAAGCCTGGCAGAAGCATCGCAATCAGAACGCAGGTCCGGTGGACTGGCGATTTACAGCTGAAGACGCACGCATCAAACTAAAAAAACTATACCCGAAAACTCAATCTTGATGCTCTACTAGTAAAAGTTAATGAGCGTGATGTGTTTTTAAATCGCTATAATGTCTGTTAAAAAGGAGACAACGGATGAGAAATGTATTGACCCTTTTACACTGCCTTTCAACAATAGTTATAGTTTTTGCGCATACCTGCTTGGAAATTGATGCCTCTACACGATCCGTTTTCAAACCAGTTGTGCCCGAAGACCAAACCGTAGCCTGGCTGAAGGAAAAGAACCATGATGCCGAAGAATTGGGAAAGGGTCGCTACCGTATCTATTGGCGAGATTATTCAGGGGGCGACCTACGTGATAAAGACGGTGTTCCCTATAGTATTCGCACTTTTGACTGGGGGCCACGTGGCGGCAAAGCTAATGTACTTGTCGCAAGCCGTGTTGAACTTGTAAAGACCGGGAACCGCACGACTCCTGATACCGGCTTGCCTGAATACCGATACACTTACAACATCACAAGCCTTGAAACCAGTCAACAGCCGGTTCGCTCTCTTAAGATTCGGACGCACGACCTCCCCAGAAATTGGAAACGGGACATTTCAAATCCACTGGGGTGGAAAAACTATGGACAACCACCCCCACACGCGGAATCTAACAATAGTGTTTCTTGGAGTCCTAAGTTCGGGACACCTCACATTTCTCCAGGAACCTTCCAGGGTGGTTTTGTGTTCCAATGTCGGAGCCTCCCGGGCATCATCCGGGCGGATGTTTGGACATCTGGAGGCAGCATAAACGGCCATGAAGCAGTCACAACTCCTTATCACCATCAGTATGCACCGCGCGGCCTCGTCGTTGGTCCTGTAGCGATTCCTGTCGAAACAAGTGTGTTGGAACTCACGCGTCGATTAGAAAACCTCACCTCTCAGAGCGTTACGTTAGGTTGGTTGGATGCAAGTACCGCCGCACCTTTACAGCAGCACTTAACCAATACGATTACAGTGTTTGGAAAAAATCAGCACTCCCAAGCAAAACTTGAAATTCAACGGTTTGTCGAAACACTGAACGCGCTGGAAAAACAGAACCAAACGGCAGTGCATTCAGGGTCACCCTCGGCAGCAGTGGAGAACCAGAACCCGGCGGAGCCACCTATCATAGTGGAGGCACTCTCACTTTTGAAAACCAATGCAGCGTACCTCTTGGGAAAATTATAAATAAAATGCACAATAGTTTGGATAGTTTCTGTTCCGTTTCGTGTCGTGTTTTCAAGAATGTCTCTATTTTCCTGTACGTTTGGGTTCGGAAACCTAACACAACGTATTTAGGTCCGAAGTGGTTTCTGGACATAGCACTCTGCTGGAGTGCTATGTCTAAAAATTGTCCAAACTATAGTAGAATTGATACGAACTATAAATCAGAAAGGTTTGAGTATCGCAGTATCCACCGTATTGCAGATATGTAGAAAGCGGTTTCCGTTGTTTCATAGTCTATATTTCAAATTGATTTTGCTATGAATCCGTGCTACACTTGTCACATTACATCTTAAAGGAGGACCGAACTAATGAAGCAAACCTACACCGCTGTTATCCAACAGGACGAAGGTTGGTGGATCGGCTGGATACAAGAAATTCCCAGGATCAATTGTCAAGAACGGACTAAGGATGAATTACTTGAGACACTGCGAATTACGCTTCGAGAAACGATAGAATACAATCGTAAAGAGGCTATCGAGGCTGCGAAATTTGATCATGAGGAAATCATTATCCAGATATGAAACGGAGAACGTTAGTTATAAACAGAGACTCATTGAAACGTTAGAAACGGCATATCGCAACGCTACACAACACGGTACGATGGATATCACTGCCCCCAATAACAGAATGATGTCCTTCCGCATGCTATTTGAAGATTCATGGTATGAAACCGTGAACGAAACAATCACCTCAACATAAATCCTAATCCCTTCCGACCAATATTTCCATAAAATACCACTTTTTCGCGGAATTATGTAAGTTTTTATTTTTAAGTCGCGTCTATATATGCCAAATAAGGCACTTTCTTTTTTGAGGCGTTTGATGCGAAACAACACTGCTGAACTGATTCAACGTATCCTTGAAGGTGATGATGCTGCTTTTGCGTGTTTGGTTAGAAAGTACCAAAAGCGTGTTCACGCACTCGCATGGCGGAAAATCGGGGATTTCCATATCGCTGAAGATATTACGCAGGAAACGTTCCTACAAGTCTATCGGAAATTGGCAAAGCTGAAAGATCCAAGCCAGTTTCCGGGGTGGCTTTACGTGATTGCTAACCGCCGCTGTCTGGCGTGGCTCCGCAAGAAACGGGTACAAACGCAATCTTTGGAGGAGATAGATATAACAATGACAGAAAGGAGTTCTTATTCCAGACATGTCGCTGCAGCGCAGGCAGAAAGTGCAGCAGAAACAAAACGCGAACTGGTTAAAAATTTACTGGCGAAGTTGAAAGAAAGTGATCGGACAATTCTGACGCTCTACTACTTCGGTGAAATGACTTATGCGGAGATAAGCGAGTTTTTGGGTATATCTGTCAATACCGTCGCGACGCGTATTCACCGTGCACGGGAGCGGTTAAAAGCGTACGAGCCGATGATTCGAGAAGCACTCGGTAGTTTTCAACTGTCTCCGAATTTAACCGAGAATATTATGCGCGAAATTCCGCGTATCAAACCGCTACCGCCTACTGGAGGAAACCCGCCGGTTGTCCCGTGGGCAATCGCGACCTCAACTGTTATTCTGGTTGTGATGATGCTCGGCATCAGCAACCAATACTTAGCGCGTTTTCAGCAGCCCTATAGTTTTGATGCGACTTCGGAGATGACAGTGGAACTCATTGATGCACCGATTGTCCTTGATCTCTTATCAAAACCGGATGTCCGAAACCAACTGGGAAATACCGACGGCACGAATAAAAAGAGTGGTGCAGGTATGAAACTTAACGATATTCTTGAATCGCACTTTAATGCCATTGGCGGTCTCACACGGCTCTCAGAAATTCGGAACATCCGACGTTCCGGGGACGCACAACTGACGCAATGGAATGGACAATCTGTGAACGAATCGGGTCGCGTTGAAATAGCAGCAGTCGTTGGAAAAAAATCGTATAACAAACTCGACTTCGGTGAACTTTTCCATGAGATCACCATCTGGAATGACACACACGGTTGGAGATCCCTTATGGAAAACAGTCCAACACTCCTTCCAGAAACGGAATATGGGCGTGCCAAAAGCTCAACCTATATGGATCCATTGCAGTCAATCTACGAAGAACTTGGTAGCAGCGTATTTCAAGAAAATGGAGATGAACGCTTTCGAGGTAAGGAATGCCGCGTGATTCGGGTCATTGACACGGAAGATGTATTCTATATCGATAAGACCTCCAATCTACTCGTCGGAGCGAAGACCACCTATACAGTTCCGAACGCCAAAAGTGCTACCACGGTCATTCACTACGCCGATTATACGGATTATGAAGGTGTAATGTTGCCCAATTCCTACGAAATCTTTATTGGAGAAGGGGCGTTAACGGTCAATTACACTATTACAAAAACGGAGATTGATACCCTATTAGACGAGACGATTTTTGAGAAACCGTGAGTTTTCAGAGCGTTATTTGCGAATGCAGATGATTGTAACTGACGATCCACTTGCCATTAAACATGCCGGATTGACGATTTTCAGGCATTCCAGTTTTTTACACCTGTCACAAATCTATTCTATCTACAGGAAAACCCACCCATGAAATTTTGTTTATACCTTGTCCTATTTATTGGGATCATGATGCCGTTCTCTGTTTTCGTTGACGCGAACATCGCTAAAGCGGATAAGTCCGAAAGCACTCAACAACCCGTCGCGCCTACCACTGGTGATATAGAAGGGACTGTCTACTCAAAGGACACTGACACACCGTTAGTTGCGGCAGAGGTGCGGTGTGTCGAAATCGATGTGTCTACGAGAACCGACGCGTCCGGGAACTTTCAGTTTATCGGTATCGCACCCGGCACCTATACCCTCTCGATTATGCACGCAACGTCTAAGACACCGACGACTGCGAAAGTAGAGGTCACAGCCGGTGGGACCACGCAGATGAAAATATACGTCGGGACAACCGTCCAACTCGAAACAGTGGTTGTGAAAGGGCAACGCCTTCCGCCAACGATTAGTCGTAAAGTGATGCGAGGTAGCGAAATGATACGGATCCCCAGTGCTGGACGTGATGCACTCAGAGCGATCACCACACTACCAGGCATCGGTGTTCCCAACGATTTTCTTCGCGCCCTCCATATCCGCGGGAGCGCGCCGGGCGACACGCGTATTTATCTTGACAGAACCCCGCTCGGCTATCCGTTTCATTTTGGTGGATTCTTCTCAACAACGCATTCGGATAGTATTGAGGATATCTATGTGTACGCAGCCGGCTACGGTGCCGAATTTGGATTGGATTCACAATCGATTATTGACATCCGCACACGTGAACGGTTGAATAAAAAACGGGCAGGTGTTTTAGACGTCAACTTTATATCACCATACGGGTTCTTTGAAACCCAAATTGGAGAAAAAGGATACGCCTCCATCGCTGGGCGGTTCACCACATATAATCTCATACTCCAATTTTTCCTTGATTCTACATTTCCCACTTGGTCAGATTATCAACTCAAATTTGCTTACCAACTCACCGATAAACATCACCTAACCTTCAACGGCATCGGTGCTACAGATCATTTTGACTTCTCCGACACTGAATCCTCCGCATATTTTAAGAACGGGTTTCAGGCAGAAGGTATCCACCTCCGCTCACATCTCACCAATACACTCACATCCCATCTATCGCTTACACGTTCCTATAACTTTCTGAATATCAATTTCGGTGTCGCTCCAAGCCGAGACGACGTCTTGACAAGCGAAAAATTTATCTACACTGCTGTCCAAGCCAACGTCCCAACGTATACACTTCGCGAAGACATCACCTACAAACTTACACCGAAACTCCAACTGGAGCCGGGATTTCTCTTCGCCTTCAGTCCAGCCGAAAGTGCCACACATACCTTTCTTCCGCAGAACATCAGTTTCGATGATGAGAAACTCGTATGGAAAAAGGCATTCGACACATTTCATTACGGCTTCCAACAGGCAGAAGGATACTTACAAGCACGCTACGATCCGCTATCCTTTCTGTCGGTTGCCTTGGGTATACGACTTGATTACCTTAATTTGACGGATGAACTCTCAATTCAACCGCGCGGGAGCCTTAGTATCACGCTCCCAACAACTTCCACGCTCCGATTCGCCTACGGCAGATACGAACAGAGTCCCTTCGCATATCAAGTCCTCAAAACGAGCGGAAACAGAGACCTGAAATCAAGTATTGCCGAGCATTATGTGGTGGAATTAGAACATAAGCTCTCACCACAAACGGAACTCAAATTTGCTCTTTATTACAAAGACCTGCGAAAATTAGTCAATCGGTCTATTAATGTTGACGCACTTTTTGACGACTCGGATACACCGCTCACAACGCCATATCGCAATCAGGGCACAGGTTTTGTGAACGGTGCAGAACTCTTTCTGCGACACCGTGTGAGCGAAAAGTTTTTCGGATGGCTCTCTTATGCCTACACCCATGCCGAGCGACGTGAGACCCCCGATGTCCCCTACAAACCCTTTCTTTTTGACAATACACATATTGTCAGCCTCGTTGCCAACTACAGTCCAACACCTAAAAACGATATCGGCGCAAAGTGGCAATATGTCAGTGGTACCTCCGCCGTTCCCCTCAGCACGCTCCTTATGATTCAAGACCCGGTGACGCTCGGTATGCATCCCCTCCTCTCCGATGTCACCGGCGCGATTGCCCCCGCTGCGTTTCAAGCATATCACCGCTTAGACCTCCGATTGAGTCGCAAAAGAACCCAATGGGGCATCCCTATAACAGAATTTATTGAAGTCTGGAATGTCTACAACAGCCAAAATAAAATTAATTTCAGTTTCCCTGATAAACTCGTTACAGAATTCAAAGCGGCAGACTCCGAGGAATTCCCCGAGGAATTCCCCATAGACTTAGAAACCTCGGAGTATAAGAGTCCTGTGCGATTCCCTTTTAACTTCACCTTCGGCGCGACATATGAGTTTTGACGCAAAAACACTGTTATCTTGTGTGCGAACTTACTTTTTCCTTTTTGTAGCAAATAGGGTGGATGCTCCCGCGGGTTATGACACAATACGGTTTGGTTGAGTACGCCTGATGTCCCGAACATATTAGGTTAGGAACAATGTCTAAAACTGGGATCTTTATTTTCTGTGTAAATTTATTTCAGACTTTGTCCTGAAAATAGTCTTTTCCCATAGAGTTATTCCAGATTATCTGGGTCACTCCAAACAAGAGGCTGCCCGAGAAGATGGTGACAGAACCATTTCAAATTCTGTGACATCACTGCCCGGGCAGCCCGAGGATTCACATTCGGCACACCATGCCCCATACCCGGATAGCGGAAGAATTCGACAGGGACATCTTGTGCTTTGAGGGCGCGATATAATTTCTGGGCATTTGAGAAAGGAACAATAGAATCGGTATCGCCGTGCTGAATGAGAGTCGGTGTTATTTTATTTACCTCGGCAGTCACTGGAGATGCTTGCCGATAGGCTTCTGGAATCGCTTGCGGCGTGCCACCGAACACCTTCTCCGTAAAACGATGGAATTCGGATGTAGCGTGATAAGTCTTCCAATGGGTGATACCCGCTCCTACGCTTACAGCCGCAAAATAGTCTGAATGTGTAGTCGCAAAGGCTGCAACGAAACCCCCATAACTCCAGCCGGCGCAACCTACACGCCCTGAATCCACGTATCCTTGTGCAATCAGGTGATCTATCCCGCTTTCCACATCCCACAATTCACTTGTTCCAATGTTCCCATGATTCAATTCAAGGAAAGTATGTCCGCGCCCGTCTGAGCCACGATAATTGGGTTTCAGTACCAAAATTCCGTGAGCGAGGAACTGGAGCGTTGGATAGAACCAGCGATCTTCCCAGTCGAGTTGAAGTTCAAGCGATGCAGTTGCTGGACCGCCATGCACTATCACGACGAGTGGATATTTCCGAACTGGATCAAAATCAGTAGGCTTAAATAGAATACCCTCAATCATAGTATCGTCTCGGCTTTTCCAGTAAATCGTTTCTCTTGTCCCCCATACCCAGTCTCTACAAAACGCACCGAAATCCGTAATTTCCTGACGCTGCATTGAGGAGAATCTGGCAGGTGAGTATTCCGTATCGGAGACTACCACGAGCTCTGGAACATTGTTCGCTCCGCCCGCAACGAATGCCAGGACTCCTGCATCGGAAATGTCAAAGCACTTGAAAGGTGGTGTGCAAAGCGGATATATGTCCCCAAAATCCAGAAGATCCAATTGACCCGATAAGCCGAGTCGCGCGAGACAAGGCACTGTCCCATTGATATACTGGAGATAAATGCCTTGCGGATTCCATTCTGCCGTAAGGATCTGCTGCTCAAAATGAGGGGTCAGACAACGTAACTCTGATACCAATGCCCCGGACGACGCAGAACATGTCCAGAGTGCCCACGGCTCGTTTGAAAAGAATTCAGAACGTCCGCCGTCCCAGTTGAGCAGAAGTGTTTGCCCGTCGGGAGCTACATCCAGAACAGCTGCTTTTGCAGGTAAATCCAGTTGTACCCAAGAAAACACCAATGCTTCATCGGTTTGCTCCAGTTCGCTAGGACTTATGGAAAGTCGCCAAACCTGCCCTTCATCAAGATTCTGCTGAAACTGACAGTTCAGATAAATGGCATTACTTGATACACAGAGATCCCGCATCTGCAAAAACGCATCTAAGTCGTCTGTTAACCTCAGCGTTTTGGAGGAATTGTTCGAGAGTATACCTATAGGCGTCTCTTTGTTAGACAAACTCGTATAGAAAAGCTGCGTTGTTCGTTGTTCGTGCCCCACATGAACACAAGAACCATACCACTGCTCTCGTTCGGCAGCACAAGCATCTGTGGGTGCGTCAGCCCGATAGATAACCCCGTTACCGTAGCACCAGAACGCCTCCACACCAGACGGCGAGGACGTAATTTGTGTGCCGCTAACATCAGCGTTACCGTAAATCCATATCTGCGGTTTCTCACCAGAATATGCCGAGTCTTTTATGTCACGACGCAGCACCGCAAGTGTCCTGTCATCTAACCACCGCGGGCACCAAGCGTTCTCTGCTATTTTCCGCGTGTCGTTTTGATCAACGTCATAAACATAGCAAGTCAGAACATACTCGTTTGCCTTCCAGTCTGCTGTTCGCACCACATAGGCGACACGTTTCCCATCTGGGGCAACAGATATTTCAGTGATGAATGGAAGAGAGATCATATCTGTGATGGTGGGTGTATGCTGTTGTTTTTTCATTGTTGCTTTCTTTGAACATTTCTCGTCTGGGGATGCTCAGATATTCTCATCTTCTACCACTGCTAACCGTTTTCCAATGCCACAAAAGACAGACTTCTAACCTGATTTAACTGAATTGGAGGGGAACCCATCCATCCTCGAGGTAATGCTTTAACCGCATAACCGATTCCTCTAAGAAACTTTTCATCCATGGTTGCTGCATTGAATCTGGCAAGCCACAAACCCAATTAACCAAGAAAACTGTGCGTAGTGCAGTGAACGTCTCAAATTGCCCCCTATAATCCACCGGCAGTGATCGCACTTTCTGATATCCATTGAAAAAAGCAGACCATTGTGCTTGGAAATCTGGACGGTGTCGCAAATAAGAAAGCGTTGGCACACAATCGTAGAGGTAGTAACCAAGTCCGCACTCGCTGAAATCAATAAAATGCACGTTTTGACCGTGAAAGAGGAAGTTGGCAGGTTGGAAATCACCATGAATCATTCCGAAAGCCTCTGAACTTTTCCCGATCTGTTCCATCTGTGAGCAAAGTTCTCGAATTGATGCGTCAAACACGGAAAGATTTCTGTCCGAGAAAAAACGATCCCCGATACCGGGCCGGAGAACGGATCTTTCACCAAGCAGAATATCTTCATCCAAGTGCGGTCTATCAAAATTATCTGGCAACATAAACGTTTCAGCGTGGTAGTGGACTTTAGCGATAAATGAACCCACGCGTTCGAGTTCTCTCGGTGTTAACAGATCATGATTCCGAAAGCGACCATAGATCCAACGAAATAAGATACAGTATCTGGATTGCGGTACACCAGCAACAGATATTTCTTGAATATATGTCCCGTCAGCGGCGGGTACAGGTTCTGGGACAACCAAATTCGCCTGAGTCCGCAGTGCAGATAACCATAGAAGTTCAGCTCTTATCATCTCTTCCGAAAGGTTTTTTTCTGAACGAATAATTCGCAAGATGAATCGTCTTGAAACAGTAGAGTTCTCTATCTGTTGGCTGTTCTCATCCTGATCTACGCGAAAAACTGTATTGTCCGTATTTGACAAAAAGCGCAATGAGGCTTCACCGATATCATACCGTTGGAGCGCAGCGTTTGCGAGATTCCTAAGACGTATAATCTGTCCGCGCTGACTGAGACTAAAAAATGCTTTCATCTATGATCCCCCAGAATTCGAGTCTTCTTGTCTCATTTATTATAATCCGCAATTGTTCTGTACTTCAATAAATATGCATTTATGAATGTCTTTTAGAATTCTTTTATATGTAGATAAGTGTGATAAAGTTCTCAATGCTGGACTTGAACAGGACAGAACGTATCGGAGAACATGGTCAATTTCCTCTCCTACATCTTGTTTTTCCCCATCTTGTGTGGTATACTGTTGACGGTCCAGCTTCAACGGTCTACGGCAAAATGATACTAAAGAAAGACTGATAAACATCGAAATCCCAACCAGTGGTGTTTAGTCCCATTTTTCTCGTCAAAATTAACCTTAGACTGCTCTGAAATCTTAACAACAAAGTGTTTTTTACATTATAGGGTTCACGACTATAAAGGAAACTCCCATAGATGGATGCTCCATTATCACACATAGAGAAAAGTCTGTCGAGTTCTCTCAAGTACGAGATTCGGCTCGCAAAATGCACGAAGTTCAAGAAGAAACGTATCTTGCGCTGTTGGGTTGCGGATGGACCGAGTTTCTTGCCGGAAGTGTTTCTCGTCAAAATGGCACGACACACTAACAGTGAACCCTACAATCCTAACCAGGATTCTGTCGGAAGTCCGGCTTGGAAACTTTTCAATGAATGGGCTGCGCTTCAATTTTTGAGTCAAATTGATAGCACTCGGACACTGGCTCCTCAATTCATCGCAGGCGATGTTGCGCATGGTCTCATCGCATTTGAGTACATGCCGAAAGCACGTTCACTCAGAGATACATTACGTAATGCTAATGCACTGGAGCGAAGGTGCATACTGCTCGCTCATGCTCAGGCAATGGGACGTATGCACGGAACGACCTATGGTAAAAAAAATGAATGGCTTAGTATACGTACGAGTCTTGGAACATACCACCAAGCATCTCCCAAGGCATTTGATGGGATTCTCCGATCTTTTCGCAGGCTCGCGGCATTCGTTGAGCAACCCGTATCTGTCGCCGTTGAGACTGAACTGTCTGAATTAAAAGAGACGCTGTCGGATACCGAACCTTTTTCTGCCCTTAGACACGTGGATATTGCACCTCAGAACTATCTATTGCTTAATGATGGTGTGAAATTTGTTGACTTTGAGTATAGCGATTACGGGCATTTTCTGCTTGACGCGCCTCTCGGTCCCTATTCTTTTCCAATGCGTTGGAAATGTGATGAAGTGCTGACAAGAGAAATCGAAAGTGTTTATCGGGCAGAACTCTCCTCTAATTTCCGCGGCGCACGCGACGATGCTATCTATTACAAGGGTGTGCTGGCAGCTTGGATATATTGGTTGCTACGCCTCGGTCCCATCCCTAATAAGCGTGAGAGTGCAATCAAAGAGACTGATGCGTTAGCGCATCGGTGTGAAGCGGTGGCACGTCTGAGCCGCGAGATCAATTACCTGCCACGTATAGGAAATTTATTGAAGCAAGTGGCAACCTGCCACAAAAGTCGTTCATGAAACGAAAATACTTTTACCACGAACATTTGGCAGATTACGCCGAACTGAAGTCAAAAGGACTCATGTCAAGGGGAGAACTTTACGGGAATCCCAATGATTTCAGTGAGTTCTCTTCCAAATCCTTCTTATGGGAGTTTAGAAATGGCTGTAAAGGTGGTCGTCTTCGATTTATTTGAAACCCTTATCTCAGAATTCGACGCGAGGCACCCTTCAATCAGCGAAGTCGCACAGACCTTACAGTTGCCTGTGGAGGACTTTCAGAGGGAATATGAGAATCTTCAACCTACACGATATACCGGAAGATTAGACTATGCAGCGTCTCTACGGTATATCGTTGGGAAGCTTGGCGGAAAATCTCCTGAAAGCACCATTAAGACACTCGCTGAACGTCGCTATTCCGCTTTTGCGGGGCATCTGCGTCATGTAAAACCTGAAATCCTCAATATGCTCAATGAAATCACCTCTTCAGGTATCAGGCTTTGTCTCATCAGTAATACGGATGGTTCTGAAGTCTTAGATTGGGCGAATAGTCCCTTGGTACGCTTTTTTGAAGTGACCATATTTTCCCATGCGGTTGGAATGGTCAAACCTGACCCTCACATCTATCAACACGCATGTAAGAATTTGGGCGTTGCTCCTTCAGACTGCATATTTATAGGCGACGGCAATAGTGACGAACTTCGAGGCGCAGCCCAGGTTGGGATGTCGCCGTTTTGCGCTGCGTGGTTCCTCCGTCAGCATACAAACTTACTCGGAGAAGATATTGTGATGCGGCGAGCGGTAAGTTATCCAGTATTGTATCATCCATCAGCGTTGACTGATCGGGTGCGAGACCTTTGTCCTGGCTGTTACCAATAATCAGCGCGGTTACAAACCGAGAAAAAAGAATTTAGCAAAACCCCACCGGACCTGGTGCTCCAAGAAGGCTCGCGACTAACAATATTGACCATTTTTTCTATTTTCTACAATCCTCTCCTTTTCTGCAGAATTATGCAACCATTTTCCCTTAACGCGCGCCATTATATATTGATTTGGATCTCACCTTGTAAATCTACGCTTGGAGGTGCCGGATGAGAGATAATGATGCCGAATTAATTCGCCGCACGCTTGCAGGCGACGAAACCGCTTTCACCATGCTTGTGAACAAATATCGTAAACATGTGCACACGCTGGCATGGCACAAAGTCGGCGATTTTCACATTGCTGAGGATATTACGCAAGAAACCTTTCTCCAAGTCTATAGAGATCTGGCAACTCTGAAAGAACCGGATCGGTTTCCGGGGTGGCTGTATGTGGTAACAAATCATCGCTGCATTGCGTGGTTCCGTAAGCATCGATCACAGCTCCGATTGGTGGAGGATATTAATATGGCGATGAAGGGGGAAGCAGCATATTCCCGATATGTAGCAGATGAACAGGCAAAAACGGCGACTGAGGCACATCAAACAGTTGTTAAACAGTTGCTTGCGAAGTTACAGGAGAGCGAACGCACTGTGATAACCCTGTATTACTTTGGAGAGATGACGTGCGAAGAAATTAGTAAGTTCTTGGGGGTATCTGCGAATACGATTAAGAGTCGGCTGAGTCGGGCGCGCCAACGTTTGAAGAAGGAAGAACCTATAATCCGAGAGGCGTTGGATAGTTTCCAACTGTCTGCAAATCTAACCGAAAACATTGTACGCGAGATCGCGCATATCAAACCAGTTTCACCGTCGCGGGGTAAGCCATTAGTGCCGTGGGCGATTGCGGTTTCAACTGTAACGGTGATATTACTGATGATCGGTATAGGCAACCAATACCTACTTCATTTTCAACATCCATATAGTTTTGAGGCGCAATCTGAACAGACTATTGAAATCGTTGATGCCCCTATTGTCCTTAATGTGGATTTGAAACCGGATGTCCGCAATCAGGTAGGGCAGGTGCTGTTCAACGGTAAAAACGATCGGGCGAGCTCACAGACTTCTGAAACGCTTTTGACCGCTGCTACAGGAGAGGATGCTGTGATGGACGAGGCAAACATAGAACTTTGCACGCAAAATTTAATTGCTATTGGCAAGGCGATTAAAACTTATGAAAAAGTACACGCGGATCTTCCTGGGTGGCTCTCAGATCTGTATCCTAAACATCTGGTAGATTCAAAGGTACTGACCTGTCCTGCGGATAAATACAATGGGAAGGCAGGTCGTCCTTGGAACAGAGATCCGAAAATGTCGGTGAGTTATGACTATCAGTTTTATCCCGAATATCGAGGGAAGAAAAGTGAACAACGTATAGTGTATGGTGATGCCATGCCGCTTGTCCGTTGTCGGCATCACACAGATGAAGATCTGCATGTTTTGAACTTAAGCTTCTCGTATATGGTTTACAAGTCCTCTGTGAATTGGGAATTTACGCCAGAAGATATATATGGCAGTGATGAAATAGCGATCGCTGTTTTTGAAGAAACACTTGAGCGCCACCCCGATGATATGCGTTTCTTCTCGCTCTATTCCGGACTTGCCCGTCTCTACGTCAAAACCGGGGACGAACCGTCGGCGGATGTGTTTATTGGGCGGTTGAAGTCAGTCATGAAACTCGAAATTCCGAGCGATAGTGCCTTGTGGAACCTATGGAACACACTTGTGATGATGGAACGATACGAGGACCTGCTTGAGATTTTTACGGCAGCTGAACAGCAGTCTCCGAATGAGAGATTCATCCTTGAGAGACTTTCCTTCATCCATGAGAGATTAGGCAATGCTGAACTCGCCGAAGCATACGGGCGGAAGTTTGATCCGAGATACGAATTGCTTGGGATGCCTGTACCTAACTTTTTCGCAACTGACCTTGATGGAAATCCGATTTCGCTTCAGGACTATCGCGGAAAGGTTGTTTTGCTTGACTTCTGGATGTTCTGGTCTCCGCCCTGTGTTGTGGAAATGCCGGACATCCGGAAAATTTATGATACCCATAAAGATGAGGGATTTGAAATTATCGGTGTCAATCTTGATGATGAGGAAGTGATACTACAAAACTACGTTAAAGAGAACGGCATTCCTTGGCGACAGATTTTTGATCAAGGGGCTGGTGAGGATTCACTTGCGCTGCAATATGGTATCAACGACATTCCCGAAATGTGGCTCATTGATCGGGAAGGTAGATTGGTTACACATAAAGCGAGAGGGGCGGATTTAGAGAGACTTGTCGCGGCGGCAGTGAAGGCTCAATAGAGGTTGTCGGTTATCAGAGAAATAGTTGTCAGGGGCGGGAGTCAGCGTGCTTCTACAAGAAGAATAACCCCCTAACCCCTTTATCAAGGGGACGCGTCAATTGGAAAATGAAGTTATTATTTACAGTCGTTTTTATACTTTTCTCGCTTGCCTCTTCGCTTTATGCCCATGAAGCGGATTTAGGACATTATGTGGCGAGGGCACATCCATTAGGGGAGATTCCGCCGCCTAACATCGATGGGATTTTAACGGACGCAGCGTGGAAAGAAGCCTCACCTATTAGTGGCTTTGTTTGGAAGGATACACCAGACAAACCAGCTTCTGAAGAAACGGTCGTTTATATTGTTTACGATCGACATCATTTGTACGTTGGATTCAGATGCTACGATTCCGAGCCGCATAAAATTGTAAACAGGATCACTCGGCGCGGTGGCGATGCCTTCTATTCTGATGTTATATCTTTCTTTATCGACCCGTATCATGATCATCGCACTGGGTATAAGTTTGTCTGCACGCCGGGTGGTGTGAAAGATGACAACTACCGCTACAATGATTCCGAAGTAGATTTCACATGGGAGGGCGTTTGGTGGGTTGAAGGGAATATAGATAGCGAGGGTTGGACGGCTGAGTTTAAGATTCCGTTCAGCAACTTCCGCTTTTCTGATGCCAAAGAGCAGGTATGGGGGATCAACTTTGAACGATTTATCCGACGGAAGCGGGAAACAGACACGTGGAAGCCGCCTGGGAATCACGGCGGATTTTGGACGAGAATGTCCGCGTTGGGGCATTTGGTAGGGATAGCGGATATCCAATCGGGAAAGCAGGTGGAGATTTATCCGCACATCATAGGCGGCGGTACGGAAAGCGAGGGAACACACATAAGTGGTCAGTCAGATATAGGGCTGGATTTTCAATACAGACTTACGAATAAACTTCGGATCAGCGGAACCGTCAATCCAGACTTTGCGCAAGTGGAGGCAGACCAACTGGAGATCAACCTAACTCGGTTTCCGATCCGGTTTCCAGAAAAACGTCCCTTTTTCATTCAGGGCAACAGCGTTTTTACAACGCCTTTGGAGCTTTACTATAGCCGACGGATTGGTAGCAAGGGGGATATTCTGTGGGGCACTAATGCCACCGGCAAAATAGGAAATTACACCTTAGGGATCATTTCAAGCAGGACCGGGAACTGGAACTATTTTGGTCTCCAGCAGGAAACTGCGGCGAAAGAAACCGCGGGATTTACCGTTCTCCGGGCGAAACGCGATCTCTTTGAAAAGTCCAACGTTGGCATCCTATACGCCGGAAAGGAGATGGCTGGTGAAAAAAGCCGTGTCATTGGCTTAGATACCAGTATCGCGAGGGGAGAAAATCTCATTCTGACTGGACAAATCGCCCAAAGTTGGAACACTGGAGATAGGCGGTTACCGCGAGCGTATCTGATGACACTCACGAGAGGCACCGACCTCTTTAACGCGGAAATCTCTATGGAGCGGATTGAGGCGGAGTTTACGGTCAATCAGACAGGTTTCATTCAAAAGGAGGCACATCGCGGCTGGCAAAACGTCGGGACGCAACTGGAATACACCCCGCGTCTCGCTGTGTTAGGACATGAAAAGTTCGTTATCGGCACCGGAAGCCATCTATCCCAAGGACTATACACCAACGAATACTTCTCGGATTGGAAGCGTCAACACCCAAGTCTTCAAATGAATCCAAAGTTTGATGCAGATCTTCTGCTTTGGTCGAACAGTATTTGGTCGCGGGTGAAATTTAGGGAGTCATTTCTGGAGCGGGTTGACTTCATCTTCAATTATGCAAGAGAAGCAGAGTTGACAGAGGTTTTCTGGACAAAAGAAGCGAAATTGATGCTTCGGACGGATACTGCTAAGCGGTTTTTCACAACTTTGCAGATGGGTATGGGTAATTTCTACAATTTTGCTCAAAAGTATGTTGGAAAGCAGAGGAGTTTCGACCTCCAAGGCACCTTGCGCCCGAAAAATAATCTGACTTTTGAATTGGTGCTTGCAATTGCTCAGACCTCAATGCCAACCGGTGAAAGAGATGGAGAATTTATTTCCAATTCTGTTCAAATCACCTATCTTTTGACCAGAGACTTCTTTTTTCGGTTATCCACGCAAGCGTTTTGGAGTCAAACCCATTATAGCGAAAAAGAGACAGATCTCAGATACCTGATTAGCGGGCTTATCGGTTGGGAATATAGCCCGAAAAGCCATTTCTTCTTGGCTTATAATGAAAGTCGAGATACCTTGACAAGACGGCTTCGGTTAGAAAATCGGGTCATCGTCGCGAAAGTTTCTTATCTGTGGGATCTATAGCGGCCCCTGTCAATTGCTTATATCGCAGGACGAATGTAACACGCAATAATGCAAGTCGCATTTGGGCGAGTACGCCGCAGAATTGCGCTACTACGAACCATGCTGCTTTTGAGGAACACATATCCTTTGAAGGTATGTCTGCTTGGAGTAAAGAGATTTATTGCCTGTCTGTGTAAGTTCGTCTTATATAGGAATGGATTGTGATGGGACACTTCAGAAAATTTTGGACACGTTTCAGAATTTATACGCGGTTTAGCAAAATCCGTTTTATCGATCGACTCAGCTACCGCGCCCATTTTTTCTTGGTCTTAACGGAGTATCTCCTGATAATAATTGTCAACTATTTTCTCTGGAAGGCGATTCTGGCAGACGGCAGGACGATCCGCGGGTATGCTTTAGACGATATGGTGACATACGTGGCGGTTGCGGGTGTGTTTCGGTTTATTATCAACGAGCTTTCTGGTGGGATTTCTCGTGAGATGAGCGGTCAGTATCATAGTGGGGAACTTATTATGAATCTCTTGAAGCCTGTGAGTTACCAACTCTATATCTATTTTCGGGCTTTTGGCGGGATTCTCTTTCAGCTGCTTTTCAGGGGTGCCACCGTCTTAACGATTTGGGCGTTATTGGTTGGATTGACACCCCCGGATAGCGCAGCGACATTCACTGTGAGTCTGGCGTTGGGGATTTTGATTTATGCTGGCATTGCTTTTCTGGTCGGTCTCACGACTTTTCATATAGAAAATAATGCAGGCGTTCTCTTTGCTACAACTGCGAGCATTGAACTGCTATCAGGAACACTGATACCGTTGGTAATGTTTCCGGGGTGGGTGGTTTCGATATTGGATTACCTACCCTTCAAAATGATTTTCTACATACCGATTCAGATCTATTTGGGTCAATTGGGTGTCCAAGAGATCGTGAGTGCGTTAATTGTCCAAGCGATTTGGGCGTTTTCCTTATCCGTAGCGGGATTCCTTTTGTTCAAGACTTCGGTGCGGAAACTGACCATACAAGGGGGTTGAACTTTATGTTGATGCCTCGAATCTTCTTTTATGGGAAAATTTATCTTCGTTATTTTGGGCAGTATTTCAAAGGTAAGCTGGCGTATCGGTCAGATATTCTGATTCAGATGGTGTTTGCGCTCTCGACGCAGATCACTTCTCTGGTTTTTATTCTGATAATCTTTAACCATATTCCGGATATCAATGGCTGGCGGTATGGGGAGATTCTTTTCATCTACGGATTTGCGCAAACCTCAATTGCGCTGTTTTCTATGTTCTTTTCAAATCTCATCCAGTTAGGACGTTTTTATATTCTTGATGGGAATTTTGATCGTGTGTTGCTGCGTCCGTTGCCGCCGCTGTTTCAGATTATCATTGAGCGATTGGATATCGGCGCGTTTTCTACCTTAGCGATGGGCATCGGTGCTTTACTATACGCCGCTACGAAGTTAAATATGTCGTTATCTGTCGTTGAGTGCCTCATCTTTTTCGGGTTGGTACTCTCAGCGACGCTAATTTTTGCGGGGTTGGTTCTGATTTTGGTGAGTTTAACGTTCTGGATCAAGGATCCAACAGGGGCACTCGCGTGGCCGTTAATGACTGTCCGGGAATTCACGAAATATCCTATTACCATTTACAGCCCGGCATTACAAGTGTTTCTGAGTTGGATACTGCCTTTGGCGTTTACTTCCTTTTATCCTGCAACGCTTTTTTTAGGGAGGCAGGATTATGTCGTTTACGTTTACCTAACACCTGTCATCGCCCTTCTGGTTTGGGGGATAGGGATTCTGGTATGGCGTTTAGGGTTGCGAAGGTACGAAAGTTCGGGTTCTTGATTACTGGGAGGCGTAATTGATGGCTTTAATAGAGGTCGAAAACCTTACCAAAAGTTATAAAACATTCAAGCGGAAGGAAGGATTAAAAGGGGCGTTTATCAACCTTTTTAAAAGGGAATACGAATTCGTTCAAGCGGTGGATGACATCAGTTTTCATGTTGAGTCAGGCGAAATTTTAGGTTATATTGGACCCAATGGTGCTGGCAAATCGACGACGATTAAAATTTTGACTGGTATCCTTACCCCAACGGCGGGAAAGGTAGCAGTGAATGGAGTTGTGCCTTACAAGCGGAGACAGCAGCATGTGAAAAATATTGGTGTTGTTTTCGGACAACGCACGCAGTTATGGTGGGATATAGCCGTCATTGAAGCGTTTACGCTGCTCAGAGACATCTATGAAGTGAGCAAAACGGATTTCCAAGCACAGTTAGAAAAGTTTGACACGGTGTTAGGCATCGGTCCTTTACTTCATATCCCTGTTCGGAAGTTAAGTCTTGGACAGCGGGTGCGGTGCGATATTGCTGCATCTTTGTTACATAATCCGCCGGTTGTTTTTCTGGATGAACCTACGATTGGACTCGATGTTGCAGTGAAATCGAATATTCGGGAATTCATTAAAGAAATGAATGCAAGTCTCGGAACGACTATGATCCTAACGACACACGATCTCAGTGATATTGAATATCTCTGCCAAAGGAGTCTAATCATTGATCAAGGGAAGATTATTTTTGATGGCGACCTGCAACAGGCGAGAGATGAATTGGCGAGAAAACGAAAAATTCAGGTCGATTTTTATGAGCGCGTTGATATAGACAGCATTCGTGCCCAACTAAACATTGTTAAACTTGAATTCACGAGACGAAACGATTACGCTTTAACCATTTCTTTCGACAAAGATGAGATTTCGGCAATCGATATTATCCAAAAAGTCTTGGATCGTCTTCATCCGCGCGATATAAAGATTGAAGAACCAACGATTGAAACTGTTGTCAAAGAAATATACAGCAAATAACATGACTTTCAGATCGCGAGCGACAAGAAACACCCCAGCAAAAACACTCGCTCCTACCAGAAAGAGATTTGTACCAAAAATCGAAATTATGTGACAATTGAATGGCTCTGAAATACTCTCCGATTTCATTGTTTTTAAGCGTCAAATAGGTTATAATAGAAAGGCTTGAGTTGAGTAGATGGTCGCGTCTTGATTGTAATTTTACTTTCGAGATGAGGAAAGTCCGGACTCCGTAGGGCAGGATGCTGGGTAACCCCCAGGAGCGGCGACGTTATGGAAAGTGCAACAGAAAGTAGACTACAGGACCTAAAGTGCTGTACAGGTGAAACGGTGCGGTAAAAGCGCACCAGTCCATAAGGTGACTTATGGAGCTTGGTAAACCCCGTCTGGAGCAAGGTAAATCGGGGACATGTAGAGGTTGCCCGCCTCGTCCTCAGGTAACCGCTTGAGGTGGATGGTAACATCCATCCCAGATGAATGATCATCGCATACAGAATCCGGCTTATTCTCAACTCAAGTTTTTGTTTTCCCGCTAATCGACTGCAGCTTAGAACAGGAAGGTATTCAAATGTTTGTTTCTTTCAAAGAATAGACAAGGTGAGATAATATGGGTCAACTCGGTAATTTAATCAAGCACGAACTGATTGATAACCTCACGAGTGGTCGTTATATTCTAACAAGCATTGTATGTATTATTTTATGTGTAATTTCTATCGTTTTAATGTCGCACGATTACCAACACCGAGAAAAAGCGTCGAATGTGGCGCGTGGCCTCTCCAGACCTCCACAACCCCTGAGTCTGATAGCGAAGGGAACAAATGAAGTCCGCCCGGTCATCCCCAATTTTCATCCGAGATATAACGTTATCGGACAGGTTTTCATGCGTTTTGGTGAGGAGCGTCACATCTTTGAACTCTTTGAGACGCCCGATTTTGTCTATATTGTCAGTATAGTCTTGTCAGTCCTAACGATTTTTCTCTCTTACGATAGCATTTGTGGCGAAAAAGAGACGCACACCCTCTCCTTGGTGCTGAGTAATTCTCTTCGGCGATCGACGTTTCTGTTAGGCAAATGGATCGGCGGCTATATCAGTCTGCTTTTGAGTTTCTCTCCGGCAGTGCTGCTCATGTTCATCTATATGTATATCTTCTCTGGCGTTTCACTTTCCAGTGAACATTTTCTGCGACTCGGTGGCATCATCTGCTTTACTTTAATCTATCTCTCTGTGTTCTTTACACTCGGTCTGCTCGTTTCCACAATGGTTCATCGAGAGGCAACTTCCCTCGTTTTGTGTCTATTTATCTGGATGATATGGACGCTATGGATACCGAGACTCGCGCTTTTAACGACGCGGACAATTGCACCTGCCCCGTCTGAAGGCGAGCATAGACAAATGAAAGAGCAGGCTGTTACCGAACACGACATCACCGAGGAAGAACGGGAAATATTGTGGTCAATGGACGATGCCTATATTTCCAAAATCGACCGCCAAATTGCGTTAGGAAAAAACCTCTCTCGGCTTTCACCATTGGCATCTTATATCCACGGTTCAACGACCCTGGCACAGACAGGGATACCAGATTATCAGGACTATCGGCGGCGATTTTTCGCATGGCTTAAACGGAACGTGAGACAAGCGGGACAATGGGACATGTTTGTTCATCGTCCGCAGTCACTTGAACGTAGTTTCTCTGGGGTTTGGATGGATTTGCAACTGCTCCTCTTGTGGAACATCCTGTTGTTTATGGGAGCAAACTTAGCGTTTCATCGTTATGATGTGAGATGACAGCGGAATTGAGGAAAACATGTTCTGGACACTCACCAAGAAAGAGATACACGATCATATTCTCAGCGCACGTTTTGCAGTTTCAATGATTCTGGCACTGATTTTTCTCATCGGGTCAACAGCAATGTTAGCGATGGATGGGACGTGGGCGGGTCGTCAACTCTATACAGGGTACAAACTCAAAGATCATCTGTATACCAATAAGTATAGTTGGTACTGGATGAACCGAGACCTTCCAGCCTTGCGGGTTTTGGCAACAGGATTGGACGAGGAGCTCTCTTTGAATGCCAATAGTGAGGCGACAAATGGTCCTCAATTTGAGAACAATCGGCAATTCGTTAACAACCCAAATCGGTATCTCTTCTCCCAGTTGGATTTTGTTTTTTTCTTTAACATCGTCGGAAGTCTGTTAGCATTTGTGTTCACATACGACACGATTTCAGGAGAGTATGGGCGCGGGACCTTACGGTTGGTGTTGGTTAATTCTATCTCACGTCCTTTGCTTTTGGCTGCGAAGTTCGTCGGGAGTTATCTGAGTTTAATTGTTTCTCTACTCCCAGCACTTATCGGTGTGATTTTGCTCTTATACCTAATGCCGAATGTGAATCTTCGTCCCTCTGATTGGGCCGCAACCTGCTTTCTTTTTGTATTGGCTTTGCTCTACCTATCCGTTTTTTGCGCGCTTGGGCTTTTTGGATCGTGTTTAACGAAACATCCGAAAACGACGCTAACTGTCTTGATGGTATTATGGGTCGTCATGGTTTTAGTGATCCCCAACTTCAGTCCATTTTTAGCCGCTTATTTGCGGCCGATACCCACAGTGTATGAAGTCCATGAGAATATGCGAAGACTCTCAGGAGACATTCGGCAACAGAATCGGGAGGAGGTTGCGAAATTCATACAAGCACATGGTGGTGATCCAGAAGCCTTGAGTGATGCGGAGAAACAAACTATAAGCGAAATCCGCGCGAAATCGGCGCGGAAACAGATGAACCTAAGCGTAGGCAAAGCAGCAGAAATCCGGCAAGATTTCATCAACGCTGTTGAGGCACAAGCCGATATGAACCTGGCCATCTCTCTAATTTCACCCTCAGCAGCTTTTGTCTATTTAGCGACTGATGTAGCAAATACCGGCATTCGCAGCGAATGGAATTTCCGTCGTGCTGTTATTCGATATCGTCACCAATACGCCGAACACGTCAATAGCTACATTGAAGAGACGGGAGATTATGAAATTCTGCAACGCATATTGAAAGCAGATCCGCCAGATTTTGTTCCACCGAAGTTTTTTCTTTCAGACGTAATATCGATGCATTTCAATCTGCTGGTGGTTCTTCTACTTTATAACGTTGTATTTTTCTTCGCGGGTCAAGTCGTATTTATTCGCAGACCACTGACATAACACACAGCGTGAATTGATCCTGCCAATTGAGTCAATCAGCACTTTCTATTCACCCATTTGCTCAATGCGACCAAAATCTTTCAGTGTTTTCAAAGTATCAACCGTGAACCGAGATTGCCATTCCCGCTTGGCTGTTCGCCACGCCTCTGGATATTGATTGTCCCAGGAGAAATTCGGGGACCAAGAACCGTCCTCGCCCTGCTGTTCAATCTCAAAGTCCAAGTTCATCTCCACCGCATCGTTGAGCCCAGCAGCTAAAGGTGATTCTGGAGAGGGTACCAACCACAAAGGCTTGAGAACATAGCCAGTCAGCTGCTCCGTGTTCCGGGCAACACCGTGCGCCGCCGCTTGAGCGAGTTTCGCCCAGACCTTGTCCCTATTCGGCAGAGCTTCTGTCTCCGCGAGCCTTACGAAACAGAGCGAGTCGTGCATCTCCATTTCGTCGGGTAGAGAATCCAGATGCTCCAGAACAGCTGCTGTTACTGTCTTCAGCAATTTCGTCGGCACGCCATCGCTAAATTCGTGCAAATATCCGACAATCTCAGCGCGAGGGTTGATCAGAAATTGACCGAAAGTTTCGGCACTATTCTCATAATTCCACCAAGGCGCGTGAGGGGCATCATCCACTTCGGGTGGAACGATAGGCCATATCTGCCGGGATTTCTCATAGGTGGCGATAAAGTACTGAATTCCCTTCCGTACCAATACGTGACTTGCAGGTGCTTGAATTTCTCTGAGAATCTGGAAACCTACTGTAGTCACAATCGCAGATGAAAACGGTGTCCTGATGTCAGGTTCCAGACTGTGGGCGAAACCCCCATCGTCGTTTTGATAAGGTGTTAGCGCGGCAAGGACAGCCTCAGTGGGTCCATCTTCAAAATGGAATTCAAAGCGTCTTTGGTCCAACGCTCTCCCGTGATCCATTATAAAGTTCTTTGCTCTCTGAAATGCTGATTGCGTCAGCTTTTTCATTGTTAATCTCCGCGTTAATTGTTAAGACGAAAATCCACCGCCACCGGGTGTTTCTATGCGGATAACATCGCCTTCGCGCGTAGAAACGGAAACCTTGCCGGCTAACGGGTGCTCTTCGTCACCAGAGATTAACACATTACACCCCGGTTGTCCTGATTCCCCACCTTGCAAACCGTAAGGACCGCGGGTTCGGCGTTCTGAAAGGATGGTGACTTCCGCGTCTGTCAATAGCCGCAGTGTCCGGATAACACCCGCACCGCCTCGGTATTTTCCGGTACCGCCTGTCCCACGTCTGATCCCATAAGCGACTACTTGCATCGGATAATTTGTCTCAATTGCCTCTATGGGTGTATTCATTGTGTTGGTCATGTGCGTGTGGATGGCATCAATACCGTCCCGGTCTGGACGTGCACCCATCCCACCCGCGATCGTTTCGTAGTAGGTAAATTCCTTGCCGCGTGCGGTGTCATAACCGCCGATTGTGAGGTTATTCATAGTGCCGGAACTGGCAGCTGGAATTTGATCAGGACAAGCTTGTGCCAAAGCACCGAGTAGGACATCAACGATTCGCTGTGATGTTTCGACGTTTCCGCCTGCAACCGCTGCGGGAAATTTGGCGTTTACAACGGTTCCCTCAGGTGCAATAACTCGGATCGGATCCAGACACCCAGCATTCGCAGGAACTTCTGCACCAGCGAGGCATCGGAAGGTGTAAAAGACTGCGGAAAGGGTGATCGCGTATATTGCATTGACAGACCCACGAGCCTGTGGTGCTGTGCCTGTAAAATCAACGACCGCCGTATCGTTTTCGATCTCAATCGCGACCTGTATTTCAATCGGTTCATCGCTAATACCGTCGTTGTCAAGAACATCGGTGTGGACGTACCGCCCGTCGGGAATTTCTCGTAGGCGTGCACGGAGCATTCGGCTTGCATACTCGCAGAGTTCCTGCATATATGCCGTGATTTCTGTCGCGCCATATTTGGTGACCATCTCCTGCAATCGCCGTTCACCGACGCGGTTTGCTGCGAGCTGCGCCTCCATATCACCGCGACGTTCTTCCGGTGTTCGTACATTCGAGAGGATTAATTCCCACAGGTCGGTGTCAAGTTCACCGCTTCGGACAAGTTTAACAGGCGGGATACGGATGCCTTCCTGAATTACGCTCGTTGCAATCGGCATTGATCCTGGTGTCATTCCGCCCACATCTGCATGATGCGCGCGATTAGCGACAAAAAAGACGGGGCGATTTTTTGCTTCGTCCCCCTTTTCATCTGAAAAAACAGGCGCGACGAGTGTAATGTCGGGTAGGTGAGTGCCACCGCGATACGGATCGTTGAGGGCGATCATGTCTCCGGGTGCCATTTCGGTATGTTCAATCGCAGCCAAGACAGAGAGCGGCATAGAGCCGAGGTGTACGGGAATATGTGCGGCTTGCGCGACCATCTTGCCGGTACCATCAAATACTGCACATGAAAAATCGAGCCGCTCTTTGATGTTGGGTGAGAACGCTGTGCGTTGTAGTGTTACACCCATCTCCTCTGCGACCGATGTCAGCATGTTTTTGTAAAGTTCTAATTTGATGGGGTCTGTATTCATTGTCTTGTCAATGTTTTGTTAGTTGATAAGTAGCATTGATGTTCAAAAGTTAGTTGCAATTTTAACACCTTCTCCTATAACATGCAAGAAAAGATTTGCGAGGAGGATCTAAAATGAAAAAAGTCAATATTGCTCTAATCGGCGCGGGTGGCATGGCAAACGGCGTTCATTATCCATCGCTCAGAGAGTGTGAAGATGTTAATCTTGTTGGGCTGTGTGATCTGGTCCCGTCGAAACTTCAGGCAACAGCAGAAAGATTTGAGATTGATCAGACGTTCGCAGACTATCGGCAGATGCTTGAAAAAACGTCCCCAGATGCTGTGTATGTTTTGATGCCGCCGCAACATCTATTCCCGATTGTTATCCACTGTCTTTCGCAGCAATTTCACGTTTTTATTGAGAAACCACCGGGTGTTACACTCCATCAAACTCAGGAGATGGCATTGGCAGCGGAAAAGAACGGTTGTAAAACGATGACCGGTTTTAATCGCCGTTTTATCCCACTTATGCAAAAAGTTAAGACCATGGTTGAGGCACGCGGTCCGATTCTTCAATGCATGTCAACCTTCCATAAGAACACGCCGAACGCCCTTTACTACGATGGCGTGATAGACGTTTTGACTTGTGACGCGATTCATGCTGTAGATGCGCTCCGATGGCTTGGCGGTGGCGACGTGAAAGCCGTTGCCAGCGACATCAATAGTTTCTATTCTGAGCGTGAGAACAGTTTCAACGCGCTTGTCAAGTTTACGAGTGGTGCTTCTGGATATCTTTGCACGAATTGGGCGGTTGGTGGACGCATCCATACCTTTGAAATGCATGCGCGAGAGATTTCCGCCTATATCAACCCTGATGCAGGTGGACGCGCAGTGATTCACACACCTGAAGGTACAACCGAAATCACACCCGAGGCAGCGGCAGATTCTGATAAACAGCACAGGACTTACGGATTTTATGGGGAGAGTCGGCATTTTGTTGATTGTATTCAGCAGGACGAACAACCGTTAACCTGTTTCGCAGATGCGGTCAAGACGATGGAACTTGTGACGGCTATCTATCAAAATCGGATAGATACTTGAAGCTGACGGCTAACTGAGAAATAATTGGCATGTTTTTTGCTAAGGGTTACCTTAATATTTATTGGGAAAGTCACATTGAGGATTTGTAATAAATATGCACCATATACCAGTTTTATGTCACGAAGTGATTGACTTTCTCAAGCCGAAGCCGAATGGTGTTTATATAGATGGTACTGTGGGGTTAGGCGGACATAGTGCCGCCATCTTAGAAAACTCCGCACCAGACGGTCGTGTGATTGGCATCGATTTAGATGTTGAAGCGCTCGCTATTGCGAAAGGTAGGTTAGGCGATTTTGGGGGACGGTACTCCCTTGTAAACGGCAATTTTGCCGAGATGGATGTCTTACTCGAAAGACATTCGGTTCATGTCGTAGACGGTATTCTGTTTGACTTAGGGGTGTCATCCCTACAACTGGATACACCACATCGGGGGTTTAGCTTTAACCATACGGGTCCTTTGGATATGCGCATGAATGTAGGACGCAGTTTGGACAGGACTTCAGAAGAGACAACACTTACGGCTCTGGAAGTCGTCAACGATAGCACCATGGAGGTCCTTGCAGATATTTTTAGGCGATATGGTGAGGAACGATTCGCCAAACAGATTGCCGGTCGGGTTGTTCAAGCGAGACAACAAGAACCGATAAAAACAACCGCGCAGCTCGCGGAAATTGTCAAGCGGGCTGTCCCCCAAAAGGCATCCAAAGTTCATCCAGCGACGCGTGTGTTTCAGGCACTACGGATTCATGTCAACACTGAGTTGGAAAATCTTGTTTCAGGTTTAGATGTCGCGATCCCACTTTTGAAATCGGGCGGTTGCCTGTGTGTCATCACGTTTCATTCGCTTGAGGATAGAATAGTCAAGCACCGCTTTCAAACATTGGCACGAACGTGCATCTGTCCACCTAAAACACCTATCTGTATTTGCGAACACAATCCATCGGTAGAAATTATCACAAAGCGTCCGGTGTTACCGAGTGGCACTGAAATTCAACAGAACCCGCGAGCGAGAAGTGCTAAATTACGTGTTGCACGCAAATTGTAGTCTCTGAATCCTACGAAAGATTGTATCTTAAATAAGACTTCAACGTTTAGGAAGTAAAGAGTTTTTATGACTAATAAGACACTCGAAAAACCGCAATTGGGAAGCTGGGTTCCCTAAAATCGGTTAGAAGGCTCAATAAAATGCAAACATCAGATCTCTATTCAGCGCGTATTACGAAAGCAGAGGAACCCAAGCCAAAGAAAAGGTTCCCGTTGGCTTATATCGTTTTAGGATTATCATTTTGCACCTTTGCTGGGAGTATCTGGTTCTCATCTTACGCTAAAAAGGTTGCTCTACAACGGCAGCCCGTCTACGAAAGACAGAAGCACGCTGTTCAGGACGAAATTCATCAACTCGAATTGGAGGAGTCAACTTTAACCAACATTCAAAGGATTCGGCAAATCGCGGCTGAACTTAAAATGGTTGAACCGACTCAAACTTCGCAGGTAATCTGGGACAAATAGTTGCGTTTTTTAGGGGTACTTTTTCGCCTTTTTGGAAGGCATTTGGACTTATCTTAATACTTTATAGGAAAACCATGAAAAACAATTCGCATTTATCCATTCGCCGACTCGTTTTCGTGCTTATTGTACTACAAGCAGGATTTCTATTGCTGGTAGGTAAGTTGTTCAAGGTACAGGTCTCCAACAATATCGGGCACCAAGAAGCAAGCGAACCCACTTGGCGTTCTCCGCGGACAGCCACGATAAAGCGCGGTAAAATCTTGGATAGGCACGGAAATATTTTAGCTTTGAGCCGTCACAGTCTCTCTGTCTATGCCGACCCGAAATATATGAAGACTGATCCGATAAAAGTTGCTCAAAGATTAGCACCGATTTTAAATATGTCTGAGTCTGAGTTAATTACGCAACTCCGCCGAAAGGATAAACAGTTCGTATGGCTCAAGAAGGATTTAGATTATGAACTCCGTGATGAAATTCGTTCCGTTGAGAGAGAGGTTCGTGGTCTAAAGCACGAGGTGGAACAAAAACGGATCTACCCAAAAGGTGCCCTTGCATCCCAAGTCATCGGGCATATAAACGATCAGAATATGGGCGAAGGGATTGAGTATCAGTACAACAATTACCTTTTAAGCGCGCAGGAACGCCAAGCCGCACAACGCGCGAACGCTGCTCAAGCCGAGCTGATAAACCTACTCTCTAATGGTAACTCTACTGATGATTACGGATATAGCGTTGTCTTGACGCTTGACGAATACCTCCAGTATATTGCCGAAAAGGAATTGGCAGCGGCTTGTAAACAGTGGAACGCGCCGCGGGGTACGGTGATTGTCATGGCATCACAAACAGCGGAAATATTGGCACTTGCCAGTTACCCTACGTACGATTTGAACGCCTATGCCGTTGAAAATGAGGAAGCAAAAAGAAATTTCGGTGTTTGGTTCGCGTATGAGCCGGGTTCAATTTTTAAAATTATTGCATCTTCTGCTGTACTCAACGAAAGTATCATGACACCTGAGTCAACGGTTTTTTGCGAGAACGGTCGATATCGGCTCTCGAATGGCAGAGTTATCCGAGACGTTTCAGCAAAGGGATGGCTGACACTGGAGCAAGTGATTCAAAAATCCAGTAATATCGGCATGATTAAAGTTGTAAAGCAATTGGGGCATGAGGACTTTAGGACTTATATTGAGAAATACGGTTTTGGGAAACCGACGGGTGTGGATCTACCCTATGAGCATAGCGGCAGTCTTTATGCAGTCAAGCGTTGGGATACCCACTCTCTCGGTTCCGTCCCTTTTGGACAAGGGATTATGGTAACACCGCTTCAGATGGTAAACGCGTTAAACGTTATTGCGAACGATGGAAAACTCCTTCTTCCACATATTACACGAGAAATTCGAGACAATAGCGGGAAAGTGATAAAAAAAATATATCCCATCAAAGTTGAACAAGTTCTGCAGCCGCACATAGCAAAGCAGATGACAGATATACTTGTTGGCGTTGTTGAAGGCGGTAGCGGACGACGGGCGCGTGTTGAAGGGTATCGTGTGGCTGGAAAGACAGGGACAGCCCAAAAAGCTGAACCCAATGGTAAAGGGTACGCTGGAAGAGAAATCATGTCCTTTATGGGATTCCTACCCGCGGAGAACCCTATGGTGTCAATAATCGTTATGCTTGATGAACCAACAGGTGCGCGTTTCAGCGGACAAATCGCTGGACCGGTTTTTCAAAAAGTTGCTACCCAAACGATACAATACTTAAAGCAGACCGAATTTTTCGTACCTCAACCGCAAAAAGCCTCCGATGAATTTGCCCCTGTTGCAACAGAGCAAACGCCGACACAACGGCTTACTGTGAAAGGAGAGGGGTTGTGAGGTTTCGTGAACTGCTCCACGGTCTGAACCCTATTGCAACTACCGGGTCATCTGACATTGATATTACCGGTATCGCCACCGACAATCGGCAAGTCAAGCAAGGGAACGTTTTTGTTTGCTACCAAGGGATTAGTGTAGACAGTCATATTTTTATTGCTGACGCGCTCGAAAAGGGAGCAGTCGCTATCATTGGTGAAAAGCCAGGAACGGCATTAGGAATACCAACAGTGCCTGTGCCCTATGTGCAAGTTCCCAACGGACGACGCGCTATATCCTTACTCGCCGCTAATTGGCACGGAAACCCCGCGAAACACCTCAAACTCATCGGTATTACAGGCACCAACGGTAAAACATCAACTGCCCATCTCATACATACGATCCTCAAATCAAATGGACGAAAGACTGCACTCATTGGGACAGTTGGACACCAGTATACAAACGCTCAAGGTGAAGAGAAAACACTCCCAGCTGCTCTGACAACCCCCGACGCTTTCGCTCTCCATGCCCTCTTCAAACAATTCACCGAGGAAGGCGTAGAATACGTTACAATGGAGACCTCCTCCCAAGGACTCGCACTACAACGGTTGGCAGGACTCGTTTTTGATACCGCAGTCTTTACCAATTTCACCCAAGACCATCTTGATTACCATCAGACAATGGAGGAATACTTGAAGGCGAAACTCATGCTATTTGAGCAACTCGGTAAAGATGGGTTCGCAGTTTTAAATAGCGATTCGCCTGTGGCAAAACGCATTGCCGAGGTTTGTCCAGACGCACGACTTTTAACGTATGGACTTAGCGACAAAGCCGACCTATACGCCGAAGACATAGCATCTTCTCTTAATCAATTAGCATTTACAGCGGTTACGACAGAAGAGCGGTTCCGGACGCAATTACGATTACTCGGACAATATAACCTTTACAATGCACTCGCTGCGATTGCTGTTGGGATCTGTTATCGTTGTCCAGTCTCAGCAATCCAGACAGGACTCGCTAATACGGTAGTACCCGGACGATTTGAACTTATTGATCGAGGTCAGGACTTCGCTGTTATTGTCGATTATGCACATACGCCTGACGGTTTAGAAAACGTGCTAACTGCCGCGAAACATATTACCGAACGGGAACTGATTTGCGTTTTCGGATGTGGCGGTGACCGAGATAACGGAAAACGTCCTAAAATGGGAAATATTTCTGCCCGAATCGCGGATTACAGTATAATTACGTCTGATAATCCACGGACTGAGAACCCTGACACAATTATTGCACAGGTTGTGTCAAATTTACCACATGACACCAAATATGTGTGTATTTCGGACAGGCGAGAGGCAATCCATCACGCAATTACCACAGCAAAATCTGGAGATATGGTCGTAATTGCAGGTAAAGGACATGAGGATTATCAAGAAATCCATGGGAAAAGATTTCCGTTTGATGATAGAGTTGTCGCCTCGGATGTTTTGGAATCTCTATAGACATGGCATTCCGCTGGCGTGCTTAAGTGGAAGTTAAAAAGGTTCCGAATATTTCTAAAAGTTTAGCAAGTGTGAAATGTTCATAGATGCCAAGCACAGAAATTAACAACCTCAACGTCTCATATCAGGTAGCAGGGGAAGGCGACGTGGTACTTCTGCTGCACGGCTGGGGTGGTGAAGCCGCAAGTTTTCAACCCGTTTTTGAATGGCTTGCGCAATCTCATAAAGTTTATGCCCTTGATTTGCCCGGATTCGGTAAGAGTCAGGTGCCACCTACCGCATGGGATTCATCTGATTACGCACGGTTTGTCACAGCATTTCTGGAAAAATTTAGCATTCCAAAAGCACACCTCATTGGTCACTCATTTGGCGGTAGGATTTCCATCATTCTCTCAGCCGAGCATCCTGAAAAAGTTGATAAACTTATTCTGGTTGATAGTGCCGGAATTAGACCTCGACGCACCGCCAAATACTACTTTCGGGTAGGTATAGCCAAAATTGGTAAGTTGCTCCGTCTGTGTGGTACACTCGGTGTTCGTCTCGCAAACGCGATGTCTGCCCGCCTCGGTTCCAAAGACTATCAGGATGCCGGAGAGATGCGAGCTACACTTGTTAAGGTCGTAAATCAGGACTTACGTTCTCTATTACCGCGGATATCCGCATCAACACTGCTAATCTGGGGTGAAAACGATAAGGATACGCCTGTATCCTTCGGACAAATCATGGAGAAAGAGATACCTGACGCGGGGTTGGTCGTCCTCAAGGAAGCGGGACATTTTTCCTATCTCGATAAATTCCCACAGTTTTGTCGAATTGTCGCAAGTTTCTTAAAGATCGCGAATGCGTAGATATAGTGTTAATAGAAGGAAAGAGAGGAATGATTTTAGAAAAGATAAGTACTGTACTTTTCTACTGCACAACGTTAGCGTGTTTAGTAAGGGCTGTCGTCAGAACAACAAGTGGACTTCATATACTCCAACTTGATGGCTACAAGACAGGCAGATACTTGAAGTGGATGCGTCAGCACCTGAAGAACTGCTTTGAAGTTAAAGAGATCTTGATCGTTGGCGGTTTTCTTGTCCTCGCGGCGTTTTATCCACAGTATCACAACACGTGGCTTTTCCCCGCGCTTTGCCTTGCGTGGGGCGGATTTCAAGTCTATGTGAGTACCCGACGGAAAACCATCAAAGCGAAAAAACCGCTCGTCTATACGGCACGCGCAAAACGGGTGTTCGGACTTTCGATGTGTCTGCTTGTCGGTCTTGCGGCAACACTTGTGTTAATAGCAGAAAGCAGCCCGTGGGGAATTGCGATTTTCCTTTTTAGTGAAGTAGCCGTTATCAATTTAACTGTTGCGAACCTTCTCATTTATCCTTTGGAACGGACGATAAATGGTGCATATCTTCTTTCTGCAAGAAAGCGAATCAAGACCCTTCAACCGAGAGTCATCGGTATTACTGGAAGTTATGGCAAAACAAGCACGAAGTATATTTTACATCAAATTTTATCGCAAAAATTCAATACCTTGATGACACCGGATAGTTATAACACACCGATGGGCATTTGCAAGGTGATCCGCGGTGATCTCGCACCCGAACACGAGATCTTTATCGTTGAAATGGGTGCCTACAAACGCGGGGACATCCGCGAATTGTGTAATTTAGCATCACCGGAAATCGGCATTCTCACGGCTGTTGGACCGCAACACTTGGAACGATTTAAAAGCATAGAGAATATCGCAAAAGGAAAATATGAACTGATTGAGTCGCTACCATCGGATGGTCTTGCTGTCTTCAATTGCGACAACAAAATTTGCGCCGAACTTGCCGATAAACGGGAGCAAGATGGTAGTCCAGTACGCCGCTATGCGACAGAACCGTTTCCCGTACCTTCTGTTTCTGATAAGGTCAATTTAACTGCCACAAATATTCGACATACCACCGAAGGGCTTGCATTCACGGCACATATAGGTGTAGACACAGCGGACATTGCTGATGCAGAGATTCAGACCCAACTTTTAGGACAGCATAACGTATCCAACATCCTCGCTGCTACGGCAGTTGCCATAGAATGTGGCATGACGCTTGAAGAAATTCGGGAAGCAATCGCCAACGTTGAACCTGTCCCGCATCGGTTACAATTGACAACCGGTGTAGGTGACGTAACTATTATTGATGACAGTTTCAATGCGAATCCTGTCGGCGCGAAAGCGGCACTTGAGGTGCTCACCGAAATTGGAGATGGCAAAAAGGTGTTGGTGACACCCGGCATGGTAGAGCTCGGTGAAAGAGAATACGAAGAGAATAAACGGTTCGGAGAACAAGCTGCCGATGTTTGTGATTTGGTTATTTTGGTCGGACCTACGCGAACCAGACCAATTTTGGATGGCTTGAAGGCAGCTGAATATCCAAGTCAGCAGATTATCGTCGCCCTTAACTTGGAAGAAGTCAAACAACATTTAGCAACACAAATGAAAGCTGGAGATGTTGTTCTTTTTGAGAACGACCTCCCTGACAACTATAAGGAATAGTCGTCAGTTATCAGTTCGCTCCGCACTGATAACTGACAACTCATAAAAAATGTCAAAACACAACGTAGCCCTTATATTTGGTGGATGTACACCTGAACATGAAGTCTCAATCGTAACCGCGCACCAGGTCTGCCTCGCTTTACAAGAAAACCATCATGTTTTCCCCATTTACGTCACGAAGAACGGTGAATGGTTAACCGGTGATGCGCTTCGCGATTTATCTACCTTTACTAACGGGACACTCCCACATCCTTCTGATTTCGACAAAGTTGCTGTCGAGTTTCACCCTGAACCGAAATTCGTTATTAACGCCAAACATTGGCTCGGCCAGAAGGTTCGGAAAAGAACTGTCCTTCCGATAGATGTCGTTTTTCCAGCAATACACGGCATGCATGGTGAAGATGGAACGCTCCAAGGGTTGTTAGAACTCATGAACCTGCCTTACATTGGTGCGGGTGTTGTCGGCTCTGCTGTCGGTATGGATAAAATTATGATGAAGGCGGTTCTCAACGAAAATGAACTGCCAATACTCCCATATTTATGGTGGACGCAATATGGGTGGGAAACACAACGCGATGAGATTATCGAGGATGTAGAGACAACACTTACCTATCCACTCTTCGTCAAACCTGCCATGGGTGGGTCGAGTATTGGTGTCAGCCATGTCAACAACCAGACGGAACTCGTCAGTGCTGTCGAAGTGGCGGGCCATTACTCACGTAGAATACTTGTTGAGAAAGCCGTTGAGGATCCTGTTGAAATTAACTGTGCCGTGATGGGTACAGAAGAACCGGCAGCCTCTGTGTGCGAGCAACCCTTAACGCAGGCGAATTTTCTCAGTTTTGATGATAAATATATCCATCAAGAAGAGGCATCTTCGGGAATGGCGGGAGCGGATCGAAAAATTCCTGCACCCATTTCGGAAGAATTGTCGTTACATATACAAGAACTTGCCACCCGTGCTTTTCAGGTTTTAGATTGTGCCGGTGTTGCGCGTATCGACTGCCTCGTAGATGTTGATCAAAACGTCTATGTAAATGAGATTAATACCATCCCCGGTTCGTATAGTTATTACTTGTGGGTACATCAGGGCATTGAGTTTCCGCAACTTGTATCAGAACTTATTGATTTAGCACTTACAGTACATGCGCAAAAGAATTCACTAACTTATACTTATACGACCAACCTCCTAAGTCAAGCAGATGCGAGCCTCGCCAAATTGAAGAGCGATGGAAAACTTGGAGACAGGGCGTAAAACCTTATAGCGGTGTTCCTTGTCAAAATTCCAAAATGTCTCTGATCGAATGTCGAACGCACCGTAGCGACCTTAAGTGAGATGCAAGTCAACCGAAAGCTGCACAAGAAATGTTTTATCATCTCTTTTTTGAGAATCTGATTGAAATCTTTTCGCCGTTCAATATTTTTCGCTATATTAGTTTTCGCGCGATTTATGCGACGGCGACTGCCCTCCTTATTTCCCTTGTTTTAGGGCCTTTTATGATAGAAAAGTTGAAGCAGTTGAGGATCGGGGAACACATTCAGGAGGAAGTAGCAGAAGCCCAACAGAATACCGAAAATCAGAACAAAGCGGGGATACCTACAATGGGCGGCGTTCTGATCATTGTGTCAGTGCTGATATCGGTGGTATTTTGGTCGCGTTTAGATCAACCTTATATTTACTTAATGATTTTGACGATGCTCTGGTTCGGTGGCCTCGGATTTCTCGATGATTACAGTAAACTGATCAAACAACAATCCTTGGGACTCCGCGGGTGGCACAAGATTGCGCTGCAAACGGTGGGTGCGTTGGCAATTGCTGGTTATCTTTATCACTGGGGACCCGCGCAAACTGACAATCTGGCGACACGAACATCTCTGATCCTCCCTTTTTTTAAAGATGTTCAACCGAATTTAGGTATATTCTTTATCCCTTTCGCGACGCTGGTTATCGTTGGCGCTTCTAATGCTGTCAACCTTACAGACGGGATGGATGGTTTGGCGATCGGATGTACACTATTCGTTGCTGGAACTTTGGGGATAGTGGGGTACATGACAAGCCACAACGAGATTGCAGCGTATCTGAATATCTTTCATCTGCCGGTAGGTGGGGAAGTGACAGCAATTTTCTGTGCAGCGTTAGTCGGAGCGGGCTTGGGGTTTTTATGGTATAACGGTCACCCCGCGCAGGTCTTTATGGGGGATACCGGATCCTTGGCACTCGGCGCGACGCTCGGAACGGTGGCAGTGCTTATAAAGCAGGAATTTCTACTTGTGGTCGTCGGTGCGATTTTCGTCGCCGAAACGTTATCGGTTATTATCCAAGTCTGGTCATACCGAACGTTTGGCAAACGCGTATTCAAGATGTCGCCAATTCATTACCATTTTCTGCTTTCAGGCTGGAAAGAATCTAAAGTCGTCATTAGATTTTGGATTGTCGGGCTTATCTTAGTCTTGGTAGCCTTAAGTACGTTGAAACTTCGATAAGCAGGACTTACGCATTTTTCTATGCACTGCTGGCGGGGTTTGAAAACCCACCAGCAAACGGGGTTGCGTAAGTCGTAGATAAGTATAGTTTCGCACCGAGTGTTGGGGGCTCTTAGTGCAATTTCAAGGAAAATGTGCGACAGTTTTTGGCGTAAACCGTAGTGGGATCGCCGCAGCAAAATTGTTACGGGCACGCGGTGCCACAGTCACAGTTACAGACACACGGTCCGCGGACGCGTTGTCATTGGAAATCGCTGCGCTGGAAGATGCTTCTAAACCAGACTACAAAAAGTTTTTTGATGGACATCCCGCAGAATGCATTGCAGATGCGGATCTTATCGTCGTTTCACCGGGTGTGCCACTTGACATCCCAATTCTGTGTGAGGCACGGGCGCGTCATCTCCCGATCCTCGCGGAATTAGAGGTTGCCGCAAGTATATGTCCTGCACCAATTGTTGCTATCACTGGCACGAAAGGTAAATCAACGACAACGCTACTCACAGCAGCAATGCTAAAGGCAAGCGGCAAATTTCCAAATGTCTGTGTCGCAGGGAACATCGGCGTGCCATTAGCAGCGGAGGTTGAAGACCTTACAAATCAAGATATTGTTGTTGTTGAGGCAAGCAGTTTTCAGTTGGAAAGCACTGTCACCTTTCATCCGAGGGTTAGCGTCGTACTCAACTTATCACGTGATCACTTGGACCGGCATGGAACGATGTCCGCCTACCGAGCCGCAAAACAGAAGATTTCTGGTAATCAGACGACGACTGACTGGATAATTCTTAACGGCTTGGATGCTTCTGTCAAGGATTTCGCTACATCGACGGTGGCGAAAACACTCTATTTTATGGACAAAGGTGTTCCTGAAGATTCGTCGGTTTCGGGTGTATTTAGAGAAGGTCCGGGGCTTTTTGCACAATGGAATGGTACTCGTAAAAGAATCTGTGATATTGCAGATATTCCGCTTCGGGGGAGACACAACGTACAGAACGTCCTCGCCGCTATTGCTGTAGCATTAGTTTTTGATGTAACAGAGACACAAATTCAGAAAGCGCTCCAACAGTTTGATCTGTCACATCCCGCTTTATTTCATGCGTTTGAACCGGTGCGAACTTTAACGGGTGTTGAATTTATTGATGATTCAAAGGCGACAAATGTTGCGGCAGTCAAAGCAGCCCTGGAATCAATAGAGAACGCTCAAGTTGTTCTGATTATGGGAGGATATGACAAAGGGAATGATTATGCCCCGCTGCGTGAAATAGTTCGTGCCAAGGTCAAAGTCGCTGTTATGCTTGGCGAGTACACCCAACAGATTGAAAAGACACTCGCGAATACAACAGACATAGTTAAGGCAAAAACGATGGTCGAGGCGGTACAGATTGCCTACAAATGTGCATCGCCTGGGGATGTCGTGCTATTATCGCCCGCAAATGCAAGTTTCGATATGTACACCGATTATAAGGCGCGCGGGACCGACTTTAAAGCGGCAGTTGATACGCTTCAACCGCTTCACTAAAAAATATAGGCGAACTTAGTTTTTAGGATCAAAGCCCCTTTGCAGGCGGGGTTTCAAACCCCGCCTGCAGCAGTGCGTAAGTCCTGAAAAATATAGGCGAACTCAGTTTTTAGGATCAAAGTAAAACAGAAAGGGAAATACCTCGATGCTACGTAGCTACCAAAACTCTCCTCGTAGCAAATGGAATTTCAAATCCAAACCAAAATCTCGACCTTGGTGGACAAACACGCGCTCTTATTTCGCTGCCAGAGAGCGACAAGAACCCGTAACCGAAACATTATCTGAGCAAAAACCTGGGCGAATGGATAAAGCGTTAATCGCGCTTACGATCTGCCTCATTGCTATAGGCATTTTGATGGTATACAGTTCCAGCCATCTACTCTCTTCGAGGCATTATGACGGTTATAGTTACCGTTATTTACAAACACACATCATCGCGTGTACGATCGGTTTAGTTGGTATGTACATGACTTCTTATCTATCCTATAGGTTTTATGCAAAGTTCGCGAACCTCCTTTTGATACTTTCATTCATAGGGTTGTTATTGGTTTTCGTGCCAAGTTTAGGGGCGAGCGTACAGGGCGCGGAAGGCGGTAGATTTAAACGCTGGATCAATATAGGGTTACCTATCAATTTTCAGCCTGTCGAATTTGCCAAGATAGCGTTGGTGATACATGTAGCGAATTTCATAAGCCGTAACCCAGAACGCGTCAAGAGTTTCTTCAACGGTGTGCTTCCGAATCTGCTAATCTTAGCTGCCGCTTTCGGTCTCGTGGTGAGTCAACCAGATTTCGGTTCAGCGTTCTTGTTGGCGGTAACCGTCTGCATCGTCTTATTTATCGGCGGGATACGTATATGGCATGTGTTGATGCTTGCTGGCGCGGGGGGTGGACTTCTCAGTTTACTCGTAATTCGGGATACGTATCGGTTAAAACGTATCATGGACTATTTAGCGATGTTGAAATCACCGGATGCAGCGAACTATCATCTAACACGCTCACTGGATGCCCTTGAAGGCGGTGGACTCCTTGGAATGGGTATTGACAGCAGCCTTCAGAAAATCTCACGCCTTCCCTATCCACACACAGATTTTATTTTCGCTGTATTGGGGGAGGAATTCGGATTTGTCGGTGCTGCAGCCGTAACGATTATTTTTATGTTATTTGTCTGGCGCGGACTCCACATATCCCGACACGTCAACGATCTGTTTGGATCTTTGCTTGCTACGGGACTCACAACACTGATCGGCTTACAAGCCTTTATCAATATTGGCGTTGTAACGGGTTTGTTACCGACCAAAGGGATTACGTTGCCATTTATTAGTTACGGAGGTTCATCCATCGTTCTGAGTTTGGTGAGCGTTGGTATCCTTCTGAATGTTTCACGGAACATCGATCGGAGTCCGGACTGATACCCAACTAACCGATCTTATAAGATTAGGACTTACGCAAATTTAGCACACGATGGTAGATTTCTTAGTTTTAAACCCCCTAAATCCCCCTTATCCGGGGGACTTTAAGAGGAAATTCGTAGTCCGAAAGATAAATCGCTAAGTTGAACCTTTTGGTAAGATTAATTATGAGTACTTCCAAACATTGCGATACAAATTTATCAGGAATCAACAGCCACGATGTGGTGTCATCACAACAGATAGAAACACATCGAAAAGTTGTTATCGCAGGTGGTGGAACAGGTGGACATATCTACCCAGCGATTGGTATTGCCCAGGCATTACAACGCTTGGACGCTACGGTAGATATTATATTCATCGGTGGTGCGGGTAGATTGGAATCAACGCTGGTCCCTCAACACGGTTTCCAGTTTCGACCTATTTCAGTTGCGGGTTTTCCACGCCGTCTAACGCTACAATGGTTTCCGGTTATCTGGAAGGTTTTTTGTGGACTTACACAGTCGTTGCGATATATGAACGAATTGAAGCCAGACGTTGTTATTGGGACGGGCGGATATGTTTCAGGTCCGGTGCTTTTAGCTGCACTTCTTCGTAAGATTCCGGTCGCTATTCAGGAACAGAATGCCTCTGTCGGTTTAACAAATAGCATTTTGGCACGCTGGGCGAAAGCCGCCTATCTCGCTATGGAGTCGGCTCGTAAGAACAATTCGTTCCGACATACTGGGCATATAGAGGTAACAGGCAACCCGATTCGTCCCGCAATCACTGCATTTCCGAGGTGCGAGGAAACCTATAGGAAATTTGGGTTGTCTCCAGACCGGAAAACAATCTTTGTAATGGGTGGAAGTCAGGGTGCTCAAGCCATCAATACAGCTGTTACAGATGCGCTCCCGTCCTTGGTCGAACTTGCCGACCAGATTCAGATCGTTCATCAAACTGGAGCGGCTGATGTTGCGTCTGTCGAAACCGAGTATGAAGCGGTGCTTGCATTACATAAAGACTTCTTACATTGCGTGCGCCCTTTTTTTGATACTGTTGAGGAAATCTATAGCATCACAGATGTTATGGTGTGCAGAGCAGGTGGGATGACTGTTGCTGAAGTCACTGCATGCGGTATTCCAGCAATTTTCATACCTTTACCTTCACAAACCGGAAATGATCAGGTACGAAACGCATACAGTATTGCTGAAGAAGGTGCCGCTGTTGTGTTAGAACAGGGTGGGTTCACAGTAGAAATGCTTGTTGAAAGCCTTACCCATATACTATTGGATCAGGACACATACGAGCAGATGGTATCCGCCAGTCGAGCACTTGGCAAACCGAATGCAAGCGATAATATTGCTAAATCCATTCTTTCGTATGTTTAGTGAGTCATACACCGACTGTCAGAGTAGTGTTTACAAGTCTTAAGTTTAGGACAAAAGAGACAAAATGTTTGGAAAAACACGACATATCCATATCATCGGTATTGGTGGCGCAGGCTTAAGTGGTATCACGGAAATTCTGCTGGATCTTGGGTTTCATGTGACAGGTTCAGATATCCAAGAGTCCTATACGACAGAACACTTGCGCGCTCGCGGGGCTACCATCTACTACGGACATGCCGCATCGCATATACAGGGTGCTGATGTTGTCGTTATTTCTCCTGCTATTCCGCCTGACAATTCCGAACTCCTTGCTGCGGAGACGCAGAAAATCCCTATAGTGAGGGGCGCGGAGATGTTGAATGAGATTACCCGAATGCGCTACAGCGTTGCTGTCAGCGGAACACACGGCAAAACAACCACAACTGCTATGACGGCTACAGTCCTCAGCAGTCTTGATCCGACGGTTGTTGTAGGTGGAAAACTTATGAACGGTAGTCACGCGCAAAGTGGCGAAGGTGATGTTATGGTAATTGAAGCGGACGAAGCCTACGGTTCCATTGAGATGTTCTATCCCACCGTTGCGGTTGTCACGTCCGTTGATGCCGACCACTTGGATTATTACAATAGCGTTGATGAAATTGGGGAAACATTTCTCAAATTCATCAATAAAGTCCCGTTCTATGGTGCAGCCGTTCTTTGCTTAGATGCAGAGAATATTCAGAAGTTCATCCCACGGGTTAAGAAACGTTATATTACCTACGGTCTTGAGACAAGAGCAGATTTAATAGCCGAAGGCATTACTGTAGAAGGTCCCACCTCACGCTATCGAGTCCGCAAAAATGGACACTTGTACGGTGAAATTCACCTCAAAATGCCGGGTCGTCATAATATTTCTAATTCCTTGGCAGCAATTGCCGTCGGACTTGAATTTGATATTCCGTTCGATAGCATTCGGGAGAAGCTTGAATCGTTTCAAGGTGTTCACCGTCGTTTTGAAGTACTTGGTGAAGTCAATAATATCATCGTTGTTGACGATTATGCCCATAACCCAGCAAAGTTGAAAGCAGCCCTCAGCGGGGCGCGCGACGGCTACAAACGGCGTATTATCGCAGTTTTCCAACCACACCGATACCAGCGTGTTAGAGATTTAGCGGATGAATTCTCTCGATCCTTTTACCAAGCAGACGTCCTTATTGTTACCTCAATTTATAGTGCTGGCGAAGCACCTATTGAAAACGTCACCGCTGAAAAACTTGCCCAATCAATACAAGCACACGGGCATCGGCACGTCCTTTATGTTCCCGATACGGATAAAATTACGGATGTTCTGATGGAAATAACCGAACCTGAGGATATTGTCATTACATTGGGAGCCGGTGACATTAGTAAGGTAGGGCGCGAATTTTTAAGTAGACTTCAGGCAGATAAGACGAATAATCAGAGGCACATTTAATCTCCATCAGAACAACGGACTATTGCGAAGGAAGGGAAAAATAAACGGAGGGTTTCATTCTTGCACAAGCAGCATAGTGGATATGTACGGCAGAGTTCAATGCCTCGGCAGCGACTCGGTAGACGTGCGAACACCAAGACCTATCTGTTACGGAGAATCGTTTTTATCGTTGCCATTGTCCTTACTTTGTCCTTCATCGGCAAGACGGTACTCAGTTTTTTCAGTGCTGAATATGTTTCTCTTGAACTTTCTGGAAACATGCACTATACTGATTTACAAATTTATGACGCTTTAGGTCAGCAATTGCAAAATATTGTCACCGATTCCGAAGAACGGACAGTTAATTATCTCAAGGAAAACCTGAGCTATATCAAAGATGTTAGCGTTACCAAACATGTGATGAAACGGCTGCTGACTATTGAAATCACTGAGCGCGAACCTTTTGCGATTCTGAGGTTTGATGCCACTGCTGATGTCCCTGTTGATCGGAATGGTTCATTTTTCTTGGTAGATAGTGAGGGACATGTGTTAAAACATATAGATAGGCAAGAAGCAGGGCGATTAATACCTGAGCCGTTTGGAGACATGGTGATACTTAAGGTAAGATCTGATGAGATACCAAAGGTGGGGACTGCTATCAAGATGTCGGAAGTTGTCTTGGGGTTGGTGGTCTTAAAAACCGCCTTGCTTCGAGAGCGAAACCTTGCGACGCAGTTAGAGAGCATTGATGCGGGTGATTCTCAGAAGATTAAACTCCAACTTGATGCTTTTCCTGTATCCGTCTGGCTTGCCGCAGATACAATTGAACTCGGACTTCATCACATCGCTCTGTTTTTAAAACATCGCAAAACCGAAGTACTCAAACTTATCCGGGAAAGTTCAGTGGAGGTACAGCCGTACCTTGATGCAAGATTCCAAGATACAATGTACTTAGGGGGTTTGGCAGAAAACGAGTAAGGACTCTTTCATGACGACCGATAGGTATGATGAGGCGTACACAATAAGATCCCTGTTTATCGTTCTTTATGTCGCAGATGTTTAAGGAAAAAGGAGGTGAAAACATTTAGATGCCAAAACAAAATATTATCGCGGGGCTTGATATCGGTTCAAGCAAAATTTCGGTAGTTGTTGGAAACACGTTGCAGGGTAGTACCCAAAAAATAGGGATCATTGGTGTCGGGCATGCAGAGGCTGAAGGCCTTCGAGCAGGGGTCGTTGTTGACATCAACCAAACAGCGGAGGCTATCCGTAAAGCTATTTCTAATGCCGAGTTAATGGCAGGCGTGAAAATAGACTCTGTCTGTGTCGGCATTTCCGGGGAGCATATCATTGGTCAAACATCGCATGGGGTTGTTTCCGTTGCGAACACCGAAATTTCACAGGAAGATGTTGACCGTGCTATGATAGCCGCGGAGGCTATTTCTGTTCCTGCTGACCGAGAGATCCTGCATGTCATCCAACAGAATTTTGTCGTTGATGCCCAAGACCGTATCAGAGAACCAATTGGAATGTCCGGGGCGCGTCTTGAAGCTTATGCTTATATTATTACAGCTGGCAAAACGGCTATCCAGAATCTACTCAATAGTATTGAAAAGGCAGGTGTACCTATAATTGAGACCCTTGTCGCTGCACCTCTGGCTGCAACACAGGCAGTTGTTTCAAGGGATGAACGTGAAGTTGGTATCGCTTTGGTTGACATCGGTGACGGCACAACTGAAATTGTCGTCTATAAAGAGGATTCTATTCAACATACAGCAGTAATCCCTGTCGGCGGGCAGCATGTTACCAACGACATCGCTCAATATTTAAAAGTCACCCTTCCGGAAGCAGAAGAGCTCAAACTTCATCGCGGCTGCGCGTGGACGGAATTAGTAGATACAGATGAAATCAGATCTATCCCGGTCACCGGTGATGCCAGTCCCCCACGTTTTATCGACCGAGTTGAACTTGCACAAATTATTGAGTACCGCATGGCAGAAATCTTAGAAGTAATTGGCTATGAATTAGGGGATATGCCGCTTCCGGGTGGGCTTGTCCTCACCGGTGGTACAGCACTTATGGACGGTCTTCAGGAACTGACTGAAGCCATGCTTCAGCTGCGCGTCCAGATAGGTTACCCGCGCGGATTACAAGGCTTAACGGACCGAGTCAATCATCCGATGTATGCTACGAGTATAGGGCTTGCACTTTATGGTGAATCCTCGCGCCGGCAAGAGCAGGAACACAACGCCCGTCACGGGGATGGCGGTGTTGGCGCATTCCTGCAACGCATCAAAGAATGGTTCGGATATTAATTGGACTTCATTAAGAAAGTGAGCCTATCAAAGTTAAAGGCGTAGCACAACTTGACTTAACCTTTCTAATACCGTATAATTTAATGTGAAAAAGCGAATCAACAAACGTTATCAAGGGACCTCGGTCTGGAGATTGAGGTTACAATGATAGGAGGAATTAGGTTGCTGGATCTCTGCTATAGTAACTGAAATCCAATATGATAGAATTTGAACAAGAGGAATTTGAAAATTTACGCGCGAAAATTAAGGTCATTGGGGTTGGTGGCGCAGGTGGAAATGCTGTAAGACGTATGATTGACGCTGGACTCGCGGGTATAGAGTTTTATGCTGTCAACACCGATCAGCAAGCACTGTTGACCTGCCGTGGTGCGACGCAAATCCCGATTGGCCTTAATACGACCGAAGGTTTAGGTTCCGGTGCTGACCCTGAGATTGGCAAAAAAGCCGCTACAGAAGACAGAGAACAACTTCAGACGATCGTCGAAAATGCAAATATGGTCTTCATTACTGCAGGTATGGGTGGCGGTACGGGAACGGGTGCAGCGCCTCTCATTGCTTCACTAGCAAAGGAAAGCGGTGCGCTTACAATTGCTGTCGTGACACGGCCCTTTGACTTTGAAGGCCAACGCCGCGCAACCACCGCCGAAGTAGGACTTGAAGAACTCCGAGAAGCAGCCGATTCCGTAATTGTTGTCCCCAATCAGCGTCTTATTGACACTATGAACAGGAACCTTCCAATTCGAGAGGCGTTCCGGATTGGAGACGAGGTGCTCCTCCACGGTGTTAAGAGCATTTCTGACATCGTCACAGAAGCGGGCGAAATTAATGTTGATTTCGCCGATGTTGAATCCATTATGCGGGAGGCTGGGAGCGCGTTGATGGGTATGGGTCAGGCTACGGGTGATAGTCGCGCGACAATCGCTGCGGAACAAGCCATTAACTCTCCGCTCCTGGAACAAACTGACATTGCCGGTGCTGTTGGTATGATTGTCAATATCACTGCCCCGCCCGATTTCACGATGCAAGAACTTAATGAAGCCATGCAGGTTATCAAGGATGTTGCACCCGACGCACAAATCATCTTGGGTCTCGTTTACAAAGATGGCGTGGAACTTGACGACGAAGTCCTTGTCACCGTCATTGCAACAGGATTTGATACTGACGGAGGATACACATCAAGACCCGAAACAGTAGGCAGTGGAAGTCCATCTGCGAGATATGATGAAGCAGATGTCTATCAGCGACAGCCGTCAGCACTGTCCGAACAACGTATGGCAGGTGGAGGTAGAGCCCGACCGGGTGGTAGAACCTCATCTGGCAGATCTACCCCGTCAACTCGCGGACGGAACGCAGATCGTGGACGGAGCGCAGATGCTGAACAACCTGTCGCACAAGAACCCGCTCCGCAAAGTAGAGGACGGAAACCTGCCCGTAGGCGGGATCAAAGTGCACAGCAACCGGATACAGATTGGGAAATTCCCGCTTTCTTGCGCGTGCAAAAAAGAGAGAAGAACGACAAATAGATACTATAACTATAGTGTCCCCTATCAGTGCAACTTTTTAAAGTTGCTTACGATTTCTTGATTGAGGTGCCTTCACAAGTTGAAGCAACATTGCGTTTTTGACAACACAATGCTGCACCTATCGCTTTTTCATTTTCTCATTTTGTAACTGCATGTACGAGGCAAATAGTGGACTTACGACAGCACTACCAACACCTGCGCAGCGAGGAACACGGTGCGCAAAATAATTTCAGAAAACCTAACAGGTTCGCACTTGTCTATCCAAGTACGTATGAACTTGGTATGTCGAGTCTTGGTGTTCAGGTGATCTATGCAACCCTAAACAGTCGGGTGGACACCGCTTGCGAGCGTGTTTTTGTGCCTGAATCTGGTTACCTTGAAAAACTTGTTACTCAGAAAAAGTCGCTTTTCTCGTTTGAGACGCAAACGGCACTGAACCAGTTCGATGTCGTCGGGTTTTCTGTCTCTTTTGAGTCGGATTATGTGAATATTCCGCGCACCCTAAAACTCGCAAACATTCCACCACTTGCTGAAGAACGTACAGAATGGGATCCGCTGGTTATTGCGGGAGGTATCAATATCTCCTACAACCCAGAACCGATTGCTGATTTCGTTGATGTTTTTGTTGTTGGAGAGGCGGAACTTGTCATCCATCAACTCATGGCGCACTTTGACGAGTGGAAACGATCCGGCGCGCCGAAGTGTGAGCTACTCGAAACCTTGGCGACTGTCCCGGGGCTTTATGTGCCGAGTTTTTATGATGTAACCTATCACAATGATGGCACTATTGATGCGGTTTCTCCGAAACAAGGAGCAGCCCCCCAGATCCACGCCGGAGCTGTTCCAAAACTTGACGATGTCGAAACTTGCACACACATTCATACGCCCAATACGGAGTTCGCGAATGCACATCTCATAGAGATTGTGCGAGGTTGTGGTAGGCAGTGTCGTTTCTGTGTTGCTGATTATGCCCGCCGATGGCCGCGGCATCGTTCTGTGGAAAGCACGCTTGCGCTTGCGGAGCGCGCACGTGGTATTACAGACAGGATCGGACTTGTTGGTGCTTCTATTTCCGACCATCCACACATTGATGAAATCGCCTCAGGCCTCGTTGAACGTGGATTCCGTATCTCTTGTGCTTCACTGCGTGCGGAAACGGTTCGCGCGCCTTTGCTTGATGCCCTCGCAGACAGTGAACAAGGCACCATTACTATTGCGCCAGAGGTAGCCACTGAAGAACTTCAAAAAGTCGTCAATAAAGCCATTCCACGCGAACGACTCTACCACGTTTTTGAAGAAGCTTTGAAGCGTGATATTCTCAACCTACGCCTTTATTTTCTCATTGGTGTCCCACATGAAACGCCTGCGGATGTCGAGGCTATTGTTGATATGGCAAAAGAGATGCGCACCATCCTTCTCCCGCATGCCAAACGAACAGGGCGAATCGCTCGCATCAGTTTTACGATCTCGCCTATGGTGCCGAAGCCACATACGCCTTTTCAGTGGGTGGCAATGGAACCGCCAAAAACCATCTCCCGAAAGCTTGATTTTCTGAAACGCGAAATTAACCGACTCGGCAGTATAAAAGTCGGATCTGCAAGTGCCAGACTTGCGCACCAAGAAGCCGCTTTCGCACGCGGCGACCGACGGCTCGGAAAAGTTATCCTTGAACTCGCGAACGGCGTTTCATGGAACCAAGCCTTCCGCAAACACGGGTTAATGCCGGATTTTTATGCGACGCGCCAACGCCCCCTGCATGAAGTCAATCCGTGGGACCACCTTGACCTAAACGTTAAACCCCAATTCCTACAACTTGAGTTCAACAAGCACGAAAAAGGTTTTATGACCAGCGAATGTGATACGACCGTTTGTAAGAAATGTGGTGCCTGCTAAATAGCTTCTCCCTTGAACTAACCATGTAATTGCGCGGTCGTCCAAATTTAGGTTAATTTTTCTCTTATGTCCAATTTGCTGTTTTAGCAAATTTTACCTTGTTTTGTATAATTGAAGGAGCAGTTCCTAAATAGTTCTTTTTCTATGTTTTTCTTGACTTTTCTATGTCAAACGGTAAACGATAGGCGTTTTGTGCGGTTCAATTCCGCACTACCGTATGCGTAGTGTTGTGCGATAACCAAGCACACGAGACAAAAACCACGTCTTTGCTACGCAAAAGGTTCATGCGCGAGTGAGACGAACCTTAACACTGTGAGGACACTCGGAAATAATAAAGCGTCAGTCTTTTGAGGCTGACTTTGTGGGTTACACCACGTAGCGTGCACCTTTGCTACGTGCAAATCGCCTGTATCTTCTATGACGTGCATAGACGACACTGGACACAGGCAGGTTAGACACGACGGTGTCTATAAAGGGACTTAAGGAATCCCGTAAAAACTTGTATTTACATAGATTTATATAGGTTTTTACTAACAGGAATGCATTGTGCGCAAATTTGAACAATTTATAAGGGTGCTTGTTGCAATATTTGTATTGTTCACCCTTACAACATCTTTATATGCAGGGTTAGATGATAAATCCCTCGTTTTATACCTCTCCTTTGATGAAGGAAAGGGAGGCGATGCCGGAGATGGTTCCGTGCATGGTCATGATGGCGAACTTATCAAAGATCCAAAATGGGTAGATGGACAGTTCGGCAAGGCGTTGGAGTTCGACGGAACGAAGGGACAGCATGTAAAGGTGCCTATCAACGATACTTTGCAGTTAAGAGAGCAGTTCTCTATCGCTTTTTGGGTTAAGCGTGACGATAACCAAATTCGGGACTGGAATTACATGGTGACAGCCGGTTCCTTGAAATGGGCATCAATTTTTAGAAATAGCGACAAGAAAACCTATTTCTGGTCGAGTGCTCCCGGCTGGGCACAAAAAGGCGTTAGCGATGACATTCAACCTAATGACTGGGTACACCTCGCAGTGACCCACGACACCAAATCGGAGGTCGTCATCTACAATGATGCCAAGAAAGCAGGCGGCGGGCCTAAACCCCCAATGGTTGCTGAGATTGATGGCTCCATTATGGTTGGAGCACGTCACCCCGGCGAAGAATTTTTCACGGGGATTATTGACGAGGTATTTATCTTCAACAAAATTCTCACTGCGGCGGAAATCGAAGAAATTATGACCGGTGATTTTCTACCGGTGGAACCCGCAGAGAAACTCGCGACAACGTGGGGTAGCATTAAATCTGATCGCGATTAAAGATACGCTTGATAAGGGCGGTACAGACACCGCCCTTACACCAGAGAGGTGGAGCGTATGCTAAAATATCTCACCATATTTATCCTTTTCAGTGCCTTCGGAAGCACTGCCTTATCCGATGCTTCACCTGCCGAAAAGCACTATAAGAATGCCATCGCCTATCATGCTATTGGAGAGTTTGCGCAAGCCATCTCCGAGTACAAAAAAGCCATCGCACTTGCGCCGAATTCCCCTATCTTCTACAACAAACTCGGTGTCGCATATTCTGAACTAAAGCAATACGATGCCGCGCTTGATGCTTATCAGAAGGCACTTGAATTATCACCTATGATTGCCGAACCACACTATAACATTGGGGTGGTTTATTTCAAGAAGGGGGTTTTTCCGCACGCCATTGAAGCGTTTGAACGTGCGATTGCTATTGATCCTGAATGGGAAGATGCCTATACCGGACTTGGCGAAGTCCACTTGAAACAGGGGCATTTTGAGCAAGCTGCACACGCCTTTAAAAAAGCCACGCGCCGCAATCCAAAACGTGCCAGTGCCATCTTAGGATTAGGTAAGGTCTATGTTAAACAGGGACGTTTAGATGAGGCGATCACCGCTATTGAGAAGGCAATTGAAATTCAGGTGGACAATACAGAGGCGCATTACCAACTCGCTCAAATTTACATCAAACGTGGCGAAAAGGAGAAAGCTGCAACGGCGATGGCGTTTTTTAAGGTCCTCCGTCAGACAGATCCGCTCCTTGAGAAAGCCGAGATGTGGGTGAAAAAATATCCTGATGACGCAAAAGGTTATAACAATCTCGGTATCGTTTACCTCGCGCGCCACCGCTTTGCGGATGCGGTTGCGAACTATAAACATGCTATCTCCCTTGCCCCCGATTTAGCGACTGCACACTACAATTTGGGACATGCTTATCATAAACAAGAAAAAATTGACCTTGCGATTACAGCGTATCAGCAGGCACTCGCCATCAATACGGACCTTGCTATTGCGCATAATAACATCGCAGTCTGTTATACGGAATTGAAGGTGGACTTGGACAAGGCACTCTCACATGCGAGAATCGCTGTCCATCTCGCACCGACTGACGGAAACTATTGGGATACGCTTTCTCAAGTTTGTGATGCGCTTGGGTTGGAAAATGAGGCGCGACATGCGCGTAAAAAACGGAAAGAGTATTCCAACGACGAATGAAATATTTCTGCTGTATCGTTCTCTCTTGCATCCTGAGTATATCCACTCCAGCCGAGGTGAAATTCGTTGACGCGACTGCCGAGGCGGGTATCACGTTTCAGCATGTCGATGGCAGGACAGGCGAAAAATATCTCATCGAAACCCTCGGATCCGGCGCGCTCTTTTTTGACTATGATGCTGACGGTGCTCTTGATCTTTATATAGTGAACGCTACGCATATCCCACCGCCAGTTCCTGAAGACCCCTCTCAAACACATCTCCCGCGAAACACACTCTATCGGAACAACGGTGACGGCACCTTTATCGACGTGACACAGAAAGCAGGGGTCGGTGATATAGGCTACGGTGTCGGGTGTGCTGCTGCCGATGTCAACAACGACGGTTATCCTGAGATTTACGTGACCAACTACGGAGCCAACCGCTTCTACCATAACAACGGCGATGGCACCTTTACGGATGTTACGCAGCAAGCGGGTGTCGGTGATGAGCGTTGGGGAACGAGCTGCGCCTTTCTCGATTACGATTTAGATGGAGATGTTGATCTGTATGTTGTCAACTATATGAAATTTTCGGTTGAAGAGAATCGTTGGTGGGAGACACGGGGTATCAGAACGTATTGTAGTCCGACGGATCAGATTGCTGGCAGCCACTTTGTCAGTGAACCCGATATCCTCTATCGCAATAACGGCGATAGCACTTTTACAGATGTCACTGCAGATGCCGGGATTTCACATCGCGCACTCGGTCTCGCGGTTGCAGTTGGGGACTACGATAATGACGGTTACCCAGACCTGCATATCGCCAACGACATGGAGGCGGATTTCCTGTACCGTAACAACGGCGATGGTACTTTCACTGAGACTGCCGACTTTACCGGCACAGGCTACGATGGGAACGGCTTTCCGGGCAGTGGTATGGGAAGTGCATTTGGTGATTACGATAACAACGGGTATCTTGATCTCGTTGTCAGCAATGCCTCTTCACTGCCGGTGGTCCTCTATCAAAACGAAAATGCTCTATTTTTTTCCGATGTCTCTTTTACTGCCGGGATTGGCGCAGTGACACTCCCTTATTTTAAGTGGGCAGTCGAATTCTTTGATTACAACAACGATGGTCTGCTGGACCTCTTTGTTGCGAACGGACATCTTCAAGAAAACATCGCGCTATTTTCGGACAGCACTTACCCGCAGTCTGACCTACTTTTCCGTAACACGCGCCGACAAGATGGCACCTACCATTTTACGGATGCATCTGTTGAAGTCGGATTGGCACAACTACCTAAGCAAGTTAGCCGCGGTGCCGCGTTCGGTGACTACGACAATGATGGAGATATTGATATTTTCCTCAATAACTCTAACCAACCCGCAACGCTTCTCCGAAACGAGGGTGGCAATAGCAATCATTGGCTAACAATCCAACCGATTGGCACCGAAAGCAATGCTTTGGGTATCGGGACGAGAATAGTTTTGAAAGTAGGGGATATGTCTCTTCTTAAAGAGGTTCGGGGTGGTGCGAGTTATCTTTCGCAAAGCGATCTCCGAGTCCACTTTGGACTTGGGGAAAGGTCAGAGATTGACACTTTGGAAATCCACTGGCAAAGTGGACGCAGAGAGCAATTTTCTAATCTGAAATCAAATCAGATTCTCCGCATCAAAGAGGGACATGGGATTGTAGGCGGTCAAGGAAAAAAATAAACTGAGAAAATGAACGCCGATTTTTCCTTGCAATTAATGACAGATAGGTGTATAATTTCAAAGTCATCACCAAGAGGAGAAAAAAAATAGGAGAAAAAAATGAACGTCCACATTAACGTCCAAAACTTCGGTCCGATAGAAGCGGCAGAAATAGACCTGCGTCCGTTGACTGTATTCGTCGGTGAGAGCAACACCGGCAAAACCTATCTCGCCGCGCTCATTTACGCATTACACCAACATTTTGAGGGGTTTTCCCAGTTACCCTGGGCAGACTCTACTGCTTATTATTTTGGTTTTGTTCGCCGTTCGCGAGACCGTTATCCACAGAAACGGCAGGAGGAGATAGAACAAGAAATATTAGAGGTACTCGAAAAGTTAAACACGCCTGAGCGTCCGTTCAAATTTTCTGATTTACCTCAACAGGTGCGCACTCGACCGGAGTCTAGACTCACAGATCAAGAAGATTTCACAAACGAACTCGAACGGTGTTTCGACCTTGAAGATGTTTCTAAGTTAATTCGATTCACGGGAAATCAAAGGAACAAAATGAACGTTTCACTGTCGGTTCGCGAAAGAGATCAAACGTGTTGGGATTTTGAGATGCGAGCCGCTGGATCCGCTAAATCCACTATAACCGGGCATATCAACCCAGACATGACTCTCCTCGCCCCAAACGACACAATGCGTAAAACTGAGTTTCATGAGATATCCGATGTTGAACGTCTACTTCGGACTTTAAGTACCCGTCGGTGGCGAACAGGGGATTCATACTACTTGCCTGCAGCTCGGAGCGGCATCATGCAAAGCCGCGATGTACTTGCGACTGCCCTCATCAAGCGGGCGACGCGCATCGGTTTAGATCGCCTTGAAGTATCTACATTTTCAGGAATGATAGCGGATTTTCTGGAGCAAATTATCCAATATAGGGCACGCAGGAGATCATCAAGCAGAATAAGTCAGGTCGCTGAACAACTGGAGACGGAGCTGCTGGAAGGCAAAATAGAGGTTGAAGGCATCGGGTCAGAGGGAAATCCCAAATTTCTGTACCGTCCAGAGCAGGCGAAAGAGTCACTGTGGATGAGCCACTCCGCGGCAATGGTATCTGAACTCGCACCTTTAGTCCTATTTCTGCGAGGTATCGTTAAACAGGGTGACTTGCTCATTATTGAAGAGCCTGAATCTCACCTACATCCGGGTGCACAAACCAAAATCGCCCAAACCCTTGCCCGTTTGGTCAGAGCCGGTGTTCGCGTCCTGATTACAACACATAGCAACTTCCTCCTCCAACAGATCGGCAACCTAATCCGCGAAGGTGAATTGCGGAAACAGGGGGAATCCACAAATGAATCAGCAGACTACCTGAAAAAGGAAGAGACCGGTGCGTGGTGGTTCCATAAGAACAAGCCAGTCACAGAACTCCCGTTTGACCTTGTTGAAGGTATAGAGCCGGAAGACCACTTGGATATAGCCGAGGATCTCTACAACGAGTCCGCAGGACTCCAAAACAGAATTGAGCAAACGAAAGAGGAGGATGCGGTTGAATCTGAATAAAAGCCTTACCCACATTCAAGAGCAGGTGTCTCCAGACAGCCTTACGAATTCATGCAGCGGAGACAGATGTACGGTCCACCTTGATGATATACCCAGAAAGCGGGTCGTGATAGATGTAGAGAAAGAATTTGACGCACGCGGAGAAAGTGGGAAACGGTGCGACCGGATGCTGTTTTACGGGAATGATGCTAAAAAGACCTTTATCGCGGTTCCAATTGAACTCAAAAGTGGTAAAGCCAAGGAATCAGAGGTCCGTGAAAAGTTGGAAAACAGTTTGAAATTTGCCGCTACCATCGCTCCGACTCGAAAGGAGAGTGGGGAAACCGTCTATGTGCCTGTTTTGTTCGACGGGCGGGGCATTAACCAGACAAATCCGAAAAGTAGACGACAACTTACAGTGATTTTCCAAGGTAAACCTGTACGGGTTCTGATAGGGCGTTGTGGTAGAGAAAGAAACCTCGCGAACCTACTGTCCAAGGCAGGTCATCTCTAATCTTATGGGGTTGCTTAGGGAATTACCTTGACTTTTCTGCTCTATGCGGGGAACAAATCCTACAAGGGTCATAATTCTTTTCGGCTTCACCCAAATAAATCGCAAACTTTCCATCAGCGTATTGCTCCAAAAAATTGCAATTGTAGGTATGGTATTTCCTGCCTGTCTCGGTGATATAAACAATTGGCTCTGGCGGATCGGGCCACAGCAACAAAAGTGATAAGATACTCACAATAAACAGAACGCCTAAAAACAGGGCAATCCGTTTCCACCAGTGTGAAGTTCCATGCTTTGCTTGTCCATCTATGTCTAAAGCCGCTGCCGGTACAGGTTCCCAGTTCTCAATGCCCCGTTCAAAATCTTCCCGACTAATCTCGGCAAACCGATTGTTATACTTATTCTCGCAGAACTCCCAATTCCCGGGATCCGTGCCGACAGCGAGAACACCATACCTTGTGTTAGTAGCACTCATATAGCTTTTCAGCTGCGCTCTCGCATGTCCTCGTAGGATGGGGAGAGGCAATCTCTTGCACTCCGCAATCGCGACGAAGTATCCTTTTTCGTCTCTAATGGACTGATGCAGAACAACATCCGCGATGCCGTGTCGCGTGCCGAACTGGACTCCGCACTGCTGTGATGTTGAAAATTTCGGGAATTGATTTTCAAAATAGTTTTTGACTGCTTGTTCAACTTTGGCTTCTGTCATTGTCCCTACCTAATCTGCCAAGTGAGGCTCTTTGAAGAAGTTATCCTGTGTGTTTTCACGAACGGGTCCATCTCAATTTAAGGAGAAAACAATTCCATTACTTTTTTCAGCACTTGAGAGTTGTTTCTCACCTATATATTTGAGATTTTTAAGTCTGGCACTGAAATCTTTGACTTTCTGCTGATATTCCCCATGTGTCCATTTTCGTACAGATGCAATCGCTATTTTGATAAGGGCATCTTTATCATAAACAGGTAGCAGTAAGTCTCCTATAAGACTCGCGCCCATCTCGGTATCAGAGATACTCCAATAGTTCCCCGGTGCTTTTTCCGGTGTGAGTCCTCTGTGGATGACCAGCCCTATCCATTCAGGAAGTGCGTCTGAAACGATCTGATATGCGTCTTTCGCCTCTTGTCTCCACCATTTATCGCCTATACCAGAGGAGATATAGAAAGTGACGGGTTTCAGTTTATACTCGATAACTGTGCCTTCCTTCCGCTTCTTGTTCTTAAATCTTCTCGCTTGGTGTAGATGAAACATCCGCGGGGAATAATAGACATTTGGACGTAGGATGGGATAGAGAATTCTTCCCATCGGCGCACGCTTTTTTCGGAAGTTCGGACAACGGGTATAGTCGTGAAGTTGAAATAGACGAGCGACGGCTTTCGGTGCAATAAAAACGCCGAGTCCCGGCACTGCCATTTGATGTTTCGGTCTGATGATGTCTCTATCAGATTCACTTCCAATCGGCATCTACATTCCCTCCATTACGCCTCAAATAAAAGATTCTGCTGCATATGCTTCCCTGTCCACGGATTTGCCAGCGAGGGGAGTGTCAATATCCGATCCCATTGCTCGTTGTTTCGGTAGTATTCCTCAATAGAGAAACACTGTATAGGCGCGTAAGTGGTTTCGCCCATCCGGATAGGGTCTAAGGTATGTTTCCAATTGCGTTGTGCAGTTTGCGGATCGAGAGTGATTAGGATGCCCATCGCGGCGTTCTCGTTTCGGATATTCGCGTGAAGTCTATCAAACTTCGCCTTCTGTGAACCAGCGGCACCTGTGACTTGAACGATAATCGCCTTGCGATCCATGTTATCAGGCGTGTTAAGGAACATCCCAAACCCGTCAATACCGTCATCGCCAACTTTCTGTGGATTGGATGCCAAGCCATCTATGAGTGAGATTGTCCAGTCTTGGAACTTGAACGGAGCGGTTTTGGCAAGTTGACGGGCGGTGTCCATATCAACAGGCACACCTTCGATTGGGAGCGGCGTTATACCGTTAGGTGCAAGGCGGTAGCGGTTTATCAAACGGAGTGCGAAGGGTAGGATGTCAATACCGATAACATCCCGTCCACTTTTCTTAGCGGCTTCTATCGTCGTGCCACAGCCCGCGAAAGGGTCAAGCACGAGATCATCGGGGTTAGAGGACGCTTTGATGATACGTTCGTAGAGTGTGAGCGGCTTTTGAGTTGGATATCCGAGGCGTTCATTTGACCAGTTTATAACAGGTTTTATATCTGTCCACCAATCATTTACAGGCGTTCCTTCTTTACGATATTCCTTTTTTCTTGTCCCGCCTCTATCGGTTGCTCTTTCACCTGTCGTATTATGTTCTCCATAGGGTCTATACTCTACATTGAAAGTTACATTCGTTCCCTTTGAATAACGAAATATAATGTCATGTTTCCTTGGGTAATCCCACTTTGGCGTGCCACCACCAGCATAACACCATACAATCTCATTCCGAAAGTTGTTCTCATCGAAAATCGCATCCATCACCAGCTTGAGGTAGTGACTGGCGTAGGGATCACAGTGCAGGTAAATGCTCCCTGTCTCCTTCAAAATGCGGTGCATCATAAACAATCGTTCCGCCATGTAGGAGGTATAGGAAAGCATCTTGCTCTGTGGAATGAATCCTTCAAACCCAGCAATCACCTTGGACGCGGGGTTAGCAACAGCGTTCTTGACGCGTTCAACGCGTTCAGCAGATTTATCGTCCCAAAGCCAAACATCATCAAACGCCTTGATTTGTGGATCAATACGGAGTCCGGAATCCTTGAAAACCTTGTTGTATTTCTCGTTGGAGTTGAACGGCGGATCGAGGCAGATCAGGTCAATATAGTTGTCGGGAAAGCCTGCTATAATATCAAGGCAATCGCCGTAATAGAGCGTGTTGGGGGCAAATGGCGTGTTCATAGTCCTCTCGCAGACTGCAACATCAGAGTAAAGGAATATCCTTCTCTCTGGGTCTAAAAAAATTGACAGGACTATAGGGGTGGGTGCGCTGATAGGCGCGTCGCAAGGGAATAGAAAGGTATTCGGCAACCTTCCCTATAGGGTGCTGGTTCCCATTAATCTCACACACAAAGCGTGTGTTGTGATACAATGGGAACCAGCGCTGTCATACCAGTACTATGGCAGTGCTAAAGCGTCGCGGGTATTGGTACTACCTGCGGCGCACCTAAGAAATTAGGAAGCTGCCCTGACGTAACCCACGCGAGACCGTGAATTTTTTAACGTCAGATATATTTTAACACCTATACAAAATATGTGCAACAAAAAATAAATTAATGCTCCGAATATGCATGTTTTGTATGACGCAACGTCAAAAATGCCGCAATCAATAGCACAACCCTACCAAGAATGGCATAAGAACTTTCCATAATATGTAAAATCTCAAAACTGTTCTGATACCTATTTGGGGGTTGGTGTTTCTCTATACTAGGAAATGCCGCTCCATGTCTGTGGACTAAAGGCTTGTAATTGCCCGCCTTTTGTGATATACTCTACATAACTTGGTAGGGAGAGTCAACTACCCAAGCCTAAAGACTTGGGCTTGTTAAGAGCATCAAACAACGTTAGTTGTGTTGCTTCTTGCAAGCCTGTGTCTCGTGCTTCGTTCTTGTTTCTCGTTTCATAGAGGGTGGTAACCCACCGCTCTCCACGAAAGGCAGCAGCTGCCTTATAAAGGATGTTTAATGCAGCGTTATGGTCTCGGTCTAAAGTCGTGCCACAAAAACTACAATCAAAAGTTCGTATCGCCAGCGAGAGTTTCTTTGGCGACTTCTGACCACAACTTGAGCAAGTTTGCGAGGTGTTCTTAGGATCGACTTGGTGGAAGTGGAAACCGTCTCTTTCGGCTATGTTTCCAGCCCACTCAAAGAACTTTCCCCAAGACGCATCGGATATGCTCTTGCTAAGGTGTTTGTTCTGAACCATATTAGAAACGCTGAGGTCTTCAGCGACTAACACGTTGTTTTGATAATGATGATAAAGTTTATAGACGAGTTTTCCGATAAAGTCTTTGCGTTTGTTGGTAGTGCGTTCTTGGTGCAAGGCAGAGGCATGCACGGCTTTATACCAGCGTTTAGAGCCTTTTTTACGGCGTGCCATTGTCTGATTGTGTTTGTGGAGTAGTCCTTCAGCCTGGCGATACCAGCGTGGGTTATCTTCCTTTTCGCCTTCGGAAGTCGTTAGATAGTGCGTGGTACCAACGTCAACAGCGATCGCAGCCGTAGGTTCAACTTTCGGAGTATCTGGCAACTCGCAGGTAATATGAGCATACCAACCAGATGCTTTTTTGACGAGCGTGACTTGTGTTGGATCCCCTTGAAGCGGGCGGTGCATGTATATCTTGACTTCGCCAAGTTTTGGAACTTTCAAACGGTTATGTTTCCATGCTGTTTCGCGGATCGGGTTTTCGCGAACGCGTATTGTTTGTTTGTCAGTCTCTTTTGTTTTCCGACGAACAACTTTTGTATATTTGCGAAGTTTCCACGTCATAGATTTAATCCGTTTGCGGTGTCTTGGATACCCTTTTTTCGCAGCACCGTTTTTACAACGTTGATAAAAACCATCAAAGGCTTTATCCATGCGCTCCAAAGCACACACTTGCATATCTTGTGGAACAGCGCGAAAGTCGGCGTATTTTTCACGAGCAACCGTCAACTTCTTTTGTTGCTCATTGCAAGAAATAGATTGACCTTCAGTCTCCCAAGCAACTTTGCGATCGTGGCGCGCAGAGTTCTGAAGTTCACAAAGATGGTCAAGCCATGTTAATAATGTTGTTTGTTGTGTCCGTGTCGGATACACAGGGTATCTAAAAGTCAGTTTCATGGTATATCGTGTATCGTGCGTTTATCCCCTACGAAGTGGGAGGCAAGCACATTACCAAGGGGTAACGCTTCGTATGCTTGCCAACACGATACTATAAGTATACCACAATTTCAGACCAAAGTCAACTGTTTTTTTAGGCGTTTGGTCTAATTCACGAGGGCGGATTTTCCTCCCAAAGATAAATCTTTGGGAAACCTCCAATCCGTAAACTTAGGTGATGAAATGCGACATGTAATTGCTTTTGGTTGGTATGGCGGAAAATTTAGTCATCTCAAGTGGCTGCTTCCGTTGCTGCCATCCTGCCAGCATTATTGCGAACCTTTTGGTGGTTCTGCCGCTGTTCTCCTTAACCGGAATCCTTCACCTGTCGAAACGTATAACGATATTGACGGCGAAGTGGTCAATTTCTTTCACGTGCTTCGCGATGAGAAAGAAGCCTTACTTGAATCGATCGGACTAACCCCATTTTCCAAAACAGAATTTGAAAAGGCGATTTCAGATGCAAGTAATATCTCAGATTTAGAACGGGCGCGGCGGTTCTTTATTCGAGCGAGACAGGTGAGAACAGGACTCGCACAAAAAGCGAGTTCGGGACGATGGGCACATTGCCGATTAACAAGTCGGGCAGGGATGGCAGGTGCTGTGTCACGGTGGCTCGGAAGTGTTGAAGGATTGTCTGAAATCGCACAGCGGCTGCTACGCGTCCAGATAGAGAACGACACCGCGATTGATGTCATCAAGCGTTACGACAGCCCAGAGACACTTTTTTATTGTGACCCACCTTACCCACATGATTCACGGCGTGACCAAAATGCCTACGCCTATGAAATGACGAATGCTGAACATAGAATGTTGGCGAAAGTGCTACACACGGTAGAGGGGAAAGTTGCTTTATCTTCTTATGATTCTGCGTTAATGGACGAGTTATACAGCGACTGGAACCGTATCGAAGCACCCGTTAAGATGTGTCATTCCTCAAAAGCCCCCAGACGCGAGGTGCTATGGACGAACTATCCCGCTGAGAAGGAGTTTCCATGCCAGACCCTTCAGACCTCCTTGATATAGCCTTAAAGACGGCATTGGAGACGCGAACAGACTTAACTTCTGAGGTTACCAAGCAAGTCGAGTATATCTGTCGTAACCCTCGAAACCGATCAGGTAAGCGATTCCTAATGGCTTGCCTTTTGGCGAAAGTCCATAGGCCGGAAGTTGATATTAGGAAACCCTATACAGCAATTGGAGACGATGATGCGTATTCTGGACGGACTTATGATGAGACTTATGTTGATCCCTTCATTATCAAGCACGACCTGCCTTGCAATCCGACGACGGCTTTTCTAACGCCAGCACTGCGAAACAGGCATATCGTCCTCACTCCTGAAGTCAACTTAGTTGGCAACCCTCCCGAGCTCTATGAAACCCTTTTACACCTCCTTGATGATGTTCAGAAAGAGAACATCTCCGCCGCGGCACTTTTGTCGGAAACTGTGAAGTCTCTTCTATCTATCAGAGATGAAAACCGCCAAAGGTTAGAAGTCCTACTTACACCCAATAGTAATTCCGAAGGCGGACTCCCATTATCTGCCGAGGTAATTGTGACGCTTATTCAGCAACATTTACAGTGCCCACACACCAGTCGATTGCCTGTTCTGGTGGTCTCTGCAGCCTATAAAGCTGCAGAGACGTTTCTCGGAGAGCGTGCCTTACCGCTTTATAGTCATACAGCTGCAGATCAGCAGACAGGAGCAACCGGCGATTTGGAGATCACACTGATAGATGACCAGAACGTCGTCACCGGTTATGAAATGAAGGCGAAACGCGTAGAACGCGGCGATATTGACAGGGCACTGCAGAAGATAGCCGATAACGATAAGCGTGTGGATAACTACATCTTCATCACAACGGATACCATCGAAGTTGAGGTTAGCGAGTATGCCGCATCAATCTACGAGACGACTGGTGGAATTGAGATGGTGATTTTGGACTGTATCGGATTTTTACGCCATTTTCTCCCCCTTTTCTACCGACTCCGAACCCAGTTTTTGGACGCGTATCAAACACTGTTGCTGACAGAACCGGAGAGTGTCGTCCGACAAGAATTGAAAGAGGCGTTTTTGGTATTACGGCGTGCTGCATCAAGCGGCGGATCCGATGGATAACTCGCACTTAATACATTATAGACTACAAAGATGTTACGGAGTTTGAGAATAAAACAGGTTTTACAATATTCGTCCCTGCTGGCTCTAAAAATTTCTCTATAAAACCCTGAATTGCTGCTGTCTTATTGGTCTCATCCGTATGATGAGTCGCTTTTTCCGAAAATCCTGCTGCAGTTAGTAATGCAGTTCGTATTCCTTCAATTTCGAGTAGGTCATTAGGGTGTTTAGCCTGCATTGCTGACACTTTCAATGCACGTGCTTGCTCAACAAAAGGAGACGCTTGCCGACTCCGTTCTAAAGCCAACGCAACGAAACCGGCGCGAATTTCCTCGGGGGCAGTGATGAGATCGGCACTGGTGGATAGGTGTCGGAGATATGGCATTATCTTTTTCTCCAGACGTATACACATTTCCGAAGTGGCACGCGTCCATACGTCCCCATTTGTTGACTACTATTTCCTTTTTTACCGGGAACAACCAGAATCTTTTCCACCACAAAGCCGAGAGATTGGGCGATGTCAGATAAAATTGTATCTATGGAGATGCTCACGCCTGCGTAACGTACATTGTCGTTCACCATGAAAAGACGGGCATTTGGTTTTAGGACGCGGGCGCATTCACCAATAACGCACGCCATTTCAGAGAAATATCCGCGAACCATCCTCGGAATACCACTATTGTTTAGGGTACCAGATGCCTTTTCGTGTTCAAGGTAAGTATATATCGTTTGTAGTAATTTCGGCTGATTGGCTGCTTCTATAAAGGGGGTCCACTGCGGACATATCTTCAATAAACCCTTTTCTCGATTTTCCACAGTACAACTGAGCATTTCTTGACGTAGGTTAGAAACTTCCGCCTGTGTTAACCCCAGCATAGCGAGTTCAAGTGCATAAGTCCGCGTATAATCGTAGCGGTTGCAATAAGGTGGCGAAGTCATAACTGCACTGTAAGTGCCAGTCTCAAGGGTTGAAAGGATTTCAAGACATGAACCTTTGAACAACCGAATATCCTTCACTGTTCGATTAACAGGAAAAAGCGTTGTGGGTGTCTCAATACCGCGGATATCCGATAAAATTTCTTTGAGTTTGGCGGTTATAGCAGCATCAAAAGGAAGAATTTCACCTTTGTTGAAAGCCTTTGTCCCAGGTCGTCTTTTACCTGAGCGAGCATCCCAACGTAGATATTGCCCATCTTTTCGGGTGTAACTGACGCTTTCTAAAACACACAGCAGCGCGAGGCGAAGGATCGTTTGAATTTTCTCATTTTCTGCTTGAAGTGCCCCTCTATACCTTTCAATCGCCTCTACCGTCTCTGGTGGATAGGCGTTCTCTGTGATTCGGATTGTACTGAATGACACCCTTTCTGGACGTTCCTTCCAGGGGAGAGAGGTTATCCAATGCTCAAGTGTAGCGAGATCACCCGATACCATTTCTCTTTCGGACAAAAGACGGGCATGGATAATCTCTTGTCCGATAGGCAACAATTCTATACCATCGGCAGGGACTCCTTGAGAACTCGCCGCAAACAGGGTTGTGCCTATCCCAGCAAACGGATCAAGCACCTTTCCTGATATTTGCCCATTGTAACTACCGAGGAAATATTCAACAAGACTTGCTGAAAAGGCTTCTTTGTATTTATACCAATTGTAGGCAGGTTTATCCTTGTTTCCCTGAAAACTGACGATTTTTCGCGACAAAAAGGGTGATACCGAGAATTGCGATTTGAAGGTCTCAGTGAGTTCAGTGTCAAGCGCGGCGATTTCTTCACGCAGTTCGGCGGTTTCTGGATGGGGTTTATTCTTTTCAGATGTCATCAGCATCTTTATGTATCGCTATCGGGGATCTCTGGCCAGTTGTGATTCGGTGAATACCCCAAATCCTCTTTCGCCGGCTGCCATGCGAAACGGGAGTCTGCACGTCCAGCAACAGCGTTATATGACCCGTATTGGACAGTTTCCGTCTCAATTGCACGGACGACACACTGCGCAACATCCCTCGGATCCACATAAACGAACCAAGGATCCGTTACAACGTCAGGTGCCGCCGGACCGGGGTTTTGTCCGTCTCCAGCGATGACTCCCGGACGGACATGGATTACGTCCAATCCGTGTGCCTGATGGTACGCTGCGCCGATCTGTTCACCGAGGTACTTTGAGAGCGCATAATAGAGGTCGCCTCCACCAAACTGGAAATCGTCGGTTACTTCGTATGGCAATTTGGCACTCGGCGCGGGTGGACACGCCGAAATACTCGAAATGTTCACAAGTTTTTTCACGCCTTGTCGGACACAGGCTTCAGCCACATTCCATGTGCCTTTCACCATCACATCAGCAAATAACGAGAGGGGTTTATCGGATCGGCCTCGTACCAAGGCGACAAGATGCACAACAGCGTCCTGCTCTGCACACGCTGCCTCAATTTCAGCACTGTTTGTCACATCCGCCTTGATAAAAGTCGTGTTTGCGGGTACGTTGTCCGGTTCAACGATGTCGGTTAGCGTCAGACGATATGTGTCCTGTAATTGGTCAATGATAAATTGCGCTAAGTATCCGCTCGCGCCTGTAATAAGTATCTTTTCAATAGTTGCCATCACTGTGTGTCCTAAAACTGTTAGATGTTTTTATTCGCTTTGAGGGTACTAAGCGAAAGGTACTGTCTCATAGAGCGTAGTGTTGTAACCGACAAAGAAGACATCGCCACTCTGAATTGTAGGTGCGCGCAGACTCCCGCTGCGTCCCAGCACCGCTTTTAGGATTGATTCCTGCGTGGCTTCGGTTGGTACGAAAGTTTCCACGCGCTGCCCCTTCGCGACGATGATCTGCTTCGCGCTGCCCATTAAATCCCATACCGCTGCGGCTTCCAACTTCTCTTTTCGCGCATCAGTGCGGTTTTCTGGTTGTAAGTTGCGTGTGTCAAGAAACTCTTGCACTTTTTTACATGAGTTTCAGCTGTTCCGAAAATAGATCCAATCTACCATTAGAGTTCCTCCACTTGGATAAATCTACCGGTGTCCCGGCTCCGGACCGCAGCATCAATCAATGCGAGCGTCTGAACGCCATCAGCAAAAGGTGAGCGAATGAGTTCCCGATCGCCTGTTTCAATGGCGCGTAGCCATGCCCCGGTTTTGTCTAAGCCTAAACTATTTTCGGAGACCGGCGATTCATTAATAGTTTCACCGTTAAGGTATCCACGAATAGCATTATCTGTCATGTGTGCGTGTAACCGCAAATGCGGTCCGACGACTTCAACCTCAAAACTAAATCCTTCGGTACCACAATGATTCATGTGTGTCCCGAAAACACCATTGTCCAACTGGTAAGTCATCTGGATGGCGTTTTCTGCATCGAATTCGGTTCGATCCAAGGCCATATTCTTGATCGCCAGCGCATGCGCCTGCACGGGTTTCGGATTCCCCATAACAAACCGCGCACAATCCAAGACATGCACTGCTTGTTCGGGCAGAGGCCCCCCACTTATCTCATACTGCAGGAACCAGGGTGCCATGCTGAAACTGAGGTAATAATTGACGGTGCAGACCGTCCGGACGAGGTGTACCGTCTCCGTGGCGATTAACGCTTTTAACCGTTCATAGAGCGGATGATAGCGGAGCTGGAATCCGACAGCGGCGATGATGTCTGCTTTTTCAATGGATTCAAGGCACTTTCTACCTTCAACCATATTCAGTGCGGGCGGTTTCTCGATCATCAAGGAAATGCCGCGATCGCACGCCATCTGAATGGGTTCAAAGCGGATAGGGGGTGGCGTTGTAATGACCACCCCGTCCATTTCTACGTCGAAAAAGGTATCAAGTGAAGTAGTAGCGAGTGCTTCGTCAGCGTGCGTTGCGAGTTCGCGCGCAGCCTCAAGTCGCACGTCATGTACAGCAACGACGCTCGCGCCGTAGTTGGTTATTGCGCCCTGATGATTTCTACCCATATTACCGGCACCGATGATGCCGATTGCTAACGGTTTTTGAGGGTTCATTGTGTTTTGAGGTCTCCCCACGTTATCGCGAGTTTGTCTTTCGGTTCAACGGGAAAAATGTTAAATTCCGGGGTCGTAACGAAAATATTATCGAATTGCGCGTGGTGGGCGGCCGCGCCTCGGTTGCCGCCCTGCGTGTAGAAACCGATTTTACCGGTTTCGTATCTTTTCTCACTGTCGTTCCATTCACCCACAAAAACAAGGCGATTCCATTTCGTACCAACCTTACCGAGGTACGCCTTAAATTCGTAGTTCTTGCGCACCTCAAACTTAACGCGGTACCAAACATTCTGTTTACGTTTTCTTTCGTCTGCAAAAGGCGTTGTTTCGACGGACCAGTTGTTCTCAAGGTTTATATGCCATCCGATGTGTTGCGGTGCGTTCTTAGAGCCAGCCGTTGAGATCTCGTGCATGTAGAAGTACTTGTCGTTTTTCGCGTGGAAAACGAATCCCAATTCCCCCCCGTTTTTAGCGTTGAAATCGGCATAGTAATCAAATTCTTCGGGGAAATCAGTAAGCGTCAATCCCACGCCACCCCAAACGTCAAGTACTCTTCTATCGAGCACGTCATGTCGGGTATCATTCTCCTTAAGTCCCCAACTCCCGCTCGGTGTCCAGTTAGCGAGGTCGATTTCTTGACGCTCAAAGTCGTCATGAAACAGAATTTCCGCATAACCGATACTGACACACAGCGTCAATATAACAATGAAGATTATCTGCCACGTGGAGATTTTCATACCTGCATACCTCATTTTTTCCTTAGTTATCAAGGTCTACATTGTTTTCGCAGGCGAGGTTTTAAACCTCGCCTGCAGTAAACAGTATTACTCTGCTTTTATCTCTCCCCATGTTGTGGTAAGTTTTCCGTCCGGTTCAACAGCCATCGGATCCTTTCCACCATAGATCTCGATTTCATCGACGCGTGCCCCACCGTCAGCGCGAATATGGAGGCGCAACCACCGTGCTTCTACATCTTTGAAGGTGAACTCAGTTGTCTTACTAACCGGATCCCCTTTGTGCGTGTAGATTTTTGTCCATGTGTTCGCATCGGAATTTGGATCTGCTTTGGTCGTCGCGACGAGAATATCAAAGTCAGCTGCTTTCCGGTCCTGGAAATTTTGGGCATGATCGCTTGCGAAATAGATACGGTTCACATTCGCGACATCGCCCATGTCAATCTGTGCCCAACCCGGTATCGGACCGATGATCCAACTCCGACAGTTGTTGTAAAAACCGTCGTTGAGGTATTCTACGCAGTGTCTACGCGGACACCATCCTTCCAGCTGCGAGGAGGCTTCTGGTTTCGCATCCTTGAGGAGTGCCAAGTTGGGTTCATTATCTCGGACTGTCGGCACGAATTCAGGTCCCGCCGCACCACCGGCATCACATTCATCCGTTGCTGCAGCGATATCTTGTTCCTTGAATTCGTAACGTCCGAATTTTTCGGGTCCCTTATCTTCTTCATGGGCTGCGAAGACAGCAGGCATACTGATTAGTGCTACTACCAACGCAAGCCACCCATACTTTATCCATTTCATCACACATTCCTCCATTTTTGAGGTAATACTCACGGTATATACTAACGCAAGCGCAGAATTATTTCAAGAAAACCGTTATTTGTGAGCAGAACCATTCAGTTTTCAGACATTTTCGCGGACGGATCGCGAGCGATAAGAAATCCGCAGAAACACCCTATCAAATACCCCAAGCAAAAACACTCGCTCCTACAGCGAAGAGCCTTACGGTTTCAAATTTTCTGTACCGACGACAACGGAATGCCGCTGCTGTCGAGCGTTATATCTGTAAAAAATGTGGCAACTTGGATGCCTATAAATCACCTTAATTTCGGGTAAAATTAATTTGCAATCTTAACAGATTTATAGTATAATTAATAACAGAAAATCCCCTATTTTTTTAGCGTAAAATTTGGCTTCAAACTACACTGAAATAGGAGAATCCCATGCGATCCCAAGACGTTATTGAACAACAGTACCACGAAGCCGTGGAGGCACTTGTCGGAAAGGTTCAGAAGGATCCCTATGTCCTCGCTGCTATTGTTGCGGGTAGTTTTTCTTATGCGCAGGTATGGGAAAAATCGGATCTCGATGTTGAACTCATTGGTAGAGATGCAATTCGTCCGACGCAATCTTTCTTTTCGCTCGTCGAAAACGGCGTGAACATCCATGCCAACATAACACCACGTAACGCTTTTAAGCAGAATATTGAGAGCGCGCAACAGGGGTCCTTCATGCACTCCTATTTCTCGCACAGTACGCTCCTCTTTTCACGTGATGATTCCATTCAAGAGTGGTATGATAAGAACGCAAACCTCAACAATATCGGTGAACGCGATAAACAGTTCCAACTGCTCAATGTCATCGCCAGCACTTTACCGAGCCTCATCTACGCTGAAAAGCAGTTTTACGTCAATAAAGATTGCCTCACCTGTTTTCTAACACTTCTGAATGTGGTGCAAGCGTTAGCACGGATCGAGGTGCTTCTCAACGACGAAATCCCGGCACGAGAGGTGATTCAACCTGCCCTCCGCTACAATCCTGACTTCTTTAATCGCGTCTATACAGACCTGATTAATTGCGAAAAGAACGAGGCAGTCCTTCAAGAAGCACTCGATGCGATTAACAATTACCTTGATGAACGTCAATTTATCTTCCAACCGGTGCTTGATTATCTTGCTGAACAGAAAGCACCGCGCACTATCACCGAATTGAATGCCGACTTAGGACGTGTATCGCATAATAGTGAAGGCACCCCCGAATTTGACGAGGAATCGCTTGATCTGGTTTGCCAGTGGCTGACATGGAAAGGTATTATCAGGCAGGTTGCAATGCCGATGAAACTCACAGCGAAGAGCCAAATTGCAGTAGAGGAACCCGCCTACTATTATGACGGAACTGACGTTAAAGCGGATCAAGTCCGCCTGAAAGGGGATATCCACGCACAAATTCACCAAGCGGTGGAAAATTTAACGGATACACTTGCGCAGGACATGTACGTTGTTGCAGCGATCCTCACCAACAACCTCGCCGAAGATAACGTCTGGGAGAAGACGGCAGTTCACATAACTTTGATCCTCCGAGACGGTACAAAGTCTAAACAGAAGCAGTATCAATTAATTGAGGAAGGCATCCCGATTCTGGTTCAACTCCATACCCGCAGTGATTATAGGAAGTTGCTGGACAGGACGCTACAGGGGAGTACGCTGCATTCAATCCTTGCGGAAAGCCGAATCCTCTTTTCTAAGGACAGTCTTTTTGCTACAGATAGGGACGCTAATTTCACTATCGGAGACCCATCCTGTCTACAGGTCGGTGAACGGGATAAGCACTCTCAACTCCTTAACGCCGCAGCTTTCGCAACAACCGTACTCGCCAAATCGGAAAAATGGTTCCACCTCAAGCAGGATCACGATTACACCTTTCTTTATCTAACATATATGGTCAGACAATTGGCGTGTATTGAGGTCCTCATGCACGGTGAAACACCGAGACGGAAGGTTATCCATCAAGCACTTAAATACAATCCATCTTTTTTCAACACCGTTTTCACGGATCTAATAGATAAACCGAAAGATGAGGCGATGCTTCGTGATGCGCTTGAACAGGTGGACATGTATTTAGAGGATAATCTACAGGCATTGTTCAAACCACTACTCGACTTTTTGGAGGAATCCGGTGAGGAGCGCACAATAACCGACATCTATATGCATTTCGGTAAACGTGAACTCGCGCTCGAATTGGCGTGCGAATGGCTTGCGCAGAAGGGTGTTATCGAACAGTTCTCTGCACCTGTCCGTTTGACGAAGGATAGTAAAGTTTCTGTAGAGGAACCCGCATATTATTTTGATGCAAATAATCCGTTTCTGTAGAGACGAGTTTCCAGATTCTTTTAGAAAGGAGATACACATGAGACAGACTGTCGCCGTTAAAGGTGCGCGAGAAAATAATCTACAAAATATTGAACTTGAAATCCCACGAGACCAACTCGTCGTTGTTACTGGCATCAGCGGTTCGGGTAAATCTTCATTGGCGTTTGATACTGTTTACGCCGAGGGGCAGCGCCGATTCCTTGAATCAATGTCCACATACGCCAAACGCTTTATCACGCAACTCAAAAAACCGGATGTTGATTTCATTGACGGCTTATCCCCTGTTGTCTCTATTGAGCAAAAAACGATCACGATGAACCCGCGCTCCACCGTCGGTACGATGACCGATTTGCAAGACTACCTGCGTATGCTCTTTTCAACGATCGGTGTCTCGCATTGCCCTTACTGTGAAGTTGAGATCCCAATCCGTTCACACCATCAGATTTTAGAGCGGATGCTCTCGCTACCTGAAGACACTGAGGTCGAAATTCATGCCCCGGTCTTCAAAATCTACGGTGAAGATTACGACTATCTCTTTGACGACATCCGGACGAAAGGATGCAGACACGTTAGAATTGACGGTATCGAACACGACATCAGCGAGGAAATTGAACTCGATCCAGATCAAGAATATGATTTGCAAGTGATTGTTGACAAATTCTATGTTAAAAAAGATATTGACAAACAGGTACTCGCCTCCCTTGAACACGCCATGCTCGTAGGCGAAGGCTTCATGCGTTTCGATGTCCAGTTTCCAGAGGATGCCGAGGCGGACGCAATAGAGCAGTTAGAAGGATTCGGATGCCCGAAACACGGGGTCCTCATGGCTGAACTCGGACCGCATCACTTCACTTTTAACGAACCGAGCGGTGCGTGCGTAACCTGCTCAGGACTCGGCACCTACCTACAGGTCCATCCAAACTTACTCGTTCCTGATAAGACTCGCAGCATCATCGATGGTGCGTTCGTCCATCAAGCCTTTAATTACGATCCAGATAGATGGGACGGCAGAACAATGTTTAGCCTCGCCGCACACTACGGATTTGACTTGGACACGCCTTTTGCTGATTTACCAGAAAATATTATTGACATCCTCTATCACGGGACACACGGCGAAGAATTCCCTATTAAACAGCCAGAAGGTGCACGTCCCGTCGAGAAACGCCATCTCGGTAGGAAAATTCGTTTCGACGGAATCGTTACCCGGATTGATAGACACTATCGCCACTACCGAAAACGCGGCGAAGCACACTCCGGCATGGAAGAATATCTCCGAAAAGTGATGGTAGAGCGCACCTGTCCAGATTGTAACGGTGCTAAACTCAAACGACAACGACTCCTTGTCACTATTGAGGGACAGACCATCCACGAAGTCGGCGAATTACATTTTGAAGAATTGAGAGATTTCCTGTTAAGTATCAAAGATATTCCAGAAAAGCAACGAGAAGCGGGCAACCGCGTCATTAATGAACTTGTAACGCGGATTAACCTCCTTCTCGGTATCGGCCTCGATTATCTGAACCTCAATCGTCGTTCCGCAACACTCTCCGGCGGCGAATCGCAGCGGATCCGTCTCTCCACACAGATCGGGTCGGGGTTGATGGGTATGCTCTATGTCCTGGACGAGCCGAGTATCGGTTTGCACCCTAAGGACAACGCGAAAATGATAGAGACGCTACGAAAATTGCGGGACATCGGCAACACTGTGATCGTCGTTGAACACGATGAAAGCACGATTCGCTCCGCCGATCATATCATTGAACTCGGACCCGGACCGGGTATCCACGGTGGGCATGTCGTCGTTCAAGGTAAACTGGAAAAGATACTTGACTGCTCCGAGTCTTTAACGGGTCTCTATTTGAGCGGAAGACGAGAGATTCCGTTGCCAAAGGAACGGCGCAACTTGAACGGTAAATTCTTGAGTATCACCGGTGGCAGAGAAAACAATCTGAAGGATATTGACGTTGACATTCCGATCGGCGTGTTTATCTGCATCACGGGTGCTTCCGGTTCCGGTAAGAGTACCCTCATCAACGAGATCCTCTATAAAAGATTACATTCCATCTACCACGACAGCCGGACGCTCTATGGCGAACACGATGAACTCGAAGGACACGAACACATCGGCGATGTCATTAACATTGATCAGTCACCGATCGGACGTTCGTCACGTTCCAACCCTGCCACCTACATCGGATTTTACGATAATATCCGTAAACTCTTCGCGAGTGCTCCGCTCTCGGTTTCAAGAGGGTACACCGCTTCACGATTCAGTTTCAACGTCAAAGGCGGACGGTGTGAAGAGTGCCACGGTGATGGCACGATCACCACGCAGCTCCACTTTATGCCGGATGTTGAGGTTGTCTGTCCGACTTGTAAAGGGGCACGCTATAATGAAGATACGCTTGACGTTACGTATAACGGCCGGAATATCTCCGAGGTTCTTAATATGTCAATTGAGGAAGGCGTTGACTTTTTCGCCGATCAGCGGTTGATTAACCATAAATTGAGTGTTTTGAATCAACTCGGTATGGGGTACCTTCAGATTGGACATCCCGCGCCAATTCTCTCTGGTGGCGAAGCGCAGCGGGTAAAATTGGCAAGCGAACTCGGCAAACTCAAGCGCGGTAAGCACAATCTCTATATCTTAGATGAACCGACCACAGGGCTGCATATTGCGGATGTGCAGAAACTTTTGGATAGCCTCAATCGTCTTGTCGATAGTGGTCATACAGTACTTGTGATTGAGCACCATCTGGATGTCATCAAAACCGCTGATTATGTCATCGACCTCGGTCCTGAGGGTGGACATAAGGGTGGGGAAGTCTTAGCGCACGGCACGCCTGAAGATATAGCAAAAGTCAAAGCCTCTTTCACCGGGCAATTCTTGAAGGAATATCTCATTTAAATGCAGCGTATCATCTGCAATGGTAGATGACACATCCGGTAGCGCGTTTCTAATCGCTGAGAACCGATAGCCATTAGATCTCATAATGATTTAAGAAGATATTGGAATGCTGACCTTCCGAGCAAAAACACTTTTCAATAGTATTCTGTCACGATAAGTGCTATTATCCTAACGTAACAATTTTGCTAAAGGTGGTCACATCATGTTCCGTGACATTCTCTTCAGCAGAGGTCTTATTGCTGGACTCGTGTTTTTTGTGCTAAGCGTCAGCGGAAGCCTATTTTACGATTGGCATGTCCGGCGCATCAATGAAGCCGAGTTGCAGCGACATGACCAGTTTTTGCGGGGACTTGAAACACAGCACACAACACGCCCCACAGAAACGGTTGACGTTCCAACAGACACTGAACTCTCCGGTTCTGTTAGCACGCCTGATGAAAACACAGACACATCCATATCTGATGAGACAGAGGCGTTACCCAACGAGACTGAGAACCTTGACTTTGTGGATGCGTTCTTGCCCGATGCCCTCGTTTCAGAGGAAATACCGATTGAAGATGTCCCTGTCTCGGCTTATGGATTCGGACCGTACCCCGAACTTCCACCAGAATTCCCAGAAGACTATTGGGATGGCATAAGCAAAAAACATGAATTAATTTCTCGTGTTTGGATGAAGCTGTTGGAACAAGGAGTAGATGTGGTAGGGGCTAGCATGCAAAATGGACTCGTTTATCCCAACATCCGCGGCACAATTTATGTCGAATGGGATTGGAATGGAACAAAAAGATACATTTCTCGTATGATGGGTGATCCTGACACGGCAAGGCGTATCAGGAATTTACATGATCCTGATGCGTATCCACTACAACCATCCACAGAAAAAGATATACCTGCGGATATTACTGTGGTTAATTTACCTGATGGCGGGATTGATCCATATCAATTTCTTGGTTTAAAGAAGTAACAGTAGTTAGGAAACCGTGCGCGCGTTTTCAATTTCTCTGCACCTCGGAAACGGGCAATGAATTGCTCTACTACCAACTAAATTATCTCTAATTTAAATGTGGACCGAACACTAATCACCCTGAAAATCCTGAAATTCTGCAAATCCTGATTCTCACAACTGAAAACCATTCCCCTGAAATTTTCCCCTTGCAAAATTAATTCTGAATCGTGTATACTTTATAGCATGAAATTGGAGCACTAAACCGGATGCTTGCAAGTCTGTTACGGCACACGGAGTGTGCCTACTACTTTAAATACTACGAGACAAGAGGCAGACCTTGACCGATAACCTTTTAAGATCCTTGAACGATGTCCAACGCGAAGCCGTCGAACATGCCGATGGACCGCTTCTGATTTTGTCCGGTGCGGGCAGCGGCAAAACGCGCGTCATCACACACCGTATCGCCCACCTCATCAAACACCACGGTATCTCGCCTTTCCGTATCCTCGCTGTGACATTTACCAACAAAGCGGCAAATGAAATGAAGGAACGGTTGGATACACTCGTGGAAGGCGGTGTTAGCCGAGACCTCTGGGTGTCAACCTTCCACGCGACTTGTGCGCGTATACTGCGCCGAGATATTGAGAAGTTAGGCGCGGGATCTGGAGGTGCGTCCCGATCCAAAAAACGTGCTTACACTCGCGATTTTACTATCTTCGATACAGGTGAGCAGGCTACGCTTGTCAAAGATGTCCTCCGGCAACTGAACTATAGCGATAAGGATTACAACCCGCGCGCGATTCTCGGTCTCATTAGCCATGCCAAGAACGAATCTATTTCGCCACAGAAATACGAGATAATCGCTGACGGCTATTTTGAAAGGGTCGTTGCAGAGGTCTACCCGCTTTATCAAGATGCGCTTTGTCTGAACAACTCCCTTGATTTCGATGATCTGCTGCTTTTTACGGTGGAACTCCTGAATAAAAACTCCAACGTACGCCAAGACTATCAGAACAGGTTTGAGTATATTCTCGTTGATGAGTATCAGGATACAAATCGATGTCAGTATGAGTTGGTGCAGTTGTTAGCCGGTGAGAAACAGAATGTCTGCGTCGTCGGAGACGATGACCAATCTATTTACGCTTTTCGCGGTGCGGACATCAGAAATATCCTCGATTTTGAGAAAGATTATCCGAATGCCCGCGTCCTCCGTTTAGAACAGAATTACCGTTCCACACAAAACATCTTAGACGCGGCATGGAGCGTTGTACAAAACAATAAAGCACGAAAACCGAAAAAACTCTGGACAGAACAGGATGAAGGTGAACTGGTTACTTGCTACGAAGCGATGGACGAAAACGACGAAGCGGGTTACGTCGGCACACAAATTGAGGATTGGCACGCTGAAGGTGTAGATTATAAAGACTTTGCAGTCTTTTATCGAACCAACGCGCAATCCCGTATCTTTGAGGAGGCATTCCGAACAGCGAATATTCCGTATCAGATTGTTGGGGGTGTCGGTTTCTATGATCGGATGGAGATTAAGGATCTGCTTGCCTACCTCCGTGTGATGTGTAATCCCAACGACTCTATGAGTGTCCGTCGTATTATCAATGTGCCGAGTCGCGGTATCGGTGCGACAACCCTTGAACGCCTCATTGATTTTGCTGCCGCAGAAGATATTACGCTCTTTGAGGCTGTCCAACGTGTTGATGAAATCTCTACAATTAACCGCGGCCTCCAAACAAAAGTCCGACGTTTCGCTGAAATTTTTGATGAATTTGATGCCACTGTGTTCCCCGTTGATGCGCTTGACTATGTGTTAAAAGTAACCGGTTATCTTAAAAATTTGCAGTCCCAAAATAGTATTGAAGCGCAGAATCGCGTTGAGAACATTGAGGAACTTATTAACGCCGTTATCGAATATGAACAAAACGAACCGGAACCGAGCCTTTCGGATTATTTAGAAAACGTGGCACTCATCGCTGATATAGACACTATGGAGACCGACAGTACCGATATGGTGACGTTGATGACTTTGCATAGTGCTAAAGGCTTGGAATTCCCATTTGTTTTTATTGTCGGTGTAGAAGAAGGTTATTTACCGCACCAACGTTCCATCAGTACGGAATCGGAATTGGAAGAAGAGCGGCGACTCTGCTATGTCGGCATCACGCGAGCGATGGAGCAGCTTTATCTTTCACATGCGAAATCGCGCCGAACATTTCGGGAGACAGAGTATCGTACGCCATCTCGCTTCATCTCTGAAATCCCGGAATATCTTATCAAGCATGTCGATCGCTACCGATCTCCATTCGGTCAACCCCACGGCTTATATGAAGAAGTTCTTGAAAATCCGGTGGATTACTGCGTTGACCAGATTGTTCATCACCCACAATTCGGGAGAGGTAAGATAACGAAAATTAGTGGGGCAGGCGGAGATATTCATATTACCGTTCGCTTTAGTCGTGCTGGCATGACCAAGCGATTCGCTGCTTCTCTTGCACCGCTGACAATATCTGATTAATAAGGAGACAAAATACGAAAAATGGCAACGATTACCATCGAAGGCGTACGCCATGTCGCAAATTTGGCGCGCCTTGAATTTAACGACGCGGAAACAGAGCACTTTACCGAGCAGCTTGCCCGAATCCTGGACTACATCGGGAAGTTGAATGAACTTGAAACAGATGATGTGCCGCCAACATCGCATATCCATCCACATCAGGTTTTCATCATGGGTTCGCAAGAGGGTGCAGCACATGTCGCTAAAGCGGATGTCGTCAAACCCTCCTATCCGCGCGAAGCGGTCCTCGCGAACGCACCTGAACCTGAAGAGGGATATTTCGGTGTACCGAGAGTGGTTGATCGCAGCCATTAATTAAATGAAAAATAAAAGACCGAAGCCCAAGCAACGCGCCGGGCTGGATATACGGAAAAGAATACTTATGCCAAGGACCATCTCACCGAACCGCAAGGAAAGTTAAAAATGCTTTGTGAATTGACGGCGCACGCCTTACATGAAAAACTCAAAAATCGGGAAATTACTGCTGTAGCGTTGGCTGAATCTGTCTACGCGCGTATTGATGAAGTGGAATCCCACGTCAAAGGGTATTTGACGCTAACGAAAGATTTGGCTTTAGAGCAGGCAGATCGTGCCGATGCTGGATTTCAAAAAGGCGATGAGATGCCTGCCCTGGCAGGTATCCCGATCGCTATTAAAGATGTAATCTGTACCAAAGGTGTACGCACGACGTGTGGCTCTAAAATTCTTGAGTCCTTTGTCCCACCCTACGATGCGACCGTCATGACGAAACTCTACGAACAAGGGGTCGTCATGATCGGTAAAACGAACATGGACGAGTTCGCGATGGGATCCTCCACCGAAAACTCGGCATATCAGATTACGCATAACCCGTGGAATCTGGACACGATCCCTGGCGGTTCAAGTGGTGGTTCTGCTGCAGTTGTATCCGCAGATACGGCTGTCTGTTCGCTCGGTTCAGACACTGGTGGCTCCATTCGGCAACCCGCGGCACTCTGTGGTGTGGTCGGGATGAAACCGACTTATGGACGTGTCTCTCGCTATGGACTGGTGGCGTTCGCCTCTTCACTCGACCAGATCGGCCCGTTTACCAAAGATGTCACGGATTGTGCCTTGCTGCTCAACGCCATCTGTGGGAGCGACGCGATGGATGCCACCTCTGTTGATGTCCCTGTGCCCGATTGGACGCAGAGCCTCATCAATGATGTCCAAGGCTTAAAAATTGGGGTTCCGAAAGAGTATTTCACACCCGCATTAGACCCAGAAATTGCCGATAGCATTCAGCGTGCGACTGCTGTCCTTGAAGGCCTCGGCGCGACCGTTGAAGAAATATCGCTGCCACATACGGAGTATGCAATCGCGACGTATTACATTATCGCTCCCGCTGAAGCGAGTGCCAATCTCGCGAGATACGACGGCGTTCGCTACGGATACCGGAACGAAAACCCGGAAAATCTAATCAATATGTACAAAAAGACCCGAAGCGAAGGGTTCGGTGAAGAGGTGAAACGTCGGATTATGCTCGGCACTTTTGCCCTGAGTGCTGGCTATCAAGATGCCTACTATAAAAAGGCGCAGAAAGCCCGAACGTTGATTAAATCTGATTTTGATGCAGCATTTGAGAAGGTTGACGTTATCGCAACGCCTACCTCGCCTACGCCAGCGTTCAAAATAGGCGAACGCACCGCGGATCCGTTGCAGATGTACCTCTCCGATGTGATGACAACACCGGCGAGCCACGCCGGGTTACCCGGTATCTCTGTCCCGTGCGGCTTTGTGAAAAGTGGGTTACCCGTCGGATTACAACTCCTCGGCGCGCCTTTCGCAGAAGAGAAAGTTTTGCGTGTTGCCTATACCTTTGAACAGAACACTGAACACCATCGGCGGAAACCACAAATCCAAACCAATGGAGTCGTTTCATCATGAACACCGTTATAGCCCCATTTGGTGGATTTCTCGGCGCGATGATAGGCGGTGTGCTTTGGGCAAAGTATATCCAGTGGACGGGACACACCGCTGGTTTCATTGCGATAGGTATCGGTGTATTGACCGGAGCCGGGATGCTCCTAACAAGCAGCCGAAGCCTGCCGCAAGAATCGAAAAGGACGTGGTACCTTGTCGGTATTGGTGCTGCAATTTTTGCGATATTCGGTATTTTTGTCGGAAAATACTTGGATGTCCAATGGAATGCGGTTGCACAAATCGCGGCGCAGCTCAGTCAGGAGAATAATATGTCATTAGAACAAGCGATGCCTATCGCTACAACAGTGTTTAAAGGACAGTCTGTTTGGGAATTAATGCAGTCCCGGATGAATTGGACTGATCTGCTTTTTGGTGTAGTTGCTGCCTTTATCGCTTTTCGCATTCCAAATATTCAACGACTACGAAACTTTCTGTATTAACTCGGACTTACTAAATTCCATTTCTCTGCGGCTCGATTTCAACCGTACGCTTTTTTAAAATGCGACAACAACGTGCCTGCAGGAGGGAGTAAAAAATGAAACTGCTAACGGCAAGTTCTCGCTTGCAAACCTCACCTAAAATCTGTTTTTACATCTTCTTATCTATATTTCTGCTCAGTACATTATTACCACCCGGTTGGAGTTCGGAAGAGATAACTGACGATCAAGTGTTAGAGAGCCTCGCTCTTTTTTCAGATGTATTAATGCATGTTCACCAATATCATCTTGAAACACCCGACAATCAAGAGATCATAAAAGGTGCCATCAATGGGATGCTTCGCAAATTGGACCCATATAGCCAATTTATCCCGGATTATCTCGAATTTCAGACCCAGAACCAAGGCAAATACGGCGGGCTTGGTATGCAAATCGGGATTCGAGAAGATATGTTAACCGTGATTACGCCCTTTAAAAATAATCCCGCTGCGTTGGCTGGCGTTCAAAGCGGCGACATCATCAGCCAAATTGAAGGCGAATCCACAGCAACGATGTCCGTGTACGATGCCGTAGATGTGTTACGGGGTGAACCGGGGACCTCTGTTTCTATTACAATTATACGTGAGAACGAGAGTCGTCCGATTGAAGTTACCATTACCCGTGATGTTATCCGGATCCCAAGCGTTGAACAAGATATTATCGGAGATAATATCGGTTACATCAAGATCAATCAGTTTCTGCAAACGACCCCAAATGACGTAGATAACGCCCTGACGACGTTTAAAGCGCAGAATGTCCGTGGCGTTATTCTCGACCTCCGCTTAAATCCGGGCGGATTACTGACTTCCGCCGTTGATATTGCAAGTGATTTTCTGACACCGGGTCAACTCGTCGTTTATAGTAAAGGTGTTGGGAAACCTGAGAATTTCCCTGCCAAAGGCACAAAAAGAGAACATTTTCCACTAATTGTACTCGTTAACGGCGGAAGCGCGAGTGCTTCTGAAATCGTCGCTGGTGCCGTAAAGGATCATGGACGTGGACTCGTCATGGGCGACAAGACCTTCGGAAAGGCATCCGTCCAGCGCGTATTTCAACTAAGTAATTCAAAATCCGCTGTGAAATTAACTGTTGCACACTACTATACACCGAACGGCGTTAATATTGACAAAGTCGGCATCATCCCGGATGTCGAGACGGCATGGTTCAGTCGTTCTGAACAGCAGATGCAATTGAAACTCCAAAATCACGAGAAACTTAAAACCTTTATAGACGACAATGGAGACGATGTGTTAGCGAAACTCACATCTGCTGAACATGCCCCCCGCGATGACCGGCAAGCCGAAAGGCTCCGACGGAGTTACCAACGCTTAAGTGATGCGCTTGCCGAAGAGCAGATCGCCCTCAGCGATATCGGTATTAAATACGCACTCGCTCAGATTACAGAAACGACCCGTGATGAGCTGGAGCACGATCCGCAGATCGTCGCTGCTATGAATCAATTGAAGGTACTCGAACTTTTCGCGAACTAAAATAGGACTTACGCAGCCCCCACTGCAGGCGGGGTTTTAAACCCCGCCTGCAGTGCGTAGGATTGCCTCGCAGTGAGAGTTATCATGGAAAAATGTGTAAGTCCTGTAAAACTAACGGAGGAAGTCTGATGCCTGCAGTACAAACGCCACTACCAAACTATATTAATAACGCATGGCAGGAATCAGCAGCGGACGAACTGCTTGATGTTACGAATCCCGCGACTGCGGAAGTCCTCGCGCAAGTGCCGCTTTCACCCGCCGAGGAGGTGCATCAAGCTGCCACTGCCGCCGCCGATGCGCTCCACGAATGGCGACGTACGCCACCTGTCCAGCGCATTCAATACCTCTTTACCTTGAAAAATCTCCTTGAGGAAAACTTAGACGATATTGCCAGAACGATTACTTTGGAGTGTGGTAAGACACTTGACGAGGCAAGAGGTGAAATGCGACGTGCTATCGAGAATGTTGAGGTGGCGTGCGGGATTCCGACACTCATGCAAGGCACGAACCTTGAAGATATTGCCACGGGTATTGATGAATTCATGATCCGTCAACCTGTCGGCGTATGTGCTGCGATCGCGCCTTTTAACTTTCCGGGGATGATTACCTTCTGGTTTTTACCGTATGCTATCGCTTGTGGTAACACTTATATCGTCAAACCCTCCGAAAAAGTACCGCTCACGATGCAGAAGGTGTTTCAGTTGCTGGAACAGACCGGACTCCCCAAAGGTGTGGTCAACCTCGTTAACGGCGGACGTGAGACTGTAGATGCCATCTTAACACATCCAGACATCCGTGCTATCAGTTTTGTTGGTTCGACTGCGACTGCGAAAGCCATTTATGCGAAAGCCGCTGCAAACGGGAAACGCGTTCAATGCCAAGGCGGTGCGAAAAATCCTCTGATTATCCTCCCAGATGCCGATCCGCAGTTCACTGTCAACGCTACAACGGAAAGTGCCTTTGGGTGTGCTGGGCAGCGGTGCCTCGCGGCATCTCTGGCACTCACTGTTGGAGGTGCCCGTAATTGGTTCACAGAAGCGATCGCTGACACTGCCACCGATAGGGTTGTCGGAAATGGGTTAGAGGCAGCGGTCGAAATGGGTCCCGTTATCACTGCTGAAAGCAAGCAGCGAATTGAGGGGCTAATTCAGGCAGGTGCGGATGAAGGCGCGCAGCTGCTTGTTGACGGTAGGTATCCGAGCATACCCGGTGGTGAAAACGGTAATTTCATCCGCCCCACGATCCTCAACGGTCTTAACCCGGAGGGTGAGATTGCTCAGACTGAGATCTTCGGACCCGTTTTAGGACTTATTCATGTTGAAACAATTGACGATGCAATTGGGATCATCAATAGCGGCAGTTACGGCAATATGGCGTGTCTGTTTACAAGTAGCGGCGCATCTGCCCGGAAGTTCCGCTATGAGGCAGAGATCGGAAACATCGGCATTAACATCGGTGTCGCTGCGCCGATGGCGTTTTTCCCGTTCAGCGGTTGGAAGGATAGCTTTTTTGGGGATCTCCACGGTCAGAGTTGGGACGCTGTAGACTTCTTCACAGAGAAGAAAGTCGTCGTCGAACGCTGGGCATAATCTCGCAACTTTTCCTGACGCTTCACTGACACGGAGTTTTAAAATTAATCCTCATACACGCGTGCGAACCGATTCACCTTTTTGGAAAATTTATCTTGACACATGTTGTCTGAGTCGGCTTTTTGATCCGCCGACACAAGAACGGATTGTTCAAGAAGCCGAAGCTATTAGACATATCCTCGCTTATTTTTCCAGACAGCATTGGCATTGGATTGTTAGTGACGTTTTGTTGAGTGAAATCAACCGGATATCAGATTTAGAAGAACGCTCTCAAATTAGAATTTGGCTAACTCTTGCACATCGAATTATTCGCGTTGGACCAACGGAGGTATCAAGAAGTTTACAACTTAAAATGTTAGGGTTCCACGAATTAGATGCCTTCCATATCGCTTGTGCGGAAAGTGGCGAGGCAGAGATCTTCCTGACAACTGATGACAGACTGCTCAGAAGGGCACAACGTTATCATACACGACTTTATGTCCGGGTTGAGAATCCTTTTATATGGTTGCAGGAGGTGAATTGAGATGAATGTTTTAGAAATGACAGATATTGAAATCTACCAACTGGGGATTAAGGAACTTACAGAGCAAATTGGCCCAGCATATACCGAATGGTTCCTCCAGCAGTGTAAACCGCGCGCGTACGATTACACTGCTGAACGACCCAAATTGCTGACGAATACCCCAGATATCCCTACAATTGCGAAACAGATCCAGCAAGCACGCGCGATGGAGGAAAAGGAGGAACGTATCAAAACGGAGAGAGTCACCGCTTGGCGCAACGGGTTATTAGAATTGACCAACATCGAAATCTATGAGCTCGCTCTTGGTATACTTAGAGATAAACTTGATGCTTACGGATTAGCAACTTTTATCATGTATCATTTCAAACAGACCAACAAGACTAAGTAGGTCCTATTACCACGGATGCCCATACGATGGCGCATTTACAAAACGCTCCATCCCTAATTCCAAATCAATTTCTGTGTTCGGCGGCAGCTGGACGTGGAGATACATCCCATTGATCGGAACCGTTCGCGCATCTTGACCGGTGTTGACACGCGCGGAGGTAAAGTTATGCTCACCCATCGCGCCTGCCTGCACAATTACCTCCCTTGCTTCCGTGCTATTAAGGTTGACAAGTCGTAATTCTGTTGTATCCGCTGTCATCTTGGTGACCAATGCCCCGACATCCGGTGGAAGTCCCGGACGTTTCTGCTGTGCATCAAAATGTCGGATCCGTGTCACGAACAAGCCACCATTATAGTGGGGTAATGGCGCACCGCATGTAAGTTGGACGAGTCCTTCACATGTAACGGGGTTACGTCTCTGGAAATAAGCGTCGCCATATCCTGCCGGATCTTCATCATCATTTTCCATGTAGTTGAGGCGTTGCTCAACTTGTGATATGTTATGATTGAGGATTGCTTCTGGATATTCAGGATAATCGCCTCGCATATACGCGAGCCATCCGCCATCGCGACCGCCGCTATCTTTCGTATGATGCCACGCGTTGATGTCAAATTCAGACCCTGTCCTTTTAGCAATCTGTTCCGCACGGTGTTGGTCGTCAGCATCCATTGACATTGCCCACAGATGCGCCACATCAGACGGATGCATCGGCATGAATTCAAACCAACCATCAATCTGTAGAACAGTGCCATCCTCGTTTGTTATTGGATACTGCATCCACGGACCAGGCGCATAGTTTGCAATGCCAGGATCCCCATATTTCTGCGGCACATAGAGTTGGTCGTTGTGTTCTATCCCTTGCTGTATGAGCACATCAATCTGGGAACGCGGAAAGTCCATATAAGTTAAATCTTTGTGAAGGAGTGCAGCATTCTGTGCGGCAACACTCACCGCCTGACCGACACTATGCCACCCATGGGGCCAACTCCAGCCATACCGTGAACCGTACCACTTACCGTCTATATGTTCACCGATTATGCCCGAAAGCCCAACGTTATCCGGTACAATCCCGTCGTTTTCTTCCGTTCGGCGAATCCATGCATCAACATATTCCTGAACCCACGCCTTGTATTTCTCATCACCTGTGAACATATACGCATTGGTAGCCAGCGTCGTAGCAGCGAGGTTGCCGACTGCATCCCCTTTTCCTTGTCGTTCATAGACAATTCGTCCCATTAGATCGCGCAATTCTTCGCTTTCCAGCATCACATCACGACTTGTGCAGCCCGGAACATCGCTAAACGGCAAATTGTAACCCATTGACGGATAAAAAGATTCTCTTTCAAGAATCCAAAATGCCGGTCCTTTACTGCCGTTCATTACACACTTGATGATTTTGTGTTCCGGGTCGTAATTCTGTGCATCTGGATCCTCGTTCATGAAGAATCCTGCGAAGCGTATCGCGCGTTCAACATTCTTTGTATGTGACGGATCCGCCATGCAGAGCATATAAAACAGATAGTTCCCTTCGCTTTGGTGAAACCAGTCATATCCCGGTTGATACTCTTTAAAGACCATCGGATAGTCGTGTCCTGATCCGAATCGCGCCATGTCTTTCGTGATAACCTCAAATTCGGTTTGTGCATCTACCAAGAACTGCGCATCTCCACCAAGCATGTAGAATAACGGCCAGTTGTGGAAACTTTCATAAGCATCATCTAATCCATCAAAACTTTGAAAATCCGGATGTGTTGGCCAATACAGCGTCCCGTCTGGACGCGTGTATTTCTTCAGGACCTGTGGTGCTGCGTCATTGATTTTGTCAATCAGTTCACGTTCAAGGACTGCCCACGTCGGTGGTGTTTGGAGTCGTGTCTGTGCTTCAATCGTTGGGAACATGATTTTTACCCCTGATATTTGGATTGTAATTGGTTGCAGTATACCACATTTTGGTTTTTGTATATTCGTAAAATTTATGTTTTGTTGAACGGAAACAGTTTGCTATGTGATATGGATTATGGTATAATTGCGTATCGGTAATTATCCAGCAAACAATTTATAGAACATTACCAAACATGGACATCTTAAAGATGACGGATATTGAGGTTTATGAACTTGGGACTAAAAAACTTACAGAGCAAATGGGTACGACGTATGCTGCGCAGTTTCTGCAGAAATGTAAACTACGTGACTATGATTACACTGCTGAGCGACATAAATGGCTAGCTGACGACCCGGATATCCTCACGATGGCAAAGCAGATTCAAGAGGAAAAAGTCTTGCAAGCAAAGGAAGAACGCGTTAAAGCTGAAAGAATTGCCGCGTGGCGAAACGGCTTATTGGAACTCACCGATATTGAGATCTATGAACTCGGGCTCAAAGTTCTTGCGGATAGCCTTGGTGCTTACGGGTTGTTGCGGTTTATCACGCAGCATTTTAAACACCTCAATAACAACCAACCTATTGACTCACCACAGCAATCCGTACCCGATGGTGATATGAATAGTGTTGCGTAAACTACAAATCAGACGATAGAACAGAACAAATTTCCCCCTGGCTGGGACGAAGAACGCGTACAACGCGTCACTGATTATTACGAAAATCAGACGGAAGATGAAGCCGTTGCTGAAGCTGAAGCTGCATTCCAGGATGAATCTGTTACGCTGATGGAAGTCCCCACAGAATTAGTGCCTATCGTGCTTGAACTGATTTCCAAACACGCAAAGGGAAGCGATAATGCAAGACCGAACTGATTCCGAAGCCTATTACAATCGTGGCATGGCTAACTACGAAAAACGCGAGTATGACAAAGCCATTGCAAACTTTAGTGAAGTCATAAAGCGCGAACCCGATCATGCCGATGCCTATTACAAGCGCGGCAACGCTTATGATGATAAAGTTGATTTTGACAACGCCATTGCAGACTATACCAAAACGATAGAACTCAAGCCAGATTATGCCGAAGTCTATTACAAGCGCGGTAGAATTTACGCTGAGTACGATGCGTATGGCAAAGCCATTGCGGATTTTGGCATGACAATAAAATTTGCCCCTGAACATTCTGATGCACATGGTTATCGCGCGGACCTTTACCGTGAAAAAGGCGAATATGACAAAGCCATTGACGGGTATAACATGGAAATAGAACTTCGCCCCGATGATCCCGAGATCTACTATGATCGCGGTGACACTTACTGCGAAAAAGGCGAGTATGTTAAAGCCATTGAAGACTTTAGCACGGCACTGGAACTATACCCAAGATATGAAAATGCCTATATTGGACGAGGTTTTGCTCACTTCCGCGTAGGCAAATTTGAACCTGCTATTCAAGATTACAACAAGGTGTTGGAGATGCAGCCTGCCTTTAGAAAAGTTTATGCTGCACGCGGCATAATGTGGCTACATATAAGAGAATGGGATTATGCGAAATCTAATCTAACCTTTGCTCGGAATTTAGGCGCGGATATTATTGACACATTTCATAAGTTATACGCAAGTGTTGCTGATTTTGAGATGAAGAATAATATTCAGTTACCGGAAGACCTCACAGCAATGTTGCGGCGATAATAGCACCAAAATTTTGATGATATATGATTTCAATTAAAAGGAGATTGAATGCCGATTTCTCGTTACTCGTTACACCAATATTCTGTTGATACATTGTTGAATTGGATTAGAACCGAGGAGATAGTTATCCCAGAAATTCAGAGACCTTTCGTTTGGTCCCCAAACAAAGTGCGTGACTTTATTGATTCACTTTACCACGGTTATCCTGTCGGGTATCTCATCACTTGGCCGAAGTCGGATGTCTCCCTCCGAGGCGGAGAATCATCAAACCGTGAACGGGTCCTGATTGATGGACAGCAACGCACAATGGCACTCCGAGCAGCATTGTTGGGAAAAGAAGTTTTGACCAAAAAATATAGGGAACAGCGAATTCAGATAGCTTTTCATCCCAGCAAGGAAAGTTTCGCAGTGACAACTAATGCTATCCGTAACGACCCAGAATGGATTGCTGACCTCTCCACTGTTTTCAATTCCAATTCGGGGCTGCTCCGATTAGTTGATGAGTACTGTGAGCGAAACGACGAAGCAGACAGATATGAAATGGGAGAACGGATAGGGAGACTTCATGAGATTCGGAACAATTCTCTGGGCGTTATTGAGCTTGATGCAGACATAGATATAGATACTGTCATGGAAATTGTTGATCGTATGAATAGAACAGGTGTGCACTTACATACAGCGGATTTCATTAGGTCTATGATGGCTGCTAACGATTCGTTATAGCAGGACCTGCACAAGGCGCAATAAGGCACGTCGCATTTGGGCGAGTACGCCGCAGGATTGCGCCACTACGAACCCTATCTCTTTTTAGAAAAACTGTCATTGTGAAGCCCATCTGTTGGTAGTGAAGTGATTTATCGCCTCTGTACGTAAGTCCTAATTTATTTTTAGAAATGGTATTATCATGATATACTGTTTTTATCAGTATAAGGAAAGGATATATCTTAATTCATGTCACCGAATGAAATTCTGGAATGGTTTGATCAGACATCTATCGACAAATCATGGTCGTTTATTGGCTACAAACCATCGGACACGGGGAAGTGGACGCACGGTTACCACCGTTACCCTGCCAAGTTTATTCCGCAACTTGTTGAACGTTTGATGGATATCTACATAACCAACGGCACCGCTAGTGTCAATGACCCGTTTATGGGTTGTGGGACAACCGTTGTTAGTGCTATATCGCGAGGGTTTCAAGCAAGTGGGACAGATATTAACAAAGTCGCCCATTTGGTGACTGGTGCCAAAGCCAAAGCGATCTGCCCTGACTATCTTGCTGGAAAGGTTAAACGATTTCTATCACAAATTTCTTGTTTTGAGGCAGGATCAAGTCTGTTTCCAGTTAGTCAAGTAGAACCTCACATTCCGGAGAAACATTTAGAGAAGATTAACTATTGGTTCACACCGGCGATTCGAGATGAACTTGGAAAGATTCTCGCCTTAATTCTTGAGGAAACAGATCCTGCCGTTCAATCCTTTCTTCTTGTTGCGTTCAGTCATGTTCTCAAAACGTGTTCAATTTGGAGCCAAGGTAGCACCAAACCCACGCGAGATATGAAAAAGCGGCCTACGCCCCCTTATGATGCTATCAAAAGACACCTTTTGAAAATGCAGAGGGGAAATGCCCAGTTTTATAACGTTGTACCGCCTGAAATAAAAGACAACTTAGATGGTTACCTAGATATCCAAATAGGTTCGGCTACAACGCAGGCAGTTCCTGATAATGGCGTTGATTTAATTGTGAGTTCAAGTCCGTATGTGACAAGTTACGAATATGCCGATCTGCATCAACTTTCAACCCTCTGGTTGAATTTAGCGGATGATCTTAAAGAATACAAGAAGCAGTTCATTGGCACGTCCTACAAGCAATATGATGACAAACTACTATTGAGTCAAATCGCATCCCACATTGTTGATGAAATGATGCCTAAGAGTAGGAAAAAGGCAAAGGAAATTGAAGCTTTCTTTATTGACATGCAAAAAGTCTTTAATGAAAGTTTTAGAATCCTGAAACCGGGCGGTAGGTGCTGCTACGTCATCGGAAATACGAAGTTAAAAGGTGTTGATATACTTAACGCTGAAGCATTCGCTGAATCTTTGCAATACTCTGGTTTTAAGCTGGATCGACTCATAAAACGGGAAATTCCCTTGAAAATTCTTCCTCAGAAAAGGGATGAAAAAACGGGACGTTTTGCTAGCAAGGATAAGGCTGATTCCGAAGCATATCCAACGGAATATATCATAATTGGGTTAAAGGAATAGTAATCATGAAGTTTGAAGATTTGAAAGATATGTACAGTGAGACGCAATTGATAGAAGGGGAGGGAGCCTATAGATCGGTTTCCCAGCTTTTGCAAAAGGCTAAAGAACGTCATAAGCAGGACTTTTTGAGGGACAAACCCGATGGGGACCATGAACAGAGTTGGCGTGCTTTCAAAGGAAAGAATTTTGAAAAATTGATTCAGCATATTATCACTGAGTCAATAGAAGCACTTGGACTTAAGGTAATCAACGGTAATCAGTTAGAAAGGAGTAAAAACCTATCGTTAGAACTGAGCCGAGTTAAGCGAAATTTGGCAATTGATTACGGGGCATTTGGGTTGCATCTACCTGATGTTGATATTGTGGTTTACAACCCCAAAGACTCTCAGGTTATCGCTGTAATTTCAAGCAAAGTTACATTACGCGAACGAATCGCTCAAACAGGTTACTGGAAACTCAAACTTCTGGAAAGTGAGACAACGGAACACATTAAGGTCTATTTTATCACGCCAGACGAAGATGGTACCTTGACAGATACGTATCTTCCAAAGAAAGGAAGAGCCATTGTAGAGATTGATCTTGATGGGACCTATGTACTAACGGAAGCAAATCTTGAGGAGAGCGATAAGGTTAAACTTTTTGAGCATTTTATTCAGGATTTTAAGAGACTGATCGAAGAAAACTAGTATTTTATCCGTTTTTCAACGCGGTGGAGTATTTTTTTATAGGGCATCTACTGCATCGCAACAGCAATCCAAGATGGAACGGACTTCGCACTATGCTTCGTCCACTACACAAGTGTACCTAAGGTATATACCCTTATCGGATTAAAGGAATGGACAACTGTGCAAAATTTTGAAGATTTGAAAAATTTGTATCACGAAATGGAAGATGAAAAAGGTGAAGATACCTACAAATATATGCCTGAACTCTTGCAGAGGGCAGAGGAACTTCATCGGGCGTACCATATTGAACATAAAACAGGCAAAGACATAGGTCAAAGTTGGCGTTCATTTAAGGGAAAGAACTTTCAAAAATTGATTCAATACATTATCACGGAGTCAATTGAAAAACTTGGGTTGAAAGTGGTTAACGACAATAAATTAGAGAATAGACAACTCTCGCCACAATTAGATACCGTTAAGCGAAACCTAACAATTGATTATGGGGAATTTGGTTTACTCCTACCTGATGCTGATATTGTTGTTTACAATCCTGAAGATTCACAAATTATCGCTATTATTTCAAGTAAAACTTCTTTGGCAGAACGAGTTGCTCAGACAGGCTATTGGAAATTCAAACTTCTGGAAGGTAAAGATACAAAACATATCAAGGTTTATTTGATTACATCGGATGCAAAGAAAGACTTGACACGGATGGATACTGTGACAGATTCTAAAAAGAAATCACGAATCATTGCAGAGGTAGAACTTGATGGGACTTATGTACTAACGACGGAGGAATTGGAGGAGAACGACAAAGTCAAACTATTTGAGCATTTCATTGAGGATCTTAAACAGGTCATAGGAGAGAACTAATAACATAATGAAAATAGCAAATGCCCCGTGTTCTTGGGGTGTACTTGAGTTTGAGTTGGATGGTGATGCACCCGGCTACGCACAGGTGTTAGACGAGATGCACGCCATCGGTTACATCGGTACCGAGTTGGGAGATTGGGGGTTTATGCCGACGCATGCGGGGCAGCTTCGCGACGAACTTGCGAAACGAGAATTAACACTCTTAGGTGCGTTCGTAGGTGTTGCGCTTGCTGATCCTGAGACGCGCACAGCAGGAGAAGCAACGGCACTGCGTCACGCTCGCTTGTTAGCGGATGTCGGCGGAAAGATGCCCTTCATCGTGCTTTCAGATGACAACGCTACTACGGAACTCCGTACCCGCTATGCGGGTCGTGTCCGACCTGAACACGGGTTAGTACCCGCACAATGGAATACTTTTGTCGATGGCGTGCACCGGATCGCACAATCGGTGAGAGATGAAACCGGACTTCGCACGGTCTTTCATCCGCACTGTGCGGGATATATAGAGACAGCAGCAGAGATTGACACACTCATGGAACGCACGGATCCTGACCTCGTTGGCCTGTGTTTCGATACGGGACATTACCGATTCGGCGGCGGTGATCCGATTCAGGCATTTGCACGACACGCGGACCGGATCTGGCACGTCCACTTCAAGGATTGCCATCCTGACATCGCTGCTCGTTCTCGGAGAGATGGATGGGATTACTTCGCCTCTGTCGGCAACGGCGTTTTTTGTGAGTTAGGGAAAGGCGATGTCGATTTTCCGGCGTTCCTTGCGGAATTAAGAAATCGGGACTACGACGGTTGGATCGTTGTAGAGCAGGATGTCTTACCGGGGATGGGCAGCCCTTACGAGAGTGCGGCGCGGAATCTGCGGTATCTGCGTTCAATTCTATAGCGATAAAATCGAAATTGGCGGACAGCGTTGGCGTTAGGAGACCTTTGATGAATAATAAACCCTCAAAAATCGGTGTCGGTGTTATTGGTGCAGGACGTATCGGCAAACTTCACATTGAACACCTCGCTCAGAATATACCAGAGGTTGAACTGGTTGCGATTTGTAGCTTGAACCATCAGGGTGCCGAATCCGTTGCTGAACAGTTTAATGTCCCGAAAGTGACAACCGATTATAACGCGCTTTTGGCGGATCCGCAGATTGATGCAGTGCTTGTTACCTCTTCAACCGATACACATGTCGAGATCAGCCAAGCCGCGGCGCAGGCGCGGAAACATATTTTTTGCGAGAAACCGATCGCTTTTGATCTTGAACAGATTGACGAAACCTTAGCGATTGTCGAAGAGGCTGGTGTGAAATTTCAGATCGGTTTTAATCGTAGGTTCGATGCGAGTTTTAAGCGTGTACGGGAAGCGGTTGTCTCTGGCGAGATTGGCGAACCCCATATCATGCGTATCACGAGCCGAGACCCGGCACCACCGCCGATTGAATACGTTAAGGTCTCCGGTGGGATTTTTCTTGACATGACGATCCACGATTTCGATATGGCGCGCTATCTCGTTGGGGATGAAGTTGTTGAAGTCTACGCGACGGGCGGCGTGCGTGTTGATCCACAGATCGGTGAGGCAGGCGATATTGACACGACGGTTATCACCTTACGATTTCAGAATGGGGTGATTGGAACGATTGATAACAGTCGGGAGGCGGTTTACGGCTACGATCAACGGGTTGAGGTGTTCGGTTCCAAGGGGATGGTTACGGCGGCGAATCCACCGACGGATACTGTTACCTTCAGTGGTAGCGAAGGGACCCGTGCTGCATCGCCTCCGTATTTCTTTGTGGAACGCTACAAACCGGCATTTCTCTCCGAATTACAAGCATTCTTCACGTGTATTCAGGAAGATACGCCACCGCCGGTTACAGGTTCGGATGGTCGCGCACCTGTCGTGATGGGATTCGCAGCGTTGAAGTCGCTTCGCGAAAACCGTCCTGTCCTTTTGTCGGAAATTTAACCCCCTAAATCCCCCTTATCAGGGGACTTTAATTTGTTATTTAACCCCCTAAAGAATCAACGGTATGAATGCCGTATGGCATTCCCCGCCCCTTATCAGGGGGACTTTAAGAGGAGATGCGTAAGTCGTATTGAAGGTGCTTTATTCGCCTTCACCGCCGACTTCACCGACTTCGATTTCAATCTCGTCTCGATTTCGGATACGTTCCACGAGTCCATCCCGGATGTCCACAATCCTGTCAGAGACATCGAGCATCTTCAGGTCGTGCGTTGCTGAAATTACAGTGACACCTTGCTCCGTATTCAAGCGTTTAATGAGGTCAATAATCTCACGTCCTGTAATGGTATCAAGGTTCGCTGTCGGTTCATCGGCAAGGACGATGCTTGGATCATTTGCGAGTGCTCTGGCAATAGCGACGCGTTGGCGTTGACCCCCAGAGAGTTCATCGGGCAGGTGGTACATCCTGTCCCCTAAGCCTACCATATCCAACAACTTTTCCGCTTTTTGATTGCGTTCTTTCTCAGAAATCCCTGCGAAAATCATCGGTAGCGTCACGTTGCCGTGCGCGCTCCGCACGTGCAGCAAGTTGTAACTCTGGAAAATATAACCCACGCGGTGGCACCGAAACGCCGCAATCTGTCTTTGCGAAAGTTGCGACATATTTTGCCCATCAATGTAGACCTGTCCCTCTGTCGGTCGGTCAAGCGCACCGATCATGTTAAAGAGCGTGGATTTGCCGGAGCCGGAGGGCCCCATGAGCGAGATATACTCCCCGCGTTCGATTTCAATATTGATGCCATCCAAAGCACGAAGAATGTTTGAACCCATGCGGTATTCTTTGACAACATCTTCCGTTTTCACAACGATATCATTCATAATTATACCTCAGTACGCATCGCTTCAGCGGGCGGGAGTTTCGCAGCACGCCACGCAGGGAACGATGAACCGATCACTGCCAAAATCATACCGAGTATACACCCAAGTAAAATGACGATGATCACACCGAGCTGCATCGGTCCGTTTTCAGGTTGTGCAGGTAATAGGGGGAAATAGAAAAAGAGGTCTAATCCGTAATCTTTAAGTCCTAAAAGTACCGCGCCCAACGTTCCGATGAGCGCACCGATAAGCGCGCCTGAGAACCCCTGAAATCCTGATTCAAGTAGGAACAGTCTCACCACAAATCCATCTAACGCACCGAGACATTTCATTGTACCAATTTCGCGGAAACGCTCTGTTACTGCCATCAGCATTGAGTTGGCGATCCCTACGACACAGACAATCAAGGACATAACAATGAGCCATATATCTTTTGTGGAAATACCTTGTTCCGTTGTCTCTTCAAAAGTGTTAATTGTTGTTTGTCGTCCGCTCTCCTGTAGCGCGACACCGATTTCGTTATTTGTCCATACCGAAACCAGAAACGCAATACCCAGTGTAATGCCTGCTGTCGTGATGATTGAACGACCAAAACGGATTTTCAGACTCTGGAAACTAATCCGTAGCGATTCTACGAAGGGCAGATCAATCTGTTCTTCAATGGGTGTTCTTTGCTGCAAATCTTTGTCTCCTTGTTGTTATTTTGTTTCATACGAGTGTATTATATCAAATTTACGATTTCAAGTCAAATTTTTCATGCAGACTTATAGTTCTGCCTATCTGCTAATCTTGAAAATCCTGATTCAGATAACTGAAAACCGACTGCTGATGGCTGACTGCTTCTATAGCATTGACTTTTCAATTTTAGGCTGTTATACTGAAGGCAAGGCAGGACAAACCGATGCTCCGAAAATTTTTCTTTATCCTACTGCTATTAGTGTGCTACGGGACTCCGATTGCTGCACACGATGCTTTCTATCCGCATCATCGTGAGGATTTTGAGAACATGGCGCGCCGTCGTGAATTACGAACGACTGTCCTTCTCAGCACGGCTGCTTTTCTCTGTGTCCTTGGGACAGTCGTCTACGTCGCCTTGCGGCGAAACACAACTGAGAGTGATGTTGACGAAGCTGATACAAAAACGGCTCAAGAACATTTGGAACATGCCATAAATAGAGCCGCAAATGCTGCACAACAGGTACTTAAGGCAAAGGGAGATGTCGCGGCGGCTGCCACAGTATGCCTCACAACCTATGCTGAGGCGTGCGGCGCGACATGGCAACAGCGTTCCTACGGACAGCCGCATCCAGAATCAATTCCATACCAGATACGATGTAAAATTGGATCGGATGTTGTCACGCTCAGCATCAACACCAAAGTCATCCAATTGAAGGTAGAACGCGGTTTATCTAAAACAGGTTTCGGCTCGCCAGGATCCTCAAAAAGTACCAGTGCGACTGTTGTCCTGGAAAGATCGGATAAGGGAGCGGAATAGGGGGTTGCAAGTCACGCTGTAAGTCGATTGATGAGTGAAGCACTATAACCCGCACCGAAACCGTTATCAATGTTCACAACGGTAACACCAGATGCACAACTATTTAGCATCCCTAACAGCGCAGCAAGTCCGCCAAAACTTGCGCCGTAGCCGATACTGGTGGGTACTGCAATGACAGGACAGTCCACCAATCCACCGACAACACTCGGCAGCGCGCCTTCCATACCCGCAACAACGATGATAACACGGGCTGTCAAGAGTTTTTCGTGGTTTCCTATTAAACGGTGCAATCCGGCTACGCCGACATCGTAGAGGCGTTCGGGTTGGTTACCCATCATCAGTGCCGTTTCGGCGGCTTCCTCCGCGACTGGCAGATCAGATGTGCCGGCAGAGACAACGAGAATCCCCGGCATGCCTTCATCTTCAGATTGTCTGACGGTAATCGTACGTGCGAGGTCGTTATAGCGTGCCGCGGGCTGGATTGCTTTTATCGCTTCGTACATGTCTGAGGTCGCGCGAGTTGCGAGGAGTGGGTGTCCGGCGGAGAGGATGCGTTCACTAATCTGCTTAACGTGTTCAACAGTCTTCCCTTGGCAGAAAATGACTTCAGGAAATCCTGTGCGCAGCTGACGATGGTGATCTATTTTTGAAAACCCTAAATCTTCAAACGGAAGCGTACGGAGAGATTGCAGCGCATCATCCACCGCAACCTCTCCGTCTTTAACCTGTTCAAGCAAGGTTTTTAACTTTTCGATTTCCATTAGGCTTCTTCGGTAGCCTCTTCATCGGCTCCATCGTCGGCACCGATGCCAGGAATGGACTCAGCGATTTTAGCACGAACATCTGCGGAGACTTTACGTCCCGTGTCCACAGCACTCTTCACCTGCTCGCCTGCTTCTTGGAGACGTTCCTTACTACTATCTACGATACCGTGAACGCTCTCTTTACCCTGTTCTACGAGCGTCTGAACGCCTTGTCGCGCATTATCAGATGCCTGATGTGCAAATTCAACCGTCCGGTTCTTTGCATCAATAGACGTGTCGCGAATCTTCTGTCGAGTCTCTTTGCCGGAATTCGGTGCATAGAGCAGGCTGACAACAGCACCTGCCATGAACCCAGCGAAAAAAGCAAAAACCATTGTTAGCCCGTTGTTCTGTCCATCATTGCTCATTTTTTTGTCCTTTCTGTTAGATCGAATCTGTTTCGGTGCAGCTTGCCTACCAAAACTTATTTAGGACTTACGCATCCTCCCTTGCAGTCGGGGTTTGAAACCCCGACTGCAGTGCGTAATACATCTGTTATCATAGAAAAATGCGTAAGTCCTGTTATTGTTGAAATTTACGAAGATTGACGCTAAAAGTTTCAATTCTCAGATTTATCTCTTAGTGTAATTTTTAATCCGTTTCTTGTGTAATTAAACGTCCCGATGCTTTTTAAGGTTGACAGTTAGACACTGCCTAATTCGGTTCCGCGTCGGACGCATCGGGTGCCGTGGTATCTGCTTCTGGTGCTTGCGATTGTCCGGAAGCGAAACTATCCCATCCTGCTTTGATACCCTGCCATAAACTGACAATATCAGCAAGTGAGACCGCTATCTGGTTGCGAAAAAACGTCGCTTGTTCAATCGTCTGCCCAGAAAAACCGCTCACTTTCTGAACCAAGTCTTCGAGTTGTTGAATGCTTTGGTTCAGCGCACCACTCATCTCTTGGATGTTATGCACAGTGGGTTGAATTTCGGTCTCGCTAATCCCTTGTAAAGATGCCGTCAACCCATTTAGATTTTGTAGTAGCTCGGGTAATTCCGCGTTCACCTCTTTCACTGTCTTATCCACATCCATAATCAGTTCCCCGATTTCCTGATTAACGATGTTTTCTATGGAATTCAGGGTGTTTCGGACGCTATTGAGTGAATTGCGGAGGCTGCCGATTGCCGCGCAGAGATACCCCGCAAGTGCCGTGAGTGCAAGTAACAAAATACCGAGGCTAATTTTCCAAAAAATTGAACTAATAAAAGCCCAATCCATAAATCCTCCTTTACACGCCCGCTGTAGGACATCATCCCACAGTAAACAAACTTTTCAGGTGTCTCCACAAACTTAACTTTCAAGTTGTTTTTTGACGATTTCACCCGCTGCATCAATTGCCGCGTCTACTTTGTTCGGATTTTTGCCGCCGCCTTGTGCGAGTTCAGGACGTCCGCCGCCGCGACCGTCTGCCAACTGTGCTAATTCAGAGATAATTTTGCCTGCCTGTAAACCGCGCTGCTTCACCAAGTCCGGGGTTACACCGACCACAAATGCCACCTCATTTCCAGCCACAGCAGCAAGTGCGACAACACCAGATTCTAAACGGTTTTTGAGTTCATCAACAAGCCGCCGCAATCCATCTCTATCCGTATCAGCAATACAGGAAGCGACCACTCGGACACCTTCTACAAGCGTCGCATCTTTGACTAAAGCGTCAACGTTGCCAAGGGCGTGTTGGCTCTTAAGTTGTTGGAGCTGCTGTTCCAACTCGCGTTGTTCTTGCAATAGCCGTTCAATACGCTCAAGCAAATCCGTTTTCGGGGCTTTTAAGAGACTCGCTGCATTGGAAAGGAGTGCGGTGTCTTCTTGAATAGTCGCGACCGCTGTGTTTCCCGTCAATGCCTCAACGCGTCGGACACCCGCAGCGATGCTGCTCTCACTCATGAGTTTCACGAAACCGAGTTCACCGGTCGCACCAACATGCGTGCCACCGCATAATTCGACGCTATAGTCTCCAGTTTGCACGACGCGGACGATGTCTCCATACTTGTCGCCAAAGAAGGCTAAGGCACCTTTCTCTTTTGCCGCATCCAGCGACATTTCACTGATAGACAGTGCGTCATTTCCACGGATTTTTTCGTTGACGTATTCTTCAATGTCCTGCAATTGCTCAGCGGAAACTGCTTCGTAGTGTGAGAAGTCAAACCGCAGCCTACCCGCTTCAACGAGCGAACCGGCTTGTCCAACGTGTGTTCCAAGAACGTGCCGCAATCCACTGTGCAAGAGGTGTGTCGCTGTGTGGCTCACCGCGACGGCGTTTCGCTGATCGGTATCGATTTGTGCTTGTACAGCGGTATAAGGTGTGATTTCACCTGCAATCACCTTACACTTATGGGCGACCAGATCAGCAGACGGTTTGAGCGTGTCTTGTACAGCCAACTTCGCATCTTGGCTTTCAATCGTACCAACATCACCGACTTGTCCACCTGATTCGCCGTAGAAAGGCGTTCGGTTCAGCAGCACAAACACCTCGTCTCCTTGCTGTGCACTCCCTATTGACTCAGCATCGGCAATTAAGGCGACAATTTCGGCTTCGATGTTATTTTGTGTGTAACCGACAAATTCCGTCTCCCCATGCTCTTTAAGGACTTCTGCATAGATAGAAATCTCTTCGTCTTTAGTGCCGCCTCTCGCCTCCCATACTGCCCGTCCCCGCGCGCGTTGCTCTTCCATGCTATCTGCAAAGCCTGCATCGTCTACAGTAAACCCGCGTTCACGGGCGAGCATCTGGGTCAAATCGAGCGGGAAACCGAAGGTATCGTGCAACTCAAAGGCACGCTTTCCATCAAGTTGGGTGTTGTTTTCCGTTGTGAGTGTATCAAACGATTGATCGAGGCGTTCTAAGCCGCGTTCAATCGTTTGGTGAAAACGGTTTTCTTCACCCTGAATCGTTCGGGTAATAAATTCACGGCGCGGCAAAACATCAGGAAATACATCACCGAGCAATTCAATAACGTTATCAACGAGTCGGTAGATAAAGGCTTCGTCCATCTCTAATTTTTTGCCGTAAAGCACAGCGCGCCGCAAAATTCGGCGGATGACATAACCGCGCCCTTCGTTAGACGGCATTACACCATCCCCGATTGCGAATGTCAAACACCGGATATGATCAGCGATAACCCGATGCGGTAACCCCCGTTCATCATCGAAATAGGCAGTGTCTGCCATATCAGCAATAGTTGACAAGAGCGGTGTAAAGAGGTCCGTCTTGTAGTTTGAATCGACACCTTGCAATATAGAGGTAATCCGCTCAAAGCCCATGCCTGTATCTACGTGTGTCGCAGGTAGCGGTTCAAGCGCACCGCTTTCGTTCCGATTGTATTGAATAAACACCAGATTCCAGATTTCTCGGAACCGATCACTGATGTTCGGACCGGTGTTCGGGTCATTCGCGGTTTCAGGGTAGGCTTCAACACCCATATCAACAAAAAGTTCGCTACAGGGACCGCAGGGCCCCGTCTCTCCCATTTCCCAAAAATTGTCCTTATCGCAGCGACGGATACGCGAGCGCGGGATATCTGTCTCTTGGAGCCAAAATTCCTCTGCTTCGTCATCTTCAAGATAGACTGTTGCCCAGAGAAGTTCCTTTGGAATCTGCCAGAGTTCAGTTACCAATTCCCATGCAAAGGCAATCGCTTCTTGTTTGTAATAGTCGCCAAATGACCAGTTGCCAAGCATCTCGAAGAAGGTATGATGGCTTGGCGAGTAACCGACCTCTTCAAGATCATTGTGTTTACCGCTGACTCGCAGACATTTTTGCGTATCAACGGCGCGCGTATACTCCCGCTGCTCGATACCGAGAAACACATCCTTGAATTGGTTCATACCAGCGTTGGTAAACAATAGCGTCGGGTCATCAGCGGGTATCAAGGATGCACTCGGGACGATTGCGTGCCCGTGTTTGCGGAAGTATTCTAAGAAACTGGCTCTGATTTCATCTGATGTCATGTGTCGGATCTACTCCTATTATTCCTATTTCTATTATAGTTTTTTACCATAGAGAAGTCAAGACAAAAACGGATACAAAGATGCAATTGGATTGCCTGTATAGAATGTCTCCACACGTTAAAAAATCTGCTCAAGTACCTGTCGAACAACGTCCGAACCGAACCCGCGCCGCGCTAAGAATCCGTGAAGTCGTCGTTTAGCAACGTGCGTCGGCAGCCGCTTATACTGCTTCACCCGTTTTTGTGCGATTTGCAGCGCGACTTCTGCCTCATCTTCCGTTTCTACTGTCGCGACGACCTGCTCTGCCGTTTCTCTGTCGATACCTTTGTCAACCAGTTCGTGCTTAAGTAGCGTTTTTCCTCTCGGGTTTGATTTTTGTCTACGGACTATCCAATTCTCCGCGTACTTCCGGTCGCGAATATGCCCTGAACGAATCAATTCTTCAATAGATGTTTCAATCGCGTTTGCTGAAAAACTTTCCCGTTCAAGCCGCCGCTCTATTTCGCTTTTGGTATACGTTTTCGATTTTACTGTAGGGCGAGAATCTTCTGGTTCGTCTGTTATGGCGTTATCTTTTTCTTCGCGGAGTAGCCTGAGCGCGTGGTTTTTCGCACGCATCACTTCGTCCGCCGTAATTATCTTTTCAATGACTTCGGCTGCAATTTCCAGACCGATACGCAGCCCGAATTTTTCAATCAAGGACGCGTGGATGACAACAAAGGGAGCACCATTCAGAAAGAGTTGTCGGTGTGAAGTCAATTCAGATGCTACCTGAATATCGGTAATTTTCTGTTTCATAGCGGCTCTCGGAAACTTTCGGAACCATCAGCCATCAGCGGTCAGAGACCTGAATCAATGCCGAATGTATATATGGCGTTCAGTGGGTAGGGACTGTGGCGGTTACCATTTCTGCAACTGCCACAGTTCCCCTCTTTACCGAAAACCGACTGCTGACGGCTATGCGTCTATTCTTCGCCGTTACTGCCTGCCCAAAGGGCACCACGCTGTAGGAGCGTCCCAAACATCTCATGTTGGCATGCCGAAGGATCATGACCGAGTGCGAGATAGAAAACCTTACCTTCGCCCCAGTTCTTTGTCCATGCTACTGGTGCCGCGGCGCCTTTCCATAATGCGGATGCGAGTATATGGTTGCGTGGATCGTAATCGAGGATATACTGTTCATCCGTCACGACGAACTCGTCAAGCCCTTCGGTGATTTCGTGTTCGCTATCAACGATGCTAACTTGGTAGTCGCGGTAGCGTGGGTGTGTAACGAAATAACCGCCTACCATAGAGCGGTATTCTGGACATCCGCGGAACGAATCTGCCGCTGAATGGACACCGACATACCCCTTGCCCGAAGCGACGTGGTTAAGCAAACCGTTTTTCTGTGCGTCCGAAATCTCACCGACTGTGTAATAGAAAACGATGAGATCGTATGGATCCAAATTCGGTGAAACGAGCGCGTCAAGGTCTTCCTCAACTCTCGTAATCTCAAATTCATCACGTTGTGAAAGCACATTCACAATTGCGTCGCTACACCCTTTCCAATCGTGAATCGCGCCACCCGCAAAAACAAGTGTGTTAATCTTTGCCATTAGTTCGTTAGCCTCCTTGCTAAATGATATGCTATTATAGCACACGTGCAAAATGCAGGCAAATTTTTTTTCGGCCTTGATAATGCCGTTTAGTTCTTCTGTAGGAGCGACTTCTTAGTCGCGACTCTTACTGACCGCTGATTGCCGATTGCTTTTAGGGTTTGCCTCCCAAGGGTGCTTGTGGTAAAATAAAAGGAGCATCCGAAAAATCCGCTACTCCAATATTTCTAATGCCAAAAGGAAATTGAATTGCGTTCCAAAAAACTTTTACCTCTGTATGTGCTTAGTACGCTCCTGATCGCGGGTTTGATGGGTTTCTATATTTTTATGAAAATGGACCCATCAAATCAGAGATTTGCGGAACTACCAGAAAAACTCACGCCACTTGCCGAGTTTAACCACGAATCTCTGATTTACGATGTCGCATTTTCGCCTGTGGATGCTTCACTTGTCGCGGGTGCTGGCGGCGATAACACCATAAAATTGTGGAACCTAAGCAACATGACGGAACCAAAGGCAATTCTTAAGGGGCACACCGCCGCAGTTAAATCAATAGACTTCTCACCTACAGGCGAATTGCTCGCGAGTGCAGGTTTAGATAATCAAGTTATATTGTGGAACGCGCTCTCGGCAACGAAAGTTAATTCCTTTAAGGCTCCCGCTATAGCAGTGGCTATTTCGTCGGATGGGTACTATTTGGCGACCGCCGGTAGGCACTTGAAACTCTGGGACATTCGGAACTCAAAGGAGATAACTGAAGCTGAGACACTTCCGCATGATAAATCAGTGTTACTTTGGACAGTTGACTTTTCACCCGATGGAAAATGGATCGCCTGCGGAGATGCAAATGGCGAACTCAAAGTTTGGGATATTCAGCACCAGAAACTTGTTCAATCTCTAAAGGTAAACTCTGATAGAATTTTTTCTGTCCAGTTTTCTGCTGATAGTCAATTCCTTGTAAGTATAGGGTCCCATAGACATACGCTCTTGCGCTCACCGGAGTGGCAACTTCACGGCAAAATACTCGGTGAAACACTCGGTTTAGATACTGCTTTTTCCCCTAATAGCAAAATGTATGCAACCTCTGATCTCAGAGGGGTGACACTCCGCTCCACTACGAATGGTGCGCGAATTGTTTCGCTTAAAGGATCTGCTGCTGCAATCATATCTCTCGCTTTTTCACCCGATGGAAATACAATTGTTGGTGGTGGTAAAAATGGCATACTTAGTGTGTGGAATATTTCAGAGCAGCAATTAGCAAAAAGTGACATCACCCAACACGATAGTGTCCGACTCATCTACTTTCTTTCAAAGGAGCATCCACCACAGCACGGCATTTCTACCAAGTTTCATAGATTGGTAAAACAAGTCCAGCACTTTTATGCGTCTCAGATGAAAAACCACAAGTTCGGGAGAAAAACCTTTACCCTTGAGACAGATGACAGCGGTAGACCGAAGGTATATCTTTTTAAAGCACAGCATCCTGACGCTTATTATCGTGAAGATACTACTGAGAAAATCAGGGCAGAGATAACCAAACATTTTGACCGTTCAAAAAACATTTTGCTTGTTGCTGTAGATATCAGGAGCGGCATATTTTATGATAAAGATAGTAAAACAGTTGGTGTAGGGGGTGTTACACCCTTTGTATATAACGATGAACTGGACAGAGCACTCCATGGCGGTAATGCTTTCGTCTCCGCTTCCGCTGACGATTTGGAGTGGGATACGATTGCACATGAACTCGGACACGCATTCGGTTTAAAACACGATTTTCGTGGACGTAATGCCAGAATTATGTCTTACAAAAGCGGAAGATATGTGCTGTCTAAATGTGCTGCTGAATGGCTCGATAAAAGCCGATTCTTTAACCCAAGCCAGCCCTTTTTTGACAAACGCGCGACAATTGAGATGCTCTCACTTCCCGATGTTTCTGATGCCACCACCCTCCAATTTGAGGTTACCGATGAAGATGGCATGCATCAAGTCCAACTGATTGTACCAACAATCCGGCGCGACCCGGTCACGGAACAAGGTTTCAAGCTGCACAGTTGCCAATCGCTAAACGGGGCGGAAAAGGCTACTGTTGAATTTGAATTAGTAGGAACTATTGTTAAGGAAATTAAACTCTGGATGATGGACCTGCACGGAAACATTGTATGGAGAGAATTTGACCTCGAAGAAGAATCCGAACAACCGTCCGAAAACCCTTAATTTCACGAAAAAGGAAACCACATGCCGAAAAAAATCGCTATCTTCCCCGCCAGTTTCGATCCTGTCACCAATGGACATGTTGACCTCATTGATCGTATTTGTAATCTCGGCATCTTTGACGAACTCGTTGTTACCATCGGTGTGAATCCGGCGAAACCCGCACGCTTTACGCTTGAGGAGCGCACTGAAATGCTTCAAACCGTTATTAAACCGTATCCGCAAGCCACGATTGATGGGTATACCGGATTGACGGTGGATTATGCCCAGACGCGCGGCGCGTGTGCGATCGTCCGTGGACTGCGCGAAGTTTCCGATTTTGAATGGGAATTCAAGATGGCACGTATGAATCAACAGATCGCGCCGGATATTGATACCCTCTTCATGATGGCAAATACGCAGTACGCACATATCAGCTCAACGCTTGTGATGGAGGTCGTGCAGATGGCGCAACGGCAGGTGAGCGAGGAAAAGCTGCGGGAGATGGTGCCAGAAATCGTGATTGAGTTTATAAAGAAAAAATATGATGTGTTGTAAATGGCTATCAGTCGTCAGAGTCATCAGTTATCAGTTCGGTTTTTCAGTTTCCAGTCACCAGTTACGAGTTTCCAGTTCCCTCTTAACTGGTTACTGGTTACAGGTAACTGGAAACTATTCCTCTGACAACTGTTAAAACCGATTGTCCAAACTCAGACTCACATTGAAACCCGGTGAATTTACACCAGACCCGTGCTGACGATACCGCTTATTAAGCAGGTTCTCAACGGATAATGTCAAACGTGTGTAACTAAAGAGTTTGACACCACCGCGGATGTTGAGTGTAAACCATCCAGGCGTACCCGCATCTATAGCGGCACCATTGGCATCGAATTTAACTTCCGCAGGATCGCGTGTTGATCCCTGAATTCGTGGGTCGCGAATGTCACTTCTGTTCAACCGTCTCTGTTCGGCTGCGCCGCGCACAAAGAACATTGCCCAATACTGCGTATTCAGCGGCTCCCACTGGATTCCGATGATGCCGTTCAACGGCGGTTCTCTTCGGGTGCGTGCTTCCCACGGCTTCTTCGGATCGGGGGCTTCACCACTAATCGTGAGCACTTCTCCACGCAGCAACGCCACATTACCAAAAACAGACAACTCCGGAAGAATCGGAACGCGTCCAGCTGCTTCTACGCCCTGAAACTGTGCTTCATCAATATTATCAAACACGAGTACGTCAATACCTTCGTATTGTTTGATTAGGTCTTGGTGGAGTTGCGGTATCTCTTGACCTTCGTATGCCTCTTGAACAGGTTTGCGCCCAACTAAACCGCTAACCCGGCTGTAGAACAGCGTTAAGGTGCCACGGAAATAGGAATGTTGTGCCTTGAGTCCACCCTCGACTGTCCACGAAGTCTCCGGTCTCAGATCGGGACTCGGTGCTGTAACACCTTCATTGGTGACTTCCACCGCTGTTGTGTCATTGAGAGAGGGCGCACGGAAGGCGGTTCCAAAATTGCCGACAATGTTCAGGTAGTTTGTCAAACCGACCACTACTCCGGCACTTCCTGTCAAACTGTTGTCAAATACATTGAATTCATCAAAAGCCGGATCTCGAACAGAGAGGTCTGCATTGGTTTGATAAAACGTCGCGCGACCACCGAGCGTGAATTCTACCCGCTCATGAACCCGAATCTCATCTTGAATATACAGACTCGCATCCCAGAACTGAGAACCGCTAATGAAGCGTCCCTTCTCTTCGTCAATATCCTCCTTACCGCCATCAGTTTTGACGGTACGGCTCTGTATCGTATCAAAATAGAATTCAGCACCACCGACCAAACGTTGCCGAGGCAGGATCGAGCTGACCGCTTGTGCACTCAAGCCGATAGTGTTGACCGTATCATATCGATGCCGTCGTGCTGTTTCACCGCTTTTCACCTCGTTTCGCCCCTCTTTTTGGCGGTGATAAGAGGCTGTCGCTCGGAACGTGTCAATGTTCCATTCTGCCGGGTTAACTATATAGTTGGCATAAACGAGATCACGATCTTGTGGTTCAAAAAAGAACTCGGTAAACTCTTGTGGTGCGATCTTATCATACCGCGGTGTTTGTGGTTGCCGCCACATCTGGTAAGCAACATTGATATTGCTGGTATCGCTAAGTTGATACCCAAATTTTGCGTCCGCATTAAAGGCTCTCCACCCTAAGGGACCTTCAGTGTCAATGAGCCATTTGTCAGGGATTTTATCCTTTGGTAGCGCGCTAATCTCATCGTAGTTATAGAGTTTCACGCCACTCGGCATATCGTCCACTATTTCATACTTCCGATTCTTGTAGTGGAGATCATATCCACTTCCGGGCGTTATATCACCGTAGTCTCGCACACCACCACCAACAATGAATCCAAATCGTCCTTGGTTCCCTGATACCTCTAACCGACCCAGTTTTTCCTGTGTAGCAGTCGAGTAGCGAGCAAGGAGTCGTGGGTGTATATCCCAAGTTTGCTGTGCTGGATTGATCGGTACCGATTTCGTAAAGAAACTGACAACGCCACCCATTGCCCCGCTTCCGTATAGCATGGAACTTGAACCGAGTAACACCTCTCCGCGCTCTAACATCTCTGGTGCGATTGTTGCCGTGTACTGATTTGGACCCGAACGAAATGTTGAGTTATTGAGGCGGACCCAATCAACTTGTACCAACGTCTGGTAACCGGTTAAACTTCGGAGCATCGGCGACCCTTGTCCGACCGTTGTCTCCTGAGCGATTACGCCAACGGAATCACGAAGTAGGTTGGATGCGTGTTCTACGTTGGTCCGTTCCAATTCTTTTAGGTTAAGCACGGTGATGGCGTTCGGGGTTCTGAACGGCTCTTTTTCAGCACGTGTAGCTGTCACCGTCACCTCCGGTACCTCCACAACTTCTTCAGCATTATGCTTTTTTGGGGCATTATCCTTTTTCGCGAGTGTTTGTGGTGCCCAACTCACTGATAGACTTAGGGATACAATCAGGAAAAGATAAAACGATTTTTGCATGGTGGCATTCTCCCATATATTTTACTGTGGTGTGTGGTATGGATATGGAACATCTTAACCTATATTCTACATATAAGCAAATTGTATGCCATTCCCAATTCAATATGAATCGGTAGATTTCGACGCTTTTCCGCCATAATTTGTGCTATGGTGTTCATTTATTGAACAGTATTTGCAAGTGATTCTATACAGTATATCCGGCCCTTGATTCAAAAATTAACGCTTGCATTTTGCTATAGGTTATGATAGGTTACATGACATAACTTCGTAGATCCAAAAGGAGCATTCAACAGATGGCATATTTCAGGTTGAGCCTTGTTTTGATGGCATTCGCGATACTGGCCAGTGGAATCGCTGTACCAGCAGATCAAGATACGTCAAAGGGCGGTACGATCATAGGGGATATTCAAGATACAACACTTTTTGAACTTCCGATTAGTGGAGTTCGGGTTGTATTTGTAAAAGCAGATGGTCAGGAATTTGAAACGCAGTCTGATAAAGACGGACATTTTGAACGTTCGGGTCTACCGGCAGGTCGGTACACTGTCAACCTCTACAAACCAAAATACCAAGATCGTCTGGGAAAACCCGTTTCAGTTATTGATGAGGGTCGCCATTATGTCCCACTAACGATGAACATATCCAAGAATCCCGACGATAACAGCAATCGAAGCGGTGTCCTCCGGTTCCGGGCTCACAATCGCACTAAAACCGGAGGTCCAATAGAGGGACTTGAGATCATAATTACCGGAACTGTTGGAATTGATCCACCAGTAATGACCGGTATTACCGGCGTACACGGACAATACCGAAGCGATAAATTGTCTCCGGGTACCTACATCGTAACGCTCATCAAAAACGATTATCACGTTGTCTGTCCAATGACTGTTCATCCCGACAAAATCACTAATGCCGGTATATCCATCTCAATTCCAGATAAAAACACAGATGCCAATGTTCCACCAGCACCAGAATCGGATTGGTCAAACGCAAAGAATGTTATCCACGGCAGGATTCATGAGATGATTCCGCTTTGGCCTGCCCTGAGTGATGTTAAAGTTGTGATTGAGAGCGCAGACAGGATTGTGTTTAGTGACATATCCAACGCCGATGGCGAATACGAGTGTCGGGGTTTGTCAGCAGGTCGCTATCTCATTAGCCTCCATAAAGAGGGATATATTGAAAAAAAAGGGATGCCCCTAATTGTTACGAACAATGGAAACCATGGTCTGTGGGTTACCGAAGAAGGTATGTTTGTTAGTTATGCGACGGTTACGGACGGTAGCCTGCTTAAACTCACGCACGGAATGCGGAAACAATAGAATCACTGGGTGGACGCGCTTTTAAACCGTCCTTACCGAGGGCAGGTTTACTCGGACATTTAAAAGGGAAAGACAAATGGTGCCTTTTAGGGTAACTCTCATTTTAGTTGCGTGTGTAGTTCTATATATCGCTGGAGCCGCCGCGCAGGAATCAGACACACTGCGTGAAAAAGGCACTGTCCACGGATATATTGTTGATACAACCCCTGCACAACTTCCTATTGTTGGTGTCCGTGTTCAGATCGATAACAGAAGTGGGCATATTTTTGAAACAATGTCTGCCGAGACAGGCGAATTCATATACAGAGATATACCCGCGGGGGATTATCAGATTAATATCCACAAGTCTGGATACCAAAGTCGAATTGGGAAGCCGGTGTCAGTCACCAACGGTGGCGTTCATTATGTTCCGTTTACAATGAACATACAGGAGAATATATTCACCGGATTCCAGAATTTGTTCAGATCCAAAGAATCGCAAGGCGGCACGCTTCAATTTCAGATTACAACCCCATCTCCGCAATCTGTTCCGATTGAAAACGCTGATATTAAAATTAGGGATATTGATCTTATCGCTGAAAGAGTTAAAAGGGATCCTAACCTTATTGCTGACATTGAAGTCACTGGAACATCTGACGCGGATGGACAGTATCGGCGAGACAATTTACCATCGGGACTCTACTTCGTTACCGTTAGTAAGGACAGTTATCATACTACAATTTCGATGACTGTTCGAGAAAATCGGATGACGACTGCCGCTGTAAAACTTCCTATTTCTAATGGGACTTTACCTTCACAAGAAACAGACACAAAATGGGTGATTCGTGGTAAAATTTTTGATACCAACTTTCAACAAACTCCAGTAAGCGGTGTTAAAGTCAATATTAGGGGTAGAGACTTGAAATACCCTATGAACGCTTTCTCCAATGCGGATGGCGAATATGAGTTTGACTTACTTCCAGGGCACTACATGATTTTCCTTGATAAGGACGGATATGAGGGCGCAATTGGTTTTGCTGAAGTAACTGCTGCGAGTCGGCAAAGCAGTGTCACTGTAATTAAAGAAGATATGTTCGTTGTTTACGAGGCGGTTGCGAAGGGGAATGTCCTTACGCTTAAACACGGCCTACCGAAAGAACAGAAAAGTTTTTCCGAGAAATATGGGGAAACGATTCAGGAAGCACTTTTCACCGCAATCATCAGTAGTATATTAGGCTTTTTCTTTTTAAGGTTCTCAAGGTTCTTAAACAAACGTCGACAAAAATATAAGATACTATGGGACTTAAGGACCGATAGACATAAACAGTTCTTAAACAAACGTCGACGAACATACAATCAGGAGTAAGTATGTCAAAAAAGAAATTAAACTTTGCATTCATCGGATGTGGTGGCAACGCACGTGGACACGGACGCAGTGTCTCAAGTGTTGAAGACGTAGAGATTGTTGCCCTCGCGGATCCGAGTGCAGGTTCACTTGATGCGTTCAAAGAGACTGTCGGTTTGGACGATTCAGTCCCGACCTATGCTGACCATGTTGAGATGTTAACCGCTGCTAAACCCGACGCTGTCGTCATTAGTTCACCACACGGTCTACATTTCCAACATATTATGGACGCACTTGATGCCGGATGCCATGTGCATACCGAAAAACCGATGGTCTGTACGGTGGATCACGCCAAACAGGTGATAGCGAAGGTCGAAGAGACCGGCTTGCATCTGATGATTGGCTACCAACGACATCTAAGTTCTACTTATCAATACTGTCGCAACGTGGTCCAGAGCGGTGAACTGGGTCGCGTTAACTTCGTTGCCGCGCATCAATCGCAGAATTGGTATCGGAATCAGCAGGGAAAATGGCGACAGGATCCGTTCCTCGGCGGTGGTGGTCAACTGAACGATTCGGGGAGCCACCTGATCGACATCTTGCTCTGGGTATTGGAGGCAAGTCCCGATACCGTCTTTGCGATGATAGACAATTTGGACATTGAAGTAGATGTGCTCACTGCGATGTCAATCAAGTTTGATACGGGTGCCTTGTGCAATATCAGCATTGTTGGGCATGCCTATGGCGGTGTGCGAGAAGCATTTTCTATCTGGTTAGAGGAAGGCGCGCTGCACCTCCGTGAAGGCAAACTCCTTCGCCAAGAACAGTCAGGATCGCCAGAACCCGTTGATGAATCCGAAATGCCAGCACAAGGCAACAAAGATGTCGCTTTTATTGAGATTATCCGCGGCGAACGGACAGAGAATCCGATCGGTGTTGAGAATGGGTTGCGTGTTATCCAATTAACAGAAGCTGCGTGGCAATCTGCCGAACTCGGTAGACCCGTCAAGGTGGATCTGAGTTGAGCTAATGCTTGATGTCCAAAACCTCAGCAAATCCATTGACAAGAAACCTTTTCTCACAGAGCTCACGTTCCAGGTAGCAGCTGGAGACTCTCTCATCCTGCTCGGCAAAAATGGCGCAGGAAAGACACTTCTGCTCAACATCTTGGCAACCTTAGTTGAACCGACATCAGGCACCGTTGCTATTGATGGCGTTGACGCATTTGCAAACCTTAAACAGGTACGTCCGTCTATTGGATATATCCCGATCGCATTTGAGGGATACCCTGAATTGTCTGTTGTGGATTATCTCAATTTCTTCGCCGCTGCATACAAATTAGAGAAACGCGGGCGCACGGATGCAATTGCGGCAGTGCTTGAATTAATGGACATCCAACACCTACGCGATATTAAAATCGGGGTTTTGTCAACGGGTGAACGGCAGCGCCTTTTGTACGCGAAGACCTTTCTGCACGAGCCGCAGCTGTGGCTGCTTGATGAACCGCTCACACCTCTTGATCCGAGTGGACAGGTCGAGATGATAGAATTGTTTAGTGAGCTTCAAGCCATGGGAAAAGTCGTCGTAATTGCGACCAATCGCCTTGAGGATGTCCATCGGTTGGGCAGTACGGATGCACAAGACAAAAGCTACATCGGAATTCTAAGCAATGGGCAATTTGCTGTGTTCGAGAAATTTAACGAATTGCGCAATGCGAATGCTGAAGCCAATACCGCAGACTCCCTCTCATCAAATTGGTTTAATGAACTCTTTTTGGAGGTTACAAAAACATAATGTCAGATATAGGAAAATTCTTTGACGAAAACGGATACTATTTCGCCAAAGGGGTCTATTCACCTGAAGAAATCAATGCAATGGAAAGCGATTTCGATCGGGTCGTGGATCAGCTCCTCAAAAGCGATGAGAATGTCAACGCTCGCTGGGGTGGCAGATTGATGGATGCCCTTGATGGTGGCGAGTCCGTTATTATCCATACGCACAATATCCAGAGTTTCTCTGGTGTCTGGATGCAGGCATTCATGCAGGAGAAGTTTCTTGATGTTACCGAAGCCATCCTCGGACCGGATATTATGCTGCATCATTCAAAACTTTTCTGTAAACCCCCTGAGAAAGGCTCGCCTTTCCCGATGCACCAAGATTGGCAATACTTCCCTTCTGTCAAAGACACGATGATAGCGGCTATTATATACGTCTCAGAGGCTACCGATGAAATGGGGTGCGTTCGCGTCTATCCGGGTTCCCATAAGGAGCTTAGACGTATGGATGGTATGATGGGGAGTGGACAAAACGCTGAAGTTACTGACCGATACCCGATTGAGAACGCGACCGTTTTGGAAGCAGAACCCGGAGATGTGCTTTTCTTCAGTTACTTCACGCTGCACGGTTCAATGCCGAACCATTCAAATAAGACGCGGAAAAGCGTTCTCGTTCAGATGCTCGCTGGTGACGATGAAATTGAAGATGAAAACCGACACACCAATGTCAAACTGGTGCTCCGCGGCTGGAACCATCTCGCAACCCGCTCTTCTGTTGGAAGGATTATATAAATCAAGGGCATTTTGGCCCACTTGGTTATTGGGTGGGTCAGATGTTTTTAGAGCTTTAATCTATTGACGCGTCTTCCACATTTTTTAAGGAAACCCGGGTTGATAGTTAAGCAAAATCACGGGATTGCGTAAGTCCTATTAGAAAAACGAAACGTAGCCCGTAATGAAATGGAGGGCGGATCTACGGGATGGTACTCCAAACCCCAAACCCGCTCTGACCGAACCGCAAGGAAATTTAAAAAAATGATTAGAGTTGGAAAAATTAGTATGGCACATGTCCACGCCGGTGGCTATGCCCGCAGAATTCACGAAAACCCTGAAACCGAACTCGTCGCTGTCTGGGACGAAGAAGAATACGGCGGTAGAGATGCCGCGGAACAATACGAAGTCCCGTTCTACACGGATCTTGATGAAATGCTCAGCCGTGACGACGTAGATGCAGTCGCTGTTGACGCGGTTACATCCGACCATCCGCGTGTGATGATCGCCGCCGCTGAAGCCGGTAAACATATCTTCACCGAAAAGGCACTTGCGATTACCGTCGCTGAATGCGATCCGATTATTGATGCCGTTGCGAAAGCGGGTGTGAAGTTCATGATTTCGCTGCCGTCCCGTGCGAACCCCGAAATCCTGTTCGCGAAAAAGGCAATCGACGACGGGCTGCTTGGGGACATCACATTCGGTAGAGGACGGATCGCACATTCCGCTGCACTGGATAGTTGGTTCAGCGGCACGAGCGCGTGGTTCGCGGATCCAGTACGCGCAGGTGGCGGTGCCCTCTTTGATTTAGGGTGTCACCGCGTTGATGTTATCCGATGGCTGATGGGTGAACCTAAGAGTGCGATTGCGAAGATTAACAACTTCACCGGCAATTTCCCGATTGATGACAACAGCGTTTCCGTCGTTGAATTTGCCAACAAAGCACTCGGCGTGATTGATGTTGCGTGGACACACCGTTCCGGTCCGAACATGCTTGAGATTTACGGCTCAGAAGGTTCATTTGCTGCAGGACACGGTGAGATGCATTTTGAGACCCGCAAACTCTCTGACGAAGAAAAAGCGGAATACATCGCCAACGCACCGGCTGCACCCCCTGAACCGATGCAACAGTGGATCAATGCAATTCTTCGCGATGAACCGATGACGATTACGATCCAAGATGGACGGAACCTCACGGAGTTGATGCAGGCATTCTACATGTCCTCCGAACAGGGACAGTCAATTGATTTTCCACTCTAAGTAGTTATCAGTTATCAGTTGTCGGTTCTCAGTAACTTAGCAGAGAAAGTTTCCTACCGACACATCAGAGACCGTTCTTGGTAAAGTATCTTAGGACTTACGTAAAAATCAGTAATTTTGGTATTTTTAACCCCCTAAATCCCCCTTATCAGGGGGACTTTGAGAGGAAATGCGTAAGTCCTATACTTGAATGTGCGAAAGGATGTGACCAATTCAGTATGTATATTGAGGATTGCATCTGGCTCCCTGACATTTTAGTCAAACTTTTCGTAAAGCACAATGTCACACAAAAGGAAGTTGAAGAAATATTTTTTAATCGTCCGAAATACCGTTTTGTTGAATCAGGATATAGAAAAGGAGAAAATGTGTATTCCGCTGCTGGACAAACAGATGCCGGCCGCTATCTGATTGTATTTTTTATTCAGAAACGGGAGAATCTTGCACTCATTCTGAGTGCCCGCGATATGGATCAAAAGGAGCGAAGAAGGTATGAAAGAAAATAAAGACGAACAGATTACCAGTATATCTAAGGCTCGAAATTTGGAGGAGATAGCTGACTATTGGGACACGCATAGTTTGGCTGACCACTGGGATGAAACACATGAAGTCGATTTTGAGGTGCGGATGCAGCGAAAGTGTCGTGTAACGCTTACCCCAGAGATCTATGAAAAAATAGAAAAGCAAGCACTGGAACAGGGAATCTTACCGGAAACTTTGGTTAACTTGTGGTTAGCTGAACGCCTCCAAGCGATCGAATCATCATAATAGAAAAAATTACTATATGTTTCAGATTTTACTTTTCGCCCCATAAACCAAATTGAGGAAAATCATGCAAGACTATCAACCTATTTTGCTCTCCGCTTTGTGCAATGTCGGCACAGAGATTATCGGCGAGAACGCAACACCGGGTGTCGGGACCCAGACGCTTCACGGGCTTCCTTTTGAAATTGCTGATGGGACAAACTGCTTCTTAGGCTTCGGTGACGGTGTTAACGCCGATCCGATCCAAGTGCCTGTCAATGCAAACCCGAAACGGGTGATTTTTGTGCATCGCTTACTTGAGTCGCGTATCCCTGAAGGCGAACCGATCGGTAGGCTCATCGCCAATTATGTTTTCCATTATACCGATGGTGAAACCGAAAGTGTACCAATTCGTGAACGTTTTGAGATCGGCAGTGTACCACAAGGGTGGGGACAACAGACGTTCCTCGCTATACCTGACCGGCAGGAAAGTTTGGCATCACGACACGAGGGACCTTGGGGGTCCGCGGGCAACCGGCAAACCGAGGTAAGCCAAGGGACACCACGCGACTACTATCTATGGGTATGGAAAAATCCGAGAGATGGTGCTGAAGTGGCATCTATTGAGATTCAACCGCAGGAACGGCGTTTTATCGTTGCAGCAATCACGCTCGGTTATCTCGACGAAGACCCGATACCGCGTCGTCCGCGCCGCGAAGTCAAAATCACGCTACCACAATCCGATGACGCTGAAAAACCCTTTGATATGGCAGTCAATGTTGACCGTGGCGTTGCGACCTACCCGTATCCGTTGCCGGAAAACGACCCTGATGCCTTTATTAATGACGATTTCAAAGGCTGGGGTGAATCCCAAAACAACAAGAGCAGTCCTGCGTATGTTGAAGTATCCGCTACGCCTTCTGCAAGTGTTGAAATCACGAACCATGGAGAGACACTCGGTAGTGTCAATTGGGGAGAAGTCCAAGAAAAAGGAAGCGTGCAACCCAACGAACGCGTCAAGGTAGAGGTTATTGATTCTGGCAGGAACTGGGTGCATACCACCGTGATTGATGAAGACACAGGTAAACCCGTACCGTGTCGCGTCCATTTCCGTTCCCCACACGGCGTGCCTTACGCGCCACACGGACACCACGCACATGTTAATTCAAATATGGGTACGTGGCACGTAGATATCGGCGGGGATGTGCGGTTGGGACAAATCAGTTACGCCTACATTGATGGTACCTGTCAGGGATGGTTGCCTCGCGGGGATGTTATTGTTGATGTTGCCCGCGGCTTTGAATACACGCCTTTGCGGACGACCGTCAACATAAAACCGGGGCAACGAGAATTGACACTCCGCTTAAAGCGGTGGTGCAATATGAACGCTGAACGCTATTTCAGCGGTGATACGCACGTCCATTTTCTGTCTACACAGGGCGCGCATACCGAAGCACAAGGCGAAGATCTCGGTGTTGTCAACCTTCTCCTCTCACAGTGGGGGCACCTTTTCACGAATACAGAGGAATTCATTGGGAGACCTACCACCTCTGCTGACGGACGGAGCATTGTCTACGCAACACAAGAAAATCGCCAGCACCTTCTCGGGCATCTTACGCTCCTCGGTTTAAAAGAACAGGTCGCGCCGTGGTGTTCCGACGGACCGGGTGAAGCCGAACTCGGTGGGAACATGGAGGTCACGCTCTCACACTGGGCAGATGCGTGTCACGCGCAGGGTGGCACCGTCGTCTTACCCCATATTCCGAATCCGAATTGCGAACCGGCGACGCTCATCGCTACGGAACGCGTTGACGCTGTTGAGTATCTCACCAATGCGATGTATGGGCACCTTGAGTACTATCGCTATCTTAACTGTGGTTATAAATTGCCGCTCGTCGGTGGGACGGATAAGATGAGTAGCGATGTACCAGTAGGCGTTTATCGCACTTATGTTCACATCCCAGACGATCAGGAATTCAATTACGATAACTGGTGCAAATACATGAGTGCCGGAAACACGTTCCTCAGTGGCGGTCCGATGATCCGACTTTCCGTTGATGGACATCCCATCGGTAGCACGGTTAACCTACCCGGTAACGGTGGCACTGTTGAGGTTGAAGCCTCCGCCGATTCCATCTTCCCGATCCATACGTTGCAGATTATTCAGGCGGGGCAGGTCGTTGCCTCAACTGAAGACAAAGATGGAACAGGACATCTGCACCTGAAAGCGAATTTGAAAGTGGATAAACATTCGTGGATCGCCGCGCGGTGCGGCGGACCTAACTACGCGCAAGCCGTTCCGCATTATGATGGATGGGGACGCGGCATCATTGCGCATACCTCTCCTGTCTATATTGCAGTCGGTGGCGAGTGGTGGATGTTTGATCCAGAAACAGCGAACTATATGCTGACCTTGATTGAGGGCGGATTGTCCTATATTCAGCAGACAGCACGCCATCATGAACACGGCACTGTGACACACCATCACGGTGAGGATGATCATTTGGAATTCCTCTCTCGTCCGTTCCAAGAAGCGCGAGAGGCGATTCACCGTCGGATGCACCAATTAGGTATTCCGCATTAAAGTAGTAGGCACGCTCCGTGTGCCGTTAACCACTTTAAGGAGACAAGCATGCCAAGGGAATTAGTCGCGGTTGCTCCTCGGCAACCCGTTTTAAGAGAGTATGAAGATGGTCCCGTTTCAGCGGATCATGTCCGCGTCCAAGTCGAATTCGGTGCCCCCAAACGTGGCACCGAACTGACAGCGTACTACGGATACAACAGCGCAAATTTTCCGATGGGACTTGGGAATATGTGCGTCGGAAAAGTTATTGAAATCGGTGATGATGTAGAAGGTTTCGAGATCGGAGAACGCGTCACGCATCACGGACATCTCAAGGAAACACACACATGGCGTGCAGACAGTGTCCTCAGAATGCCAGACCACATGACCTGGAAAGAGGCGGTCTGCTATGATCCATTGCACTTCGCTATGTCCGCGATTCGTGATGGGAAAGTCCGCGTCGGTGAGCGGGTCGCTGTTTTTGGGTTGGGTGCCATTGGATTGATGACGGTGCAGATGGCACGGATCGCCGGGGCTGATTTCGTTGCTGCCGTGGACCCGCTCGAAAGACGGCGGAAAGTCGCCGAAAAGACAGGCGCGGAGCTTGTTATTGATCCAACCGCCTGCAATACTGGCGAAGTGCTCAAAGAAGCGACGGGTGGGCGTGGCGTTGATGTGGCTGTAGAAACCAGTGCGGTCTACGAAGCACTTGATGATGCACTGCGCAGCGTCACTTTTGAAGGAACAATCGTCTACGCTGGACGCGCGAAATTGTGTACTGGCGGACTTGACCTCGGGGCTGTCGCGCACGTCAATATTCCGAACATCATCTTTGCGCGTGCTAACAGCGACCCGAACCGCGATCATCCGCGTTGGGATTTCAGACGCATCGTGGATACCTGCTGGAAATGGCTTGAAGAAGGACGATTTAACTGTGAAGATGTCGTTGATCCGGTGGTGCCGTTTGAAGATTCAGTCGAAGCCTACATAGAGATGGACAACCACCCTGAACGGAGCGTCAAATTGGGTGTCTCCTTTGGGTAGTTATACGGAAATAGTCCGTTTGTTAGTGGGCTACTGATATGCAATGAAAAAAATGCCGAGTACCATCACAACAGCGGCGATCAAGCGGCGTTTTGTATACGTCTCTTTCAAAGCATACCCACCGAGCAAAACAACGAAAATGACAGAACACTGCCGAACCGCGGTCACGTAACTCACCTTTTCTGTCATCAAAACGTAGAGGATAAGTGAATAGGATGTCAACGAAAGCACAACAACAGTGAGCGTCCGTTTCCATTCTGTGCGTCCAATCTCTGCAATCTGTTGGTGTGGAAACCGAGCGAGGCAGGATAACCCGTAAAAGACTTGCGAGATACTGTTCTCCATTAAATAGTAGGTGACAGCGCGCCACAAAGGCGCATCCGTCGAATAACGATGAAATTCAGACATCCCTTGTTTGTCTATCAGTGAGTATCCAATGACGCTTGCCAACGTGGCATAAGCCCAACGGGCATCGGGTTTGCCAAGGTAACGAAAGAACGTCTTGAACTCGATACGCGCCTCGCGTTGTTGATAGAGGACTATAGATACCATCACACATAGGATACCGATCATGCCTTGCCCCGAAATGCGTTCATTTAGGAAAAGGAAGGCAAATAGTGGCAAGAAGGCTGGCGCAGCACGTGTAATCGGATAGACAAACGAAATCTCGCCAACTGTATAAGCATGCGTCAGAAACAGACGGTAGAACAGATGAACCAGTGCAGAGGCAATAATATATACCCATACCGATTTCGGAATTACCGGATGTCTGATACCAAAGGCAACGAACGCTATGGCTACGGTGTAAAATCCACACCAAAAAAAGAGGATGCGTGTATCTCTGCTGGATTTACTGTAGAAATTCCATAACGCATGGCAAAACGCTGACAGCAGAATGAGGGAGATTGAAGTCAGACCCATAAAATTGCTCTGTTTTTTTCAAATTCCAAAAAAATGTAAATTTACCCTAAACTTCTTCAGTTTCATATCTGTACTAAATATATTACTGATTACAAATTTGTGCAACTGCCATAGCACACCTCTTTAACTGAAAACTGATAACCGACAACTGAAAACTAATACTGTAGCATAAACTTTCAGTTTGTGCAGAGGAATTGTCAATCGTCAGTTGGTTTTGCCTAATATCAAGGAGAGAAATGAAAGCGTTAATTTTGATTGTTGGCGTAAGTTTATTGGTGATCTCTTGTAATTCCACAGATAGGTCTACCAACATAATAGAACGTGACTTCACGATTAATGTTACCACCGAAATTGGTCAAAATTTTGGAGAAGGGGCGTTACGCGTATCAAAATTAAACGAACTTTTGACATTAGACTCCTTTTCCTTTACTCGTTCAAACGTAGTTCCGGACGCTATGCGTGTGTTGTTTGTAAATATTGCTGATGAGTACGAAGGTAAGATGTTTCGATATCCACTCACCGTAGGAAAGACATGGGAGGACAAGTGGAACGCAACTGCTAAAACCACGCTTGAAGGTTATGAAAAGGTGGAAATTGTGCTTGGCACTTTCCCAGCGTGTCTCAAGCACAAAACCGTTCTTGCGGGCGCGCATATCGGCAGTGAATTGGAGAAATCACTTGTTAACGGCACCCGCTATCTTTGGTTTGCGAAGGGGATCGGAATTGTCAAAATGCGGTATGAACATTCAAACGGAATTGTTACTGAAGCCGAATTAATCGCGCACTATGTCCCAGAAAAAAGCGATGAATACCTCCCAACAAATTTAGGCACTGCATGGACTTACAAATGGCAAAACGACTATTACAACGAAGTGTTCATTGAAAAAGCACACATTGACGCTAACTCTAACACCAGAGAACACTTTAAAGGAGACCTCCGTCTCGCTATCAAAGTCACGACTGAGAACGGCGAAGCATTAGGAACGAGAGATTTCTATATGAAAAAAACCGGGGCATTTCTGGGATTGAAACAGGCGAGTTCAAGACCCAGTATCCGGTCAAGTAGGACTGTTCCAGCTTCTCCAAGCCTATTCTTAAAGAATGTTAGTTCCTTTCATAGAACGGTGCTGTTCCACTTCCCGCTAACTATTGGACAGACTTGGAAGTACCAAGGACGGTCAGCTTCGCAAGCGCGGGTGACTATAGAACCTTATGAACAGGTTGAGATTTCGGTTGGTACTTTCCCTAAATGCCTCAAACACAAAACTGTCTTTACGGAAGCAACCGCTAACACCGAAGCGGAAAGCGCAGTGGTTAACGGCACGCGTTATCTCTGGTTTGCGAAGGGTGTCGGGCTTATCAAAATGCGGTATGAACATTCAAACGGCGTTGTCACCGAAGCCGAATTAACCGAATACGAGGTGCCAGGAAAAAGTAAGGAATATCTACCGCTAAACCTCGGAACGACGTGGACTTATAGATGGCAGAACGACTATTACAAACCTATGATTGAAAAGGTTCGGGTTGTTGAAGCCGAAAGTGCCCATGAAACGCCTCTTCGGGATGCGCGATATGTTGTAACCGTATCTGCCGATCAACCCGCAGAGGCACAAGTCGTTTGTAAATTGACCCCACAGGAGCGTAGGGGCAAGAAAATTCGGCTGCGTACCAATAGTTATGGCTATTACATTTCTGGTCATCCTGTACACATTAAGGATACTACCGGTCGCATCCCGACGCGTCGATCAGGCAATTGGAAATACGAGTTTCGCAAAGCATATAAATCGCCACTAACGCTTACCTACAACGTTTCAATCAAACGTGATGAAGAGACCAGAGCATTTCTGGAAGCACGTGATGGTCGAGAGTTTGCTCGAGATCCAGCAACACATCCGTATCTCAGAGAAAACTGCACATTTTGGACAGGTCATCATTTATTTATCATTGGAGGGACAAACCGTAATATTGAGGTAGCATTCAACCTTCCGAAAGGTTGGCATGTTTCAACACCTTGGAAACACATCGGAAGCACAGGACACCGGTTTACTGTCAAAGATCAGCGAGAACTGACAGATTCCGCGATTCTCATCGGTGAATATGCTGAAGCGGTAGCAAAATTAGGCAAAACACAGGTGTCACTCGCCATCGGTGGAAGTCTGAAAGCGTCGAAAGCCGAGATGCAGAGTACTATTGAAAAATTTTTACGGGCATACTCCGAAGTGTTTAATGGCGGACCGGCAGATCCCGTTTTGTTTGTCATAAATCCTTATGAAAAGAAAGGACAGGAACGACTGAAAGGGCGTAGTATAGGGCGCAGCATCAGTATCCTTATGGACAGCACTTTAGATGAAACAAGCAAGCACGGTTGGGGACCTTTCCTTGGACATGAAGTGTTCCATATCTGGAACGGGAACACCGCGCTGGAACCCTTCAGCCTGAGGGAACACTGGTTCCTTGAAGGCATCACCGATTATTATGCCGAGATCACTTCGGTTGACCTTGGTTATCTCTCGGAGCGTGAATTTTTTGATCGATTAGAGCGGGCGTGCGAATCGTATCTATCAACGCCGAGCGATGATACTATCGGCGGCAGTTTCAAAGCGTCTCGGTTGGGTTATGATGGTGGCAGTATTGCTGCTGCCGTGTTAGATTTGCGAATCCGTCATCTCACAAAAAACAGGAGAAGCCTGGATCACGTGATGAAGCAGATGTACCGCAAATTCGGAGAGACTACCGAGAAATACACGCATCACGATATTATTCAAGCACTCAATAAAGTCGCTGGTAAGGATTTTGAACCTTTTTTCCAAGCTTATATCTCAGGAAAAGAGAGACTGCCGATTCCAGAATATTTCAACTATGCAGGTTTAGATGTACAGATAGAATACGGCGAAGAATTGCCGACAACTCGCTATGTAATTGGTGTGCTTCAAACCAGTTTGAAGAAAAAAACGTGGCGTTTAATTTCCGTCAACGGTATAGAGGTTGACGCGTTTGCAGACCTGCGCGAGCGTGCTAAAACATGGCAATCCGGTGACGTGCTGGAGTTAACAATCGAAGAAAATGGTGAAACGCTTACCTTACCTGTCACATTAAGTGGGGTTTCTGACAATCCGCCAACAGCATCGGATGCAAGTGTGTCTATTAGAAAAAAAGCAGAGACTACTAAGTTGCAGCGCGCCATTTTGGCGGGCATTTTAGGTAAGAAATAACCACTCATAAGGAGGCAACAATGTTCAACAAATCGAAACGGTTCATACTATTTGCACTTACAGTTGTGTTGATCGCACTCACCGCGACGTTTACGCTAACCCAAGAATCGTGGTTTCCGTCCGAATGGGGTGCCGATGACCGGCGCGGTGCTGTGAACCGATTAACGCCGGAAAAAGTGTTAGAAGCCGCGAGTTTGATTAAAACAGGTGAAGTCTTTCAACTCGGCAGGGTCTATGAAAGCGGCATCCCCGTCTTCGGAACGCGGCATTATAGCCTACGGATCCCAGCGATGTCGGGTCCACTCGGTGAAAACAAAACGACGTGGTTTGAGGAGATCTTCAGCGGTGAGATCGGTCAGATCGGCACGCAATTCGATGGTCTCGGCCATATCGGTATCGGCGACCTCTACTACAACGGCTTGGACCAACACGATTTCGCCAAAGCCGAGGGACTCACAGAACTCGGTGTCGAGAACGTGGGACCCATCGTAACACGGGGTGTACTCATTGATGTCGCTGGCTATAAAGGCGTTGAAGTACTTGGCGATAGTTATGAAATCACGCGCGCCGATTTGGAGGGCGCACTGAAAAAGCAAGATGTCAAGATTACGCCCGGCGATGTTGTGATTATCCATACCGGTTGGGGTAAATTCTGGATGACGGACAATGATCGCTATGGGACCACGGAACCCGGCATTGGATTAGAGGCGGGACAATACCTCGTTGACCAGAAGATTGTGATGTTGTGTAGTGATAACTGGGGCATCGAAGTCGTCCCGAATCCGGATGAAACCCTTGCGTTCCCGGTACACCAGTTATTTATCGTTAAACACGGTATTTACAATCTTGAGAACATTATCACGGAGGAGTTAGCGGCGGCGAAGGCCTACGAATTCGCCTTCAGTTTCGCACCGCTGCGCCTCAAAGGTGCAACGGGTTCCCCTGGTAACCCCATCGCCATTCGATAGTTTTTATGATGGGACAGCAGTCCTGCTGTCCCATATCCCTTTCTCTTTTCTATCAGTATCTGCACAAATTCGTGCAGTCAACTTACGCTTTGCCCCATTTCGTGCAATCAATACATACGCCAAGCTTACTAAATCCGCTATATCTCCCATTCTGTCTACTGTTTTAAATTGGCATAGAAATTGCTATTTACTTGACAAGGTTAACAAGACAGCGTTTATTGTGCGGACTCGAAAAGGGGTCCATGAATACTGGACGTACAATTTAAGGGAAATTTCCTATGAAACGACTATATACTTTCTGTTTGTGTTGCTTGAGTTTGGGGCTGGTGTATTCTGTCTCTGCGAAACCGCTCACAACCGAAAAAATTATCTTTTCGTCCTATCGGAATGGCAACTCAGAAATTTATATGATGAATCCCGATGGCAGTGAACAGGTTAGATTAACCAATCACCGAGCAGACGATTTCAGTCCGGTCTGCTCACCAACAGGGGAAGGAATCCTCTTCGTTTCTGATCGAGGTGGGGAGCGTGATCTCTATATTATGCGTGCTGATGGACACGGAGAGCGGCCTGTATTTCGCACGTCACGCGCATATAGAGATGATCCCGCTTGGTCCCCTGATGGGAAAAAAATTGCTTATATTCAACTTAACCGTGAGGCTAAACGGACAGCCGTCTATACTGCCAAGGCAGACGGAACGTCGGCAAACCGCGTTGTTGAAATAGAAAAAGCGGATGGTGAAGAGCCCGTCTGGTCCCCGGATGGAACAGAAATTGCGTATGTTGTGAGGGATGAGATTCGCTGGGCGAGCCGCCAGATCCGATTTATCAACCTAAAAACCGACGAGCAAGAGACACTCCAACTGGAGGGTGACCAGCGAATGTTCCAACCGGCATGGTCACCGACTCACAACAAAATCGCCTTTGTCTGGCACAGACAGGAGCTTGGGCAACAGTCTATATTCATCGTCAATCGCGATGGTAGTGGACTTCAACAGATTGTTGACGCGATTGTTGTTGTCCCGGGGCGGACAATGCTCACTTGGTCGCCGTCTGGTGATGAACTCGTCTATTCCCAATCGGTTGGCGGTAAATTTCAGATTTTCAAAATCAATGTGGTAACGCTCGAAATTACGCAACTGACGCATGAAGGAAGCAATTATGTAGGCAATTGGTTTGACCCATTGACTTTATCTGTTTCACCGCAGCCCCAATTGTTCAAAACCACATGGGGTGAAATCAAAGGTCAGGATTGAACCTGGATGATTGCGTATGTTGATAAATGCTAAATCCTTTTACGCCATCAATATTTCATAGATTCTGTTGGCATAGGAATTGCCATTTACTTGACGAGGTTAACGAGGGGAGTTTATTGTGGGAACTCAAATTTTCCAACAAGCCTTTTTGAAAATAAACAGATTTGCGTTAACTTTACATTTCGCGTTTATCGTAAGCATTTTACTGACCGGATGTACGGCACCAGCGCATTTGCGGCATAAGTCACATCCTTCTACCTCAGAACTCTCGTCGGAAGAGAAAATGCAGCAAACTATAGATAGATGGAAAGGCACACACATTTCAAAAGCTGTTCAGAGATGGGGATCACCAAAGGCGGTTAACGACGACGGTGCAGGTTGGCAAACCTATATTTGGCAAGTGCCCGTGCAGACATTCCTTGCCCCACAACATCACCGAATCTTTTCCCAGCGACACCCCAACGGCTTAAACGGAGTATCAGGAACAATCTTACAGACAGATTACAACTACGAACTCACCTTTTATGCGCGTCCGGACGGTATAATTTCCAAAACTGACATCAAAAAAAATTATGACCCCGCAAGTGAACTCAAATGGAAGTAGAAGTCTTTAGTACTATTCACTACGGAATAACCACATTTATTTTCTGATGCCGTTAGCATTTTATTGGGTATTTCTGAATGACCTACATGGAGCATATAAACATGAAAGAAAAATTTACCTATATTGTCGTGTTGGCGACGACACTACTATTCGGGCATTTCTTGCTCGCGGCGAACTGTTATGTCTACGCGTCAGATGTTCCGTCCATCGCCTTTAGTTCCAAACGGAATGAAAATTATGATATCTACATGATGGATATAAACGGCAAGAATCTCCAGCAGTTGACAGACGATTTAGCCCATGAGACTTATCCCACGTTTTCACCGGACGGACAGCAGATGGCTTATGTTTCCTCTCGGGCAGGTAATGACGACATTTATGTGATGAACCTCGAGACAAAGGTATCCGAACCCTTGACGAACCATCCGGCAGATGACTTTAGTCCCGCATGGTCTCCAGATGGACGATGGATAGCGTTTGTTTCCGAGAGAGCAGGGACGCTTGACATCTACAAAATCGAACCCAGCGGTGCGAATCTCCAACAGTTGACGGACGCGGATGAGAAGAACAACACCCCTGCTTGGTCCCCTGATAGCCAATTCATCGCTTATCGTTCTTTCAAAAACCCCGCTGGTATCTATATAATGGATGCGGAGGGCGGAAATCCGAGGAGGCTCGACAACCAACCTAACCAGGCATGGACACCGGCGTGGTCTCCGGATGGGAAGCAGATCGCCTTTAGCGCAGTTTTTTTTGAAGGCTATGACATCGGCATCCTAAACGTTGATGGGACAGATCTCAGACGGATCACCCGCCATCTGAACGGTGAGACATCGCCGGTCTGGGCCCCTGATGGACACACGATTGTTTTCATGTCCTGGTGGGACAGAACTTCTGACATCTATCGAACAGATATCAACGGCATCATAGGGAATCGTCGTAGATTGACTCGCCATCCGGAGATAGACATGGGGCCGACGTGGATACCAACAGGTGCTCTTTCTGTCTCTCCGACGATCAACACACACACGACCTTGTGGGGTAGACTGAAGCAGGCTGTCCACGACTAAATGAGGGGCATTTGTTGACAAGGTGTCCGGCCCCTGCACATTTAATGCGGATCTTAGAACGTTCTCAAGATGAGAGAATGCAGCCATATCGCAAGGAGATTTGAAAATGAACAAATTCACACCGCTCGTATTCGTCGCAAGTATCTTACTCGTCGGTTGTACGGCACCCAAGTATTTGATGAACACCCCCGAACCTTCACCAGAGAAAGAAGAAATACAGCGGAAAGAAGTACAGCGGATTCTGGAGGTGTGGCACGGAAGGCACATTTCAACGGCGATTCAAAAATGGGGAACACCCCATGGAATCAGCAATACCGACACAGGTTCAAAAATTTACATCTGGCAGACACCTTCGCTGACTTTTCTACAGCAAGCACATCGCGAAATCATTTCCAGCAGACAGTCAGTTAACCTCGGACGCCGGGTAACACAGACACCCGAGGTAACAGTTAAAATGTATCAACTCATGTTTCACACAGATCCAAAGGGTGTAATTTACAAAATTTCGGCGAAAAGGGATCTGAACCCCAGTGCTGGTTCTCGGAGTTCCCATTTTTCTCAAGAGAAACCGGGGGTCAGAAAATAATACAATGAAACTACCGACTATTTCTATCGCATCACATCGCGTCACGCGGCTTATCATCGGTGGCAACCCGTATAGTGGCATTTCGCACCGTTCTGCAGCAGCATCAAAAGCGATGATAGACTACTATACGGTGCACCAAATCATGGCAGACCTCCGACAAGCGGAGGAGAATGGGATCAATACCGTCCTCGCGCGTGCCGATCGACATATCATGCGCGTCCTCAACGAATATTGGAATACCGGTGGCACAATTCAGTGGATCGCGCAAACCCCCAAAGATACAGAATACGCCGATCTCAATGAATACCTACAGATGATCGCGCGCTATAAACCGATTGCTATCTACCATCACGGCGGTACCACCGATAAGTTATATGTCGAAGGACGACTGGACTCGTTGCACGAAAGCCTCAAACACATTCGGGATCTCGGCTGCGCTGTCGGACTCGGCACGCACGATCCGTTGGTCCTCAAACATTGCTACACTGAAGGATATGATGTTGACTTTTATGTCTGTGCATTGTATAATCATACAAGACATAGAGAACGCTATCTGCCAGATGATCGAGAGACAGCTTTCACCGCCATACAAGCCATACCTACACCGATAATCGCGATAAAGGTATTAGCCGCTGGCAGAAATGAACCGCGTGAGGCATTTCAACTTGGACTCGAAAACATCAAATCCATAGATGCAATGGCAGTTGGAATGTACACACAATTTCAACCCGACCAAATCCACCAGAATGCAATAACTGTTGCTGAACTCATTAGAAAGTCAGAAAATGAACCGAATTGTAGAACCAGAAGTTATGGACACAACGGAAGCCGCCGAAGCTTATGATGCGATGGGGCACGGCGAAGTTGATCAGGCTTTCGTTGACCGCGTCGTCGCACTCGGCGCGAGCACCGGACATTTTCTCGATGTCGGCACCGGTCCCGCACAGATTCCCATCCTACTCGCACAACGTTGTCCCGATATCCACATCACCGCCATTGACCTGTCCGAGGAGATGCTAAAGATAGCGAAACGCCACGTCGCAGATGCGGGTCTCACGGATCGGATAACCCTCGAACGCGTCGATGCCAAAACCTTACCTTATCCCGATAACACCTTTGACGGACTGATCTCCAACAGCATCGTGCATCACATCCACGACGCGATGAAGGCACTCAAAGAGATAGGCAGAGTTGCGCGTTCCGAAGGCGTTATTCTCATCCGAGACCTCATCCGTCCAGAAACCCCAGCAGACGCACAAGCCTTTGTCGATCGCTATGCAGCAGATGATACTCCTTACCAACAGAAGTTATACTACGACTCTTTCTTCGCCGCGTTCACCATCGCAGAAGTCAACGAAATGCTAACGCAGATGGATATGCCCGGTGCTGTTGTCGTCCAAAGCACGGATCGGCATTGGTCCATTGAGCGTGCTGGATGATTTTCAAATCAGGATTTACAAAATAAGGCGGGTTCACGCGGCTTGGTACTTCCTATGTAATGACAGGTTCATATCCACTAACCAAATATGTCCGTGCCTAATATTCATCAATGAAATCTCCTGATTGCCATTCAGTGCGTTCATCTGCTGTTTCTTCATAATGAGTTTTCATCTGTTCCGCTTGTTGTGCCAGAACTTGGCGGCGTTCATCTACGGAAAGACGCATGAAGGCTGCTTGAGGTGACTGTGCTTCCCCTACCGCCAACTCAGCCAATAAGCAGTACGCTAAAGGTAACTCCGTTTCTGGAATTTTCGTGACTAATTGCTGGATCTCGGCGTATGTGATTGTTTTCATCTTTCTCTCCTATCATAATAACGCAACATTTTCAACTTTGGATAGTTCAATAGAATTATACAACGATTTTTTGCAAAGGGTCAATAAAAAACAAAGGTCAGTGAAAAGTTAAGTTTGATAGATCTCTAAAAATGTGGATAATACCCTTACCAACAGAAGTTGTATTACGACTCCTTCCTCACCGCGTTCACTATCGTAGAAGTCAATGAGATGCTAACACAGATGGACATGCCGGGTGCCACCGTCGTCCAAAGTACGGATCGGCACTGGTCTATTGAACGCGCTGTTTCGTAGCAACCAGTTTTGTGGGGGCCGCTGGAAGCATTAGTAGTCTGTCAATATTGAAATTTAGGACGAGATTACAGGAGAAAACCAATCTTTTCCTATAGGAGCGAGTGTTTTTGCTTATAGGAAATCCGAAGAAATACCCAAGCAATACGCAGAAATACCCTATCAAAGACCCCAAGCAAAAACACCCCCAGCAAAAACGGGGTTTCTTGTCGCTCGCGATTTATACCCTTGCCAGATTTTTTCGCATAGCCTGTAGCATAGGCTGTTAGCCTGTGCATCTGTAGAGACATTCAGTTTTCAAGGTTGTAGCGCGCTTTTAAATGGCAACACTGCAGGCACAACCTAACAGGTTATGCTACAAAGACCTATCTTTTTTAAACCCATGTCCTATTAGATGCTGCATGTCCATAATAGCACCATTTATTGACAAAAACTTTACACACCCTATCTTTCAAAATGGTTTGACATTCGCGTTGGAATGTGTTAATATGTGATTTTAAATTTTAGACCGAAAAAGATAAAAGAAAAATGAAACGCGACGCTTCGACAAAAGAAAACAGCATGCGCTTTCTAACCACGACAATTCTAATTGGGATAGTCTGTATGCTTTGGGCTGAACCCACCGAACCTGCCGAACTGACCATCGTTGACAATACCGTTCTTGTCAAAACCGACGCGTACGAAGTCCAATTTGAAAACGGTGTTATTACGCAGCTCCATAACAAACTCACAACTGAAACTTACACCTTGCCTCTCAGTGTTGATGGGGTGCCTATAGGTATTGGGGGGCGCAGTGGATTATTAAGGAGAAACGGTGGACATGTTTGGGTGGACCAGATTGCGCTAACAGCGGCAAGAAAAACCGCTCCACTTAAAGCAGAACTTGTGTTTAGCCATAGGAAAAATGAAATTCGCTTGTTTATAAGGGTCGACGAGCATACAAGCGATCTGCTGATTGAACAAGAGGGTATTTCGGGCACAGGTGGGGTCTATGGGATTCAATGGGGGTGTGGAAATCTGGGGGTCAGGGATGTAGACCTCATTCTTCCAGCAGAAGGAGGGCAAATCATTGGAGCGACATCTCCAATTACCTCTAAAAGTTTTGGTTACCCCGGTAAGTGGGAAGTACAACTCGCGATACTTCAAGGCGAACACGGAGGATTTTTCGTTCGCGGAGCAGATGAAACTTTTCAGTTTAAAGCACTCCACTATGAAAAAGATGTAGACAGTTTTGCACTCGGCTTTGAAACTCAAAACCAGGCCCCTTTTGACACACTTACCTCCGCTCAGTCTGTTACGTGGCGATTGAATACATACAGAGGGGACTGGCGTGTACCTGCAAGGGAATATAGGAATTGGATGGAACAGACATTTGAGCCTTGGAGTTTGTCAGATATACCAACATGGATTTCCGAAATCGGTTTGGTTGTTATTCATACAGGGCACTTGGATACCAGTATGTTGGATAAGTTGGCAGAACAAATAGATCCGACAAAAACCTTACTGTATGTTGTAGATACTTGGCGTAAAGACAATTACGATGTTAATTACCCGGATTATACAGCGAGAAGTGGTTTTAGTAATTTCCTTGAGATCGCCCATCAACACGGATTCCGTGTTATACTTCATACAAATCTTCTCGGCATATCACCATATCATCCGCTCTACGCGGAATTTCAGCAATTTCAATTTCGAGACCCCTGGAACGGCAAACTCATCGGTTGGCGTTGGAACGAAACAGAGAATCCAAAGCGGCACGCCTTTATTAACCCAGCAAGTTCTGAATTTAGAAAGTTGTTTGTTCAAAAACTTAAGGCGGTATGGGAAAAATACAAAGTAGAAGGTTTTCACTTAGATGTCAGCCACCTGGTTGTAAACGATGCAAATGGACTGATTGAAGGATTAAATGCCGCTCAAGGTAATATGCTGCTTCACCGAGAATTGGTAGAAGCGATGCCGGGTGCTGTTTTCAGCGGTGAGAGTCTTCACGAAGTCACTTTTTTCCGTGAAAACTTTGTTCAGCGTTGGCCTCTACATCCAACAGTAAAACCTGATCCTGTCAGCACATTTCTTTTTTCTCCTTACACATCGCCTTACGGGTATTTGGGCATGCCAAATCCAGATACAGACCCCTCACGGTATCAACAAATCCTGGATTCATATGAGAGTTGGGGGATTCTCCCTACCTTTCGTTACGGAAGTATAGAACAATTGGAACCTGAACGTGCTGGAATGCAGAAATTACTCTCAATCGCTCGTGCTTGGCAGCAACTTGGTTTTAAGCCTGACTTTGAAACAGACTGGGGGATTGATACACTGTTCCAGTATGTGGGTAAGGATGGTGAAATTGCAACGATCAAAGCCACGGATGGAGGAGCTGCTTTTGATTTGCCACTTGGTGAGGTCGGATATGAAAGGGTCTTTGGTGTAACACAGGTGAAGACGAATCGGAGTCTACCACATTGGCATGCTTACAATGAGACGCAAATACTCGGTCTGGATCCCAAAAAGTCTTATCTCTTGAGCGATACCCCACGCGATTTCTCTCAAGCACATATTAATTCATTACCAGAAGGCGTTTCTGTCACAGAATCACGTGTGACTAAAAACGCTGCACTGTTTCGATTGGAAAGGATTAATGTCTCTCAGGAAATTGATTTATTGTCTCAGTTACATCTTGTAAGGCAAGGTATCGTCGTGAATGGACAAGAATTGCCACGGCAAAAGGGGGCAACTTTTCGGCTGGTTGAAACGTCCATTTCTGGAATCCGTAAGACTGCAATTGACGCACATCCACCTTGGCAAGGTATTATCGGTGATACATTCGCGGAATGGACACTTTCTCTTCCGGATAGTTCAGATATTTGTTTAGAATTTGATATCGGATTACCAGATGATTCTAAAAACTCTGATGGGGTGTCTTTTATTGTTTCTATCCAAGGCAATGAAATTTTTAAAGAACATTACAATCAACAAAAGTGGAAACATATTAGTCTTGATTTGACATCTTATCGTGGACAAGATATCACACTCCGTTTAACAACTAATCCGGGCCCCAATGAAAACACAGTGTCGGATGGGGCAAAATGGGGAGAACCTAAAATCATTGCCGCACCACCGGATACGCTTACTAAAATAGGGTTTTTCTTACCAAACGAGCCGATAAAGAGTTCCCCCGAAACCATAAAACGGATAGGAAATGGACAATATTCACTTGAAACTCTGCTCCCCGCACAAATTCTTTTTTTCTTTCAATCCGGTGAACAAGTTGATTTTCCATATAATCTGAGAAGTGCTCATTTTGTTGCAGGGCTGCAATTTGATGGTATATTCCAATTAGGAAATGTCTGGCACTCAGGTGAACGATGGGAACCAACTATCGGTGGAATACGTAAGAAAAGCATTTCTGCCCATCCTCCTTCTCACGGACAAACTGTTCTGCAGTTCTTGTTGTCTCTACCTCAAACCCAAAAGGTAACGTTTTCTTTTGCAATGGGATTACCCGATGAAAGTTGGAGTTGCAGTGATGGTGTGTCGTTTAAAGTGATGCTAAACGGACATGAACAGTTTGAGCACTTCATAAAGACTCACGGATGGACAGACGCGTCTATTTCTCTTTCTGAATTCTCAAGTAAAACCGTGTTATTAGAATTAGTAACAGATCCGGGCCAACACACCTGCGGTGATTCGGCGCAATGGGCCGATTTGCTTATCATCGCTGAGGGAGCTGAACTGAATGGCGATGTCAATCAGGACGGAACAGTCAACATCCTTGATCTTGTGCTTGTGGGACAGAATCTTGGGCAAAAGCCACCGTCCGATCCGAGGGCAGATGTCAACAATGATGGACAGGTAAACGTTCTTGACCTTGTGTTTGTCGCAGAGCGTCTCGGTGAAAAGGTAGCTGCTGCACCTACACAGATAGATACTATTGTGTCCAATACATTCTCTTCTGAAGAAATTATTGTGGTACGGCGTGCCCTGAAAGAATTAGAAGCAATGTCCCAGAAGTCTCAAAATGTTAAAGTAGCGATTCAAGTTTTACGTGCTTGGCTAACAAACGCCAATCAGAGCGTCACGGAAACGAAATTACTGCCAAATTACCCCAACCCATTCAATCCGGAAACATGGATCCCTTATCAGTTGGCGGAAGCAGCAGATGTAAGTGTGAAAATCTACGATATCGGTGGGCGTTTGGTCCGAACAATTCCTGTCGGGTTCAAACCTATAGGATACTATCTTACGCAAGAACGTGCAGCCTATTGGGATGGACGGAATGAGATAGGCGAGTCTGTGTCAAGCGGTGTCTATTTTTTACAGTTCGTAGCAGGGGACTTTTCCACGACACAGCAAATCGTGATATTGAAATAGAACATAGGTTTTCAACATCTCCTCATCCTGGTCATCCTATAATCTTGCGAATCCTGATTCAGACAATATTTTTATACATTTCATTTCCAAAAATGTGTTATAATATTAACAACAAATCCCCAAGATACAAATCTAAAATTTCGCGCTTACAATAGGAGAAATTGCAATGCCTAAAGTTACCTTTGTTTTGTCGCTATGCGCGCTCCTGATTATCCCCAGCCTTAGTATCGCCAATGTCGCAGAAGACGGACTCGTCGCCTACTGGCCCTTTGATGAAGGCGATGGTAAAAAAGCCGAAGATATCACTGGCAATGGACATGACGGAGAATTTAACGGGAATCCCAAGTGGATTGATGGAAAGTTCGGTACCGGACTCGAATTTGACGGTGAGGAGGACCATGTCGTTGTCGCCGATGACGCCGCTTTAGCAATTGAAGAAAATATCACCTTCATGGCGTGGTTCAGTCCAAACGATGTACTCACCAGACGCCGCTTAATGGTTAAAAATAACTCTATCTTCGTTATTTTTGACTTCGGTAATGTGGATAGCATCGATTTCCTCGTCAAACCGAACAATACCTTTGCAGAATCCAAAACAACCGATTGGAAAATTGGCGAATGGTATCACTTCGCTGGGACGTTCGATGGAAAGACCATGAAGGTCTACGTGAACGGCAAGCTCGAAGGCGAAGCGGATAACGATGTACCGATTGCGCCTTCCAACTTAGAACTTTGGATTGGTGGTGACGATTTCGGGAGACCAACCGACTTTTTCCCGGGTAAAATTGATGAAGTACGCCTTTATGAGAAAACCTTGAGCGAAGCCGACATCCAAAAGGTCATGGAGACACCACAAGACGTTGAAGCGCGTGGTAAACTCACCACAACGTGGGGGAAACTAAAGACTGGGTTATAAGATAATCGTCCTAAAAACAAAAATTGCGGAGGCATGCATGTCAACGCTTACGGCACAAACCCATCTGACACCTGAGGAATACCTCACTTGGGAACGCAAGCAGCCCTTTAAAAACGAATACCACAACGGACAGATCATCGCGATGTCTGGAGCAAGCCGTTCGCATAATCGCATCACGGTAGATATAACAATTCAACTTGGCAACCAATTAATGGATAGTGAGTGTGAAGTCTTCGCTAACGAGATGCGCGTAAGGACGAGTCCGGAGATCTCCTACTTCTACCCGGACGTTATCGTTGTCTGTGGTGAACCTCGTTTTGAGGATGACACCTTTGACACACTCCTCAATCCAATTGTTGTTGTAGAAGTGCTATCACCCTCAACAGCGGCGTATGACCGTGGTGAGAAATTTGAGTACTATAAGCAGCTCGCGTCCTTGCAAGAATACATCCTGATTTCACAGGACAGGGTACGCGTTGAGTCCTACCAACGCCAAGGCACGCGATGGCTCCATAACACCTTGCAGCGTCTTGAGGATGTGCTATCACTCCCTTCAATTGAATGTGAGGTGCCTTTGCGTGCCATCTACAGACGTGTCGTGCACAATGCATCATAAAAGTTTCAGTTCGCTTCGCTTTCAGTTAAAAGGGTTTCTGTAGCGACTACGGTAAACGGGACTGCCACAAGAGGTTTCTGAACTGATAACTCTCACTGCGAGGCAACTGACAACCGATAACTATATGCAATAGGAAGGAATTTGCATGGCAACCCAGCAGAAACGCCCCGTCGTTCTCATCATTCGAGACGGCTGGGGCAATAATCCGTATCCTGAATTTAACAACGCCAACGCCGTTCATCTCGCAAAAACACCTGTAGATGATTGGCTTCGGCAAAACTATCCACACGTACAGATCCACACTTCAGGCGAAAATGTTGGGCTACCCGCGGGTGTTATTGGCAACAGTGAGGTCGGACATCAGAACATCGGCGCAGGACGTATCGTGAATCAGGAACTCCTCCGTATCAGTACCATGATCCGCTCCGGCGAGTTTGCACAGAACGAGGTGCTCTTAGACGCGATTGCTCACGTAAAAAAACACGGGACGTATCTGCATCTTATGGGGTTAGCAAGCGATGCCGGTGTTCACAGTTCACTTGAACATCTCTATGGGCTGCTCACACTCGCTAAGGCGAACGGACTCGAATCTAACCAAGTTTTGATTCACAATTTCAGCGATGGACGCGACTGTCAGCCTGACCTCGGTATCCAATTCTGTGAGCAAATTGAGGCGAAGTTGAAAGAGATCGGGATCGGACAGATAGCCTCCGTTGTTGGTCGCTATTACGCCATGGATCGGGATGACCGATGGGAACGTGTTGAGATTGCGTACCGTCTCTTAACCGAAGGCATCGGCGATCGCGTCAGCACCGCGACAGATGCCTATCGCGACTATTACGAAAACCCCGATGATGCCAATCTCAAAGGAGATGAGTTTGTGCGTCCGTCTGTGGTTATTGGAAGCGATGGCGAACCGCTGCCACGTATCACAGACGGGGATGCCGTTGTCTTCTATAACTTCCGAGGCGACCGACCTCGGGAACTTACCAAAGCCTTTTGCTTGAACGAATTTCCGTTTGAGGCGGAAGGGAAAGACGGTGTCACGCGACAGATGGGTTTTAAACGGAATTGCAAACCTGACGTTAAGTTTGTTACAATGACCGAGTACGAGCAAGGAATGCCTGTTGAAGCAGCCGTTAAAAAACCGCCCAAAATGCAGAATACGCTCGGTGCCTATGTAAGCGATGCGGGTCTAACACAATTCCGATGTGCAGAGACCGAGAAATTTCCACACGTTACCTTCTTTTTTAACGACTATCGAGATGAACCGTACGCAGGCGAAGATCGTCAGATTATCGCCTCCCCGCGCGATGTAACGACTTATGACCAGAAACCCGAAATGTCTGCACCCGGCGTGACCGCAGAGATGTTGCGTCGGATCGGCTCCGATAAATATGACCTGATAGTGCTCAACTATGCCAACGGGGACATGGTAGGGCATACAGGGTCTCTCCGAGCTGCCATCAAAGCCGTTGAAGCGGTTGATGCGGGCGTCGGGAGAATCGTTGAGGCTGTACTTAAAAAGGACGGTGCACTCATTGTCACCGCCGACCACGGGAACTGTGAACAGATGATTGATCCAGACACTGGAGGCATCCACACCGCACACACGACGTATGACGTGGATCTCATCGTTGCCGATAATCAACTTAGAGGACAACAACTCCGTGAAGGTGGGAGGCTTGCAGACATCGCACCCACAGCACTCCATCTTCTCAGTTTAGAGCAACCCACGGAGATGACAGGTGAATCACTCATTTCTTAAGAATAAATCTTAAGAATAAAAGTTAAACATTTTAGTTGCCGTTTCTTTTTCGGAATCCTATTTGCTATTATCACTTGAAAAGCAGGCAATTGAACAAAATAAGCGAAATCTAAAGTTTTCCGCTCTGATGGAGCCGTATGTGATCAACGCAATTAATGTAGTGTAAGGAGGTTTTAGCATGTCCACACCGATTGACCAGCAGGTTAGCAACGATTTCAGGCTATTCGCTGGGAGCGCGAACCCGGCATTAGCAAAAGAGATCGCTGCGATTTTAGGCGTTGAACTCGGTAAAATTACAATCGGTCCGTTTCCGAATCTTGAAACTCGCGTTCAGATTGAGGAAAGTATCCGCGGCACCGATATCTATATCGTCCAGCCAACAAGTCAACCAGCCAACGAAAATCTGATGGAACTGCTTATCACGATCGATGCGATGAAGCGTGCATCAGCTCGGCAGATTACGGCTATCATTCCGTATTTTGGGTATTCCCGTCAAGATCATAAAACCACAGGGCGCGAACCCATTAGCGCGAAACTCGTCGCCAATTTATTGACGACAGCGGGCGCGAGTCGGGTCATGGCTCTGGATCTACATGTCCCACAGATACAGGGCTTCTTCGACATTCCGATGGATCACCTGACTGCCGTGACAACTTTGGTAAATTACTTCCGCGAGAAACATCTCGAAAATGGCGTAATTGTTGCCCCCGACGCAGGTCGCGCCAAGTTAGCAGAAAAATACGCCGATATGCTTGGGCTTCCGTTAGCCATCATGCACAAACGACGCACCGGCGTTGATGGACAGAGCGTTAAATTCGTCGAACTTGTTGGGGATGTCAAAGGCAAAACGCCAATTATTACCGATGACGAAATACAAACAGGTGGAACGATTCGCCAACAAGCCATGGCATTAGCGGAGGCTGGCGCGGAACCCGCTTATGTGAGTATCGCACACCCTATATTGGTCGGTCCGGCGTTGGAGCGTCTTGATCACCCATCAATTCGCGAAGTCGTCACCACCAACACGATTCCCGTGCCAGCTGAAAAGCAGTTAGATGGAAAGATTAAGGTGCTTTCCATTGCACCGCTCCTTTCTCAAGCCATATTGAGGGTACATCAACACCGATCGGTGAGTCAAGTTTTCCGGGATCAGAAGCTTGATTTTCCTGTTTAATTTGCCGGTTACCCAACTCACCGCTGAGAACTAACTCACGCAATGGACAAAAAATCGATACTTTACCTCAGCCATTGCGGTTCGAGCATCGGCGGGGGTGAACAGCAACTCGCGTATCTTGTCGCAAATATTGATCGCGAAGACTATCAGTCGCTTGTCGTTTGTCCTGATGATGGCGTTTTTGCTGAGCATTTAAGGCACCTCAACATTCCCACGGTGATTCTTAACCTTCCGCCGTGGCGAAAGGCAAAATCGTTAATAGCAAGGTACAATGCCGCCCAGAAATTAGTGTCACTTGCTAAAACGCACAAGGTGCAGTTGGCACATACCTCCGATTCGTGGTTTAACCCATATCTGTGGTATCTGAGCAAAAGGCTGAAAATCGCTACTGTTTCACACGTTCGGAATCTTCTTACACCCACGCAGGTGCGAAAGTATAAGTTCGACCGGATGGACAGCATCATCGCTATCTCCGAGCAGAGCAAAATTCCACTGGTCGAAGCAGGAATTGACACTCGCAAAATTGATGTCATACTCAACTGTGTTGATTTATCAGTCTTTCGACCTACGCCTGTAACTGCACCATCAGCGGAATATGTCGTTGGAATTGTGGGTAGGATTGAACCCTTCAAACGCCAAAAAGTCTTTGTTGAGATAGCAGCCAAGGTCGCAGCGCAGTGCAAAAAGGTCAGATTTCACATTATCGGTGCCGCGTTGGATACGCCAGAACATCGCACCTATGAACAGAAAGTCCGCCAGTTAGTAACCAAATACCAGTTACAAGAGATCGTCCATTTCGCGGGGCACCGCACCGATATGCCGAATGCAATGCGAGAACTCGATCTCCTCGTAACCCTTTCGGCGGGAAGTGTCATTGCAGAGGCGATGGCGGCTGGCAAACCCGTAATCGGCACACCAATCGGCAGCACCACTGATATGATTGTTCACGGTACCACGGGATATGTTATACCTTTAGAATCAATAGACGAAATCGTTAACCAAATTATTGAACTCGCCAATAACCCAACCCGAAGTTTATCTATGGGACAGCGTGCCAGGAAATACGCTGAGACAACGTTCGGTGTCGAAACATACGTCCAAGAGGTCCAAGACATTTATGAAAAATTGTTAAGCATAGGTTGAAGTTTTTAACGCCTTGGTGTATAATATCAGTATCATTTCGCTTGGAGGAGTGGAAAAATGCTCACGCAAGAACAGTGTGATTTTTATGAGGAAAAAGGTTATATCGGTGTTGAGGCGGTGCTAACAGCAGAAGAAGTCGCGGGCCTTCAACGTGTCACCGATGAATTCGTTGAGAAATCGAGAGAGGTTACCGAACATACTGACATCTTTGATCTGGAGCCCGGGCATACCGCCGCGAACCCGCGTGTCCGCCGCATCAAAAGCCCAGCCCTCTACCATACCGTCTACGACCAAACCTTACGGCACCCTAAGGTCCTGGATATAGTAGAACAACTCATCGGATCCGGCGTTCGGTATAATGGGCATAAATTGAATATGAAATATCCGGAGTTCGGAAGTCCGGTTGAATGGCATCAGGATTGGGCGTTTTATCCACACACCAATGACGATCTGCTTGCAGTTGGGATCGTGATTGACGATATGACTGTGGAGAACGGCGCGTTGATGATAATTCCGGGATCACATAAGGGACCCACCTTGGATCATCACCAAGACGGTGCCTTTATCGGCGCAGTGACGGATCCTGACTTTACACCAGAGGATGCTGTGCCTGTTGAGTTGAAGGCAGGCGGGATTACAATCCATCATGTCCGTGCGTTACATGGGTCTGCCCCGAACACTTCTGACAAACCGCGTCGTTTACTCCTTTTCCAGTATTGCGCGGTAGATGCCTGGCCCCTGAAAGGCATCCCGGATTGGGACACTTTCAATGATCTCATCATCCGTGGCGAACCGACGAATCAGCCGCGTATGGTAGCTGCCCCCGTGCGTATGCCGGAACCTTATGCAGAGCTCAAAGGCTCGATCTACGAAGTGCAATCCCTACTGGAAAATCCGCTCTATGCGAACAAACAGTAGGTTAGACATTCTATATTGTTGCACTGTGAGTTTGATAATAAAAAGGGAGTGTATACGTCCGTTGGGGGAGAACGGTAGTGCCCAAGCACCCTACAACTTACATGGGAAATTCTGCTTTTCAATACCTGATTCGTATAGATAGATATAGCGAAACCCAACGAACCAATTTTCGGAATGAGAATGTTTCTGGCTCACGTTTTTTAGATTTAACTTGACTTTTTATTTAGAGTAACGTAACATTTAATAATGAGATGTAGTAGATCCTCAAACTATCAAAACCTATGAATGCGTGTTTTATAGTATGGATGGTAAAGTATTGCCATAGAATTTGGGGCAATGATAACATATCTCTTAACGGTAAAAATCTAAGTCTGGCAAGAGATGAATCGCAGATACCTCAAAACTCAAGGCAAAAGGTTTTGATACTTATGGATTAACAGGAACCGCACAAAGAATCCTTTGTGCATAAAGGAGTTAAGAAAATGCAAAAGTATAGAAGCTCTCTTGGCTTGCTTGTAGGGCTGCTTGTTGTAGGAGCGTTTTTTGCCCTCAACATCTATGCTGCCAAGGAAACCCAAGATAGCACTGCTACTGAGAAAGTGACGCTCAGTGTAACCGGTATGACATGAGGTGGCTGTACCAGCGCGGTGCAGGATGCACTCAGTAAAGTCGCCGGTGTTTCTGAGGTCGTAAGTGTTTCTATGGATACGAATACCGCTGTTGTGAAAGTAGCAAAGGGAAAAGTAGCAACAGAGGCGTTAGTCAAAGCCATTGAATCCGTCGAAGGACGCAACTTTTCCGCTGCTCCCATTGAAGAAGTGGCACTTAGTGTAACCGGCATGACGTGAGGCGGCTGTACCAGTGCGGTGCAGGATGCACTCAGTAAAGTCGCCGGTGTTTTTGAAGTTGTAAGTGTTTCTATGGATACGAATACCGCTGTTGTGAAAGTGCCAAAAGGGAAAGTCGCATCAGAGGCATTGGTCAAGGCTGTTGAGTCCGTTAAAGGACGCAACTTTTCCGCTGCGGTCATCGAAGAAGTGACGCTCAGTGTAACCGGTATGACGTGAGGCGGCTGTACCAGCGCAGTGCAGGATGCACTCAGTAAAGTTGCCGGTATCTCTGAAGTCGTCAGTGTTTCTATGGATACTAACACTGCTGTCGTGAAAGTACCGGAGGGAAAAGTGACAACGGAAGCATTGGTCAAGGCTGTCGAATCCGTTGAAGGTCGTAATTTTGCCGCTACGGTCATCGAAGAAGTGACGCTCAGTGTAACCGGCATGGTGTGTGATGCATGTCCGAGCAAGGTGCAGGACGCACTCGGTAAAGTCGCCGGTGTCTCTGAAGTCGTCAGCGTTTCCACAGACACAAACACCGCTGTCGTGAAAATTGCACAAGGGAAAGTGACGACAGAGGCGTTAATCAAGGCTATTGCAGCCATTGAAGGCGGTAATTTTAAGGCGCAAGTCGCAGATTAAAAGTTCCGTGTGGGTGGACGATGTCCACCCACATTTTATCATCTGATATAAATTCGTTCGAGCAGCAAGGTAAATATAACCTAAATAGTTTACAGCATTATATTCCTACCAAACGCCAGAAATCATCTACCCAATAATTCAACCTCCAACCTTGAACGACGCTTATACCAACGCAAACGATAACGTCTTATATCAAACAACATTTACGGTTCTTTTTGTGTTGGACTACCGTTCTTACACCATATACATGCAATGACGCATCTTAGGATATTTCGCAGTTCAAATTGATGAAAGGAATAGCTAACTAATAGGTAAGACTGCTGCTGATACTCCGGTCGTTCTGATGGTACGTATGAAGGTCCATTCTGCATAAAACGGGGCATATCCTCTTTTGGTTAGTTCAACGTCGGTGCACATCTAAGAATGTAAAGACTTTCTGGATGCGCTGTAATTGCTTTTGAAACGCAGCAGCCCGCTCAAATTGGAGCACCTCCGACGCTTTATCCCGTTTCGCAACCAGGCTCGTCTCCACTTTTTCATATTCCCCGTCCAACAGGTTGACGATATCGGTAATCATCTCTCCATAACGTTCGCGCGTAATCAATGCTGCGCAAGGGGCATCGCAGCGTTTCAGGTCATACTGAAAACAGGCACGAAACCCTGGAATCGGTGTGATTTCTCCTTCGCACGTGCGAACCGGAAAGATACGCTGTAAAACGTCAATCGCTTCATCCGTCCATCGGCGACTTGATAACGGACCGAAGTATCTCGCACCGTCGGGTTGTGTTTCGGACACACGATCAAGGCGCGGAAAAACCTCACCAACGTCTATCCGAATATACCAAGATGTCCGTCCGTACTTTAGCGCAGTATTATAAGAGGGTTGATATTCTTGGATCAGTCGCGATTCGAGGAAGAGTGCCTCTTGCTCTGAACGACAAATCTGATACCGGACATCTGTTGTCCAACGAATAAGCCGTTTGATCTTGCTGGGGCGTCCTTTAATATTATGGAGGTAAGAACGCACCCGTTTCCGTAAGCATTTCGCCTTGCCGATATAGAGGATCGTCCCCGTGGCACCACGAAAAAAATAGACCCCCGGATCCGATGGTACATCGGCTATCATTTCTCGCGTTAGCATTAGTTCAATTCACAAAGCAATACTTGATTTATTCCAATTTACCATGTTTTTCTAAACGAATCAACGAAAAAGACACGTCCCAGACCCTTGACACATTCTCACGTTTCTGCTAAACTCATATATCATCAAGGGAGGATAGAAATATGAAACAGGTATTTTGGATGGCTATCATTGGAGGTTTGTGTATAGCAACGTGTCCGATTTCTGCGGAGCTGCTGGACGATGCCGTTGGCATCTGGCTTTTTGATGAGGGTAAAGGCGGCACTGCTGCAGATACGTCGGGTAATGGAAACGATGGCACGATCAGCGGCGCGAAATGGGCAGAAGGCAAATTCGGCGGCGCGTTAGAATTTGAACCACCGCATGTCGTGACCGTTGAACCTTCCGATAGCCTCAATTTCAAAGATCAGATGAGTATTGCAACTTGGGTCTATATGAATAAAGGCGTTTCGGATACTGCTATTCGACGGAATGGTTCTTACTTATTAGAAGTTCAATCGGCAGGTGAAAGGGTGCCAGGTGGATATGTCTTCGGGATCTGGTCAGGGGGTGGGTTTACCGGCGGCGTATGGGGAAAAACCGTCGTTGAACCTGAAAAGTGGTATCACATTGTTGGACTTTATAATGGAAATGAGATGCAACTTTATGTGGATGGCACGCTTGAAGCTACCGTCAAACAGGACGGTGATGTAGATCATGCAGGCGAACTGCTTTTTGGCACCTTCGGCGGCGAGAAATTCATCGGTAGATTGGACGAAATTATCTTCTTTGATCGTGGTATTACAGAGGGTGAAATCGCTGAACTGATGACGGGTGTGGAGGCTGTCCTACCTGTTTCCCCGGACGGCTTGCTTACCACAACTTGGGGCCAACTCAAGAATCGCTGAAGCAGTTGACATACGCGCTTGCAAGTGTTATCATACAAGAAATCGAAAATTATTAAGTATTCTTTCGAGGAGGACATCGTGGCAGACACGCAACTGAATCAATCGACACCGACATCGAAAGCCGCGCAGCATCGCCTCTTAACCGCTGACGACTTGGCGAAACAGCCTAATGATGACGCTCGATATGAACTTGTGAAAGGGATACTCCACAAAATGCCACCTGCTGGATTTGAGCACGGTATCTGTGCAGCTGAAATTGGAAGCAGACTTAACGTACATGTTAAAACACACCAATTAGGTTATGTTTGCGGTGCCGAAACGGGTTTTAAGATTGCCCAAGATCCTGATACCGTGCGAGCACCAGATGCTGCCTTTGTTCGACAGGCATCAATTGAACGTCAAGGTATTGTCAAAGGCTATTGGGAAGGGGCTCCCGATTTGGCTATTGAAGTCATTTCCCCCGGCGATACCTACGCCGAGGTAGCCGAGAAGGTTGAAGAGTGGTTAACTGCCGGTTGCACAATGGTATGGGTCATCAATCCACGGCGAGAAACGGTGGAAGTTTACCGTCCTAATGAAGATTTTACCGTTTTACATGGAACCGATATTCTTGATGGGGATGACGTTGTTGAAGGGTTCCAATGTCAGGTTCAAGACATCTTTGCCTAACTTATAGGCAACATCCAGGGTATATCTGAAACTTACAATTCGAGAAAGAGTATTATAATGACGCGATGGCAACCCACCCTTGCACAAAAAGCACAATATGAAACCGAAGGTTATTTTATCCTTCGCAATATTATCTCAGAAGACTTGGCTGCGGAACTGCGCGGTGTGATTCGTAACCACATCATGCTACCTGATCCGGGACAAGTCGCTGATATTGATCCCATGGATCCGATGGACGATTCGCCACAAGGACGGATCGCACGCTATCGTAAACTCAGTAACTTCTGCGTCCAGTCGCCACTAATATGGCACAACGTGCATGCCGGTCCTGAAATACTTAATATCGCACGCTATTTCCTCGGTGATGACATTATTATGAAATTCAATAGCTGCTTCCTTAAACCCGCACGCACCGGCAGCGCGACCCCGTGGCACCAAGACAATGGACTCTGGCGCGATGGTGAAACTGAACCTTTCAACTTCTGGACACCGCTTGAACCCGCAACACCGGAAAATGGATGTATGCAGTTTATCCCCGGTAGCCACAAAACCGACATCATTGAACACGTCCTGTATCCCGATAGTATACACGGCGAACTACCACGCGAAGCCGTTCAGGAGATGATAGAAAAGCACGGTGTACACCATATTGCGTTAGGGACCGGAGATGTCGTCATCTGGCACAGCAGTCTTTGGCACTATAGCCCACCAAACAAAACTGAGCGGAGCCGTATTGCTGTCGCGGGGGTCTATACAAACCCAGAAATCGTCAAGACCAGCAGACGTTTCTGGCACAATTTCCGATGGGTGATGAAGGACGGTGCGGTCTGCACACAATTTCCACCCGAAACTGTCGAGATGGAAATTGAAAATCCCCAGAAACCGAAACCATTCCGATCCGCTAAGGACTACTAAATCAATGACATTAAAGAAGCCAAACATCGTTGTCTACCTAAACCTTTCAATCCTATTCGCTGCTGTTATCTTCTTGTGTCCGGCATGTGATGACGCTCACCAAACTTTACAAGATATAATGCCTCAAGAAGAGACAGTCGAGCAACTCTCGTTGGGTGAAGGACTCGCTATTGGTGCAACGGCACCTGAGTTCTCATTGCCAGATACAGATGGTAACATCCATAGTCTCTCAGATTATAGTGGACAAAAGTTAGTCGTTGTCTTCTATCGGATGGGTACGTGAGGTTTCTGTCAAACGCAACTCGGTGAGTTGCAAACAGGTTACAAAGACATTAAAGCACAAGATGCCGAAATAATAGCGATTAGTGCCGATTCACAGGCACTTACAGGTTTAACAAAGCAGAATCTCAAGATAACTTACCTTTTACTCTCGGATGAAAATAAGAAAGCGATTGATGCTTATAATGTTATTGACACAAGTAACATGCGTATCGCGCGTCCGGCAACCTATATTATTGATCAGAATGGGCGCGTGGTATGGAAGTTCCTTGATGTCAAGTTTGACATTCGCGTCAGTTCCGATCAGATTCTGACTGAATTGAAAAAATTGTAAAGGAGTTTTTTGTAATGATTGATGTCTGTTTTTTTGCTGACGAGGTTTCCAAAACCGATTTTGAGGAAGCCATCAAACTCGGTGTTGAAGCCGGTGCGAATACCGTCGAAATACGTGGCGGTGTTTGGGGCAAACACGTAACCGAAATTGACGATGACGATGTTCAACGCGTTCAAGATGTGTTGAGTGCCTATAATGTTCGCTGTGCCAGTGTCGGATCACCGTTTGGCAAATGTTCAATTGATGATCCGCAGGAGTATGATCAACACCGAAAGCACTTTGACCGGATGGTCACACTCGCACACGCTTTCGATACCCAAGTCATCCGAGGGTTCACGTTTTGGAATCCGAATCGTCGGACGAAAGGCGCGCCACGTCCAGATATTAACGACTACATGGAACGTATCGTTGAGAAACTTTCGCTGGTTGTTCCGATTGCAGAGAGCGCAGATGTTACGCTCTGCTTTGAAAACGAGAGCGCATGTCTCGCGGGTAGCTGCGAAGAGACACGTGCAGTCATTGATGCTCTCGGAAATAGCCCCGCACTCACCTCTTGCTGGGATGTCAATAATGGGTTACACTGCGGCGAAAATCCGTTGCCAGATGGATATGCTCATATTAAAGGGCTTGTACGACATCTGCATGTCAAACCGAATCGTGAGAAAAATCTTGATCCTATCGGCGACACGGAATTGCGCTATGCACAGATCCTTGAAGCACTTGTTGCGGATGGGTTCACTGGCGCAGCGAGCATTGAACACTGGGGACAACCCGAAGATATGTTAAAGGGTGTGAGGCAACTACGTGCTGTCATTGACGCTCTGTAGACTCTGTAGGTAAAGGAGAAATGCCATGCAATTGAAGCCAGACGCACCACAATTAACTTGGCAGGGTGCTATTTCCCTCCAGCAAACTGAAGATTGGATAATGCCGTGGCGCACACCACACCCGGCGCATATCCTGTTCCCGGAACCGTTACTTGAACGTTCAGCGATGCCTGCAGGCGTTCGCATCAGTTTTCAGAGCAATACGACACAGGTTTTGGGCAATATCGTACCCCAAAACGAAAGCGGAATGCTTGATCTCTGTTGCAACGGGGAATTAATAGATTCAATCGACCTGAAGCAGAAGGATAGTTTCGCCTTTAAAGACTTGTCTGATGATGAAAAGTTAATTGAGTTGTGGTTGCCACAATTCGGAAGGTTCCAACTCCGTAGCCTGGAGATAGATGACGGAGCGACACTGGAACTTTTCGATGACACACGCCCCCGGTGGATTACCTACGGCAGCTCTATCACGCAGTGTCGAGCTGCGGCATCGCCGACACAAACATGGCCAGGGGTCGTCGCACGTACACACGGACTGAATCTAACCTGTCTCGGCTACGGTGGACAGTGCCATCTCGATGCCATAGTCGCACGGATGATCCGTGACACGCCAGCGGATTATATTTCAATGTGTCTCGGTATCAACATCCAAGGCGCATCCAGTTTGGGACCGCGAGCGTTCCGTCCTGCGATCATCGGAGCCGTCCAGATTGTCCGAGAGAAGCATCCAGATATACCGCTCGTGCTAATGTCACCTATCTGTTGCCCACCGCGGGAGGAAAATCCGAACACTGTAGGCTTTCATCTCAAAAGAATGCGTGAAGAAGTCCAAGCCGCTGCCGAAGCACTCCAAACATACGGCGATAAGCAGGTCCATTACGTTGACGGGTTAAGTGTTTTTGGTCCAGACTTTGTCCATTTGCTCCCGGATGACCTACATCCCGATGCGGAAGGCTACCGAGTCATGGGTAAGAATTTTACAACCGCAGTCGCCGAGAAATTTTTTGTATGAATAACCGAACGGGTAGGCACAAGTCCCAGGGGAAACACCTAAGCAAAAACCCTCGACAGATTAGGCGATTTTTCGGTTATAGATAGAAGTTCCACACGCTTATCGCGCTTTAAGCGTCGCCCACGTCGTCGCTAATTTTCCCTTTGCTGAGACATCAAGTGCGGCTTCCCAGCCGCTTTCCATAAGGAGTTGAATGTCTTCCTCTTCTAATGCCACACCTTTTTTAGAGATAAAAACCTCGTCTAATCCGCCTTTAAGGTTTTCGCTGCCCCATCCACCAAATTTCAGAGCGGCTGGATTATCCATCGTCGCGCCGACATTTCTCTCTGTCTCCTTTTCGCCATTCACATATAGCGAGATAACCCCTTTCTTGCGAACAGCGACGGTGTGATGCCAGCCTTTTCCAACAATATCGGTTTCACCGTCGTCAATATGTTGACCCCCACCCTCAAAAATAAAATAGCCGGTATCTCTATCAATGCTGGAACTCATCGCCCAAAACCCTGCACCGCCGTTCCGTTTAATAACGACGTACGCGTCCTTGTTTTCTGAGTTCATCCAACACCCGACAGTAAAATCGTCATCCTCAAAGTTGAAGAGATCATTGTGTTCAATAGTGACAAACTTCGGGCTTCCATCGAATTCCAATGCTTTGCCGAACTTCCCATCTATCCATTTGGGGCCGTCAAATGCGCCATCGTTTCCATTCTCAGTAAAGTCACCAACAACTTTTCCTTTACCTTCATCAAAGAGCCACACGCCAGCAAAATCGTCAAGATTAATTTCAGCATTGCTAAACGAGACGACTATAAAACTGAGGCAGATACTACAAAATATTGCGAGTCCACCGAATTTCATCTTTATCCTCCTTCTATTTCCACAGCACTTCCTATCTCTGCGGAAGCGTAAATAGCATCGGTTATTTTCTGAACAACAAGTGCGTTTTCCAAACTCGTCAAAGGCTGCCGATTCTCACGTATACCGGCAGCGAAATCAGCCAACGGGTTGCTGTGTTGTGATTCCGGTGCCTCTCCTAATTCTGAGAGGGATGTTGACGCAACACCGTCTTGTGTCGTTGTACGATTATAAGTCACATTTTCCGGTTTACCATCACCCATCGTCAACTTGAGAGAACCTTCTGTACCGATAATTTCCCACCCCTCGTGCGTGTGCATCGTCATGAACTCACCGCGTTCGACGCTGAGCACGATACCCCCTTCACATCGAATGAGCGCAGTATAATGTGTTTCGGCATCGGAACCAGGGGCAATATGCGATTGGAATACTTGTGGTACCGTCCATGTCTGTGCAAATACGGTCTGTGGTTTGAGCTGCCACCCTGTAATACCGAGCAGATAGTCGAGATCGTAACATCCCCAGTTAACGAGAATGCCACCACCGTTGAGAGCCTTCGTCAATCGCCAAGCCGGACGCGGTGTGTTCGGTTCTTTTCCGGCTCCCCTAATCGCGCGGCAGTGTACACTCCGAAGGTCCCCTAAGCCGCCTGACGTGATGAGTTGTGTCGCAAGCCGAGCAGCTGCACTGAAACGGTTCCGAGAAGAACAACATCCTGAGATTAAATCGCCACGCGCAGCGATAAGCTGCTCAACTTCAGCAGCGTTCATTGCAATCGGTTTTTCGATCAGGACGTGCTTGCCCCTCTCAAATGCGCGTAAGGCTACCTCAGTCCGGTATTGCGTCGGAAATGCAAGGACGACTGCTTCGACTTCATCGTCATTAAGCAGATCAAGGTCGTTGCTATACATTTTAGGTGGGTTGAAACGTTGTGCAGCGTTAGTCCTGTTTGCTTCAATCAGATCCGCCGCGGCAACCAACTCAATATGTGATGCCTCTGATGCGATACTGAGATGTCTGCTTCCGATTACGCCACATCCAATTACACCTACTTTTACGGGTTCCATGAATATAAAGGGTCCTCTCTCAAGATGAAGTCTAAGCGGTAGGAATGAACGCTGGGTACTACCAACAATTGGACGTTGATCCCAGACTTTATTCACTTAGTATGGCATAGAGGCGAATTGATGTCAAGAAAATTGTAGCTGTAACGGAGTTCGTGGTGTACTCTCGCTGTAGGGTTTGCTTTTCTCTCCGAGGCACATGTAAGTATATCTCACTTCAAAATACGAACAATCGGAATAAAGATTAGGATTAAGATGACGATTAAGATTGGACCGTAGAATCCTAAGATTGTTCGGGAAACACAGGTGGATTGCCAACTATCAACTTGATCCTCAATCGAAGAGGTATCCATTTCAAAATTTATATCTTGTTCATCTAATTTTCTGATTTTACCATACAATGCTCGAAAGAGCTTTTCTTGTCTCAGATAATAGCCATCTAAACCCCAAAAGGCAAATATAGGCAGGAGTACCAACAGAATGTAGTTAGAATCAGATTCTTTGATGGCGAAACCTAACACAGCAGCGATAAAAATCACAGTCCAGCCTTTAAGTGAGAAAGAATTATTTGCCAACCGAGTGATAACATTCTGGATCATCTCTAAATGCTTTAGTTTCTTTTCCACTGTTTTACCTGTTTCTTCTCCTTGATCAGGCGGTTTTCAACTGCGTGCGTGTTATCTGCTTGAATTTGTGATTTTGGGCTTGTTCGGCAAGAGACTCCAGTGAATAAACAATTTTCACTTCCGGCCGAACTAACAATGTCTGAATTTCAACATCGGTCCGTCTCGCGTATTCGGGATGCACACCAACATACAAGGGTTTTTCTGTCATTGACCACGCTCCCAATTCGTAGAGAACAATTGGGCAAAGCGTTTCACACGGAAACCAATACAGAATTACACTTGCATCGCGGAGGGCGTGATATTCCCACGTTATTTGTTCACGTGATGCGTTTGGGTCCGTGATAGGAAAACACTTTCGGCGAGGATTTAGCAGCGTGTAATCTGTATGACGCAACAAGTGAACCATCTGTTGTTGCCAATCAGGGCAATTCGTGATACCTCCAGCGAGATAAATACTTTTATGCAAGGCGTATTCAGAATAGGGGTATGGAGCCTCTATATAGTGCATAAGAAAGTCTCTTATTTTTAAGATCCGGGGCAAGCATAAGCCTGCCCGTACAGAGCGAGGTGCGAACAACGGCAACCAAAGGAAATTGTATCTACGATTCTAAAGGCAGCACCTACCAAGAAGCTTTAATCTGTCCCCAACGGGTTGCGAGTTTTCCTTGCGGTTCAACACGGAGACCTTGTGCTTCAAAAACCTGCTTAACTTCATTGGCAGATAACGCTTTGTTGTAAATCAGCACCTCGTCAATGATGCCAACAAAGCCGCCATCCCCTGCATGTCCGATCTCGGTTTCTGGGCCACCTGTAGACATCGGACCGTTATAGTTTTGTTCTTTCTCCAACTTGCCGTCAACATAAAGAAACATCTCTTTGTCCGCAACAACGCCGACAAGATGGTGCCATTTCCCTTTATCAAACGCAGGCGCGCCAAAACCGCCATCCCCTTGCCAACCGGGTTGGACAATAAATTCCATCTCTTGCCCCGCATTTCTACCATCAAACCGCAATGCCCAACCGTTGACATCGCGCTGCGCTACGATTGTGCCACAGCATCCAGCGACGACACCTTTCACAGGGCTATCACTGTCAGCATTAACCCAAGCCGCAACACTCATCTCTTTTTCACCAGCGAATTCTAATGAAGCGGTACCGGGAATATGGACGGAATTCGCACCGCTGAATTCAAGGGCTTTACCAACTTTACCGGCGACAGATTTCGGACTGTCCTTAAGCTCGCCATCGTTGTTCCCCAAAACGTCCTCAACCTTGCCACCCGCAATAGTACCCTCATCAAAGGACCAGTAACTCACTACACCGTCAAGTGGAAGTTGCGCGTCTACTAAAGGATTTGCGAGAAAAAAGGACACAATAAACAGGATTGGTATTAATTTTCTTAATAACATTTAATTTTTATCTCCTTATGCTTAGATTTAACCCAAATTGCTACTTATGATATTTTAGACAGACATCCACCGTTTTTGATTGAAAATATAAGAAATTTTCTCCGAAGCTTTGGGTGGAATGCCCGCCTCCTTTGTTTTAGGTTAGTGACAGGTTTTCTCTACCGATGTACCTGTCAAACATCGCTGTGCTATTAATATCGCCACACAGAAGCGACCTGTAGTCAACGGTTTAACTTGTGGAGTGGACTTTGGTATACGCTTCACACAAGCCCCATGCTTTAGCTTGGAGTTATTGACGGAAATCTCCTAACGTATTTAGATATTTGGGTCCATACAAACTAAATTTAACAAGTTTACGAGACCTTTTTCAACCTATACGTCCAATTATTATATCAAAAGATTCGGGGTATGTCAATCAATTTTTCAGTTGACACAAGTTGCCGAGAAGTGGTATCATATACAATAGAACGAAGTGTGTAGACTTCAGTTCACAGTTGTAGAAACGTACAGAGGACAAGGCATTACCTAAAACGCAGGGCGTTACTCGCAAGCCCTTTCAAAAAATAAGGAGGTTGGCGTTCATTCCGTACCTGAAGGGTGGGTTTTGACGCTGTGAAGTTCGATGAAACAGAGAAAGCAAATATTATCTATCTTGGTAGTCGTGCTACTGCTTTCTGGCGTACCTTTCGCGCTTGCCCAAAAGGCGTGGGTAACAGTAAGCGAATCCAAGTGGCAGGCTTCCTTTTCCGATGTCTTTTTTGTAGATGCGCAACACGGATGGATCGTCGGTAGCAGTGCAACAATTCTACATACTAACGATGGGGGGGCAACATGGAATCAGCAACCGCTGCCACTTGAGGTCGAGTTAAAGAAGGTCCGTTTTATTGACCCACAAACCGGTTGGGCAGTCGGTGAAAATGGAACAGTCCTGAAGACCACAGATGGTGGACAAACGTGGATGAAAAAGAATACAGGGACTAACACCGCCTTGTTAGCAGTCTCTTTTGTGGATGAAAAACACGGATGGGCAAGTGGTGATGGTGGATTCATTATGGGGACCAAGAATGGTGGGACCACCTGGACACAACAATCTATTGATACTAATAACACCATTGAAGGTATTGACTTTGTCAGTCCTGAAGTCGGTTGGGCAGCCGGTGGTGGTGGAACGCTCCTTCACACCATGGACGGTGGGCAGACATGGCGGTTCCAAACCAGCGCAACCGTCAACACCCTTGATGCCATTTACATGCTAAACGACAAAGTGGGATGGTCTGTAGGTGCGGGTGGCGCCGTTGTCGCAACAATTGATGGAGCCAATTGGGATGTCCAAACAAGCAATGTGCCAAATTCTAACGGGATGCCTGAACCGGTATGGGATGTTCACTTCGCCACTGAAAATATAGGCATCGCCGCTGCCGAATTCGGTGTGATCCTTCGCACAAAAGACGGTGGTGCAACTTGGGCACCCCTCGAAACTCGACCCGTTGCGGCGCGGCTCCAAGGCGTTCACATGATGAGCGCAACCGAAGCATGGATCGTCGGAGATAAGGCAACAATCCTGCACACTACTGACGGTGGTGAAACATGGAATGTTGTCTCAAGCGCAAACGAACTTCGCGCCGTCTATTTCCATGATGACATGCTTGGTTGGGCAGTCGGCTTGGCAGGAAGCGTTTTGCACACCAATGACGGTGGTGAAACGTGGAAACCGCAAGACAGTGGGAACGTCTTTGAACTCTTCGGCGTTGGATTTGTTGACGAAAACAGAGGTTATATTGTCGGCAGCAATGCGGCGTTGGCTGAAACAAAAGATGGCGGCAAAACTTGGGGAGACCTCAGCGATCCAGGAGATGAAGGGCACGGCACCGCCGAACGGATTAAGTTTGACGGAGACCTGAGTTTTCTCAGCGCAATGGGTTCCTACGCTATGAGTTTCGGAAGTCCTACACACGGGTGGGCAGTCGGTGAAATGTCCAGGGTTATGCACACAACTGATGGTGGAGAAACTTGGAGGAATCAAGACGGTGCCGCCATGTTTGTCAACCTATTCGGGGCGCATTTCATTAATGAAAACGTCGGGTGGGTCGTCGGAGATGCTGGCACGATTTCAAAAACTACGGATGGTGGACAAACCTGGACACCGACCTCACAAGGACCGACTTGGAACGATGTTCACGCTATAGATGAACAGAACGCTTGGGTCGCTGGTGAACTGGGTGCTATTATGGTAACCACAGACGGTGGCACTACGTGGATTGATCAGACCGTCCCAACGGATGCGAACCTTAAGGCTATCCTATTCCGTGATGCTAAAGAGGGTTGGGCAGTCGGAGACAATGGCACTATTCTTCACACAACCGATGGGGGTGTCACTTGGTTGATGCAGGCATCACCGACCACAAACCATCTCCGGGATCTCGTGCAAACGCCAAGCGGTCAACTCTGGGCAATCGGCGACGCTACAACCATTATCCGATATTAACTTTGCTTACATCAGTATGGGTGGGGACTTGTTACCCACCCATATTCACGATTTCACGCGTAGGGATGCGTTTTTCTCAAAGCCCGTCTTTACCGAATATTGGGAGGACATACTCGCAATGAATCTGTTTCGGTTCTGCCACTTCGCCTGTGTCGGAACCTTTTTACTGCTTCTAATAAACCTCTCCACTATAGCACAAGAATCACGTGTTTTAACATTAGCGCAAAGCATTGAGATTGCCAAACAGAGCAACCTTACCGTTCAAACCGCTGAGCAAAATCTCAAGGCTGCTGAGGCGCAAGTCCGCGCAGCACGTGCCGGACTCTTGCCAAGGATTACAGCCAGTGGCAATTATACCTATTTTAAAGATATACAAAAATCAGTAATTCAAGCCGATGGCGGCTTCGGTTTCCCGATGCCGGGTGGCGAAATGGGCGAAATGCCACCCCCAAGTGCAGACAACGAATCTGAACTGATTGAACTGGAATTTGGTGCACACCATAACGTTCAAGGCACCGTCAATCTAACACAACCCATTTTTGCGTGGGGACGTTACTATTACGGCTATCAAGCCGCGAAACTCAACTATCAGGCAGTGCAGCGAGATGTTGATGCCGCCTATAATCAACTCCGCTTAGATGTCTCCGAGGCATTCTACGGGGCATTGATCGCTCAGGAGTTTGTGAGGGTAGCACAACAGAGTGTGTCTCTTGTTGAAAAACAACTCGGCATTGCAGAGGCATCGCTTGAGGCGGGTGCTGCAACCGATTTCGATGTCCTTCGCGCGAAGGTCCAACTCGCAAACGCTAAGTCCCAACTCGTCCGTGCCGAAAACGCTGTCATCACTACCAAAAATGCCTATAAAACAGTACTGAACATACCGCTCGCCGAAGACATATCGGTTAAAGGCACGCTTGAAATCCCGAAAAAACATGAGATACCTACGTTAAACCTTGACACGTTAATAGAACAAGCACTTAAAAATCGTCCTGAGGTGCACCGCACGCAACTCAGTGAGCATGCCGCACGCAAACAGATTGATGTCACCAAAACCCGAAGCCGTCCGGATCTCGGTCTCTTCTCAAACTACCAAATTTCACAGAACGAAAGACTAACGCAAATGAACAGGATATGGAGCGTCGGTTTCCAAATCAATATCCCTATTTTCGACGGGTTTGCGACGCGCGCAGCCGTCCAACAATCCGAATCCGTTTTAAAGCAGGTCCAGTTAGGCGGAACACAGGTCAGAACAGGTGTTGAGTTTGAAGTGCGAAATGCCTATCTTAACCTCCTGGGGGCACAAACACTTATTGATGTACAACGTGAGGCAGTCGTCCAAGCCCAAGAGAGTGTACGCATCGCGAATCTCCAGTTTCAAAACGGAATCATTACCACTGTCGCATTGACCGACACGCAACTCGCGTTAACACAAGCAGAAGTCAATCGTCTTCAGGCGTACCACGATTATGTCGTCGGTTTAGCGAGATTGGAAAAGGCAATAGGACAACCGCTCCAATAAACAGACACTTCAACAACGTTGGTTAAAAGGAGAAAAAAATTGAAGAAAGTACTGGTTATCATTCTCATAATATTAGCGATAGGCGCGATTCTTGCTGTGCCACGTTTTTTGGAACCGAGCAAACCGGCAGATGAACAAATCGAAACCGCCGCGCTGCTTAAACCGGTGGAAATTACAAAAGCGAGACGGGGAGAGATTCGTTCAGAACTTCAGTTATCAGGCACTATTCAGGCGGAGTCGCAAGTTAGCGTTTTTCCGAAAATAGCAGGTCGTGTCATCGTGTTAAACGTGGATGAAGGAAACAAGATAAAAAAAGGAGCACCGCTTGCGACTGTAGAGCATGAAGAATTGGAACTCGCAGTGCAGCAGGCAGAAGCGACGCTGGAAAGCATGGAAACCGCTCATTCCCAAGCAAAGCAACTCGCAAAGGTGCGGGTGCAGTCCCAAATTGCGCAAGCAAGGGCACAACTTCGAGCCGCCGAAATCGCATTACAGCAAGTTATCGACCTCTCCGAAATCCGGACGGTCACGCAGATAGAGCAGGCAAAAGCAGCACTGGAATCACTCGTCGCAAACCTTGAGAAAATTAAAAGTGGTGCCCGTGTCGAGGACCGACGATTGGCACAAGCTGGTTTGAATCAAGCCGATGCGAACCTAACGAATGCCAAAAGCAATCACACACGGATGCTCCAACTCTTCCAAAACGGTGCTATTAGCCAGCAATCCCTTGAAAGCGCGAAGACACAGTTAGATATTGTCATCGCACAACATAAGATTGCCACTGAACAGCTTCAACTTATTGATAACGGCGCGCGTGCCGAGGATATCCAAGCAATGGAGGCACAAGTTCAACAAGCCGAAGCTGCCTTACGCTTGGCGGAGACACAAGCCGCTACTGAGACGTGGCGGAAGGATATTGAACTTGCCCGCTCTCAGGTCGAGACTGCACAAGCAGGACTTACCGCCGCTGAAGCTTTGAAGACTGCGAAGAGTTGGGAAGCAGAGATCACCTCAGCGAAAACGGCATACACACAAGCGCAGGTCGCACTCAAACTGGCACAAAAACGGTTAAAAGACGCTACGATTCACGCACCGATTTCTGGGATCGTTTCCAAACGGCATTTAGATTTAGGTGGAATGGCGGTTCCTACAGCACCGATTTTTGAAATCGTTAATATTGATACAGTGAAAGCCGCCGTTGATGTCATTGAGTCACAATTGAGTCAATTAACACTCAATCAACACGCATCAATAGAAATTGATGGTATAGCGCATCCGATGTCTGGTACCGTAACTTTCATTAGTCCAACATTGCAGGCGATGCGGCGTACAGCCACCGCTGAAATCCGTATTGACAACCCTAATGGAACTATCAAACCGGGGATGTTCGCGAAAGTCACCGTGCCCGTCAAAGTGCATACGGATGCAATTCTCATCTCACGTGCTTCGCTTATCAATGATGCGAATACGAGAACGCAAAACGTTTTCGTTGTTGAAAACGGCGTAAGTCAGCGTCGTCCTATAAAGATAGGACTTTCGCGTGGCGGTGATGTTGAAGTCGTCAATGGGATTACCGAAGGAGAAGCCGTCGTTACCGCTGGACAACATTCTCTGAAAGATGGAGAGGGTGTTAGGGTTGTTAATCCATAACTATTTTATATTACGCTTACATCGGCACAAGACAGCTGCGGTTACAGGTGTGGTTGCCAACGTCTGCTGTTTTTTTCAAGGCGTACGCTTTATCGAAAACGACGTTAATTTCATAGGACTTACACACTCCGTCTTAAAGTCCCCCTGATAAGGGGCGGTGAATGCCCATAAGGCATTCATACCGTTGATTCTTTAGGGGGTTTAAAGAACGGAACTTATCAATTTTCGCGCCCCAATGTTCGATATTTGTGCAATTTGCGTAAGTCCTATTTGAATAAAAAGGCTTGAATTAATTAACAAGATTGGTGTAACATTATAGGGCAAATGCCGCCTATACGTCCGTGTTTGAAGTACTGCGCTGCATTAAGGGAATCTGAGACGAAACCGTTCAATCAGATATACCTGAATTTGAGAAAGGGGTTCCCAGAAATATCACTACAGAAAAATCTTAATTGGAAAGAGAATGAAAGTTGAACAACTCTACGGTCCTAGAGTGAAATCCTTTCAGATCCTTGAACTTGAGTACCTGCTACAAGAGGATTCGCCTGAACTCCTCTCTTCGTTTGGCTTACAAAAGGACGGGCAGGTGATTGTCACGCACGCACCAGCAAGACTTGATATTATGGGAGGTGTTGCTGATTACTGCGGGGCGAATGTTTTTGAAATGACGCTCGACCGTACCGCAATTGCTGCATGCCAAGCCAGAGAAGACAAAAACCTCTGTGCAATCACGCTCCGTGCGGGAAGCCAATTCAAGCCCAACTTTCATCTTTCGCTTGACAATTTCTATACCGATGGCACCCTCAAAACTTATACACAGATTCAAGAACATTTCAACCAAGAATCGAACACAGCGTGGGCAGGCTACATACTCGGTGCGTTTTATGTGCTCCTTAAGGAAGGAAAAACCGATCAATTTCCGCACGGTGCCACGATAGTCATCAAAAGCGACATTCCAATAGGCGGTGGTGTCGCCTCATCTGCTGCTGTTGAGGTCGCTACGCTGATGGCACTCAATCAACTCTATAATTTAGAATTGGAGGCAATGGAAATCGCGCGCCTCGCACAAATCGTTGAAAATCGGATCGCGGGCGCGCCTTGCGGTATCATGGATCAGGTGACCGCCGTCGCAGGCACCTCAACGAAAATTCTCTCGATTCTTTGTCAACCCGACAAAATCCTTGAATTCGTTTCATGTCCTTCAAATGTTAGTTTTGTCGGTATCCATACAAAAGTACGAAGGAGTACAACAAGCACTGCTTACGTTGACACACGTATCGGGGCTTTTATGGGGTTGACCATCCTTAAAGACGGATTTTCTTCAGAAGCCGATGCTTCTGAAGAAAGCAGCCTTAATCAAAAACTCTCGGCGGCATTAGCGGATAACTATCTGTGCAATATTTCTGTCCAAGAATTTCACGAGCAATGTGAACCGATATTGCCTGAACAGATACACGGTAAAGAATTCCTTGACAGGTACGGTGAGACTGTTGATACTGCTACACAGATAGATCCAGAAAAATTATACCCTGTGAAAAGTCGAGTAGAACACATGATTTACGAAAACGCACGGACCCAGCAATTTATTGCCGCCATAAAAAATGCTGATACAGATCCAGAGCACATTCAAGACTACCTCACGGAAGCAGGAAACCTCATGTATGCATCCAATGCAAGCTACCGAGACCTCGCAGGACTCGGTTCACCAGAAGTTGATGGACTCGTCAACATCGCTCAGAAAATCGGGGAGCAGGGCGGTATCTACGGTGCGAAAATTACAGGCGGTGGCGGCGGTGGGACGGTTGCCCTGCTCTGTCACGGCAGCGTCGAAAATTCGCTGACACAAGTTCTTGCCGCCTACAAACTCGCTTGGGGAATTGACGGCGAACTGATCAGAGGTAACGCAGCGGGTGCTTTTGAATTCGGGCATATCTTATGGGAATTGAAGGAGAGCGAACCGCCCACACATTTCTAACGAATGGCTATCGGTACTCGGGGCGGTGGCTACGCAATCTTTCGGCTTTCGGCACGACTCTGGACATAAATGGGCTGTTTCTATGATGGAACATATTCAATGACCAGAAATCTGCCGATTACTGACTGCTGATAGCCGATTGCCGTACAGAAAGTGAAATAAACTGTGCAAAACTTTGATGAACAAGATCAACACCGCGGTGGCGGTGTCACATGGCGTGCCATACTTATCGCAATCATCTTAATTCCCCTTAATGTCTTTTGGGTCATTGAAGTTGAGTGTGTTTGGCACTCCGGGCATCCAACGACGATCTCGCTTTTCTGGAATGTTGTCCTTAATATTTTCTTCCTAATCTTGGTAAATCTTTTCCTGAAGCGGACTGCCCCGAGAGCAGCGTTGACCCAAGGCGAGATGATTACCATTTACGCCATGCTCTCTATCGCATCAGGATTGGCAGGACACGATACCTTAGCCTTAACAATTCCGGCACTTCCGCACGCCTTCTGGTTCGCGACGATTGAAAACGATTGGGCAGATATGTTTCACAGTTATATTCCACAACACCTTGTCGTCGCCGATAAAGAGATCATCCGTGGATTTTACGAAGGCAACACCCCCTTTTACAACGCAAAAATTGGTGGCGCATGGATAAAGCCGACCTTGTGGTGGACATCGTTCATTCTCGCGCTCGGCACTATTATGATCTGTCTAAATGTGCTGATTCGGAAGCAGTGGACAGAACACGAAAAACTCGCATATCCAATCATCCAACTCCCGATGGCAATTACGGAAGGCGGTGGGACCGCGCAGCTTTTCCGAAGTCGCATCTTATGGTATGGGTTCATTGCTGCCGCACTGCTGAATGTTTGGCACGGCTTGGCACACTTTTTTCCTGTGCTACCAGATTTCAGCGTCCGACATAACGCCCGGAATTGGGGTACATTTTTCACTGAAAAACCGTGGAACGCTGTCGGCAATATTCCCGTACCGCTCTACCCGTTCGTAATAGGCCTGGGGTTCCTTTTGCCGTTGGATCTCTCCTTTTCTATGTGGTTTTTCTACCTGTTTGAGAAAATCCAGCGTGTTATCGGCAGCGCATTCGCAATTCCAGCACCGTTTCCGTATGGCAGTGAACAGTCGATCGGCGGCTGGATGGCAATCTTTGTTATTGCCATACTTGTTACCCGCAGGCACATCGCAAATGTTGTCCGCACAATCTTGGGTAGACCCGGTGGTATTGACGATTCACAGGAGCCTATCCGCTACCGAACAGCACTTCTGCTCATTGTGCTTTCAAGTCTTTTTATTATCTGGTTTTGTCTGAAGGCAGGAATGACGCTCCCTATTATTCTGCCTTTCTTTGGTTTCTTCTTTGCTATCTCTATCGCGATTACGCGCGTCCGGGCGGAACTCGGTCCGCCCGCCCATGAAATGGCGGGGATGTGTAATGCCCAACAATTCTTGGTCAATATCTTGGGAACGCGCCGCATCGGTCCCAATAACTTGACAGTTTTTCCTTATTTTTGGTTTTTCAGTGGACGCGGATACCGTGAACATATCATGCCCCATCAACTTGAAGCCTTCAAGATGGCTGAACGCGCAAATATGAACACTAAGAAGTTGGTGCTTGCAATGGTTATTGCTGTGATATTCGGTTCGCTCGCGTCGTTCTGGGCAACACTCAGCGAACTTTACCGTCTCGGTGGCGCAGTCACAGGCGCAGGGGGCGGTATTGGACCATCAGTTGGGCATATCGGTCAATTCGGCTGGCTTGCCGGTCTATTTGCTTTCCCGCGCGACCCCGACATCTCCGCAATGTCCTTCATGGCCGGAGGGATGGGATTCACCTTTTTCCTTATGATCATGCGGATGCGTTTCATCTGGTGGCCCCTCCATCCAGCAGGCTATCCTATTTCTATGACGGGCGGCGTTGGCTACTTTTGGAGTTGTCTCGTTATTAGTAGTTTCCTCAAGTGGCTGGCACTCCGTTTCGGGGGACCCAGTACCTATCGAACAATGGTTTTCTTCTTCTTCGGTGTTATCCTCGGAGAATACTGCGTAGGTGCGTTCTGGAGCGTTTTAAGCGTCATTATCCGTGAACCTATCTACGACTTCGCACCAGGTTAGAACACTATATCCTATCTGATGAGGTAGGTGCACCTTGTAGGTGCGCAACATTACACATGATGAAAATACGACTCGTTTACTTTGCTGTTTTAATAACAAGCCTCATTCTACCCTTAACTGTCAATGCAGCAGATGAAGGGGCACACGCTGCTGAATTTCTTAGCCACGGCGTGGGTGCGCGCGCGCTCGGAATGGGCAGCGCATTCGTCGCTATTGCTGACGACGCAACCGCTACTTATTGGAATCCTGCGGGCCTCACCAAGGTCAAAAAACATAGCTTCTCAGCCATGTATTCGGATACCTTTAGCACCGGAGACGGCAATTGGCTGAGCAGGGGCTTGGTTACTTACAATTTCGTCAACTATGTTTATCAGATCAAAGGCATTGGCAGCCTCGGTTTGAGTTGGATCCGACTCGGTGTTGACGACATACCACGCACCACCTTTATTGATACTAACGGTAACCGAATACACGACTTTCAGGATAAAAACGGCAATGGTATCAAGGAGGATGGCGAACCCTATATCGAAAAACCCGTAATCGCTGACTACTTCAGCAACACCGATAATGCCTTGCTCATTTCCTATGCGCGTCAAGTCCATCCTATGGCGGCTGTTGGCGGTAACCTCAAACTCCTCAACCAATCCATTCTTGGAAACAGCGGAAACGGTTTCGGTATTGACATCGGCTTAATCGCAGAGCCTTACAAGGGCTTACGGGTTGGAGTGATGCTATTAGATGTAACGGGGACACAAATCCGATGGGATACGCCTGACAAGCCGACGTTCACGCGCACGCGGCGGCTCCGATTCGGCACGGCTTACCATTTTACCATCCCGCGCCTCGGTAAAGGGGCTATCGGTGCCGACTTTGAAACCAATCAAGCAGACCTTGAAATAGGGGGTGGCAGCGGCGGTATTGTCCCACGCATAGGCGCAGAGTATTGGCTCTTTAATACCGTTGCGCTTCGCGGCGGATGGAATGGACATGGACTGTCTGCCGGTGCTGGGCTCCGTGTGAAGGTAAACGCAATGTCGTTTTTCATCAACTACGCTTTCAACACACACACCCTCGGCGGTTCCCAACGCATCTCTGTCTCCGGCGAATTCTAAATATATTCGGTGTTTTTTGCAACTCAGAAACTCTGTTCAAGAAGATTTCCAAGCACTTTCCCACCTCATCCTGCCCCCCGCTGGCGAGGATTGTATCCTCGCCCTCTTTTGGTATATACATAACCCTTCGTTTCAAGAGCAAATTTCCTATACTTAGAGGCCTTACGCAAAATTGGGCTTGAACACGCCGCTTGCTCATGATTGTTCCCCTACCATCTTGCTACAACTGGTTTTTCTTTCCTTTAAATAATTGACCAAAAAGCGAATTTATGATAATCTGTATTACGATTTATGTCATAATTGTAGCAGGACTTACGCAAACTGAGCAAATATCGACATTTGGACGCAAAAAATTTGATATTTCGGTTGCCTGAAGTCGGCAACCCATTAATAAAAGGAAATCTTATGAAACTTACATTCTTTTTCAGATTAACCGTCTTCTGTTGTTTGACGGCACTACTTTTTTCATACAATAGTTTTGCGCAAGATTCGCCGCAATGGCACCTACCTGAAGGTGCTACAACACGGCTTGGCAAAGGTTGGTTATATGAAATTCAGTATTCACCTGATGGCACGCGGCTTGCTGCTGCAGGTGCCCTCGGAGTTTGGATTTATGATACTGCTACCGATGAAGAAATCTCTCTCTTTACAGCGGATGGATATGGTGTTCCGGCCCTAACATATTCGCCTGATGGTAGCCTGCTTGCGGGTGGAAGCGCGAACGGGACTATCCGTTTGTGGAATCCAGAAACAGGTGAAGTCTTGCACACCCTCACTGACCACAGACGGAGTATCCGCAGTCTCGTTTTCAATACTGATGGTGATATGCTCGCAAGTGGCAGTCGAGATGATACGATCCGCTTATGGAATCCGGAAACCGGCGAACTCCTGAAAACGCTTCGCGGTCACACAGAGGGTATCAATAGCCTCGTTTTCAGTGCTGATGGTGGTACGCTTATTAGCGCGAGTCGGGACGATACGATCGGTATATGGGATGTTGCTACAGGGACACTGCAGCAAACCCTTGAAGAGCACCGAGATAACGTCGCAAGTGTCACACTCAGTCATGATGGTGCCACGCTCGCCAGTGGTGATTTAAACGCCGTTATCCATCTATGGGATACCGCTACATGGACGGTTAAACAGACGCTCAGAGGACATACGTCACATATCTACGCTATGAAGTATAGCCCTGACGGCAGTATACTCGCGAGTGCCGGTGAAGACGATACCGTCCGATTGTGGAACGCTGACACAGGCGCCTTCCTACGCGAAATCACCGCACACACGGCTGATGTCTATGATATTGCTTTCACACCAGATGGTACAGTGCTTACCAGCGGTGCCTGGGATGCCTCCATCCGATCCTGGGACCCTCTTACGGGTAAACATCTGAAAACTATCACAGGACATACGGATGCTGTCCGGAGTGTCACTTTCAGCGCAGATGGCAGTATCCTCGCCACACGCAGTTGGGACAAAACCATCCGCCTTTGGGATGCCGACACCGGACAACTTCGGCATACCCTCATCGGACACCAAGATGATGTTGACATTGTTGTTTTCGGTCCCGACGGCAGAACACTCGCAAGTGGGAGCCAAGACAACACCGTCCGTTTATGGGATGCCGTTACCGGTAAACATATAAAGACACTCAGAGGACACTATTCCTATCTGATAAGCCTTGCATTCAGCCCTGATGGGAGCATCCTGGCGAGCGGCAGTGAAGACGATAGCATCCGTTTATGGAATGTTTCCACAGGTCAATCCATAGGAAGATTGTGGGAGCATGAGGCAGGTGTTGAGACGCTTGCATTCAGTCCTGACGGCACCATGCTCGCCAGTGGGAGTCGAGATGATACGATTATCTTGTGGGATGCCGAAACATGGGATGCACGCCACACCATCACCGAACACGAGGATGACGTTTGGGCAGTCGCCTTCAGCCCTGACGGAACGATGCTTGCCAGTGGTGGCCGCGACACGATTTCCTTGTGGGATATCGCTACTGCCGAACCTCTGCAAACATTCCGTAGACCGATAGACCCAGAAGCAATAGTCGGAACGCCAGAAGAATTGACGGATGAAGTACCTACGGATCTTCCTGCGAATGCCAGGAGTATCGTTTTCAGTCCAGATGGCAAGGTACTTGTCAGTGGAAGCTACGACGCAACGATTCGTCTGTGGGACATCACTACTGGGAAGCAGCTTGAAACGCTTGATGGACATACCTATTCCATCACAAGTGTCGCTGTCAGCCCTGATGGCAGCACGATCGCAAGCGGAAGCTTCGATGGCACAGTCCTCTTATGGGCATTTCCTGATGTCATGGTTGCCACCCAAGTCCTTGCCGACCTGAACGGCGACGGTGTGGTCAATATCCAAGATATAGTGTTGATCGCAGCGAGTTTCGGAGCGTCTGATGAGAGCGATGCTGATCTGAACGGTGACGGTGAGGTCAACATTCAGGATCTTGTCGTGGCTGCGAACGCTCTTGGAACCGCTGCAGGCGCGCCTTCAGCACATTCGCTGTCGGCAGTGCAAGTGGAACAGTGGTTAAGCCTTGCGAAGCGAGAAGGATTACAAAGTATCCAAACCTCAGCATCGGATCTGGTTTCATATCAACGTGGCATTCAGGTGCTGGAACAGATTTTAGCGACGTTAATGCCGCAAACGACGGCACTGCTTGCCAATTACCCGAATCCGTTCAATCCTGAGACATGGATACCGTATCAGTTAGCGACTCCTGCAGAGGTCGCATTGACGATCTATGCAGCCAACGGAACAGTCGTCCGAACCTTGACGTTAGGACATCAACCTGCGGGGATATATCAGAACCGCAGTCGTGCAGCATACTGGAACGGCAGAAACGATCTCGGTGAACCGGTTGCCAGTGGAATTTATTTCTACACACTCACCGCAGGCGATTTCACCGCCACCCGGAAAATGTTAATACGCAAGTAACCTGTTCTAAGCATTAAATTTTTCAGGGAAAGGCTGCGAAGTCTTTCCCTCTTTTTCTGCCCAGAAGTGCATCCATTGATGTGTAACAACGAAAATATAAGTTTTGCGAGAGTGATTTATTTTCGCTCAATCACTTTCAACTATTTCAACTTAAACATCACACAATGGAGGTACTAATGAATTCAAGCTGCTTGTTTACTTCTGTAATATATGCAGTAACGGGAAATGAAACGCGCGTTCCCGAAATCCGAGTAGATTTTGAAGATGAATCACTATTAACCGAACAGGAATCTCAAAACCTGAAAACCTGTGCACAAAATTTGATAGCAATCGGAAAAGCACTGCAAACCTATAAAAAGGAACATGGTGAATTCCCAGAATGGCTTTCAGAACTTCATCCGAAGCATTTGACAAACCCCGATACCTTGATCTGTCCGGCAGATGAAGATCAAGGTGTGCCAATTTTGCCCTATAACACAGATCCGAACCTTCCTGTGAGTTACAATTATGAGTACGACCCAGAATATTATCAGCACTGGCTAAAAAAAGAACGTCATGTCTATAACGACGCAAACCCGATTGTCCGATGTCCGCACCATGCAAACCTTGATGTAAGTTCTACCTTAATTTCAAAACTTTATTTAAATCTGAGTTTTTCCAATAATGTTTACCTATCAGACGCTTTTTGGCGCAAGCATCCGATAAATATGTATGGTAGTCTTCAAGCAGCTATAGCGGGATATGAAAGAGCACTTCAACTTGTGCCTGACGATCCAGATTTCTTTGCCCTTTATCCTGAACTTTTACGCCTCTATATGGAAGCAAAACAAGAGAAAGACGTTGAAAACATCATCAAAAGTTTCAAGTCTGTCATGAAACCACATGGTGAGGATATCATGCGGTTCCGAGACTATTGGACCCTTGTTGAAATGCTTAAGATTGTCGGCAAGCATGAGGAGGCACTTCAACTTCTACAACACCTTGAAAAGACTGAAAAAGAGAACCCATTCATCCGAAGTATCTTCAGAGAAATCGCCATGATCCATGAAGGAAAAGGGAACGCTGAACTGGCAAAAGCGTATTTTCTCAAAGCAGATTCAAAGTTAGCGATGATTGGAAAATCTGCACCTGACTTCTCATCAACGGATATTAATGGTAATCCGATTACGCTCAAAGATTATCGGAGAAAGGTGGTGCTGCTTGACTTTTGGGCAACTTGGTGTGGACCTTGTATCGCGGAAATGCCAAACGTGAAGAAGATATATGATACCTATAAAGATATGGGATTTGTTGTGATAGGGATAAGTCTTGACAACGATACGTCTGAAGTATGTGATTTTCTCAAAGAATGTGAACTACCGTGGCGACAAATTTTCGATGGGCAAGATGGACATCTTAAAAAACTGTTTCAAATCCGTGGTATACCATCCTTGTGGCTTATTGATAGAGAGGGTAAAGTAATCTCATATAAAACCAGAGGAGCGGAGTTAAGAAAACTGGTTGATAAAGCCGTGAAAGCGAAAATATAGTGGAGGAGAGATTACTTTTCCTAAAGTAGTGTTTGTTCAAAAACCGTATCCGCACCCACTTCAATCCGTACTGGAGCCAGATATGGACGGATGGCTTCAGTATCCACTTGCACACCGAGTCCCGGAAGTGCTTTCACTCGAACCATGCCATCAGGATCAACTTGAAATGGATTCTTAACGAGCCGTTGCGATAATTCGGATCCCGCTGCGGGATATTCTAATAAATCGAAATCCGGGTTCGTTGCAAAGACGTGAAGCGAAGATGCAAGGCTCAGGTGGCTCTTAAACGTGTGGTTGACGTACTGAATACCGTGTTGCTCCGCGAGTTGACGCACCTGAAAAGAAGGCAAAATCCCGCCGATACGTCCAGCGTCAATCTGCACAAACTGTATGCCGCCGTTTACGATCAGGTCCTCCGCCATGCGATAGGTACTTGAACCTTCGCCTGCTGCGATAGGAACAGATGGGTTCTTCTCGGTGAGCGCGCCATAAGCATCAATCGCATCGGGGGCAAGCGGTTCCTCCAACCAAGTCGGTGAAAATTCGGCAAACGCCTCGGCGCGATTGTAGGCGGTTTCGTAATCAGTCCCCCAAACAACACCGGCATCAATCATAATCTGTGCATCTGGTCCCATGCCTTCGCGCGCTGCCCGCACGAGTGCGATGTCGTTTGCTTCACCGAATTTGCCCATCGGTCCCCAACCGAACTTCGCAGCACGATACCCCTGTTCGCGCAAACCTGATGCGATATGATAGGTCGCCTCCGGTGTATCACCAAAAAGGACAGATGCGTAGGGGAGTTTCGGATGCGCTACATCAGATGTCCCCGACATCTCGGCAAGAAGGTGGTAGACAGGTTTATCTAACTTCTGTCCGATAACATCCCACAGCGCAATCTCTGCACCGCTATAGGCGTGCTGTATCTGTTGAATGTCCAGTCCGTTTCGCAGCACCTTTTCGCTGAGTCGGAGCACAGCGTTGGGGCTATCAAGCGTCTCGCCGATTAGGGAAGTACGAATATTAATAATATTGCCGTGAGACATCGGACAGCAATAAACTGCCATGCTGACCAACGGCGAGGCATCGCATTCACCCCAGCCTTCCAGTCCGGTATCCGTACGAACTCGGACCAGCAGCGTGTCTTGTGTTCCATCTGCTGCGGTTGTGATATTGGGTATCCGTAGATAGAACGGATCAACTGCTGTAATTTTCATCGTCCTCAGGTACCGTGTTCTCCGATGGCGCGTCGCTGTCTCTCGAAATAAGTGGGGAGATTGCGGTGTCAATCTGTTTTACGCGTTGCGTCGACAAGGCGCGTGCCACTGAAAGCACAAACCATCCAAACAACCCAACGCCGGCGCCGACACATATCGCCATTGCGGCACCCCTTGGTGTGGCGATACGGTCTAACGTCTCTTGACTGAGTTCGCATGACAGGTTCTTGATATCTTTGACAGCGACTGTCCGCTTCTCACCCTCTTGAACATACTCAATAATCGGTGTGTCGTCACCGTCTATTTTAATATCGGCGTTCCCTGACGGCGTGTTAATCTCAAGCACATTTTCGCCTTGATCGCCGACCCAACGGGCTTTTAAACCTGTTATACTCTCCTCATCACGAATCGGTTCCACACGTGTCCGGTAGAGAACACTTCCCAAAAGGTTAATGGCGATGTCTTTAGATCTCGCTAAAGCGTTTCCCAACTTTCCTGAATTCACATTCTTCTCCAATCGTTTTGATATCCGCCGCAGGCAAAAGCACCGTGCGAATATCCGTTAAAGTTAAATGGCGTAATTTCCCTTTTAAACGAGTTCTTTTCATGTATTATAGCCGAAACCCACCTGAATGTCAAGACATCTCAATTGAAGCACCAGGATCATTATAAAAACTCTTGACGAATCTCATATTTTGTGCAAGAATATATACAAGTTTGTGACTGGAAACGGGTATCTATAAGATGCACTGAAAACATGGGCGTGCTTCAAAGGTTATATCCAGCACTCAATTAAATCCATTTTGTACATCTAACATCAGTACAAAGAGGAGTTTCACATGCAGACTGATTCGCAAACACCTTACGAACGGCAGATTCCACTTTTCCCATTACAAGCAGTCTTGTTCCCCGGTGGCTTTCTACCCCTTTATATTTTTGAACAGCGTTACCGCACCATGATCAAATTCTGCTTGGATCATGCATCTGAGTTCGGGGTTGTACTTATCAAAGAAGGAGAAGAGGCAGGTGAAACCGCCACGCCTTATGAAGTCGGTACAGCTGCCCGTATCCTTCACGTTGAAAATTTAGACGACGGCTGCATGAATATCATCACTGCGGGTGAGTATCGATTCCAAATCCTTGAAATTCAGGAGCATCTCTCCTATCTCACCGGTCGGGTACGGATGTTAGATGACCCAGACGCAGAAATCGAATCGGTATCAGAATCGCTTACGGCGCAAACTGAAGATTTGTACAAGGCATACGAGGCGTTATCCAGTCGCTTAATTTTTGCATGGCATCCACCTGAAGAACAGCCAGACGATCCGAGGGAACTCGCTTATCAAGTCGGCATACGTCTACGTATTTCGCTTAAAGAAAAACAAACTTTGTTAGAGACAATTCCGTTGGAGCAACTCCTTACACGCGAAGTCGAAATTTTGACGGATGAGAATCGGCGGATAGCCTTTCAATTGACAGCGCGAAACAACTAACATTGTTGTAAACGTATCGGGTGAAATTGACACGTCTCTCTTACCGATACACTTGCTCCTATATTACATTACAAAACCCAATCTGCAACACGATACTATAATGGCACTAAAGGTTCCCGTTCACCAATTCACCGAAACCCAGTCGATCCAGATCACGCGTCGGGATTTCTTGTATGTCAGCAATATCCTGTCGGCTTCTCGTCTCCTCATGGTACCCTTTATCTTTTATTTGATTTATCGGGCTCAGTGGAGGCTCGCAATTGTTTGCGGTGCTGTAGCAGTTACAACCGATCTGTTGGATGGCTTCTTCGCTCGGCGTTTAGAACAACATAGTGAGCTCGGCTATATATTAGATCCCGTTGCTGACAAACTCGCAATCTCCGCCGGAATTTTTGCCCTCGTTCTATCGAAATCCACATTTCCGCTCTGGGCGTTCTATACCATTGTTACCCGAGATGTTCTAATTGTTCTCGGCAATGGTGTTTTAGCGTATAAGGCAAAAATGATCACGCGCTCTAATTTGTGGGGTAAATGCACCAGTTTCTTTTTATCCATTGCCCTGATGCTTTATTTGCTGCGTCCGATAATGCCTCGCTTACCGAACAACCTTGAATTTTATAGCCTCTGTTTTGCGTTGGTATTTGTCGGCATTTCAACAGTGAGTTATGCTCGCCACATGTTGCGTGTGTTAAAGACCAGCGTCATTGATAATAACTGATGGCAGTCCAGAAAACGAAACCGCCGTAATCGGAAAAGGGAGAAACCCCTGATGGCTTACAAAGAACTCGCAACGAGAAAACCCTTTATTGTTAACAAAAACTTGGGCAGTGCCGTTGAGGTTGAACCTGAAGAATTGACGACGACCAACGCGGAGGGTATCCCAGCGGTCGTTCCAACACAAAAAGAGAAATATAACTTTGATCGGAACGGTTGGCTCCTGATTCCGAGCGTTTTGTCAGACAGTGATATCGCGGAGATGCGCGAATTTTGCCAACGCCTTCACGAAACACCAGCGCATATTCCTGAACCCGAACGATGTGCACTCGGTGGCCCGCTCCAGAAACTCGTTGACCATCCAGTTATCATCGGGTTCTTGAACGAGTTCTTGGCATACCCGCCAGCTGCAAGCGAAGACTGCTACGGATTTCGACTCGAAGAAACAACCTCATCTTTCAGGAACACAGCACCTGAATCTCAAACCCAGTCGATTTTACACAAAGGCAACGGTCTATTTCGTTTACCCGGTGATTCCCATCTCTATCGGTGTGTACCGGGACGCGGTTGGAGCGGACTCACGCGCGCTGTATGGGAACTCACTGAAGTCACTCCTGAAACAAACAGCATTCGCTTCATTACCGGAAGCCACAAAGCCGCATATCCGATACCAGACGGAGTACAGAACCCAGATGCGCCGCTCTGGGAGACATATCAATGTCCACCGGGTTCGCTCTTTCTACTCACAGAATCTATGACGCAGACACAAGTGCAACCGAAGGTCGCTCAGCGAATTTGTATCTCGAATTTGTACAATACCGTCGCGAGTCGTTGGTCGAATTGGATGCCGCATCCACAGTTGCTTGAGGCGATGCCCCCCAAACGACAGACCCTTTTTAGAGAACCGTACGCAGGGGGTAACGTTGTCAACGGAGATTTTGGACAGCGCACGTCTGCCTATCCCGCGGAAGTTTAATGGCAGAAGGAGAAAAATCAGATGGAAAAACAGACGAACAGAGATCAGCAACCTTGGCTTGGGGCACTGTTGCCCCCCGACGTATGCGAATTCCCTACCCAAAACGCTGACGGTTTACCGATCCCAGAATTAACCCCTGAACAACGCTATGCTTTTGATACCCACGGTTGGTTTCTGATTCCAGAAGTCTTTACCGGGTCGGAACTCAAAGAGATGCGCGATTTCGGCTACCGCCTGCACCACGACCCTGAGTCTATCCCAGAACACGAACGGAGTCCTGTCGGGGGCCCCCTTCAGAAACTGATTGATCATCCACTTGTTGTCTCGTTGCTCAATGAATTCACCGCGCACCCAGCTGTAACAAGTCCGGAATGCTACGGTTTTTCTGTTGAAAGCACAAGCCTTTTTTACCGCGCACCCGGTATGGGCGGATTCGGACCGCATAACGGCAACGGGCTGCTCCGCTTCCCCGGTGATGTCCACTACTACAACGCTTTCCCCGGTAAAGGTTACAGTCCACACACCCGTATTGTATGGGAACTCAACGAAGTGAAAAAAGGACAAGGCGGCACGCTCTTAGTAACCGGCAGCCATAAATCCGTCTACACAGCACCACCCGATATCCAAGACCCGAAGTCCGATATTTGGACGACTTACGGATGTCCCGCAGGTTCGCTGCTCTTCTTCACAGAGGCACTCACCCACAGCGCGAACCCGTGGACAAATACTGAAAATGACAGGATCGCTGTTTTCAATCTGTATAGTCCTGTCGATAGCGGTTTCGCCAAGGTTTACAAACCGCATCCGAAACTTCTTGCTGAAATGCCGCTGCTCCGGCAAACACTGTTCCGGGACCGATATGTCGTGGACAACGTTAACGGTACATCATAGCAACTCGACTGAAAGGGGCAACTATGTCCACAAAACAACCAAATGTCCTCTGGATTTATGGCGAGGATCTCTCCCCAGATCTCGGCTGCTACGGTACACCTGCCGTGCAAACACCGAACATTGACCGACTCGCATCGGAGGGTACTCGCTTTACCAACGCGTTTGTCACATGTCCAGTCTGTTCGCCGAGCCGCTCCGCGCTCATTACGGGGACCTACCAAACGCATTTTGACGCACACAACCATCGCAGCAACCGTGATAAACCCTTACGGTCGGATATGAAACTCATCACCGATTGCTTCCGCGAAGCAGGTTATTTTACCTGCAATAGTCCAGGACCACCCTACAACCGACCCGGAAAAACCGATTTTAACTTCCAGCGTGAGCAGCCTTTTGACGGCATTGATTGGAGCGAGTGTCCTGAAGGACAACCCTTTTACGCGCAAATCAACATTCCAGACACACATCGCGTCTTCAAGCCGGACCCTGAACGTCCTATCCCACCGGAGAATGTCGAATTGCCACCTTACTACCCAGATCATCCACTCATCCGAAAGGATTGGGCACTCTATCTCGAAAGCATCCAGATTTTAGATAAGAAGGTCGGGCAAATCCTCCTGCGACTTGATGATGAAGGCCTCGCGGACAACACCATTATCTTTTTCATGAGTGACCACGGACGGGCGCATATCCGTTGCAAGCAATTCCTCTATGATGGGGGTATTCATATCCCACTCATCGTTCGATGGCCCGGACAGGTTGATGCGGGTGCTGTCAGTGACGAACTGATCAGTGGAGTCGATTTCGCACCGACAACGCTTTCACTTACGGGTGTTGAGATTCCAGATTTTATGCAAGGACACATCTTCCTCGGTGAAGGCGCAGCATCGCGCGATGCAATTTTCGCAGCGCGGGACAGGTGCGATGGAACAGACGACAGAATCCGGTGTATCCGAACACCCCGCTACAAGTTGATCCGCAATTATCATCCTGAACGTCCCTATATGCAGTTCAACGGTTACAAGAAACAGCAGTATCCGCTCTGGAGTCTGATGCCTTTGTTAGCAGCAACCAACGAGTTGTCCGCTGCACAGCAGCACTTCGTGCAACAGACGCGTCCGCCTGAAGAATTGTATGATCTGGAAGCGGATCCCTATGAGATTAACAACCTTGCCGCTGATCCGCGTTATGATACTGTGCGCAGCGAACTCGCTGCGCAACTCAATGCGTGGATGACAGAAACAGACGATATGGGTGAAATCTCTGAATCTTCAGATGTTACAACTTATTGGGATGAAAACATGGCAGAGAGTTTCAAACAAGGTATGGAAAAACGCGGACTCTCGGACAATATAAGTGACGCGGATTACGTTACATGGTGGGAAAATCACCTATTGACGTAAAGACTACGAAACGGAGGTTTCCAATGAACGATATGCTTCACGGACACGGTGATGGATTTCTCACACAGGATAATGGACAGCGTCTCTTTCCAATCGGGTTTTATGAACACCCTGCCGAGGATGCCGCGCTCAGAGATATGGCAGAATCAGGCGTTAACCTCGTTCTATGCGGCAGCGAAGAGTCACTTGACCACGCGCAAGCCCACGGAATGCAAGGATGGGTGCCGTTAGGTCTTCAGTCCGGCGCGACACCCGATTTTCAAGAACGCATTCGGAGCCTCGCTGAACACCCCGCACTCGCTGTGTGGGAAGGACCAGATGAGGTCGTATGGAGCTTTACCGCCTACAGCGGTCTCTGGAAACCAGACCAGATGGCAGTGTTCCCAAATAAAGGCGAATGGTGGATGCAGACACCGCTCGCTATCGAATACTCTGAGGGTCGCGCTGCAGAGATTATGCCGAAGATGCGGGAGGCTATCGAATTCATCCGCAGCGTTGATCCGGACAACCGACAGATTTGGATTAATGAGGCACGCGACAGCGATCTGAAGTTCGTCCGGCAGTATATCGACTGTGTGGACATCACGGGGTGCGACGATTATCCGATTCGACCTGATAGCCGTCCCGCCATTCGGCTTGCTGATTCCACAGACCGTTGGAGACAGGTCGGCAAAGGTAGACCGGTCTGGATGGTGCTGCAAGGGTTCACATGGAGCGATTTGAGTGATGGCGACACCGACATCACAGCGTTTCCGACCTTTGCTGAGTCGCGTCTGATGGCTTACGCTTGCATTACGCACGGCGCGAGAGGTATCTTGTATTGGGGCTCCAGTTATATGAAGTCTGAAGGAAAAGAGGGGTTTCGGAAATCGCTTTACGCCTTAACGAGTGAACTCGCCGCGCTTCAACCCTTCCTCACTGCACCGACTGAACGGTATGTCACAGTGCAAGAAATTGATGACGGACGCATCGATATACCGCCTCCCGTTTCGGCGCGCGGTGTAAGCGTCACTGCTCGTAGAACCGGACGAGAGTGGCTCGTTGTCCTCGTCAATGAAGATGAACATGCGCACATGGGGGTAGAAGTTACTGGATTGGATGCCCTCAACGGCACCGAATTCGTAGAACTCTACGGTGAGGAAAAGACCACGATATCCGAAGGCGCGTTCGTGACGCGGATGCGTCCCTTTGAAGTCAAACTCTTTGCAACACACCGAAAGTGGGAGACTGACCAACGGGAGGGCAGAGCGTTTGCAGAATAGGTTGAATGAACGATTTGGGTTTGATGCGCCAAAGCACAAACCTATCGAAGCATCGATTCATTGGGCGGCAGAAAACGGATTCAGATATATCGACTTCCAAGCCGATGTCCCGCCGAATGACATCGCTGCGTTTGACGCTGCACGCGTCCGCACGGTACGCAACCTCTGTGAAACACACGGGGTCGCTATAGGTATCCATCCATCTTCCGCAATCAACAACGCCGAGTACGTACCGATCATGTCTGATGCCGTTGACGACTATCTCTATGCGAATTTGGAACTCGCGCAGCGGCTCGGTTGTGGTTGGCTTATCGGGCATGGCGGTTATCATTTCGGTGATGTCACGCAACGTCGAGATGCTGCTATTGCGCGCATCCAACGGTTGGTTGCGCGGGCTGAACAGGCAGAAATCGTCATCTTCTTTGAGAACCACAATCGAGAGCCAGAACACGCCGAGATTCACTACATCCCGCATAATGTCGCAGAGACGCGCTGGTTTTTCGATGCTATTCAGTCCCCTTATCTCAAGTGGGCATTCAATGTTGCGCACGGACATCTCGTGCCAGAAGGCTGGCAAGGTTTTTTAGATGCTTTCGGCGTGGAGAATATCGGTCAGGTCCGCCTCAATGACAATACAGGTGAGTATGAAATCCACCTCGTCCCCGGTGAAGGTACAATTGATTTTGTGGATCTGTTTACGCAGTTAAATGGCTATGGCTATGATGGTTGGTTCAGTCTCGGCTTCGGTGACGATGCTGATAAGATTCGCGTTCGAGATGAGTTCGCTGAGTACTTATAGATGGGACTTGAGTATGCCTGTTACTTTACAATTTATCGATAAAAGGAATAAACCGACACACCCCAAATCAGTCGAATCAGCACCCACGTGCCACCCACAATGAATTGCCCAAGAATGAGTCCTAAAAAGAGTGGTAACACCCGATGATAAAGCCGAATACCACCGAACCGTAGGATGAGATGTTTGATGCCCCAACTGATAAAAACGGAAAACCAGAGCCAACCGAAAGTCCACATACTACTTGCGACGGCGTAACCGGTCGGGTGAAATGGAAACATCGGAAAACGCGTGCGCAACCACCACAGCAACCCTGTAAACAGAAATCCTACCCCCATAAATGTTACCGCAGGGATGTTTGTTTCTGTCGGATAGTAGAGCCACGATCGGAGCCTGTGATAGCCGCCATTGCCCAACCCAGGATTCGCACCGATATCGTAGGAAACCACCAGATATGCCCAAAACGAAGCGAGAATACCGAAAAAAACACCGCACATCAGCGCGACGACCATCCGCCTCGCACGCATATCTGCTACTTCTACAAGTTTGAATGCTTCCAACGTGTGTGGCATCGGATGGGCACGATAGCCACGATTGAACGCGTAATAGAGCGACATCATCGTTAAACTTTGTGGTGGAATCATACGTGAACCGAGCGAATCGAGAATAAACTGCCGAGGGTTCGCCACAAACATCTCGTGTGTCGGCGGTCCGACCTCCGCGCGGACCCTTGTAATCCCTAACGCGAGAAGATAGTAGATCGCGAAATATAGTGCGATCATCCAAATTGCCATTCCGCCGCGGTTTGAAAAGATAAAGAGGAAAAGGATACCGCCTATTAATCCTGCCAGGGGCCACCGATAATCCGTTGTATCCTGCATTTCAGGCGGAAGATTCGCATCTCTTTTTCCAGTCAAACTTCTAAACATCGCATAAAAATGCTTACGTCCGCCGTAAAGCCCGAAACAGGCGATCGCCAGATACGCGCCGACCCCTTGCGGGCCATCGTACGGAAAACCGGGTAAAACCTGTAGGCCCATCGCACTGCCCAAGACGCGTTCACCTTTCCAGAACAGGTAAAAAAACCAGAGCGAAAAGGACATCTCCAACGGCATTAAAAAGGCAAGTCCCACGCCGAAGGAGAGGATATAGACGGGTGTCCAGCCGATTGCGTTCCACGGCTTTTCGGTGAAATAGATGCCGAGGTCTGCCTTACGGACCGGTATTTCTGGAAGTGCTGGGAAAAATGCATGAATCCCGTTAATCAGGTCAATACCGCCGGCAATAGCGAAACCTGCCCAGAGCATCTTGTTTTTAAAGAGTCGTCCGTCTGAGTACGTCATCTCTATCGGCAGCCGAACGATGGGATAAGTGAGTCGCTCCCGTTCGATCCATTGCTTTCGGAGCAATAGATCAATACAAATCATGACCCAAATCACCACGGATAAAAAGATCGTCCACCATAAAATCGGTTCCCACCATGCCGCGAGATACCTTGATCTATAAAAGGTTGTATCGCCGTCATAGAAATCTTGCAAAACAGTTAAATCATCGAGTGTCATCCAACTTGGGAGGTACCGCCAGAAGAGTTGCTGCCACTCGTTTTCGGGTGTTGCAAACCAAAATCCGTTTGGAATCACAGGCACTACCGTTTGCATCATGTCATGTCCCGCAATTGCCGAGGAAATTGAAAGGATGACATAGATAGTGAGCAGCTCGCCTTGACGGAACGCGAAACGAGGCAACAGCAGCTTCAGCAAGAAATTGAGACACGTCAGCACCATCAGCGTTACCACTACGTTGTAGATCAGCGACATCGTTGTGGGCAGCGTACTCCAATAACGCAGATGGTTTGCCATAATGAAATAGCTGTTCGGCGGGATAAGGATGATGCCAAGCAGAATCGCGCGAAAAGTCACGCCCGGATGCCCAGGCTGCGGTGTTTCTTGAGGATTTGAGGGATATTTTGATGTGTTTACCATGTTTTTGAAGTCATATTGCGTAAACCTAACGATAGAAAGAATAAACAGACACACCCCAGATCAGTCGGATCAGCACCCACGTGCCACCGACGACGAATTGCCCGAGAATGAGTCCCAAAAAGAGCGGTAACACTCGATGGTACAGACGGATACCACCGAACCGCAAGATGAGGTGTTTGATGCCCCAACTCATAAAAACGGAGAACCAGAGCCAACCGAAGGTCAATGTACTACTTGCGACCGCATAGCCAGTCGGATGAAATGGAAACATCGGAAAACGGGTACGTAGCCACCACAGCAACCCTGTAAACAAAAACCCGATACTCATAAATGTTACCGCGGGGATATTTGTTTCTGTCGGGTAATAGAGCCACGATCGGAGCATACTATAACCGCCCTTTACCACCCACTGATTCGCGCCGGTCTTGTAGGAAACCGTTAGATACGCCCAGAATGAAGCAAGGATGCCGAAAAAGACACCGCACATCAGCGCGACGACCATCCGTTTCGCACGCATATTCGCCACTTCCACAAGTTTAAAGGCTTCCAATGTATGTGGCATCGGATGTGCGCGATAGCCGCGATTGAACGCGAAAAACAGCGACAGCACCGTTAAACTCTGTGGTGGAATCGGACGTGAACCGAGCGAATCGAGAATAAATTGCCGCGGGTTTGCCGAAAACATCTCGTGTGTCGGGGGACCAACCTCCGCGCGGACCCGTGTAATGCCTAACGCGAGGAGATAATAGATCGTAAAGTACAACGCGATCAGCCAAATTGCCATCCCCGCATGGTTAGAAAAAATAAAGAGAAAAAGGACACCGCCTATCAACCCTGCCAGCGGCCACCGATAATCCGTTGTATCTTGCATTTCAGATGGAAGGGACGCACCTCTCTTTCCAGTCACATTTCTAAACATCGCATAGAAATGCTTACGTCCGCCGTAGAGTCCAAAACAGGCGATCCCCAGATACGCGCCGACCCCTTGCGGGCCATCGTACGGAAATCCCGGCAAAGCCTGTAACCCCATCGCACTTCCCAAGATGCGCTCACCTTTCCAGAAGAAGTAAAAGAACCAAAGCGAAAAGGACATCTCTAACGGCATTAAAAAGGCAAGTCCTACACCGAATGACAGGATATAAACGGGGGTCCAGCCGATTGCGCTCCACGGTTTTTCAGTGAAATAGATGCCGAGGTCTACCTTTCGGACCGGTATCTCTGGGAAGGTTGGGAAGAAGGCGTGGATGCCGTTAATCAGTTCAATGCTCGCTGCAATAGCGAAGCCTGCCCAGAGCATCTTGTTTTTAAAGAGCCGTCCGTCTGAGTGCGTCATCTCTATTGGCAAACGGACGATGGGATAGGTGAGCCGTTCCCGTTCGATCCACTGCTTCCGAAGCAACAGATCGATGCATATCATCACCCATATCAGCACGGACAGAAAGAGCGTCCACCATAAAACCGGTTCCCACCAAGCCGCCAGATACCGCGTCGCGTAAAAAGAGGCTTCCCCGTCGTAAAAATCTTGTAAGACGGACAAATCGCTGAGTGTCATCCAGCTTGGGAGATACCGCCAGAAGAGCTGTTGCCATTCGTTTTCAGGGGTGGCAAACCAGAAGCCGTTTGGAATCACAGGCACAAGGGTCTGCATCATATCGTGTCCCGCGATCGCCGAGGACATTGAAAGGATCACGTAGACGGTGAGCAATTCTCCCTGTCGGAGCGCGAAGCGCGGCAGCAGCCGTTTGACCAGAGAATTTAGGCATGTCAGCACCACCAGCGTCACCACCACGTTGTAAATTAGCGACATCGTTGTCGGCAGTGTACTCCGGTAACGCAGATGGTTTGCCATAATAAAATAGGTATTCGGTGGAATAAGAACGATGCCGATCAGAATCGCGCGAAAAGTAACACCCGGGTGCCCAGACTGCGACGTTTCTTGGGGATTTGAGGGATATTTTGATGTGTTTACCATGTTTTTATTTTTACAAATCCCCATGGTTTAGCTTGCCGGATGTAGACAGCAAACGCATCTGTCTCATCAAAACTGGAAAAATCAGGATAGAGAGGACACAAAACAATCCGATGTTCCACAACCACAGATGCGTTGCGTCCGCACCCAAGATTGACAACAACGCACACAGCGGACTCATCACATCCAATATCGGGATTGCGTCAAGTAAGGGAATCGGAATCAGCGGAAGGAAGGTCAGCAGCACGACGACCCCGTAACTTATACCTTTTGCCCGAATAGGTGGATTACATAACGCAAAACCGATACCGATGAGTGCGAAAAAAATACAACTTACCAATAGGACAGCACCGCATTTCACTAATTTTGAAACTCCCAAACCACCTATATAACTTGAAAGTGCAAACAGCGGAATTGTTAACCAGAGACCCCATATCGCCCAAAGCACCACAGCACTCAGTTTACCTACCAAAATTTGCCAATTTGCCAACGGACTCAACACCAGCAGCGCACCGTTCATCCCGTTTCTTGTTACGGACCGATCTACATATAAGGCTTCAACCGCATGCCTCGGTACCCAAAGTTGCGCGATAAAGAGAACAATAATACAGAGCGTATAAACCTGTTTTCCAACGTCACTTGTGCGATTGGCATAGAACTCGACCGCTGCAACCAATAACAGTAGCGCGAATCCGCATAAGATTAGAAACTGGATGCGTCGGTATTTGCTTGAATGGATATAACAACGCAGTTCTTTAAGGATAACGGCTAACATTTCTACAAAGATACCATCCCTACGGGATTCAAGAGGTTTTTGAAGTCTTCAAGGTTTCCGCGTAGGATCCGGTTCGGTTGGGAAACCGAACCTACCGGTCCTGGGTCTGAGACGGTTATTATTTCTAAAATTGACACTTATGGTGCGTGTTTTGCGGTGTACTCACCCAAATGCGATCTGCATTCTAACCGCACCGGATCCCTAAAAGAAGACATAAAACCCAAGGATTTCTTAAAACTAAATGACCCTATATAGTGTATGTTTTTCATTGACACATTTTTGGAGAGATGGTATTTTCAGTACAAACAGTCCACGTTAGAAGTAGTGCTTATAAGGCAAATGTTTACAGTTAGGAGATATCCATGTCTAAACTCAATATTGCTTTAGTTGGTGCGGGACGGCGAGGCGCGGGTGCTCACCTACCTGTTATTGCGAAACTCAAAGATGTTTATAATCTCGTCGCGGTCTGCGATATAGACGAGGCGGCTGCCACCCGTTACGCCAAAGAATACGGTGTAACGCCTTACACCAACGTCCGAGATCTTGTTGCACATGAAGAACTTGATGTTGTTGATATTACCGTGCCGGGTGTTGCACACCACGCAATCGGATGCTTTATGGCGGATGCCGGCGTTCATATCCTCTGTGAGACACCTATCACTGTTACGCTGCCGACAGCAGACCTGATGATTGAACACGCCAAAGCCAATAATGTCAAACTTGAGATCGCCGAAAACTATTATCGCGCGCCACGCGAACGGTTTTTATCGAAAGTCATTGAAGCAGATGTTATCGGTGAAGTCGCCCGAATTTACCGTATCTTTTATGAAGGCGGTCATCACGGCATGAGTATGCTCCGGCTCCGCGCTGGCGGCGCACCGAAATCCGTACTCGGTATCACACAGACATCACCTGTAATTCCGATCATTGACCGGATGAAACGGGATCACACCAGTGAAAGATGGAGTCTCGGCTTTATTGAATTCGACAACAACGCAACCGCGCTCATGGTGTACTCCAACGTCATCCATGCACGTTCCTTGGGACGTGGACAAACAGGTATCTCACAAATTGACGGTAGCAAAGGCACTATCGTCGGTGAAGCCATCTACGTGACACCCGCCGATGAACTGGAATCCGGCGCGAAAGGCGTTGCTTACCGTCCGAAGCGCACAACAATCGACGTGGACGGCACTAACGTCATTGATAACATCTCATTGGAACTGCCGGAACAGATCGTCACTTGGGAGAACCCGCTCAAGAACTACCCGCTTTCTGAAGGACAGATCGCAGTCGCAGATGAACTGCTCAGCATCGCTACAGCTGTCCTTAACGATACGGAACCCGAATACGGTGCCGCACTCGGCAGGCAGGACCAAGAGATGAACATCGCAATGAACGAATCCGGCAATCGCAGCAAGGAAACTATTACCTTTCCGCTGACGGAGTTAACCGAAACAGAGCGAGGCACCCACGAAAGTTATCAGCAACAATATGGACATCCGATAGAAGACCTTGAAGCCGGAATTGATACATTCTTCCCACGTCGCTAATATAATAGCATGTTGAGCGAAAGAATTCAAACGTTTTCCCTATAACCATTGCAGGCGGGGTTTATAATCCCGCCACCCTTCTATTCCCAATTTTTGAAACCGCTGCCCCAATATTTACACACCGTAAAAAGAAAAACCCTCCTTGATTTTCCATACAAAACATGTTATCATATATGTAGATATAAAGTTTCATCAGAAACGCTATTTTCCAAGCGTCGGCCACAACACCGAAGCAGCCCCTGGAAAGAATCGCTCACGTATCTGTGGCGAAAAAACGATACGCACCCCACTTCGGGGAATCTAAACCAAAAAAGGAGCGGGCATTCCTCCCAAGCTTCCTAAAGACTTGGGTTTCCTGCCCGGAGATTAGATGACAAGATTTTTAGGTTTTGCTTTTTTGATAATTTGTGTATTGATATGTTCATGTGCGGAAGAAAGTTCAATTTTAGATGATGTTTTACTAACCGATGCTGATAAAGGGACGCTTTATATTAACACTGACAATTTCCCAAGCGCATACTCACGATATCCTGCTGGAGATTTTATCGTTGATATACCAGAGGATATTCTATTTAAAATAACCTCTTACAATAATGGTTTGCTTCACGGCGACGGGATATATTACAGTTATATAGAATACGACAGACCAAACAACAATCTTACAACCAATGGTGGCGGTATAGTGTTTTGCGATAGAAACGGCAAGTATATCTCACACAGAGAGATAGTGTTTCCAAAAGGCAATGGTCGCTTCCCGCTGCGGTGGTCCCCTGGAGAAATAGTGGGCATATACCAAAACAATCTTATTTTATCAGTTCGGTTTGCAAGGGATTTGTTTTCGCGCTACGATGGTGTAGAGGGCGCGAGTATGACTGGTATATTAAACCTTGACACTTTTGAGTTTACGCGCATAGATGGCTACGGTTCTTATACTGTTTTTGATAGAGGGAGTGTGTGGAGTAGTTTTGTAATAGGTGATATACTTTATATGAGAAGAAGTCCTGGGTCGGTAGGTCAAAAATATTGGGACCAAAGCCGTAAGGATAGACTATACGCTTATTCGCTTGTTTTAATGGAATACACGCCTGAACACGATATTACGATAAATCACGGCTACCAGTTTGATTGGCAGATAGCAGGAGAGCCACCAAAAGAAGCGGGCGCGTTTAGCATAGATATAAACGATACACGTAACGATCTTTCGGCGCAACTTGCAAGAGCGTCTTTTGACCGTATCATATACGACGGTATAGGCGGGCTTTGGGTAAATGTGTTGACGGACTTTATCATAAACGCAGATCTGGAGGCTTGTCCTTTTCCGAATTTAGTAGGCGGACGGACGTACACAGCAGAGAACTATCTCGCGAAGTTCGATATGCAAGGCAACTTTACAGGAGAGATCGTTGCTATAAATTCCACATGCGAAGAGTTTCAAACATATCATAGAGCATCTCCAATATTTCCACAGGATGGCGACGGTGAATTTCTGTATTTTCCAGCATGGGACCCTAACAAAGACCGCGATACTTGGGAGTGGAAGCCGTATAAGTATATTTGCTATAAACGCAATTATAGTGAATCCTAAAAATAAAGAGACACTTTCATCCTCCGGTAGGGTTTTTGCTGGGGGTATTTGATAGGGTGTTTCTGCGGATTTCTTCGCGGTTTCCTAGCAGAACCGGATTTTAAACACGAACCTCGAATACTTCTATCGTACAAATCCCAAATCAACTTAGAGGCAGATCCTAAACCTAATAGAAAAAAGAGTCATTGTGAAAAAAGCGAAAAACACGTCACATTCCCACGTCTCACGTGGATTCTGCACGTCACCGTGACGTTTCAAACGTCACATAAAGATGTTGAACTATAATAACCCAACTTGCTACTAACAGATTTTAGTGTTTTTGCTTACAAGAAACTCCCAAGCAAAAACGGTATTTCTGCGTATTTCGATGAGGTTTTCAGCCTACTTTCCTCACCCCAGAGGGGTGATATATCTATAGAAAATGGTGTGTTCAACCTCTTGCACTCCAGCGGAGTGCTATGTGTGAAACAGGTGGCAACTTGTATTATAATAGGAGGCTATGATGAATAAATTATTTTCAACACCTGAATTTCCGAATTTTCCGATTGAGGAGTTTGAGGAAGAACCTGAACAGGAGCATGCTGAGTTTAAATCTGCCATCCAAAAATCGTCGCAAAAATTATTAGCACAACTCAAAGATCAGAATCCAGAACTCATGGATGCCGAAATTACTAAACTGAATAATATTGAAATCTCAATAACATTAGAAAGAAAACAACCCAATGAAATTTTGTTAGAATATCTCCAGCAAATTCAGGATATCGTGACCAAAGATGTATATTCCCAAATAGAAAAGGCACTTGGACGGCCAGTCACACCTGCTGAATTAACTTTTTCTCCAACTTCTATCCCCTTATCAGAGATTAAAAAGGTGGATCAAATAAGGGAAAATTACGAGTTGGCAGTTGCTAAGGGATGGCCGAACCACAACTTGTACTGCCATTGAAAATTTAGACCACAATCTAAACCAAGATTATGATATAATACCTTTCTCAATGAAGATTAATTTATTAATTCGGTAATTTTTTAGGGATGTCCGGTTCGGTTAGGAAACCGAACCTACCGGGCCTGGGAAAACAGAGAATTACCGAAACATTTTCTTAAACTTCATATAAGCAATTTTGAATATTAAATATACACATTATCCATTGGTAACGGGCGGGGAAACCCCGCCCCTACGGGTTCGAGACCTTCGAGAAAATGGGAATTTATTTCTTAATATTGCTTAGAAAGGAGAATCCGATGACAACCAAACGAAAACGCAAAAGATTCACACCCGAATTTAAAGCGGAAGTTGTGATTGCGGCACTCAGCAGCGAAAGTTCCGAAGCAGAAATCTGTCGCCGACATAACATCACTGAAGCACAACTCTCAGAGTGGAAACGCCAATTCGTTGAAAATGCAGCGACCCTCTTTGAACCCAATCGTAAGCAGTCCGATGCCTCTACGGAACGCATTGCGCAACTGGAGCAACTCGTTGGTAGGTTGACGCAGGCAGTGGACATCCAAAAAAAGGCACTCGATTGGATTGCGTTGAATCGGTCTGAAGAATAACGATTCGTTGCTTCTCACCAATGTTTTCAAACTACAGAAAAATTTCATAGTATCCCATCCGAACCGACCCAAACTTAAAGTACCCCAAAACCCACGTCATAACTACGTTAGTGAGACGTAACCAACGTCTTCAAAAATCCAAAGATTCATAGTAACACCCAAAAAATGGTGCTGCTGCGAAATGGGTGAAAACCCAGACTGTGTCTAACTTTTGGACGGGTTCACGCGTGCCACTTTTGAATCCTTACTATGAATCCTATGAAATTTCATAAATTTGCGGTATCCTCATCCAACCGCGATAGGCATTCAGACAACCAAAAGCATACACCCAACCCTTCCAATTTTCCACCCTTCCATCCTTCCAACGCCTCCCTAATCCGTGAAATCCGCGTAATCCGCGACAATCCGCGATTCAGATAATACAATCCTGCAAATCCTGATTCTGACAACAACCATTCTTATACCAAATCTAAAAAATAAAGTCGCATTATAGAGGTTTTGGAACGCTATGAGGCATTCGCAGGTCCGAGGCGCAATCAATTGCGCTACTACAAGCCAGTTTTTTGTTAATGACAGGCGTTTATTTAGAAATGGTATTACTGACAACCGATAAAAAATTAATTGCGAATAGATTGGCTTTATGATATACTAATGCACAGTAACAGACTGTCATGTATCATAAAAGGAGGAGTCAGAAATATGGGTGGAATAGGCGGAATGGAGATATTTATAATTCTTGTGGCTGCTCTCATCATTTTCGGACCGAAAAAACTACCAGAAATGGGACGTTCGCTCGGAAAAGCGATACGCGAATTTAAGAGCGCCGGCTCCGAACTCCAAGATGAACTGACAAAAGCAGCAGATGAGATTGATAAGGACCCGGAACCAAATATCAAGCCTCCGAAATCCTCTTAATCGGTGATAATCTCGCGAACAGGACGTATTATGGAATCTCAGGAATCTAATGATGTTGCAATGACCTTCTGGGAACATCTGGAGGAACTTCGGCGGCGAATTATCATCATTGCAATCACAATCGGTATCTTTACGGTATTGTGTCTATCCTTTAGCAAACCGATTGAGAAAGTTGTTATGTTCCCGTTGCGGACATCTATGAACACACTGATTGCGAATGCTATTGATGCAACAATCGGTGAGGGTGCCTCAATATTCGGATTTCTTGCGGTCACTTTGCGTGCTGGGACTTCCAGCATCGACGCCGTACTTATGAAAGTCGGCCCCTTAGAAGGTATCATGGCGTTCCTGAAATTGGGGATTACTGCCGGTATTTTGCTTGCATCGCCGATAATCATTTATCAAGTCTGGGCATTCATTTTTCCGGCGTTGAATCGTGAGGAACGGCGATTCGCTGTGCCGCTTTTTCTAATTATCGTCGCATTTTTCATCATCGGTGCTACTTTCGCTTACTTTATTGTTGTACCGGTAGTCCTACAGTTCTCGGCCCAGCTGTTTCCAGAGATGCCGAATATGTGGGACTTGGAAAATTATCTAAGCCTTGTGACGAAGTTAATCTTAGGTTTCGGTATCGCTTTCGAGTTACCGATAGTGATGGCGTTTCTGTCACGTATCGGTGTGATTAATGCACGAGGTTTTCGTGAAAAGCAGAACTATGCGTTATTAGGTATTTGTGTCATGTCGGCACTGCTGACCCCTGCAGATCCGTGGTCAATGCTGTTGATGGCAATCCCACTCTTCCTTCTGTATCAACTCGGTATTTTTTTCGCTTATCTCGTCGAAAAGGAGTCAGAAACATAATGGCTAACGAGTCTTTGAGGCAGCAGCTTGCCCTGCTCTACCAACTACAGAAACGTGATTCGGAACTGTTAACGATCCAACAAAAACTCCAAGACATCCCGAACCAGATTGAGCAACAACAGGCAGAGGTCGCCAAACACGAAGTGGACCTGGCAGCAAAAGCGGCGGAACTCGCGGAAGTAGAAAAAACACAGCGCACCAAAAACGCTGAAATTGAAATGAACGCTGTGCAACGCGAAAAATATCAAGACGAACAGCGAACTGTCACGTCTAACGAAGCCTATACCGCTTTAGAACGGCAGATCGAATTCTTAGACCAGCAAGATGAAGCGGCTGAAGATACGATCCTAATCCTTATGGAGGAATCCGACCAGTTAAAACAAGAATTAGGGGAACTCGAAGCTCTCGTAAATCAAGAAAAGGAAAAAACGGCTACCGAAACTGAGCAACTCCGCCAGGAACTACGTGCCTTAGAAACTCAGAAAGATGAACAGTTGAAACAGCGTAAGGAATTTCTGCCACAGATCGACAAGGTCCGCAGGGACGAATATCACCGGTGGATGAAAGCGCAGCTTGCGAGCCAATCAGGTGCGGCACGCGCGAAAGTCGGTTTTATAGCTTTGGGTAAGAACGGTATTTGTAGCAGCTGCCGTATCGCTATTCAACCCCAGACGCTAAAAGAAGCACAGAAATATGAGAAACCTGTTTACTGCTCAAGTTGTAAGAGATTGCTTTACGTCGAACCTGCTACACCAGATGGTACGTTTCCATAGAAAGGATATGCCCGCGTTGATGGCGTTTCAAACCCCATCAGCATAGAAAATAGGAGGCACTCTTAACTGATGCCATTTTTTGTCATTGATGAACAACCCGAAAAAGAGGTTTTTGATGGCGCCAGCATCCGGACACTTCACGGTGAGAAACTGATGATGTCCTTTGTGCATCTGAAACCCCACAGTGTTGTCGCTGAACATAGCCATCCGCATGAACAGATGGGAATGGTCCTTGACGGGACATTTGAATTGTCCATTGATGGCGATTCACGGATCCTTAAAAAAGGTGATGCTTATCTCATTCCTTCCAATGTGAAACACAGCGCGAAAGCCTTTGATGAACCCGCTGTCGCACTTGACATCTTTAGTCCACCGAGAGAAGATTACAAACCGTGAAGATATATTACCCCATTCAGGAACTTGAGACCACTGGTATCGTCACCGCCGGTGTGAGTCTACGCTGCGGTGGTGCCAGTCGTCCCCCTTACGCCTCCCTGAATCTTGCCGAACATGTCGGTGATGATCCAGCCGCAGTCGCAGCTAACAAAGCACTTTTCTTTGAGCAGACGGGTTTGGCAGATCTACACTATTGTCATCAAATTCACAGCACCGAAGTTATTGATGTCCATGAAAAAGTACCGGCGATGCCTGAATCGCGCCCGGAAGCGGATGCACTTGTCTCTGCTCGGTGTGGCGTAACGTTGGGTATCTTCACTGCCGATTGTGTTCCTGTTTTTATCTTAGATGTCGCAACGCCGGCAATCGGTATCGTCCATGCGGGATGGCGAGGTACGCTTGCTGGTATAGCCGTAAATGCCTTCACCCGGATGGAGACACTTTTCGGAACACTTGCCGAAAACTGCCAGATTCATTTGGGACCTTCCATCCAGAAGTGTTGTTATACCGTCAGCACAGAACTGATCGACCAATTCACGGAACGCTTCGGCAGTACCGTACGCAACGGCACAAATCTGAGTCTGCAAGCAGCTAACATTAACCAATTAATCGAAATAGGTTTACCCCGCACTTCTATCTCGGTATCGCCATTCTGTACCGCCTGTCGCACAGATCTCTTTTATTCACATCGGGCTGAAAACGGACGAACCGGCAGAATGCTCTCATTTATGAGACTCAACCCCGAAAACTAAGTCCTATTACTTATACACTTTTAATGCGAAGTCAACCCCCTAAAGAATCAACGGTATGAATGCCTTATGGGCATTCACCGCCCCTTATCAGGGGGACTTTGAGAATGTCAACTTATTTCAAATCCCTTTAGTTTTTACCTGGACTGTTCGGTTCTCAATTTCAGTCTTCTCCCCGGAACCTTTTTCCCAGACAACCGCCAAATGAAAAATTTGCATTCCTTGCAAGAATATGGTATCATTTAAATATACAAATATAGCGAATTGTGTGGCTACAGTTCCAGCACTGTCCACAGTCGTAACCTCACTACAATTTGTAGCGTTATTTTCCCAAAATGTTCCAGTTTGTTAGGTCCAATAATTTCTTTGGCTTATTGTTAGGCGACAATTCGGTAGATACTAAGGAACCGTAAATGCGTACGCTCTTCATAACGTTATCAATTGCTATAGGTTTTATTGGATTTGTTTTCATCATATTGGGTGGTCTCCATCCGAACAGGTATCAACAGACTTTGTCGGAAAGTAACACTGCAGCGCAAGTCACACAGATTTATACGGAGGCAACGTATACTATAACAGTCGGCATCGGTATTATTAGCATCGCTGTTTTAGTTGCGGTTATTGGCATACTTTTTCAGACAAATAAACCCTTAAATTCAGAGGCACAATCAACGGCCAATTTTGAAGCCTAATCAGCGCTTGTAATCGAACCGACTTTGGCATTGAAAAGAGACTCACAGTACCAAGCGAGGGGTGTGCCAATTGAATCCGATTGTCAATAATCTCTTCAGTATTAACGAACGTATCGCTCGCGCGGCGGAACGCAGTAATCGAACACCGGATTCAATAGAGCTCGTCGCTGTTACAAAAGGACGTTCAGTACCGGAAATGCAGGCGATTCTCGATGCAGGCGTTACAAACATCGGTGAAAACCGAATACAGGAAGCACAACAAAAGTACGGGGCAGTCAACTCAACCCTAAATGCCGTATCTGCTCGTGAAACATGCCGTTGGCATCTCATTGGACACCTTCAAAGAAATAAAGTTAAAGTCGCGCTTCAAATGTTTTCGTTGATTCATTCTGTTGACAGTTTACGGCTTTTAGCAGAAATAGCACGCCGATCCGAAGCGCAGGCACAACGGATAGATGTTCTCATTCAGGTGAACACGACTCGCGAAACAAGTAAATACGGTTTAGACGCGGCGGATTTGCTGGCGTTCATGGAAGCAGCGCAAACGTATCCGACAGCAAATATCGTCGGGCTAATGACAATGGGGCAGTTAAGTCCTTCACCGGAGGCAAACCGGTCCGCGTTCGCTTTACTGAAATCTCTCGCCGAAAAGATAGAGATGCAACAGTTCCCTGGCGTTACTATGCAGTATCTCTCCATGGGGATGACAAATGACTTTGAAGTTGCTATAGAAGAAGGTGCGAATCTTGTTAGAATCGGTAGAGCAATCTTCGATCCTTCACCGTAGTTTACGCGGTTCGATGCACGCAGATGCCTCCAGTATCGGTGCCGTCAGGAGAGAAAAGTGGTAGAAAACCTCAGATTAGGTGTAATAGGCGTTGGAAAAATGGGCGGCATTGTCGTTCAAAGTATTGCTGATGTCGTATTCCCCGCAAAACAGATTTGGGTCACCGACATAGATAGCACGCTTGTCCAACAACTCTGTGATGAAAAAGGCACCAACGATGCTGGTGATATTGTCAATTTGGTAGAAAAGACGGATGTGATCTTCTGCGCCGTGCCACCAGGGGCTGTCCCAAATATTCTACCACAAGTTGCACAGCGTTTATCGGCACCCCAATGGCTCATCAGTATTGCAGCGGGTGTCGCTACCACAACACTTGAATCCTATTTTGACCCAGCACCGCCGATCGTTCGGGTGATGCCAAATATCGCAGCATCGGTCGAGGCTGCGATATCGGTACTAACGGCTGGTACCGTAGCGGATGCAGCACATCTTGAAGTTGCGCAGAAAATTTTTGATGCCTGTGGTGTCTCTTTAGTTATGGAGGAACGGCATCTTGATGCCGTCACTGGCGTAAGCGGAAGCGGACCTGCTTATGTCGCGCTGTTCGTTGAAGCACTCGCTGATGCGGGTGTCCATGTCGGTTTACCTCGGACGGATGCTCAGAAACTCGCGATCCATACTGTGCTGGGGGCGGCTACGATGTTAGCCGAAACCGCGGAGCACCCAGCGGTGCTAAAAAATCGTGTTACGACACCTGGTGGAACAACTGCCGCCGGACTTCACGCCTTGGAACGCGGTGGCTTGCGCGCGACGATCACAGAAGCGATCCTTGCTGCAACAGAACGCGCCAAAGAACTCGGCGGGGCATAATTTTTGGGAGTAACAGACAGAACAGGACTTACGCATTTTTCCATGATAACTCTCACTGCGAGGCAATCCGACGCACTGCAGGGTTTTTGCAAACGCTAAAATCCAATGCGAAGAAAGTATTTCCTGCAGGGTTTGAAACCCCGACTGCAAGGGAGGCTGCGTAAGTCCTATAGTACATAAACGACAACTATGCTCAACTTCGCTTGGTTCATCGCTCAACTGCTTGAGATTTACACAATAGTGGTGTTTGCAAATGCAGTGCTTTCTTGGTTTGTTTTTGGTACACAGAATTCAACCGTTAGGCAAATCTATTGGTTTACAGGTCGCCTCGTTGATCCAGCACTAAGGCCGATTCGTAAGGTACTTGAACCAATGTCTCGAAGTTTTGGTATTGACATTTCACCTTTTGTACTGATTATTCTGTTACAGATTCTGGCTCGGATGCTTCGGTAACATATCAACAGAGATACCAATCCGCTAAAAAGCATAATCTCGTTAAACTGACAGGTAATTCAGAGATAAATAGAAACCATGAAGAAACGAAAATCCCCTGCCAAAAGTCCGACGCGTAAACGGGGTAAAACCCCAAAGATAGATGAGAAACTTCAGTCAACAGAACGGACGAACGAAAAATCGGTTCTGGAAGTTTGGGCAGACCTCAATGTTTATCCTCTCGCGAACAAAAAAGCGACGCCTGCCAAACGCACCACGCCAGATGTCAATCCGACGCAGCCTGATCACACCTCTCAGCCAGAAACCTATGTCCTTCGGGAAATGCCTACTTCTGTTCACGGGCTGACGCTTGATACACTTTCCAGAAAGATTTGCCAAGACATTTTCCTCAAAGCTGCGTTAATGCAGGGACACCACGTCACATACGTACCCGCGTGGGAAACCTATCCCCTTTGGATTGAAGAACGCATTATCGCGGAGTTTATCGCAGAGTCAAAATCTAAAGCTCCGATCAAACTCTCTGTGCTTCGCAAGCGATGTCGCAAACGGCATAAGGAGGAATTGGAAGTCCAAAGACAGAAGTTCTATCAACTCGGTATTTTTGCGGATTGGAATGCCTCACAGAAAACACTCGAATCACGACAGGAAGCCAGACTCATCGCACTCATCAGTCGACTCCGGGATTCCGATTACCTACATGACCTCCCTCAACTGAGTCCGTGGTGTCCTAAGTGCACAACGCCAATCAATGAAGCGAATCTTCTACAAATACCTACACAAGCGTTGAATAGTTACGTAAAATTTCCATTCAACTCCGGATTAGAGGAATTCGGTATTGATGTCTCCTTTTGCGTCCAGATGTCGCATCTATGGGAAGTAGCCGGTACCGTCGAACTTGGGATTACTACGGAGGCGACTTATCGGCTCACCAAATATGGGGAGGAATATCTTCTTTTTGCGGAGCCGCAGTTTGAACATTTTTGTAAACACCTTGCCAAAGGGCAGCCTAAACCGAAATTGGTCAAGAAAATCAAAGCGAAAGAACTTGCAGAATACACCGTAGCACACCCACTCTTTCCGTCGAAAACCTTAAAGATTAGGCTCATCCCTGAAACGCTAATTGCAGAAACCGATGATAAACCACCGCCACTCTTAAAATCCGGCGTTATGCCGCTAAACCCTGCCCACCATCAGCACAGTTACGATATTGCCCAAGTGTTAGATATAAATGCCACGCCTATTTTCGATGAAACCGGACGGTTCACTGAAGAGGCGGCGCAATTGTGCGGCTTGTATCTGTTTGATACAGAAAAGTTTATTGTCCCTCAGTTAGAAAAGTGTGGATACCTCTTAAAAACACATAACGATGAAACAGATGAAATGCAGGCACCGCACTGTCCGCGCTGCAAAGAATTAACCGTTTTTCGTCCCTGTTCAAAATGGGTATTCTCAACCTCAAAAAACCACAGCACCACCCAACTGCTCAATGCTCAAGAATATTGGGACAATTATAGCGATACGCAACACAAACAGATTAGCGACATCCGGGATGTCGTTCTTAATTTTGGAGAATTGCAAGTTTCAACACAACGCCAGTGGGGCATGCCACTCCCAATCCTGCTCTGCGACCAGTGTGATGAACCGCTCACCGATAAAAATACGCTCAACGCGATCCGTAATTCTATCCAGCGCAGTTTTGAATTTTGGTTCGGATTAAGTATCGAAGAACTCCTGCCCGCAGACACGCGCTGCCTCAATTGTAATTCAGGCGACTTCCGCAAAGAAGCGACCCTCATCGATAGTCATTTCGCCAATTTGCTTCAAATCATTGACAACTCCGACTTCAAAAAACCGCTCGGCGGCCACACCAGCGTCATGTTTGTACCGCAAACGCGTATTAATGATGCTGAATGGACAAAATGGTTGGCTGAAATCAGCGTCATCTCCGCCGCGCTGAGTAGAAGTCGCCCCATTAAAGAAAGTCAACCCTTTAAGCAACTAACGCTTAAGGCACTACCGAAAATTAATAGTGGAATGCAGATTGAAGATGCATTTCTCAACAAATATCCGGCTGATGTGATACGCCTTGTCGCAATGGCACCGACTATCAAGGCAAAACAGGCGGGGCGCAAACAACTTGAAAAACTCGCAGAAAAGCACTTGGCGCAATATCAGGTGCTACAAGCACTCTTTGATGAGATAAAAGAACACCTCCAACCGTTCCTGCTTGATTCCGAAAATGTGAGCAAGAGCAAAAAATCGGCAGACGCATCTCCGAGAGTCCATAAAGATGAAGTTGAGACCCAATTCGCCAGTGCTCCGACGCATACGAATCTTGAAGCATCAGGCGTAGACAGCAAAGGAACGGCTACCACCAGCAAAATCCTTTCGATTGAATCGCTGGCAATAATCGTTACCGCCCAACTTTTAGAAGAGGTACAGCAGGCTTACGAACAGGGGAATTTCCACGAAATGTGGGCAATGTTAACGAATTTCTGTCAGGACGACCTTCGCTTTTACATCCGCGCCATGGCATCCGATGCTGCGACGACCTCGCATACAGCACAGCATACGCTTTCACAGATAACGACTGCGATCCTGCAACGATTCGCACCGTTGACCCCTTTTCTGGCGGAACATTTCTATCGGTTCATTTCTATAGAGGGTGCAGCCAATAATCATAGTATTTTTCAGAGAAACTGGCATTTACGCTCGCCTCTGATTGGACAAAGTTCACAACCTACCGATATGAAGAAAGACGATGTAAAAGCGGAATGGGAGGCACGCAAGCGCGCATACGATGCAAAATCCTAAAAAAAGTACAGGACAGAATATTATACCCTTGATCTGTGTAGCCGTTCCAATGTTGATACTTGATTGGGGGACCAAGTGGCTAGTGAACACCTATATCACGCAGATGACAGAGGTAATTCCGATTATTCCGGGGTTCTTCAACCTTCGACACGATAGAAATACCGGAGCGGCTTTTGGCGTACTCGCCGGACATAGATTTCTGCTTATTCTCATTACCATTATCGCGTTGGTTTTCATTTTCGCCTATTATCTCCGATTCAGGGAGAGCCGTTGGATGCAGGTCTCATTAGGTTTTTTACTCGGCGGTGCTATCGGGAATTTCATTGACAGACTCTATTTGGGCGAGGTTATTGATTTTCTTCAGTTCGGTATAGCCAGCCAAGGCCTCTTTTGGCCTACCTTTAACGTCGCTGATATTTCTGTTTGTATCGGGGCAGGCATGCTTATTGTTTATCTGTTCCGCAACCGAAATCAAGACCAACACACTTGACTTGCTGCTGTGCCATATAAGTCCGTTGATTGACAGCATTACTACGAGAATCAACGCTGTTCCTCGTCCACGGAGGTAATCCATGTATAAGTTTAGGATCCAATTATTCTTCATTAGCTTACTTTTTCTTTTTTTTAAGATACCATACGCAAACGCGCAGTTTCAATCCCAGCCGCCAGGACAGGAAACACAACATGAGGATCACGCCGACTATAGCGAAAGCGCACTGCGTCGATTTGAGATTATCACGCTGAGTTCTCTACCCTTCACCGCGATTCACAGTTATGTCGTTGTTAGAGGGATAAAAATGTATCGTGAGAATATATTCGCACCTGAAATGACACCGAAAGACTATCGCATCGTTGGCATCGGTGCCGTCTCGTTGTCCCTGTTTATCGGTGTATGGGATTGGCTACATACTCGCAATGTTGACCGATCCGCACCACGCGTGCCAGAACCCAAAGCACCACCAACTGAAGAAGAAGACCCCGTTGAAGGCACGATCGCGCGTCTATCCAAAACAGATCCATATACAGCAAGATATCGAAGGACGTCTTTGCAAAACGCAATGAATAACAATCTGAATAGATGGGCAAATGAACCGGCTGCCGGTTTTGCGATGCCTCTCCTTCAGATTCGCTTCTGAAAACTGAAAACTAAACAGGACTTACGCATTTTTCCATGATAACGGACATCCGACGCACTGCAGTCGGGGTTTAAAACCCCGACTGCAGTGGGAACTGCGTAAGTCCTAACTAAAGTCAAAAATGCGTATTCTTTTTATGGGTACCAGTGAGTTCGCTGTGCCAGCACTCAGAGAACTGATCACCCACGGATTTGAGATTATTGGCGTTGTCACGCAACCCGACCGTCCAAGCGGGCGTGGAAAACGCCTCAACCCGCCGCCTGTTAAAATTGTCGCAACAGAGCATAGTCTGCCGGTTTACCAACCTGAGAAAGTGCGGAAACCGGATTCCGTGCGCGTCCTTGAACGTCTGGCACCAGACGTAATCATCGTTGCGGCATTCGGTCAACTGCTACCGCAGACCGTTTTGGATATTCCGCCGTGTGGAACTATCAATTTACACCCTTCTCTGCTCCCGAAGTATCGAGGCGCAGCCCCCATTCAATGGGCATTGATTAATGGAGAAACCGAAACAGGTGTAACACTTATGTTATTAGATGCGGGCGAAGATACTGGCGATATTATCTCTACTGCCGCTATCCCAATTCACGATGAGGATACCGCATTCACATTAACAGAGCAGTTAGCGCGACTTGGCGCAAGCCAACTTATCCGACTTCTGACCGATATGCCAGTCGGGGCACTGCCACCGGCGACACCTCAGAACGATGCGGCGGCAACACATGCACCGCGCCTCACAAAAGAGATCGGACACATTGACTGGAATCAACCTGCAACAACAATTCATAATCTTGTAAGGGGCACCGCGATCTGGCCCGGTGCTTATACCTTCTTTCGAGACAATCACCGACTCAAGATTATTAGTTGCCAACCGCTGCCGCAGACACGCGCTGCCCCTTCAGGAACGCTTGAAATAGTCGAGAAACGAAAACTACTCGTTGCGACAGCAGACGGGACACTACAACTCCTGAAAATTCAGCCCGCAACTAAGAAAGTTATGGAAGCAGACGATTTTATTAACGGTTACCAGTTACAAACAGGCGAACAACTTTTGGCAATATCAGAATAAAACCATGAATAGCCTTAATAACGTTCTATTTGGAATCGTCAAGGTTTCACTCTACTTCCTGATTCTATCCGGCATAACCGCAGTCTTAGTCATTTTCGTGGTTATTCCAAGATGGGTTCGGACAGAGGAGGTGCTTGTCCCCAACATTACGGGTAGAACCTACTATGAAGCCGTTCCTATCCTTGATAGGGCTGGTCTTCGACCCGCGAAAAAGATTCTGGAGGCAAGTAGTGATGCTCCGAAAGGTGAAATCGTCGCCCAAGATCCGGAGGCAAATTTTAGAATCAAGTCCTATCAACCCGTTAAAATCACGGTCAGCATAGGTGCGGAATTGGCGCCCGTCCCCTCCGTCATCGGTAAATCAAAGGATGCTGCTTTTGATGCTCTTGAAGCCGCGGGCTTTCGTCGGAATCGGGTCGCGTCTGTCCATTCTGAAACGTATCTACAAGATACTGTCATCGCGCAAACCCCGCCAGAAGGCGGGGGTCAGCGGCGCGGGAGTCCGGTTAACATCTTGGTAAGCTTAGGTCCCCCGCCAAAATCCATGCAACTCCCAAATTTTGAAGGTCAGCCTGCCACGGACGTGCTTGTTGCTTTGGAAGCGGCCGGACTAAACGTTGAAACTGAATATAGCTCACACCCTAAAATCCCAGAAGGCGCGATTATTGCCCACAAACCGGCAGGCGGTGTAATACTGAAAACAGGAGACCTGGTCTCTCTTGAAATCAGTGGACAAGCGGTGGATGAAAACATCGGTAGATTGCTACCCTTTGAGTACTACGTCAGCGAAGACGAAAATAAAAATTTATCGCGCCATGTCAAAATTATTATAAAAGATGATTCAGGTGAACGCATTGAAGTTGACCAACACTATTCACCCGACACAGTGATTAACCTCGAACAAAAAGGGGTTCGCGTTTTTGGGCAAACACAGGTGATCGTTTTCGAGAACGGGGAAAAAGTACTCGAAAGACTTTATAAATAGAACAGGACTTACGCATTTTTCCATGATAACGGACATCCGACGCACTGCAGTCGGGGTTTCAAACCCCGACTGCACGGGGGGCTGCGTAAGTCCTATAGGAGTAAACCGAAGGAGCATCCAAATTCATACCCCTAAAATTGCCCCCTCATTGCTCGCCGCAGACTTCAGCCGTTTCGGTGAAGAGGTCAAACGGATCGTTGATGCTGGCGCGGATATGCTTCACTTCGATGTCATGGATGGTGAATTTGTACCGAATTTCGCTATCAGTCCACCGCTCATTGCTGCTGTTCGCCAGATAACCCAGATCCCTTTTGATGTTCACATTATGGTGAAGCATCCGCTCCGTTATATTGACACACTTGCCGAAGCGGGGGCAAATCTCATTACGTTTCACATTGAGAGTGCTGATGTACCACGTGAAGTCATTTCAGCGATAAAAGCCCACGGGCTTAAACCCGGCTTAGCATTTTCACCCAAAACACCGACCGCCGCAGTCACTCCGTATCTCTCAGAAATTAATTTGGTCTTGCCTATGAGTGTTGAACCCGGATTCGGTGGACAAACTTTTCGACACGATACGCTCAAGAAAATAGCGGAATTGCATCAAACTATCCAAAAATCAAAACAGCCCCTTGATATTTCCGTTGATGGCGGTGTAACCACAGAGATCGCACCGCTCGCAATTCGTCAAGGCGCGACGATCCTCGTCGCAGGCACCGCGATCTTCCGCAGCCAACAGCCTCAGACAGTTATTGAAAAACTTCGCACTGGCACAATCTAAAGCGTCCCCTTAAGATGCATACCCTCTATGTTCCGCCGCCTCAAATTCTCGCCGATATTGCTACAATTACGGGTTCAGAGCAGCACCATCTCCGTAACGTCCTTCGTATAACACCCGGCGAAACTATCCGAATTATTGATGGACAGGGCAATATTTATACTGCGGAAGTGCTTAATACGGACACAAATCGACTTTCCAGTGAAGCCCGAATCCTTACCTACGAATTTCAGGCACAGGTCCCACCTTCACTTACTCTATTCCAAGGGCTGCCGAAAAATGATAAGATGGCACTGATCCTCCAGAAAACCACAGAACTCGGAATTACACAGATTGTGCCGATGTATTCAGCGTATGCTTTACAAAAACCGAGCCAGCATCGATATGAACGCTGGCATCGTATTGTTATCTCTGCCACGAAGCAGTGTAAACGCACATGGCTACCGGAACTCTGCGAGCCACAGACATTTGAAGCATCTCTTGCACAACTCGAAAAATTTTCACGCTGCCTCTTCCTCAACACACATCCTGAACATGAATCACATACACGGCATATCAAGTCAGTCTTGCGAGAAATATCGCAGGCAACTGCTATCGCGTTCTTTGTAGGTCCAGAAGGCGGTTTTTCGAGTCAAGAAGTCACCGCCGCAATTGAAAGCGGATGTGTTCCCGTAACGCTCGGCACGCACATCTTGCGGACAGAAACCGCAGCGATTGCAGCAACCGCCATCGCTGCCTATGAATACCAACTCTGAAATGGATTTCCCGCTCGTAACGCACCGCGATACAAATTACAAGACTCACGCGAACCACTTTGCTGGCGAGGTTTAGAACCCCACCAATTGCATACAATATGTAGGAACTCATGTTTCAAACACGCTTTGCTGATGGCTGACGGCTGACTGCCGATTGCTTTTAAAAAATTTATTGACAAACTTTGACACTTTTTGTAGAATTCCTGACTATGGATGCACAAAAATTAACCAAAACCCTCATTAAGTATAATACAGTCAGTCCGCTCAGCAACGTTGAAGTTATGGATTTCCTTACTGAAACGTTGGAAGGTATTGATTGTGAAGTAGAACGGGTCGAGTACAAAGACCGTGCAGGTGTGCTGAAGGTCAATCTCATTGGACGCAAAGGCCCGGTGAACGGTGAACGCGGGCTTGCCCTGCTTGGACACATAGATACCGTCCCCGCCATCGGTTGGTCGATGGATCCGTTTGAGGCACGGATTGCCGATGAGAAGATGTATGGCAGGGGCAGTTGCGATATGAAGGGCAGTGTCGCCTGTATGATTGAAGTCGCGTCACACTATGCAGCATCGGATCTAAAGGCACCGCTCTATGTCGTAATCACTGCTGATGAAGAGGTAGGCTACCTCGGGGCAATTGCAGTTGCCGAAAAGTCGCAGATGTTCAAAACGCACGGCTTTCCGAAGTATGGAGTCGTCGGTGAACCGACAGAACTCCATGCGGTATACGCCCACAAAGGGACTGTCCGCTTTACTGCCACAGCCCATGGGCGGGCAGCGCATAGCAGTACAGGCGAAGGGGACAACGCGAATCTAAAGTTAATTCCGTTTCTCGCAGAAATGCGGGATATCTATTACGAATTGACAACCGATACTCGGTATTTCAACGATGAATTCACGCCGGCTTTTACGGATTGGAATATCACTATCAGTGATGGCGAGTGTTCAGGGAATATTACTTCGCCGTTAAGCGTGTGTTGTATCAATTACCGTCCAATGCCGGGGGACAATTCACAGGAGTGGATAGACCGCGCCCGTGACTCGGCTGAAAAGCATGGGTTAATATTCGATTTGTATATTGACGCGCCGCCGGTACGCACGCCACCCGATGCGGAGATTATCCAAGCAGCACTTGAAATAACTGGCGAAGCGGAACCCCAAACCGTCGCCTATGGCACCGATGCTGCCATCTTCGCACAGCACATGGAGACCGTTATCATCGGACCGGGGAGCATTCTACAGGCGCATACTGTGGATGAGTGGATGGCATTAGATCAGTTCCCACAAGGGGTCTCGATCTTTAGTCAGTTTGTGGATCGGTTTTGTGTGGCTTAGGGGCATCGAAAAAGACTGCATCCGGTTTCACCCATTCCGCTTCACCGTCCGCCCACACTTCACGTTTCCAGATGGGTACAATCTGCTTGAGGCGATCCATCGCATATTTACAGGCTTCAAACCCGTCTTTGCGGTGCGGCGATGCAACGGCGACAGCGACACTCACCTCGCCGATTTCTAACTTGCCGACGCGGTGAATCATTGCGACGCGGTCGAGCCCCCATTTTTCAGAGATTTCCTGTGCTATTTCTGCCATCTTCTTTTCCGCCATCGGTGGATACGCTTCATATTCAAGGCATCTGACCGGTCTGCCGTGCGTGTTATTACGGACGGTGCCAAAAAACAGCACGACTGCCCCAGCATCCGGTCCTTCTACTGCTTCGCGGACTTCTTCACCTGTAATGACTTCGGTGGTTATTTTAAACATCAAGTCCTCCGGTCACCGGCGGAATTAGAGCCACCTCGTCACCCTCTGTAAGCTCAGTATTTTCGGTAGCGTATTCCCAATTGACAGACATTTGCATGACTTCGTAGAATTCAGCGATTTCGGGCCACTCTTCCTCAAGTCTTTTTAAGATTGTTTCGACGGTAGCACCTTCTGGGAGGTCCATCTCTTCTTCGGATCTATCTAACATCTCGTGGCATACTGCAAAGTATTTGACTGTAACGTTCATAGCGATTCCTTATTAAAAAGAGTTTTGGCGGTTAACAACATCCAAACTGCCCTAAAAGTATAACACAAAACTCTTTATAAAGCAAAATCCAAAATATATGAACACCAAGGCGATTTAGTTTTAAGAAATTCGCGGGCTTTATGTTTTCTGTTACAGATCTGGTGCGGTTAGAATGCACGTCGCATTTGGGTGAGTACACCGCAAAACACGCACCTACCGGTCCTGGGGGCCAAAATTGGACGAAAAAACCGAGAACTAAATAGCCCTGACATGAACTCCTCTTGTAGGAGCGAGCTGTGCTCGCGATCTGCCGACTCTCCGAGTAGCGACTGATAACTGAAAGGATTTCGTAGAAATCCGCACTCTCACTGCAAGGCAAACTGATAACCAGTACCTGAAAACTAAAATTAAGTTGATTTTTATGGTAGATGCTGCTAAAATAAAAAAAGCGTGTGAATGGCATTCACCTATTTTGGACGGAACGCAGGAGGTAAACTATGAGACCGAAAGCGATTTATTACTTCATCACCATGCTACTCATCACCGGCATGATTGCATGTGGTGGAGACGACCCTGAACCCGCAGAAACAAAGACACCAACGACTACATCTTCGCAACCCGCGGAACCAGCGGTAACTGTCGAAAGAAATATTGACTTCGCCGCTGAGGAGGAGGGCATTCGCGATGTTTATGGCGTATACGCCAAGGCTCACGGCGACAAGGACGTTGATACGCTCGGAGACGTTTGGTTCAAAAGCGAGAAAAAAGAAGATGAGATTTTTACTGCCTGGACGTTTTGGGCTGGCACTTTCGAAAAAAATGAGGGATGGCGGGATGTAAACGATGCATGGGAAGGGATTTTCCGGCTCCGCGGCGGGGCAATGACAGTTGACATCTCCTACATTGCCATTGATAGCCGAGGCAAAGATGCTGTCTTACGAGGCAAATATAAATGGGGCAATCAAGCGGGAGATCTGATTTCCACGCTTAGAAAGGATGGCAGTGACTGGAAGATTCGCGCGATTGATTACACCGGCGGAAAGCACGGAAAACAGGTCAAAGACCTAAATGAGCCTGCACATACCTTCGGAGAGATTGCCGAAGATTAAGGTTAACTTGTAGTGGGGTCTAACCCCGACCTTTTTAGCTTCGCGAAAAATGGACAAACTTATCCTCAAAGGCATACGATTCCATGGCCACCACGGTGTCCCAGAAGCAGAGCGACAAGTTGGTGGCCATTATGAAGTTGATGCAACTTTAGGGTGTACGCTTGTGAAATCAGGCGAAACAGATACACTCGCTGACACAGTTAATTACGCCGAAGTTGTGGCGCGGATCGTTGAGATCGGTACACAACAGTCGTTCCAACTCATTGAGGCACTTGCTGAAAAGATAGCCTCAGTCATTTTAGAACAATTCGCGGTGGATGCGGTGCATCTCATCGTCAAGAAACTGCGTCCACCGATAGAACAACCGATTGACTATTTCGCCGTTGAGATTTTCCGTAATGCGTAAATTCTGGATCACCATCTGTCTCCTCTTGATGACAGCCACCATCGCACACGCAGGTGGCGAAAAAGAGGAGTTGTTTCCCAACCTAACCCCCGGACTTCATCTCTACCGCTATAATTGGGACGTTGAAACATGTGTCCTTTACGTCGCCGAGATGTCCCGCAAGGCACCGACGCTACATTTTGAGGTCGCACTCGCAAATGCCCAAGTTTTAGGCAAAGAGACCGTGCGTTCTATGGCGAACCGTCGTAACCAACGCGGTGATCGGCGCGTCCTTGTCGCAACTAACGGCGGTTTCGGCGTACTCGGGGATATGCGCGGCTATGGCGGTGTGTTAGAGAACTTGCATATCCAAGACGGTGAGTTAATCACACAACCCACTGATGCCGAGGCATGCTTCGGCGTAACCGAGTCTGGCGAATTCTTAAGTTCCGCTGTGAAAATGGAAGCCAGCGTCCGAATAGGTACGCACACCGTGTCACTCGGATGTATCAATCAACGGAGACTTGACGGGTGTCAGGTAACGCTTTACACACCACGACTCGGTGAATCTACACGCACCAACCGTCGGCGCGGTATAGAGGCGATAATTAGTGGACTCTCGCTCCCGTTGACACCGAACTATGCGCACCCGTATCGTGTAGACGAAATTTCACGCAATGGGAACAGCACAATTCCGAGAGATGGCGCAATTCTCTGGATTAACGCACGACTGAAAGACCCGAGCGTTTCTCAGTTCAGCACTGGAGCAAACGGCACGCTTACACTCTCCCTCTCACCCCCCGAATGGAATCAGGTCCAACACGCTATCGGTGGACGGCTCCGACTCCTCAAGGACGGTAAGATAAATGAGACGCTTGTAGAGATGCATAACGCTGAAAAACGACATACACCCGGCAAACGGACACCGATACTAAATCTCAGCCATGAACCCCGAACCGCGCTCGGTTACAATACGGATACACTCTTCTTGGTAGTCGCTGATGGACGGCAACCGAAATATAGTACCGGTCTAACGCTCTACGAACTCGCCAGCATACTCATTGAACTCGGTGCAACTGAAGCGATTAATCTCGACGGCGGCTCCTCCAGCACCTTTGTTGTTGAGGATACGGTCATCAACAAACCGTCCGGACAGCAAGAGCGGGATGTCCTAAACGCTGTCTTTATCACAGCAGACAAAGTAGCAGGCACACGCCGTGTGCCGTAGCAGGCTAAATCATGCAAAAACCTTATCTTTCAATTATAGGTATAGTCTTTTTCATTGTTTGTAGTAGCGCAATTCATTGCGCAATTGCAGAGATTCCAAAACTGGTGGCGGCAACCCCGCTCTCCCAAACCGCAATTCAACTCCAGTTTGACGGACAATTACAAGCAGAAACCGCCGAAGCCCTTGACAATTATCGTATTGCCCCCGATGTCCAACTCGAATACGCTTTACTGGATCAACGTCTGAATCGGGTCCTGCTACTCACATCCCCGTTAGAGATAGATAAAGACTATCGCCTCACGCTACCAAATATTCAGACAGGCATCGTCGTTAGGCTCCCATCCACAAACGAGATAACCTTCGGTTCGGGCAACTCCGTTACCTTCTCCGGTGGCTTACAAGATACGACGCTACATGTCAATAAAGACCGAAAAACACGAAACAACAACGCCGGTGCCGAGCCGACCCTCTTATGTGATCCAACGGGTAGCGTCTTCTTCGTCGCCTTTGACCTGTTTGACGCTTTTGAAGACATGGGTATCCGAGAACCGACACAGATCTTAGAAGCAACGATAACCCTGCACGTCGAGCAGTGTGAGACAGATGCAGTGCAAACCGTCCTCTTCCGTCGTGTCCTGCTCCCCTGGAAGGAAGGCAGAGGTACATCAACGCGTGCGGAAGATAACGAACTCACTTATAACAGCGCATTGCATCGCAATCTCCCATGGAATAAGCGTCCCGCGCAAGCGATGTTAGCAGGCATAGACGGTGACACCGAAAGCGATTACAACGGTTCTGAGGATGTCGCCCACCGCATTGACGGCACCGTTGAGATTCAAGGTGCTGGAAAACATTATACCATTAAAAGCGAACTTCTTACCGATGCCATCCGCTTTTGGGTTGCGAACCCCGATTACAACTACGGCTACCTCTTCGCCTTGCAAGATGGCAAAGCACCTATCATCTTTTCCTCAAAAGAGGCAACCGACGAAAGCCTACGTCCAATCTTAACAATCCGCTACCAGACGCAGCCACCTGTCAGAATCGAAGCACCGAAATAAAAAATGGACATAAATCGCCTATATTATGATATAATTTGTCTTACAAGAGATGTGCTGAACCAACGAAAGGATTTAAGTGGCAAATTTTGATACAGTCTCTAAGAAAACCGCTGAAATATCTCCTAAAGATTTTGTCGACCTTTGTTTCGGTTTTGAGACAATTGACATTACAGACATCCAACTCATCCAACCGGAACAACCCACGGTTGATATGCGCCAAGCAGATGTCGTCATTAAGGTGGAAATTAATGGAAAACAGGTAATCGTACACTTTGAATTTCAAACTACCGACAGCTCCGAAACTGATATGTCCCTCCGCATGGCGGGCTATATTGTTCGTCTTATTGAAACTTATGGATTAGAGGTTTATTCCAATGTTATCTATCTTCGCCCAGATGCAGGCCGCAGGGATCCTGGGCAATTTGTACAAGATATAGCCGGACATGAGGTTTTGACTCGATACAAGGTTTTTCGGCTGATTGAAATGGATGGGCAAAGTATCTTAGAAGCAAAGCCCATGGGGCTCCTGCCCTTTACACCTTTAATGAAACGTCCTGCAGATGTAAGTGCAGAAGCATGGTTGCGGCGTTGCGTCCAGACGGCAGATAGCGTGAATGTAGAGAACAAAACCGCTTATCTTGGAACGTTAGCGGTTTTAGGCAGCTTAGTCTATGAACCAGAAACGATTTTGAACATTATCTCGGAGGAAACTATGGAACGCTCTTCTATTTCTGAACACTTCGCGGCAGAAGCACTACAGCAAGGCATTGAACAAGGCATTGAACAAGGCATTGAACAAGGCATTGAACAAGGTGCCAGAGAACGCGCCCTGAAAGACATTCTTGAGGTGCTTACACTCCGGTTAAAGCCGTATGCAGCGACTGTCTTCAAACCCACACTTGAAACAATTGACGACTTAGATCGACTTGCGCAATTGCACCGCGCTGCGATCCTTGCAGAAACGCTTGACGACTTCGCACAGGTGCTGACAAATGAATAATTGAAGACTTTCCGCCAGAGTGCTATTCTTATACCTTAACTGACTTGGTCATTCATTACAAAGCCAAGCACTTCCAAAGCCCACCCGCGTAAGAACACACCACAATATTCCAGCACGCTCAAGAATCAATAGAGAATTTGTAAGCACTATCTCCTCCTTACAATCCCAAAAACGCCTATATTTAACCACGCAATTTTTACCAAGTTAGGCAATTCTTGCAGGGTAATTCACAGTATTTTGCACGTTGACGAAGTACGATAATCGCAAAAAGTTTTCTGTTGTGTCAGCAAGATATTTTTTTAGAAAAAATGAACGTTGATACTCATTTTGATGAAACCAGTGTGTACCTGTGCTTTAAATCTATTATCATACAAAATGTACTTGGATTTAGTTCCTTTTCCACAAACATAGCAGTGTATTAAGAGAATTGGCACGAAATTTGCTTTTACAGATTCTATAAAAGATTATGACTATTGCCGCTGCCAATTACTTTACTTGTTAACTATCCTGTCACTGTGAAATTCCGCTTGTAACCTTATATCTAAGGGACGGGATACTTTCACCTATTTTTAACAAGAACAAAGGGGATATCAGTGGTAATGGAAAGTGGTTGTGTCCACTCAAGTGTTTGATAATTTTAACTACTACTAAGATTAGACTACAATAATTTGAAAGGATTTATTATGCCAACTTGCAGATTGCGTCGAATTAAATGCCACAAACAAGAGGATTGGACTGGCGATGATCATCCGTACATCCTTGTTAATGGCAAAAAAGTTTGGGGACCAAAACGGACGGACGAGGGACAAATACACGAAATTAACCTTGAATTTCAGTTTAATCACCGGATAAAGGTGACGCTGATTGAGGATGACCAATGGGATGATGATGATTATCTCGGTGAGTACATCATCACACGTGGGGATATCAGCGAAGATGAACAGGAATTATCGTTCCGTGAGGATGGCGCGCATTATTCAATCTGGGTACTGGTGAGTTCCTAAGGAAGTTGAAATATCTAATCCCGTCTGCAATTGACTGTAGACAAAATGAATTTTGAAATGTTTAAGGCTTGCGGTAGGGGTGCTGGGCAGTTCAGAAAACCTCACCTCTGCCGCAAATACATATATTGCTCGGTGAAGTAATTCCTAATCTTAAATGTAGAACGATATTGATAAAGTGGAAAAGGGGTAAGTGTGCCAAACTGTCCTCTTAATCGGTTAAATATACTCCTGCAAGTGTACTAAAGTCCGATCCACCGCGCCGAGATTCTCTTCAATCAACTGCTTCCCGAGACTACCCGCTGTGGTCCGTGCCGTATCGTCCTTTAGCCACGCAGTCATCGCGTCTGCTAACTCTTGCGCAGTGTGAACCAATTTCGCGCCACCGCGATCCACGAGTAGAGACGCCTCATAAGCGTTTTGGATGGTTGGACCGAAGATAACAGGTTTCGCCATCGCAGCGGGTTCCATCACATTGTGAACACTCCCACGAAAACTCCCACCGACAAACGCGATATCCGCCAATCCATACAACCTCGCAAGAAGTCCTACCTTGTCAACGATGAGTACATCCATCACCGACAAATCTACATCACCCGTGAGTTCAGAAAAACAGAGATATGCCAATTTTTCTCGATCCAGATGCTCACGAATCTCCGTTATCCGTTCGGGTGTCGGTTCGTGTGGGACAAGCATCAGATGTGGGAAGTTTTCTGGCGCGTTTTCACGTAGCAGTTGATAAGCAGGTAACAACATCTTCTCATCCTCTGCATAAGTGCTACCTGCGATAAGGATAGGTCGTTTCATTGCAATATGGGCTTGCAAGCTGCGCCCTAAAGTTGCCTGTCCGGGGATAAATTCTGTGTTAGGTTCAACAGAGATTGCGCGTCGGTAGACCTGTTCATAACGGGTATCGCCAGTGACAACAATCTGGTGTGCGGGTGAGCAGAGTTCTTGAAAGCGCGCCGCGTCCGCTTCCGAAATCGCACAATGCACATTAATATGCCGATGCACACTCCGAAAAAACGGCTTCGCAAAACGTGATAACCGTTTCGATTTGGCGTGCAACGTGCCAGCAACCACAATAATTGGGATACTCTGTTTAGAGGCACTCCAAACGAGATTGGGCCAAATATCGAACTTGGAAAAAACGATGAGCGAAGGTTCAACGAGCCGTATTAAACGCGCCGCGTTGTGAAGTGTATCTAACGGGAGATAGATAGCAGCATCAGCATAAGGGTAGGATTTAGCATTCGGGGCAACGGACGGGGAGAAGAAAGTTAGGACAATTCGGGTCTCTGCATAAATCGCTTCAATGAGCGGTTTCGCCTGCTCAAACTCGCCAACAGAGGTGAAGTGAAACCAGGCAGTTTTTTCTAACGGACGCGCGGTCCGAAGTTGGTTTGTCAGTTCTGTGAATACCCGTTTCCGTCCTTTGATACCTTCCTGAATTTTAGGATTGCAACACCCGGCACTGTAGAAACCGACGAACATCGCTGGCACTGCAATGGCGTTATAGATAAGTTTCCAAAGCATAACGAAACATAAGAAAAATGGAAGGATAGGCGTGAGAAGTTAATTTCCCAATTATCCAACCTTCCATTCTAAGATAGGTGCTTACAAGACATCTAAGATTTTCTTTTTCAGTGCATCTTTAGGCATTGCTCCGACAATCTGCCCCGCGACTTTCCCCTCTTTGAACACAAGCAGCGTCGGGATACTCCGAACACCATATTGCATCGCCGTTTGACGATTGTCATCCACATTTACTTTTCCCACTTTGAAGGCTTCTGAATTCTCCTCGGCGAGTTCCTCCAAGATCGGTGCAATCATTTTGCACGGACCACACCACTCCGCCCAAAAATCAACAACAATCGGGGTATCCGATGTAAGCACCATTCCTTCAAATGTATCGTCACTAATTTCAAACGTGTTCTCAGCCATGATAGCTGTTCCTAAAAACCTATGTTATTCCGTGTATATCTATGGAAAGCGACAGATTTTTAGAGGGATCCTACCCCCTTTTACGAACACCGTCGTGTCCTAAGCCTGTGCGTAATCAGCGGTGTCTGACCACGATAGTCAGAAATTACACACGAACTGCATACCACAAGAAACGCGTGGTATGGTGGAACCCACAAAGTCAGCCTCGAAAGACTGACGCTTTATCACTTCCGAGCGTCCTCACAGTGTCAAGGTTCGTCTCACTCGCGTATGAACCTCTCACAGTAGCCCCAACGTGGTTTTTGTCGGGTGTGCTTGGTTTTTGCACAATACTGGATACGGTAGCACGGAATTGAACCGTACAAAATGCCTACATTTACCGTTTTACCTAAAAATACTAAAGCAATATCGCCCCTACGGGGTTTAGCTGCACGGGGGATGCTTTTTCTATAAACATATTGAAGAAACACCCCAGCAAAAACCCCCTACGGGGCTACGTATTGGTGTATCCACGTTTATTTTTCTACAAGTTGCGTTGTGTTGTAACCGTCCGAAAAACCGAAAACTGCGGTGGAAACAGATCGTAATCCGGACAGAAGCTGTCCAAAGTTTAGTATGTATTACGCACTGCTGGCGGGGTGTTTCCCCTAGAAACCCTGTCAGCAACGGGGATACGTAAACTCTAACTTATAAGTGCAGCAAGACAGTGCATCAAGATGTTAATATGATACCCTATTCTGAGAAAAATTGCCAATCATTTTTTTCGTCGTTTTTTCTCTTGATAAAAAATGTGTAATATGATATATTGAGGGGAATTGAGAAATAACTTATTGTCCAACCAACGCTATAATCTTAATCTGAACTTACAATTGTAAGGAGGCACCGCATGCCTGATAAAGAGAAAAAACAAGGCACGAACATCTCGCGCCGGAACTTCATAAAAGGCGTGGGGACTGGCACCGTTGCCGCGACCGTCGCACCCAGCGTCTTAATCAGTGGAGAGAAAGCTGCTGATGCCCAAACGGGGGATGCTGTTGAGCGTGCAACAATTCAACTCAATATCAACGGGAAACCGTATCAAGTTGAGGTTGAAGCACGCACAACCCTTTTGACCGTTTTACGCGACGGCATCGATACCAGCGGAGACAACATTGACTTAACCGGTGCCAAACTCATTTGTGACCGCGGTGAATGTGGCGGTTGCACCGTCATGGTAGATGGAAACACAGTTTACGCCTGTATGATGCTTGCGATGGACGTACAAGACAAGCAGATCACAACCGTTGAGGGATTGGCAGATGGCGACGACTTGCATCCTGTCCAAGAAGCATTCATCCAACACGACGCACTGATGTGCGGGTTCTGCACACCCGGTTTCGTAGTTTCATCCGCAGCACTGTTGAGTGAAAACACGAAACCGACGCTTGAAGAAATCAAAGTCGGTCTGTCGGGTAACACGTGTCGTTGTGGAACTTATCCGTTCATCTTTGATGCTGTCAAAACCGCATCACGGAAGATGTGATTCCTATTGCTTACTTGAAAGCGAGTCTCGACTTGCGAGACGCAAAAGCCCACCGTTCTCTCTGAACGGTCGCCTATAGGAGGAAAACGTATGGCATCATGGGGAGAAGCAAGTGAATCTCGTCTTATCGGCAAACGGATCCCCCGTTTGTCAGGTAGAGATAAAGTCACTGGCAAAGCGAAGTATACCTTTGATATTAATCGACCGGGAATGCTTTATGGACGCATCTTACGTTCTGAAATCGCGCACGCGAACGTTGTAGGGATAGACCTCAGCGAAGCGGAAGCACTGCCCGGTGTCAAAGCAGTTATACCGATTATTGAAGTAGGAAAGAAAATTCGGTACCAAGGACAAGAGATCGCTGCAGTCGCAGCGGAAACCGATGACATCGCTAAAGACGCGATTCGACTGATTCGTGTTGACTTGGAAGAACTACCGTATGTCGTGACAGAAGCAGACGCGATGGCAGAAGGCGCGCCGCAAATCCGAGACGATTGGGAAGGTAATCAGAGCGAACCCGGTGTCAGAGAAGCTGGTGATCTTGAAGGCGGGTTTGCCCAAGCCGCTGTCGAAGTGGAAGCAACCTATCACGCACCTGTCCAGACACACGTCTGCTTGGAGACACACGGACACGTCGCCGAATGGGAAGATGATCAGAATCTAACCGTTTGGGCATCCACACAAGCCGTGTTTGGCACTCGCAACGATTTGGCGGGCACTTTTGATCTGCCCGCAAACCAAGTCAGGGTTATCACTGAGCACATGGGTGGCGGTTTCGGTAGCAAATTCGGGCCCGGTGTAGAAGGACGCACTGCCGCTAACTTAGCACGCATGACCGGCAGAGGCGTCAAACTGATGCTCACTCGAAAAGCGGAACACCTTGTTGCTGGTAATCGTCCGTCAATGACACAGCATGTCCGTGCAGGTGCGACAAGCGACGGACGGCTCATCGCTTACGATATGAAAGGCTACGGCACAGGCGGTATCTCCAGCGGTGCCGGTTTCCAAGCACCTTACGTCTATCATGTGCCGAACCTGCGCACTGAAAAGATGAACGTTGCTGTCAATGTCGGGAACCAACGCGCGATGCGCGCACCAGGGCATCCACAAGGTGCATTCGCTATGGATTCGCTGATGGATGAACTCGCCGAGAAACTCGGAATGAATCCGCTGGAATTTCGCCGTATCAACGATCCCAGTGAAGTCCGACAGGCGCAATATACGCTTGGCGCCCAAGAGATCGGATGGCACCGTCGTAACAGTGTGCCAGGCTCTGGCACAGGCGTGAAAAAACGCGGCATGGGTGTCGGCAGCGGTTTGTGGGGTGGTGGCGGTGGACCCGGTACGCAAGCACGTGTCACTATCAATTCGGACGGTTCCGTTGAAGCGGTCACCGGCACACAGGACCTCGGCACAGGTGTCCGAACTGCGATCGCCATTATTGCTGCTGAAGAATTGGGACTGAATCCGACCGATATTAGCGTAAAAGTTGGTGATAGTGAACCCGGGTTACCCTCCGGTGGTAGTGGTGGCAGTCAGACGATGGCATCTGTCGCGCCCGTCATCAAAACCGCTGCAGCGGCGGCGAAACAGAAGTTGTTTGAGCGCATTGCCCCGCAACTTGAAGCACCTGTGGAAGACTTACGCGTCGGCAATCACACCATCTATGTTGTCTCTGACAGAACGAAAACAATTAAGTGGGAATTGGCGACCGGGCAACTCGGTATGGAAAGCATCAGTGAAGGTGGACAATGGGATGAGGAACTCCGTCAAGGCGGCGCTGCTGGCACGCAGTTCGCTGAAGTTGAAGTTGATACCGAAACGGGTGAACTCAGCGTCATCAAAATCGTCGCCGTTCAAGATTGCGGATTGGCGATTAACCGTTTGACGACAGAGAGTCAGATTAATGGCGGTGTCATCATGGGGTTGGGACAAGCCATCCTCGAAGAACGGTTCATGGACGCGCAAACCGGACGCATGCTCAACGCGAACCTTGAGGATTACAAAGTCCCCGGAACTTTTGAGATTCCTGAGATTAAATCCATCGTCTTCGATACACATCGGAAGGTGACAGGGGTCGGTGAACCCCCGTGTATCCCGACACCAGGGGCCATCGCGAACGCCGTTTACAACGCCATTGGCGTTCGGGTTCGGGAATTGCCCATCACACCCGATAGGATTCTCAACGCGCTTGCCGAGCAAAAGGCATAAGGAGGTAAGCAATGGAAAAATTTAGTTACGTCAACGCCAGCAGTCTCGAACAGGTCACCGCACTGCTAAGCGACAGTGGATGGGGCGAGGTTATGCTCATCGCAGGCGGTACGGATCTGCTCGCTGAACTCAAGGAGTATGTTGAGACCCCAAAGACGCTCGTTAATCTCAAGACCTTGCCCGGAATGGACGGCATAGAAGCCGATGCATCGGGCTTAAAAATCGGTGCGTTAACCACCGTCGCTGATATTGCTAAACATCCAACGATTCAGCATCACTATACCGTTTTGGCACAGGCTGCGGTTTCTGTCGCGACACCGCAGATCCGGAACGTCGGCACACTCGGTGGCAACCTCTGCCAACGTCCACGATGCTGGTATTACCGCGATGAAACCACCGACTGCCTGAAAAAAGGTGGAGACATCTGTTATGCAGTTGATGGATTGAGCAAGTACCATGCAATCCTCGGCGGTGATCCTGTCTACATTGTGCATCCTTCGGACCTCGCACCGGCACTTATCGCGCTCGGTGCCTCGGTAACGATTGTCGGCCCCGAAGGCGAGAAGACGATGTCGCTTGAGGAATTCTTTACCTTACCGGCAGCGAACCCGTACCGCGAAAACGTGCTTCAACCGAATGAAATCGTTATTAGCGTTCAGGTACCGCCTGCTCAACCGAATACGAAAAGTTTCTATCTCAAAGCACGCGAGAAAGGCGCGCCGGACTTCGCATTGGCGAGTGTCGCAGGGGTCTTTGAAATGGATGGGAAAACCTGTAAATCCGCCAGCGTTGTTCTCGGCGGTGTTGCGCCTGCACCGTGGCGTTCTAAGGAAGCGGAAGCCGCACTTACGGGTAAAATGATTAATGAAATGGTGAGTAAACAGGCGGGATCGGATGCTGTCAAGGACGCGCAACCCTTGAATGACAACGCCTATAAGGTGACCTTAACACAGAACCTCGTCAGTCGCGCTGCTATGATGGCCGCAAGCTAAAGGAGCATCAACATGTTAGAAGGAAAAACACTTCCAATCCTTAATCGTCCGATATGCCAGAACCTCCGGACGAAAGCGATTTACATTCCGGGCGGCAATCTGCAGAACCTGGTTGAAAACAATCCCGGTTCTCACTATTGGTGTAACTGTACGATGCAAGTCGTAGGCCCCGACGACCAGTTTGTGTCACCCGATGCTTGTAAACAGTCTCGCGCCTGTTTTGATCCCATTGGCGGCAAGCCGGTGGTATAACCTCAAGATGGCTGTCAGCCGTCAGCCGTCGGCTATCGGTAAAGAGGTTTTTGTGGTTGTCCCGGAAACCTCTTTGCTGATGGCTGTCAGCCGACAACCGAAAGCCAGTAAAAAATGTTTCTGAAATCGTTGCTGCAATGGATACATGTCGGATCCGTCGTCCTGATGATAGGAGGCTTCTTTTTTTTTCGCGTTGTCCTTCTCCCGGTTGCCAGACGTTCTTCTGATGCTGCGGCATTGATTTCATCGGCACTCCGCCGTTTCAGTGGTGTCGTCTGGACAGCGTTATTAACCATCCTTATCTCTGGACTGTACAATTTTATAACTTTTTTTCGCGCTGCACGCGCAGAAGCAGTTATCGATCCTGTTGTCTCGGATTATTCGCTCTACATCTTCGTCTTAGGTATCAAACTCTTTATCGTCTTTCTAATATTTACGTTAGCCATCGTCCTAACATTCCCATATCCGGTGTTCGATGTGTATCAAAAGAGACCGGCACGGTGGCTCAACCTCACGGTAATCTTGGGGTTAATAGTTATTTTCCTATCGGCGTATTTACGTCGGTTAGGTTGAACAGCAACCTATGAAAAGACCACGGATATAAAATTGGAGGAAGAGATGTCAGTTTTGAGTTCCGAAGATCACGCTTTTTGGGAAGAAAACGGTTACGTCGTTATTCACGACGCAGCACCGCCAGAGTTAATACAAAATACTGCTAAAGCCGTCTGGGACTTCCTCGAAATGGATGCCGACGATCCTGAGAGTTGGTACCCCGATCCACCGCGTAAGGGGATCATGGTAGAAATCTACCAGCATCCAGCCCTATGGGCGACGCGTCAATCCCCACGTATCCACCAGGCTTTCGCCGAAATTTGGGACAATGAAAAGTTATGGGTCAGCTTCGATCGCGCCAGCATGAGTCCACCCAATGTCCCCGGTAAATTTGAACGCACAAACTTAGGACTTCATTGGGACATGTCCGTCGAGGTCCCTGTCCGATTCCATGTGCAAGGCGTCCTCTATCTCACCGATACCGCAGCCGACCAAGGCGCGTTCACCTGTGTACCCGGATTCCATAATAAAATTGATGAATGGATAAAAAACCTGCCAGATGGCGCCGATCCGAAGCAACAGAATTTGGAGGCACTCGGTACAATTCCAGTCCCGGGTAAAGCAGGTGATCTCGTGATTTGGCACAGTGCATTGCCACACAGTGCTGGCATTAATACTGCCGATAAACCGCGTGTCGCCCAATACATCACGATGACACCGACAGGTGAGGGGAATCCCGAAGCACGTGAGCGACGCGTCAATGCTTGGAAAGAACGCATGGCAGGCTTCAGCGGCGAACGTCCGGAAAAAGAGCATGAATCCGGCAAAACGGCGTATTTAACCGATCTTGGGAAAAAATTACTCGGGCTTGAAACGTGGGGATGAACCCGCAACTTAACCGGCTTGTCCGCGGTTATCTCCGGTGGTGTCCAATCACTGACGGGAAACGGCTACTCCTGAACCTAACGAGAGATCGGATTACACCCGAGGATCCAATTGTCACCTTTGAAACCAAGTATCCGTTCCGATTGAAAGCCAATTTAGCGAACCCTGAGCACCAGTATCTCTATTTTTACGGCACCCATGACGAAAGATACATCGTTACGAAACTCCTAAACATTATTAAACCCGGGGATATTTGTTGGGATGTCGGGGCAAACATCGGGTTCTATACATGCCTTCTCGCTTCACTGGTTGCGGACAGTGGTGCAGTTGTAGCGTTTGAACCTGCTGCTCGCACCGGCGGCTATCTCAAGGAAAATGTCTCTCTAAACCAATTCACGAACGTCACTGTGGTCAACAAAGGACTGAGTGACAAACAGGAACAGCGACTTCTCCACTATTCCGAGGCGGGGCTTACCGAAGGCACTGCCTCGTTAAAATATACTGATGGACGCGCAGCATCAGAACGCGTAACACTTGACACGATTGATAACCTTATCCGCGAACTTCCTGCGCCTGAATTTGTCAAAATTGATGTAGAGGGGTATCAGTTAGAGGTACTGCGTGGTGGCGAACACTTCTTAAAAACCCGCGCCCCTCTTCTAATGGCAGAACTCAAAGATGTCGGCGAAACAAATCGTGACATTTTTGGTGAACTTGAGGATTACGTTGCAAATTTAGGGTATCAGTTGTATAACATCAGGAAACATTCTATCCAACGATGTGAAACGCTCTCTGACACAACCGAAAGGAATTTCTTTCTTGTCAAAGAGCATTCTCGTGCCTTTTCCAAGATTTTACCATGGTTGCGGTAAGCGAAAGCCTTTTTATGAACCGTGGCAACATTTTGCGGATAGCATTCGCGAAGTTTCGCAGAACGCTTCTAAAACACAGAGCAAATCAGGCAAAAAACATAGGAGGTTTTTGTCATGAAGTATAATATCTGTGGTATAGCCTGCAAGTTACGCTTGCAATTCAAGATTTTCCTGCTAATCGGAATTCTTCTTGGGAGTCCTATGGCAACATGGGCAGAAACACCTGAAGTGTTCCTCTATTATGATGAGAACTACGGTTTTAATCCTGACGGTTGGGGCGATTGGAAATCGACGAAGAAGATTGAAGATGCCGTTGTTGCAGAATTGGATGCGGCAAAGATCGCCTCTGTTGTGGGGGACGCTGATGAGTTCCTCGCCTATATGGAAGATCATCCGGAGGGTGTTATTGTTTCTCCAATCGTGGTTCCCGAAATCGTCTATACAATCGGCATGAAAGATGACAGCCCGATGGAAAACTTCCTGTTCGGTGGTGGGGTGCTCATCTATTCAGGGGATACCCCCTTCTATGCTGTTGGAAAGAAAGGTGCACCGGGTCAGAAGGTTGTCCCCGGCAACCAAGGTGTGAAGGATGTTCTCAACTTTACGGCGCAGTATATCACAACCACCGCTGCGGCTGTCAAACCAACCGAAGAAGGCAAAAAGTTGATTCCAAGCCTGGAACCCTTTAATCCAAATCGTCCGGGACTGATCAACGTGTTGGAAGATGAGAAGTGTGACCCCATCGAAGTCTATGCTGAAGCCGGCAACTCAGCGGATCCGATCCTCTTCGCCGCGCCAGACATGAAAGGCTATTTCGTCCACTTCCACATGGAAACACTCGGCAATAAACCTGACGATTATCTCGCACAGGTCGGATTGGAGATCGGCGAACTCATCACCAATCGGTTCGGTGAATTGTTGGATGTCGAACCCCAAGGCAAACTAACGACGACGTGGGGTAACCTCAAGGCTGTGAAGTAAATTCACCTCGATACTGTTAGGACTTACGCAGCCCCACTGCAGGCGGGGTTTCAAACCCCGCCTGCAGAGTGCTTTGAAGTAACGTATGTTAACCACGGATCCGCTTACCCTTGCTAAGGGTTGCGGGTCCGTGTGTTAATTTAACCGCTACACGTTTGTACGTTATTTAGACTGACCGTCCTAACACGGGATACGCTGGATCGTTATATCCTTTCCCAGTGTGTTCTCCGAGTGGCACGAGTTGGTTAATAGTCGCTTCATCGGCTTCTGTTAGCACGCAATCCAAACATCCCAAGTTATCCTCAAGTTGTTCCATTGTGCGTGGTCCGATGATAAGAGAGGTAATCGTTGGATTCGCCAACACCCATGCCAACGAGAATTGCGTCAACGTTTTACCGTGAGCATCCGCCAGCGGTTTGAGTTGTTGTGCGACTTCGTAACTCTCTTCGCGGAGTTCGGTCTGTAAAATCCGCCTGTCTTTTCGCGCCGCTCTTGAACCCTTGGGCGGCTCTTCGCCGGGCAGATACTTACCGGACAGCACGCCTCGCGCCAACGGGCTATACGGCACAACGCCGACACCATATTTCTCACAAAACGGCAGCAACTCCACCTCAATATCTCGGTTAACGATGTTATAGAGCGGTTGAACACACACAAATTCTTCCAATCTCTGTTCTTTGCTTGTCCAGAGTGCCTCACAGACACGCCACGCCTCAAAATTGGAACAGGCAATGTAGCGCACCTTCCCCTGTCTCACGCAATCGTCCAGAGCCCGTAGCGATTCTGCAATTCGCGTGGCGGCATCCCAACGGTGTAGATAATACACATCTATATGATCCGTGTTAAGGCGTTTGAGACTCGCTTCGACTGCCGACATGATATGGAATCGGTGTGAACCCGCATCATTCACATCCTCTCCCATTGACCCATGTACTTTCGTAGCGATAACCCATTTCTCTCGGTTTTCACGAACCGCCTTCGCAATAACGCGTTCGGATTCACCATCGTTATAGACATTCGCAGTGTCCATAAAATTGATACCGGCATCCAACGCCTTATGGATAATCCGAATTGAATCCCTTTCATTCGTCGGTCCACCAAACATCATCGTACCAAGACACAGCGGTGAGACTTTTACACCTGCGCGCCCAAGTGTCCTATATTCCATGTTGTTCTCCTTTTTATCGCTAACGGCTATCAGCAAGAGGGCTATCAGCATTCGGCTATCGGCTGTCGGCTTTTAGCCTGCTTCGCAGTGAGAATAACAAGAGGTTTTTGATGAATAGAAAACCCTCTTTGCTGACAGCCGACAGCTGACGGCTGATGGCTAATCCACTGACAACCACTCATGCCATTCGGATACCGCCATTGACATCCAACGTCGCACCCGTCACATAACGCCCATCTTCCGAGGCGAGGAAGAGGATAGCAGTCGCAATCTCCGAGGCATCAGCGACGCGCCCGAGTGGGATCTGATCCGTCATGTCTGGATGATTTTTCGCCATCTCCGTTGCTGCTACACCCGGTGCGATGGAGTTAACCGTGATGCCGTACTCGCCAAGCACACGCGCCAACGACTTTGTCAGGCACATCACGCCTGCTTTTGAGGCAGAATAGGGTGCCGATGCGACCAATCCACCGACCTGTCCTGCCAACGAACCGAGGTTGATAATCCGTCCAGAGCGTTGTGTTTTCATCGTTTCCATCACTGCTTGAGAACAGAGGAAGGGCCCCTTAAGATTTACTGCCATCATCCGATCCCATTCGGCTTCGGTGCATGCGTCTATACGGGTATAACTGAAAATACCGGCGTTGTTGACTAAAATATCAATGCGCCCAAATGTCTCCAGTGTCTGTTGAACCATTCCACGCACGGATTCGCCATCCGCCACATCTGTTTCAATCACTAAGCATTGTCTACCGAGTGCTGTTATTTCTGCTGAAACCGCCTCTGCGTTCGCGATATTCACCTCAGGGATGACAACATCCGCACCTTCGCTCGCGAACGCGAGGCATGTCGCTTTTCCGATGCCCCCTCCGCCACCTGTAACAATCGCAACCTGCCCTTCTAAACGCATCTCTATTCTCCTTTATCTATTTTTTTAAAGTGCAGTCGAGTCGGGACTGCACTTTTTTCATCCTTGCAAAATTGCAATAAATGTAGTAATATAATTAGGATTTACGCAACCCCGTTTGAAGGCGGGGTTTCAAACCCCGACTGCAGTGCGTAGGACATCCGTTATCATAGAAAAATGCGTAAGTCCTGATAATCTTATTATCACACGAAATTTGGAAAAAGTCAACAGGCTTGGTTGGTCAGAGCCATTCAGTTTTCGGTTTCTGTTGGTTTTACAGATAACGTGTCGGGATAGAAGACTATTGGAAAGCGACATTGTTTGCTATTTGTTATCGCCATTTTATTTGAAGGGAATTGGATTATGAAAATAAAAGTGTTTTTGCGTTGGCTTAAGCCAGTTCTGGTCTTGAGTTTCGCTTGTGGTTTTACATTCACAGCCGCAGCCCAGAATTATTATCCAGCAGAAGTCGGCAATACTTGGGTTTTGGAGAGTAGTGATGCTGAAGAACGGCGCACCTATAGCCTTGAGGGCCCCGAAACTGTTAACGGGACCGAGGTTATCACCTTGAAAATCGAAACTGAGGAACTCTCTACCGGCGATCTTGATACCGACAAATACTTTTTAACTGTCGGCAGCGAAGCCATTAAACTCCACGGAACTGTCTTAGAGGAAGCTGCTATTGGCGGTACCGTGACAGCGGATTTTCCGACACCTGCAACCTTCTTCCCTCTGCACTTATCACTGGGCGATACATGGCGAATAGTGGCGGATGCCGAAGTTAAGTTGAGTTTGGGACTGAAGATAGGCGGAAAAAGTACCACTAATTTAGAAGTCGTCGGGTTTGAGGACCTTGAGACACCAGCAGGGACCTTCCAGAATTGTGCGAAGGTTGAATTGGCGTTAACGTTCTCTGCCGGCGTCATAAATATCGACGCAACCGACGCAACGACCTACCAGTGGTTAGCCCCTGATATAGGTCCTGTTCAATATCAAAATAGTGACGGGTTGCTCTTTCGTTTAACAAGCACTAACCTACCCACTGAACCTGAGGTGCCTGATACCACGGAAGAAGCGGAGGCATCTGATACTACGGAGGAAGACGTTACATCCGAACCACCTTCCGAAGAAGACACTACGCCTGAACTGTCGCCTTATGACGTGAACGCCGACGGTGTTGTGAATATCTTAGACCTCACTTTTGTCGCCGCGCGTTTGGGTGAAATGGATCCCGAAGCGGATGTAACGGGTGATGGGATCGTTAACATCTTGGATTTAGTGCGCATCGCGGGAAATTTCAGCAGTTAACTTTATGTTGTTTAATTTTACGCGCCAAATCCGTTTTGGCGTTTTTTCAATAGGAATCTACCACAAATTACCTGTAACCTTGAATCCAATTAGGGTGTTATAATTTTTTAGGACTTACGCAGCCCCACTGCAGTCGGGGTTTTAAACCTCGCCAGCAGCGTGCGTCGGATGTCCGTTATCATGGAAAAATGCGTAAATCCTATTTTTATTGATAGTGTTGTAAAATTGAGTCGTTATCACACGGAATTTGGAATAAGTCAATATGGTAAACTGGAAAGTGGTATTAGTCGTGATTGTCATTGCTATTCTGGCTATGGCAGTCGGAATGTGGTTTGGGTACCGGTATGTATCCGAACAGGAGGAGATCTCCCCAGAAGGACACTATGAACCTTCTGATGCCGCGTTACCGCACCACAATCAGCCGCTCATGCTTGCCGTTGCTCCAGCGAAAACTCCGTAGAGATAATTTTCTATAAACATCGTTCAATTTCATATTTTTTGAAAAAGGAGTCCTAAATTATGAAAGTTCCCAAACTTACATCTTGGCTGAAACCATTCTTAGTGTTGAGCATTATCTGTGGCTTCGCGCTTACAGCGACAGCACAAAATTATTATCCCCTTGAAGTCGGAAATACCTGGATTCTGGAGAGTACCGATGGGGCTGAGAGGCTCACCTATTCTATTACAGGTCCCGAGGTTATCAACGGACAAGAACTTAAGATCCTGAACATCGCTACCAGTCTTACAAGCGATGCCACCGGCGAGCCATTTGACCATGACAAATATTTTGTCACGCTGAATGACGAAGGGATTCTACTGCATCAAACGATCACAAACGAAGGCGCGTTTGGCATCGCAGAAGCGACTTTTGATCCACCCGCAATTTTTTTCCCAACCGCATTGCCAGTTGGGCATCAGTGGGAAATTGTGACAGAGACGGAGCTGGATCTGGTCGGTCCGGTAACCAGCACCAGCACTATAGAAGTTCTCGCAATTGAGGACGTAGAAACACCAGCCGGAACATTTCAAAACTGCGTTAAGTTGGACATTAAACGTGCAGTCGATACGGCTCTCGGAGTGGTGCATTATCATTTTTTCCAATGGTTGGCACCTGATGTAGGCCCTATCAAATTTCAGGATGTTATACAAGGTGTTACGTTTGAATTGCAGAGCTACGACTTAGTTGAGGCACCTACAGTTGACGAAACATCTATGGAATCAGAAGTTGAAGAATCGAAACCAGAAACTGAAGAATCGAAACCAGAACCAATGGTGGAGAGTGCCAGTTTTGATCTCACGCTTGGACCCGGTTTGAATATGATTTCTATCCCATTGATGCCGGAAGCGCCTTACACTGCGAAATCATTAGCAGAAATGTTAGAGGCAACCCTTATTATCCGATTAGATGTGCCAACTCAGAATTTTGTTGCTTACACTACGGTTGATGAGGGGAGCGGATTTAGCATTGACGGCGGCAAAGGTTACATCGTTAATACGCTAACGGGTGGTACGGCGACATTCACTGGGACAGCATGGGATAACCATCCTGAAGCCGCTGATGACGCACCTGCTGCACCCACGCTTTCCACGCATAAAAACACATGGGCGTTTGTTGTCACCAGTAACATCCGCGACATGAAGACGGGCACGGGGTACATCCTCATCGCAAAAAACCTCCGTACTGGCACGATCGCCACGGAGCCTATCACAAGCGAAGTGAAACGTGCCTCCGCTGTCTGGGCAGACCTCAACCGCAAGAGCGTCGTTGAAGTTGGCGATAAACTCGAAATCGCACTTTACGACGAACGCGGGAATATCGTCTCCGGTCCCTTCCAGCGCACCGTTTCAACTGCTGACCTTCGTAACGCATTCCTGAATCTGCAATTGACTGTCGGCGACGTGCAACCGAAAGACACGATTCTGGCGCAGAACTACCCGAACCCGTTCAACCCTGAAACATGGATTCCGTACCAGTTAAGCAAAGCCGCTGAAGTGTCAATCCATATTCACAATGTGGCGGGGCATCTGGTGCGTACGCTGGATTTAGGTCTGAAACCGATAGGTTCGTACATGACACCATCAACCGCAGCATATTGGGATGGTAAAAACGCAGCTGGCGAGCGTGTGGCGAGTGGTATCTATTTCTATACGCTCCAGACCGCAGATTTCGCTGCAACCCGACGGATGGTTATCCTCAAGTAGGAGACACGAACCTCAAGACGACGCAATTAAACGCCTTGATGTCATCATCAAGGCGTTTTTTTTCCACACTGCAGGCGTACCTTGCAACCGCGCCTCACTTAAGTAGGACTTACGCAGCTCCCTTGCAGTCGGGCTTTCAAACCCCCACTGCAGTGATAGGTTATCATGGAAAATGCGTAAGTCCTGTTAGGAAGGAAAGGGGATTCAAGTGATTAGAAACACCGTATTGCTCACGGCGGTACTCTGTGCTTTCGTTAGCACAATATCTGCACAAAATTACTACCCCACAAATATTGGGAATACTTGGATCATGGAAAGCACAGACGGTGCTGAACGTATCACTTACACACTTGAGACACCCGACGAAGTGCTCAACGGTGAAGCGTTTCGCACTCTTAAAATTATAACAGAGGTGTTAGGGACAAGCACGGCTAATACGAACACGTTCCTTGTTGAGGTCGATGAAGAAGGGATGAAACTTCATAAAGTTGTCGCAGAACTCGGTGATGTGTTCGGTATATCGCGTATAGAATTCTCACCACCTGCCGTCTTTTTTCCACCGACGTTTCAACTCGGAGATATATGGGAGATTCTCGGAGAAACGGAGGTATATTTGGTAGGTCCCGTTACGATTTCAAGTGTGAACAAAGTCGTCGCTATAGAAGATGTGGTTACACCGGCTGGCACGTTTGAGGATTGTCTGAAAATTAGAATACTCACGAAAACCACCACTGCGTCTCAAGCCAGTCGCTCTACGTCCTATCAGTGGCTCGCACCGGATATCGGTCCAGTTAAATTTGAGACGGGTCAGGATATCATCTTTGAATTAGTCAGTTACAATCTTCCAACGCCTGAGAAACCGTATGATGTGAATGACGATGGCGTTGTCAATATTTTGGACCTCACCTTCGTTGCTTCTCGTTTGGGTCAGGATGATCCGAAAGCCGATGTAAATGGCGATGGCACCATTAATATTCTCGATTTAGTACTTATTGCACAGCACTTAGGAAATTAATAACAACGTGAGCACCCCTCAAACAGAGATAGCATCCAGAACACCACGGAATTAGATGGAATCCTGTTGCACTTCACCTGCGTCGAGTGTTATTGTATTCCACACAGTCTCTTCATCGGTTTGCAATCGCCATGAAAATGTGAACGGTGAATCGCCGCCGTTGTAGAAGATGACCTCTGCTTGCTTCTCTTCATTGACAAGGGGTCTCACTAAAGAGAGAAGCGTTCGCGGGTGGTTTTGTCTGTTGCCCTGTCGGATCTCCAGAAGTTGTGTAACTTTGCTCTGAATTTCACGCGTGCCGAGAAGTAGCGGACCATAACACGCCGTAACCGCGCCTTGCCCCCAATTCCGTCCGTGTCCTGCGGCAACCGAACAGACCGCGCCGCCCATATCGGCGTGTTCCCGTCCACCGCGCAACACGCGTCGTGCCATCCTCAAACGCGTCGCTGCACTCCGTAACGCACGCATCGCGTAGACAGCCTCACCCGTCACCTGATACGCGAGTGTCAGCGTAGCAGTTGAGGGCTCCTGAATCGGTTTCACGGATCCATCATCTGACCATTCTCCCCAATACGCCATATCTGAGCGTTTCCCGACACCGGGTTCCCGGCGACGTGTCTCTTGCGGAAAGATTAATGCCAGCAGTTCTGGTGGTTCGTCAGATAAATCCGCTAATCCGGCACGGATTGCAGCGTCAAATTCGGTATCCTCGAATGTCCAACGGTAGTAACTTAACGCAGCCGCCGCGGGGTCATTAAACGGATCCCCCAACGATGTCACGAGCGGTTCAACGATGCGTTTCGCCGCTGTTTTGAATACCTCATCCCGAGATAGCAGATAGAGATCGCCTAAAGCATAGATGGCACCAGAAGCCAACAGGACTTCAATGCCAGCGAGCGGATCTCCGGGAATGTGGTGTGTGCTTGCAACAAGCCGATGTACATTCTTCGCGTCGACCGCGGCTTCATCAAGCCCTTCCGCATCAAGCGTCCAAATCAACGGCATCGGATCGGGTGCTGCGATGAGCCGTTCTGCCCGCTTTCTGCCGTACCGCAATGCCCATGTTAGATAGCGTTCCTCACCCGTCACACGGGACGCTGCAAGTGCGATATGAATAAATCGGAAGTGCTCTGCCATCTCATAAGCATTGTTCTCGTCGTTCGCCACATCTTGGCTACCGATATTGTAACCGATAAATGTATCTCGGTCATAATCATACCACGGTGGGATCTCTGGCACCCAATTACCGATATGTTCTGCGGCATCCGTCAACAGATTAACGGCTTCCGTATCCTCAGGTACCAGCCCGATATAGCGAGGCAAGAAAAGCAGAAAAGGTTCCGGTCCGTGATGTGCCTCCGCCTTCGGCTCATAACCGTGGAAGCAATCGCGTTTTACCCAACCGAGCAGTGCTGCCTTCAGCGTCTCAAAATGCTGTAGGACAGTTGCATCGCCAGTGATGAGATAGTGTGGAAACCACGCGAGGGCATAGTTCGCCTCGTCTTCGCCACCATCGTTCGGACCCGGTGGATCGAGCAACATACTCTGTTTCAGCCAACGCTCCATCTCGTTTCTAAGCGTCGTATATTCAGTATAGCACTCGTGGATAGCGGTTTTCATTGTTTCTCTCCTACAGTAGCGATTTCACAAATTCGATGCTCTGTTTCGCGATCGTCTTCGGATCCGGTTTGAAATCGAATACCTCTGTCGAGACATACCCTTTGTAATCAATTTCTTTCAGTGCCTCAATAATCGGTGGATAGTCTACATTACCAGAACCGGGGAGGTAACCGTTGTCGTCATTGGAGTGGAAATGTGCGACGTGCGGCGCGTGTTTACGGATCTGCGTCGGCATATCTATCCCTTCTTTCGCGGTACTACACACATCCAAAATCATCTGAAAATTCGGATGATTGACGGCTTTCACCATCTCAACCGCTTTATCAGGGTGCGTGATGAAGTTCGTCTGATCGCTGGATAGCGGTTCCATACACAGCATGACATCTCTTTCGCCTGCCAGTGCGGCACTCTCTGAGAAAGTTGCCCGTGCGTATTCCCACGCCTCGTCAAAACTCAGTGGGTCCATCACGTTCCGTTGTTGGGGTGAACCGATGACCATCACCTCGCCACCCAAATCCGCGCATAAGTTTACCAGTGCAAGAAAATAATCCCGCGTCTCCTCGCGAATCTCGGCATCCGGATGATTAACGTACAACCCGGGTGGCGAGACGAGCAGCCAGTGCAGTCCTGCAATCTCTATTTTCGCAGCTTCCGCCGCTTTACGGATACGCGCCCGCTCCGTCTGGCTGATGTCTAATACTGAATCTGCCAAGGTAAACGGCGCGATCTCAACCGCCTCGTAGCCGAGTTCAGCAGCATAAGCGAATACATCTTCGATTTTCCAATCTTCAAACATCTCGTTGCATATTGCAATTTTCATTTTATGTCCTACCTCTGTTTTTTTATGTATTGTAAAGCGTTCAATCTTTTTTGTCAATTTTTTACTTCTTCCGTAACTTTTGGATGATTTATGATATCTTTTTATTTTTCCCCAAAAACCTCGGGCAAAGTGCATCCACGAATGTGTATGTGATAGCACACTGCGTTTTTTGCCCGCAAAGGGCTTAAAAAACGGGTCTATATTAAGTGCTGGACGCATGTTTATACGATTTGTAATGAAGAATGAGAAGCCGTTATTCAGAAATGGTATAAGAACGGATAGTTTTTAGGAGGAACATAAAAAATGTCAGAAAAAACAGGGGCCACGCACATTGTCGCTGACAAAGGTCATCCCATGCGTTGGGCTTTACCGGAGGGTGCGATTTCTCGGTTTGGGCGTGGATGTGTGCATGCTATGGCAGTATCGCCGGATGGTACATACCTCGCAGCCGCAACCAAAATTGGGCTCTGGTGGTATGAACTCGCCACAATGCAACCTGTTGCGCTATGGGAAAGAGAACGCGGAATGCTCGGTGCCATTACGATTTCTCATGATGGACAATTGGCTGCGACCGGCAACTGGGATGGTGTTATCAAAGTGTGGGATCTCCAGCGGAGCACCTGCATTACAAAAATTGTGCGGCCAGGGGTAAAAGAGCCAGTCCCCAGGACGACTGCAATTCGGTCTCTTGCCTTTTCACCTGATAACCAGCACCTGGCCGCAACGGGTTACAGTTGTGAGATTGTCTACACCTGGAACCCCAGAACCGGCACACCGCTGGCTACGTTCCATGAGCCCGAAAGAGAAACACGCAGTGCTTCCCCCTCTCTCCCTCGACCCGTTGTTTTTTCGCCAGACAGTCGCCTGCTGGCGTGTACGGCTGCCGGGACAACAGATGGCTCCGATGTTGTTTTGGTGTGGGATGTCGTAACCGGTGAGCGCATCGCCTGTCTTACCGAACAACCGCGCTTTGTCCGCAGCCTCTGCTTTTCACCTTGTGGACAAACGCTGGCCATCGGCAGCGATAAAGGCACAGTGCAAGTATGGGATGCGAAGACTTGGGAACAGCAGCGAGTCTATCAGAACTATGATGCCACCGCTCGCATGAGCGTCTGCTATTCACAGGAAGGCGTTCTTCATACGCTGGAAAATGTCCTGGAAAAAAACACTGTCGTCGTGTGGGACGTGGAACGTCATGAAAAACGCTACACGTACGTTGAAAAGGAATGGGAGATTGAAGCAGCACTTTTTTCAAGCAGTTCGCATTTTGTTGTTGCTGGGGGAAAGGAATGGGCAGTCTGGTCACCCGGGGATACCAACCCCCGCAAGTTGCCTTATTTACATGTCAACGGTACTCCGAATTCCGTAGCGTTCTCACAAGATGGCAAAAAGTTGGTAGCCGGAAAGTATGGAAGCACACTCTTCTGGAATATTGCCAACCCCATGCAACCGCCAACTTTTTTCAAAATATCCGATGACCCACAAGACGTTTTTGTGTCCACTTCAGAGAAAATTCGCTCGACAGCATTTGCGTATGATGAAAACAGTGTTAAAATAACCGTTAAAATAGGGGAAACCGACGAAAACACGACACCTATGACACTTACACTTCCCGACCCAGAGGCAGTGGTGACTGCCGCTGCACACGCCCCGCTACGAAATCTCATCGCGTGCGGGGATAGCAAAGGGCATCTGTATGTATGGGATATGAGAAGTGGTGACGTGCGCTATGTGCTCACACACTCTCTCCCCTTAGAAGGGCATTGGGATGATGATCATAATCGCATCAGCAGCCTTATATTCAGCCACGACGGTAAATACCTTGTAAGTGTTCCGAGTTCTTCTAACACGATGGCAAATCTATGGGACATTGATACTGGGAAAGAAATTCCTGGTTTCCGTGTCAACCCTGTCGATGCTGTCGCGTTTTCACCTTGCGGTCATAAGATTGCTTGTTGTATGGGAAAGAAAATCCGATTGTGGGATGTCGATAGTTGTCGAACGTTCTTGACGCTTCCTCATGATATATATCCGAATGCCTTGGCGTTTTCACCTTGTGGAAAATATCTTGCTTCTGGCTTGTGGTGGAATCCAAGCGTGGAAACAGAAAAGGTGCCTATTCGCTTATGGGAAGTTGCCACTGGTGAAAATATAGCGACTTTCTGGGGACATCCGACCGATATCCAAGACCTCGCGTTTTCACCCGACGGTACCCTCTTAGCGAGTGGGAGTTTTGACAGCACCATCCTCCTCTGGGACCTGAAATCCATAATAGGTTCTTAATCCGACATTGATTTGGGTGTCGCATGAAATTCTCTGATGCAATTGCTACCGGTATGCGGCATATCCAGGAAAATAGCCTCCGTGTGGCATTATCCATCCTCGGCATCTTCATCGGCATTGCGAGCGTCCTTTGCCTGATGGCTATTGGCGATGGGGCGAAATTTCTCGTCGCGGATCAATATGAAATCAATAGATATTGCCCACCGTGAAGATAGCAATATTTAGGGATCGATTTTCCAAAGAAGCACCGAGCCATCATCACTACCACTAACAAGGGTTTTCCCATCCGAACTGAACGCGATACTTCTGACCCAAGCGGAATGATCGGTCAGTGTTTTCTTGTGCTGACCTGTGTCCGGATCCCATAGGCGGATATCGCTGTCTACGCTCCCACTTGCGAGGGTTTTCCCATCAGGACTGAACGCCAGACTAAACACCCAATGTGTATGTCCGACGAGTGTCATCCTTCTATTCCCTGTCTCTACATCCCATAGATGAATAACATTATCACCACCGCCACTTGCGAGGGTTTTGCCATCGGGACTAAACGCAACGCTCTTGACACCTTCAACACTGGAGTGACCGTTATTGACATCAAACTCACCGGCATGTCCGGCAAGTATCATCTTAGTTTCACCAGTGTCAGTATCCCATAATCGTATCGTATTGTCCTCACTGCCACTTGCGAGGGTTTTACCATCAGGACTAAAGGCGACACTATAGACTCTGTGCTTATGTCCGTTGAGCGTTTTCTTATGTTCACCCGTGTGCATATCCCACAGACGGATGGTCGTGTCCTCACTCCCACTCGCGAGTGTATCTCCATCAGGACTGAGTGCCATGCTATGCATACCCCACGTATGCCCGGTAAGTCGCATTTTTTCTTCTCCGGTATGTGTATCCTGTAGACGAATGTCTATGCCACCCGTACAAGCAAGCGTTTTCCCATCCAAGCTGAATACCAGACATGATGCATCGTAATTTGATACTTTGAATGTTTTCAAGTGTCGTCCGGTTTCCGCATCCCAGAAACGAATACTGCCATCGGCGTACCCACTTGCAAAAAATTTTCCATCAGGATTGAACACAACACTATAAACGTAATCTGTATGTCCAGCGACTGTGTCCATTTCATCACCTGTGCGGACATCCCAGAAACGGATGGTGCCATCGCCACTTCCACTACTCACAAGCGTTTTTCCATCTGGACTGAAGGCTAAACCCTCAATATCTCCCGTGTGTCCAGTGAGTGTTCGCTTGTGTTCGCCCGTGCGCGCGTCCCAGAGACGTACTGTTTCGTCTATATATGATGAACTTGCGAGGGTTTTACCATCCGGACTGAACGTGACACGCTCAACATCTTCCGAGTGTCCAGTGAGTGTAAACTTGAGTTCGCCTGTGTTTAAATCTGAAAGGTAGATATTACCATCTCTATCGCCAATAGCGACTATTTTTCCATCCGGACTGAAGGCTACGCTAAAGACATTATCTGTTATAGGCACAGCGAACGTTTTCTGAGGTTCCCCGGTGCTCCTATCCGATATACAGATTTCGCCACCCCCGGTTACACTCACAATTGTTTTTCCGTCGGGACTAAATGATAAATCACCGATATTTGCCGGGAGTCCTGTGAACGCATCCTTTTCTGCTCCGGTGATAGTGTCCCAAAATCGGATAGTATCGCCATTTCCATTGGCAAGTGTTTTCCCATCGGGGCTGAAAGTCAGGTTTGAGACCCATTTCAGACCCCTGGTGAGCACTTTTTGCACGCCTGTGCTTCTATACCACAATAGAAGGGTACCTGCGTCGTCTGCACTCGCAAGGATGTTTCCATCCGGACTGAAGGCAAGGCACTTAACTGCACTCGTATGTGCTGTAAGAAGTCCGACCTCTTGATATGTTGTTGTGTCGTAGAGCCAAATACCGATACCCGTTGCAACAACGAGAATTGCCCCGTCGGAAGAATACTGTATTTCGTTTATCTTACCTTTACCGAGGCGTGCTTTCGCATCTTCTGTTAGATTCCATTGCATAGCTTCTTGTGCTGTATTATTTTCCATAGACTTATTTCCTGTTGGTAGACCTTTGTTACTGTTTCTACCGGGCATAGTATCGCTGCCAACTCGGTTTCGCACATCAGGTTTTGATATGATATTATGGATCAGGGGTGTGTCAATGATTTCAATGGTGGGTTCAGATTGTGCATCAAAACTATAGGGCTGCTGGAACCGGATAAGGTATTGACTGCCCATGCCGAAGAGTATTACCAAGACCACTGCAGCACCGAAAGCTGCCCAAGGAAGTAAGGGTTTCTTAGCCGGTGGTGCCGGAGTCGGGTTCAGGTCGGCAATGTGTCGCATGACGTTCTCAATGACATTATCAGATAATTGCACACCGTTAAGCGTTTCGCGTATCAATATTTCTCCTTCTTCTTGTAAACGCTTGCGAGCACGGCGCAGTCGGCTCTTAATTGTATTCACCGACACACCTAAAAATTTGCCGATCTCCTTCGATGTCATTTTACCGAGATAGTGGAGTGTCACGATGGTACGCTCGCTCTCCGGTAGTTGCTGTAGGAGTGTTTTGGCGAGATTCTGTCGATGATTCGTAATCTCAGTTTCACGTTGATGCGATATATGATATTCGTAGGAAGCTTTTTCAACTTCTTCCGGATGTGTGTTCTCTAAGGATTGCATATTCAATTTGTCCATTTTAACTTTATTCCGCTTTATCCAATTAATGCAGAGCCGATTCGCAATGACATAAAGCCATCCTTCAAATCGGTTTGGATCCTCTAATGTCCCAAGTTTTTTGTAGACTTGGATAAAGGTATCTTGGGTAATTTCCTCCGCAATATGAAAATCCCCAATTTTCCGCCATATAAGTGCATGAACACCCTTTTGGTGTTTCCGCATTAATGTACTGAAAGCCTCGTCATCCCCTGACAAAATTCTGCGAATCAGTTGAACATTGCCTTCTACCATCAGAATTCTCCCTACTATAGGTTGAGTTTGAGTTACGGGTGATATGCTTCTCGGCGGTAAAACGTACAGATTCTCAGGATATCAACCCCACCTCAAATTCATGAAACCTACATAAAATATGCCCAGCATGTGATGGTACCAGTATACGTAACTACCGTACTTAAGAGCATTACGACACCCTTTTTAATTAAAGGACACACTTTATTGGAAAAAAGGTGCATTTAAGGTCAAAAAAACAAATTTTTTCTTTTTTTTTCAGTAAATTTCAATTTTCGGCACTGATGCACCTTTTCTCTCCAAAGTGGTGTCTTTAAATTAAAAGAGGATTGATAAGTCATTATGACCGCAATGGTAAGTATCAATCCTTGGTCTATTTATTCGGATTTACGTCAACATCGGCACACATTGGAAGCAATTGAGAAAAAACGCCAAAATGAGACAGATAAAAATCAGAAACGTTTCTTCAACGTCAAAAAATCGGCAATTTCTGAGTTCATCTCTCGGAGCAAAAGCAATGAAACTCTGTAATATTCTCACGATAGGTACCGAACCTCTCCTGCGGAATCGTCTGCGAGCCAGTTTATCCATTCTTGGCATCTGCATCGGGATTGCTGGTGTATTGTGCATGATGATGCTGAGTGAAGGTGCAAAAAAACTAATAGCGGATGATATTGATAAACTGGGGGGCGCGAACCAGTTTAAATTTACCATACGCGCTTGGATTACCAAGAATGGGCGTATCATCCGTCGGACTCGGGAGCGTTTCAATATGAAAGATGCGCTCGCAATTGAAGCGGAGTGTCCGAACGTTCTGTGTGTATTGCCTAAAAACGAGGCGCGGGCTACTTTCAAAACCTATCAGGGAGACGTTACCGAATCCACTTTAAAGGGTGTAACGGATATCTATGCCGATTGGATGCGCTGGGAAGTACAAGAGGGCAGATTCCTCTCCGAAACCGATATTTCTGAGGCAGCCCAAGTCTGTGTTTTAGGAAACAACATCACAGCTCGTTTATTTCCGGATACCTCTCCCCTCGGACGAGAAGTGAAGATCCGCTACTATGAGGATGCAGCATTCATTCGGCACCGTGTTGTAGGGGTAATGGTACCGCGCGGGAGAAATATTCAGAGTGGACGCTCGTTGGATGATAGTATTTGTGTTCCATTGCCGACTGCTCAAAAGCGAATATTCGGTGATAGGCATATTCCAGAGATGGCTATTTTTTTCCAACAAGACGTAGATGTAGATGGGGTGATTGCGTCCGCGCTTGCAGTGATTCGCAAAAGACACCGAAACACCGATGAGTTTGTTAACCATTGGGCAGTGAAATGGACGCTTGCGCGGCTGGAACATTTTGAAAAAGTTATGAAAATAGGTTTAGTCGGCATCGCTGGATTTTCACTCTTTGTCGGGGGTATCGGTATCATGAATATGTGTCTGGTTTCAGTCGGTGAGAAGACACGCGAGATAGGTTTACAGAAATCGGTCGGTGCGAAACGGATTGACATCTTCTGGCAATTCTTAACAGAGTCTATATGCCTCTGCCTCTGCGGTGGGATGGTCGGTATTGTAGGTGGCTGGTTAGCAGCACACGGTATGGCACGGCTCGCCGTGCACATCGTACCGATTGTGCCAGAGTGGCCTGTTGTGCTTTCCCTTCCATGGACGCTAGCTTCCGTTCTCTTTTCTATTTTCATGGGCGTTTGTTTTGGAGTATACCCCGCTATGCGAGCGGCACGGCTTTCACCTATTGACGCACTCCGCTTTGAGAATTAAGGAGGAACCCTTATAACACCACATTCCAAATAGAACTTACGCATTTTTTTATGAATCCTTGCGTAATAAGCACTTTATGCAACATTTCGACTTTTATGAGCGTCACTAATTATAAAACCTATATTTTCTGCAAGGAGACATAAATGAAGGCAAATGATGCAGATCTCATTCAACGGGTCTTAGATGGCGATCAAGATGCATTTACCGCGCTCGTTAATAAATACCAAAAATCGGTGCACGCGCTCGTTTGGCGAAAGATCGGTGACTTCCATATCGCTGAGGAACTCACGCAGGATGTTTTTCTGAAGGCTTACAAGAGACTCTCAACACTGAAACGTCCAGAGCATTTCCCCGGCTGGCTCTATGTGATTGCGACGCGGCACTGTGTTTCATGGCTCCGCAAGAAGCAGGTGCCGATAAGGTCTCTGGATACCATATCCACAGATGAACTTGAAGAAGCCTGCTACGCGCAATATGAGGTGGTCCGGAACGAGACAGCAGCGATTGAACAGCGGCGCGAACTCGTCAAACGCCTCCTGAGCAAGTTGCCAGAGAGCGAGCGTACCGTCGTAACGCTGTATTACCTTGCAGAAATGTCGGGTGCGGAGATTAGCCAGTTTCTCGGCGTATCGCCAAATACAGTTAGGAGTCGGCTACACCGCGCCCGACAACGCTTAGAAAAAGAAGAATCCATCATTCAAGAGGTCTTCAGCAGTTTCCAACTCTCTCCACATCTAACAGAGAATATCGTGCAGGAGATTGCACGCATCAAACCGGCAGCCCCTTCAGTGAGCAAACCGTGGCTACCGTGGGGGATCTCTTTCGCTTCGACCTTTTTGGTTATCCTGATGATCGGGACGAGTCCGCGGGCACTATCTCGTTTCCAACAGCCTTACGATTTAGATGCGACATCGGAGATGACAATAGAACTCGTTGACACGCCAATTGTTCAAGTGTCGGCACGCAAATCCGATGCCCGAACCCAATTCGGAATATCTGACACACACGGTAAAAATAGTGGTGCTGGATTCCAATCGGAACCGCTACTTCTCGCAGCTGCGCAAGCGGAGGATACTGGCATTCCAGTCTCGAAAGCAGAATGGGTGCAGACCAAAGGACCTGGCGGTGTTTCAAGGGCAGGACTCTTCCTTACATCTAATCGCATCCTTTACGCGATTGCGAAAACAGAACTCTATCGACTTTCAGAAACAGAAGATGTGTGGACGTTTGTCAGTGCCAGTGGTCCAAATCGAGAGTTCAGTCCGGTCATGGCAGAACGCGATGATGCCTTCTATCTCCTCACACCTAATGAACTCTTAGTCTCAACTGATGAGGGTAAGACATGGAATAGTCTCGGCAAACGACCTGAAGGACGGGCAATTGCCTTGACTATCACGGATACGGCGATGTACCTCGTTCTCCAGACGGAAGTGTTTCGTTCTGAGGATGTCGGAAACCAGTGGGAACCTATAGGGCAGATTTTGAAAGCCGACAACGTGCCAGAGGCGGGTGCCCCCAATTTCCGTATATGGGACGCGCTCGCTATTGACAACACCCTATTTGTCGGCACAAGTCAAGGGCTCTTCCGGCTTACTGAAGATTGGGAAAAATTACCGGTGCCAACATTACACGGCATCAAATCGTTGGCTGTCGCTGAAGATAGACTCTACGTCGGAACAATCGCAAGTCCACCGCGGGGTCCGCATGGTCCGTATGGCGCAGTTTTCTATTCAACCGACTTCGGTAATTCCTGGACTGATATTACACCGGATACTGACCAGTATCCATTCAAGTTATTAGTTGCAGTTGGGGTCGTTCCAGTTGGAAATATACTTATGCTGGTTGGTTCCAGTGGTGTCTTACTCTCTCATAATGGTGGTGAAACATGGATGGACCCAATGTCGGGTCCACATACGTTTAGGGCATTTTCTGGAGCGTTTCCTACAGTCGCTTTGGACGAAAACAATTTTTACAAAATCGCTAACCATGGAATAGCGCGCTCAACGGATGGTGGTGCCACATGGCAACCTTTTATGGCGGGGATGGTAAATTCCAATGTTCCAAGTCTGGTTACAGTCAAAAATGTTCTTTATGCCTTAACACCTACGCAAATGCTCAAATCTGCAGATGCGGGTGAGTCTTGGAAAACCATCAGCTTGAATGCTAAAGAAAATACTTCTCTTGAAGGCGCGAAGGCGAAGGTCGTTACAGCCAACGGTGTGCTTTATGCAAGCACAAGTGAACTTCGTGAGGGTGTCACACTCCTTCGCCTCTCTGATACGGGTAACGTGTTCCTACCCGTTGAAGGTGTCCCAGATTTTGAAGAAGACACCTTACATACCCAATGGGAGAAAAAACTCATAGAAGTCGGAAAGCATAATGGGGATGTTAATAAAGTACTGGAACAACGGAAAGCCTTCCACGACCGGGGCGTTAAAGAACAGAAGACGAATGGAACGTTTGCGGTCACTGAGGATACTGTCTTCATGGAGTATCGACATAAACTGTTCAGATGGAGACGTGGCGAAACCGCATGGCACGATACAGGTTTGGAAGACATCGAAGGCATCTCACCTATTAAGGGGAAGGGTTTCACCCTCGCCTCTTCTGGAAATACAGTCTATGCTGGGAAACGCGAGGGAGAACTTTTCCTGTCGCTTGCTGACGGTGACACTTGGACTGATGTCACTGAAAACCTCGCCTTTCCATTTGGATACTTCAAAGAGATACACTTCGCTGGCAAAACCGTCTACGTCTCAACAGACATGGGAGTTATACGTTCACGCGATGGCGAAACTTGGGAAGTCGTTACCGATGTTGATGGCAATAGGCTGATTATGGACTGGATTGTGGTTGATGGTGTGATAGTTTACGGTGTCTGTGATAGTGGGATCTATGAGGCCGATAAACAGACCCACACGTGGAAACAGATCTCCGCAGAATTACCGCACACAGCGACCGCGTTTGCCGTTGATGGTCGGACCTTCTACATCGGGACCAAACAAAACGGTGTGTTCCGCTTTCAACGCAACGATCCGTAAATGCTGCCATTTCTTACCCAAACAAGACTTACGCATGCTGCTCTTTTGTAGCATAGGCTGTTAGCCTGTGCACTGAGAACGTCTCTGTTTTTTGAGAGTTTACCCGCTAACGGAGCGTTATATCGTCAAAATTGCGTAAGTCCTGCCAAATATTGACACCCCGAATATTTCCTTGACACTCAATCTGATGTCCATATAATAGCCATACAACACTACATTCCAAATTTTAGATTTTGGAGATGAACTATGGCGAAAGTACGGATGGCACAATACGGAACAAAGCACGGACACGCACGCGGCAAGATGCAAGCGATGCTTGTGAATCCCGATGTGGAAGTCGCAGGCGTGTTTGAACCCGATGCACAACAACGCGAAAAACACCAGTCCGGCGCAGGCACATTTGCCGATGTCCACTGGTATGACGATGCCGAGGAGATGCTCAGCGATGAGACCATTGTCGCAATCGCTTCGGAAGGCAACAACGCCGAAAGTTTGGATCAGACCGAACAGATTGTGAACGCTGGAAAACACGTCTGGTACGACAAACCCGCTGGCGAGAACTGGGAACAGTGGCAACGCGTTATCAATACCGCCCAAGAAAAATCCCTACACGTCCAGATGGGCTATATGCTCCGGTATCATTCCGCCTTCAAGCAGGTTGCCGAATGGGTACACTCCGGCTTTTTAGGCGATGTTTTTTCGGTTCGCGCCCACATGTCAACCAACATCTCTCTTGAAGCACGCACACGCATCAGCCAACACATCGGCGGCATCTTTTTTGATCTGGGCGGACACGTCCTCGACCAGGTACTCTGGCTCCTCGGACGACCAGAGAAGGTCACCTCTTTCCTCCGAAACGACGGCGGTTCGGTTGAACCTTTCAAAGATAACACGCTCACTGTCTATGAATTTGAAAAGGCGATGGCGTTTATCTCGATCTCTGCTTTGGAACCGAGACCCGTTGCGCGCCGGTTTGAAGTCTACGGTAGCGCGGGGAGTGCTATTATCGTAGAACCTTTTGAGCCAGGGTTGAAGATTCGTCTCTGTTTGGAAACAGCAAAGGGTGGATATTCGGAAGGTGAACAGGTTGTTGAGATAGACGGTGAGAGCCGTCAACGCACCTACGAGCTTGAACTTGACGCGTTTTTGGCGACCATTGCGGGAGACCAACCGCCTGATCGTCCGGTGTCCCATGAGTTGCTCGTGCAGGAAACACTGCTACGCGCCACAGGCGTTATATAAAGCACTGCAGGCGGGGTTTCAAACCCCGCCTGCAAGGGGGCGAGGTGGCTAATCTTCCAATCCGCCTGCCCATTTGATGCAGCCTGTGATGTGTTCATGGAACCATTTTTCGCTCCAAAGCGCATCAGGGTGACCGAGCGCGGTGTACATCACGCGTCCTTCTCCATAAGTGTGACACCAGCCGAGGGCATAATCGTTGTCCTCGCGATTGCCGCGGGAGACATCAATAGAATCGTTATCCAAACGCATCAGCACCCGTGTTTTGGAACGATCCCACTCTTTGAAAGTATAGATTTCATCAACGACCTTGAAACTGCTGCCCAACATACGGGTCGCTGGGTGGTCGGTATCCTCAACGATGACGTTCACCTCTTCGTGCCACGGATGTCCAGCGAAATAGCCGCCGAGCATTTCGCCGTATTCGGGCCAGTCGTAGCAGGTGTCCGTTGCGTTATGGATGCCGAAGAATGCTTTTCCGTTACGGACGAAACTCAACAACGCCTCTTTTTGGGCATCATCAAATGGCAGATTGCCTGTTGTTGCGAACGCGAGGATATCCTGTTTTTCGAGATTCTCAGCAGTAATACGGTCGCATCGGTGTGTTGTGGTGACGTTCCAACCGTTTGCTGCACCAATCTGTTTCAGCGCAACTTCCGCATCGGGTAGGTAGCTATGTTCAAATCCAGCGGAATGTCTTAACATCAGAATATTCATAAAAACTCCTTTTAGCTTATTTGTACTTTAAAGTCCATAATTACCGGACGTTTTATTCGGCGAGATCGGAAATTTCGCTTATAATTGTGTTGACTTATGTTTGTCTTGGACGTATTATACAAAATTATCCAAAAAAATGTTAAACTATTTTCTGGAATGCCGTAACATTTGGTGACTGAAAACTAATAATTGAAAACCCTCCACTGCAGGCGGGGTTTAAAACCCCGCCTGCAGAATGCATCGGACATCCGCTATGATGGAAAAATGCGTAAGTCCTACTATAAACGAACTATAGGAGAGCAAATATGCGATTTCTTAAAAAAGGCGACGACAAAAAACCTAAGTCCGAATCAGGCTCAGAGACAAAGGGACACCCTGATCTAAAGGTAATCAGCGGTTCACAAATCTCCGGGCGGCAACCGCAGCAACAGGCACCGCCACAACAGCAGCAACAACCCCAAAATATAACACTACCGAATATCAAATATAAAATCGCGGTCGCCAGTGGAAAGGGTGGCGTTGGAAAATCTACTGTCGCCACCAATCTCGCGATCTCCTTAGCGAATGCGGGCGGCGCAGTCGGTCTGATGGACGCTGATGCTTACGGTCCCAGTATCCCAACGATGATGGGCATCCAAGAACAACCGAAGGTGAGTCCAGAGCGTAAGCTTGTCCCACTCGTGCGCCATAATATTAAACTCATGTCAATCGGGTTTATGGTGCCAGAAGAACAGGCAATGATCTGGCGTGGACCGATGCTACACAGTTCGATACGCCAACTCCTCAGCGATGTGGAGTGGGGAGAACTCGACTATCTCATCATCGACCTACCCCCCGGTACCGGTGATGTCGCCTTGTCTTTAACACAAGCGATTCCGTTGACGGGTGCACTCATTGTCACAACGCCACAAGATGTCGCGCTTGCGGATGTCCGACGCGGCGTTGCCATGTTTGAACGGCTCGGTGTCCCGATTCTCGGCATCATTGAAAATATGAGTTATTTCCTCTGTCCGCACTGCAACGAAAAAACAGAAATCTTCAGGAAAGACGGTGGCAGAAATATGAGTGAGCGATTCGGTGTCGAGTTCTTGGGGCAAATCCCGCTTGATGCCGAGGTCTGCACAGCGGGCGATATTGGTGTGCCAATTGTCGCTGGGCATCCAGAATCTCCGCAATCCGAAGCGTTTGGCACAGTCGCGCAAGAATTGGAAACAGTGTTAGAGGAAACCGGTGATGAGGATGAATTAACGATCCTTTAACTCGGAGAAGTAAAAGAGAGTGTGTAAAATTTTGATATTAACCACTCCTACTCTTTTGTACGACGGTTTTAACCCTGATATATAAGCGATGATTTGACAGTAGGATGTCTTAAAATCCGCGTAATCTGTGTAATCCGCGTAAATCCGCGATTCAGACAAAAAAGGAGACAATCTCATGGCAAATACAGGTTGGGGAAATGTCTACAAAAAACTCGGCGCACGACCCGTCATTAATGCGACTGGCAACCAGACTGTGAGAGGTGGATCCACGCCTTCTCCAGCAGTCCGAGACGCGATGCGTCAAGCAGATGAAAGTTACGTCGAAATGGAAGAATTGCTCGAAAAATCTGGGCAATTCATCGCCGAGCGGTTGGGTGTTGAAGATGCCTATATCACCGCAGGATGCTATACCGCACTCGTCTTGGCATCAGCGACGGTCATGACCGGTAGCGATCCTGACAAGTGTGCGCAACTACCGGATACCACCGGACTGAAAGACGAGATCGTTTTTCAGAAGATGCAGCACTACTCCTACGACCGCGCATTTACGATTCCGGGCAGTAAACTCATTAATGTAGGCGACGAAAACGGCTGCACTGCCGACGCGTTAAAGGCTGCCATCAACGAAAACACCGCCGCACTCGCTTATCTCATCCAACCGAACCAAGGTAACGCCGTCCCATTAGCAGAAGCAATTGAGATCGCGCACGCGCATGATCTGCCGTTAATCGCCGATGCCGCGTCTCAAATCTATCCGCTTGATTACTTCCGACGCAACGCCCAATCCGCAGACCTCGTCTGTTTCGGTGGCAAGTATTTCAACGCGCCGCATTCTACAGGGTTCGTCTGTGGTAGAAAGGAACGCATTGAGACGGTGCGGCGGCACGGTTTTATCGGCCCCCGTCCCGTCGGACGCGGGATGAAGGTTGATCGGCAGGAGATTATCGGGTTGGTGACGGCTATTGATATTTGGCTATCCACAGATCACGATAAGCGATCAAAGGAACAGGATGCGAGATACGCTGCACTCGCACAAGGACTTGAGAATATCGACGGTGTATCCTGTGAAGTCCGTTACCAAGAAAACAGTCATACGCTTTCCAATCTGCATGTTACGTGTAGTGACAGGGACGCAGCAGAGATCGCACGTGGGTTGGACGCTGGAACGCCACGTATCAAGGTGAACACGCACGGGAAAGATACGCTCGTGATTAATGCCTACACCCTTAATGTAGGGGAAGAGGAGATCATCGCAAACGCCTTACGACATCTTTTGCGTGGATAGTGTATTTGATAAATACTGAGAGAAACCGACGCATTTCCTCTTAAAGTCCCCCTGATAAGGGGGATTTAGGGGGTTAACTCTCTTGCAGGCGAGGTGCGCTAACCTCGCCTATCCACGATATTTACCAGAGAATAAAATCTGCCCACGGCTTTATGTTGAGTGTTCCTAAGAGAAAGAAAACTCCCGCGCCGCCCGCTGCCCCTTTCGTGGCAGCAACCACTTGAAGTCTACGCATTCGCGCCTTATAGGCATCCGTATAAAAACTGACGTATTCTGCCGATTTCCCTAAGAGTCGCTCGGCGGGTGGCACTGGCTGGTAGACGAAAGCACCGCCTACAGCAAGGCTTCCGAGCAAACAATTACCCGCTACGCCTAAAATCCCGCCAGCGGCAAGCCACAACGCTGTGTTCACATCATCTTCGGCATCATATTCCGCGTCCGTTTTCGCATCAAGCGCGACCGTGTTCTGCTGCTGTGCTAAACACTGTAACGGCATGCTCAGACTCAGTACACACATCAAAACAACGAAAGTATAAAACGGTAACCCTCTTTTCATTTCAATTCCTTTTAGGTGGCGAAATTTCAATGGCACGACGTTCTGTTGTTGCTTTACGCGCCGCTTCGATAATTGAGAGGTTATGATACGCCATCTCTGGACGCACAGGGACCGCTGCGCCAGCAGCGAGTGCATTAAAGGTCTCCATAAAGTAGCGGGCATGACCGCTTGCATCCGTACGCTCTGCTTCATCAAATTCCGGCAGTTCCAACTGTTGCCAACCCTCTGCTCTCGTGAAGCGACGGAGCGCATTTTCTACGTTGTGGCGATGATTGACGCGTAGCGAACCGTTTTCAGCGTGCATCTCACACCAACCCGAATCCGTACCGGGCACGCACCACGCACCAGAGACAGTCGTGATCGCCCCGTTTTCGTGTTCACATAGCAGCATCGCGATGTCATCAACATCAATATCAAGCTGCATCGTTTGCACCCGTCCCTCAACATAGCGTACCGGGGATTGCATGAGTGTGCAGACGGAATAAATTTCGTGGTAACTCGTGTCGATGATACAGCCGCCACCTTTCGCTTTGCTGGCGCGCCACGCGAATGCTGGTGTCGGATGATCCGCCGAAAAATCTGCAGGCTTCAATCCCATGCCAGTGCTGCGTCCGAAATGCGGTTTACCTAACGCCTCAAGTTCTGTCATCGCCACGCGCATCCCGGCAGTAAAGATGTAGTTATGTACGACTGTGTAAGGCACGTCATTTTGGCGTACTGCTTCCAGGATTGCGTCTGCTTCCGCTAAGTTTGTCGCCATCGGTTTTTCCGAGATAATAGCCACGCCTGCGTTTGCGGCTTCGATGACCTGCTCGGCGTGAAGTGAGTGCGGTGTAGCGATCGTCACGACATCAAGAGCTGCGTGTTCCAGCATCTCCCGATAATCTGTGTATCGGTTTTCTGTAGGGACGTCAAACACTTCGCCAATCTTTTGTAGATTTTCTGGAACGACATCCGCCAGCGCAGTGATCTGAACAGTATCCGAGAGGGCGCGGTAGGCACGGGCATGCGTAATTTGCACAATCCCACCACAGCCAATCAGTCCTAAGCGAATCGGTTTATTCATGGTGTTTCTCCTTTGTATAAAGTTTAGCATATTTCGAGATTATGTCAAATTCTTTGCGTCGTATGATAGGGTTATTTGTAATAAAACCTGAAAATCTGTAGACATTATTAAGAAATAACTTAAAGAGCAACAAACCTATTCCCCGTTCTTCACTAATAGAGTTTGGAACCCTGCCAATCTTTTAGTGTGTAAATAACTGCGGGTTTTACTGTAAATGTCCTTAAGTAAGTATCTTATTGAATTCTTTGCTTTATTGCTGTTTTTTCTGGTATCATTAACTTAATGAATCTTTGTAACCCATATACGTAGACTTATCGTGTAACACCTAGTGAGTCTTGCACGCATACGAATTTTGGGTTGTAATTTTAATCTATTCTTAGTATCCTATACTCATGGAAAACGGCAATACGGCAAGAATCATCCTGTATAAAGGGAAAAGGAAATTTTAGATGCACAGTTTTATAGCGTTAGCTAAAAAGTCAAACCTTCAGACAGCGAACTCCGGAACCTTATCGGTAGATGATAAACAACAACCGCAGCGAGACAATAGTAAATTGTTTTCAAAATTCATGGATGCAATAACCGAGAAAATCACTGGAACGCTAACGCTCTTGGGATTTAAGCAAGTCATACATGATGTTTCTTCTCTGAATGAACAGACATTGGATGATGCACAAACATCAAATTTTATGCCTCTGGACTATTTGGGAGCATACATAGTCAATAGTTCAGACAAAGAGAAAATTAAAGAAGCGCAAAAGTCAATTGATAAATCAGACTATGAAATCGTTCCTGATGTTCAACTTTCCCTACCAAAACCTACGCGTGCTGGAGAGGTAGTCCGTCGTAGGAAGCAAATACCTTGGCCAGCGGAAAGTGGGATTCGTCAGGCACACGAAAACGACATTATAGGGAAAGGGGTGTTGGTCGGTGTCCTTGATACAGGGTGTGATGCAGACCATATCCAATTACGTCAGAAGCGAATTGATTTTCGTTATGTTCCACATCATTCTGAGTCTGACAATCTACGTGAAGTACGCGGTTTTGACGTAGATGGGCATGGGACCCATGTTTGTGGTATTATCGCAGGTCGGCACATTGGGGTTGCTCCAGGGGCGGACCTCATGGTTGTCTCAGTCATTGAAAGTGAAACGCTCAAAACGAGTTTGTCCCGTATTTACAGAGGTCTGGACTGGATACTTTCTCAAATTAGCCGTGAAGAAAGTATTAATAAACCAGTTATTGTAAATATGTCTTTAGGATTTATAACGGAACACCTTAAGAATAAGGAAAAGGAATCGCTGATGGTTGGCATCCGGGGACTTCTTTCAACTTTAGTTGAAGATTATAATGTATTGCCCGTAGTTGCTATTGGAAACGAGGGCCCTGGTAATATGCGCGCGCCTGGGTACTTTCCCGAAACGCTGTCAGTTGGTGCAGTTAATTTTAACCACGAGCCCGCTTGTTTTAGTGGTGGAGGTCAATCACCAATAGATGGAAAAATGCAGCCTAATATTGTAGGTTATGGTGTTGATATTTTTTCGAGTTTAGAACGTGACAAAAATAATAGAAGTTCTTATATCTGTATGAGTGGAACGAGTATGGCCACGCCCTACGTTGCTGGAATTGCCGCCCTTTGTGCCTCGGCAGATGCAAACCTCCAAGGGGAAGCGCTTCGGCAACATCTTCTCAACACCGCTCTCCCTCTCCAAGCACCCGCGGATAGGGCTGGAGCAGGACTCGCGAGGTTCACAGAAAATGGGAACAAAAATCCGTAAAATGGCACCTATTCACTCGGTTCGCCCCTCAAACATGGTTGAATTCATGGTGGAGGTAAGTCGTCCCTCTTCTAAAGAACTGAAGGGATTTAACCGAGCAGAGAAGTATAAATTGTTAAAGGCCAATTCTGTCAAACGCATGGATGAAATTAAAGCATGGATTAAAGCAAATGGATTGGATGCCGAGGTTTTCAAAATTGAGGAGCCTACAACCTTCAATATGTTGTTTATTACCTGTACACCTAAAGTTGCCGAGCAGCTTGAGCATGCTGACGCTGTGGTGAGCGTTTCACGAAGTCCGGAATTTTCTGTGGCGTTAACCAAACCGTGAGCGTGGTATCCTTCTGATCGGTGCGTTTGGAAAACTGCACTGGGGCCGACAAGAAAATTGAAAGTTCCCCGATTAAATTCCTAATCTTCATTTCTGTCCAGATCGCGAGATGTTTCCACCACGGCTCTCGTTTTTTTGCTGTTCCCAACACAAACGCAACTTATGGAAAATAAACATGGATGCACCCATCCACAGCCCCAGCGGGGCGAAATGTTTATAGAAAAAGCGTTCGCCGCGCAGCTAAGCCCCATAGAGGCGAAATGTTTGTCACTTAAAATCGTCCAAACTTTAGTATATACTACCTAACGAGTTTTATACATTCGAGCAAGGGTGCCAATTCCATTCTCACTCCAGCGGAGTGTTATGTCTATAGAAACTCGTGTATTGAAATACCTGCACTCCAGCGGAGTGCTATCGCTTTGCAGTGAGAATAAACAGATAGCAGCTTGCGTTAAAGTACAAGAGTCAACTTTACAATAGGAGGTAAATATGTCGGAACGGATGACTTCTTCAATTGCAAAGATCATATCAGGTAACTCACTGTATCAAAAGCGAGCGAGATCCGCTTTACCTATTCTTGTGCGACAAGCCCTTGCAAGGGGAAAAATATACTATGCGGATCTGGCGGAAGAACTTGAGATGCCTAATCCCCGAAATCTGAACTGTGTACTTGGCTGTATCGGAGACGCACTTTTAGAACTGGGTGAACTATGGCAGGAAAAGATACCATCTATACAAGGGCTTGTAGTCAATCAGCAAACAGACTTACCGGGAGATAATGTTCACTTCCTTCGTCAAAAACCAGATCCGGGGCAAAAAGAGGCAATTGTTGAGGAAGTACTGGGAAAGGTTTTTAGTTATCCGAAATCAAAATGGTTAGATATTCTTGAAGAATTCGGATTATCACCTACTGAACCGCTAAATCCACAACTCGAAACGTCTAAGGATTATCAGGGGCACGGTGCTGAGAGTGATGAACATAAGCGACTGAAAAATTATGTGGCTCAACATCCGAAATCTGTTGGACTAGGAAAGTCGTTAGCACCTGGGGAAGTAGAGTTCAGTCTACCATCAGGTGATGAGGTTGATGTCTTATTCCAAAATGCCCGATGTCGCATTGCGGTAGAGGTTAAATCCAACATTTCAAAGGAAGCTGACCTGAAGCGTGGTATCTTCCAGTGTGTAAAGTACCGAGCGATTCTCAGAGCTTGTCGAAGTCTTGAGGGCGGAACTTACGAGGCTGATGCCCTACTTGCTATTGAGGGACAGTTGCCTAAAGAACTTATTCCCGTTAGGAATACACTCGGTGTCAAGGTGTTCAAAAATATTCGGGTTAAGTAACAGTGACAACCTACAATGTAAATTCCACAAGTTTTACCTAAATTCTATTAGAAAAGGATTGTACGTTAAATATGGAAAGATTATTTTCAGAAACTTCTTGGTCTGACGTTGAGCAGCGTGTCCGTAAAGGGTTAGAGAGCGAGGTTAACGCTTGGGATGGAAATAAGCTGCTTGATACACCGATAGATGATCTTTGCAAGGATTTTGTTGACAAATACCGGATTGTCATTCCAGTTCTCAATAGAAATAAGATAAAAAAAGACTACGAGAACACGCAAGTTGATATCACAAATGGTCAAAATGATCCTATTTATGTCAATGGGTTTAGAATCGAAATCACTGTACCATTTACCGGCAACACATCAGCATTTGGGTATCAACCAACAGCTAGCACACTTAATCGACCGCGTGCCCATATCAATCACAACAAGAAACACCTTCTCTTGGTGATTATTGGCACAAATCTTGAAGAAGATGTATTGCTTCAGAGAATTGATAGTACATTGAATAAAATTGATAATTATTTAACCAATCTTTGTGAGGACGCTGCCAAACTGAATAGTGAACTTGATTCTATTGCACGTCAATGTATTGAAGTCCGTTGCTCGGAATTGGAAAAAAACCGGAAACTATTTGACTCTCTTCCCTTCAAACTTAAAGAACGCGACGACTCGTCAAAGACATATACAGCACCTGAGGTGCGTCAGAGAATTACACCTACACAGCCACAGGCAAGTTCACAGCCTTACCAATCCGAGCCAATCCTTGATGAATCGAATTATGAACACATACTTGGAGTTATTGAAAATATGACTCGGGTAATGGAATACAGTCCCAGTGCCTTTGTGAAAATGCCCGAAGAAGTGTTGCGATGGCATTTCTTAGTCCAACTAAACGGGCACTATGAAGGTCAAGCTAGCGGCGAAACATTTAACCGTGATGGTAAGACAGATATTTTGATTAAGTCTGGAGGAAAGAATATTTTTATTGCCGAATGCAAATTTTGGCGCGGTCCCAAAAAACTAACGGAGACAATTAATCAACTTTTAGGCTATACTTCTTGGCACGATACTAAAGTGGCAGTGATTATTTTCAGCCGGAACAAAGTCTTTACCAGAGTTTTAGATTCGATAAAATCAACGACGAAAGAACATCCAAACTGCGAGCGTGAATTAGAGCCACGCTCGGAGACATCCTTTCCTTTTATCTTTTCTCACCGTAACGACCCTAATCGGGAAATGATACTTACTGTGATGGCATTTGATGTCCCGAAATAAAACATGATTCTCGCTCTCATGATTCCAACTCCCATGCCTTCGCGCTACCGTTAAATAGGAAATGCCCACTCACTAAATGGAGCGGTATTTACTTCGCCTTGAGCATTGATTACAGTTTCTGATCGGACATCCCTAGATTTGAAGGCATTCCACACATGACGGGTTAAGGCAGTTTTGTTAAATAATAGATTTAAGCCTTCGGGCCATCGCATATAAAAATTGTCAACTTGCAAAGCAGAATTGTAGTATTCTGACATACTACGCAGTGAGGGATTGATAAACGCTAGTTTGCGAGTCAACGCCGCAAAAAGGCCTATCACCCCAGCGACTGGTCGGCCATCAAAAATACGTTCGCGAATCATGCTACCATCAGGAGATAGGGAAGGTGGTTTGGTGCCAATTGAGCTGAAATCGTTATAGTAAACATAAATCACATCTTCACCATTAAAAGTTTTCCCCATACACTTATTTATAGACCACGTATTCAAGTCAGCAATAGTCACCAAATCCAGGCATTCGCGAGGATGCCATTCATTACTGTTCCCAGACTTATAGAGACGAAGTTTATTTTTTATAGTATCATATGGAGTACTATTCTTATTCTTCCAAGAATACGAATGTGCCAATATGCCATAAATGATAGGAGAATACAATTCCCTATATGGGGTCCCATAAAGTGGGACAGATAATTTTTTCACCGCGGCACATCTACTCAGCTCTTTTTCTAAGTGTTCCGGGCGTAGCGTGAGTTTACATTCAAAAGCTGCAGCTATGCCTGATTCTAAAAATAGTTTTTTATCAACAAAATCCTGAGGATATTCAGGTTTCGTGACCAAAATATCAATTTGTGGACTAGGATTATCATTAACATCAATTATTCTACCTTTCGTATGAACGTCATATTGCTTAGGTAGTAATTTACGTAATATCCTTGCCCAAGATTCTTCTGCTCTATCACCAGCAGTGCCTCCATCTTCAGATGCACGCTTTCGTATCTGCTCATAGTCAGATTTTAACTCTTCAGCAAGTTGTGTAATATGACCGTAAATATCATGCATCTCCAAGTGCATATTATTCATCATGTTTCCTTTCAAATTTTAGTTTGCCCACTAAAGCACTAATTTGCGAGACCTCATCAGCGATGATCGTGTACTGTTCAATATTATTCACAGGTCTCATATACGTCTCTATTTCTCAAGTAAAAATCGGAAGGACGAAGCACGGGGACCTTGCCCTACGATGCAAACTGTCCTACAATGGCGGCAACCCCTCAACAATCTCCGCCGTCCGGAGACTAACGGTAATGACACGCCCAATCAAATCCACGATATACTCAGGCTGATCGGCACGGTTCGGATCATTCACAATCCCGCTCCGTTTGTCCGTCTTGACGCGATACTGATCTATTACCCACTCCAACGCGGAACGGTTGCCTAACCGATAGTCGTAAACCTCCGCAGGGATACCGTCCAGCGTCAGGAAGTCGTTGTATTTCAGCTGCGTCTTATCTTTAGAGAGTTTCATCTTCTCCACATCCCAATTGACCTGCATGCCAAGGGTTTCAACCTTTCGGAGTTTATCGTATTTCGGAACCGATTCATAGTTAACGTGGAGGTCTGCTAACTGCGCGCCTGCCTTCGCAAATCCCCAAAAATCCTCGGCGAAGGGGATATGTGGGAGGTCGCGCTTGAGATTCATTTCGTATTTCTCGCGATAGGTGGGGTGATGCAGGAGACCGTAGTTGTAGTGGAAGATGTCCCATTTGGTGATGGTGTCATCGCCGTAGTGTTTTCGGAATTCTGTTAGTGCCCAATCGGTGATGTTCTCTTGACGGTTTGTGCCATCTTCGTCGTGGGTGTAGAAGGGGAAACATTGAGCCTTCTCAAATGCTAAATCTAAGGCAGGAATATTGTTGGTCGCAAGGCATCCGAAACTTTTTCTATTACCAATGCCTGCAACACATATTATCTTATTTTTCGCTTCGGTATCAGGAGGCGGAAAAATGGAGGGAAGCAGGTAGACTCTATTGTTTAGAACGCGGTCAAAGAACAGATTGGATTTTGTGAATGGACGGTAGAGTGATGTTCGCACCTTGTCTTCTGTCCATTCGGCATATCTACCGCGTTGTAAATGTTGCCGTAAGCCTCCATCCCACTTGATTTTTGAGTCATCATAAATTACAAAATCACTGACATTCACCCGTTGGTCTTCTCGACGCTTCCACCTATCCACTTCTGTATTGTAAGTACCAATCATTTTCTGAACGTTCTCAGTAAGGACATTTCGATTGAAGTTGTAAACCCACGCATCTCGGTTAGTCTTAACGCCATTACTATAAGTTTTGAAAATCACGTTCACTGCTGCATCTTTACTTGCTTTCGCTTCCTTCGTTCCTATCGGGATAAAGGTGTCAAACTCGGCGTGGAGTCCTTCGGTTAACCATGTGTGCTGTTTGTCTGGTTGAATTGAATTCCATTCTATATTTCCTGTGTGTTGGTGTTCATTGAGAAAATTAAACTTTCTTTCTCGGTTCCACAAGTCATCGGTGCAACAATAAAAGATATTGGGTTTCTCTGATGATTTACCCTTATTTTTCACAAACAGATTGATGCTCACGCCGACCCGAATGCCGAACACATTGGCATCGGAAACCTTCAATCCTTTCCGAGCGTTTCCACCTAAATCCAGAATGTAAATCGCGTCAAAATCTTCAGCGAGGTGTTTTCGCATCCCATCAAATGCCAAACCGTCAAGGAACCCATTGTTCGTGACAAATGCGACAATACCTTCCTGTCCAATCCGGTCCGAAGCCCATCGAATCGCTTTTACATAAGGATCATAGAGTGCGTTTTTGAGTGTCGCTTTGGAATCTGCGGCGTAGGTGTCTGTAATCCGCTTGTCCATCACCGCGTATTTTCGATTCCTATTGTTGTCACTATCGTTGACCTGCCACGCGTTGTAAGGCGGATTGCCAATAACGACAAACATGTCCGCCGCTTTCTGTCTCTTGACCCGTTCCGTGTTCTCACGTGTAAAGAGTTCGCCTTGATCCTGCTCAAGCAACTCGAAGGTGTCCGCGAGTGCGATCCCCTCAAACGGCAGATACGTTCCCGTGCGTTGGAAAAACTCTTGTTCGATGTTCAGACTGGCGATGTAGTAGGGTAGGAGCATCACCTCATTGCAATGGAGCTCGTGGCGATATTTCTCCGCTAACGCTGTGCCTTGGATGTCCTGCATGAGCCGGACGATAAAGTTGCCCGTCCCGACGAACGGATCGATGATATGCACGCCGCTGTGGGACAGAGACCGGTTGAACTCGGTCTCAAGGAGATGCGCAACGCTTTTCACCATGAAATCGACAATCGGTTGTGGCGTATAGACGATGCCGTGTGTGTCTGCAACATCTTCGGAGAACCCCTGAAAAAACTTCTCGTAAAACGTGTTGAGGAAGTGCTGTTTTTGGGTGAAGTCTTTGCAGAGCATCGCGGCTTGTTCAATCGCGACATAAAACCGGTCTAACGGTTTAAGAAATTCCTCACGACTGAACGCCTGCCGGATCAGGGTGTCAACAACGTTTTCTATCTCGCGTGCGATGATATTCCGGCGGGTGAAAGCGGAGTTATTAAAGACGGTGCGGAAGATGCGTTCAGTGAGGATATGCTGAACGAGCATCTCCTCAACGGCATCTTGTGAGAGGTCTGGGTTAATCGCGGTTCGGCAGGTGTCGTAAAAACCGGTGAACGCCTTCTTGAACGCTGGATCCGTTTCGTGGCGTTGTTCAATGAGTGCTTTCAACCTGTTTGCGAGGTCTGGCACGTGTTCTCTGAAATCCGAAACGGCGGTGTGCCAATTGTCGAGTGCCGGTGCGGTGTAAGAAAAAAGGTATTGAAGTGCGGCAATCAGACCCGCCGGTTCGGTGATGTCAAGGTCCAATGCCACCTGTCCGTTTTGGTATAAGATGGCGCGTTGTGGGGTCTGGAACAGGATATTGTCGAGTGGGTAGCCTGCATCCTGTTTTTCTTCGACGGCTTTAAGGATATCGTCGTCTATATCTTTTGCCTCCCAATAGGCGAAGGGGAGTCCGTATTCGTCAAGTACTACACCATCAATAACAATACGGTTTCCTTTCGGGGTGCGCATGCCGTATTGCGGAACGAGCGTAGCGTTTACCTGTTTTGCACAGGCTTGCAGGAGTGTATCAAAGGGTGAGCTGACCGCGCCTTCGTGTGTGATGGCGTGTTGTTCGTATTGTTGCAGCGTAGCGTAGTAGTCTCGGATTGCTTTGTGGGTTGGTTTGAGGTTGAGTTGTAACATAGAGGTATGAACATGCAGCGGCGAAATCAGAAAGAGCATCCGAGAATTGGAATGGCTTCGGTTTATGGCGTTTTCTGCTGGTGCTCGGCGATGATTTTTGCTAACGCTCGCAAGGCATCGTTGACAGATTTCGCATCGGGGAACATTTCGGCTACATCGTCATCGAGTCTAATCAAGTTTGTGCCTGCGTAGTATCGCTCTGCGTATTTTCCCCGAACTCCCTCGCTGAAATCATATTCATCAAGCATATCGGGGTCATGTTGATTGGATGTGGTTTGACTCATAGGTTTTCCTTTCATAAGGTGTTGCTTGTCGAGCAGAAATGATGCGAATGACATCGCCTCTTTCTGTATGAACAACAACTAAAAGTCTCTGTTTTTCAGAATATCCGATAATTATTAACCTTTCTTCCTCCTCTGAATGCAATGGGTCGGGAATAGTTAAAGAGAGAAAATCCGAAAAAACGCTCCTTGCCTCTTCAAAAGAGACATTATGCCTTCTCAGATTTTCTTTGGCTTTACGGTTATTCCATTGAAATTCCAATCCCACGTCTTTTTCACCGTTCTTAAAGGACAGTTAACACTTTACTTGTGCCTTCTTGTTTACCTTCCAATTTTCTCTTTATCCATCCTACATCGCGTTCCAGATTCCCTACACGTGTGTCCAGAGAATCAAGCCGTTTTTCCAAACGGGCATTGTTTTCTCTCGCTTGCGTCTCGATCCGTGACAAGGTTTCGAGAACCCTTTCCCAGAAATCTTGATCAGCCATTTTGATAGTTCCCATGTTTTCTGCGATGTCTTTTAGCAAAGTATACCACAAATATAGCTCAAAATCAACAAAAAATTGTCACACCCGTTTCCACAAAATGTGCTATAATGCGTTCAATAAGGCAATATGCCAAGTCTTATCAATCAAAAAATAGAGAGAGGAATTCGATATGAACGAAGAAGAAAAAAAAGAATCTGAAGAAACCAACGATGAAGAGAAAAACAGCGATATACTCGAGGATAAACTCTCGGTTACACACCACAGCGTTACCATTAACGGTGAGGAGATTCGTTATACCGCAACGACAGGCACCCTTATCCTGAAAGAAGAAGTTGACAAAGAGGGCGAGAAACCGAAAGCCGCCGTTTTCTTCATCGCCTATACGCGCGATGATGTAGAAGATACTGCCACGCGTCCGATAACCTTCTCCTTCAACGGCGGTCCCGGCTCCTCATCCGTATGGCTACATTTGGGTGTCCTCGGACCGAGACGCGTCAAACCCGACGCAGATGGCGAATTGCCGCAACCGCCGTATCAACTGACCAATAACGAGTGCTCTATTTTAGACAAAACCGATCTCGTTTTCATTGATCCCGTCAGCACAGGATTCAGCAGAGCCGTACCGGGTGAAGAGGCGAAGCAGTTCCACGGGTTCAAAAGAGATATTGAATCGGTCGGCGATTTTATCCTGCTCTACTTGGGACGCTATAAACGCTGGGAATCGCCGAAGTTCCTCATCGGTGAAAGCTACGGAACAACCCGCGCGGGCGGACTTGCAGGCTACCTTCAGGGACGGCACGGTGCCTACCTCAACGGTATCATGCTCGTTTCAGTCGTCCTCAACTTCCAGACAATTCGGTTCGCACCCGGCAACGATCTCCCGTATATCCTTTTCCTGCCGACTTATGCAGCGACAGCATTTTACCACAACAAATTGGGTGAAACCGATACGCAGCTTGAAACCTTTATGGACGAGGTCAGAGAATTTGCCATAGGTGATTACGCAGTCGCACTGATGAAAGGCAGCAGTATCTCCGCAGCGGAACGTGCCGATATTGTTAAGAAACTCGCAAGTTACACAGGACTCACACCTGAGTACATCGAACGTACCGATTTGCGGATTAACATTGCCCGGTTTTGTAAGGAGCTGCTCCGCGATGAAGCACGGACAGTCGGTAGATTTGATAGCCGATACAAAGGGATCGACCGCGATTCAGCAGGCGAAAATTATGAATACGATCCGAGTTCCGCAGTCGTCCAAGGTGCGTATACGGCTACGCTCAACGCTTATGTCCGCGGCGAACTCGAATTTGAATCGGATCTCCCTTATGAAATCCTGAGTCGGCGTGTGCATCCGTGGGACTATGGCGATCATCAAAACGAATACGTCAACGTCGCCGATACATTGCGTGCAGCAATGACGATGAATCCTGTCTTGAAGGTGTACGTCGCGAACGGATATTACGACTTGGCGACCCCGTTTTTGGCATCTGAATATACCTTCAGCCACCTTGGACTCGATGCCTCCTTGCAGGATAACATCACGATGGCTTACTATCAGGCAGGGCACATGATGTACATCGACCAAGACGAATTGCAGAAGATGAAAATCGACCTGGATGCCTATCTTGATGACGTACTTCCGTAACCCCTATGCCTTCCGACAGACATGTAGCCTGCAACAACGGCGCAGGCGGGTCTACGGAAAGGAACATCAAATCCCCAGTTCACCTGACCGAACCGCAAGGTAAGTTAAAAATGCGAAGTGTTCTAAAGTTTGCAAGTTTAAAGAGACGCGCTTGCGACTTTACAGATTTTAGAACACTCTACAACTTTCTACCAGACATGTAGCCTGCAACAACGGCGCAGGCGGGTCTACGGAAAGGAACATCAAATCCCCAGTTCACCTGACCGAACCGCAAGGTAAGTTAAAGAGTCAGACGGAGTTAGTCTCAAGCGCGTAGCTTGGAACGAAGTGGAAAGCGGATCTACGGGAAAGAACGTCAAATCCCCAGTTCACCTGACCGAACCGCAAGGTAAGTTAAAAATATGAGTTATCAAAGAGAATTTGAGGAGCGGTTAAATGTCGCAGTCGTCGGTGTCGGTTCACACGGCTATCGGAACGTCTTACCGACGCTCACATTTCTTCCAGTACGGCTAAAGGCATTTTGCGATCTTGACCTCGACCGCGCCCGTATCACGGCTGAACAATACGGCGTTAAAGCCTGTTATCCGAGTATGGCGGAGATGTTTCGGAACGAAGAATTAGATGCTATCTTTCTCTGCGTGCCGCCACGTCTACATCCCGAATTGACCTGTGAAGCACTGGACGCAGGGATGCACGTCTGGTTAGAGAAGCCTCCCGGAATGTTCGCTGATGAAGTTCGGGAAATGATTCGTCATCGCAAAGATCGCGTCGTCGTTGTCGGATTCAAGAAAGCGTTCATGCCTGCGACACAGAAGATCATCGAGATTTTTGCAACAGAGGCATACGGTCCCTTACGCAGCCTCTTAGCAGTCTATCCGATGACGATTCCAAAGGAAGGGAAACGCGTGCTGCGCGAGAAAACGCATACGAATTGGCTCCAAAACGGGTGTCATCCGCTATCGCTGATGGTAGCCGTCGGCGGGAAGGTATCTGCTGTGACCGTTCGCCTCGGAGAACGCGGTGGTGGCGCGTGTATCTTGGAATACGAAAGCGGTGCACTCGGGAATTTTCATCTCGCGGATGGCGCGAGGCACGGGCAACCTTCCGAACTCTATCAATTCTTTGGCGATGGCTGCCACGCCGAAATTCGGAACAATAACCGTGTACTTTTACAACGCGGCATGCCTTTTAACTATAGTGGGAGTACCAGTTATGTCCCTGAAGGGTTTGAGAGTGGTGCCGTCGTCTGGGAACCGCAATTCAGTCTCGGAACGCTCGAAAACAAGGGACTTTTCGTTCAGGGTTTCTATCAAGAGATGCGATATTTCTGCGATTGCATTCTCGAAGGCAAATCAGCGGAGCAAGGATCGCTTGAGTTCGCACTGGAAGTGATGAAGGTCTATGAGGCTGGTCTCCGTTCAGAAGGTGAAACCGTTGTTGTGTAAAATGGAGGAGAAAACGTGGAATATAGAAGACTCGGAAAAAGTGGACTCAAGGTGTCCGAAATCTGTTTAGGCACGATGACCTTTGGGCACGGTGCCGATGAAACTGAGTCAAGCCGCATGGTGGATCTCGCTCTGGATGCCGGTGTCAATTTTTTTGATACCGCAAATTCTTACGCCGATGGCGAATCCGAAGTGCTGCTTGGAAAGGCACTCAAGGGTAGGCGGCGCGACGCTGTTGTTGCAACCAAGTTTTTCAACCCAATGGGCACCGGTCCCAACGATTCAGGGATGTCTCGCGCACATATTATGCAGGCGATTGATGACAGCCTCACACGCCTCCAGATGGATTATGTGGACATCTACTATATTCACCACGTTGATTCACAAACCCCATTAGAGGAGATGCTTCTCGCCCTTGATGACCTCGTCCGGCAAGGCAAAGTCCGATATACCGCGTGTAGCAACTACCAAGCGTGGCGGTTATCCGAGGCATTGTGGATTAGCCGTACACACGACTGGGTACAGTTTGCCTGTTATCAACCGCAATATAGTCTCGTTGTGCGGGATATAGAGCAAGAACTCGTTCCACTCTGTGAACTTAAAGGGTTAGGCGTAGTCGTATGGAGTCCATTAGCGGGTGGATTTCTCTCTGGTAAATATAAGCCGGGTGAACGCACACACGGTGGCACCCGGTCAGAGGAAGGGTGGGCATACCCCGAACGCTATTTCGCGGACAACGCCGATGAAACGCTGCAAACCCTCTTTGACGTTTCTGGTGAATTGGGGAAGAGTCCAGCACAAGTCGCTTTGCGGTGGGTGCTTGAACAGCGAGCGATGACTTCGGTGATTGTCGGCGCAAGGCACACCGGACACCTACGTGATAATCTCGGTGCAGCCGGATGGCGATTAGAAGGCGACGCGCTTGAGAAACTCAACGAAGTTTCACATCTGCCGGATCGCTATCCTGAGGCGATGGAAAAGAACATGCACGAACGTCGCGATAGTGCTGTCGATATGCCACGATTGTAGTACAAAATAACGAACTTTTCTCTTTCAAATTTGACTAACATAAGAAAGGCTTCGGAAGGAATAGTTTTCAGTTACGCGCTTGTGACAGTTGCTTTTGTTGTACCTGCCGCAGCATGACTCTTAACTGACAACTGATAACTCTCACTGCGAGGCAAACTGACAACTATATCAGAAAGGAGTAATTCGTCATGGGAAAGTGGAAAATTATTACAATTGCTGGAGCAATCGTGCTTATCGCAGCTGTCGCGGTCGTCGTTGGACGCATCGTGTTTGCGACTAAAGATGATGCAGCCACTGCTGGCGCGTCCGCAATGAAAACAGCAGCGGTTGAACGCGGTGATATTGCCGTAACGATTGATGCGACAGGCACCATCAAGCCGTTGAATATTGTTGAAGTCAGTTCCAAAGCGAGTGGAAAGATCCTGGAACTCAAGGTGGATGCCGGTGATTACGTCGAGCAGGACGAGATCATCGCTGTGATTGAAACAACTTATGTTCAGATCAGTTTAGAACAGGCGCAAGCCGACCTACAATCTGCCGAAGCACGCTTGCAACAGGCGCAAATCGACATCGAACTCCAGAGAGAGCAGTCCGACATCCAAATTCGGCAGGCACAGGAATCCCTCGCTGAAGCCCAGCAACGGCTCATCCAGCTCAAGGAAGATATCCGTCTTGAGAAAATAGCCAACCAACGCGGTGTAATGGACGCTGAAAACAGCCTCAACATCGCCAAAATTCGGTATAAATTGCTCACCTCCGATGAAGTCCGGGACGAAAATAGACAGCGTGCGAAAGCCTCTTTGGAACAGGACAAGGCAAACTTGGATCTGGTAACTGCAGAGCATGAACGAAATAAAAAACTTTACGCGAAAGAACTCATCTCGCTGGCTGCGTTAGAGTCTTCACAGGCACAACTTAAATCCGCGGAGGCGCGGCATAAATCATCTGCTGAAAACCTGAAATTGGTAGAGAAACCCGCCACTGAAGCCGAACTTGAATTGGGAAAAGCAGACATCAAGAAGGCAGAATTCAATCGTGAAATCGCTGAGGAACGCGTTGAGGCTGAAGCGACACGAGATATGGATATTACGCTTCAGGAACAACGGATTGTGCAGGCTGAAGAGTCATTGAAACTGGCAAAAGCGAACCGGAAACAAATTACCCGAAAGGAACGTGATATCGAAACCGCGCGTTTAGCCGTCAAACGCAATCAAGTGCAGCTGGAACTCCGTCAGATTGAGTACGACGATACAGTTATCAAGGCACCCATCTCTGGAACGATTCTTGAGAAAAAGGTTGAAGAAGGACAGTTGATTACTTCGCGCCTCTCCACGCTCTCCTCAACTGAAGGGCAGGCAATCGTTACCATGGCAGACCTTGATACCGTCTACGTCGTGACTGAGGTCGATGAAACCGACATCGGCAAAATCCAAATCGGGCAACCTGTGACGATTAACGTCGAAGCCTACCCCGATATGCCGTTTCAGGGTGAGGTCCTGAAGATTGCTCCCCAAGGGCAAGTTATCCAGAATGTGACAACATTTGAAGTAACCTCCGAGTTGAAAAATGTGGAGGCTACCGGAGCACGTCAAGGAATGATGCGAGGTGGAGAAGGGCGTCGCGGTGGCGGCGATTGGCAAGGCGGCGGTGGTCGACCAGATTTCGCAAATATGACCGATGAACAGCGCGAACGTTTCCGGGCAATGCGTCAACAACGCCAAGCAGAAGGCGGTGCTGATGGAACACCCGCAAGACCTACAGCACAACAACCAGAAAAGTCTGACGTAGCCGAGGTGGAAGCGGAAACTGATGACGATGATGACGGCGATCTGTTCAGCGGCTTCTTTGCGGAAACCCCCGCAGAAGCACCACCGACCGAAGTTCAACCTGCAGCGTCTGAAGCGTCAAAGATGCCGTTTCTCAAACCTGGTATGAACGCCAGCGTTCAGATTTCCGCTGTCAATAAAATAGACATTCTTACCTTGCCAACTGAAGCAGTCCTTGATATGCGAGGCAGGAAAATGGTTAGGATCATTGGTGCGGACGGTCAACCCGGACGCCCACAACCTGTTGTAACGGGCGTTAACAGTTATGAGAAGATTGAGATCATCTCAGGACTCGCCGAAGGTGACATCGTTGCAATCGGCGGCTTTGAACGCGGTGGCGGTGGCGCAGATTGGCGAAGACGCATGATGCAGAACCCAGCATCCACAATGCGTCGGATGGGCGGTGGCGGTCGTGGACGATAGATACCGTTACCTGCTTATAGGTAGTTAAAAAGGTAACGACGTATAGGAGAGAACGCTATGGGTATCCTTGAAAGTTTTGCAAACGCATTAAGTGCCTTATTGGCAAACAAACTTCGATCTCTATTGACAATGTTAGGCGTAATCATCGGTGTCGGCGCGATTATAACCACTACCTCAATCGGTGAAGGTGCCAAAGCCGATATCACCGAACGGATTCAGACATTAGGTGCGAATATTCTCGCAGTCCGGCCCGGACAGAGCATGTTTCGCGGGCGCGGCTCTGCTGATTCCCGCAGAACCCTCACTGTTGAAGACATGGAAGCGTTACAGGACCGCGGACAGACTTTTGGTTATGTCACCCCTGAGGTGAGCAGCCGCGCACAAGTGAAGTTCCGGAATAAAAATACGAACACAACTATTGTCGGCACCTCTCCAGCATACCTCGTCACAGCGAATTTTACGGTTGAGAAAGGACGATTTTTTACCGAGCTTGAGATCCGACAACGAGACCGTGTCTGTGTCCTCGGTAAGACCGTTGTTGATACGCTCTTTGAAAACGTCGAACCCGTCGGTCAAATCGTGAAAATTAAAAATGTCGGTTTCCACGTCGTCGGTATTATGAAGGAGAAGGGCGCGAGCGGATGGCGAAACCCGGATGATCAGGTTTTTATTCCTTATTCAACCGCTATGAAGCGAGTTTTCGGATCAGACTATCTATCGAGTATCAGTGTACAAGCGAATAACGACAAACTTATTGCAGCAGCAGAAACCGAGTTAACTGAACTCATCCGAAAGCAACACGAAATCCCGGTAAATAAGGAGCCTGATTTTCACATCCGTAACCAAGCAGAGTTCATGGAAACACTCGAAGAATCAAGCCAGACTTTTACCAACATGATTTTGGGGATTGCTGTCGTCTCGCTCGTTGTTGGCGGTATCGGTATTATGAACATTATGCTCGTCTCGGTGACGGAACGGACGAAGGAGATTGGGCTACGCAAAGCCGTTGGCGCGCAGCGCATTGATATCCTCGCGCAGTTCCTCGTTGAATCTACGACGCTTGCAGTTGTCGGTGGTATCCTCGGTATTGGCGTTGGGATCGTGGGAGCGGAAGGCGTCCCCTCTATCTGGGGCTGGCGAACTGAGGTTTCAGTAATGTACGCAGTAGTTTCATTTGTCGTCAGCGCGTTTGTAGGTGTCTTTTTCGGCGCGTATCCGGCATGGAAAGCCGCAAAACTTCATCCAATTGACGCACTCAGACATGAATAGGATTTACGCACCCACTACTATTGCTGGCGCGGTTTGAAACCACGCCAGCAGCGTGTAATGAATAAAATATCGTGCGGTTTTTGTAGTATTTCTCTTTAGGTAAGTCCGACCCACTGCAGGCGGGATTTGAAATCCTGCAGAAATACCCAAGCAAAAACCCTGCAAAGAGGTTGTGTCAGTCCTATGCAAGTGAAACCCAACGCTCAAATTTTCGTAAGTCTATATAGCAGACGAGATTGAACCGAAAGCAGACCCAACTCCCAAATTTTCGTGAGTCCTAAAGGAATCATTATGGAAAAAATAGCAGTTATCGCAGGTGTCGGTCCCGGTTTAGGGGCTGCACTCGCCCGTAAATTTGTAAACGAAGGATGTAACGTAGCACTTCTGTCCCGCTCAGCCGCCTATATCAAAAACCTATCCACAAGATTATCAAAATCTGGACGCACAGCTATCCCGATCCCGACGGACATTACCGAGGCTGAACAGGTAGAGCGCAGCTTTGATCGTATTCGAGAGGAACTCGGGGCTCCCGACATCTTAGTGAATCATGCCGGAAACGCAGCATGGGGAAATTTCGCTGACCTCACACCGGAAGCATTTGAGGGGGCGTGGCGCGTCTGTACGCTCGGTGGGTTCCTCTGCTCAAAGCAGGTCGTGCCGGGGATGCTTGAAAAAGGGGGCGGGAATATTCTGTTTACGGGTGCTACTTCTGCTGTTCGGGGTAGGGCAGGTGCGTTGGCGTTCAGCAGTGCCAAATACGCGACACGCGGCTTAGCATCAGCACTCGCCCGCGAAGTCGGCCCGCACGGCATCCATGTTGCCCATGTGATTGTTGACGGTGTGATTGATACACCGGGTGTGCGACAACGCTACAAACTCAGTGAAAACGAGCCGCTCCTTGAACCCGATGCAATCGCGGATACCTATTGGGCATTAGTGCAGCAGGAAAAAAGCGCGTGGACGTTTGAGGTTGATGTCCGACCCCATAACGAAGAATTTTTTACGTAGACTTCCCTACACGGTTGGCGCGGTGTGTAACCGCGCCAACCCACCAGATTACAACCCACTCTAAAATGTACTTTCCCGTGAGGTTATCGGGCACCAACGTGTCGTCTGGAGATGACGCAGTAATACCGATTTCGCCTCCGGTGTCCCGATCCGGTAAAGCGCGTGCACGGCATCGCCACGGATGTAGCGGTTCGTGTCAAACAGTTTATGCTGTAACCCTTCAACCGCATCCGCAGCCCAAGGGCGCAGCTTGTCAGCCCATATTGAACTGCCGCCAATTCTCGCCAACGCGAACACCGCACCTCGGCGGACACCCTCACTTTCATCTGCCAACGCCTTTATAAGACCCGGAACAGCAACAGAACTCGCTTGACTCGTTGTGCCTAACGCCTCTACTGTGTGCGAACGTACGGAACCTGATGCGTCTGTGAGCAGCTCAACCAAATCAGGGACTGCCGGTTTTGCTTTATTTCCCAAATCCCCAAGTGCTTCCACAGCGTTATCACGGGTGTATTCACAGGGATCTTTCAACGCATCGCGCAGCGCATCGACAGCGGGTGTTCCAATTGCATTGAGCGCGTAACAGGCGTTTCGACGCGTCATCTCCGATTCTTCTTGCAGACACCGTACCAAAGCAGGTACTGCCTGCTCTCCTAATCGGGGCACTGCATACGCCGCTTGCAACCCTGTTGATTCAGATGTACTATTGAGTGAACTGATCAAATCCGACAGCGATTCACCGTTCGATGTTCCGTGTGTGTCGCTATCCTCCACGGCGCGATGCCAGTTCCAGAGATGTCGGAACATCTCTTGATGTTCAGCGGGTCCCACAGGCGTTCCGTTTGCCCATTCCGTTTCCCTGTTTGCCCACGTCGGTGCTTCTGGTTCGGACATCCGGGCATAGAGGAATTTCATCATGTAGCGTTTTTTCTCACTACTGTTCGGCATAGCGCGGTGCCATAGGTCATAGTTTGTGAAGGCAACCGTTCCGGCTTCGCCGACAATGGGTTGTTCCGGTGACACCTCCGAACCCTCACGTGTACTAAAGTAGTGGCTCATCGGTACGACACCTGTCGGACCGAGTTCAATAGGTGTGTCTTGCGGGTAATAGCAAACCAGTAGCCTGCGCGTATGATGCGACCACCGTTTCCCGCCATCTTGATGCATCCCTTGTCCACCACTACCGGGCGGATTGTAGTGCGGATGGCGGTGCGGCTGCATGTAATAGTCCTCACCGAGCAGACTTGTCAAGGCACCCCTAACGTTCGGATCGTCAAAAACCTGTTGAATCTCTGGTATCCTCGGCAAAAGGTTATTACCGGGATTCCCTTCTTTGTCAAAGACGCTTACTGTTTTCTCGTAGACTGTATCGTGAAATTGCGCGGGCAGCTCGGTTGTAACGGTCACGAAGCCGTTCACAATGAAACGCCGCATCTGCGCGTCACTTAAGAGATGTACTGCCATTTTTATCCCTCCCGCTCTTCCGAAACTTGCTATAAATCCTGTCCACAACATATTAGGTTATCCTATTATTGCATAAAATCGGACTATTTTTCAAGAAAATCTTGATAAAAAATCCTTGACATTTCCATCTACTCTGGGCTATAATTAACGTATCAACGTGGAAGTAAAGCGATTGCCTTGTGTATCGCACCTTTTACCACTGCCCATTTTGAAAGGACATTTCAGTTGATGGAATCGAATGATAAGGACTATGTATCGTTAGTCCGGATCCCGCGAAAATGGTTCTATGTATTCGCTCGGATTTTTTCAAGTCTTGTAATACTAAATCTATTACTTGAAGTTTTCTTTGGCTGGAAGTTGGAAGCATTAGGTGGAACGTTGTTAACGCGAACGTCTGTTCTGATGGCGTTGATTGTTGGCTTCTTTTTCATCTTCGCATATATATTGGAGGAAATCATGTTTGGGTATGCAAAGTTGTTTAGAAACCGGGTTTATGCCGAGGGCAAAGCAGAAGGTAAAGCAGAAGGTATAGCAGAAGGTATAGCCGAGGGCAAAGCAGAAGGTTTCCAGATGGCCAATCAAGCGTGGGTTGAATGGTTCCAGCGAAAAGAAGCAGCTGAAGCTGCGGGTGAACCCTTTGACGAACCGTCTCCTGCTGAGCAGCACCAAAATGGTGGTAATTGAAACCCATCGGCAGAGACGTTCAATAGCCCTAACCAAATTTACCCTTCTTCGTATTTGCTTTTTTTGTGTTAAGCATTTTGCTTCACAAGGTCTATATAGCCATTTTAATGGCTGTAAAGGTCCTTTATGCCCACGTGCTGCTTTCGTATTACACGTGCATCCGTCACAGCTTTTTAGAGCCCCCTCGACCTCACGAATTTCTCCTACTATTCCTTCCATTTCTTCCGAGATTTTATTGTAGTACATTACGGTAAATGCTGTATGTCTCTGAAAAAATTCTCCTATCAAATCCCGAATTATGCTAAAATTATTAAAATTAAGGCGGATTTCAACGTGTAGGATACGAATATTGGAGGTTATAGCATGGGACGAAGTTTTGAAAAATCACTCGCGTGGCAAAAACGCGCCAGAGCGGCTTTGGTCGGTGGCGGGCAACCCCATAAACAGAGTCAGCCACCGAGACCCGTTATGGTTGCAGGCGCGAAAGGCGCGCATTTCTGGGATGCCGATGGCAACGACTATATCGACTATCTGATGGGATACGGCCCCATGATCCTTGGACATGCCTATCCGAGTGTGATTGATACGGTCACGAAATACCTCGTTGAGCGTGGCAATGTCTACAATTTCGGGCATACGCTTGAGGTAGAACTCGCCGAAAAATTGGTGCAGATTATTCCATCAGCGGATAGAGTCGCCTATTTCGTTGGCGGGTCGGATGCAACGACCGGCGCAATTAAGTTCGCTCGCGCATACACCGAGAGAGAAAAGGTAATTCGGTCGGGTTATCACGGATGGCACGACTGGTGTAGCCACGCACGCGGACATCTATCGGGTGCTGCTGCTGCAACCCTTAGCGTCGATTACAACGATCTTGAAGGACTCGCGGACCTCTTTAAAGCGCATCCGGGTGAGATCGCCTGCTTGATTATGGAACCTTCCGGACACGACCTTCCCAAAGACGGCTACCTTGAAGCGGCGAAGAAACTCGTCAATGACAACGGTGCGTTGATGATTTTCGATGAAGTCAAAACCGGGTTCCGCTATTCTTTGGGGGGCGCACAGGAATACTTCGGGGTTACGCCTGATATGTCTGTTTTCGGCAAAGCACTCGCGAACGGGTTCGCCACAGCTGTTGTCGTCGGAAAAAAAGAAATCATGGATGAAGTGAGCGATGTTTGGGTCGCCGCGACTTTCCATGGCGAGGTCTCACTCGTCGCCGCCGCAATCGCCACAATTGAGGAACTCGAATCGAAAGACGGTGTCGCCTTTATGTGGAAACAGGGACAGAAATTGTTGGATGGCTACAGAGAGATGACAGCACGCCTCGGTATCGACAATGCCCGCGTCGGGGGTATCGGCCCCATGCCCTTCTTCGGTTTAAGTAGCGATAATGATGACGAAAAACAGCAACGGTTCCACAAAACCTTCTATGAAGCGACCTTAGATGGCGGTTTATATCTGCCAGAGGGACATATCTGGTTCATGTCCATGTCGCATACTGATGAAGATGTCGCGAAGACACTCAGTGTTTCTGAAGATGCACTCAAACGCGCAAAAGCCGCATAGGAGAAGAATAGCCGTCAGCCGTCGGCTGTCAGCAGTCAGAAAATTAGCCATCAGCCGTCAGTTGTCAGCAATCAGCAAAGACGCAAGCGTTACAAAACTGCCTTGCAGTAAGAGTTCTTTGCTGAAAGCCAATAGCTGATAGCCGAAAGCCATTCTTTCCGATAGCCAATACAAAGGACATCTATTATGGCACAAGTCACAGATCATACAAAACCTTTTATCGTTGATAAAAATCTCGGCGCAGCACTCGATATTGATAACGCGCAACTCACAGCAACAACTTCTGACGGTACACCTGTCGTCGCGCCGACCCAAGAACAAAAGTACCTCTTTGATATGCGCGGTTGGCTTTTAGTTCCGGGTGTGCTGTCGGGTGATGAACTCGCAGAGATGCAGGAGTTCGGCCATAAACTCCGCCACGAACCGGACGCAATCCCTGAGCATGAACGTTCTCCGCTCGGGGGTCCCATGCAACGCCTCGCCGATCATCCGAATGTCATCGGTTTTCTCAACGAATTTCTTGCACATCCAGCGTTATCAAGCCAAGACTGCTACGGCTTCCGAATGGAATCGTGTAGCCTGTTTTACCGTACTGTCGGTGACGGAAACTTTGGACCGCATAACGGAAACGGGATGCTCCGTTTTCCCGGCGATTCGCATCTCTATCGGTGTATCCCCGGTAGAGGGTATAGCGGCTTAACGCGTATCGTTTGGGAACTGAATCCTGTCAAATATCGACAAGGGGGTACCCTCTTTATTACGGCGAGCCATAAAGCCGTCTACACTGCACCCGACACAATCCGAACCCAAGATTCACTTATCTGGGATACGTACGAGTGTCCTGCTGGATCACTCCTCTTTTTCACAGAGGCGTTGACACATAGCACACACACTTGGACGAACGAAGAGAATGACCGGCTCGCTATTTTCAGTTGTTACAACACCGTCAATAGCAAATGGCACGACTGGGATCCGCATCCGCAATTGCTTGCGGAGATGCCTGCCAAACGGCAAACCCTTTTCCGTCCTGTCCGTGCGGCTAATAACTTAATTGGTGAAACCTACCGTCATTAATAGGGCAGTTCTTGTGGCTGCTCCAGAAATGTTAGGATTATCATATCTCATTTTAACTGATAACCGACAGCCACTCTTACTGATAGCCGATGGCTGATGGCTGATGGCTAATAAAGGAGGTGTTTATATGCGTCAAATTGGATCAACACCTGTTACCGCACCAGGTTGGACTGCGAAACCGAAAGAAGGGATCGCTATCGTTGATTGTGATGTTCACCACAATTTTCGTCACCCGACGCAGCTGCTGCCCTACCTGTCAAAATTCTATCAAGAGCATCTCCTTGACCAAGGATTACATCTTGGTGGGTATCCCAACATCCCGATCCGGAGCAACCGCGTAGACCTCAAGGGGCGAGTCGAAGATGCCATCGAAACGACGCCAAAGAACTCCGGCGGCGATCCGAGGGATTTCAACTTCACATTAGAGTTCCTCCAAGAGGAACATCTAAATGTCTGGAATATTGATGTCGCCTTGCTTACGGGACCCCCTCCATTCTACGGGTATTCTGGGCTACCGGACCCCGATTGGGCGGCTGCGCTCTGTCGCGCCTTTAACGATTGGACAATTGAGCATTGGCTGGAACGCGACGCACGCGTCGTCAACGCGATTCTCGTCTCTCCATCCGACCCACCCCAAGCCGTTGCAGAAATCAACAGACTTGCAGATCGGAAGGACACTGTCGCTGTCATGGTGCCGATGGGAACCAGCCGTCCGTTTGGCAACCGTTTTTATCATCCCATCTGGGCAGCGTGTGAAGAACACGGCTTACCTGTCATATCGCATATCGGCGGTGGCGGTGGCGCAACCCGAAACACGCCGACGCCGGTTGGACATCCGACCTACTACATGGAATCCCGGATGAGCCGCCCTTATTTCGCCAGTGCACACGCGACATCTCTGATCTGCGAAGGGGTCTTTGAAAAGTTTCCCAACCTCAAGTTCGCACTTATTGAGGCGCAACAGATGTGGGCGGTGCCAGTAATGTGGCATCTGGATACCGATTGGAAAGCACTCCGAGACCAGACTCCGTGGCTCAAACGTCTGCCGAGTGAGTATTTCCGTGAACACATCCGGATCGGATCGCAGCCGATGCACGAACCCGAAAAACCGGAACAGATGTACCAGATGTTAGAGATGCTCCACGCCGATGAGACACTCATCTTCTGCTCAGATTTTCCGCATTTCGACTGGAACGATCCGGTGACGGTTTTTCCGAAACTCCCAGAAGATTTACACCAGCGCATCTTTGCCCAAAACGCTCTGGACATCCTACGAATGGATTTAGAGGAAACCAACGGATCCCTGAAACCGTAGGGGCTGGGTTACCCATGGATCCCCGAAACCGTAGGGGCTGGGTTACCCAGCCCGTAAAGAAAGCAGCCTTGGAGGGATAAACTAAAAAATGGCACGCGTTGTTGTAGGAAAAGTGTCGGAGATTCCGCCGGGGAAACGCAAAATCGTTGTGCCGTTTCGAGGGAAGGCAGGCATCGGGGTCTTCAATGTTGACGGCACATTTTACGCTATTCGTAATATCTGTCCCCACAAACGCGGTCCGCTCTGCACAGGCGAACTCACGGGTAGGTTTGCCGCCGATGCGCCACCTTCTATTCAGGGAACAACGCTTTCTGTTGACGGATTAGGAAAGGTGCTACGCTGTCCGTGGCATCAGTGGACATTTGATATTGCCACCGGACAGTGCCTCGTTGACGAATCATTGCGCGTAGCGACTTACCCCGTCAGAGTTGATGGTGATGATGTTGTTGTAGAGTACGATGAGTAAAAGGCAATTGAAATAAGTTTCGCACAATAAAACAAATAGGACTCACGCGCTTCCTCTTAAAGTCCCCCTGATAAGGGGGATTTAGGGGGTTTAAAGCTAAAAAATCTATCATCGCGTGCTAAATTTGCGTAAGTCCTAACAAAATTGGAAAGGACACCATTCGTAGATTCACACAGGTTTTTAGGTCTGTAGTACCTATATGTCTATAGAGATTTCTTTGGTCAGTTAAAACCGAAGTTGCTATCCTGAAGCAGAGACCGAAAACTCGGGTTCTCTGGAATAGGTGGCAACCTGGGCAAATTAGGAAACTTAATTGTGCCGAAAGGCACCCAATATTCCGAAACAGGGGGACCAAATGATTAACAGAACTCTGAGACAAATGCTCGTTTCAGCCGTTATAGCAACTGTTTTAATAGCTACAAACGTAGCACACGCGCGTCAAGCGATTACCGACGGACTGGTGAGTTACTGGTCCTTTAACAAAGCGGCGGTCGAAGGTAAAACGGTTAAAGACGTTTTTGGTGCCAACGATGGAACCATGGATGGGAACGTTGAGATGGTTAAGGGTAAAGTTGGTGAGGCACTCAAATTTAGCGGCGGACATGTCAATTGTGGATCAGATAAAAGTCTAACCGACATTGGCGATCAGCTTACATTGGAGATGTGGATAAAGCCTGAAAAACCCGGCTGGGCGATTATCGCGGGGATATCAAGGTCAGGCAATAATTCTTATGTGATTGCGTGGTCCGACCAAACTCGCGTTGATTTTAATCTCTGGAACGGCGCATTAGAGACGTGGCCCTTCCACAGTATAGAACAGCCGGAAGTCAATAAATGGCATCACGTCGCCGGTGTTTACGACGGTTCCAAAGCCATAATTTATATCAATGGCGAATTTGATAGTGAGAAAGACTTCGAGGGTGCGCTCAAACATAATGGCGAGAATTTTTGGATGGGTGCCAGAAAATCGGATGGGCTGCCTTTCCACGGTCTCCTTGACGAACTGCGCCTCTACAACCGCGGCCTAACGCAAGAAGAGGTTGAACAGAACCTTGATGCTGTAGGACTTGCTGTTGAACCGAACGAGAAATTGGCTCTCACTTGGGGCGCGATAAAGACTTCAAAGTAAGACTGTGGATGAACACGCAACAGCATTTTTCCATTGAAGAACTCACACCCGACCATCCGGATTGGCAGGAGTTTGTCGCGCTTGTCAACGACTTAAACCAAGAAGGTTGGGCATTTAATCCCTATTTTGAGCAATTTTCACGCTATTTTCTGGCGGCAAAGCAGGATGGGATTCTCGTCGGATTTCTCATGTTTGTTGTGTGGGACATCGGTCCCCATGACCGCGACCATCCGCCTATTCAGATAGATGGAAAAACACTGAGAGAGGCGAAGATTCTCGCGTTTGGCGTGAAGGAAGGCTATCGTCGGCAAGGCATCGGCACCGCACTTCAAGAATATACGATCAAGCAAGCGAAGTTGTTTGGCTGCTACCAAGTACGATCCGTCAGCGGCGAGAATTACCCTGAAAACCATTATCTCAAACTCGCTATGGGATTTGCCGTAGAACCGATGGAACGCGACGAAAAGTGTTTAGCGTTTGTCATGCCTCTTAAACAGGCGAAATTGCAATAGCCTGGTGTGACCGTTTTTATGAGAAATTAAAACACTATTGAATTGAGTATGATATGAATCAGGAAATACTGTCAAATTTAGATTCAGATGAAATTGAGGAAATTGAAAAACTCAGGCTGCGTTGGATATTTCAAGCAGTTCTTGATTTTGGAATGGAAGCACATGAGGTTTTCTTAAAATCACCGGATAAAGTGAAGGATATTGCGGAGGATATTACAAGAGAATTACTTGACCGCCTTCCTGGGTTTAATGTCCAACAAAGGATCTACGGAAATGTTGATTACAAACGGGCTAGATATATCATTTTACCAGAAAAAACAGTAAGGCAAGCTCTTTTTATAGATTCAAAAGCGGAAAAGGAGAATCGGTCAGCTACTATACAGATGTCTCAAACTTCTATGTGGGTGAGACAGCGAAGGAGTGGTCGTGCTGTAAATGAAAAAGGGCTCCTACCAGAAATATCTGAGTATGGAGATAACCATTATCTGACAACAACCTGTTTAGTGCATTTCCTATACGAAGATGAGATGGATATACATCACTTAAAAGGAGTTAAAATTACGGCAATTCCCAATGGCAGATTACAGGACAGATACAATCCAACTATTGATGATGGAATATGGCTCGCGGGTCGAAATGCACCGACCCGTGGAGAAGATTTCAGGGTTCGTGTGAGTTTTGCTAAACTGAAAGAGAAAGCATCGTGGCGGGTTCAAGTCATAAACTATGATGAAATTACCAAGGAGTGCAAAGGAAAATGGCAGTCATAGACGCTACGGAATTCCTAACAGAAAATCATATTTATCACGGTGATTCTAGGACCCTTTTGAAAAGAATTAGACCTGAATCGATTGCACTTAGTGTTTGGTCACCACCATATTTTGTCGGGAAGGCGTACGAGAAAGATTTGTCTTTTTCGGACTGGGAAGGTTTACTGAGCGAAGTCATCAAACTCCATTTCCCAATTATAAAGCCGGGGGGGTTCCTGGCTATCAATATCGCCGACATTTTATGTTTCAAAGACGTGTCAATGCCAAAAATCATGGCAGAAAACGTATCTCGGAGAAAAATAGGCGTAACCAAGGAGCAAATATTAGAAGCGAAGAAAACACACCCGACTTGGAATAGGGACCAACTCGCTGCACATTTTGAGTGTAGTGAACAGACGATTGATAGAAGGCTTAACGGAAATAACATTAGAGGTGGAAAATACCAAACGCAAACGCGGGTTTTTCTGGTTGGAGGTCTCATTGAGAACGCTGCGAAGGAAGCAGGTTTTCATCTATATGATCGGCGCGTCTGGGTCAAAGACGCGGCGTGGGAAAATTCGAGATGGCATACAATCTCTTACCGGTCTGTTGATGAGTTTGAATATATCTATATCTTTTGGAAGCCAGGAACTACGAAGGTCGATCGCTCCCGACTGACGAAACAGGAATGGGTAAATTGGGGGTCAAGGGCAGTTTGGGAGATCCCTTCTGTTCGAAGCAATGCTGATCACGATTCAAAGTTCCCTATTGAGCTGCCGAGGAGAGTCATAAAGTTATTTTCAGAAACCGATGATGTTGTGTTAGATTGCTTTATGGGGAGCGGAACGACGGCCATAGCGGCGATTACCGAAGGTCGGAAATATATAGGAGTGGATAAAGAAAAAAGATCTGTGGAGATTGCATTAGAGGCTGTTTCTACTTTTGAACAAAGCAGAAAAGGTCCTGAACAAATGGAGTTTTTCATACGTGAAATAGAGGCGAAACATGAGAAAAAACATCCAAATAAAAAGACATTGATAGAAGCAAAAGACGTATGAAATTTCACGCTTCCACACTACGGAAATTAGCATATTGACGACATTTTATGAGTCGGTGAAAGGAAGGTTATTTTCGTGAAACAATTAACAGATGCTGAAAAACAAGAACTTGAAACGAAAATTGAAAAAGAAAAGGAACGCCAACAAGCACTTCGGGAATCGAATCCGGACCTACCGGAATCTTTTGAAGAAGCCTCAACAAAAACAGGGATTGTCCGGAAGTTTGCGTCAAGGCGACTCTGGAAATACGGTTTCCTCGGTGTCATTCTTTGTCTACTTGCCTTTAGCGTAATCAATCTGCTAAGGTCGCGCAATTTTGGTTATGACCAATACGGTGGTCTTGTGATCGGGTTGATACTGCTATTCAACCACATCGCTTATTACTTCACAACAAAAGGATGGAAAAGCGTCGTGATGAAAACGGTCGCATGGATTTGGCTGGCATTTGGATGTGTTTACATATTCTGGCTATTTAGGTAGAAGTTCTGTTCGTTTGGTAGTATTGATTGGAGAAGATATAGTGAAGAGTCTCATGTTGATATTGACTACTGTCTTAACGGCTGGTGATGTTCCTTCCGCGGATGCAGCAGGGCAACTAAAGTCTGGGGCATATTATATCACGCAGTCGTGGCCACAGGAGACAGCGTTTAAGCGTCCGTATTATGTCAGTGTCCCTGAAAGTGCAGATCAACAAAAATTTCCTGTTTTCATTTTTTTACATGGTAATGGTGGAAATGCGAAGGATGCGATGAATGGATTCATGAGGCGGCACACCACGATGGCGAGCAGATATGTCATGATGTTTCCCAACGGATACAAGGCGAGTTGGAACATCGTATCGGAGCGTTCCCAAGCAGACGATCTCGGATTCATCGAAGCAATCGTAAAAAAACTATCCATGTATGACAACATTCAGCAAGACAATTTCAGCGTCATGGGGAATTCAAATGGTGCTGCTTTGGTGAACCAACTGGCGATCGAAAGCAAATTACCGAGCCTCCGAAATTACGTGAGCGCAGTCAGCCCATTGAATGTCTATCAACACGATGGAAAGAATTTCAAAGCCAAAGGTGCTGACAACAATTATCAAACTGTGGCTACGCCAATGACGGGTAAACGTCTAATGAATATTTCGGGCACCACTGATGATTTGGTCCCTTATCACGGCGGCCCTTCAAAACACATTCCTGCCAAGGACAGCAAATTGGGTTTTGTTGATGCCGAAGAATCAATTTTTCTGTGGGCGAAGCAGATGGGCTACGACAGAGAGAAATTGTCTAAACCCACCAGAATTGATGGTCAGTTGGAAATCTTTAGTTATCTCGACGGGGACGTGATCCATTACAAGGTCGTCAACGAAGGACACGGCGCATCGCGGGCGATCAGCGAGAAAATTCTGCGCGAATTCTTGGAAGGCAAGGGTGAAGAAAAGCATAATGATTAAAGCAGTCTTCTTTGACCTTGATGAAACACTCTGTGACTCCGATACGGCATGGAATATCGCCGTAAAAGAAACATTTCAGCGTTTATGCGAACGTGAACCCGATGTTTCGGAGGAGTCAATTACAGAAGCATGGACAGCAGTCCACCAGAAACTCTTTCAGCAACTCGATGCCGGAAAATGCTCCATGGCGGAAGTGAGAGACAGACGTTTCGGGTGTTTATTTAAAGAACTGAGTTTACCTATAGATAGCGCAATGGAAGTACTCAGCGACTTTTTCTGCTCGCGTTATCTCACGGGTTTACGGCTTTACGAAGATGTTACGGTGCTTGAGGAACTTCAGGCATACCATGTCGGTATCATTACAAACGGTGCCCACGATGACCACACGGACAGCCAACTTTCTAAAGTCCGACACCTTGGACTCATGGAACGCATCCAGTCGTTGACAATTTCCGGTGAAATCGGTGTCAGGAAACCGAACCTCGAAATCTTCAGAGTCGCCTGTGAACGCGCTGATGTCTTACCGGAAGAGGCTATATTCGTCGGGGATTCTGTCCAGAATGACATCGTTGGTGCCAATCGGGCGGGTATAACAAGCGTTCTCATCAATCGAAAATCAGATGTGTTAATACCAAAAACAACAGACGAACAACCGGACTACACAATCTCAAATTTACATGATGTTTTGTCCTGCTTGGAACACAAACAGGATTAGCATCACTATGATTGACATCTAAACACGGCTTCAGAATTTCGCGTTCTAATAGAGGTAATTTTTATGAAGCAATCAACGGATACTGAAAAACAGGAACTTGAGGCGAAAATTGAAGAAGAACAAGAACGCCAACAAGAACTTCGGGTAAAGTATCCGAACCTCCCCGAAGATTCAAAAGAGGCATCAGCGGTAACCACATTCACGTCAAGTTATATCTGGAAATACGGTTTTCTTGCTTTCATTCTCTGTCTACTCGCTTTCAACGTATTTATTTTCCTCAAGTGGCAGAACTTTGGATACAAGGAATACATTGTTCCCATGGTCACGTTGATGCTGCTGTTCAACCACATTGCCTACTATCTTACAACCAAAGGTTGGAAAAGCGTCCTGATGAAAACGGTCGCATCGATGTGGATAGTACTTGTATTCGCCTACATGTTCTGGGTCCTTGTATAAAGGCTCTGTTCTCTTCATGAATCTCTGCTTTTGCAATTTTGGGAACATAATGGAATCGCCATTAACATTGAAAACTCTTTGCTGTAGGAGCGAGCTTCGCTCGCGATCTTCTTACTTCCACTCATACGTATGGATTTGATCAGTGCCATCTGATACAAGGAGCCGCAATGAAAGCGTTATTCATTGATGACCATATTGTTGAGGAAATCGACAATCTCGCTCGGAAACTGCATCCACTGCAAAAGTTCGACAAGAACGTCGTGCTTCGTCCTGAACACCGCTGGGAGAACTGCGGTATTATGATGTGGACAACCCCCGCATGGGTTCCAGATGAAGCAGTTTTCAAGACACTCTACTATGCCAGTTCAGAATCAGATGATCCAGAGGTCAAGCTCGATGTAACCGGGGCACCGATGGGTGGACGGAGTTTTATCTGCTATGCGACCTCGGAAGACGGTGTGAACTGGGATAAACCCTCTTTGGGACTACAAGATTACGATGCACTTACATGGCGCGGCACCGCCATCGGCACAGACAACAATATCCTACCGACAGGCGTACCCCTCGGACCGATCTACGACCCCCACGACCCTGATGAACAACGTCGTTACAAAGGCATGGGATGGGGAAAAGGGGGTGGCGGACTGACACCAGCAGTCTCCGCAGATTGCCTCCACTGGACATACCTTGATACCCCAGTGGTTCCAAGTTCGGATGAGGCACACTTCGGTTATGATCAGGAGACAGGGTTATTCATCGCGACCGTCAAACACGCTGGACCCGATGGCAGATCACCTTATGGACGCAGCTTCTGTCTGAGTACCAGCGAAGACTTTGAAAACTGGAGCGGGATAGAACTGATTTTTCACGCCGATCAGATGGATCAGGAGAACGGTGAAGAACGGATACGCAAATTCATTGAGGATCCCGATTATCTCACCCCGATATACAACCGACCTGAAGAATGGCGTACCGATGTTTATAATTTCCCCGTATTTCGCTATGAGAGTTTATATCTGGGATTACCGGTGATGCACCACTGGACGGGAAAGCACCCACCGCTCTACGAAAATGTGGACAGTCGCAAGTCGGTGGAACTGGCTTCGAGTCGCGATCTACGGCAATGGGAACGGGTCGGGAACCGCACGCCATTTATTGAGCTATCACCCGTAGGAGATGGCAGTGCTTACGATACAGGACAAATCTCGGTCGTCAACGGACCGATCAGACGCAACAATGAGTTGTGGTTTTACTATCTCGGTGTTCGGCACCGCAGCCAACCATTGACAGACGTAATAAACAGAAAATACCTCAACAACTTTGCGATGGCACTCGCAAAACTCCGCGTTGACGGTTTTGTGTCGCTCAAGGGTGGCATCGAATGGGGTTCAGTGCTGACCAAACCGATGGTCGTGGAAGGCAACGAACTGCGCGTTAATGTAGACTCTTGGCGAGGCAGGGTTAAGGTAGAGATTTTCAATGCCGATGATGGACAGCCTCTCCCAGGGTATACTTTCGACGAAAGTGTTCCGGCGATGATTGATAGTATTGACGCACCGATGCGCTGGCAGGAGAAGGCTGACCTTGCGGAACTTCGCGGTAAGACCGTACGCCTTCGCTTTTCTATACTCGAAGCAGAAATTTACGCCTTCTGGTTCACTGACTGATTTGGCATGTTAGTACCAAGATGTAATAATCACTCACAACGTGGACCCAATCTAAACCTCTTTTTGTAGGAGCGAGTGTTTTTGCTTGGGTGTTTTTTGTCGCTCGCGATTCCTACAAGGAACAAAACTATGAACACAGCCATTGAAAAAACAGAGGCACTAATTCACAGCAGACGCGTGCTCGATGCAATGTACGAAGACGATCCCTATCGACCGAGCTATCACTTCACGCCGCCATTTGGCTGGATGAACGATATTAACGGTTCCATCTTTTGGAAGGGACGCTACCATATCTTCTATCAACACAATCCCGAAGGTGGCTATTGGAAATGGATGCAATGGGGACACGCATCGAGTGTCGATCTTGTGCACTGGGTGCATCACCCGATCGCGCTAACACCGGATCTCGATGGACCCGACCGCGGCGGATGTTTTAGCGGTGGTGCACTCGTGAATAGAGAGGGCATTCCGACGTTCATCTATCACGGAATCCCCGATGGCACATGTATCGCAACGAGTGATGACGATTTGCTCATTAAGTGGGACAAACATCCCGCCAATCCAGTGATTCCAGTCCCAAAACCCGGTGAGAAAGGACACGGCGAATATATCGTATTTGATCCGTGTGCTTGGATGGAGGGCGATACGTATTACGCACTCATCGGAAACACAATACCGGGACAAATCGGGGACGGAACCGCGCTGTTTAAGTCTTCGGACCTTGTAGACTGGGAATTTGTGCGCTCCTTTTATGAATCGCGGCGCGAGTGGACACACGAGGCTGAAGACTGCGCTGTTCCCGATTTTTATCCGTTAGGCGATAAGCACATGTTACTGTTTTGTAGCCACTGGCAGGGGACACAGTACTATCTCGGCAGATTTGAAAATGAGCAATATCACGTCGAAGGGTATGGACGGATGAGTTGGGAGGGTGGGCTGCTCGGTGGACCGCGCTCGCTGTTAGACGCGCAAGGAAGGCGTATTTTCTTTGATTGGGTTCGCGAAATTCGCGGGAACGAACAGGAACGTGCTTCCGGTTGGTCAGGGGTTATGACAGTGCCACGCATCCTTTCGCTCGCAACCGATGGCAGCTTGCTAATTGAACCGGTGCCAGAGTTAGCGTGCCTACGCATAAACCCGAAATCACGCGAAAATATTACACTGAACGCCAATGACGAGTTAAACTTAGAAGCGGTTCAGGGGAATTGTCTTGAGTTGGCTGTTGAAATTGATCCCGGCGATGCAACCGAAGTCGGCGTTCAGGTGCTTAGCGCACCAGATCAGGCTGAACACACCGGAATTCTGTACGTCCCAGCGGAAGGCACTTTAAAAATCGACATCAGTCGTTCCACGTTAAACGAAGCCATCCAATATCCGCGCTACCGGAGCGGCGGTGGTAATGAGAAATTGCCAGAATCAGAGCGGTTTGTCGATGCAGAGCGTGCCCCATTCACGCTGAAAGACAACGAAACCCTCCAACTCCGTATCTATGTCGATAAGTCCGTGGTTGAAGTCTTCGCGAACGGTAGGCAGTGTATTACACAGCGGGTCTATCCGACACGAGCCGATAGTACCGGTGTGAGATTGGTAAGCCGCGGTGGTCAAGCACACTTTCGCTCCGTTCAAGCGTGGGAAATGGCACCCGCATGTTGAGAGAAGGTTGACTTTTGTATCAAAATAGCATATACTCTTTCCAACATTCAAGGATAAATTAGTAATCAGCAATCAGCAAAGAGGTGTTCTTAAAGGATAATCTCTTCTACTGACTGCTGAAAGGCTTTTTTGAAAAAAATTCGCCCTGACTGCTGATGGCTATTCTTGCTGATAGCCATAGAGGTGAACATAATGGCTTATGAAATTCCGAAAACAGTTTTAGGACGCACAGGCTTAACGGTTACCCGATTCGGTAGCGGGGGCGCGTATTGTGAATCCGTTGACGGTTACCGGAAAGCGATTGATGCCGGTATCAATTATATGGATACAGCACGCTCCTACAGAGACGGCGAGGATGAAAAGGTCATTGGGACTGCCATAAAGGGACAACGCGATAAGCTCATTCTTGCGACGAAAACCGCTCAGCGCGATGCAAAAGGGGCACGGGCAGAACTTGAAACATCGTTGCAGATGCTTGGTGTTGATTACATTGACATTTACCAACTGCATCACCTGAACACACAAGAGGAACGAGACCGAGCGTTAGCACCGGGTGGCGCGCTGGAGATGGCGCGAAAAGCGAGAGATGAAGGACTTATCCGCTTTATCGGTGTTACTGGACACGATTGGGTTCAGATTCAGCACGCTGTCGCCACAGGGTTTTTTGATACCGTCCTCTGTTGGTATAATTGTGCCATGAAAACGCCTGAGGAGACAGTTTTCCCCGCTGCTGACGAACACAATACCGGTGTCGTCATTATGAATGCCTCGCGTAACGACAGACTTTTTGGAGACGCCGACGCGCCATCCCCAGAACAATTCTACCGCTATGTGCTGAGTCATAAGAGTGTCCATCTAACGGTTATGGGATTGCGGGACGTTGAACGCTTCCATCGAATTGCAGAGGCACTCTCCGAACGAGAAACCTTGACACCAGAGGAACAGGCGGATTTGGAAAAATATGGGGCGCGGCGACTCAAAGAAGGCGCGCTGACATGACACTTAAATCTGATGCTGAGACGCGGGAACACGCCAATTCGCCAACAAACGAACGGGATTCTTGATGGATAAAGATACACCAAATCAGAAGAACTTTAACTCGAAAGAATCCTATCCGCATGAGAAACGCAATTTAATCGTATTCGGTCTGAACCAGATTTTGATGCGTCTCGGTTGGATGTTCAAATCCGAGTCTGTGGTCATCCCCGCGTTTGTTGAAGTCTACACCTCGTCTGGGACGATTCGCGGGTTGCTACCGCTCATTCTGCGTGTCGGGCAGAGTCTGCCGCAATTTCTGGTTGCGCAACGTGTCTCGCGAATGTCAAAGAAACAGGCATTCTTTGTTTTCACGAGTTTCGGTTTCTCGATTCCATGGTTCGTCCTGTCACTGACCTTGCGTTTAACAGACTGGTCTGCAACTGTTATGGTGGCAGTTTTTCTTGTGCTATGTACCATTCACTGGCTCATGGTCGGCTGCAATCATCTGGCGAACGGAACGCTACAAGGGAAACTCATCAGTCCGGAAAAACGGGGCAGGCTCCTCGCTTATTCCAATATCATCGGCTGTACACTTGCGATCGGACTCGCCGTTTATCTCCTACCGCGCTGGCTTTCTGAGGGTGCCGCAAATTATGCGATGCTTTTTGGTGCAACGGCTGTAGCCTTCGGTGTTTCCGCTTTGGTCAGTTTTGGGTTTAAAGAACTCCCTTCACCGACACAACGTCCTGCACCTTTTTTCAGATTTCTCGGTGATGCCCTTCTTTTGCTGAGACACGATACGGATTTTCGACGGTTTGCAATTGTTATCCTGCTGTTTTATTCAATATGGCCCCTGTTCCCACACTACACAGTTTTCGGACAACGGACACTGGGACTTGCCCCTTCCGGTTTCGTCACATTGATAGTTGCACAAAATGCATCCAACGCTGTCGGCGCGGGGATTATGGGTAACATCGCAGATCGTTCAGGTAACCGGTTCGTCCTACGTATTTTGATATTAATCAGTGCCTGTATGCCATTATTGGCGGTTGGCATTAGTCAGATGCCTTCCGGTGCTCAGTTTTACTGGATTATCTTTGCCCTTATGGGATTCACACCGGTATCGGCACGCATCGTCACAAACTACACCCTTGAAATCGCGCCACAAGAGAAACACCCGCAATATCTCGGCGTGATGAGTCTTTTCCAAACGATTCCGTTGTTTGTTTCACCCTTGATAGGGGCGTTAATCGAGGAATTCGCCTTTGAACCGATTTTTATCAGTTGTTCGGTACTCGTTTTAATCGGATTCCTGCTGACCTTCCGATTGGCTGAACCGAGATTTGACCAAGAATCCTGAGAATCGGTGTTCCCCTATAAGGTGTGTTGGTAAACACAACATTTATCTTTCTCTCTGAACGGTTCTATCCAAGTCCCAAAGGAGAATAGTACCATCACTGCCGCTGCTGGCGAGGGTTTTCCCATCAGGTGAGAATCGCAATACCCTGACAGTACTCGTGTGTCCAGTGAAAGTTGTCAGTATCCGTCCACTTGGAATTTCCCATAAACGAATGAGGTCTGATCTGCCTAACTGGCTGTCGTATACACTTCCACCGGCGAGGATTTTCCCATCAGGTGAGAATGCCACAGCGAAAACCTGATTTGTATAAGTCGGGAGCGTCAGTAATTCGTTCCCGGTGATGGCATCCCACAGCCGGATCGTTGCATCATTGCTGCCACTCGCAAGGATTTTCCTATCCGGTGAAAACGCGAACGTCCAGATATCGCCTTTATGTTCAGTAATTCGATACATTTCGCGACCGGTCGCGACCTCCTGTACCTGAATAGACTTTCGATCTTCGTCAATCGTAGCAATGATGACAGGATTGGGTAAATTCGGAGATTGTTTGTCGAGCGTTTCTTTAAGGTCAGGTGCTGAGATTTGGACACCCGTGGCTGTATCCCAAAACAGCAGTTGATCTTCGCGACCCCAACGCCTCAGCGTACTGATAAGCGTCTGTCCATCATCAGAAAAATCCAGTGCGCTGGCACCTCTACCGTGCCCTGTGGCGAAAGTGGAGAGGTCTGTTCCAGTCTTCAAGTCCCATTTGTGGATTGTGCCGTCCCAACTACCTGTCAAAACGGTGTTGCCATCCGGTGAGACTGCTAACGCCTCAAGTTGGTCCGTATGCTCTGTAGGTGTGGACATCAACAGTTCACCGGTTGCTGCGTCCCATTTATGTACAAACCTCTTCTTTCCAATGGTTTCTCTACCTAAATAACCGCTACCGATAACGTGCGTACCATCCGGAGAAAATACTAAATTTCGAGGGAAAGGAATCCCGTGAATGTGGCGTGCCAGAGGTCTACCTTTCGGGAATGTATGTAACATCGTTCCATCCATTGTACTGCTGGCAAGCATGTTCCCATCAGGCGAAAATGCCAACCCGTCAATGCCACCCCGTTTGTGATCTTTAACTGTTGCCGACTTCCGTCCAGTTTCTGCATCCCAGAGTCGCAGGGTACTATCCCGGTGTCCACTCACAAAGGTCTTCCCGTCAGGTGAAAAAGCGAGTACTTCAATTGCGTTCGGATCTGGTACCGTCCTACTCTTATCGAGCCAAATTTTGAACCTGCGGATCAGGTTATCTGTATATCGGGCGTGGCGTTTAATCTGTTCACCAGTCTCTGTATCCCAGAGGATGAGTGTGCTGTCCCAGGAGCCACCGCTGACGACGCTTTTTCCATCGGGAGACACCGCAATAGCCGCGATTCCCCCCCAATGTCCGGCGAAAACGGCAGTCTGTTTGCCGGTGTCTATGTCCCACAACCGCACTGTTCGATCAAAACTTCCACTCGCGAGAAAGCGTCCGTCTGCAGGGAAACCCAGTGAAGTAACCCTATCCGTGTGTCCTGTCAGGAGCGTAAGTTCCTTTCCTGTCTGCGCCTCGTATATCCAAATACCTATATCTGTTGCGACTGCGATGCGGTTACCATCTGGTGTATATTTGATGTCATGTAACTTGCTTTTTCCGAGTCGAAATTTGGCATCTTCAGGAAGCTGCCATTGCGAATAGTCTGTATCTGTTTCCTCTGATTCTGCGTCTGCAACCGATGCCGACACATCGTTAGGCTGCTGGTTGCCAGTATCGCTTTTGCTCGGTGTCCTGACATTTCCCAACTGCGTCCGAACATCCGGCTTGGATTCGAGGTTTAGCACAATAGGTGCCTCAATCAATTCCACCGTCATCTCTGATACAGCATCGAAACTATACGGCTTTTGGAAACGCGACAAGTATTGGCTACCAACACCTAACATTAAAAATACAACTACCAACGTAGACGCAGCGAGCACCCACGGCATCAACGGTTTACTGTTCGGTGGCGCGACCGGTTTCAGACGCGAAATTTCACGCATGATATTCTCTGTGAGATTCGGTGTGATCTGGAAATTGCCTAAAGCCTCTCGTATCATCGGTTCCTCCTTTTTTAATCGTTGCCGCGCCCGGTAGAGACGATTCTTAATCGCACTTACCGATACACCCAAGAACTCACTTATCTCTTCGTAGGTCATTTCCCCAAAGTAGTAGAGCGTGATGACGATCCGGTCACTCTCCTGAAGTTTGGCAAGCAGCTGCTTGACGACTTCGCGCTGCGCTTCTGCGGTTGTCCGCTCGTTTTCCGCAATGACGTATCCAGAATAGGTCGCTTTTTCTAATTCCGCGCTGTCTGTGTCTTCCAATGACTGTGTTGACAAACGTTTTTTACGCTTCCACATCTTGCAGTAGTTCACCGCTATCACATAGAGCCAACCTGCAAACTTCTGCGGTTCCTTGAGCGTCGAAAGGTTCTGATACGCTTTCAGAAAGGTGTCTTGCGTAATCTCTTCGGCAACATGAAAATCTCCAGTTTTCCGCCACGCGAGCGCGTGCACCGGTTTTTGGTGTTTTTTCACAAGTGCGGAGAACGCAGTATCATCGCCATCAAGCACGCGTTGGATGAGTTGAGCATCGTCGTTTTTCATCGGATACCTCTCGGAAAGGAATGTTCATAATTAATAATGATGCTACTTAAAATAAAAAAGTCTCACAATTCCGTCAATTCTTGATTGTGAACTTCGCCGATAGATACGGGAACGTGTAAAAGAGGTTGAAAATTCTACTTTTTTACAGATAGTAAAAGGAAGGAAAATTGTACCCGTGTTGCTCGATTTGCTCGCTTTCTGTGAGTAAAATTATATCATAAATCCAGCGATAGGGCATATACTTTGCGCTGAGGACCCTCTGTTTTCTATAGACCTACCTTCGGATCTATGATAACATATTCGCTAACGGATTTTAATCCTTCAATACGGTACAGGAGAAGCACCAACATGGCAGAGAAAATGTCGTGCCCATTTTGCCAGACCGAAGTTGAATACGTTGTCGAAAATTCACCCGATTGGTACCGAGATCCGTCCTTACCCGTCTACCGAATTGATTGTCATGAGAAATGTAGACAGTATTGGCTTGAAGCAATTTCTGACCCACACCCACAGATTGATCCTGCCATCGTTGCCTTCTTGGATTCACTCAATGATGAACAGCGAACATTTGTATCCGAATCAACACGACACGCGTGTGACAGTGGCGTTTTGATAGTTTATAACAGAAATATTTTACAATACCTTGTCACCGATTGGCACTATGCAAAAGCGGCTGTTATGTTGTATGAATTCAATGACGTTTCATTCCGAATTAGCGGTATTGGATTTGATTTTGCGAATATGTTGTTTTTCTTAAACACTGAAGACGCTCGGTTTACACTGAGACTCTATCAGGCAGGCACCGCTATTGATAAAATTCGATCCGAAATCTATTGGTTAAAAGCACTTTGGAACGACGGACGCATCAAGACCCTCTCTCCTGTGCCAGGACGTGATGGCGAAATGATTCAATCTATCTCTCCAAATGACCTACCACCCCGCTATGCGACTGTATACGATTGGATTCCCGGTGAGACGCTTCACACACACTTTGAAGCGGAGAAAACACCCGAACTGATTCGGAGGCTTGGGAACATGGTAGGTCGCATGCACGCTGTGTCGGAAAAATTAGAATTGCCAGACGGGTTCACCCGCCCGCGGTACGATATGGACTGGATTACCGCTAAGGTTGAAGAGGTACTAACAAGTGAGCACACAGACTCTTCGACGGAAGTACTTGCAAAACTATCCACGCTTCCGGCACGTTTCTTACAGATTGTCGGCGAACATACTGAAGCACCAGACGTTTTTGGACTGATTCACTCGGATCTCGAACCGCACAATATCATTATCTCGGACGGCCAACCCTGCCCAGTGGACGTGATGGAGTTCGGTTTCGGTTATTATCTCTCAGATATTCTGACGCTTTCCCGCCATTTTAGTGAGGATGAGCAAACAATTTTCTTTGAAGGTTATCAAGAAATCCGGTCCCTCTCAACGGATTACCGTCAACAGTTGGCTCTATTTGAAGCGTTGCGTACACTGTAACCCAATGGGTAAGCCTAATCGGCAAAAGATCGGATACGCCAGGGTGATTTAGTTTTAAGAAATTCGCGGGTTTTATGCTTTCTGTTACAGATCCGGTGCGGTTAGAAACACGCACCTACCGGTCCTGGGGGGCCAAAATTGGACGAAAAACCGAAAACTAAATAGCCCTGTCGGATACGCTCGTGGTGATTGACTCGCATTCGCATCTATGATAACATGTCGGCACGAAAGCACGGAATATCTAAGGAGCTAACACATGGAACACCGATACCTTTTCCTTGACCTGCAGCATATCACCCGAATCGAAGGGTTGTATCGCCGGATACACCAACCGCAGCGGCATCCCAATAACCCAGTGCTGCGCGGCGAGAACCCATGGGAAAGCGTCGCATCCCTCTACGGCACGGTGCTTTACGATCCAGAGAATTCATTGTTCAAAATGTGGTATCTCACAGGACCCTATGTAGACGGCATGGTGCAAATCCGTCAACGAAACGCACTCGGTAATATAACGCTCCTCGCTTATGCCACTTCAACCGACGGCGTGCATTGGGAGAAACCTATCCTGAACCAAGTCGATTTTGAAGGTAGCACCGAGAACAATCTCGTTGACATCGGACGCACAAACTGTGAAGGTGCAGCGATCATCTACGATGCACATGAGACCGACACCGCACGTCGTTACAAAGCCTTTTATTGGGAGCACGGCGGCATTGACACCTTTGTTGAATACGAAGGACGCACAATCTGGGGACGTGGTGAAGGAGATGGCATGTGGATGTCGTTTTCACCGGATGGTGTTCACTGGACAGACTGCGAATCTAATCCCGTTATCCCGATTGATAGCGACACAACCCAATCCTTAGTGTGGGATCCAAAGATAGAGAAATATGTTGTGTTTGGGCGATTCGGGGCAGGTGGACGTAAAACCGCCCGTGCTGAAAGTGCCGACGCGATTCACTTCAACCAACCGGAACGCGTCTTTGAATGTGATGAAATTGACGAGGAAGGCACCCAGATTTACGGCATGCCGATCAATATTTACGAAGGCATCTATCTCGGTATGATCTGGGTCTACCGCGAAGGTGTTGACGGCACTATCGACACATCCCTCGCGATGAGCCGTGACGGTATCAGTTGGCAACGCGTTCTGGATCGTCAAACATTTCTGACGCTCGGTGAGCCGGGCAGTTGGGAAGACGGCATGACACGGATTAGTCAGAATTTCATCACACACAACGACCAGATCTATTTCTACTACGGCGGCGTGAACGGTCCGCACACCGGCAGAAAGTTCAAGCAAGTTGAGCGTAAACACAAGTCCATGCTCGGCTTGGCGACGTTGCGTCGTGACGGATTCGTTTCACTTGATGCTGACGAAACCGAAGGACGCATGCTAACGAAACCGTTGATACTGGATGACGGAGAATTACACCTCAATGCCGATGCGAGTCAAGGCTATGTCACTGTCTCGATTACCGATGATATTGGCACACCTTTGGACGGTTACACCTCTCGCCAAATCGTCGGAGACCAATTAGATATATCGGCTGAATTCGATCAGCCGTTGGAGACACTCAGCGGCAAAGAGGTCCGGCTTCAATTTCAGCTCAGGAACGCGAGTCTATATTCTTACTGGTTTGCCTAATTATGGAGGAAAAATGAAACATATCTACCACAAAGAAGATGCCGAAGTCGTCCGTATCGAAGGCGAGGCACCGCGAACACTCTACACACTCATCGAACCGAACACCACGAGTACCGAACATTTTTCGATGGGATTAGAAGAGATTGATCCGAATAGCGAAATCCCTATCCACTCACACAGCGAATCCGAAGAGATTATTTTCGTCTATGGTGGACAAGGCAAAGCCTTCGTCGGTGATGAAGTCGCTGATCTGAAACCCGGTACGGTTATCTATCTCCCACCGAATGTTGAACACCGTTTTGTCAACACAGGCGACGAGCCGCTCTGGATTACGTGGACACTCTCACCGCCCGGTTTTGAGAAACAAATTCGTAAGATCGCAGACGGCTCCGCGGGAATGGAAGTGTTTAGCGAGTCCGGTTGAGATCGCTTTCGCATAAAATAATGCAACTTTTTCCCACTTAAAGTGTGTCACTATAGGTAACACCCCCAATATTTAAGTCTGTTTTGGAAATTGATAGGACTTACACATTTTTCCATGATAACGGACATCCTACTGCAGGAGGGGTTTGAAACCCCGCCTGCAAACGGGGCTGCGTAAGTCCTAATTGATTTAACGCCTTGGAAATTTTAGGTGCTTTCAACGCTGTCTATTTCCTCAAGGAGATATCTATGCTCGCAAGACAAAAACGCGCTATCGTCGTATGTGCCCTGTCCCTTATATTCTGCACGCTCTACTTCTCTTCAGTTACCCCTGCCCAAGACGAAAAAGTTGTCGAACGCTACAAATTAATGCTCAATCGCAATCCAAAAGAAGGCAGTACGTTCGACCGACTCTACCAACTCTATCTCGAAGGTGATGGCTTAGATGCCATGATTGCCGATTATCAGGCAGAAGCAGAAGCCAAACCCAACGATTCAAACCTCCAACTCATCTTGGGACATATCCATAAACGCCTCGGAAAAGATGCCGAGACACTTGCCGCATATCAACGCGCCGTTGAACTCGCGCCAAACGGTTATTATCCGCGCTTCGCATTGGGGCAGATGTACGCAACCCTGCGTCAACACGAGGACGCGATCCGTGAGTTAACGAAAGCCGCAGAATTATCAGAAGCGACGCAGGCTGCATCTCCCGAAGAATTGATGGCGATCTACAAGGCACTCGGACGCGCCTATTTCAGCCGAGACCGTGTAGATGCGGCGATTTCGGCATGGGCAAAAATCTCCGAACTCGATCCAGAAAACATTTTCTCTCGTATTGAACTCGCTGACCTTTTCCGAGAGCAGCAACTCTACGATCAAGCAATAGCGCAGCATGAAGCGATTATCGCGCTTAAAGCCGACGACCCATATCGCGTCTGCCTGAGTCGTCGGGAGATCGGGAATATCCACGAGGAAAAAAGCGATTACGAAACAGCCATTCAAACCTACGAAGCAGCATTGGCGTTGACGGCACCCGGAAACTGGCTCCGCAAGGACCTCCAATACCGCATCATCGGCATTTACGCCGCTGACGGGAACTGGGAAGGCTTAATAACACACTATAAAGAAAAACTCGAAAATACACCAAACGATCCAGAATTAATCGGTTTGCTGGCTGAGGCTTATATCGAAAACCAGCAGTTGGACGAAGGTATCACTGCCTATCAGAATGCCCTTGAACTTGCACCAACAGATACCGCGCTACGCTTGAACCTAATCGCTGCACTCCGCAATACTGAAAAGTTTGAGGAAGCAGCGGCAGCTTACGAATCCCTCAGCGAGCAACAACCCGATGACTTCGGTATCTACCGCGAACTCGGTGGGTTATATTTGCAATTGGATGACGCAGCCAAGGCAAAATCGACGTATCAGCGTATGCTTACGCGTGACCCCGATAATGCAAGCACACACCTCATCCTTGCCGAAATTTATGCCGGACATGAATGGACAGAAGATGCTATCGCTGCGTATCAAAAGGCGATTTCGTTTGCCCCCAGCAACCTTGATTATATTGAGTATTTCGGTGAATTCTATCTCCGTCAAGGCGATCGTGAGAAGGCTTTAGAAACGTGGAATCAGACAGTCGCTGGTGATAAAGCAGTCGCTGAGAATTACGACCGATTGGCGAAGCTGCTTGATAGCAAAGCACGGGTGCTAAACAGTCAACCTGAAGCCATCGCCGCAAGCCGAAAGGCAGTCGAGTTAGCACCCGATGTGTACCGGTATCGGGAAGCGTTGGCGAAACGACTCTTGGAGAATCAAGACTACGACGCAGCATTAACGGAATACACTGAAGCCGCGAAACTCGCACCGAACGAATTTTTCGCTGAACAGATGGACAACCAACGCATCGAAATCTATCGGCGGCAAGGAACGCTTGTTGAAAAAATTAGTGCCTTGGAATCGGGACTTCAACAGTTAGACAGCACATCTGCCGACGCCTTTGCCCAACACAAGCAACTTGCTAAGATGTATCTCAAGTTAGGCAATACCACTTATGCCCTTGAAATCCTTTTAAAAGCGAAAAACCTCCAACCCGATGACGCAATTGTTAACCGTTGGATCGCCGAAGTCTATACCTTTCAGGGACGACGGGATAATGCCAACGCTATCTACACCTATCTGATTGAAGTCGATAGCGCGAATGCCCGCGAGTATTACACAAATATCGCACGTTCTCATCTCGAAGTCATGGATTTTGATGCTGCAACGGATGCAGCAAAGCAAGCCGTTGCACACAGTCCCCGTAACCCGGAAGGGCATCAGATGCTTGCCCAGATCGCTACACAAGCTGCGGATTATCAGACCGCTATTGACAGCTTCAAGCAGGCGATTCGTCTTCGACCGGAAGCCACCAACATCCGTTCCGAACTCGCTGAGATTTACAAACTTTCCGGTAATCCTCGACAGGCACTTGAGCAGTACTGGCGGTGTTGGGAGTTGAGTGGGACCGTTAGTGACAAACTCGCTTTTGTCAAACCCCTCTCTGAAGTATATTACGATTTGGGGCGGCGCGGCGAGTTGGAAGAAAAGTTGAAACAGCTGTCGAAAACGAACACAGCGAATGTAGGTCCCGTCATCGCATTGGCACAACTCTATCAGATGGAAGGCGACTTACCGAACGCTCGTTTCCAACTGGCGCGGGCATTAGATCGGGATCGCGAAAACCCGGACCTCTTGGCGCAGCTCGTCAAAATCAGTCTCGACCTCGGTGATACCCAAGACGCGCTCACCTATCAACAACGGCTTGTCAAGGCACAACCCGACCCAAACCATCGGCAACGCCTCGGCGAGTTATTGTTTGATCTGGGGCGGGAACAGGAGGCAATTCAGGCGTGGACGAAACTACTCCATACCAAAAATCAACCCTTTGCAGCGGATATTAAACTCGCAACCTTGCTCATTCAGCACGGACTGCTCGATGAGACGATCTCTGTTCTTGACCGTGCAGCAGAGAAAGTGACAGGTCCGAAAGCGCATATCGCGCTTTATCAACTCGGTACAGCGTTGGTCGAGATGAACGAGTTTGACAGTGCGCGTTCACATTTCCAAAGAATTCTTGACATGCCCGAACCCCTTCAGAACGCAACACAGAACGTCACGTCAGGTGCGTCCGGCGCAACGTCGGGGCCGCCCGGCATCCGGACGGACAGATTCGATCTCCCGCGAAATCTCGCCTCGAAAATTCAGAGCCAGGCCTTTGGCATTGGCAGCCAAAGACAAACCCAGTGGCTACCGACAAACTTTGAAGAGGCGCAAGCAGGCGCGCTCGTACAGTTGACAACAATCGCACAGCAACAGCGGAAATTAGGGGAACTCATCAAGGCGTTTGAAGCACAGGTTGACGCGGACCCGAAAAACATAAAGACCCTCGAAACGTTAGCACAGGTCTATACACTGATCCAAAACACCGATAAGACTGAAGAAACGATAGATCAACTCATTGCTGCCTCTCCTAACGACCCTATCTATCAAAGCGTCCGGTTGACTCGGTTAATGAAGCAAGAACTCAATTATGAGACGTTAAAAAAATATCTTGATGAAATGACAGGGTTAACCCCTGAAGCACGATACTGGTATATCGCACAATACGCCGACAGTTTCTACCGGCGAGGCGAGAAAGCGGATGCCGAAAAACTGGCAGTGGAGCTTGAAGACGTAAAGGTGACCGACCTCGACACCGGTGAAAAAGTTGTTAATACCCTCGCACAAATGGGCAAAATAGATGCTGCCGAGAAAGTCCTTGCACAACTGCCGGCACCTGCACCGCCCGCAGCCGCTCAAACTCAATTTTCGACAGCAAATCCGCTATCGTCCTCGCAGCAGTGGCGCAAATACAGTCGCATCTATCAAAGTCTCGCCACCGCTTATGTTCGCGACGAACAGGTTGATAAAGGGATTACCCTGCTCTGGTCCTTCTTTGAGCGAACCAAACCGCAAGCGTCCAATGCCCGGCGCGTCGATGCCTTAGCGTACTCGCCTCGCTCTTATTCCGGTTACACACCACTGCAGACAACCTATCCGTCACCGACCACTTATTACAACCGAAACCGTTTGCAGTCCCTTCAACAGGCTTTCAAGCTATTGTGGACGCATAATCAGCAGGAAGCACTGTACAAAAAATTGCAGGCTGAGTTAGACGCTGCGACCCATAGAGATCGCATTTATCCAAGTTTGGCTCTCAGTTATTGTTATTGGTGGGCAGGGAAGCGCGACCGCGCACAAGAGATCCTCTCCGCACTACAAAAGGAATTGCCTGACGATCTCACACTCAGACTCAACGCCATCTTTGCCTCCATTCAAACAGGAGCACACGCGGCAGCACTCGAATTGCTTGATGGACTCGTTGAGGCTGATCCGAGAAATCGCAAGCAGTACTACGAACTCACATTACAACTCGCAGCGCAGACAGGCGATACTGTCGCTGTACGTGAATTGGCGACAAAAGTGCTTAATTCACCGAGTGGGGCGCGAGAACTCTATCAATTCTCACAAATACTCCAACAGAATGGACTCACACAATACGCAATCGCTGTCGCCAAGAAGGCTGTGACCTTGGCAATGGGTGAACGCGATCCGAATTTCCTCGTAGACTTGAGCCAGCATTTAGAAGACTTAGGACGCGTACAGGATGCTGCGCGCATCGCTGAACGTGCAATGCGGTTCGCCAACCAGCGCGACCGATACGGACAGACGTTGCACCGGTGGGATATGCAGCGCGCCGTGCAGAGCGCGAGACGTTCTAAAGGACTCCGAGCACGCGAGCCGCAATTGGTTGCGGCTGCCGAGAAAGATCCGAACTCGTTTCAGGCACAAGTCCGGTTAGCAACGTTCTACGAAGCCACCAATCAGGTAAACAAAGCGTCCGAAGCGTATGAGGCAGCACTCACACTGCGTCCCAAGGACAGCATGACCCGACAACGATACGCACAGATGTTAGAGCGGCGTGGAAAGGCAAAAGATGCTGCAGCGCAATATCTGATACTCCTCAAGGATAATCCGAACGCACTCAGCTACAACTATTATCAGGTCATGCAGACTTTCTTTAGCGCGGGGCAAGTCGACGCGCTTGTCTCGCTCGCGAAAGATATGATCGCTCCATCTGTCGGGATGAACTACGGCAACTTTTTTGCGGAAGGCGTGGCAAGTCAAGCACTCGAAAACAATAACGCTAAAGCCGCGATTGAACTCTACGAGAAACTTATTGCCGTGCAGCCAAACGATGCCTCTTCCTATACCGCATTGGCTTCGGCTTATGTCGCTGCGGGTGAACGTGAAAAGGCGATCGAATTCCTGCGCGAGAAACTCGAAGCAAAAGATACCGCACGCTCGCGAGATCCGCACGTACAGGTGGATATTGTATCTAAACTGACCGAGTTCTACAAAGCATCAGGTCAGATTGCAGAATTGCTAATGGAATACGAAACCAAACTTGCTGAGAAACCGAACGACACATCGCTGCGCTACCTCGTGGCTTCAATGAAAATTGCGGCGGACGACCTTGAGGGATCGGATACACTCGTTGATCAACTCCTCAATGATTCGGTATCGGTAGACGCACACTGGTTGAACAACCTCGCCGATGCTTATCGAGGCGCGAACGACAGAGATCGTGAACTCCGTCTGCTTGAGACTGCAATTGCGAAAACTGATTTGCAAGATACATGGCACCTGACGGAGACCTACCAAAAACTTGGCACGGCTTATGCCAAAAAAGGTGAAAAAGAAAAAGCACAAAACACATTCCGTAAGATGGCAGCGATCCGTCTGCTCCAAGGGCGTGGCACGTATGAGAAAGAGCAAATCGCGAGCACATACATGCAACACGAAATGTGGGACGATGCCGAGGCACTCTACACCGAAATCATCAATGACTTCTCAACACAACAGTGGACCCGTGAACAGGCACAGCGACAGTTGATGCAAATCAAGCAGCGACGCGATGGATTGACAAAGGCAACCACGTCGCCTGAAAAAACGGAAAAATTTAACGTCGGCGTGCAACGCACATTGGCACAACAGTATGTCCAGAACAACGAGATTAAGAAGGCAGTCAAAATTTACGAGCAACTTGCAGAAGTGATGCCCGACGATCTTGAGTCGCGTGCACAACTCGCACACCTCTATTCGCGTCAAAACAAACATGAAAAAGCGATAGATACTTGGGAAGCACTGCTTGAAGTTGACCCAGAGAATACGAAGTATCAAGATGGACTCGTTGATACTTACCAAGAGGCTGATAAAACGCCTGAAGCACTTGAACTCGCACAGCAGTACATTGAAGCGGATGCAGAGAACGGTGTCCACTATGCTCGACTTGCTAAGCTCTACGCTGCGGAAGACCGGGTCAATGATGCCATTGAAACCTATAAAAAATCTGCCGAACTGAACCCCGGTGATGGACAGGTCTATCGTCAATTAGGACAACTCTATCTCCGTAAAGATGATCTGGATGCCGCAGAAAAAGCGTTCAAAGATGCCATCCAATACACCGGGCAGGAGTGGGAGCGTCGCAGTATCGAACGGCAGCTCACAAGCATCTACCGCCGTCAGGGTAAATTAGAGGAGATGCTGAAGCAGGCGGAAGAAGCAGGCACAATCACGTTTGAGATGCAACGCGAACGCGCACAAGACTACCGGAACGCTGGCGAATTCGATAAAGCCATTGAGACTTATAAGAAAGCGTTGGAAATGACATCACAAAGTTACCAGCGAGGTAACATCACCAACGAACTCCTTAGATTATATGTGCAGATTGGCAAGAACGATTTGGCAATGGAACTTTATGAAAACCAGTCTCAGTCAAGTCCAATGGGAAGTGTCTCAATCAGCTCCGGCTCGTCCGGCCTCAAAATTACGTCAGGGAGCGATAAGGCGCGCGAGACCTTGATTAATGCCTATAAAAATCAGGGAAAACTTGAGGCATTGGAAACCATTTTTAAGGACAAAATGGAAAAGGATCCAAACAATCCTGCCCTCCTTGAAATGGTCGGCGAAATCTACCGGAATGCACGCAACTATGAAAAAGCAGCAGAAACGTATCAGGCACTCTGCAAAGCACAACCGGGTAACCTCAAGAGTTTTTACCATGCTGCTGCCGCACTGCGGAAAAGCAACCAACCCGATCTCGCAGAAAAGATGCTAAGCCAAGCAGAGGTCGCACTCTCAACCAATCCGCGCGCACAATTCGACCTCTTTTTACTCATGTCGCTTGCCTCTATCTGTGTTGAAGGTGAACTGCACGAACAGGCAATCAAACTCGCTGAAGACGCACTGGCTACAAGTTCACGGATGGGTGGAGGCCTCGCGCCGCTGATGGAATATGTGCACGAAATGCTTGGGAAGAGTTACCTCAGCGCAAAACGGTACGAGGAAGCTGTCGATGCCTATAAACAGATGGCGAACGTCGCCTCTCGTGACCAAAGGCGAGAAATAGCAGAAAAGGCGATACAACAGGCTTATAGAGAGGGAAAACTCTATGAAAAACAGATTCCTGAGCAATTACAGAAGGTTGCGGAAAACCCTGATGACCTTGATGCACACTTCGCGCTTGCTGAAAATTACGAATTAAGCGATAGGGTTGACGAAGCGATCACACAATACGAAAAGATTAGCGAACTGCAGCCCGATGACGCACAGTGGCAGAAAAAAATTGGCGATCTCTATCAAAAACAGCGTCAGACGGATGAAATCGTTGAAGGGACAGCACTCAGTTTGGCTGGAGACAAAAGTTTTGTGGAGGTTACGGAGAGTGATGCTTTGAACAATATCAGCCAACAAGTGACTGTAACCACATGGATCAAACCGACCGAATACCCTAACAGGTATACGCCTATTGTTTATAAGGGAGATGAGCGGACCCCCGAAATTAGCAATCGAAGTTACGCACTCTGGCTACGAAACGATGGTAGGATTCAATTCGCTGCATCGCCAAGGGGTGAGGCGGAAAAGTTCGCCTTTTCACCTACCGGATCAATCACCCTCAACAAATGGCACTACGTCGCAGGGGTCGTTGACGCTTCAGAAAACATCATAAAAATATATATTGATGGTGTTATGGTAGGGAGCAACGATTTTAGAGGGAACCCCAACATTTATGAAAGCAGCCTGCCCCTCCGAATCGGCAGTTCACATGAAGAAGAGTGGGTAACGCACGCCTCGTTTGTAGGGCAGATTGATCGGGTTTCTGTCTGGAATGTCGCGCTAACAGCGGTTGAGATTCGTTCAAATATGAACGCTCGGTTGAAAGGGGACGAACCAGGCTTAGTCGCCTATTGGAAATTTGACGAAGAAACGGAAGGGCATATCTCTGATGTGTCGCCTCACAAAAGCGATGGTAGATTGGTCGGGGATGCTAAACTGGAGCCTTATACCCGTCAGGTCGTAACTGTAGCAGGCACAGAACAATTGACGCAGGCAGCTGCAGCATATCAGAAAGCGATTCAACTTGAACCGACTTCTTATGAACTGTATAACCTATTGGCACAAACGCATGTGAAGGCAGACCAATTGCCAGAAGCGGAAGCGGTGTATCGTCAGGCATTGGATGCCTCCCTCGAAGAGAGTGAACATAATGCCGTAATCCGAGAGCTCTGGCAACTTTACGCCGACAGAGATCAGAAAAATAAGGGGATTGCTATCCTCGAAGAATTAAGACCGAGTATGGAAACGAGTGTTTCTTTGCTTGAATTGTTAGGGGATGCCTACAAAGCAGCAGGCGATGCTGAAAAAGCAGATGCAGTCTACACCGAGTGGCTAACGATTCAAGAGAAAGCCGCGAACCGGCGACAAAGCCCTTTTGGCTATCGCAATCTTGCAAGGCAGATTCTTGACAAAGGTATCATGCCGGAAAAAGGATTGGCATACGCTGAACGCGCATCGCAAATGGGGTCGGGGTCAAGTTACACCGAGACGTTAGCACAGGCGTACATCGCTAATGATCGGTATGAAGATGCATCAGAGCAGCTCAAAAAACGTCTAAACACTATGGAACAGGAGGCGTTTGAGCGCTGGTTGCCCTCGTGGATTTCTCGAGTCGGTAAGAACGCTACGGACAAAGGACGTTATGTTGAAATGTTGGATAATTTGCTGAATGCCGCGCCGGACACTCTAACCGTCCAGTCAGATGTCTATCTTAAGTTGGCGGAATTCTGCCGTGAAAATGCTATGCCAGAGAAAGCGAAAACGTATATTCAAAAGACTGGCGTTATCACTGAAGAGGCATGGCTTATTCTCGGTCCGTTTGACAATACCGATGGCATCGGTTACGACACGGCATACATCGCAGAAGATGCAACACAGATCGACCCAACCGTAAAATACGACGGTGTAGACGGGCAGGTGAGTTGGCAAAAAAGCACTGATAATACCCTGAACGGCTACGTTGATCTCGGACGGGATGTCAATTGGCGTGTCGCATACGCCTTCGCAACTGTTACTTCACCTGATGAACGCGAAGCACAAATCCGTTTTGACAGCGACGACCAAGGGAAAGTGTTTCTAAACGGCGAAGAGGCGTTCACAAATACCGGTGCCCATAGTGTCAGAATTGACCGTTCTATTATTCCTGTGACGCTCAAGTCCGGCGAAAATAGCATCCTCGTCAAAGTCTGCAATGAGGAAGTCAAGTGGGAATTCTATCTACGGATTACCGACCCAGATGGAAAACCCTTTACGGATTTAGAAATCAATAGTCCAGATCCTGAGTCCCGTTAGGGACGATTGACCTCCAAACCCAATAGAGGCGAGTTCATTACCAAAGTAGGCGCGGTTTGTAACCGCGCCTACTACTTACTGACCCCTGATAACTGACTGCCACAAGTGAGAATCTGATTAAACTGGTATGGTCAACAGGTTTATGGTATAATTTTTTCAACAAAGATAAGATGACAACCCAACTTGTATTTGACAGGAGTTCAAGCGATGTTTAACATTATTACCGGTTTAGGTATTGTTGCCCAATTGGCTTTTATAGGGATACTGCTATTTTGTTGCTTTCGGACGCGGTCAAAGGGTGTGATACTGCTTAGCGCGGTACTTCTTACCAGTGGGATTTTCGGTTCAATTTTTCAACACTTTTATCGCCCATATATAGATCAATGGCAAGCAGGTGAAATGAGTAACTGGTTAACGCAAAGCATGACTATCTGGGAGTTCGTATTGACAGTTTCCTTTGTAGAATCCTTCCTGTACAAATCTTTATTTGTACTCGGTGTCTTTCTAATCTATAGGGAATGGCGACAGGGAAAATTTCGCTTGTCTCAACCTGAACACCGAGAAGAACTCGCGGTATAACCATAGCCTATCTCATAGATACAGAATTGTCCCCAACCAAGGCAGGCGCGGTTTCTAACCGCGCCAATTGAATGGCAAATTACCAAAAAAATATCCAATCACAGGCGAATCCTACCAACTGGATTACAAGCACACCCTCAAAGCATTTTACCTATAAAGTGGAAACAAACCGTCCTTGGAAACCGGAGACTGTGCTTGAACTATTGGAACAGGCACATCAAGCGTTTGAGAAACTTATGGGACCCGGATTGGATACTGTTATTGAAGTCGAAGATCGAGTTTGTGAATCGAATAACTTAGGTGCGAGAGCCGAGATAAACAAACGGGTTCACTCCGCTCAAGATTTCACCATAGCAGTCAAATTCATCTGTGAATTTCCGCAGAACTACGGTCACGCAGCGCAAGAACGGGATCTCGCATACCATTTCTTTGTGCATGAACTCTTCCACTGCTGGATCGGCGGGAATGTGTCCAATGATTATGGGCAGATCGTTGAAGCAATTACCCAGTATATGACGGATTGGACACTTGTCCACTTAGGATGGTGTGACGAGGATTTACGCATTCGAGAACGCATCAACAACCAACAAATCATAGACACCGCAACCCCACCACACACCACCATCGCCAGATACAAACTTCTGTTTGACCAGATGCATGCCGACGATCCAGAAAATCTCCTCGCTTTCTGTAGAGATTTAGCTACCTGTTTCCGCCAGCAACGAAGTCGAGAAGAAACGGATATATCTCCTGTTTTACAGCGATACTTGGGAACAGCGTTGGAAGAGGATTAGAAAAACATTAATAGGATTACAATCAAACTTGTGTCTGAAGGAGGTTTGCATGTCTTATGTTCTTATCGGTCTAAATATTGCTGCACACTTAGCTCTTATTGGGCTGTTGATATTTTTATGTTTCCGGACGAAATCAAAAGGTTTGATACTCATTAGTGCCGTACTTCTTATGAGTGAGATCTCTGGTTTGATTTTTGAACAAGTTGTTAAGTCAGATTGGTGGCGATGGGAACCGGATAAAATGATGGACGAAGGAATACTGGGTATGAATCGCTTGACTTTCCTAATGACAGTAGGGCTGGTAAAATCTTTACTGTACAGATGTTTATGTTTGCTTGGTGTTTTTCTAATCTATAAAGAGTGGCGACAGGGAAAGTTTCGCTATCCTCCAACCTGAACACCCAGGGTTATTTAGTTTTCCGCTTTTACGCAGATTCTGAGGACCCAGGACCGGTAGGTGCGGTTTCCTAACCGCACCGGAACCGTAAAAGAAGACATGAAACCCGATAATTTCTTAAAACTAAATGACCCTAATACCTCGGCAAATTCTTTTGACAGACCCTGATTGAATGTGCTACTATGGTGGGTAGTGTGTATCAAGAATACTACAAATTGACGTGTTTCAGAACAAAAATCCAGACAGAATGGTAATAACACAATAGCGTTGTGGAGATGACAACATGAACATTACCCAATTCACAATGGAAGAAGTCCGCTGTTTCAGCGAACGCCAGACACTTGAAATCCGCCCTCTGACCTTTTTAGTCGGTGAAAATAGCACTGGCAAAACCACCGCATTGGCGTGTTTCCATGTATTAGCGGGGTATTTGCGCGGGGACAGAGTGGATTTTAATTCGTATCCGTATTCCATGGGGACCTTCAGAGATATTGTCAGAAATAGCAAGGAAAAAGAAAAAAAATTTAAGCTTGGATTTGCGTCTAAATACAATAATGAAGATACTGAAACAACAATTGAATTCGTTGAAAAAAAAGCAGGAATAGAGCCAGTCGTTAGTTCAATAACAATGAAACTTATTGATGGTGAAATCATTGTTCGATCTGAAGACGCAATGGGTAGGGAATTACGTTTAGATTCCTTTAACGAAGAACAGAATCGATATAGAATAGCGTGTGATACTGATAGATTAAACGAATATGCCGTTTACTTCTTTTTCGGACCTTTCACACGAGAATCTAACGGTGAAATAGCTTTCTCAGAATATTTTAAGAAAAAAGTTAAAGAATTTGAATGCAGTCCGTGGGATATCTTTCGAGAGATGTCTGTATTTAGTACATCGCCAGTCCGCTCGCGTCCTAAACGAACCTATGATCCAACAAGGGAATTTGACGATCCAGAAGGCAGCGATGTTCCTATGTATTTAATGCGGATTGAAGCGACTGAGAAAAAAAATTGGGAAGCGTTAAAAACACAATTAGTCGAGTTTGGCAGGAATTCTGGGCTATTTGAGAACATAGACGTAAAAAACCTTGGACGCTCTTTGGGGGCTCCATTCCAACTACAGGTCAAAGTCCGCGGTCCTAAAGCAAATATCAATGATGTCGGTTACGGTGTCAGTCAAATTCTACCAATTTTAGTGCAGATTTTAAATCCCAGTATTTCTAAAAATGCTCAGCGTGATCCAATGCAGGCATTTTTTTCTTTGTTACAACAACCTGAAATCCACTTGCATCCAAAAGCACAGGCAGAACTATCTTCTTTACTGGTGAAATTGGCTAATAGCGGAAATCAGTCATTTATCGTTGAGACCCACAGCGACTATATGATTGACCGCGCGCGCGTCGACATTATGAGGGGCAACATCCGTCCCGAAGATGTTTCCCTGATTTATTTTGAACCAAAGGAGCGCGTTGTTAAGGTACACAATATTGGTTTTGATAAAATGGCAAATTTGATCGGTGCCCCGACGAATTATAGGGAATTTTTTCTGAAAGAGTCCAAACGACTTATGGGGTTTAAGGATTAAGTAATGTGTATTATTGTGGATACAAATACTTTTCATAAATTCAAGGAACCGGACAATGAAGATATGGAACCTGTGTGGACCTGGTTAGAGAAAAGAGATGGCAAAATCGCTTATGCTAGCACAGAGAAATTGGAAGATGAATGGGATAATGGAGGAATGCAGAACTTGAGAAACCAATTAAGACAAGCAGGTAAACTCAAAGTAGTATCCTCCGAAGATGTGCAAGAGAAAGCAGATGAACTGAAAGGCGAAATAGTATCAGATGACGAGCATATTATCGCATTGGCTCTGATAGCAAGAGTAAAAGTGCTGGTATCTTACCGAGAAGGCGACAGAAATTTATTCGCAGATTTCAAGAATCGTCAGTTAGTTGGAGGCAAAGTATATACGCGAAAAACACATACACGTATGCTCACTAAAGACACTTGCCCCTAATAGGACTCATGCATTGCCCCTTAAAGTCTCCCTGATAATTTGCCCAACAGGAATAGAACGACAATCAAGTTTTAGATTTACTGGAGCCTTCAAGCATGTTTGCGAATATTCTTATCGGTCTAATATATATTTCATACGTGATATTGGCAGGATTTTTGGTGTTTTTATGCCTCCGAACGCGGTCAAAAGGTGTGATATTCATCACCGCGGTCTTCATCGGATTCAGGTTTCTGAGTCTGATTTTCGATGCAGCTCTCAACACGGTTCTCGACGCATATATAGGGCAATGGGACCCGGGTCAAGACGTAAGAGGCGTGAAATTGCTACGAAGATTGGATATCGCCATAATAGTTGCGCATGTAAAATCCATATTATTCATATTATACGTCAATTTGTACCTCCTCGGTGCGTTTCTCATCTACAAAGAGTGGCGACAGGGCAAGTTTCGCCACCCTTCAACCTGAACACCGAAAAGGACTCAAGTCGTAACGAGATCCCTGTTGTCAACAATGATGACTTGTTAGATGTTACGACGATTGGACTCCTGTTTTAGCCAATAGCGAATCCCTTTACTTGCATAAGGCTCGGACGCATAACGTGGAATGACGTGCAAATGCGCATGGAATACTGTTTGTCCAGCTACCGCCCCACAATTCCAACCGAGATTGTAACCTTGAGGATTGTATTCAGTATCAAGCAGTGCCTTAACCTCCGTGAGAAGTGAAAATGTGGAGGTGATTTCTTCTGTGGTGAGATCGAATGCTGATTGCCGATGGGCTCTTGGCACAATAATCCCAGAACCTTCCAGAATCGGATGTTTTAGATCAATAAAAAGACTCAACTCGTTTTCAAGTAGAACAGCATTGTCATTAACTTTCGGTGGGCAGAACGGACAACTCACAATATCCATCTCCTAACGAGCGTTTCCGCTCCACGACTACGAGATAGGTGGCTGTGCGAGGCACGGTGGCCCCACACTACCGTATAATCCACATTTACGAAGGCATCCACGTCCGCGGCGCAATCCCTTCCACATGCGTTTTCACATCCACAACCGCTGGCATATTCGACGCAAACGCCTGATCCAACGCACCCGCAAGTTCACTCGGCTTGTTCACCGTAATCCCGAAACACCCCATTGATTCCGCCATCTTCGCGAAATCCGCATCCGGGAACAACCAAAGCTCATCGGAACCGGATGTCCGACCCCCATAAACCGACTCAACGCCACCCTGCTCCTGATTCAACGAGTGATTGTTGTTCACAACGATAACAGCATTAATCCCGCACTTCATCGCCGTATCCAGTTCTGTCATGTGATACCAGATACCGCCATCACCCGTGAAGCAAAGCACCGGTCTATCGGGCTGCGCACACTTCGCACCCATCGCCGCGGGGACCCCCCATCCAAGCGAACCCGAACACCGTATAAAACTCTGGTCGGGATGTTTAAAATCAATCATCGTCCCAGTCCAGATACCTGAATGCCCCGTATCCGATACGAGAATCGCGTCTGACGGCAGATAATCTGTCAGTTCTCGACACAACCGTTCCGGTAGCATCGGCAACCGCTCTGAATCCACTTTCTCGCTAACGCTCTCTTTCCAATTCTGCACTAATTCTTGCACGCGGCCAACCCAATCGGTTCTTTCCTCTGTAGTTTCTGCCGTTTCAAGCATCCGGCGTAGTGTATTCCGCACATCTCCTTGCATCCCCAACTGAATCGGATAATTCCGTCCGAGTTCATCAGGATTAATATCGAGTTGTATAATCGGGGTGCCTTGTGGTGGAATCTTATAGCCGTTGGTCACCTGTCCACCGGTATGGCTACCGATAAAGAAGACGAGGTCTGCTTCGCATACGGCTTGGTTCGCACACGCCCGCGAGTATGAACCGGGGGTGCCTACCGCTAACGGATGGTCGCTCGGAAACATCGCCTTCGCATTCAAGGAGGTCGCCACCGGAATCGAAAGTTTCTCAGCGAACGCTATGAGTTCTGCGCGTGCGTCCGAAGCCGTTACGCCGCCACCCGCCACAATGATAGGGCGTTTCGCATCGGTGAGAAGTCTGATGGCTTCTGTCACTTTTTCCGCTTCTGCTTCCGGTCGGAACGGTGGTAATTTAGCAAATGCGTCTTCGATGATGACCTCAAGTTCACCCTCCCGATCAATAACCGACGACCCTGCGATACCTTCAAAGTCGAGGTGAGCAGGTCCCGGTGTCCCTGTCGTCGCTGAACGGAACGCTTGACGTAAATAGAAAGGAAGCTGCTCCGGTGTCGCGACATAGGCACTGTATTTGGTAACAGCGGAAAACGGATTGACGTGATCTACCTCCTGATAGGCGTGCCGTTGTTGATTAATCTGGTTTTCTTTACCCGTCAGTGCAACGACTGGTGAGCAGGCGAGATACGCATCCTGTAACCCTGCGGCAAGGTTAACCGCCCCCACCGATTGTGCCATACAGAGACTCGGCGCGCGATTCACGCGAGCGTAGGCATCCGCCATATATGCAGCCGCTTTCTCACCGTGCGTCTGAACCCGCTTAATCCCAAGGTTTTCCATCTCCATCAAAGCCCGCGGTCCGATGTAGGGCATAAAAAAGACGTGCGTAATCCCATACCCGTGAACAGTTTCAGCAATAAATCGAGCACCCGTCATTTTCGGCATGAATTCTTCTCCTCGTTGTTTCGGCATAATTTGCAGTACGATATAGGATTCATTTTACCAATTTTCGGCGTAACTTACAAGTATCAACTTTTTATTGAAATAAATTTGGTAAGAAATCATCAAAGATGTTATAATGGCTTTACCGGTTTCGAGAAACTTAAAGCACCTAAAAGACTACACCCAAAATTTTTATAGATGCGGGAACGTCTTCCGCAAGGAGCAACGCTCGATGAAAATAGTAATCCTTTTCTTAACCTTCACACTAACACTCACGATGTTTATACATAACGGATACACGGAACCGATTGTCACAGATGGACTCGTGAGTTATTGGACGTTTGACAAACAAGACATCGCTGGCGGTACAGTCAAAGATGTCTGGGGTGAAAATGATGGGAAGATCGTCGGGGACCCGAAAGTTGTTGCCGGACAAGTCGGGGATGCTCTCGAATTTGACGGTTCTGACGATTATGTGAACCTGACGAACCTCGGCGATTTTGGGGAAAAGGTCGGTGCATCTACGTTTGAAGCGTGGGTCAAGACCAGCTTCAAGAAAGAATGGACGACGCTTTTCAAAGTCCTTGACCAAGGCTGCAATATGGCATGGGCGATTGATGTCAACCGGAGCGCGAAAGCCGGATTCCCGTTTGCTGCGGATATTGTTCACTACTATGTCCGTCAGAAGTCTGCTGCGGGTTGCAACGCCATCGCTGTTGAGATTGAGTTTGCGCTGTCAGATGGCAAATGGCACCACATCGTTTTCGGGATTGTAGACCCCGGTAACTCCGAAGTCAGCATCTATATGGACGGTGAACCCCAAGAAATTATTGAGGGCGATGTAAAGAAACTTGATACCTTTATTCCGTTCGTAGAGCCGGTCTACATAGGCGCGGCGAACAATCGCGGTAACGTCGAACGGCATTTTCCCGGTGTCATTGATGAAGTCCGCATTTACGATCGACCCCTCACCGCCGACGAAGTAACCCGAAATTTTAAGTCGAAAATCGGACTGTCTGTCCACGCAGCCGAGAAGCTGCCTCTTGTCTGGGGAACTCTGAAGACAGAATTATAGGGCGCGATTCGTACACCTAAAGGAGGGGTTACTATGAAAAGTCTCATCTATCTCCTCGCAATCACGCTAATTATTACGATGTCTTTCCAAAACGGGCATACACAACCCATCGTAACAGATGGACTCGTCAGTTATTGGACATTTGACGAGAAGGACATTACTGGTTTTACAGTTAAAGATGTCTGGGGTGAAAATGACGGTAGAATCGTCGGGGATCCGAAAATCGTTGATGGACAAGTCGGAGAGGCACTCGAATTTGACGGTGCTAACGACCACGTGAACTTGACGAACCTCGGCGATTTTGGAAAGAAAATCGGCACATCTACATTTGAGGTCTGGATGAAAACCAGTTTTAAAAATGATTGGACAACCCTCTTCAAAGTCCTTGACCAAGGTTGTAACATGGCATGGGCAATCGAGCCTAACCGGAGCGCATTAGCCGGATTCCCGTTTGCTGAAGGGGTCATTCATTTCTATGTCCGTCAAAAATCGGCGGCAGGCTGCAACGCTATCCCCGTTGAAATTGAATTTCCGATCTCCGATGGGCAATGGCACCATATCGTTTTCGCAATCGAGGACGCTGGTAAAGCCGAAGTCAGCATTTATATGGACGGTGAGCCACAAGAGGTCATCCGTGGCGACGTGAAGGAACTCGACAATTTTGTTCCATTTGTGGAACCCATTTTTATCGGCGCTGGAAACAATCGCGGTGCCGTCAGCCGGCATTTTCCCGGCACCATTGATGAAGTCCGAATTTATGATCGACCCCTCACCGCTGGCGAAGTAACCCGAAACTTCAAATCGAAAATCGGTTTATCCGTTGAGGCAGCCGAGAAGTTACCTATCGTTTGGGGCAACCTAAAGATACAATGATACGACGGGATCGGATAGGTTGTATAACCCCTAACTTCTCCAAATTTAGATTTGCATACAAACACTGGAAAATGATATAATCTGTCTATCAAATTTTTGAAGGCAGATGCCATAAGTGTCCATTGTATAGGCATAACCTTACCGCGCATTCAAAGGAGCAGTTGCCATGAAAAAACTCATCTTTCTCCTTACATTCACGCTTACGATTACCATGTTCTCCCACAACGGGATCACAGAACCAGTAACAGATGGGCTTGTGAGTTACTGGACGTTTGACCAACAGGACATTGATGGCAAAAGAGCCAAGGATGTCTGGGGCAAAAACAATGGAACAATTGTAGGAAATCCGAAACGTGTTGCCGGGCGAGTAAAGGGTGCTTTGGAATTTGATGGTTCTAACGATTATGTGAACCTGACAAACCTCGGCGATTTTGGGAATCAACTCGGGACCTTTACATTTGAAGCTTGGATCAAAACCAGTTTGAAAGGAAAACGCTGGACAACACTCTTCAAAGTCCGAGACGCGGACTGTGCAATGGGTTGGGGAATTGATCTCAATGGATGGAGGGAACACCCTAACTTGCCATTGAAATTGGAACGGACGTTTCTTTTTGACAACTTTCTTGGGTTTGGGCCAGATTTTGATGAGAACATTAATTTTACGAAGGATGTCATTCGCTTTTATCGGACCAATAAAGTGGAGATTAAAGTGGGACCGCCTGTATGCCAGCATTCAACCCCTGGATTGCGGTTCCCGATTTCAGATGGAGAATGGCATCACCTTGTTTGGGTCAATGGAGGCCCCTTTGTAGATGAAGACGGACGCGAGTGGGACAGAGAAAACGCCATCTATATAGACGGTAAACGGAAAGTGCGCGGTAAGAGCAAAGGACAACCCTTCATTTTTATGGCGTTCAGGGAACCTGTCTATCTTGGCGCGGGGAACAATCGTGGTAAAGCAGAAGCGTTTTTCAACGGCATCATCGACGAAGTCCGCATCTATAACCGACCGCTCACTGAAGACGAAGTGACCCAAAATTTTGAATCCAAAATCGGTTTATCCGTTGAGGCAGCCGAGAAACTGCCTGTCCTTTGGGGCAACCTGAAAACAGCACAATAAGGTAGCGTTAACCACGGTACGATAAGGAATTTGAATGCTAACACCAGACGAAAAATGGTTCTTTGATCATCACGGATTTATTATCCTCCGCAAAGTCGTTCCACCTGAGGATATCGAACGGATGATTGAACTCGGCAACCAGTGGCACGACATGTCTCTTGACGAATTGCCACCACCGCTGACCTCTACATCCCAGACAGGCGAGACTTCACCCACGATTGCACACTGGATCAATCATATCCAATACGGGGATCCGGCATTCCAACGGCTTGTCCTTAACCGAGAGATTATGCGCGTGATTATTGCGCTGACGCGAGGAACCCCCTGTCTCGTTGACTGTGCTTTAACCAAGAACTACAAAACCTCCGATGACATCCATTTCCATGCCGCGGGTCAAGATTACAGTGTTGACGAATTGGGACCTCGCGCCGGTTTTCTCAATGCGGGGACCTCCTTAGTTGATGTACCAGAAGGAACAGGTTTCGTCTGTCTACTCGGAAGCCATAAACGCAACTTCGATCCTCCCGATGATCTTTCTATTTACGACGGATCCCCAACGGTTATCAATGTCCCTGTCAACGCTGGCGACTGTGTTATCTTTACAGAAGCACTCTACCACGGCGGAAGACGCTGGACGGAAGACTATCCGCGCTTCACAATTTTTAACCGCTATATTGATAATGCATCACACAATTCCCTTCCGATTGAAAGTCATAAACACCTGATTTCAGATGAGGTTTATGAATTGGAGCAGCCTGCAATCCAAGGGCAGCGGAAGCGGGTAGTAGAGCGCATCCTAAGTGAATTGGACACAAGTTGAGGTTTTACGATGCAGAAACGTGAAACTGCCGAGCGCAAGCCGTATCCACTCGGTGAACCGGGACAAATGGCAACATACCAGTATGAAGGTGAAGACCCGCTGCCGAACACCGTTGTGAGAGCATTCACTTGGACAATCGGTTCGGTTGAGAAAAAGGCAGGCGTGGCGTATCAGTGGATGTGTCTCCGAGCAACGAAAGCAAACGGTAAAAGATTCGCAGTCTGGTTGCTTAGCGAAGGTATACCCTCCGAGGATCTCACGATAGCCCGCACCACCATATCTCGCTACATTCTACAAATCAGAGACGACACACCCTTAGAGTTCCAAGATAGGTTCACTGGAAAACCTGTCCTACCCGGACTCGGTGTATGGCAATATATTCTTCCGAAACCCGCCGACGAGACAGAGCAAAACGCGCTTTTCCCACAAATAGCGAAGTACCTTGGGCATACCTATCATCTCACGGACATAACCGATTCAGATGGATCTGCCGAACCACCCGACACGCATCTCCTCTCTCTTCGTCCCGATGTCCTAATCGGACCGCCAAGCAACACACGCCAAAAGGACGAAACGCGACGCTACGATATGTCCGATTATGAACTCACACTTTTGACGGAAGCCGATTACGATGAGATGTTTGAGGCTGGCATCAACTGCGTCCGCGTTGATACAGAACAGATCGAATGGGTTAAAAATCGAGACATCTTTTATTGGGGAATCGACGCGGCTGCGCTCGGCTATCCTGAGTGTTTATACCGAAGCAACTACCTCGGTCCCGCTATTTTCATGGACGAACCCGCTGTCTGTACACGCGACCATGTGCTACGACCTAAATTGGCAGAAGATGCCGCGTTTCGGAAGGCATTAACACCACAGATCGCTTTTGAGGCGTTTCAAGATTACTTCCATACCGCCAAATATGACGGCGCACCTGCCCGATTATGCAAAGGTTTAGAGTCCGATCCCGATATAGATTTAGGCGATATGAAGTTTCTTCAGCAGAATCTGTATACATGGGAGACCATGATCAGTTCAGCGGGATACCAGTTGTCGGAAGGCGACACAGAAACACCTGCTGCAATAGTCTTTGAACCACCCGGCAGAATCGGAACGATGCGAACCCTCCCTGAAATGAATATGACTTACGGCTGCCAGATACCGATAGACAACCCGAAAAACTTGGCGAGTATCCTTTACGGATTTCTACGAGGTGCCGCCAGACAAACCGATAAAGGGTGGGGTATGAGTATCTACGGGCAGGTACACCGCGCCGATGCCTTCTGGCTCCAGACACACGCTTACGACTTAGGCGCGCGACATTTCCACTACTGGGATAACTACCAACTCGCCTGTGTACCTTATAGCGAAGTTCTTGCCCTTTCAAGAAATTTAAGTGCCCATGTCGAAAGCCATCCCCATAGAAATCTCGATAAATTACGTACAGCAGCAGAAACCGTCATCCTCTTTCCACCGGGTTACAATCTCGGACATGTTGAGATGGGGAGGGGCAACCTCTGGGGGTTAGGTGAACTCAATTTAGAGCGACGCAATAGAGAAGATGTCAAATACCGCACCGTGATGCACAACTTTTTTACCGAAATCGAGAGAGCCATCCGACTCGGCGTCGCCTTCGACCTTCTATGGGATTTAGATGGATTGGAGTTATCTGATTATCGCGAGATCGTCCGCATCCAAGAAAATGGCAAGGTAGCGGTAACCGAAAATGATGAGCCAGTTTTACACGAAGCCGCGAGGACACCACCCCGTCCGAACGGCATCCCACCAACCTTAACTGTTGATGTCTCTACATCGCAAGCCAAGACAGCATTTGAAGTTCATGCTTGTGCAATTGTAACCAAAGGGTCCGCCGTAGTTTACTACACACGGGGTGCTGACAAAAGTGGTGTCTACAATAACGAGATGGTGTTATGGGAGTTGTTCGGACCAGAAGAAGAAGATTACCGATTTCTGAACAGAGAACAATCCGAAATTCGCATCCATCAAACGGAATCAGAAGCCGAAGTAGAGATCAATTTTAGCCTGAAACACCCCGGAAATTACCGCCTCCGAGCCGCAACCGTTGATATGGCAGGCCGCACAGCCGTCGAATGGAAAATGATTACTGTTCCCAATGAGCACTCTTAAACTCACGACTTTTCATCAATCGCGATAGGTGCGGTTTTGCATCGTACACGCCCAAATACGATCTGCATTCCAAACCGCAATGGAACATAGACAGCAGAACGCAAATTGCGTAAGTTCTGCTAAAGTGGACTGTGCCATATTGTTCAGTTTTTAATCAAAGCTCCCCGTTTTGTTCAGATTTTCATCTATTGAAGTAACCAATCCGTGCATATTGCGGTTTAAAAGTTGGCATAGAAATTGCTACTGATTGTGCAGTAAGCAGTAACGTTTTGACGCTGCTTAAAAATGTCCAAAGCGTCTGACCTGTCTTCAAAAATTCTTGAAAACAGATCTTGGTCTATCATATACGCGTTTTGTATACGCGCGCTGCCAATAGGAGTATGCACAATGAAAAGCGTAACGGGTTTGCTGATATTCGTGATAATTAACATTACATTGTCTTCACATGTTCACGGATTACCCTGTGTTACAGACGGTTTAGTGAGTTATTGGACCTTTGACAAGTCTAATATCTCTGGCAGAAAGGTAGAAGATGTTTGGGGTGATAACAACGCTACAATTAAGGGAAATCCGAAAATTGTTACCGGTCAAATAAGGGAAGCATTGGAATTTGATGGTTCAGAGGATTATGTTAACCTGACGAACCTTGGTGATTTTGGAAGTCAGATAGGGTCATCAACCTTTGAAGCCTGGATTAAAGTAGGTCATAAGAACGATTGGATGGTACTCTTTAGAGTTCGTGATAAAGACTGTATGCAATGGGAATTTAATATTCGTAGTGGTGAGAGACGAATTAAAGACCGTATCAAACACCGCATCGCCTTCAAAGCCCCAGGCGAAAACGCATGCCAAGGTTTTAGCACACTTGATCGGCCGATTAAGATTTCGGATGGAAAATGGCATCATATCGTTTATACAAATGAAATTTCAAAAAAAGATGTTGCCCCTATTGCGAAGACGTTTCGGCAACATAATATTTATATAGATGGGAAACCTATAAGTAGTTTAGAAATCCCTTTGATGTTTCCTGGAACCTTTATCCCTTTTGTGAAACCTGTCCACCTCGGTGCTGGAGACAACCAAAATTTTTTCAAGGGAATTATTGATGAAGTCCGTATCTACAATCGTCCGCTAACCGAAGCAGAAGTGGTCCAGAATTTTGAATCCAGAACAGGTTTGAGTGTTGAACCGAATCGTCCGCTGCCTATCACTTGGGGAACCCTAAAAACAGCATTTTAGAACAATAAATAGGGTGCCCTTGTTTCGCTCTAAGAACCGATCCAATCTAAAATCATCTTCCATCCTATCCATCTAAATTTGGTCTTTTCCTCAAATCTTGCATTTTATGCAACCTTTTCACCTCTCGCACCTATCTTAACGTTTTGGAAGACAACATATTTTTGGGGGTGGTGTATGAAAAGCGACGATGTGCAATTGATTGAACGGATATTGGCGGGCGACGAATCTGCTTTCAGTACGCTCGTACAGAAATATCAAAAACCGGTCCACGCTTTCGTGCGCCGAAAAGTCGGTGATTTCCACATTGCTGAAGAGATCACGCAAGATATATTCCTCAGAGTTTACGAAAAACTTGAGACGCTGAAAAACCCGAATACGTTTGAAGGATGGCTTTATGTAATTGCCGCTCGCCAGTGTTACGCTTGGTTTGAAAAGAAGCGGGTTCCGATGGCATCATTAGATGCAATGCCGCCACAGGAATTGGAAGAACTGGCTTATGCGCAATACCGCGCAAAACAACGAGATGAATTCGTGAATGAACAGCAACGCGAAGTCATCAAACGTCTCCTTGAAAAGTTACCGGAGGGTGAACGTATCGTTGTAACGCTTCACTATCTCGATGACATGACTTGTGAAAACATTAGCCAGTATTTACATGTGTCGTCAAACACAGTCAAGAGTCGGCTCCATCGCGCCCGCAAGCGGTTGAAGAAGGAGGAACCCGCAATTCGCGAGATTTGGAAGGGTTCCAAAGGAGAATTTATTATGTCTGCTAAATTGGAAGATATTCGTGCCAAGTTCAATGCATATAGAGAACAGATGAGATCTGACCCTTCATCACGGGAAACTATGCTTATGGAAGTCAACAATGAGATTGAAGATGCACTTAAGGTGGAAATCACTCTTGAGTTAGTGCATCTTGTTGTTGATGAAATATATCCGTCTATGGGCAGTCTCGGCATGGAAAAACGGATACCTCTACTCCGTAAGTATATGAATGACGTGTCAGATGATACAGAACGTTACTGGTCGCATAAGTCGTTAGTACAGAGTCTCGCTTTTCTGAGTCGAAACCGAGAAGCCATTCAGGAACAGAAGCGTCTTTACCGTTGGGCATGCAAACACTCAGAAAAATATGTGTTGCGGGTTGTTTCCAATCTGAACACTGCTGGATGTTGGGAAGCGGAAGGTCGTATTGATGACTGGCTTAAACTTTATAATGAGGCATCTGAACGTTTAGAGAACCCTGAAGTGAGCCAGCACAGTCGTTGCAGTTTTCTGAGATCGGGAGCAGATATCTTAATATGGAACGACAGGGTAGATGCAGCACTTCTTGAAATAGAAAAGTTGGAACGTGCCAATGGCGAACCCGGTTGGCAGAGTTATTTTCGATTCTGGTTGGCTATCCGAGAGAATAAACTTCGGGTGTATAGTAAACAGGAAGATTGGGAGCGGTTCGATCAAGTCTGGGCGGATACAAGGACGTTTATCGAAGGCGAAGTAGAAAAACGGGATGCCCAGTACCCCGTAAATATGTATGAGCTTATTTGTACGGCTCATAATGTCGGTTGTTGTCTGGTATGGGCAAAGAGATATAACGAAGGGACACCTTTGCTACAACTCTCCATCGATTTGGGAAATTACAACGATTATAATCACTTCATGCTTGCTGTGAGCATCTGGGCATCTGAGAAGGATCGCGAGAAGACTTTACACCATTTGAAGATCGCGCAGGAGGCTTATGTGGTTAGAGGCTATAATTATCAGGATAGTTACTATCCGGAATTCCTTGAAACACCCGAATTTTCGGATGTAAAGGACGATCCAGAGTTTTTGAAGGTTCTGGGAGAGAAATAAGAGCGTTTCGATATTAAAAGGGAGCCTTCATGTTAATAACGCTCATCCGCCGAGAACTCCTTGACAATCTGATGACATTCCGCTTCGCCGCAGCCGTCCTTATTATGTTGCTGCTCGTCGTTGCCAATACCTTTGTGCTCATCAAGGATTATGAACGACGGTTAGAAGCTTACAACACTGTTCTCAAAACCGAGCATCGGCAATCGCAGGAATTGAAAACCTATTCGGGCGGAAGATTGAACGTTGCCCGTCCACCAAATCCGTTGAGTATTTTCAATGTCGGGTTAGATAAACGACTGGGCAACGAGATTTGGATATCTCACGGTTTTGTGCCGACACTCTGGGATACTGGAACGTATAAATTAACGAATCCACTGCTCAACCTCTTCACTTCGATCGACATTGTTTTTATCTTTGAGGTGGTTCTGAGCCTCATAGCACTTATTTTCGCCTACGATGCTATTGCGGGGGAACGCGAGCGCGGCACATTACGTTTGGTCCTAACGCATCCGGTGCATCGCGGTCAAATCCTGCTTGCGAAATACATCAGTGCAATGCTCTGCTTGCTTGTTCCGTTGCTGATGAGTCTGCTCCTCGCGGTGATTTTGCTGACAACATCCACCGCTATTTCTCTGAGTATTGGTGATTTCCTCCGTATCGGTGGGATTATCTTGAGTTCAATTGTCTATCTGTCGGTATTCTACCTCATCGGCATGCTCATTTCAACAGTAACCCGCAGAACCGGCACCGCGTTGATGCTTGCTATGTTTGTCTGGGGGTTTTGGGTGTTGGTGTATCCAAACGCGGTTCTTGCCACGATTGCTCCTCCTCAGACTTCTCAACCAGGTATGGTATCCGCTTACGAGGAAATTAAACAGATATGGGAGGAATTCGACAGGGAGCGAAAGCACTTCCTTGCGAATGATGCCGTTCCAGGGGAAGATCCACACTTTGGCATGGTAGGAGATGATCCGAATTTTGGTCAGATATGGGGATCAGGTTACCACTACGAATACTTTCATAGAGACTCATCAACACTTAGGTATGACTACCACACTGTTTCAAACATTGAGAGACTTAGTGAAGCCTCCAAACCTCAAGTCCCACACGCACAGGATTATCACCGCTTCCTCGGACCGCAGATCATCAAAACCGCAGAACGCGCATGGCTTATCCGAAAACAGGCACTCGAAACTATCTTCGTTCAACCAGCGATTCTTGATCGCATCCTTTTGAGAGGCTCGCCAGTCGGGATGTACGACGCTGCAACGCAAGCGTGGGCGGGGACAGACCTGCGCGGACTCAGAGATTTTTTTCAAGCAGCGCGAAGACACCGACGGACCTTGATTGACTATTACTACGATAAGAACGCTTTCGGGGCGCAACAATGGTTTTCTGCCGACAAGGGCGCGGTAGATTGGAATAGTTTGCCGCAGTTTTCTTTTCAGAGAAGCGATGTCGAAATAAATGCTGCACGAGCCTTACCTGATTTACTCCTGCTGCTAATGATAAACCTTCTTCTCTTTATGGTAATATTTTTGGTTTTCCAAAGAAGTGAAGTGTGAAGTAGTTTCCAGTTAACAGTTAACAGTTTTCAGTTAAAAGACTTTTGCTTAAGTCAAAACTCTCTTCTAACAGATACCGATGACTGCTAACCGCAAACGATTCCACTGAAAACTGAAATCTAAACGATAACCTCTTAACTGAAAACTGGTTACTGGTTACTTGTAACGAAACAGAATATCTCATTCTCCTTGCTCGCGACCTCAAGTACCTTGATACAGATCTGTTTGCTGGGTTAATGGAGACAATAATTGAAGTAAGGAAGATGCTAACCTCTTTACTGCGGAGGCTGAAAACTGGAAACTGTTAACTGGTTACTGGTTACTTATGTGGCATATTACAAAACGTGAACTCTATGATAATCTCAATAGTCTCCGGTTTGCGCTGGCAACCGTATTGCTTCTCGGTTTGATGCTGATTAATGCGATTGTGCATCTCCAGGAACATCCTGTGCGAATGCAGAAATATCACGATGCCGCCACAGAATCGCTGAATCGCTTAAGAACTCGAACGAATTTGTATCACATTGCGCAAGAGGGGCCCGGATACCTTTACAAAAAACCGTCGCCTCTCCATTTCTGTGCAGATGGCGGTGAGGACGCTTTGTCAGATAATGTCCACGGCGGATTTTACGCTTGGGCCACCGATGGCTTAGCAGGCTTCTGGCAGTTAGATTATATGCCTGCGACACTCAATTCAAAAAATATTCGTCCGGACACTATCAAAATAGATTGGGCGTTTGTAATCGGGTACGTCTTGAGTCTCATCGCGATCCTGTTCACCTTTGATTCGATTTCTGGCGAACGCGAGCGTGGTACACTGCGTTTGACGTTGGCAAACTCGGTCCCGCGCCATACCGTGCTGATTGGTAAATTTTTAGGGGCATTGGTAAGTATTAGCGTCCCGTTTACGCTCGCAGTCTTAATGAACCTGTTGGTAATTTCCACGTCCAACGATGTGCAACTTGGTCCCGATGCATGGAGCCGTTTGGGTATCATCTTCTTTCTTTCAATGCTGTACCTGTGTCTGTTTATTGCGTTAGGTTTATTGGTATCGTCGCGTGTACGGCAGAGTGCAGCAAGTCTTGTGATACTTCTGTTGACGTGGGTCACTTTCGTGGTTTTTATGCCGAGCACGCTCGCCTATATTGCAAGTGGATTTTCAACACCCATGACTTATGGTCAATTCGACCAACGCGCCAGACAACTTGTAAATGAACTTAGGGGTGAATACGACGCCCGTTTGCAAGACGCACATGAGGAACCAGCGAAAAAAATGGAGTTAGCGGGTGCATACGTCATCAAAGACGTAACGGAGCGGGAACGTTTGAGCCACGAATACTTAACGCAACAGCATGCCCAAATTCAATTAGCGCGTTCTGTCTCCCGTATCTCACCGGTCGTGCTTGTCCAGCATATGCTTGAGGTTTTTGCTGGCACTGGGTTTGGACGGCATCAACAATTTGTGGAGAACGTGCAGCGTTACGCCCGTGAATACCGCGAATTTGTCACGGATATGGATAGCGCAGATCCCGAGAGCCTCCATATCATTGGGACGTATGAGGGTATGTCAAAAAAGCCCATCAGCCCGGAATCAATTCCGACGTTTGAAGATACGCTCAGTCTTAGCCGTGATTTCAACGCTGCGGCAATAGATTTGCTGTTGCTAACGCTATTTTTCGTTGTTTTTTTCGCCGGAGCGTTTCTTGCATTTGTACACATTGAGATTTAGCGTGTAACTTTCAAGTTTCCATATTGCAAAGAGTTCCCCTTCGTGCTTTTCTTCGGACACTGCACGACAGAAAAACATTGTGCTACCCTTTCAAATTTTCCCATTTTAATATAAAATTTCCAAAACCTTGCACTTTATGCAACCCTCCTGCCTGCAGCACGTCTCTTTATATTATAAGAGGCAATATGTTTTTGGGGGTAACGTATGCAGAACAACGACGCTGAATTGATTCAACAGACCTTAGAAGGCGACCAGCGGGCTTTCAGCGCACTCGTGCGGAAGTACCAAAAGCCGCTCCACGCGCTTGTATGGCGGAAGGTTGGCGACTTCCACATTGCCGAAGAGATTACACAAGACATTTTCCTTAACGTTTACAAAAAGCTACAAACGCTAAAAAATCCGAATCTGTTTGCCGGATGGCTTTACGTCAGTGCCACGCGCCGATGCCACGCTTGGTTAAAAAAGAAACAAATTCCGATGGAATCGTTAGAGATAATGTCGCCAGAAGAATTAGAGGCGTTGGCTTATGCGCAATACCATACTGAGCAACAAGAAGAAATCATAAATGAACAACAACGCGAGGTCGTCAAACGTCTCCTTCAAAAGTTACCAGAGAGTGAGCGCACCGTCGTAACGCTTCACTATCTCGGCGACATGACATGTGAAGATATTAGCAAGTTTTTAGGAGTATCGCCGAACACCATCAAGAGTCGCTTGTACCGCGCCCGGAAACGATTGGAGAAGGAAGAACATATCGTTCGCGAGGTTTTAGGTGGTGTTAAGTTCCCAGAAACGTTAACAGACAATATTTTGCGAGAAATCGCACGTATCAAACCGACCGCGCCATCAGGTAGTAAACCCTGGATGCCGTGGGCGGTCGCTGCCTCAACTGCTGCCTTGGTAGTCCTGCTAATGGGCAGCGGTACGCAATACCTACCCCGCTTTCAGCAACCTTATAGTTTCGACGCAACATCGGAGATGACTGTTGAACTCGTTGATGCGCCCGTTGTCAGGGCTTCAAAGCAGAAACTGCGTCCGAGAAATCAGATCGGAAACGTGGATACACCGGGTAAGCATAACGGAAACGCGAACCGTGGGGCAGACACGCTTCAAGTCATCGCCGCTCAATCTGACCAACCTGAGAAATCTACCATAAGCCAATCGCGATGGATGCCGATGGGCGGCCCCGAAGGCACGTCAGGTGGCAGAGCCGGACTGTTTGCGACATCCAACCGAACCCTCTACGCCGTTGCAGCGAGAGGGATTTACCGCTTGACAGAAGACGAAAAGGCTTGGACGTTGATCTGCGAAAGTGCGCCAACCCAGCGATTCCAAACGCCGATGGCAGAACGAGGTGACATCCTCTATGTTTTGACCACTGACGAATTATTAGCCTCAAGCGATGCGGGTAAAACATGGGATACCGTCGGTTCTCGACCGGAAGGACGTGTTTTGGAATTGCTCGTCACGGATGACGCGTTCTACCTCGTTTTTGAAAAACATATCTTTCGGTCTGATGATGTCGGTAAAACTTGGATACCGATGATGCAAGATTTGTACGCCTATATTATGAAGCTGAATGTCGCACCTGACATCTCAATTGCGGATGCCGTCGCATTTGACAACAGAATATTCGTTGGAACAAACCAAGGCCTTTACCGTGTTACCAGAGATGATTGGGAGAGATTACCTTTCTACGGTCCCCAATTTATTAATGCATTGGTAACCACCGAAAGTGAACTTTATATTATAACTGGGCTCGATTTTACACCGAAAGTACACTTGTTTGGGGAATCGCTTGGACTGAATCAGTCGGTTGAGATCTTGAAATCGCCGCCGAAAATTTTTCGTTCAACCGACTTAGGCAATACCTGGATCGATATTTCACCGGTAATGGGAAAAGAGGCAGATGGTAAGTTGTGGATGGAGTTACCGCCCGCCGATAACAATTTCCGACACCAGATGTTCAGCGGTATCCAATTAGTCGCCGTTGGCGAAAAGCTCGTGGTGATGGGGACACGCGTTTTACTACATTCGTCAGATAGCGGCGAAACGTGGGTAGATATTGGAACTGATCGAAATTCGTTGAGTCAGAGTATTTTCCCCGTTGTCGCACTGGATGAAAGTAACTTTTATACATCGGACATCTCCGGAATAGCGCGATCAACAGATGCAGGTCTCTCGTGGCGTCCCTTTACTACCGGAATGGTAAACTCTCATGTCCAGAGTCTGATTGCGCTTGAAAGTGTTCTCTACGCGCTCACCTCTGAAGGCATCGTTAAATCAACGGATCTTGGGGAATCCTGGACATCTATTTACCCGAATCTTGGCGGTGGCATCAGACAAAAAGGGCGGCTCCGAAAGAAGCAGGCAGCTCCAGATGTACTGAGCCTTGCGAAAATCGCGAAAACTAACGGTTCATTCTATGTCAGCAACAGTACATCCGATAAAGTTATGCTTTTTCATCTTTCTCTTGATGGAAATGTGCTGATACCTGTTCAAGGAGTGCCTGCATTTGCTGAAGATACGCTACAAGTTGAATGGAGGAAAAAGATCCTTAATGCACCTTCCGGACATCGCCGTAGTGAATTGGGTTACCAGATGAGAACAAATATGCCCAATATCATTGAAGAGTATCTGACAAACGGTGGGTTTGCAATGACTGATGAAACCGTCTTCATGGAATTCCGACGCAAACTCTTCAGATGGCGGAAAGGTGAAGCACAATGGTTCAATACCGGTATTGTAGATACCACCGAACGCGCCCTCGGTGCTGATGCATCTAAGGGTCTTACTCTCGCATCTTCGGAGCGTGTCGTCTATGCCGGTAAACGCGACGGGTCCCTATTTCAGTCGTTTGACAGCGGAGAGAATTGGAAAGAGATCACCGCAGATTTACCCTTCACTTTCGCATATTTTGAAGATATAGCTTTTGCGGGTACTACCGTTTACGTTGTAACAGATCAAGGCGTTATGAATTCGCACGACGGTGTCAATTGGAACGCACGCACCGATACAGATGGTAACCGTCCCCTTATTGCTCGAATAGCCGTGGACGGTGATAAGGTCTACGGTGTAGGTAACCGAGGCGTTTATCGTATGGATACCGAGATGGATATATGGATTCAGATGTCATCCGATGTGCCATACAAGATAACAGCTTTCGCGGTTGACCGCGGTATTTTCTACATCGGCACGCGGCATCGCGGTGTACTCCGCTTACAACTTAAGCAATCCTAACACTTGATTTTAACGGAGGCCCCTCATGAAATGGTTCAAAGCGACATGTTTAGTGATTCTTTTAATGCTGCCTTTAACACTCCTTGCGGCACCGCATGAACCCTCGCCTGCTGGCGGCAGTTGGCTTGAACTGGATCCGGAACTACCCCTTGTGCAAACGGAAAAACCGTGGTTTCCCGATTATCCCGGTCCGCTAACGATTGAAGCATGGGTATACATAGACAAACCACCAAGTGTTCGAGATGTTATATCATTGGCTGCTGGATCCCCTGCGGCTTACTCTATAGTCGGTCAAACAGGCCGTTTCACTTGTGCGATCGTTGGTGATGGATATAAAGCCAATCCTGCCATCGTCACAAGAGGCGTTGAGGGTGGGTCTGGAAAGATATGAGGGACACTACCTACCGGGCGGTGGGTCTATTATGTGGCAATAATTGATGGCGGCTCTACTGTCGGATGCGGTGGGTCTATTTCTGGACTGACACCCGGAAGCCATCTTGCATCCGTGAGTGAACCCCTCCTTATCGGTGGTGTTCCTGTTCTAATGGAGAGTGGACTGAAAGCAGTGCCTGCATCTGGCATGTATATTGACGAACTGCGGATCAGCAGCGTTGTGCGTTATGATGTCGGGGCATACAGCGTACCAGCAAGCGCATTTACCGCAGATGACGATACATTGGGCCTTTACCATTTTGATGGAAAATCAACTGAACGCTATAAAGATGCCTCATCGCATAAGATTCCGTTAATTCGTGTTAAGAAACAAATCGGTGCCAAATCTAATCAATGAAAATACAGATACTTTCAAGGTGCTATGTGCCTGTAGGCATTATCGGGCTTCTGCTCCTCGTGACAACAACCACAATTGGATGTGGGGTTCTCTTCAATTTTAGTCGCGTCATGAGACTCGATCCGGTTATCCTCACCTAATCTTCGGGCAGGAAGCCCAAACTTTTAAGTTTGGGAGGAATGCCCGCCTCCTTGTTTTTTCTTGACAAAGACTGTCAATTATGGTATGATTATAGTATCGTGTTGGAAACCAGCATGAATAGCATTGTCGCTTGACGATGTGCTGGTTTGCTCCTACTATTCAGGGGATAAACGCACAATACAAAATGTATCATGAAACGAACATTTAGATACCCTGTGTATCCGACAAAGACACAGGAAATAACATTGCTCCAATGGCTTGATCATCTTTGCGAACTTCAGAACTCTGCGCGTCATGACCGCAAAGTTGCTTGGGAGACTGAAGGTGAAAGCGTTTCTTGCAACGAACAACAAAAGAAGTTGACGGTTGCCCGTGAAAAATACGCCGACTTTCGCGCTGTTCCGCAAGATATGCAAGTGTGTGCTTTGCAACGCATGGATAAAGCCTTTGACGGTTTCTATAGACGTTGTAAAAAGGGTGCTGCGAAAAAGGGGTATCCAAGACACCGCAAACGTATAAAGTCTATGACGTGGAAACTCCGTATGTATACAGTCAAGGACAAATCTACAGGTAAAAATAAACGCGTGAGAGAAAATCCGGTCAAAGAAACATCTTGGAAACACGACCGTTTGAAAGTGCCGAAACTTGGTGCGGTGAAAATCTACATGCACCGTCCGCTTGAAGGTGATCCGACACAGGTTACACTCGTCAAAAAAGCGAGTGGCTGGTATGCTCATATTACTTGTGAATTCCCTGATACGCCTAAAGTTGAACCGACACAAGCAATAGCCGTTGATGTTGGCACGACTCATTACCTGACGACTTCCGAAGGCGAAAAAGAAAATAATCCGCGTTGGTATAGAAAGGCTGAAGGGCTGCTACATAAACACAATCAGACGATGGCACGCCGTAGAAAAGGGAGCAAACGTTGGTATAAAGCCGTGCATGCCTCTGCCCTACACCAAGAACGGACGACTCACAAACGAAAAGACTTTATCGGTAAACTCGTCTATAAACTCTATCACCATAAAGAAAACAACGTCCTTATCGCTGAAGACCTCAGCGTTTCAAACATGGTTGCAAACAAATACCTTAGCAAGAGCATAGCCGATGCGTCTTGGGGTATCTTCTTCAAATGGTCTGAAGACATAGCCGAAAGAGACGGTCTGCACTTCCATAAAGTTGATCCCAAGAATACTTCGCAAACCTGCTCCTCCTGCGGTCAGAAATCGCCAAAGAAACTCTCTTTAGCGATACGAACTTTTGATTGTAGTTTTTGTGGCACGTCTTTAGACCGCGACCACAACGCTGCGCGAAACATCCTTTATAAGGCAGCTGCTGCCTTTCGTGGAGAGCGGTGGGTTACCCCCCTCAATGAAACGAGAAACAAGAACGAAGCAACAAAGATTTCGGGCTTAGAGACTGCTGAACAACTGTCGTTGTTCGATGATCTCTTAACAAGCCCAAGTCTTTAGGCTTGGGTAGTTGACACAGGATGATCTCCCGACAATGCGACTAAAGGAAAATCGCCGCCTCGATAGATTCCCAGAGGAATCATCTATTATCGTTGGATGTGAGCAGCGGTGGAATGTCAATCAACTGATAGTGCGATATTATCTATTTCACTCCGAGGACACTGCCCAAAAGTGTGGAAGAATGCATGGGGATACCGCGTTGCCGCCCCGGCGAGTTTTGATCCCGAGCTAAATCCCGAAGATGTTATTGGGGATGCCACCTGGCACTATACCCCCAAAAGACACACGGAAAGGCTAAACGATACTGAAATTTTGTTCGTCAAACACAATGTCGCGGTCCTCGTCAGGGCAAAGGGTCACTCGTCAAATCAACTACAGTTCGTCCGGGACGTTGCCCGAAAGATTGAAGTCAAAATTACGGCAGTATTGCCCGAAAAATGAACACGGAGTTCCCAAGAAACTTGATGCGTTTGGAAAACGGTTCCATCCAGACACCTGCTATCACACCACGCATCCTTCCTTTTTTAAACCCGCCTACAAAATACTGAGTCTATCTGTTTTCAGGGTGCCTTCTGACCGCTGACTGCTGATGGAACCGTTTTGCTGACAACTGTTCCTCAATTTATCCTTTCTCAAAAACACCAAGAATGATATAATAATATATCAAAAGATATACAGAACAAAACCATCTGGTGCGCTGTCAGATTTATAAGTGCAGTACGATAAGGTGTTCTAACAGACGCACAGCGTTAAACATTAAGACCTTTTTCAGCGTCTTAATAAGATTGCAGAACACACGTAAAATACACGAGGAGGAACAGAAATTTGCGTTATCAGAAACCGATCCTTTGTCGGTTATTCATCTGCCTTGTTTTCGTTACCATTTCCATGCCCGCTGTGGCTGGTGACTGGCCAACGTGGCGGGGCCCGAATCAAGACGGCACCTCTGCTGAAACCGGGTTAATATCAACGTGGTCGGTCGAAGGTGAAAACCTGCTCTGGGAAACAGAATTTATCGGACGTTCCACACCGATTGTGCTCAACGGGAGAGTTTACGTCATGGGACGGATCGGCAAAGACATCACTGAACAAGAACGCGTCGCCTGCTTCAACGCTGAAACCGGCGAACTGATTTGGAATTATCAGTTTAACGTCTTTCATACCACGATCACCTTCAACCGAGTCGGTTGGACAAGTCTCGCTGGCGATCCCGAAACAGGGAATATCTATGCACACGGTGTCCAAGGACTCTTCTTCTGCTTTGACAAAGACGGCAACATCCTTTGGTCGCGCTCACTCACAGAGGAGTATGGACGGATATCCGGCTACGGCGGACGCGTACACACACCTATTATCGCTGGCGACCTTGTTGTTATCAGTTATCTTAACTCAGGGTGGGGCGCGCAAGCCGCAACACGTCACCGCTACTTCGCTTTCGACAAACGCAGCGGCGAACTCATTTGGATCTCAACACCGGGCGGTAGACCCTTAGACACGACCTACTCCACACCCGTCGTTACCAATATCAATGGACAACAACTTATTATCGGTGGTAATGCTGATGGCGGCATATATGCCATGAAACAGAATACTGGAGAGAGGGTCTGGGGATTTAAACTCAGTCAGCGCGGTATCAATACATCCGTTATCGTTTCAGACACAAAAGTCTACGCCTCGCATAGCGAAGAAAATATAGATAACACAGAGATGGGACGCGTCGTCTGTATCGACGCGACCGGCACCGGAGATGTCACCAAAACTCACGAACTCTGGCGGTATGATGCCGTTAACGTCGGATACGCATCGCCGACAATGCACGACGGACACCTCTATGTCGTGGATAACTCCGCTAACCTTCACGCTGTTAACGCGGATACGGGTGAGTTACTCTGGATACACAATATCGGAAAAGTTGGAAAAGGTTCACCCGTTTGGGCAGATGGAAAGCTCTATGTCACGGAAGTCAACGGTGGATTTATCATTCTTCAACCGGACGAGAACACCTGTGAGACATTAAACACGCAAGAGATCAATCGAGCCGACGACGATCATTACGTCGAAATCTACGGGTCGCCTGCCATCGCCGATGGACGTATCTATTTCACGACGGAAGAACGCCTTTACTGTATCGGGGGAAGCAAACAATGAGAATTTCTATTTCAATGCCTATTCTACTAATTGCCTGTGTCCTTGCTGCGGGGTGTGCCAGTAAAGAGGTGGCACCAGAGCCAGTGAAGATGTCAACTGCCCCTGCTATCTCCCTTCTGATTACGCCTGCTGAAAAACTCTCATCCGGTGATCCGATTGAATTCAGTGTCATCGGCTTCGATGCAAACGGAAAACAGACGAGCGCAGTTGGTGCTATAGAATGGATGAAAACTGGATTAACTGGAACATTTCAAGGGAGTACATTCACACCCGATAAAAGTGCAGGCGCGCACGCAGGCACAGTCACAGCACAATCCGGTGATATGAAAGCGACGGCTCGCGTTCGTGTTATCCCATCACTCCCGTGGACAGAGGATTTTGAGACGATTGAACTCGAAAAAATACCCACCCACTGGATTGGTGCGACCGGCAAATTCTTTGTGCGTGAGAAAGACGGGAATAAAATTCTCGTCAAACCCCCGCCTCAGCGCGGCTTAGACCGCTCCAATGTCTACATCGGTCCCTCCACAATGAAAGACTATCAGATTCAAGTTGACCTAATGGGCACAAGAAACAAACGCAGAGTACCAGATATGGGACTCATTGCAAACCGATACACGTTGGATATGCAGGGTAAACACCAACGCCTACAAATCCGTTCGTGGGCATCAGATTTACGGATGGCGAAGACGATCAACTTTGAATGGGAGACGGATGTCTGGTACACCATGAAAATGATGGTAGAAATTACGGACGATAAAGCGATCATCCGTGGAAAAGTATGGCGAACTGGCGAATCTGAACCGGCAGCATGGACAATCACTGCTGAAGACCCACTGCCGAATCGCGAGGGAAGCCCGGGTATCTACGGTAACTCCCCAGCTGATATCTACTACGACAATCTGAAAGTGTGGTAAACGAACCACGAATAATATCAAATCATAAGGAGTCGTTCAATTGAAACCTCTTTGGAAATTACGATTTATCTACATCATAAAACTCGCGGTACTTCTCGCGTTTATGGTATCCACTGCTGCCGCGGAGAAAGAGATCGCCTTGTGGGGCGGCACATTAAGCCGTAACATGGTCTCCGACGAAAAGAATATCCCTGCGAGTTGGGATTTGGAAACCGGTGAAAATATCAAATGGAAAGCAGAACTCGGTTCACAAAGTTACGCGGGACCGCTCATCATCGGTGGAAAAGTTTTCGTTGGCACTAACAATAAAGCACTCTACAACCCGAAACTCACCGGCGACCGCGGGAATCTCATGGCATTTCGCGAATCCGACGGCAAATTCCTCTGGCAAATCACCCACACCAAACTCCCCGCAGGTCGGGTTAACGACTGGCCCCTGCAGGGAATTTGTTCCACACCCTTTATTGAAGGCGACCGACTCTACTACATCTCTAACCGTTGTGAAGTCGTCTGTATTGATACCGAAGGCTTCCTTGATAATGAAAACGACGGTCCCTTTAGGGACGAGACTGAAACAAGCGAGATTGACGGCGATATCATCTGGAGTTATGATATGATGGATGAGCTGGATGTCTTCCCGCATAACCTCGCCACCTGTTCACCGCTCGCAGTGGGTGATCTGCTCTTCTTGGAAACGAGCAACGGTGTTGATGAAGGGCATATCCACATCCCTTCACCCGATGCGCCGTCGTTCATTGCGTTAAATAAAAATACTGGAGAACTCGTCTGGGAGGATGCCTCCCCCGGCGAAAATATACTGCACGGGCAGTGGTCAAACCCTGCCTATGGTGTTATTAAAGGCGTGCCGCAGGTTATTATCCCCGGCGGTGATGGTTGGGTCTATGCCTTTGAACCAGAAACCGGTAATATTATCTGGAAATTTGACTGTAATCCGAAAGGTTCCGTTTGGGAACTCGGCGGACGCGGCACACGCAACAACATCATCTCAACACCTGTCGTTTATGACGACAAGGTCTTTTTGGCTGTTGGACAAGATCCAGAGCACGGTGAAGGTGTAGGACATCTGTGGTGCATTGATGCCTCACAAACCGGTGATGTTACCGAGACCGCTGGGATCTGGCACTTCGGCAACGAACAGTTCAATCGCACGATGTCTACCGTAGCCATTGCTGATGGACTCCTCTACATCTCAGACCTGAGCGGATTTCTCTACTGCTTGGATGTGAACACCGGTGATCTCTACTGGAGGCATGACACTTTTGCCGCAATTTGGGGGTCGCCGTATGTCGTGGACGGTAAGGTTTACCTTGGCGACGAAGATGGCGAGGTGGTAGTCCTAAAAGCAGGCAAAACCGAGCAAGTCCTGTTTGAAAACAACATGGGCAGTGCTGTCTATACCACACCTGTCGCAAAAAACGGCGTGCTTTACATCGTAACCCGTAATATGCTTGTCGCAATTTCAGAATAGGAGCCCGCTGAGTACCAGAACTGTTGGAATCTATGGCATATCTTGAGAGGGTCTATCTCATGGCGTATAGCAACTTTACATTAGAAACAGCCCGGAAAGCATTTGACTTAGAAGAGGTTGATATCGCTGGTCTTTTCTCTGATAGTGAACCGATGGCTCCGAGCGAACTGCTTACTGCAGTGTTGGCGAGAAATGTCCCTTTAGCCACCGCTATCGGCACCGAGAAGGCAAAATCAGAGATGATTGTCGCCGACGTTCTCGTTGAACTACGTGAGCAGCTAGACCAACGCATCAGTCTCTTTTCAGGGATCGATTTTAACGTTGATGCCGAGGCTGAGCTGACCGGGGTGTGTGATTTTGTGATAAGTCTATCGCCAGTTCAATTTTATTTGCAAGCCCCTGTTATCGTCCTTGTTGAGGCAAAGAACGATAACTTAGAAGTCGGGCTTGGGCAGTGTGTAGCAGAGATGGTAGCCGCCCAACGTTTTAACGCCGAAAAAGGGAATGACATCCCGCGCGTTTATGGAGCTACTACGACAGGAGTGCTTTGGCGTTTCCTCAAATTGGAAGAGAGAAAACTCTACATTGATATGTTTGTGTACCAAATTGAGCGGTGTGACAAAGTCCTCGGTATCCTTACAAGCATGGTAAAGCAAAAGGCATGAGATCGCTAACTGAATCAGAATGCACACAAAAGGCTTTTTAGACAAATGAACCTTTCCCGAAAAATTACTGAGAACCAAAAAGCACTCGATGCACATGTCCGGGAAATCGTCAAATGGCACTTCAGTCCAAAGACCGGATGCCCCTTCTGGCTGGAGTTCGCAGAAAACCTTGATTTCGACCCGCGAAAAGAGATCGGTGGCTATGCGGATCTCAAGTGTCTCGGACATTTCCAAGACGAATGGCTCCGTGGCGGTCCCGTCCGACGTTGGGTACCCAAGGCTTATGCCGATGAACCGATCTATGTCTTTGAAACCGGCGGCTCAACAGGTGTTCCTAAAACGCGGATTAGCATCCGTGATTTCCATATTGACTATGAGATCTTCAGCGAAACGCTTTCTGATGAAAGTTTTCCGCCCGGTAGCGATTGGCTCATGTTGGGTCCAACGGGACCGAGGCGGTTACGACTCGCTGTTGAGCACCTCGCGCAGCATCGGGGTGGTATCTGTTTCCACGTGGATCTCGACCCGCGCTGGGTGAATCAACTGGTGCGTTATGGGAAAAATGAGGAGTTGGACGCGTATAAGAACCATGTCATCGGGCAAGCACTCAACGTGCTACGCGCCCATGAAAACGTCCAATGCCTTTTCACGACCCCGAAACTGCTCGAAGCACTCTGTGAAAAGATTTCCTTGCCAAAAGCCGGTATCAAAGGCATCTTTTGCGGCGGGACCGAGATGGACGCACAGTTCCATCGCTTTGCACGTGAGGAACTCGTTCCCGGCATCGATTTTATCCCGACCTACGGCAATACGCTCATGGGGTTAGCTGCTTGTAAACCCTTTAATCCGGCGGACAACTACGCGATAATCTACTATCCACCGCATCCGCGCGCCGTCATTGAATTGGTCAACCCAGACAATCCAGAGGAAACTGTCGATTACGGTGAAACCGGACGCGTTATGCTCACAACCCTAACAAAAGAATTTTTTGTGCCACGTTTCCTTGAACGCGACGAAGCCGAACGCGCCGAACCCATCCCTGAATATCCCTGGGACGGCGTTGAAAATCTCCGCCTGCTCACAGAACTCCAAGAAAGCGTCGTCGTAGGTGTTTATTAGTTTTCTAATCAAAAGAGGTAAACATGGAAAAGATTCAAGTTGTTGAAATACAGGACCCGATATATGAAGAAACCTATACCGCTCACATTCAGAAAAATGGGGATGCATGGATAGGGTGGATACCGGAAGTCCCCGAAGTGAAGTGCGAAGAACACACCCAAGAACTCTTGCTTAAAACGCTTGTACACGAATTGCATGAGGCTTTAGAAGCTGAAGAAGAAGCATGGGATAAGCAGATTGAGGAAGACCTAAAAGCAGGACATCTTGATCATCTCTTGGAAAAAGCAGAAGAGAATTTCAAAGCTGGCAAGTACTACGAGATAGAAGACCTCCAGAAATTATTGGAAAAGTAGTTTTCTTATTTAAAATAAAAAAGCATGTCAGCAAACTACTGGATTTCTTGATATAAAGATCGGAGATCTTTGCGTAAACGCGAACGGGTATAAACAGCATGAGCCATATTCTAAATGCAGATTTTTGGCGATTTTGCGCAAGACTGCCACAAGATATTCAGAGACGCGTCCCGCAAAAATTTGAACTGCTAAGATAAAATCCGAGACATCCTTCGCTTCGTTTTAAAAAAGTTAGAACTCTTTGGACAATCCGAATCGGTAAGGAATATAGGGCTTTAGCACGGAAAAAGAATGGCGTTTTCGACTGGTTTTGGATCGGCAAACACGACGAGTACATGCGGCGGATCCGGTAACCGAAACGCAATCCTTCTTTTACTTTGTGGCGGAAAAAGTTGAAACTCCGCCATCTTGATTTGAAATGGGGAACTGCGACGACGGGAGATAAAATAGTGGTAGACGTTAGTGATGCCCTCAGCAGTACAGCAAGTGTGCAAGTCCAAGCACATTGGGAGCCAATCGCGGATGCGACATACAATTTGCACCGCCCCACACAAGAAAAGTTTGATCGGCTCAAAGCAAGGTGGCCAGAACCAGTGAACATGGCGTTGGCAGATGCGTTAGAATTATTTAATTTTAAACCCTCGCATCTACTGAAAAATTACACCACAGCGGATTTCCAAGTTTTTCTTCCGCCGTCGTCTACTAACGTCGGGGATGTCTGGGACCTTGATGCGGAAGGCGTTCTTCCCTTTCTTCGCCAGTTTCACCCAGGGGCGACAATGGATTTTAAAATCTATAGTACAAAGCGTGGGACATACGGCTCAAAAGGCAAGAAAGGCGCGAAAGCCTGCTTACGGGCACTCTCGCCAGAATATGCTGAGATTACTTTCCGAATCCACGCTCTGTTCGTACTAAACGGTCCTGATGCCCGTTTCATGCCAGCACAATTTGCGGGACGATTGGTAATTGATCGCAGTGAAAACAATGTTATCACGTTTTCTTTGGCTCTGCCATCACGCAATAGCAACGTAGATATTAATGCATTCGGCGTAGCAGACATTGTCTTTGTTCCTCACATGGAACTCTCGACTTTATCAGACGCACCTATACACGAGATAGCATGGGAAACCACCATTACTGAAGAAGAGGCTCGCAAAAAGTTAGCGACTGCCTTCTACAAATTCGCTGAAATCGAGTGGACACCGATTGAAGATGTAGTTGAACTCGCGAAAGGAACAAATCGTCCTATCCACGCGTTGGTTTTATTTGGTACACTTGATGATGAATCCTGCTGAGGGACAGGTAAAAATTTGAGAGCGGGTCCGCTCTCCTCAGCGAGAATTATCAAGTTGCTTAACACAAAGTTTGTGAATACATGGGTTTTACTCAGAGAATTACCGGATCTTCAGGACGGTGCCAAAGGGGCTGCTGCAGCTGCCTTAGCCGCAAAACTCCAAGAACACTTTGTTTATCCTGTTGATCCGATGATTCTAACACCAGAATTAACGTTTATTCAGAATCTACCGACAAACGAGTTTATCAAGTCCGTTCCAATCGCTAAAGAACGGAAATCCGAATATTTTAGGTGGCTAAAGTCATCTTTAGCGCAAGTAGAGAGATGAATACTGAAGAGGAGTCCAAGCATGATAACGAAAATTGAAAAAGTCTTCCGGTCCCCCTATTCCGTGCCGAACGGCTTACAAGTTACAGACGAAGGTTTATGGATCGTTGACCAGATTACCGATAGAGTCGCATTGGTTGAGATTACATCAGACCCGGACTATACCGTGCCGAAACTCATCCGCGACATTCCGAGTGAATGCTCCAACACAAGCGGAATGACGTCCGGTGGCGGTTCACTCTGGTTAGCCGCAAACGGATCCGGGGAACGCTGGCGTCCCATTCGAGATACAGATGCCGAGACAGGCGAGATTTTCCAAGTCGATCCGAATACAGGCGAAACCCTCGGACGATACCCGATACCCGATGGCGGCGGCACGCACGGTGTCGAATACGACCATTACGATGAAGGACATCTCTGGGTCCAAACGCTCAAAAACCAAGTCACACATAAGGTCAGGATTTCGGATTGGTCTGTGCAAAAGACGTTGCCGCTACCGCATGGCCGTGGACACGGCATGGTTCGCGTTGAAGATGGACTTTGGTCAACCCATACCTCTGATAGGGTCATCGTCAAGCTCAATCTTGAAGACGGCACGCCGCTCGATGTGATTGAGGTGCCTGAAGACTGCCCAGAACCGCACGGGTTATCCCTCTATGGCGACGATTTCCTCTATTGCGACGCCGCTTCTGGCTGGGTGGCAAAGATTACATGGTAAAATGGTTACCAGTTACCGGTTATCGGTTTTCAGTTAATACCCCTGTGGTAGGTGAAGCATTCTGCTCACCACGAGCTACTCTCTTTAACCGACGACTGACAACCGACAACCGACAACTATTAATATGATACATATCCCAATTCTCCGCGCCGGTCGTTCCTACAGAAGTCTGAACACCGTCCGCGTGTCGCATATCAAAACAGGCGAACCCTTAGTCGAGGTGAGCCAAGCCAACCGTGGCTTGATAGCAAAGGACCTCGTTGACATCGCACTCCAGAAAGAGGCACTCGCGCAACGTCCTATTGCTGAATTAATCTCTATCTGCAAGGAGGCATCGCATCTTTTCTCAACAGCGACGCTGCCACTTGATGGAACCGAGCAATCCCCGACAGACTATATCCAACAGGTCTCTGGGACAACGGGCTTGCCTGAAGCACTCTGTCAACAGAATCTGCTCAAGATTCAAGGTGTCATGGAAAACATAAATACCGTTTTAGATGGACTCACGCGCGGCTTGAATTTACAACTCCTTGACACTGGATGGGGTGTCCAAAACGGTCGCACGTTGAGTTACGTCTGTGAAACGGATTCACTGGGTGCTATCCTACCGAGCAATTCGCCGGGTGTGCATTCACTGTGGGTACCTGCTATCGCCTTGAAAGTGCCAGTCGTCCTGAAACCGGGACGCGAGGAGCCGTGGACACCTTATCGCATTGCACAGGCGTTTATCGCAGCGGGCGCGCCAGCAGAGGCGTTCAGCTTCTATCCCACCGACTATAGCGGTGCCAACGAGATTCTGAGCCGATGTGGACGTTCCATGCTTTTCGGTGGCGGTTCGACCGTTGCACCGTGGCTGAACACGCCGCGCGTCGAAATCCACGGACCCGGACGCAGTAAAATCATCATCCACGAAGAAGGCGAAAGCAATTGGGCGCAGTATCTTGATCTCATCGTGGAATCGGTCGCGAAAAACGGGGGTCGGTCTTGTATTAACGCCTCTGGTGTATGGGTAACGGCACATGGACGCAAAATCGCCGAGGCATTAGCAGAACGCCTGTCGCGCATTGAACCGAAACCGTTGGATCACCCAGAAGCTGGGATCGCAGCGTGGGCAAACCCAAAAGCTGCACACGGTATCTCATCGCTGATTGATCGCCATCTCAAGGAACCCGGTGCAACGGAATTGACAACCGGTGACCGAGTCGTTGAATTGGATGGCTGCACCTTCCTCAGACCGACTGTTATCTGGTGTGAGGATTCAAAGCATCCGTTAGCAAACACAGAATTCCCGTTTCCGTTTGTGAGTGTTGTAGAAGTGCCACCGACGGAGTTAGTCGAAGCCATCGGTGCAACGTTGGTTGCTACCGCAATCACAGAAGATGCCGCACTTACGCGCGATCTCATAGCAACACCCCTTATTGACCGCCTCAATTTAGGGGCAATCTCGACAAATCAGATCTCTTGGGACAGTCCGCATGAGGGCAACCTGTTCGAGCATCTCTATCGGCAGCGGGCTTTTCAACGCGGGTAACGTTAAAAAAACCCGCAGGAAGTTCATAATGAAAGTAAAGTATTTTCATGACACCGCTACAGCATTGATTGAGTTTTCAGCACACCCCGTCGCCGAAACAAAAGAAATCAATGAGAATATTTACATAGATTTGGATGCTACGGGCAATCTGGTGGCACTCACAATTGAACATGCCGACTTACACGCGAACCTGCCCGATTTGTTTTATGAGCAGATAGGTGAACCGGAACTCCAACCACTTTTGCATGAAAAAACTTGATTTTTTCATACGTTTGGTATCAGAATTATGACCGATAACCCGAATATAATTCTTATCTTCGCAGACGATCTCGGACGCGGTATGCTCAGTTGCTATGGGCAGCAACATTTCAAGACACCGAATATCGACCGCCTCGCAAACGAAGGGATGCGGTTCAACCACGCCTACGGTTGCGCATTTTGCGCGCCATCCCGTGCCAGCATGCTGACGGGGATCCACGATTGCCATGAGGGGACATGGACATATACACAAGGTGGCATCTACCACAGATTGAGTGCCGGTGAGTTGACGCTGGATCAAATTGCGGAGTTGATTCATACAACCAGTCTTCAGGCGGATCCCGACGATGTGTTTTTGGCACAGATCGCCGAGGAAGCGGGGTACGTCACAGGACAGATCGGGAAACTTGAATGGGGTTTCGCTACAACCGGTGCGCGTATCCGTCGCCACGGTTGGCAGTATCACTACGGTTATTACGACCATCAGCGTTGCCACGGTTTTTACCCGCCTTATCTCTTTGAGAACGGGCAACCCACGCCTATCCGAGGCAATACGCACGCCGACTGTGCGGTAAATCCAAATACGGAATCTCCTGAAAATATGGAGTTTCGTAGGAATCGTCAGGGGAAAGCCGTATATTCTCAAGACATTTTCAACGAGAAAATCATAGAGTTCCTCCGCAGCCACCAAGACGAACCCTTCTTCCTCTATCATCCGTCTCAATTACCACACGGACCGATCGCTATTCCTGACATCCACCCCGCGGTGAAACACGCTTCGGCGTTGACGACGTTTGAGAAAGAGTACGCCTCCATGATCCTAAAACTCGATGAGACCGTCGGGATTATCTTGGATGAACTCGAAAACCTCGGAATAGATGACCGCACGATGATTGTCTTCTCTTCTGATAACGGGCACGAGGTATATTACCACCAGCAAGGACGAACGACAGGCAGGCAAGTAGATTTGGAGGGTAACCGCTTTGACGACATCACAACGAAATTCTACTCGGAGACAGGGGGCGATGTGTTCAACGGCAACGACGGTATGGGAGGCTTGAAGTGGTCGAGTTGGGAAGGCGGCACGCGGATTCCTTACATGGTCCGTTTTCCCGGAAAGGTTACACCCGGTAGTGTGTCCGACCATATACTCACGAACTACGATTTAATGCCAACCCTCGCAGACTTCATCGGCGCGGAGATGCCACAAGACAAAGACGGTATCTCGTTCCTACCGACGCTCCTTGAAAGGCAGGAAGACCAGCAGCACCACGAGTGGGTCATATATGCCTCTCGGCTCGGTCCGGCACTCGTAACAGCAGACGGTTGGAAACTGCGGTATATCAACCGTACAGACAACTTCCAACTTTATCATCTCCCCTCTGATTACCGCGAGGAAAACGACCTCTCAACGGATCACCCTGACCTCGTTGCCCGACTCAGTGGATGGATGCGCAATGCGTGTGATGGCGATTATCAAAACGGCACCCCCGGTGCACATCTCGCCGCGTATCCAGATGAAAATTGACAAGTTTAAAGAAACATCAGACTCAAGATTAGCGAGATAAAAATCTATATTTATGAAATTTGTGACTTTTACTCTCATCATAATCCTTTCCTATGGGATTGTTCTTCAGAGTTCAGCTTTTGAATATAGTTGGGAGATGGATGAAACGCCGGAAGGAACTGAAAGAGCGGCAGTTGTTGAACCGATTATTGTTACACTTCTTGACGAACCACAGCAGATACCACCACACACTGCCGCGTTCCAACTCCTCAAAAAGTATTCTGTCCTCATAGACATCAACTGGACAGAAGCGGATGCATACAAACTCTTTCAAACCTTTGAATCTATCCCGCAACGACATAACTCCTACAACGACCCCCGGCCTATTGATGAACGCGAAGTAACGCCTTCCATTTGGCAACTAACGAATCAGCACCTCCTAAACGATATTGAAATTGAGCACCATGATGGCGTAAAAATTGTCACGATCGCTCATGAAGCGTTTGTGTATGCCGCGCCAATGTCAGCTAGGATTGACGGTATTCGAGGTAGATATTTCTCGAAACGACTGCATCGTGCTGTTGTGAGGTTTGCAACCGATAACGGCACGGATCGCCACGCTTTAGAATGGATTTTGCGAGAACGCTATGCTGTGAGCGTGAGTGTGCCGAATTATGTTGAATTGACACGGAACACAACACAAGAGGATGCTGGACGGTTCCAAAATTTCAAAAACGAGGAACTACTTACGATTGCCTCTATGTTTGAAGAATTCCCATCAGGGATGCACAAAACACCGGGACTGAAATACTTGGTTAGGCGACTGGATGGAACACCTAACCCGATAAAGCCAGAAGCAATAGGTATCGCATGGATCGGTGCGGAATACGTTGAATTCATGGAAGGTGCCTTCCATAGAAATTCAATTCATGACATGTACCGAACAATCCTACACGAAAAAGCGCATTTTCTATGGGCTTATCTTTTTGATGACCAACTCAAGCAGGATTGGATAGAGGTTGGTGGTTGGTATGAAGACCCTGATGTGTCAGACGGTTGGGCAACAACCCAAGAAACCGAATTCGTTTCAGCGTATGCACATGGGACCAACCCAGATGAAGATATGGCAGAGAGTATTAGTTTCTATATCACTAACCCTGATAATCTTCGCACCCGCGCACCCGCAAAATATGAATTTATTCAAAACCGAGTCATGCACGGTACACGCTATATCTCACGTATCCGCGAAGATTTGACATTCCAAGTCTATAATCTCTACCCTGATTATGTGTACCCGGGGCGTATCAAACAAATAGATATCCGTGTAGAAGGTGCCCCTACAGAAGATAAGCATGTAACCGTTGATGTTGAAATCCATACAGAAGGCGGGTTAGATACCGCCAGCGGTGCTTATGCAAATGTCTATAGTGAAAGCGGCACCAGTATTGCTATGGGATTTAGCCCTATTGATGAGGACAGTAATCGTGTTCATGAAAGTCATTTATTGAGATGTGAACGTACAATCTCGAAATATGCACCAAGCGGTTACTGGGCACCGGATCATGTGGGTATCACAGATACCGTTGGTAACACGCGCTGGCAGGGAATTGAAGATTTTGGATGGCGACTCTATATTGATAATCCGCTTGCGGATGCTACACCGCCGGAATATGTCAAAAATTCCGCAACACTTGCATTGTCAGAAGCCAAGACTGAAGGCGGTAGGCCGTATCAGGTTTTGACAGTTAGTTGGCAAGCAATTGAAACAACAAGAATCGCAGGTTGGAGCGCGAGGCTTAACGATTCTGTAGATGAAACCTATGCTCGTATTTCTATGAACGGTCATGGCGGCGGTGTAATCGGTGAACCACCTTTATTTCACATCAGCACAGTTTTCCATATTCCCGATTTCTATCCAAGTGGGACTTACAGTGTGCCGCTGCTTTCGATGGCTGACGAAGCAGGCAACGCTCACACTGTCCGTTTCGCACCAGACCCCATAGGCGCGACACATCAGCAAGTCATAGAACTGGACGATGAACCGCCAATGACGATTGAAATTGTTACAACGAACCCGGACACAACACCGCCAGTGCTTGACGTTAACAACATCACAATCACAGCGAGTCCGACACAACCTGATGATCCAAACGGTGAAACAATTGTGGATATTACTTATAAAGTCAAAGACGATATTTCAGGGTATTGGACAGGATACGGGTATCTTCGAGATCCCCTTGGCGGAAATCATGGCTTTCAGCTTGGTGGTAAAATAGAAATGTTTGATTCACGCCTCTATTTTATAGGCGATCCTACCGAGTATCTAACATACGAAGCACGAGTGCTTCTACCTGTTGGCAGTCCACCAGGGACATGGGGATTGGCAGAAATGAGGGTTGGTGATATAGCAGGTAATAATCAATATTACGATTTTACCGAGATTGTGCGTTTTGAGGTAACAGATGCCGAAACGTTAGCAAAACTGGATGTCAACAGCGATGGTGAAATCAACATTTTGGACTTAGTATTTGTCGCTGGTCGGATAGGTGAATCCAATAGTACTGCCGATGTCAACGGCGATGGCAGGGTAAACATTCTTGACTTAGTGCAGCTAGCCAATCATATTTGATTTTATAGAAAGATTTACAGTTTTTAACACATCAGAAAGGAATGCTTTATGCTTATCATTGATGCCCACCTTGATCTATCTATGAATGCTTTACAAGGCAACCGGGACTTACTAAGCTCCGCCTATACGATTCGCACCCAAGAAGTAGGGCTGCCCCGGAAGGGACAAGGCACCGTGGCTCTCCCAGAGATGCGTCAAGGACGAATTGCGCTGAGTTTCGTTACGCTGTTTGCTCGCTCAACCGGTAGACCCTCCCCGCATTCCGATTTCGCTTCGCCTGCCCAATCCTACGGCATCGCACAGGGACAACTCGCCTACTATCGCGCCTTAGAAAGAATGGGATACGTCCGCATCATCACGGACCGGGGACAATTAGACGGACACATCAACACTTGGCAGAATTGGGAAAGCACAGCGATAGGCGACGCAAGCGACTACGATAATGCCCCCGCCTTAGGATTTGTAATTAGCATGGAAGGTGCCGACCCTATTCTTTATCCAACACAGTTAGAAGATTGGGTTGATGGCGGGTTACGACTGCTCGGATTGACACACTACGGTCCCGGACGTTATGCGGGTGGAACAGGCACAGAAATCGGGTTAACCGAACTCGGTCGTCCGTTACTCGCTGAGATGGAACGCTTAGGCGTTATCCTTGATCTAACGCACTGCTCTGATGCGTCGTTCTGGCAAGCATTGGAACGCTACAACGGTCCAGTTCTCGCCAGTCATAATAATTGCCGCGCACTCGTTCCGCATCAACGCCAGTTCAGTGATGAACAATTGCGTGCAATCTTTGAACGGGATGGTGTCATCGGTGCCGCTTTTGATGCATGGATGCTCGAACCGGGCTGGATTACCGGCGAAACGCCCCACGACAAAGTTACCTTGAACAACGTCGTTGACCATATTGATTACGTTTGCCAATTGGCAGGTAACACTCGGCACGCTGCTATTGGGACAGATTTGGATGGCGGCTATGGACGCGAACAGTCCCCCAGCGATTTGGACACCATCGCCGATCTACAGAAGATACCCAGCTTGTTAGCGGCACGCGGCTATAGCGCGGATGACATCACCGCCATCATGCACGGCAATTGGCTACGATTTTTACATGACGCATGGGCTTAAACGAACCCGTAGAAACGGACTTACAAACCGCTAATATGAACAGATTCATCGGATCGCTTGTGAATTTATCTCTTGGTATTCAGTTCAATTTTATGTTACACTTACCAGAGAGGCAAAATATTTATAATCGCACGTCTTTCCTTTTTTGAAACGTTAGGAGGATTATAATGCCGTATCCGAATTATACACCTGAAGTTGTTACCACTCGCGGCGAAGAAATCTATCAGCAGCAGATACGACACAAAGTTGAACCGCAGCATAAAGGCAAATTCTTGGTACTTGATATTGAAACTGGAGACTATGAAATTGACGCTGAAGATTTGGAAGCAACAATGCGCCTGCTTGCCAAGCATCCAAAGGCTATCACCTACGGTGTTCGGATTGGATACCCAGCTGCCTATGGAATCGGCTTTAAATTTACAGCAGACCCAAAATGATTTGTTGAGAAAAATCAGAAACCCCTCGAAAACAAGTCATGCCTCTCACAGAAATTATCCAAACTATAGTACTAATTAATATCGGAGACGAATATGCAAGAGCAGAACGAGACATCGCGAAATAACAACAGTGAGTCTACCGTAGTAACCACTGCTCTTAAACCGATGCGATTTGAGGATATTCTGGATACCACATTTAGCCTCTATCGGAAACATTTTTGGCTATTCTTGGGGCTAGTCTCTTTTTGTGTCTTAGCAGAACTTGCATCGCATCTTTTAATTGATTTTTCTGAGTTTTTCTTTCACCGTTCTCTCCTATTAGGAATAGCAATGGTCCTAATTACAGTTACTTTTTCCGCGATAGGTATGGGTGGAGTAGTTATCGGTAGCGGTGCAACCTATTTAGGTGAGAACATTACAATTCATACAACTTTACAGCGAACAATCGATAGATTTTGGCCGCTGATGGGTTGTTTTCTCCTTTGGTGTTTAGTTATAGGTGTTTTGACAGTTACGATCATCGGTATACCCTTTGCAATCTATTTTGCGGTGCGTTGGGGTTTTTTCCTCGGCACAATCATGTTTGAAAAGCCTGTGATAAGCATCGCCCTGAGACGGAGTAGTGAACTCGTCAGCGGGATGTGGTGGCGGATATTTGCGACGCTACTTGCAATCTTTTTGTTGAGTACTATGATTCACGCAATAATAGAGATTTCTATCGGATTGATACTTGTTGCAACAAATCTTGTGAGTGAAATAGATTTTATGGATGTTTTTGAATGGGGACTCCTCGGAACATCTTTTGAGAGCAGTACACCACTTTTTTACGCAATTTCGATTGCTATACACCTTGTTGTCCATGCGATCTCATTTGCGATTTGGATTATCGGTGTTACACTTCTTTACTTCAACCAACGGATTCGGAAAGAGGCGTTTGATATTGAGATGCAGAACCCGCAACCTAACACTTCTGATGCTGAGAATTAAAATCCTAAACCCCAATGTGCCAAAATTTCAATATTGCAAGAAAAACAAAAATCGGCTATAATACTGTTTTAAGAGAAAAGAACATCTGTTCGGATGATGATAAAAGAATGTCAAGGGAGCAATTATGCAAGTCAATATCCAAAACAAAAATTTCACACTCTTGGAGATTCGGGGAAAGGTTATTGGGCAAGATGCACTCGTACTTAAAACTATGCTTGAGGAGCACATTCAAACACTTGAAACACAGGAGGGAACGCCAACGCTGATTTTCAATTTGGCGAATGCCGAGTCAATGGATAGTGCCGGCTTAGGTGTCCTTATCACTTCCAGTACCCAAATCCGCCAAAACGGTGGGCGGACAGCACTCGTTAACGTCAACAAAGGTATCAAACGCATGTTGATTCGGACAAACCTGACATCCCTTTTCGACTTTCCCAGGAACCTTGCAGAAGCAATAGCCAAAAGTTTCTAATTCGACGAAACTTGGCAAATAGAAGAAAACAACACCTACTCCGTATACCCCGTCCTATCTGTGTTACCACCATACTTCAGCGCGTAAATCAGCAGATTCGACATGAACCGATAGACATCCGTGGAACGCCGGAGCCGTAACATCGTCCGACTTTCAATCTCCGCGGTCTCCATCGCACACATATAGTCCTTTCGGTTGTAAACCACCGCCAACCGCTTGTCGATAATTATCCCTTTCTGATAACGGAATTGCGTCGGCTGCGCGTTATTCTCATTGCCCCAGAACACATCGCCACCTGTTGGGGGTTTCGGCAGATGATAGTGGATACTGTAGATTTCATGATCGTGTGGTATAATCTCAAGTGGATACTCTGGAAAAATATGGTTGAGTTCATCAGCGACGATATGTGCGAAAAGCCCGTTGAAACCGCAGTCGTCAAAGAATAGCATTCCCCCTTTGTCAACGATATATTCCCGAAGTGCTGCACGTTCTTCCGGTGTGAAGCCTGTCTGCAGTGGACCCTCTTTGGCGAGACCTCGTCCGACGGTAATATCTTTATCGTGTCCGGTCATGATGATGAGCGGTGCATCCATAATCTGTGGATCGGTGAGTTGTAGCGCACCCCCCGCGAAACTCATATCTGCTCGAATCGGAGTATGTATCTCTAACCACTTGATAAGTGCCGGAATCGCAGTCGGGTCCTGCCACCAATCCGAAAGCGAATGTTTAAGTCGAATCAATCGGATATGCCCCTGAATCTCGTTCCCTGTTCCCTCAAGAATGCCTCCCAATTTTTCTTTCGGTATTTTTATAGAATATCGCAACGCAATATCAGCCCCATCTCTTAATCCGCCTGTTGGTAAAGAGCCATCAAGAAAGTCCGTGAATCCTGTATCGGCTGTGCCTGTCCCTCTACCCCGTACAATAGGCGAAGTAGATCTTTCGATCGTTGGTGCTCCGCCGCCAGAAGGAATAGATGTATGTGCCGATGCAGCGTTCGGCACCTCAACATTAGCGGTTGTGGGGACATCCGTTGCTTCTACAGGCTCCAGTGCATCCTCAAACCGTGGTCCTTGTCGCACGATCGTTGTCTGCGCTTTCGGAAGTTGCCCGATACGCGATACCCGTGTCGGCGTACGAGATGCGGCAGTATTTGGTGTGAGTGTTGGATTGACGGTAACGGTTCGATGGGTCGGACGGATTTCTATTTCTGTTCTGGTAGGATTGAGTTTAACAAGGGTCGCCTCAAACGCGCCGTTATCTAATATTCTCTGTTCAGACAACAACAACGCCACGATTATGGCGAAAAGTAGATGGAATCCTATTGAAGCAGTAACTGCATAAAAACGTCTCTGTCTCATTTTCATCGTTACAGATGCCGCTGAATTTGCTGATAACTCTGGGCATCCAACTCCCGATAGTCCGGAATATCGTACCGATTCCCACGTACATCCGTCACAAAAAGCCGTGCTGGCGGTACCTGTTTGATGTTTTGGTTCAACCCACGCACCGAGAATGTCACACGTCCACGCGCCGTTTCAACTTCCCACTCATGGATACCGAAATGTTCTTTTACGCTGTAAATCTTCTGAATCGTCGGTGTGAAATATCGTTTGTCCAACTCTTCACGTAGAATCTTCAAACTTTCTGGCGCGAGTTCCGATGGATTCACAAGGATACCGATTTCAGTATCCTCGTCCGCTGCGAGCGAGATATATGCCTCAGGATGGCTGAGTGGCGTAAGCCGCCGTGCTACCACACGCAGATGACACGCCTCATTTCGGATTTCGAGCCGTGCTGTCCCGACTTCAGACCGTGTAAACGTGAGTTCGGCTGCCTCCAAGTAACGCGGCGTAAAATCATCTATCTCAAATGCGTCTGGTTTTGTTGTCCCATCTGTCGTAGCTATATCTTGTTTTGCACCATTCTCGTTTTGCATATTTACCTTTCCACGGCTTGCGCTGCAGCACGGACATTGGCAGCCTCTCGTTGTGTCTCCACAAGTTTGTAATAGATACCCTCTTGCGCCATGAGTTCCTCGTGAGAGCCACATTCAACACCTTTACCCTTTTCAAGCACAAAAAGCCGGTCGGCATTACGGAGCGTTGAAAGTCGATGGGCAATCGCAAAGGTCGTCCGGTTTTGCACGAGTCTATCAATCGCTTGTTGTATCTTTTTCTCCGTCTCTACATCCACAGACGAGGTGGCTTCATCGAGAATCAGAATCCGCGGGTTATGTAAAATTGCCCGTGCGATGGAGATACGTTGCCGCTCACCGCCGGATAGACTTCCGCCCCGTTCACCGACTTCGGTATCATAGCCGTCTGGGAACTTGACAATAAATTCATGTGCGTTCGCTGCTTTCGCTGCTGTGATAATATCCTCCATAGAGGCATCCGGATGCGCGTAGGCGATGTTCTCAGCGATAGTGCCACTAAACAGATACGGATCCTGCAGCACGACCCCGATCTGTTGGCGTAAATCATTAAGATCAATCTGTTTAATATCCTCGCCATCAATCTCTAACTGTCCAGAATCCGGTGTATAGAAGCGACAGATCAGATTAATAAGTGTTGACTTCCCCGCACCTGAATGACCGACAAGTCCGATCATCTCGCCGGGTTGGACGTGTAGGTTGATGTCCCGCAACACAGGCTTATGTGAGTCGTAACCGAAGGTCATGTTATGAAATTTGACTTCTCCACTGATATTTGGCATCGCTTTAAGGTTACCGTCGTCTAACTGTTCGGGTTGCGAATCTATTACCTCAAAAAGTCGTTCCGCTGCTGTCATAGAACGAGAAGCCCAGTTGATAAGCGGACTCACATAGCGCAACGGTTGATAGAACATTCCGAGATAGCCGTGAAAAGCGATCAAGGTCCCGAGCGACATCGCCCCCGCGAGGACATCAAGCCCACCGGCATACCAAATGATGAGCGTCCCTAATTGGATAGCGAACATCAGCGGTGGGTAGTAAGTTGCCCAGATGAGTTCGGCGTGGGTTTCATAGTCCCGCGCATCGGTATTAGCAGCACCGAACCGGCTAACTTCACCCCGTTGTTGTCCAAAGGCACGCACAACCCGAATGCCGGATACAGAATCGTTGACGACATCGAACAACTTTGACCGTCGCCGCCAGGCACGGTGCCAAAGACTTCGTACTTTCTTCCAAAACCAACCTGCGCCGAAGACCAATATTGGGATCGGGATTAAGATGAGGCACGCCAATTTCCAGTTCATCCAGAAAAGCATACCGCCAATCCCGAAGAAGAGAAATATCTGCACAGCGAGAAACGACAGCCCCTCCAACATGAAATCCTGAAGTCTCTCGCTATCTTCAGTAATGTGTGAAATGACCGTGCCTGTTGTCCGTTTATCAAAAAATCGGATTGACAGGTTATGTAAATGCTTATAAACATGCGCTCGGATATTTGCGGCGATGCGGAACGTCAACCAAGCTGCCAGACGTCCTTGGATAACTGAAAATATTGTCTGGATAAGTTGTATGGATAACAGCGTACCCACAGCCACGGATAAAGCAATAGCAACGGGTTGAATCCCCCGAAACAGTGCGCCTAACCGTGTCTCTGATGCTTCCGGTGCGGCATCGGCGAGTTCATTCAACCGCAAAATATCATCAATCAAGATGCGAGAGAAATATGGCGGCACAAGTAAAATGAGTGTGCCAGCGATGATGAATAGCGTAAAAAGAATTGCCCTGCCGCGGTACGGTTTTATATAGGACAAAATCCGTAACATCACCTTGTGCTTTTTGGTGCATGCTGGACAAGGTGAAAATTCGTCTGGTAACAGGAGTCCGCAGCTTTTACAAGAATGATCCTCAGGCTTATAGTCCCAAATCGGTGCTTCATCGCGTTTATCGTTTCGGAACTCAACCTCGTCACCGATGAATCGTGCGACAAACCCGAATTTCGCCGCGCAACCGTTGGAATACTGGATAAGGTCCACTGTCCCTTCTTCTGTTTCCAGCACCAAGAGCCCCGCATCCACCACGACTTCCGCACGAATACCCAATACACTTTCATAAGGGATATAGTGAAGCACCTCACCTTCACCCGTTACGGTAAATATCGCTGCCTCTGTCAGAACGAACCACTCTTCGCCATAACTACCCGATGCATTTATATCACTTTGAACAGCAAATCGGATCTGTCCTGTCGGTATATTCAGGCTTTGTAATGTTTCTTCGAGTAAATTGGGCAACGCGTCAAGCGTACCCGTTGGCGTCTCCGCGGTTGACATACCTTCTCTGTTCTCCTGTGATTACTTCCCAGGGGTGCGTTCGTCTGGATATTTCCAAAGGACTTTGCGATCAATAGACTTCCAACGTCTCGAATCAACACGTTGGACAGCATATATCTTCCGACCACACCTGCACCGTATATCGTGAACATGCCCATTTGAGCAGGTCTGTTGCTTAACAAAGTCAACACTCTCTTGATGCACGCCATAGCCGTGCCTGCATGCATAACAAACCAAGTACATCATTAATACCCAAACCTGATAGGAGCGGTTTTGCGGCGTACTCACCCAAATTTTGCTTCGCAGTGAGAATACCTTACATTTGCCATCTGCATTCTTAACCGCTCCGAGATATACACGAAAACCGAACTAACCTAACTTTTACCTTTCCAACTAACCCATTAATTCTCTTTAATCCGTTTTGGGGCTTATAATTCAAATAATGCAATTCTTTCAAACCACAACCGAATGCTTCTCCAAAACCGCATCGTTCAATTCGATACCGAGTCCCGGTTTTGTTGACGGTATAATGTACCCGTCTTCCCACTGCAACGGCTCCTTGAGAATATCGGCGTGGAAACCGTCCCATGTGTGGATACCCTCCTGAATCAAGAAATTCGGGCTACAGACATCCAACTGGATATTCGCCGCACCACCAATGGGACCGCCATACAGATGGGGTGCGATCTGCGCGTAGTGTGCCTCGCCCATGGACGCAATCTTTTTCGCCTCAAGGATACCACCGGTGATCGTCAAATCCATCTGTAGAATAGATGCCGCCTGTTGTTCCAGCAGATCCGCGAACTCGTATTTCGTCAATAACCGTTCCCCGGTCGCAATCGGGATACTCGTTGACTGCGCGACGCGTGCCATCTCTTTGATATTCTCTGGGGGTATCGGTTCCTCGAACCAGAGCGGATCGTACTGCTCGACGCGTTTCGCGAACCGGATTGCGCTGTTCGTGTTAAATTGCCCGTGCGTCCCGATCAGAATATCGCATCTATTACCGACGGCATCGCGGATCCCTCGGATGACGCTCTCCGCGTAGTCGAGTGTCTCTAACCTATCAGCAGTACCCGCATCAACAGGATCAAACTTGACAGCGGTAAAGCCTTTCTCGACGTAAGAGAGCGCGAGTTCGCCTGTTTGTTCAGGAGAATCGCCGCGTCGCCATTGTAAGAGATAGGAGTAAGCACGCAATTTCTCATGGAACATGCCGCCTAATAGGTTGTAGATCGGCTGATTCAACGCCTTTCCGACGATGTCCCAACACGCCATCTCAATCGCACTCATCGCTGGCGTTGTCAGCGGACCGGAGTGTCTGACGCAGGGACCTTCATAGAGCGTTGACCAGATTCTTTCAATCCGAAACGGATCTGCCCCAATCAAGAAACGCTCGCCCCAGTCCTTAATGAGCTCAACAACGACATGGTTGAGTTGCGTGTGATACGTACATTCGCCTACGCCTTCGATGCCGTCATCCGTCACCAGTTTGACGAAAATCCAGCGTCTACCACCCCAATGCGGTGGCGGTACATCAACAAGATAGGTCTTCACATCAACAATCTTCATTTTTTAATATTTCCTTGCGGTTCGGTTAGGAGAATCGTATTGATCAGGTCTCATTCCGTAGATCCGTCCTCCACTACGTTACGGACTACAGTTTTTTATATTTCCTTGCGGATTTTATATTTCCTTGCGGAGTAACGACGTGGGTTTGGCAATGGACACACCTTTCAAAAAACCTAGGGGAAACACCCAAGCAAAAACCCCTCCACTACGTTACGGGCTACTGTCTTCTGACTGCCGATAGCCGACTGCCGACTGCCACTTCAGAAAATATCACGGATTCCACCAATATGTCACTTTACCGACCACAGTTGTATCCATCAATCCTGATGACACGCTGTCGGTCCCATACGTCTGGTTGAAAACGAAATAGAAATCACTGCCGGGTTGGTAAATGTAATTGATTAAGAAATTTGTGGTGACCAGATTCCGATCGCTGTTCCATTGTACATAAAGCTTGGCAAAAAGGTCTGTGGAGAAAGAATAACCGACGCGCCCACCGAAGACGTTGGTATCAAACGAACCGTCCGGCAGTGTGACACGGTTAAACTCGTATCTCGGTTCCAAACTAAAGCGTCCAGTGAATCGGAGATCGAGACGAATGTCAAATCCTCGGCGAGTGCCGCTGTAGAAATCGCCGATATTGAATCCCACACGTCCGTTGAAAACTTTGCCTTCGGCATTGAGCATGAGGCTATAGTTGCTGTAATCGTACTTACCTTTCGGAATGATAATCCCTTCCCGAATTTCAAAGTCCTCGGTGAGGTTCTCAAAGTTCCGGTAGATTCGGAGACCACCCCAACCGCTTGTTTCCAATTCAAGCCACGTGCTCCAGATAAAGGTTCGGGTCTCTAATTCATTATCCGAATTGAGGATAACATCTATTTCCGGTCCAGCCCATAACCGACGAAATCCAAACCAGTGGAGGTAAGGCGTGGCGCGGACTTCGCTCCGAAACCATCGGCTGCCCGTACGATAGACGTAGCCGACTTCGGGGTTGAAATCCTCACCGATGTCCGTATAGGAAGCATTCACGCGTGCCACGCTACTCTGCCAATTGCCGCCGAAGTACAACGCATTCGCGTTTTCGGACCTTTGTCGTGTGTTGATGGCATCGTCTTGCGTGCTGTCTGGTTCAAAGGTGCGTGCCCAGAGGCCTCGGAAATTCATTTCGCCGGTGGGACGATAGATAAAATCAACGCCGGTCGCTCGATTGTGCGCGTCAAGACCCTGTTTGTTAATTGCGATCACACCGAGGCTTGACCCTGTGAAAAGATCACGCTTGACCCGCAACACCGAATAGTTCGTCCGATCAACATCAACTGCGTCTACATCCTCTGTAGCATCGGTTGCATACTTATCTGTGAGGACATTCAGGAGCCCCACGCCGAAGCCTTCGACCTTACCTGTAACTTTACCACCCCCCAGAATCGGGATGGCATGTCCTTCCTCAATACCGATGCGCCGACTGTAGAAAAGTAGGAGCGGTGGGGGCGCATTGAAACTCGTACGTGGAATCCCAAAGTCAAATAAACCTGCGCCCTCTAAGAAAAATTGACGTTTTTCTGGGAAAAAGAGACTGAACCGGGTTAAATTCGCTTGTTCTCGATCCGCCTCAACCTGTGCGAAGTCTGTATTGACGGTGAGATCGGCGGTCAAGTTTGAGGTGACGCTCACTTTCATATCTGCGCCGAAGTCAAGCACACCAATTGTCCCGTCCTCCTCTGTTCGGGCAACACCCGGGAGTAGATACGGCAAAAACTCAATATTTCGGCGTTGTGAGACTCCTGATAAACCGGTGAGCGTCCCTAAATCCGTTGTCCGATAGCGCGCCAAAAAAGTATACGCTGCTGGCACTGGTGCCCATGTGCCCTCTTCTTGGTTTTTTTGGATGGTGCGTCCAAGGTTCAGTCCCCATGCTAATGTTTCTTCGTCCTTAAACCTCAGTTGACTGAACGGAATCGCGATCTCTGTCGTCCAATTGTCACCGTTAATTTTTGCCTTACTGTCCCAAACCGCGTTCCAGTTCTCGTTGCGACTGTCGCCGCTGTCCATTATCGCGACATCTTCCCGCGCACCGAGCGGATTCACCCGGAAGAAGAACCCACTACGCCGGTCGTTATAGGTATCCAGCAACACAAAGACGTTATCGTTATCCCACAACATCGTATCGCGTCGCATCTTATTGGCAATAATCTTAGAGCGGTCAGGTTCACTGCAGACGAAACCGAAATAGATGTGTCTGTCATCATAAAGGATACGCACCTCTGTGGCTTCTGTTAAAGGGGCACCTGCATCGGGTTCATATTGAATAAATTGACGGATAGGTGTCGCTTTCTGCCAATCGGATTCCGTGAGCTCACCGTCAACCTCAACGCTTTGGTATGTGCGATACGCCTCTGCTTGAAGTGCTTCAGTTTCATCGGCATGCACGCCAACACTGATGTAAAAGAGGAATAAAATTGATAGCCATCTACATAGATCATCCATGGTGTACCAAAGTAGGAAACCTAACCTCCGTGATTATCTTAAACTTCCTTTTATTATACCACATCCATCGAAAATCTGCATATCTAATCTTTACGATTTTAGAGGCATTCAATTCTCCAATAATTTTGATCTTCTGCCTAAGGACTCTTCGCTGTAGGAGCGAGTGTTTTCGCTTAGGGGTTTCTTGTTGCTCGCGATGCTTCCAGAAAAATGATCAAAAAACGATATATGAAATTTTATTGGAGTCATCGGTTACCGTCGGCAACCCGGCTTATCAAATATGCCCCATTTCGTGCAAGCGAGTATAAAGAATGCACTATTTTGGGCAGTGCGCTCTCTGAGTTACGGAGTAAACCTGCCCAGTGCGGTATTTTTCAGATTGGCACAGAAATTGCTTAAAATTGCTTATTGACTTGCATACAGTCTCAACGTATAGGTTGTAGGTGGTAACCTTAGGGCTATTTGGTTTTCCGTTTTTCTGCAGCGTTTTGCTCCCCAGGACCGGTAGGTGCGTGTTTTGCGGTGTACTCACCCAAATTTGGTTTCCCATACGCGGAGACCAAATTTTGCTTCGCAGTGAGAAAGCTTTACATTTGCGATCTGCATTCTAACCGCACCGGATCCCGAAAAAAAGACCTGAAACCCGAGAATTCTTTAAAACTATGGTGAATTATATAAATAAATTGACCTTTATCAATAAACCTGCCCTTTTCAAAGTCTTCAAAGTCCCCCTGATAAGGGGCGGTGAATGCCCATAAGGCATTCATACCGTTGATTCTGATTCTTTAGGGGGTTGACTTGGCATTGAGAGTGTCCAAGTAATTCTAAAATCTACCATAAATGCCCCTAACTGTGGATGCGGAGGAAACATAATGAAATATTCAAAGACCGCTATTCGCTCACAAACAATAAGATTTTTTTTCGCCGGCTGTCTGTTCTTGTTCGCGGGTGCTACAGTTTCCATTGATGCGAAAATCGTCTTTTGTGTTGATGGAGATATTTTCGTCATGAACGATGACGGCTCCCGCAGACGTAGACTCACGCAGAACACAACGGCGTTAGACGAAGATCCACGCTGGTCGCCGGATGGCACGAAAATCGTTTTTACGCGATACATGGACAAAACGCAGCAACAAAATAGGGCAGAGTTGTTCATTATCAACGCAGATGGCACGAACCCGCAACAGCTCACCCATAACAGCTTCCTTGATAATACGCCGTCTTGGTCGCCGGATGGCAGCCAGATCGCCTTTTCGAGTGGCCGAAGTGGTGTCTGGGAAGTGTACGTCATAGAACTTGCGACGCGCGCCGTTAGACAGTTAACAGATGATCTTTCTTCTACGCCGTCTTGGTCGCCGGATGGCAGCCAGATCGTTTTTGAGCGGTTCATTAAAATTGCAAACGGGATCAATCCGAAAACGATCTACGTCATGGATGCTGACGGGCAGCACCAACGTCGAATCCTCCCCGATCCGCCACTTGATGGTCCACCGACTTATAGGTACTTTCCGCGCTTCTCGGCAGACGGAGAACGCATCCTCTTTTATGAAAGTCAGTGGTTTAAAGATGGGGATGTCGTCCGGTTCATTGTTCAACGCATCGGGGGTCGGAAAAAAGAGATTACCGATATAAATGACCGACTCGACAACAATCTTCTTATTGCGGGTGCGAGTTGGATGGACAATGACCGTGCCATTGTCTTCTCAGCGAAGCGACTGAATAACCCCACCCGGACGTATGACCTCTATCGCTATACGTTTGGCACACGAGGACTTCGACGGTTGACACGCGATGCGAGTGATGAGAAGTGGCCGGACTGGATAGAAGGCGCGTTGTCGGTTTCACCGCAAGGGAAGTTGCCAACAGGGTGGGGACATATAAAACGGTCCGCACACGCTGACTGATAGACCAACTAAAAGCAGATCATCAGTTAAAGAGGGATAGAGTCCCTTGAGAACCACTCCAAAACAAGCACAAAGGCGATTGCACGGGTCTACCCACAGGTTCACACGCAATCGCCCTTTTCCTTTTTAGAAATTACCCTTGCAAGTGTCCGCAAACGCCTGAATCAAAAAACCCCATAATCTTGTCAACCCCTAAATTCCATAAATCCGTGTTCAGACAACTGACGACTGACAACCATCTTTGTCGGATTCTCACTGCAAAGCACTCCCAGTCGCGACTTTCTGACGCGCTTGCCTTCCGAATTTTGCACGCAACGAAAAAATCCAGAATTTTATTTGACATTCTATATGAGTGTATGGTATTTTAAACGAAGGAAGGATAGACGGCATCCTGTTTGGCATATATATTGACTCTTGGCAATATTGCTGTATAATATTATTTAAGAATAGGATATAAGTCTCCTTTTGAACACTTAGAACCTGTTTTAGAAATAGGTAAAATGGTCATCTTTTGTCATTTTAGTGGTAAATCAATTGAAATTGATCTTTGGAGCATTTATCTGTAAAATGACAACTTTCAGAGAGCCATTTGGATTTTCAAATAAGTACTTAGGAACAGTACGTCAAAGAATAGGTTAGAAAAAATCCAGAACACGATTGGAGCGAATATGAGCAACGAAAGTAAATGCCCAGTGATGCACCACGCTGACGCACGGGGCACTATAGCGAACCAACGCTGGTGGCCGAATCAGGTGAACCTGAAGATGCTCCACCAGAACCCACCCTCATCCAACCCGATGGGCGAGGATTTCAACTACGCTGAAGCATTCAATACAATTGACTTAACGGAACTGCAGCAGGACATCGAAAAAGTGATGACGACATCGCAAGAGTGGTGGCCCGCTGACTACGGACACTATGGACCCCTCTTCATTCGGATGGCGTGGCACAGTGCAGGCACATATCGCATCCACGACGGACGCGGCGGCGGTGCCTCTGGCACGCTCCGCTTTGCACCGCTCAACAGTTGGCCCGACAACGCCAGCCTCGATAAGGCTGTCCGGTTACTCTGGCCCGTCAAGCAGAAGTACGGTCGGAGTCTCTCGATGGCGGATCTGATAATCTTCGCCGGGAATTGCGCCCTGGAGTCAATGGGTTTCAAAACCTTCGGGTTTGCCGGCGGACGTGAGGATGTCTGGGAACCTGAGGAGGACATCTATTGGGGATCCGAGACCACATGGCTCGGCGATGAACGCTATACCGGGGACAGGGAATTGGAGAATCCGCTCGGTGCCGTTCAGATGGGTCTAATCTATGTGAATCCACAAGGACCGAACGCGAATCCGGATCCGGTTGCTGCAGCGAGAGACATTAGAGAGACGTTCCGGCGCATGGCAATGAACGACGAAGAAACAGTTGCACTCATCGCTGGCGGACACACATTCGGTAAAACCCACGGTGCCGCGGATGCTGACGAGCACGTCGGTCCCGAACCCGAAGGTGCCCCGCTCGAGCAGCAAGGACTCGGTTGGAAGAACACCTTTCGCAGCGGTAAGGGCGGCGATACGATCACCAGCGGATTAGAAGGTGCCTGGACAACCGCGCCGATCAAGTGGGACAACAACTTCTTTGAGAACTTGTTCAACTACGACTGGGAACTGATAAAAGGTCCCGGTGGTGCATGGCAGTGGACGCCGAAAGATGAATCTGCACAGGACACCGTGCCGGACGCTCACGATCCCTCAAAGAAGCACGCCCCCATGATGCTCACGACTGACCTATCTCTGAAGGCGGATCCAGCATACGAGAAGATTTCCAGACGCTTCTACGAGGACCCGGATGCGTTCGCAGACGCATTTGCGAAGGCGTGGTATAAACTAACCCATCGCGACATGGGACCCCGCACACGGTGTCTCGGTCCCTGGGTTCCAGCGGAACCGCAGTTGTGGCAAGACCCTGTCCCTGATGTCGATCATGAATTGATTGGCGAGCAAGACATCGCTGCCCTCAAGGCTAAGGTCCTTGAATCAGGACTGTCTATTTCTCAATTGGTCTCGACTGCTTGGGCGTCTGCGGCAACATTCCGTGGTACCGACAAGCGTGGTGGTGCTAACGGCGCACGCATTCGCCTCGCACCGCAGAAGGATTGGGAAGTCAACAATCCGCCCGAACTGCAAAAGGCACTTGAGACCCTCGAAGGGATTCAAGCGGAATTTAACGGATCGCAGTCCGACGGGAAGAAGGTCTCACTCGCTGACCTGATCGTTCTCGCTGGGTGTGCAGCGGTTGAGGCAGCTGCGAAGAACACCGATGTCGATGTCCAAGTTCCGTTCACGCCGGGACGCACGGACGCGTTGCAGGAGCAAACCGATGTCGAATCGTTTGCCGTGCTTGAACCGACCGCCGACGGATTCCGAAACTACCTCGCAAACGGACACGAAAGGACAGCCGAAGAACTACTGGTGGATCGGGCGCACATGTTGACGCTCACCGCACCTGAGATGACGGCACTCGTCGGTGGCTTGCGTGTCCTGAACGCAAACGTCGGTCAGTCCGAACTCGGCGTTCTCACAGACCGCCCCGAGGCGTTGACGACGGATTTCTTCGTGAATCTACTTAACATGAACGTCGAGTGGCTGCCATCCGCTACAACCGAGGGTGTGTTTGAAGGTCGCCATCGTTTGACTGGCGATCTCAAGTGGACTGGCACCCGCGCTGATCTTGTATTCGGCGCAAGCTCCCAGCTCCGAGCCATTGCGGAAGTCTACGCATGCGATGACGCGCAAGAAGCATTTGTGCGGGACTTCGTCGCTGCGTGGAACAAGGTCATGAATCTTGATCGTTTCGACCTTGCCTAATCTCGGCGAGGTAAAGACAATGGGAGCGTGGACACCTCGCGCTCCCACCACCCTTCAATTCACTTAGCATTGGTATAACTCCCCTTCTTCCTCTCTCCTTGTAGGAGCGAGTTTTACCCGCGATTTCCTTTCTCCTTGTAGGAGCGAGTTCCACTCGCGACTTCCCTGCCTTTCTTCTTGTAGGAGCGAGTTTCACTCGCGACTTCCCTGCTTTTCTTCTTGTAGGAGCGAGTTTCACTCGCGACCCACACCGACGGCTCTCAAGAATCTTATTGATTTCCTTCCGAAAGTATGAGAAAATACAGATGCGTCCGAATCTTATCACCTTGTAGATAGGAGAACCATGAAAAACGATAAGAAAACAATCTTTGGGTGGTGCATGTACGACTGGGCAAATTCAGCGTACATCACGACCGCTGCCGTCGCTCTATTGCCCGATTATTTCGCGAGAGCCGTTGTCGGAGAAGCTGGTGTTGACATCCTCGGCACGAATGTGAGCGCTACAGCATTGTGGAGTTTTATGTTGGGTGGGGCGGCGTTTATCGTTTTCCTCTTTGCACCCGTACTGGGTGCAGTTGCCGATTTTTCCTCAGCGAAGAAGCGGTTTCTCACCAGCTTCGCATATATGGGCAGTCTCTTAGCAACCCTGCTCTTTTTTTGTGAATCTGGTGATGTGACCTTGACAATCGTGTTGTTTGTCAGTACGCAAGTCTGCTTTGTGGGTGCTAATGTCTTCTACGACGCGTTTTTACCGCAGATCGCCTCTGAAGACAAACTGGATGCTGTCTCTGCCAGAGGCTACGCGTTCGGTTATATTGGCGGTTCGCTGCAATTTGGTATCGCCCTCGGACTTATTGCGATGCATGAGACTGTCGGTATTAGCCTGACGCTGGCAGCACGCATCGGGATGGCGATGACAGGGATCTGGTGGGCAGGTTGGACGCTGTTGACGATGAAATATCTAAAAGAGGAAAAAACACCTTACGCACTACCAGAAAAGTATCAGCATCAGCCGAAAATTTTAGCGTATCTCACCATCGGTATCAGCCGGACAGTCGCAACCGCGAAAAAGGTCGGACGCTTTAAACACCTTACGCTCTTCCTCATCGCCTATATGATATACAACGACGGTATCCACACGGTTACCAGCATGGCGACGATTTATGGTACTGAAGAATTAAAACTTACGACGACAGAACTCATGGTGACACTCCTACTTGTTCAAGTTGTTGCGATAGGAGGGGCGTTTCTCTTTAGTCGGCTTGCGAGTCGTATTGGTACCAAGCGATCTGTGATGTTCGCCCTGGTGCTGTGGAGTGGTGTCGTCACTTACGGCTATTTCATCCATACAGCGACAGAGTTCTTTATCTTGGGTATGGTTGTCGGTGTTGTCCTCGGCGGGACGCAAGCGTTGAGTCGCTCCTTCTATGGCGCGATGATTCCAGAAGAGGCAAGCGCAGAGTTCTACGGATTTTATTCTGTCTTTAGCAAGTTTTCCTCAATTTGGGGACCTATGACGTTTGGCGTTATCAAGCAGATTACAGGGAGCGCACGCCTCGCTATTATTTCATTGATGATTTTCTTTATTGTCGGATTGGTCCTGCTCGGTTTTGTGGATGAGGCGAAGGCAAAAGCAGATAGGGATAGGTTTGCATTCTGATTTTAAAAAAAATATCGCCTATTTTGGCGGAAATACGAGAAAAAAGGAAAAATTTTTTAAAAATTCTGCAAAAGGCCCTTAACTTTTCCTGTTTCATCTTTATAATTAAGATAACGAGCATTTCATGGATGACGAATTGATATTTTCAACTTGTCTGAGAAAAAAGAGAAGACAGAATGTTTCCGGTATAGATCCGTATGCGTTCTTGTCGCAATAATTTCTCAAAGGAGAATAAAAAATGAAATCTACGAAATATCGCCAAGTACTACCAATACACCTTTTAGCCATATTTGGATTATCCATAATATGTGGGTGTTCGGGATTGGGGTCGAAAAAAATTGAACGTCCCCAAGTTCCGCCCGATATTCCGTTTCCTGTAGCTTGGCTACAACCTGAAAAAAAAGCTGTGCGTATTGATGAGTTGACCCAGCGAGAACTGTGGGGGCTCGTTGTGCTTAAGAAATGGAATGAAGGGTCCCGTGATTTTGTTGGGACTGACATGGATATGAATACTGGAAAAGTCTATTTGTACTATCCAAATGTTGTTTATGTCAAATGGGAGGATACCCAACTGCCTGATGGCACAATCACTAAACATGCCTCTAAAATTTCAGGAGGTGATAGCACAATTACAGACCAAGTCAGCGAGGGAATACTTCCCCCAGGCGTGCTGGTATTAGACATGGATGCTTCGGGCATAGATCCGTATGTGTACCTATTAGACTGAACTGAATTACCGTTGGCACTTCAAACCATGACCCTTATACAGAAGAAAATACGCATTATTGCTGTAATATTTGCCGTTTTTGGCATAAGTGTGTTATTCATCTTCTTACACAATGAGGACTTGCAGGAGACAGCCGTCTATAATCATGAATCTACGACGCTCCCCGCGCCAAAAGGTATGCTGCTAATTCCAGCAGGTGAATTTGAGATGGGAATTAACTATCCAGATGCATCGCCTAATGACGAACAGCCAGTGTATACTGTTCATGTTGATGCTTTCTTCATAGATAAGAATGAAGTTACTAATGCAGAATACAAGCAATTTCTCATTGAAAATCCCCAGTGGCAAAAAGAACATATTGATGAAAGATTACATAACGGCAATTATCTCGCAACTTGGAATGGAAACAACTATCCCGACGGGAAAAGCGATCATCCCGTAAATCACGTGAGTTGGTACGCTGCAATGGCTTACGCAAAGTGGAGAGGAAAGCGTCTACCAACAGAGGTTGAATGGGAACGTGCTGCACGCGGAGACTTAGAAAGAAAAAAGTATCCGTGGGGCAATAAAATTACTGCTACAGATGCTAACTATAATGATAATATTGGTTATTCCACGCCTGTTGGTAAGTACCCTCCGAATGCTTATGGCGTGTATGACATGGCAGGTAATGTGTGGGAGTGGTGTTTAGATGAACATGAATTCGGTCACTATGATTCTTTTTCTGCTAACACGACTGTAGGTATAACGAATTGGCTCATGGATAATTTCACAAATGTTAATAGCAATCGCGTGTTTCGTGGCGGTTCTTGGGCGAGTAAAGCAGCGTCTGTGCGGTGTGCCTCTCGTCTCGTAATATCTCCATCAGAAGCATACTTCGGTGTCGGTTTGCGTTGTGCGATGACAGCCACACCTTTCAAATAATAAAGGGACGACACAAGGTCGTCCCTTCCCACGTTAACTCTATCGTGGCAAAACTGGCGCGTTTCCGAAGCGCGCCTGCAACGCGTCCGTTAATTCGACAATTCAAAGATAATCGGGAGTTCAAGTCGTAGGCTATTCCCCTCTTGCCCTTCAGGGAAAGCCGGATACGGCACAGCGTTTTGGACTGCAGCGAGTGCAGCGTTGTCAAGTGCCTTTGACCCAGAAGAATCCGTAACTTCTGGGTTCCGAATGGTGCCGTCTTTGAAAAGCGTAAACCGAACTGTTGTTGTCGTTCCGTCGTCGAGATTCCGCACGCGTGGCGGGAACCGTTGTACCTGTTTTATCCGATCCCGGACCGCTTTCAAGAATTCGTTAAATGACTGTTTCGCATCACCTAAATTGACGGAAGCGAGTTCTAAGTTACCGGGGTCGTTGAATTCCGTTTGTGCAAGACTCGTTCCCATATCCATTCTCGCCACCAAACTTGTGCTTTCAAACTTCGGCACTTCAAACTTCGGCATCGTTGTAACGATATTTGCCTGTTGTTGCGTTGCTCTAAACAGATTTTTGCCGATGCCTGCGATACTCGGTGCCATCACAGGACGTGTCGGTGCCTCACTCGTTGGTAGCGTAAAACGCGCGTTCCCGACCGGAATCTTAGCACTCGTTGTAACAGGTTGCCCCTTCGGGACCCGAATCTTAGAAAACTTCGGCTTGCTCGGTTTCCGTGTTGTCCGAGGCGGGGTCCGGCGTTTCGGCTGCGGTTTCTCGGCTTCCAAAACGACACTCTCTACTTTATCATTGTTCATCTCCAACACGGTTTTCCGAACAAAGTAGATAGCACCGACAATAATCCCGATTGCGTGGAGTCCGATGGCGAAGCTGCTTGCGATTCGCATCGCTTTTCGTTTCCGTTGTTGGGCGGCTTCTCGATTCTGCCGCTGGACATCAGCCATAGTTTTCATATTTTTTCCTTTCAGCATTTGTAAGTGTGCTATATCAAGTCAGGACTTACGCATTTTTCTATGATAACCTATGTATTACGCACTGCTGGCGGGGTTTCAAACCCCGCCAGCAAGGAGGATGCGCAAGCTCTATCAGTAATTAGTCTTCATAACTCAGTAACTTACATCTGTCATCTTTAACAACGACCGAGCCGAGTATCTTCAAATCCCGTTTTTCTCCGGCGGCGTTCTGTAACGTCAAAACGGTTCCACGTAAAAGTTGGAACGCATCGTAAGTCTCTTGCGGTCGGTCAAAGCGGATGGCAACGAACTTTAGATTGCGTCCGCCGTAACGGTCGATCCACTTTTTCATCCCGATGTTACATTTCTTATTCATGTTTGACCACGCAAAATCGCCCGGAAAATTACTGGGCGGACGGCTTGCGGGAAATTCGGGCCAAATCCAGCCGAAAAATTCTTCGCGTTGTACACGCAAGCGGTTCAACTGCTCAATATTTTTATTATTCAGTGCCTCAACGACTGCCAGACCGAGTTGGTCTGGCGAGTGTAGGGGTTGGGTAACCCAACCCCTACGATTCGGTTTCTCACAGCCTATCGCACTGCTGTAGACGAGCAGGACGGCTAAAAGCACGTAAGATATGATGCGGGCAGCGCGTTCACTACTTCTGCGCACTCGTCGTCCACCCTGATGTCCAGTTATTGGACGGACTTACACCACCGATGAAGTTAACCGGTTCAAAGAAACCGTCAGCAGGTGGAGCCGCCGGAGACACGGCATTGGCACCTGCGCCGGGTGTGAAGTTCGGCGCGCTTTTGCTGAACGGACTCGCCAAGTTCGGATCGGTTTCTTTGTTCCCGTTCGCGGCAGCGAAAGCGGCTTCGTCAAACCCGTCGTCGTCTTTTTCGTCGCCGAAATTGCCTTTTCCATTTTCAAAGAAAATGCTGTTCTTAACAACCAATTTACCAGCATCTGCTTGTGCGTGCGTCGCTGCGTTGTTAATATCAAGTCCGACTTTGTTGAATCCAGTGACGATAAAGTTGGCATACATGCCAGCAGCACCTTCACGAATCAACATACCGTTATCGCTTTCGGGACCAGACGGATCACCAACGAGCGTTACGTTGTAGATAGTCGCAGCAGAACGCGGCGTCGCTTCGTTATCTTTGCTACTGTTATCGACTTCAAATCCGTTATCCGCGTCATCGCCATACTGTTGCGCAACCCAGAATTGACCTTTACCTGTCCAGCCGTCTGTCCAGTCAAAGGAATCGTCGCGTGCACCCGTCACGAGGGCGTATTTAAGGTTGACGGTACCGCCGAACATCTCAATGCCATCATCTTGATTCATGTGTACTTGGACGTGATCTACAACAGTCCCGGACCCAACGCCTTGGAAGGCGATGCCGTTCAATTCGTTATCAGGGCTAAATTCGATACCTGCGTACTCAATACGGACATAGCGAAGTACGCCGCTGCTGTCCGCGGGGTTATTCCCACCGAACGCGCCAGTGTCACCTTCACCGAAAGTTAAACCTTGGTTCGTTGGCGCGCTACCGTTGATAATCAAGCCGCCCCATTGTCCGCGTGCGCGGGAACCTTCAAAGGCATCACTCGACATAATGATCGGAGCATCTTGGGTTCCGTCCGCCATAATCTTGGAACCTTGCGCAATAATAAGTGTGCCATTGCTCGCCTGTTCGCCATAAACTTTGACACCCGGTTCAATCGTTAACGTCGCGCCACCTTCAACAAATACGGCACCTCGCAGGAGGTAATCGTAATCTGCCGAAAGCACTTTATCGGCATTCAATTTGCCTTCAAGGACGACCACTTGACGGCCATCAATATCGATAACTGTTTCTTCCGAGACGAGTGTTTCATCGGGTTCGCCGGTCTCTTCTTCATCGCTACCACATCCGACAAAACCCAACGCTATACCAACCGCGAAAATAGCCATTAACTGGAACAACCAATTCTGATACAAACCCCTTTTACCTGTAGAAGCAGGGGTAGACCCAATATTTAACATTAGCTAACTAAGCTCCTTTATTGTTTATTGTTTTTTGATGCCCAACCGATCAGACGGACAGGCACTAATAGTTGCGATTTAACAATGTCTATCGCCGTTGTAAATTTCTATTACAATTAAGGATACACCTCAATTGTTGCAAGAAAATGACAATATTATGATTTTTTTTGCACTGTAAAAAAGCCTCTTTACTGACAGTTTTCGACGGCTGATTGCTGACAGCCATAAACTACAAATTGTAACTGATGCCAAACGAGAACGATCTACCGAGCTTGTACTCAAGATAGGTGGCTTCTCCTATCTTGTAATGGACGTAGGGGTTAAGCAGGTTTTTCGCCGAAACGCTGAATTTGAAATGATTCGCAACCGTCCGACTAAAAGTCGCATCCAACTGTCCACGCGGTTGTTCGTACACATCTGGCACACCGTGATTCCCCACCTCAGAGAGCCTACGTCCGAAGATATTATAGGCAACCGCACTCGAAATGCCCCAGTTAGGATCTTCAAACCCGACCGAAATGTTAACAATGTAGGGACACTGTCCCTGTAACGGACGCTCCGAAGAGGTCTGGATGCCGATATCCTCTGGCAAAACGACTTGCGAGGAAATCAGTGCAGTGTTGGTGTTGATCGAAAACTTGCTTAAAGCGTCTGTGAGAACGCCTAAATTCTGACGTGCCTCTATCTCCAGACCGTAGTTGTGCGCACCTTCTGCGTTTTCATAAGTGATTCGGACCTCTGCTTGTGGCTGAACGATCTGTTCAATCGGCTTTTGGAACCGCTTATAGAACGCACTTACCGCCAAAATGCCGCCGATTTGTGGAAAAGCCTCCCAGCGGAAATCGAAATTGTCAATCTGCGTCCGCTCTAAATCAGGATTCCCAAGAATCGTTCTACCGCCGACGAAATCTGTGAATTCAAACGGCGCGAGTTCACGGAAATCAGGACGTGTAATCGTTCGAGATGCCGCAAGCCGCAAATTCATCCGCTCTGTTAGACGATACGTCACATTCAACCCCGGCAGCCAATCAAGTGTTTCCAAATTCGCGTTAATCTCTTTTCGAGTGGCAGCAAACGGATCGTAGGTTGTAACCTCTTGATTAGAAGACTCCAACCGGACCCCGGTCATGACCTGCCATTTGGCACTCAGCGGCAGATCGAGCATCATGTAACCCGAATAAATATTGTGGTCTGCCAAGTAATTGTCGGTAGAGCGGGTAGACTCACGCAACTCAAAAACACGCGGTGCTATATTTTGGCTTTGGAAAAGGATTTCGGGTGATTCAGACAGATTGACAGTAGCATCTACTTGGTCAGAAGGCAGGAATCTGAATCTGCGTACATCAAATGTCCGCGCTCTGTCTCGGAGCATTCCTCCGAATTTGAAGAGACCTTCCGTTCCGACACGAACTTTCCAATCGGCGCGGGCGTTGTATTCATCATCCTCAAGATCGAAGAAGAATCGGCTACCACTTTGTGTGACATCACGGAATGTGTATGTCCCATCGCCTCTATCTTCGTAGATATTTTCACGTGTATCCGGTTCATCTCGCGCTGCACGTGAATACGTAAGCCGCCACTCCATAGACACATCCGGTTGTTCTGGTGCTTCCAGTGCAGGTTCACCGAAATTGAAATCGTGTGTCCCTGCGAGTTGTCCGGAGAAAAGTTGGCGTTCAACGTATCGGAGGCGCGTACTCCGCATATCCGTGTTTCTATCGGCATTGAAACCTTCCCATGTTCGGGTTTCATCTTCAGCCGTATGGGTGAAAAGTGTCCGTAGACTGGTCCGGTGTTCCGGTGAGAAGCGGAGACTCGTGTTTAGGACAGTCCCCCACTCTACCTCGTTCCCGGTCCGTTCAACGTTGTACGAGGTTACCGGTGAAAGCGTCTCGTTCAGCCCGATGCGGAAGGCGTTACGCACCTGCGTGCCGTAACTGTGACTGTTGCCATAGGAGATGACACCTAAGTAACCGAACTGTTTGCCAAAAATAGTATTGCTGTTGCCAAGACTGAATTTATAGCCTTGATTGATCGGCAGTGCCTGTCGTTCTGGCGACCAGACGTTTTCAAACGATTGTCCGAATTCCTGAATCTCCGCAGGTGTAAAGCCAGCGGGTGTGAAACGTCCACGCTCTCGGATGGGAACATCGGCTGCTCGATCTTGAATGATGTTCGGGAGTTTACGCGAACCGTCATCAAATCCCAAAAAGTCAAAGTCGCCACCCGGATAAATCAAACCCTCTTCCCCAGTTGCCTGTGTGTTAAAACCGGTTGACATGGATAAAGACATCGTCAACTCTTCAGGGAAATCTTTCGTAAATACTTGGACGGAACCGCCAGCGAAACCGCCGGGTTGGTCAGGTGAGAAGGTCTTTACCGTCTGCAAACTCGCGAGGAGACTTGCCGGGAAAATATCCATCGGCACAACCCGCCTGTTCGGTTCAGGACTCGGAATTTCGACATTGTTGAGGAGTGTGTTACTGTAACGCTCTCCCAACCCGCGCACGAATACATAACGTCCGCCAACGATGCTGACACCTGTCACCCGTTTAATAGCCTCACCCGCAGATGATGCAGGCAATCGGCTAATTTCTTCCGTACTGATGCTGTCCTCAATTCGGGAGCTGCGCATCCGTTGTTCAAGTAACCCACGCTCACTGGCTTGACTCAGTTGGACCGGCATCTTGATTGCATCGAGTTTCACGACTTGCGGCACCAGTAGGACTCGAAGCGGTTCCGGCGTTTCCCCCGCTTTTATTTCAAGATCGGTAACGACATAGGTATTATAAAAGGGCGCGCTGGCATGGATTTTATAAGTACCGACCGGTAATTCCAGCGAAAACGCACCTGTTTCATCGGTTGTCGTTCGGATTTGGCTATCAGCAACCCGAATTGTTACTGTCGTTACCGGCAACTCAGTGTCGCTATCTACAACAATACCTGTTATTTTGATAAGTTGTTGCGTTTCATGGTTATCGGCATCTACTTCGCAGCATGTGAGTGCTGTGCCGATTAACAACAGTAACAAACTGATACGAAATCGTCCACCGAAGTGTGGAACTTGCAAACCCATATTAAGAAGTCCTCTCATTGTATCTTTTTATTCCTTTAGGCAAACTTGGAATCCCCTTGTAATTTTATTAGGACTTACGCCTCCCCTCTTAAAGTCCCCCTGATAAGGGGCGGTGAATGCCCATAAGGCATTCATACCGTTGATTCTGATTCTTTAGGGGGTTTAAAATACCGAAATTACTGTTTTTTCGGTAAGTCCTATTTATAATGTTCTTCCAATGGTAACAAAAATTATAATCTCCGAATGCAACAAAAATGTGTGTTTTTTTTGTCAAAAAAATAGAAAAACAATATACTGATATTTCTCAAAAGTTATCCTAAAGCAGTAATTATCAAGGTTCTTTAGAAGTTAGTTCATGAAAATGCGTCATGAAATCAGTGAGTATCTGTCTTTCTCCAGTGAGTTGAAGTTGTATTTGATGAAATGTCTGGCGT
>JAJDTM010000050.1 GCA_022827185.1 Candidatus Poribacteria bacterium
TGTTTTTACCGCCGTATTCTCCAGAGTTGAATCCGATTGAAAAGGATTTCGCTAACATCAAGCGGAGGCGTCAATATAACGCTGAGGCATCTATTGATGATATTATAAAAGTGTATAATTAATTACGGGATTCACTATATAAGGGCGTTATGTGTATAACGGTTTCCGTTAATTGTCTGACGGACATATTCTTCCGGTGTGTCTTTGCGGACTTTCCCATCAACATAATCACGGATGGAACCATCGGGGACACTGATGACTTGCGTTTCAGCAGGATTTGTGTTCACAAATTCTTCCTCTCTGGAGTATTCTTTTTGGCAGGCTGGTACTGCCAATATAAGATAAGCAATTATATCATATACGTGAATCGGTATCAAGTGGTTTTACGCGCAAGTCCAGGGGCATTCAATTGTAGGTTTTTGGTGTTTGGTGTTGTCCTTTTCGCAGGTGTTAATACTTAATATATGTTATGTATTAAAACAAAACGCCGAAATTTTCGCTAGATTTCGCAGCATTTCGCAGCGGATCCTGGAAAAAAGATGTCCAATCGAATAATTTCCTAAAATTGAATGGCCCTGCGCGCAAGTCGGACTATTTAGTTTTCGGTTTTGACTTCGGTTTGCGTTTACGAATGTTAACGGTTTTAGCGGAAGATCGCGAGCGACAAGAAACACCCAAGCAAAAACACTCGCTCCTACAAGGGAATCATATTCATACATATAAAGTGGATATGTAAAACTAAATACCCCTGCGCGCAAGTCCAGGGACATTCAATTTTAAGAAATTATTGGATTTCACGTCTTTTTTTAGGGATCCGGTTCGGTTAGGAATGCACGTCGCAAATGTAAAGCTTTCTCACTGCGAAGCAAAATTTTGCCGCGTGTGGGCAAAATTTGGGTGAGTACACCGCGATGCACATCGCATCTGGGCGAGTACGCCGCAAAAACCGAACCTACCGGGCCTGGGGGTGAAAATTCGATTGAAAATAGACAATTGAATAACCCGGCGCGCAAGTCAGGGCCATTTAGTTTTCGGTTTTCTTGCTGATATTAACCCCCTAAATCCCCCTTATCAGGGGGACTTTAAGAAGGAGTGCGTAAGTCCAATTATACATCGGTTTACAAAAGATTTCAAGGAAAAGATTGCAATATAAAGATTGGTATGGTAAAATAGGTACAGTTTATTCAAACGCACGTACTTAACACGAAACTCACATCCAATGGTGGTAAGTTAAGAGGTTATAAGTGGTAGGTTAAGAGGGTTTTCTTAACTTATAACTTATAACTTATAACCCTAAAAAAGTGAGATTCATTTCTATAGGAGATTGAACAGCATGAAAATTATATTAGTATTAGCAGGACTTGTGTTGATGTTCGCCTTTGTTATCAGCACGAGCGACATGGTACAGGCAGAGGAAGTCTTGGGAACAGGCACAGGGGAACTGCTCGGCGGCGACCTAACTGACCCGGAAGACGATGGTGAGCCTGACGAAGATAAGGGTTACGATGCCAAATTCTCATCTAACGAGGAACCCGGGTTCGGGGGCGGCGAATTTTCGTTTAATGTCTTCGATAACCGCCTGGGTCCCATCAATGACAAATGGTGCTGCGGAAAGGGCGGCGGCATTCCGAAGGAAGGGCTATGGGTAATGGCTGAGTTTGAGGAGCAATATGCCTTGACACACTTCACCGTATCTTCAGCGAACGATGTGCCTGCAAGGGACCCGACAGTGTGGGCGGTTCAGGGGTCGAACGACGGCAAGAAGTTTGATACCATCTATGAGCACGACGGGAAAAGTTTTTGGGATCAGCGACTGCAAGTCGTCCTTTTTGAGGCAGGCGAAGATTACGACAGGCAAAAAGTCGGGTATAAGTTTTTCCGGCATGTTACTTTTGACACCGCATCGAACCCGAATGGAGCGTACTTTCAAATCGGCGAAATTGAGTACTTCGGCGATGATAGTTTTCCGGTAGACCCGAGAGCCAAGCTCGCAACTACATGGGGCAGCATCAAAAAGGCCAGATAAGCGTAATTGGTTATTGGTTGTTAGTTGTTGGTTATTGGAGAAGAAACCCTCTTAACCAACCACTTATAACTATTAACCAACAATCACTCATATCGGAAACCTGAATCCAGTCATAACTGGGTTTGGGTTTCCGTTTTTCATTATTAGGCATCAATAAATACATAGACCAAGCATCGAAAACTGGATAACCCGGTACCATTCGCAGGATCACGGCAACACATCTCCGCTTGCAAACTTACCCGAAACAGAGTATAATAGGCGCAAATTTGTGCTTCAGCAGGGACGGGAATGGAAACCAACGGAAACGCGAAACAGAACCTTGTTAAACCGCATATTCTGCTAATCGGGTTGGTGCTCGTTGCTTTTAATAGCTACTGGTGCCTGATGGGGACGGAGGTGTGGCACTCAACGCAGCTGACGATCGCCTCCCTGTTCTTCAATGCGGTTTTCACGCTTCTTGTCTTCGTACTTGTTAACCTATTGCTACAGCGATTCGTGCCGCGGCTGGCGATGTCGCAATCCGACCTGCAGACCATCTACGTCATGGTCGTGATGGTATCAACCATCAGCGGACATACCATGATGGGTTACCTGATCCCCGTCCTCGCGCATACCTTCCAGTTCGCAACCCCCGAAAATGAGTGGTTATCACTCTTTGGAAACAATATTCCGAGTTGGATCGCCGTCAAAAGCCCGCGTATTGTAGACGAGTTCTACAACGGCGACTCTACGCTCTATAATTCTGCCACGCTAAATGCATGGATACCGCCGGTGCTATCTTGGTCGAGTTTTGTGATCGCGCTCTGGCTGACGTTATTAGCCGTAACGATTTTCCTCCGTAAGCAGTGGACCGAAAACGAACGCCTGAACTATCCGATCGTCCAACTCCCGTTAGCACTGACGAGCAACCCGAAACGTTTCTTTACTTCGCCGTGGATGTGGCTCGGTTTCGCGCTTGCGGGGAGTGCGGAACTGCTAAATGGACTGAGTTTCCTGTTTCCAGAAATCCCTTCCCTACCGATTAGAAACAAATCGCTCGGACAGTTCAGTTCAAAGCCGTGGAGTGCGATGGGACAGATCCGTATCTCCTTCTATCCGTTTAGCATCGGGTTGATGTTCTTCACGCCGCTGGATCTCTCGTTTTCATGTTGGTTCTTCTGGCTACTGACCCGTGTTCAGATGGTTGTGACAGATATGTTCGGCGCACGCAATATCTATAATCTCGAACAACAGACGGGGGCATGGATCGCGTTCGGATGTATCCCGTTATGGATGGGCAGACGGCACTATGGACGCATCATTCGGAAGGTATTCGGTATCGCGCAACGCCGTGGCGAACCACCGCCTGACGATTCCGGGGAACCGATGCGTTACCGTACGGCTGCTGGACTGTTCACCGTAGGGTTGATATTCCTTTTTTTCTTCTGCTTTCAAATGGGGATGACGTTCTGGGCGATTGGACTCTTTTTTCTTTTCTACTTTCCGATGATTCTCGGTATCACGCGCATTCGCGCCGAAATTGGGCCGCCACTGCATCAACTCGTCCTTGTCGATCCAGGCAGGACGATGGTATTAGCGTTAGGCACCCGCCGCTTAGGCACAGGTAATCTGATGGGACTGACGTTCCTCTATCCGTTTGTCCGCTGTTTCCGCGCGCACCCGACACCGAGTGAACTGGAAGCGTTCCGTCTGGCAGAGCAGAGTCGCATCGGGTACCGGCAACTGCTTATCGGTATGATTTTGGCGATAGTGTTCGGTATCCTGATAACGTTTTGGGCATATCTACACGTCCTTTACGATATGGGAGCGGCAAGCAAGGCACGCGGCTGGATCGTCTATATGGGGTGGGAGACGTTTAACCGTCTGCAAACGTGGCTTGTGAGTCCACGGGAGACGAGTGCCCCCGAACTCGGTGTTATCGGCAGCAGTTTCCTATTTACGATCTTCCTGATGATTATGAAGATCCGATTTCTGTGGTGGCCCCTGCATCCTGCGGGTTACGTGTTAGTCAGTGGCACGGGAATGGGAAGGTTGTGGTTCACAATCTTCCTCGGTTGGCTGGCGAAAGCGATCGTGCTAAAAGTTGGCGGTGTGAAACTCTATCGGCAAGCCATTCCTTTCTTTTTAGGGCTAATCTTAGGGGATTACACGCTCGGATGTGTCTGGAGCCTCATTGGATTGGTGCTGCAGATACCGACCTATATTGTGTGGCATTGAGAGTTCAGTTATCAGTTGTCAGTTATCAGTAGAACTGAATGGTTCTGAAGTGAAACACATCACCTCTTGCAAACTTACCTAAAACACAGTATAATAGACGGAAACTTGTGCTGAGGTGCTATTTCATTGAGCGACGTTCCGAAAACACATCCCCGATACCTTTCACTAACACTCAGAGATACCATCGTTGCAGGCGTGGAACAGGGGATTACCTCTATCCACGGACTCATCGCGCACGGACGCGGGGAGGCGTTCGACTACCTCATCGGCGAAGCGACACAACCGTTCGCGATTGAAGCGATCCATGCTGCTGCGGTCATGCTCCTTTCGGCGCGACACTCTGTCATCTCCGTCAACGGGAATGTGGCAGCATTGGCACCGGATGAACTCATTGAATTGGGAGAAGTCTTGAACGCACCGCTTGAGGTGAACATCTTCCATACGGAAGACGGACGGGAGCAGAGGATCCGAGAGTATCTTCTAAAGCACGGTGCCGCCGACGTGCTGATGCCGACAACCGAGGTGCAACTCTCCTATATCGACTCCAACCGGAAGTTTGTGCATCCAGACGGAATCTTTAAAGCGGATGTCGTCTTCGTGCCGCTTGAGGACGGCGACCGATGCGAAGCCCTCCGAAAGATGGGCAAAGATGTCGTAACCGTCGATCTGAACCCGATGTCGCGCACTGCAAAGCAGGCGAGCATTACGATTGTGGATAACGTTGTGCGGGCACTTCCCCTGTTATGCGAAGAAATTCGGGAACTCACCGATTCCACAAGTCAAGACACCTTGAAAAAATATAGCAACGAAGCAGTGCTACAGAAAGCGTTACAGCATATCAGCAGGAGCGGGAATGGAAACCAACGGAAGTGAAAAAATCAATCTCGTCAAACCGCATATTCTGTTGATTGGGTTGGTGCTTGTCGCCTTTAATAGTTACTGGTGCCTAATGGGAACGGAGGTGTGGCACTCAACACAGTTGACGATCGCCTCTCTGTTCTTTAATGCTGTCTTTACGCTCCTCGTCTTCGTACTGGTCAATCTCTTGCTCCAAAGATTCACGCCGCGTCTGGCGATGTCGCAAGCCGATCTGCAAACCATCTACGTGATGGTCGTGATGCTAACGACGATTAGCGGACACACGATGATGGGCTACCTCATCCCCGTCCTCGCGCATACCTTCCAATTCGCATCGCCTGAAAACGAATGGATTCCGCTTTTCGGACATCACATCCCGACGTGGATTGCCGTCAAAAGCCCGCGTATTTTGGACGGGTTCTACAATGGTGATTCCACGCTCTACACTTCTGCAACGCTAAACGCATGGATACCACCCGTGCTATCTTGGTCGAGTTTTGTGATCGCGCTCTGGCTGACACTGTTGGCGGTAACAGTTTTTCTCCGTAAGCAGTGGACAGAAAACGAGCGCCTAAACTATCCGATCGTCCAACTCCCGTTGGCATTGACGAGCAATCCGAGACGTTTCTTTACTTCGCCGTGGATGTGGCTCGGGTTCGCTCTCGCAGGCAGTGCAGAATTGCTGAACGGTCTAAACTACCTGTTTCCAGACATACCGGGACTACCGATCAAAGGTAAAACCATCGGGCAATTCAGCTCAAGACCGTGGAGTGCGATGGGGCCGATCCATATCTCTTTTTATCCGTTTAGCATTGGGCTGATGTTTTTCACACCGCTGGATCTCTCGTTCTCGTGCTGGTTTTTCTGGCTCATCAGTCGTATCCAATTGATTGTAACGGACGCGTTCGGGGCGCGGAACATCTATCACCTTGAACAGCAGACAGGGGCTTGGATTGCGTTCGGATGTATTCCGTTGTGGATCGGACGGAAACACTACGGACGTATTATTCGCAAGGTTTTCGGTATCGCACAACGCCGAGGCGAAGCCGCACCTGACGATTCCCGTGAACCGATGCGCTATCGGACTGCGGCGGGGTTATTCACCGTCGGAATGCTGTTCCTGTTCTTTTTCTGTTTTCAGATGGGGATGACGTTTTGGGCAATCGGACTTTTCTTTGTATTCTATTTCCCCTTAGTTATCGGGATCACGCGTATCCGTGCCGAAATCGGACCGCCGTTGCACCAACTCATCTTTGTTGATCCCGGACGGACGATGGTGCTTGCACTCGGCACACGCCGACTCGGTGCAGGTAATCTGACAGGACTAACGTTTCTTTATCCGTTTGTCCGTTGTTTCCGCGCGCATCCGACACCAAGCGAGTTAGAAGCGTTCCGTTTAGCAGAACGAAGTCGCATCGGGTATCGACAACTGCTCATCGGGATGATCTTAGCCATTGTGTTCGGTATCCTGATAACATTTTGGGCATATCTACACGTCCTCTATGACATGGGAGCAGGAAGCAAGGCACGCGGCTGGATCGTTTATATGGGGTGGGAGACGTTCAATCGCTTACAGACATGGCTTGTCAGTCCACGGGAGACGAGCGGACCGGAACTCGGGGTTATCGGTAGTAGTTTCCTGTTCACGATCTTCCTGATGATTATGAAAATCAGATTTTTATGGTGGCCCCTGCATCCGGGGGGTTATGTGCTCGTGAGCGGGACAGGGATGGGTGGCTTGTGGTTTCCGATTTTCCTGAGTTGGTTAGCGAAAGCGACTGTCCTGAAAATTGGCGGTGTGAAACTCTATCGGCAAGCCGTGCCGTTCTTTTTGGGGTTGATCTTAGGGGACTATACGCTTGGATGTGTCTGGAGCCTTATCGGATTGGTGCTGCAGATGCCGACTTACATTGTCTGGCATTGAGGGACTCAGTTATCAGTTGTCGGAAACTGTCAGAACCGAGATTTTCGGGATAATTGGAATATCTGTAAATCGGACGGGCAAGATTTCCCTCCTCCAAGAATGCTTTGCGAGGATTGAATGTCCGTGGATCTTTTCTTGACGACTCTCGTTAAATATGTTATTATTTTCATTGTTTGGACAAAACTTTAATATCGACAGAATGTCGCCGAACATCACTATTTAGGCAATACCGTCTATGAAAACCACCCATAAGATCCTTTTTCAAGATTCACGAGATTTAAAAGAAATTCCATCAGAAAGTGTTGATCTGGTTGTTACCTCACCGCCATACCCTATGATTCAGATGTGGGATGAGATGTTTAGTCATCAGAATCCAGAGATTCAGGATGCGTTGGCGAGTGGTGATGGGAAGCAGGCGTATGCGTTGATGCATGAGATTCTCGATTCTGTATGGGATGAAGTGTTCAGGGTTTTAAAGGATAGTAGATTTGCGTGTCTCAATATCGGTGATGCGACGAGGACAGTAAAAGGTGATTTTTGTTTGTATCCGAACCACGCGAGAATCTTGACACACCTCTTAAAAATCGGGTTCTCAGCATTACCCGATATCCTTTGGCGAAAACAGGCGAACACACCTAACAAATTTATGGGTTCGGGCATGCTACCTGCGGGGGCTTATGTGACGTTAGAACACGAGTATATTCTAATAGTGAGAAAGGGTCCTAAAAGAGTATTTAAAACGGAGGACGAAAAGGAAAACAGACGTGAAAGTGCGCTGTTTTGGGAAGAACGGAATATCTGGTATTCGGATGTTTGGACGGATATTAAGGGAACCGAGCAGAAACTCCCCAAGGCGATGTCGCGATTGCGGAGCGCAGCATTTCCATTCGATTTGGCGTATCGACTCATCAATATGTATTCTGTGAAAGGTGATGTGATACTCGATCCATTTCTGGGGACAGGCACCACGACTGCGGCTGCGATGACATCGGCACGCAATAGTATCGGTGTTGAGATTGACAAGAGTTTTCAACAGGTTATTTGTCCGATTGCACACCATATTGTCGATTTTTCAAACGGTTATTTGTCCGACAGATTACAAAAGCACTTTGCGTTTGTCGAAAACCGGATCCAAAATTCGGGAGCGTTAAAATATACAAACAAGCACTATAGCTGTCCGGTGATGACGAGCCAAGAGCAGTTTATTCTCTTGAACGGCTTAAAAGAGATTCACACACGCGGAGATAATATCTTTGATGTTATGTATTCAACGAAACCCCAAACTTGGAATTTTGATCAACCTTCAGAAGCAGTGGACGATAATAAAATGAAACCTCACACAAAAACTTCTCAACTCAGTATGTTGGACACACAGTAACTTCACATTGTCAAATGGGTATCTATGAAAATCAAACTCAAAAACGCTGAGATTCAAGAATATGTAAACGCGCCTGCTTCTGCATTTCCGAAGTACACGACCCAATTAATGAATGTCGCAAATCAAAATTCTCAAGCGACGCGACCGAGGCACGTTGGACAATTGAGCGAACTGATTCAGGAATTTCCGGGACAAACTTTTGAGGAGTGGGTGACGTGGTATCAAGAACAATATCCGGATGCAATTGATGAGGCGACAGATAGAATAATCTCAATGATAGAAAACTTCAACGAGGCTGTCCAAAAAATTGATCGTGCTATAGTTAAATCGTGGGTAGAGGATCTTGTTCTTGTCAAAACGTTCGCGGGACTTAGATTTCAGGAGGCAATCCTGAAAAAGTTGTCGGAAATAAAAGGCTGTGACTACCGTTTAGCGGAACCACATGAGGAAGCCCAAGGTATAGATGGATTTGTAGGTGAAGAAGCGTATTCCATCAAACCCAGCACCTATGAGGCAATACCAACTTTAGCGGAATCCATAGAGGTAAAAATCATTTTTTACGAAAAAAAGAAGGATGGTGTGGTATTTGAAGTACCAGAAGAATGAGGAAGTATACCCATTCCTACAGAAATGCTGCCCGCTGGACTGTTGAAGAAGTTTAACCGTTTACAAACCCCTTTTTGTTTCTTGTCCTTTGTACTGCAACTGATACAACCGATAATAGATACCACCCTGCTGTAACAACTCGTTGTGTGTGCCGGTTTCTCGGATTTCGCCGCGATGCATGACGATAATCTTATCGGCGTTTTGGATCGTTGAAAGCCGGTGTGCAATGACAACAGAGGTCCGATCTGCCATTAAACGCTTGAGCGCATCTTCAATCAAGATTTCGGTTTCGGTATCAACGCTTGAGGTCGCTTCGTCGAGGATGAGGATACTTGGATCGGAGGCTAAGGCACGCGCAAAGGCGACCAACTGCTTCTGTCCGACGGATAACCCGGCACCGTCTTCTTTAATCTCTGTGCCGTAGAGATCGGGCATCTTCTGGACAAATCTGTCTAAATGCACATTCTTTGAGGCACTCGCCACCTGCTCTGGTGAGATTGATGGGTCTCCTAAAGTGATATTACGTTCAATGGAGTCCGAAAAGAGGAAGATATTCTGCTGCACGATACTAATCGCACTGCGTAGATCTTCCAAATTCATCTCTCGGATGTCAACCCCGTCAATCAAGATTTGTCCCTTATTGATCTCATAGAACCGGCAAAGTAGATTGATGATAGAGGTTTTCCCTGCCCCTGTATGTCCTACGAGTGCAACCTTCTCCCCCGGTTTCACCTTGAACGAGACATCCCGTAGCACATAGTCATCATCGTTATAGGCGAACCAGACGTTTTTGAATTCAATCTCGCCTCTCAGGCTATCGGTACTGTTCTTGGGAACGGCAGAAATAATAGACGGTTGTGTGTCAAGGAGTTGAAAAATCCGTTCCGAGGATGCCATTGCGTTTTGGAAGATGGTATACTTTTCGCTGAGTTCGCGGATGGGCCAGAAGAACTGTTGCGCGTAGCCCATGAACATCACGAGTCCCCCAAAGGTCAGCTCATTTTGTATAATTTGTCCGCCGCCGTACCAGATAATCACGGCTGTTGCGAGCGATGCTGTTACCTCTATCAGCGGGTGAAAGATCGAAAAATAGAAGATGCTCTTCAGGTTCGCAGCGAGGTATCGCCGATTGCGCTCGTTGAAGCGGAGGTGGCTCCGTCGTTCTTGTGCGAACAGCTTCATCGTTGTCATACCGACGATGTTTTCTTGTAAAAATGCGTTGATGCGCGCAAGCTGCTTACGCTGTTCTCGGAAGGCGCGACGCGAATAGATCTGGTAGACGAGGGTTGCGCCGAAGATGATTGGAATGACTGTGAACGTCACGAGCGCGAGTTTCCAATTATAGAGGAGCATCACTATGACAATGCCACAGATACGGAGCAAATTCGCGAAGATCGTAATCACACCGGAGGCAAAGAGTTCGTTGAGGACTTGAACATCTCCCATCACGCGGGTCATCAATCTACCGACCGGATTTTTATCAAAGAACTGTACGTCCAAGCGTTGTAAATGCGAAAAAAGCACCTGACGGAGATCGTGCATTACATGTTGCCCGATCATCTGTGTGCGATACTCTTCAGAGTACCCAAACACGAACATGCTAATCAGTGCCAACACATAAAGCATCGCGATTGTACTTAATCCTTCTGATATACCCGGGGTAATATGGTCGTCAATAGCCAGCTGCATCAGAAACGGGCCTGCCAGTTGTGAGAGTGTATTCCCGATCATGAGAAATCCGATGATGAGCAGCTGGAATTTGTAGGGTTTGAGGTATGAAAGGAGTCGCCGCATTAACACCCGGTCATAAACTTTTCCGAGGTCTTGTTCTTCATCGCTATATTCGTATAGGTCGCTTCCCATGCCAAACACAGGTGGGTTCCTCCTTTAGAGTTTCTCAAGTTCCTCTTGCAAAAGTTGTGTTTCATAGATGCCAGCGTAAATCCCGTTCTGTTCGAGGAGTTGTTCGTGTGTGCCTGTCTCAACAATGCTACCGTCATTGAGAACAATGATGTGATCAGCCGCTTTGACGGTAGAGATACGGTGTGAAATGAGGATTGTGGTGCGATCCTTCATAATTTCGGTAAGCCGATTGAGAATCGTGTCTTCTGTTTGGGTATCCACATTTGCGAATGCATCGTCAAGAATCAGAATTTTCGGTTTAATGATAATCGCGCGTGCGAGTGCGCTCCGTTGGCGTTGCCCCCCTGAAATGGTCATCCCACGTTCACCGAGGAAGGTTTCTAACCCGTCGGGGAACTCTTCAATCTGTTCAAGGAGATCCGCGGTGTGCGCTGCATCTTTTATCTGTTCCTCTTTTGGTGTTTCAAGACCGTAGGCGATATTATTTCGTAAGTAGTCAGAGAAAAGGAACGGTTCCTGCTCCACAACCCCGATATTGGAACGCAGGACGTTTAGCGGTATATCCTGAATGTCTACACCGTCTACAAAGACGGTGCCGCGTTCGGCTTGACGGATGCGCGGAATCAGGTTGACAAGCGTGGATTTCCCGGATCCTGTCCCGCCAACAATTGCGAGGGTCGTGCCCCGTTCGACTTTAAGGTTGATGTCCTTCAGCACTGGCGTTCCATCGGGATACGCAAAATTGAGATTTCTAAATTCGATCTCGCCTTCAATATCTTTGACCTCCCATTTCACCTGCTCGCCATCAAAAATTTCAGGCTTCTCATTGAAAATCGCTTGGATTCGCCCCATAGACGCTGCGCCGCGTTCAAAGGTATTGACGATGAAGCCGAGGGTAATCATCGGACGGATGAGCATCAGGAGATAGGCGTGGAATGCGACGAAATCGCCGAGCGTCATTTCTTCGTTGATGACCCGGAGACCACCCATCCAAAGCAGGACGACAATACTGATCCCCGGCAAACAGCGGAAGATCGGGAAAAAGAAAGTCATCAGTCGGATCTGTTGGTGGTTACGGTGAACAAACTCTCGGTTCAATTCTTGGAAGTGTTCGATTTCGCTTGCTTCCAGTGTGTAGGCTTTCACCACGCGGACCCCGGACAAATTCTCCTGCACTTTGGTGTTCAACGTTGAGAACGCCTCTTGGATTCGCTCATAACGTACATGCAACCGTTTTCCAAGAAAGCGAATCAGGAGTGCGAGCACTGGGTAAGGCAGCAGTGTGACAAGCGTCAAGCCGGCATCAATACGCAGCATAATGGTGAGTGCAAGTCCGAAAAATACGATGGCATCTGCTGTGTACATGACAGCACTGCTCAGCACCATTCTGATGGCGTTGAGATCGCTGGTTGCCCGCGTCATCAGGTCGCCGGTACGGACGTTATCGTAATACGCAGCAGAGAGTTTTTGGAGGTGCAGAAAGAAATCGGCACGGAGGTGGAACTCCATCTGCCGCGCGACACCTTGGATGGTCCGCCGTTGGATGAAGCGTAGGATCCCTGCGGCAAGCGCAACGCCAAAGAGGAGCATCGCGAAAAAGAGGATGCGTTCCGGTGAGATCGTAAAGATTGGCCCCACATAAGTCTCATCATAAGCACTTTTCCAAGCGAGTCCTAACTCATCAACAACCGTCTTGAGGATTTTTGGGCTAATCAGGAGAAGTACATTCGTCACAACCACGAGGCAGAAACTGATGATGATGGCGTATCGATACCGAATGATATACTTCTTGAGACCGAATAAACTACGAATGGTGGGACTCCTTTCCGTCAGGTGAACCGCGCGTTGTTATTGTTTATTTTGACGTAAATCACAGATATGTGTTTAATCAAGTTTTCGATGAACCTAAGAAGTTTCTTCCTGTAGGAGCGAGCTGCGCTCGCGATTTCTTGGAAGTGTGTGAAGGTGCATCCAAGGATGTGTATGGATGAACCATTATCGATATACGGTGTAACGAAATCTATCTATGTAACCCTTATTACAAAGAACTATCATCAAGGAGTAAATATGAAACAAAATCGAAGACCGGCACCCTTTAATGCCGTGCCGGATGATACCGAAGGCACTACATGGGCATTGCCAGAAGGGGCAATTGCCCGATTGGGAAAAGGTAATTTGCGTAGTGTGAAACCGTCCCCAAATGGCACGTATTTCGCCGTCGCAACGGGTATAGGTCTCTGGTGGTATGAAATATCATCAGATGCTCCCATAGCGTTGTGGGAAACAGAGCGTGGGATGATCTCCGCTGTCGATTTTTCGCAAGACGGCGAGTGGATTGCTATCGCCAATTATGACGGTGTTATTAAGGTCGTGGACATTCAGAGTGGTGAATGCCTCGCGCAGATGAAGCCGATGGAAGAACATAATATCTATTGGCACATTAACTTTTCTCCGGATCGTCAGTGGATTGCTACCGCGAATTGGCATGGCAACGTTGAGGTGTTAGATGTGCATCAAGGTGTCTGCATCGCAGGAATGGATCGAGGCGAGCGTGAAGTTGAATCAGCTGATATTTACCGATTGGAATTCTCTCCAAATGGACAGTACGTCGCTGCGACTGCAGATAATCTTGGCACAGAAGGCACACAAACTTACATCTGGTGCCCTGAAACAGGTAAGTTAATTTTCAAGTTTGCGGGTGGAAATTTTAGCTTCTCTGAGGATAGTTATCTATTGGCAGGGGTGACTTCTGACGAACCCATAGGTGATGCTGATCCTATTAATCACTACATTTCAGTATGGAATGTAAAGACAAGTGAACGTATCTCTCACTTTAGAGTGAAAAGGGCTTGGATGGATACTATTACCTTTTCGCCTTGCAGTAATTTCCTCACATCCAGTAGTAGAGATGAAAACCTACGCGTGTGGGACGTGACAAAAGGTGTGCAAAAGATGGTTTATACTGACTTCCAAACGTCTCGGACAGTCCCATTTTATTCGACAGATGGGGAGTTATTCGCGATTGTAGATGGACAGGACACCATTGAAGTCTGGAATGTGGAACGCCGTGAAAAAATAGAAATTCCAGAACTACATCCGAGGAGTATTGATGCCGCATGGTTTAGAGAATTTCCGCGGTTAGCTCTCGCCGAAATTCACACCGACACTACATCAAACAAAAAGACGCAAACTGGCAACATACATACATTCTCAACACTTCGTGAACCCGATTGTTTCCCAGATCCGGTGCTGTTTTTGCCGGATGGAGAGACACTGGCGATAAGAGGTCATCGGACCGGTATTGTGCTATGGGATGTTGAAAGTAAGCAGGTTCGGGAAACATTATTGAAGGATACACGCATCACCTTTTTTACTGTTTTGCCTTCCGGAAATATGCTAGCTGCCCATAGTGAAGACAACACCGTCAAAGTTTGGGATGCCGGGAAACCTGATGCACCGATTGCAGAATTCACTGAAACCGATCCGGTCCGATTAATATGGAATATCGCATTCGCACCGACAGGGAATCGGCTTGCGGTTGGGAGCAGAGAAGGCGCAATTTATCTATGGGATTTCATACGTCAAGAGCGGTTGAAACCGTTGATAGGGCATACCGAACACATTTGGTCGGTGTGCTTCTCACCAGATGGCAAACGACTGGTAAGTGGTTCAGATGATAGAATCGCCCGGCTGTGGGACGTTGAATCTGGCGAAGAGATTGCAACATTGCCATTAGGTAAACCTCGGACACTTATGGAGATAGCATTTTCGCCGTGTGGTAACTTGATTGCCGGTGGGATGTCCGGCGAACTCCGTTTATGGTGTGCAGAAAATCTGACAACGCTTTTTGCAATACCACAACCAGGGACGCGCGAACCGTATGCCTTGGCATTCTCACCGTGTGGACGTTATCTGGCATCCGGCACATGGTGGGAGACGGGAATGGAAAAGATGGCAATTCGGTTATGGGATGTGGCAAGTGGTGAAAATATTGCGACGCTCTGGGGACATCCGACAGATATTCAGTCGCTTGCATTTTCGCCAGATGGCACACTTTTGGCGACTGGCAGTTTTGAGTGCACAACCCTCCTCTGGGATTTGAAACCTTATATAGGTTTGTAAAGCCTACTAACATACATTCAAAATAAGGTTATCACGAAGGACTTACGCACCTTCATTAAACACCGCTTTACTGACGACTACTGATTACTGAAAACTCTCACTGCGAGGCAAACCGATAACTGATAACCATTTCTCTGACTGCTGATGGCTGATAGCCGACCGCCTTTTCCAAAAATATATTTGACATCATTCCCTCCTGTAGTGTATGATATGCAAAACAGACACTACTATAGGAGGAAACAGATTTGGCGGCAGATATTGGACTCATCGGATTAGCAGTGATGGGCGAAAACCTCGCACTGAACATGGAAAGCAAAGGCTTTGAGGTGGCGGTCTTCAACCGCACCGTCTCACGGGTAGACGCTTTCATGGAACGTGCTGCGAAGGACAAAAATATCACTGGGGCACATTCTATACCAGAGTTAATTGAAAAACTTGATACCCCTCGAAAAATTATCTTGATGGTGAAAGCAGGAGAACCCGTTGATGCATTTATTGAATTATTAGTTCCGCACCTCTCAAAAGGTGATTTGATTATTGATGGCGGGAATTCTAACTTCAACGATACGGTTCGCCGACACGCTGCGTTAGCCGAACAGGATATTCTGTTTATCGGCACGGGTATCTCCGGCGGTGAAGAAGGCGCGCTCAAAGGACCGGCGATGATGCCGGGCGGTTCAGCTGAGGCGTACGCGCTCGTGGAACCGATCTTTACAAGGATTGCGGCGCAGGTAGATGGCACACCGTGCTGCTCCTACATAGGACCTGATGGCGCGGGGCATTACGTCAAGATGGTGCATAACGGCATCGAATACGGCGACATGCAACTGATATGCGAAGCCTATTCGCTAATGAAAAGCGTCTTGGGTATGAGCTCGGACGAAATGCACGAGGTCTTTAGCGAATGGAACAGTGGCGAACTGAATTCTTATCTCATCGAAATCACGGCTGACATCTTCACACAACTTGATAGCAGCGGTACGCCTTTCGTTGATGTCGTGTTGGATCAAGCAGGGCAGAAAGGCACAGGCAAATGGACGAGCATTTCTGCGTTGGATCTCGGCATCTCCGCACCAACAATCGCGGAGGCGGTTTTTGCGCGGTGCATCTCCGCTGTCAAAAGCGAACGGGTTGCGGCAGAACAGGTTATCCAAGGACCTGTCGGCACATTCCAAGGCGACCGAGATGAAGCGTTGAAGGCAATCCACGACGCACTTTACGCCGCGAAAATCTGCTCTTATGCCCAAGGTTTCGCTTTAATGCGGGAAGCCAGCGAAGAATTTGGATGGAATTTAGACTTGGGTCAAATCAGTCTCGGTTGGCGGGGTGGGTGTATCATCCGCGCAAAATTCCTGCATCGGATCGCAGAGGCGTTTGAACGCAACCCTGAATTGCCAAACCTATTGCTCGATTCCTATTTCCGAGGCGTGATTGAAGCGGCACAACCGAACTGGCGGAACGTTATCGGCACCGCTACGCAACTCGGTGTCCCGATCCCTGCATTCAGTTCGGCTTTAGCCTATTTCGATAGTTACCGCAGCGGCAGACTCTCCGCGAATCTCATCCAAGCGATGCGCGACTACTTCGGCGCACACACCTACCATAAACTCGATGCAGAGGGGAACACGATTCTCGGAAAAGACGGCGAACCGACCGTATTCCACACCGAATGGATGCTCGAAGGTCGTCCGGAAGTCGTTGTGGAATAAAAGAAAGTAGCAGGCACGCTCCGCCGTGCCGTAGCCCAAGGCACTAAGCGTTTTTTTGAAAGGAAAACACATGACTCAAGGCCCCCAACAAGCACTCTATGATTTTGAACCGCAGCACGAGTTTTTCGTAGGCATCGACTCGGACGGTTGTGTTTTCAACAGCATGGAGGTCAAACACAACGACTGCTTCAGCGTGAACCTCGTCAAGCATTTCGGATTGGCGTCTATCTCACGACAGGTGCATCAGGCATGGGATTTCGTGAATCTCTACTCAAAGACACGTGGCACAAATCGGTTTAAGGCGATTCTACTGGTGTGCGATTTCTTACGCGAGATGCCGCTTGTGCAGAAGATGGGTGTCTCGGTCCCCGAACTCCCTTACCTACGTGAATGGTCAGAAACGGAAACAAAACTTGGCAATCCCGCACTACAAGCCGCAATTGACAACGCAACAGACGAAAGACTTGACGAACTCAGCCAAGTGATGGAATGGAGTCTCGGCGTGAACGAAAGTGTCGCTGAGATTGTCTATAACCTACCACCCTTTCCTGGCGTGCGTGAAACATTACAACAGCTGCAAGGCAAAGCGGATATTATCGTTGTCTCCGCTACACCGGACGAAGCACTCCAACGCGAATGGGATGAACACGAAATTGATACCTACGTCGCACTGATCGCCGGACAGGAGATGGGTACGAAAACGGAGCATCTTACGATAACGACGAAAGACAGGTATCCCGAAAACCATGTCTTGATGCTCGGCGATTCACCCGGCGACCTGAAAGCGGCACAAGATGTCGGTGCGTTGTTCTTCCCCGTCAATCCGGGTGCCGAGGACACATCGTGGCAACTCTTCCTTGATGAAGCGATGGAAAAGTTTTTTAGCGGTCAATACGCTGGTGCTTATGAGGACGCGTTGATTGACGAGTTTCAGGAATTGTTGCCGGAAACCCCACCGTGGCAATAAAGAGAAAACGGAAGGTTGGAAGACGCACACTTTCTCATCTACCTCCTTCCACTCTCCCACTCTCCTAATTACCCATATTACATTATGAAAGGAAATTTATGAAAATTCTACTCCAAGGACGTGTTGAAGGTGAACTCCTCGAGAGACTGGAAAGCATCGTGGGCGATGAACACACCTTTGTAATCCCAGGTTCACGTGAGGAACTCGTTGAAGAAGGCAAAGATGCCGATATCTTCTACGGATATTGCAGTGAAGACCTTTTCCCGCACTTTCCGAACATCAAATGGATTCAATCCACCAGTGCGGGTATGGATCGGCACATGTATCCCGCGCTCCGTGAAAGCGATGTTATCCTAACGAACGCCGCAGGCTTGTACGCCAAGCACGTTGCAGATCAAGCCTTCGCACTCCTGCTCGGTTTGGCGCGCGGTATCCACGAATCCGTTCGGAATCAGGATAAGCATCAATGGGGCGGCAGCCGTAGCATGCCGATGATAGAGATCGACGGGTTCAAGATCGGTATCGTTGGGATGGGCGGTATCGGGATGGAGATGGCGAAGCGCGCAAAAGGTTTTGATATGTACGTCATGGCTGCCGATGCCTACCGCACCGATAAACCGGATAACGTCGATGAACTGTTGCCGATGGATCAACTCTCAAACATGATGAGCCAGGTGGATGTCGTGATGATTGCGTGTCCATTGACTGAGGAGACACGCGGTCTTATCAATAAGGATAACTTATCCGTGATGCAACCGACGGCGTTCTTTATTAACGTCGCCCGCGGTCCGATTGTTAACGAATCCGATCTGATTGAGATTTTGCAAGCCGGTACAATCGCTGCCGCTGGCTTGGATGTCACGGAAACTGAGCCGCTCCAAGCAGACAGTCCGTTATGGGATTTTCACAACGTTATCATTTCGCCACATTCTGCGGGGGGTTCACAGCATCGCCCCCGCCGTATCACTGAGTTCTTCTTGGATAACTTGGAACGGTATCTGAAGGGTGAAGAATTGAAAAATATTGTGAATAAGCAACTCGGATTTTAGCAGAAATATTGATTTCTCCCAATAGCCTCGGTCCCATGACCGAGGCACTGCTTTTCAAACCATGATTGAATACAAAGGTTACGTCGGAGTCGTTGATTTTGATCCAGAGATAACCGCTTCTTATGGAGCAAATGAACTCGCAACGTATGGAGTACTCATGAGAGGCACTGACAGAATGTGTAAAATTACCAATCCAATTTATCTACATTCAAGAGATGCCGCTCGGTAGCTATCCCTTCTCTCCAATCTGCTATGAATCTTCAGCCTCAATCCGCACGGCACAGAATTTCAATTCCGGTTGCTTGGATACCGGATCAAACGCTGGATTTGTCACATAATTCGCATTGGTTTCGGCGTGGAAGAGATCGCCCCAGTGGAACGGCGTGAAAAGCAAGCCTCGACGAATCGCCTCTGTGACGCGTGCTTTCGCATAACACCTGCCACGTCGTCCTACAAGATAGACCCACTCACCGTCTTGAACGTCATTTTCCACAGCATCGTCCGGATGGATTTCTACAAACGGTTCCGGTTCCTTACGGACCAACTGCGGTACCTTACCCGTCCGGGTGCGGGTATGCCACTGGCTCTCAATCCGTCCCGTCGTCAAACCGAGCGGGAACTCCTCATTTACATCTTCATCGGGTGGCTGATAGACCGGCGTTTTGAATTGTGCCTTCTCTGAATCGGTGAAAAACTTCGTGCGGACGTAGCGGCGCGCCGTGCCTGGGTGCCGTGGATGTGGACAGGGCCAGTGTAATGATGTTTTCGCGAGCCGTTCGTTCGTCATCCCCATCTGATCGCACGGGGTGCCTGCTGTTAACATCCGATATTCATCCCAGATCTCTTCAGCGGTATAGAAATCGAAATTCCGTTTGAATCCCATCGCTCTTGCGACCTGTGTGAATATCCACCAATCTGGCTTCGCTTCACCCGGCGGAGTCAGGAACTGATCGCTTCGGACGACAAGCCGTTCACTATTCGTCATCGTGCCTTGCTTTTCACCCCACTGTGCTGCGGGAAGTAGCACATCCGCATATTCCGCTGTCTCTGTCGGGTAATAGCAATCCTGCACGATGACCAAGTCCGCACGGCGCAGTCCTTCTTGTGATACCTTTGTATCCGGCATGCTGACGGCTGGGTTGGTGCAAGCGATCCAGAGTGCGCGAACTTTTCCCTCGGCTGCTGCTTCAAACATCGGTACCGCTGTCAATCCGGGTTTTGAATCAATGCTACCCGGTGGCACACGCCACGCGCCTTCCAGATAAGCACGATGCATATCATTGGTGACGACACGATAACCGGGCAGCTGGTGAGACAGATAACCGACCTCTCTACCACCCATCGCATTCGGTTGCCCTGTCAACGAAAACGGACCAGCACCCCTTCTACCGACTTCACCTAACTGGAGATGCAGATTGATGAGTGCGACATTTTTATCAACACCGCTTGTGCTCTGATTGGTGCCTTGGCAGTAAAAACTGAGCAATCGACTCGGTTTAGAGAGGTATTCAACAATCTCGTCGATACGTGCTGGATGAATATCGCAAGTAGTAAGGAGGGCATCCTCATCTAAGCTTTTCAAATGTTCTTCGTAAGCACTGAAGTTTTCAGTACTCCTTCGGACAAAGCGTCTGTTAATCCGCCCTACGGCAAGGAGACGTTTCGCGATGAGTTGGAGGAAGGCAACGTCGCTCCCAGGTGCAAGCGGCACATGGATATCTGAGAAGTCTGCTGTCTTCGTGCGGCGCGGATCCACAGCGATAATCCGTACACCCGGATCTAATGCCCGCCGTTTCCGAATCATCTGGAAAAGCACGGGATGGTTCACCGCCATATTCGCGCCGATAATCAGAAAGACATCGGCATGTTGAATATCGTCATAGCAGGTAGGGGGACCGTCTGAACCGAATGCCTGCATGTAACCGACCACCGCTGACGACATACAGAGCCGACTGTTTGTGTCTACGTTATTCGTGCGGAGGAATCCTTTGAACAATTTGTTGAAAACATAGGAAGTTTCTGTATCCAACTGTCCAGACCCGTAGAGCGCGATGGAATCTTTACCGTGCTCTAACTGAATTTCCTGCAGCCGATTTGCTGTGAAAGCGATCGCTTCGTCCCACGAAACTTTGCGCGGGGGTTCACCGCGTCGATCCCGGATCATAGGATACGCGAGTCTACCGTCATGATTTTGAAAGACCTGTTTCAAATGTGCACCTTTTGGGCAGAGCATTCCGTAATTTGGAGCGACATCGTCGTCCGCTGAGATTCTCGTAATTTTATTATCTTGGACGGTTGCTCGAATAACGCAACCGACACCACAATAGGGACATACCGCTTTTCCTGTTGAGTTTTCCATTTTTTAATTATTAGGTTTCTGCTCCGACTTTTCCGTTTTCAAAACCGGGTTTTTGGGTTAGTTTGAAGTATGTTGGTTATGAAATATTTATGGTAAATATGTAGGGTACCCCTTGTGGCTACCCGCAAACTCGCTCAATAGGCGTATGGGATTAAGACAAAGCACCTTCGGCTTTTAGGCGTTGTCTCTCTGCGAGTGCTGCATCAAACGCCTTCTTCTCTGCGGCTTGAACTGCAGGCGAGAACCTTACCAATACTGTGGTAACCGAGGCGACTGCAACCATTACACCGAGATATAGCAAGCCTTGCTGCATCGTGATACTTTCGGATCGGAACAGGAAACCGGCTGCAACGGCGCCCGCGTTTCCACCTGCACCGACAATACCGGCAACGGCTCCCAATGCTTTCCTGTTGATAAATGGAACGATACCAAACGTAGCACCTTCGGACATCTGCACGAAGAGACTGAAGACAATCATTGCGCCGACAGCGAGGATAAGTACCGCCATCTGTGAGAACAGTATCAACATGACCCCTTCACCTAACAGCACAACAAAGAGGAACATAACACGCCCGCGGAGCCCCATCCTTTTCGCAAAGAAATCGGAGAAAAACCCACCGAGACTCCGTGCAAAAATATTCATTACACCGAACAAGCCAGCGATAAGTCCTGCTGTCCTAACATCCAATTGGAACTGATCGTGATAGTAGAGCGCGGCGACGTTGTTAATGGTGAGTTCTACCCCGAAACAGGCGGCATAAATGACGAAAAGTGCCCAGACCCGGTAATCTTTAATCGCTAGCATGAAAGATTCCATGCCTTTGCCTTCCGAAGGTTCAAGTTCACCGCGTTCACGGAGTTCTTTATAGTTTCCATCCGGTGCGTCTTGGGTCAAGAAGTAGTAAGCAAACCCAGTGATAAACAGCGCAACGCCGGGGATGACCATTGCCAACCGCCATCCGAGGAATTCATTCACACCGAAACTAAGGACAGCCGTAAAAACGAGCGGCATCACCATCTGCGTGACACCGCCACCGAGGTTACCCCATCCCGCCGTTGTTGCATTCGCAGTGCCGACACAGTTCGGTGCGAACATCACCGAAGTGTGATATTGCGTGATGACAAACGATGCACCAATCGCACCGATTGCTAACCGAAATAGTAGAAACGTTTCGTAATTCTGGGAAAGTCCGATACCCATGACCGGCAATGAACCGAAGATCAACAACCATGTATACGCTTTTCGGGAACCGATCTTATCGCAAAGCGGTCCGATTAAGACGCGAACCAATACCGTAATTGCGACAGAGGCGATAATCGTATTACCGATTTCTGCTTTTGTTAACATCAGATCTTCACGCACGATTGCCATAAGTGGTGCGACGCCAAACCAACCGAAAAATGCGAGGAAGAACGCGAACCATGTGGTATGGAAAGTGCGCATCTGGACGGTTTTTAGACTAAAGAGATTTATCTGTGTCGCTTTATTTTTGATGTTCATAAACTTTTCAGACTTTAAGAATAGCAGCCTAAATCTATTCCAAAGTCGTCATCTTCCTTTCTATAATGTGTGTTAATTTAAGTTGTGCGCGTGGTGACGCACGAGTTACTTCACCCGTCCGCCTTACCTACGTGAAAGATAAGGGATGAGTCCTTCAAGTACTTGCGGTAAATCATCGCAAGGCACATTTTCCAATACTTTGGGCGCGACTTTAGGGTTCGCGCTGGCATCTCCCTTGAGAAACACATCCACTGCATCGGTAACGACACCCTCAATCTTAATCTTCTTGCCGAGGAGTCCAATATCAGCGGCAGCGTGGTTGCCACATCCGTTTGGACAGCCAGACCAGTGTATCGTCAACGGCTTGGTATTGCCGAGTTTCGCTTCCATATGTCGGATTGCCTCCATGGCGCGTTCTTTCGTTTCAATAAGCGAGAAATGGCAATAGTCGATGCCTGTGCAACTCACCATACCTCTCATGATTTCCGAGGGGTCGTAGCGAAGCTGTTGTAGGAGCGGTTCGGCGGTTAAGTCGCCGATCTTTGTGTCCGGTACGTTGGTGATAATCAGATTCTGTCCCTGCGTGAGGCGGATGTCGCCGTTCCCATATTCATCTGCAAGTCGGGCGACCTCAAAAAGCTGCGTCGTTGTGATGCGTCCGACAGGTACAACAAGTCCGACGTAGTTGAGATGTGGCTCTTTCTGTGAGAAGATACCGGTGTGGTCGGTTTTCTTTTTCCCGCGAGCATCTTTACCAGCTGTCAGGAGTGGCTGTTTTCTGTGCCGACGACGCTCTAATTCTTCTCGGAATTTTTCTACACCCCAATCTGCAATCAGAAAAGCAAGCCGAGATTTATTGCGAGCTGTCCGAGGTCCGTGATCTCGAAAAATCAGTGTAATATCCGCACACAAAACTGAGGCTTCTTCGGGGACAACAAACACATCAAGCGGTTGTGCAACAGTATAACCACCCGACCCCATTTTTCCACCGACAGCGACGTTAAAACCGTTCTTCTCTTGACCATCGACCTCTTTTACTGCAGGCGTAAGGGCAATGTCCTGTGAGGCGGTATGGGTACAGTTATCCAGGCACCCCGTAATGCCGACATTAAACTTGCGTGGAATATCGGTAAATTCCTTATTACCGACAATGAGGTTTGTGAATTCCTGGCAGACGTGCGAAGCATCAAAGAGTTCATTAGGCGTTAACCCAGCAACGGGACATCCAATCACACCACGAATGTTATCAAAGCCTGTTTGGAGTGAACCTAAGCCGACCTCTTCAAGCCGATTCCAAATGTGCTGGACGTTCTCAATTGTGAAGCCACGGAGTTGTATCTGCTGACGCGTCGTGAGATCCACAAATCCGGGGCCGTGTGCTTCACTGATTTCGGCGATGGCGCGAAACTGCTCAGCGTTGCTAAAACCGCTGGACATACGGAGACGCATCATAAATGCCCCCGGTGTCTGTTTCCGGTAAAAGACACCTACCCATTTGAGTCGATCGCGTTCGTTCGGTGGAATTGATTCCCAGCCGTCCCGAATGTAGTTCGGAATATCGTTAATCACCTCAAGCCCGTTTTTCTGTTGCTTGAGGGCTTCCGCAGCGTTTATTTTCGGTTTCCCTTTTTTGATAGCTGCCGTTGGTGCTGAGCGCACCTTTCGGCTTGCAGGAATAATTCTCTTTTTTGATTCGTTCACCTTTGAACCTCCTTGGAATAGTTATCAGTTGTCGGTTTTCAGTTAAGAGACCACTTGTGGTAGTCGCTTTTTGGATTCCGTCCTCCACGGTTTCTGACCGATAACTGACACCCGATGACTCATAAAAAAAGGCATCTATCAGCGAGTATAAACTCAGCCAGATAGACACCTGTGTCTGGTCCCAAACCACCATTGGTTAGGGTTGTCATTATTATCTATGTCGCCTGTCCGTAGGGACGAGGTTACCTTGCCCCTACGGAGCAAAATCAGGAGTTCTAATGTGCACGCCTTGTTCACCCTTGAACGCGTGCGGTCTCAGTAAAAAACGGATATGCCTACTATAATTTATTCGTCAATACCTCTGCTGCTGACAGTACATCCTGCGAGATTTCGGCAAGCCGTTTTCTGCGGTTCATCGCCATCTTCCGCAAAATTTGATACGCTTGTGCTTCATTGCAGCCGCGTTGCTGGGCGACAAGTTCCTTTGCGCGTTCAATGATTTTGCGTTCAGCGAGGTTTGTTTTTGTCTTTTCAAGTTCCTGTTGCAATGCTCGGCGTTCATAAAATCGGGCGACAGCTGCTTCAATGATTGTTTTAACTCTGGCACCGGTGAGCTTCCCGACGGCATACGCCGACACACCGGCACGCGTCGCCGCCTGAATCGTCTCGGGTCGTTCATCACGCGAAAACATGACTGTCGGACACGGGTAGTCCTCGTGAAGTGATGCGACCCAATTGAGTATTGCGTGTCCCGGAAAATCGACCCCGATCAGTATGATGTCTGGCTTCACGCGTGAGACTTGATCCGCTAAGCCTTCCTGTAAACGTAGCGGCACAGCGACATTGTATCGATTCGCTTCCAGGATCCGGACTAATGAGGTCGCACGCTCTGGATTGTTATCGATGATTAAAACTCTTGGCGTTGAGGTGACTGCTCCCATCTTCCACCCTTTCCAAGTTAATTCCGCGTAAATGTGCTCAGGACTTACGCATTTTTCTATGATAACCTATGTATTACGCACTGCTGGTGGGGTTTGAAACTCCGCCAGCAAGGGGGATGCATAAATCCTATGTGCTGAAACAACGAGGCATGTTAACCTTACACAACAGCATAAGCAAAAACCTTGCCAAAAGTCCGAATGACTGATTTCCCTAAGGCGCGCGGGGTTTCTGAAAAACAGAAACCCCGCGAGATACCCGCGAAGTGTAAATTTTTGCCTATTTTTTTAGCAGAATGCCCGCGTCTTTTCCTATTTTTTGGGCAATATGGAAAATAGTTACCAGTTTCCAGTTACGAGTTACCAGTTAAGAGGGTAACGGGTCTATCAAGTCTTTCTCTTACTGGAAACTGACAACTGTTAACTGGCAACTTGAAAAGAAGATTGGAAGCGGTATTACGATGACAATGCCGTTCACGCGTTCACACGTCGTATGGTATAGATAGAAACTCGGTTCATCCTTCCGTCTAACTTAACAGGACGAATGGACTTCTGATAGGTAAAGCCGTTGTCGTTGAGCAGTTTGAAAAACCCGGTGGCGTTCTTTCGATTTGGTTCGGAAAAGAGGGCGATACCGTTGGAGCCGAGATAGCCCTGAAGGAGTGTCACAATCGGTTCCCAATGGTGTGCTTCATAGATGACATCGGCGGCGAGGATATAGCGGAATTTGCTGTTGAAGCAGGGCATATTCCAATCCATCTGGACGAAATCGGCTCTCTCTTTAACACCGTTCTGATCCGCGTTGTGATGTGCAAAGCGGAGGGCATCCTGTTCCACGTCCGTGAAAACCACCTTCGCGTCCATCTGGCATGCGACAATTCCCGTCAGCCCGAACCCGCATCCGATTTCTAAGATGTGCGCATCCTTTAGGTCTGTTCCGATGCTCTCTACGTGATGCGCGAGACCGATAGCAGCTTCCCAGAGGTAGGTCCAGTACGGGAGATAGAGCCTGCCTTCGCTGTCCTTACGGCTGAGTTGATCGAGAAACCAGTCTGGCTCTTTTACAATTGTGAGTTGAACCCGACCCGTTTTCAACTTGATGATGGTACTCGTTAGTGGATAGTCTCGCAATTCGGTTTTCATTTCTTTGGTAATGCAAAATACGCTATCGGATGTATGGTAGGGGTTGCGTTACCCAACCCCTACAAAAGTTTAGCGATTTCATCCGTCTCAAAAACGGGTAATGGTTGCTGTGTACCAGTGGCATCTTCCAGCCACAGCCCGTCCTCAGACGGTAAGAACTCCCCGATGATATCCGCACTGATACCTGCTTCGCCGAGGGCTTGGCAGATCGTTACGCCTTTTTCGGGTTCCGACGCAATCAACATGGCACCAGATGAAATGACACCGAGCGGATTAAGCCCAAACATATCACACAAGGTCCGTGTTATGTTGCTATACAATATTGGTGAACCGAGAAGTTTATCGGAATAAATAACCACACCTAACTCGGCTGCGGTTGCCAACTCGGACGCAGCCGTTGTGACACCGCCCTCTGTGACATCGTGCATAGCGTGTACGCCACCCGTAGCGATGGCGATTTGGGCATCCTTCAGCACAGAAATTCCCGGATCCATGAGATAGTTCTTCGCCTGCTCCAAGAATGGGGCATCGTACTTTTCACGCAACTGTTCTTCACACTCACGAGCGATGATTGCAGTCGCTTCGATGCCGAGTCCTTTTGTGAGAATCAATACATCCCCTACACGCGCATCCGCTGAAGTGAACAAGGCATCTTTATGGGTAGTCCCCATCATTTGTCCTATCACAACGGGTTGTGTTACGGCTGATGTAACTTCCGTATGTCCTCCACACAGTGCTATGTCAAACGCTGCACACGCCTGCGTGATTTGTTCCATGATGTCACGAACCATTGTAGGGGTTGTTGCGTCTTCGGGTAATAATAAGGTTACCAGTAACCATTTCGGTACAGCCCCCATTGCTGCGATGTCATTGCTATTGACGCATACCACGTACCATCCAATATCTTCGGTTGCAAAAGTAATTGGATCGCTGGTTGCGACGAGATAGTTGTCGCCTAACGCGATGACTGCGGCATCTTCACCGAGTTGTGGACCAACAATTACGCCTGCGTTTCTATCGCTTGTGGGCAGCAGTTCTTTTAAGAAATCGTGTTTCAGTTTCCCAACAGGCAGATTCATGTTTCTCGCTTTCAGATAAAAATTTTATAGGTCCGCAAGCCGGATACTGGTCCGATGATTGCCCAGATGCTGCCGATGACGTAATCGCCTAAGATTAATCCTAAAAAGAGGGGGGCAACTTTGCGATGTAGCCGTAAGCCACCGTGCCGTAGAATCATTAACTTCAGAAACCATGCCACGAAGAAAGCGAACCAGAAATAATCCATCGCAAAACTGATTGCGAGCGCGTAACCCGCTGGGTGGAAGGGCCACCACAGGAAATGCATCCGCATATACATCATCGCGAATGTCAACAATGCTCCGATCCCCATAAAACCCATACCGATTACGTTTGGTTCCGTCGGGTTATGGAGCCACCGCTGCAGCCGACCGAACGATTCTCTGCCGACCCATCCTTTGAAACCTCCTGCTTTCGCAACCGCGCCGTTTCGGAAAGTGACATCCAGATTCGCCCAAAAGGTCGCCACGATGCCGATGACAATCGCGATCAGCATCGCCACCCACAAACGTCGGTTGCCCATCCCTGTCGATTCTGCGAGTTTGAACGCCTCAATCTGATTCGGCATCGGGTGATTCCGGTAGCCGCGGTTGAACCAGTAGAACAGCGACATAATCGTGAGGCTGCTTGTGTCGAACCGCCGCGTGCCACCGACTGTTGCGAGCATGTCGTGCGGGTTGACATAATAAATTTCGTGCGGCGTGCCGAGTTCTGCTCGGACGCGGGTGATGGCGAAAGAGAGCAGGAAATAGATTCCAAAGAAGATCCCAGCAACCCATAACGTCATCCCCGCAATAGAGGAAAAGATCCCCAGTGCCACAAGCGATCCGAGAATCCCCAAGAAGGCAGCACGATACGGCATCGGTTCGTTTGAATCATCAATATTAGATTTAAACCCAAACACCTTTTTGAACACTTCGCTTAGGTGCCGCCGTGTGACCCAGACAGCCAGCAGGAAGAGTGCTATCCATGCCCCGTATGCCTGCTCGTTCAAAGCAGGGAAATAACGGGTACCGAGTGCCGCAGCGATGACGAATTCCGCTAAACGTACCACAAAGAAGAACCAGCACGAAAAGGAGAGATCCAACGGCAAGAAAAACGCTAACCCGACAGCAAACGGATAGACAGAGATACGCGTCCCACGAATGGCACTCCATGGTCGATCAGTGAAAATATTTCGGAACACGGCTGTCCGTTTAATATAAGGAATCTCAGGGAACTGCGGGAAAAGGTAGTGAATGCCGTTGATTACACCGATAACCACGGCGATACTGAACCCGACCCACATCATCCGATTTTTCAGAAGCGGTATCCCGCCATCTTCTGACAATCCGAGCGGGAGTTGAATAATCGGATACGCGAGTTTCTCTTGTTCTGCCCACCGTCTTCGGACGAGCGTATTGATGCAGAGCATCATGAACATCATAATGAGGAAAAAGAGACCCCAGAACATCAGCGGTTTTAGCCAAACCGAAAAGTTATGCCGCGTATAGAAGGTCGCTTCCCCTTCGTAAAAGCCTTGTAAACTTTGCGCATCGGAGACAGTGAGCCATGCTGGCAGATACCGAAAAAAGAGTGCCTGCCATTCATTCTCCTCCGTCGCAAATCGGAACGGATGCGCGATACTGCCGAACATATTCTGCATCGTGTCGTGTCCGGCAAACGTACAGGAGATCGCCACCATAATGTAGATTGTGAGCAACTCCCCTTGCTGTAGCATCCGTCGCGGCGAAAGGCGTTTCAGCACGCAGTTAACGACGACACAGACAAACATGATAAAAACCGGCTGGATAAAAAGCGGTAGGCACGAACCGTCAAGGGAGTAGTACTTCACCTCAACAATTGTCATCCAATAGACATTAATCGGGATAAATAAAACGCCTAAGAGAAGCGACCTTGCTGTAACGCGGGCTGATGGGATTAAAGTTTTTTGTCCATGCATTGTTAATAGTTGTCAGTTATCAGTTATCAGTTTACTTCGCAGTGAGAGTTAAGAGGTTTTCTGGGATTTCATATTTCTTGGTAAACGTTGGTGTATCAATTGGGTAACGACGGTTACAGAGAGATGATCAAACATCAGAAACCGGACTTATAACTTATAACTTATAACTTATAACTAATAACGGTAGGTTTTAACAATCTCCGAAATGACACTGGCTCTGTTTTTCCAATTCATCCGAGCAGGTGGAATCAGATAGATACCGTCAATCTTGCATTCATTCTGGTTGCGGATGTCCCGAACCAAGTTTAAAGTTAACCGCATACCGAGTTCGTGTCCGGCAGCATCGCCAAGGTCTCGGAATTTGTCAACGATGAATTGAGGGATGTAAAGCCCCAGATTGTCGCGGAGGTAAGACGCGCTGCGGAAGCTTGTCAATGGCAATATACCGTAGAGAATCTTTATACCGAGATGTTCTGTTGCTTGCTGGGTGCGGACGATATCCTCGTAAGTCCAGACCGGTTGTGTATAGGCAAAATTCGCGCCTTGTGCCACCTTATTTGTGAGATGCTTGACGTGGGGCTGTAGGTTTTCAGCAATCGTGAATCCACCGCCGTAGTAGAACCCGCACGGTTCGCCAATAGACGAGCCGTCGGCGAGTTCGCCGTGATTTAACCGAGCGATGAGTTTCATCAGTTGGACCGCACCGCGCACATCGGGGACGAGGCTTGCCGTTTCATAAGGGCCGGCTTTCGGATGATCGCCGGACAAGGCGACAATACCACGGATCCCCAACGCCTCCGCTTCCAGCAGATGCGATTGCATACTGATGAGGTTCCGTGATCGGGTTGTCCAATGGATAAGCGTTGGGATCTGGGTCGCCTGCTGAAGCCGATACGCTGTGCCGACAGCCCCGATGTTGACCGCTGCACCAGAGTTATCGGTTACATCAAATAGATCTGCGCCTATCGCTGCGAGACCTTTTGCTTCCTTCAACATCGCGCGCAGCTGCGGGAATGTGTTCGCTCGCATCTCTACACTCACGATGCGTTGGCGTGTCTCAAATACCTGCTGCACAGGGTTATTCGTCGGTGTTTTGGATGTTGACGTGATTTTGGGAAGTACGAAGATGCGAGACTCCCGTTCCACAGGTTTACGTCCGGCGATTGCCTGCCGGATCTTTGCTGTATATGCGGGGGTCGTGCCGCAACAGCCGCCGATCATGTTCGCGCCGAGTTCGACTAATTTTCCCACATAGTCCCTGAAAACCTCAGCCTCCACCGTGTAGGAGACTGCTACTTCACCCTGTTCGACTCTCGGATTGCCAGCGTTCGGTTGCACCGCGATCGGTACTTTGATGACGGGGGCAAGAAGTTCCATCGCTTCAACCAGATCGTGGGGCCCTCTGCAATTGATACCGACTGCATGCGCACCGAGTTGCTCAAGTTCTTGGGCAAAAACACGTACATCTAATCCGGCACCGACAGTCCCCCCTGAAACACCGCTGATTTCGACAACGACAGGAACGCCATAGGAGAGTGCCTGCTTCGTAGCGATTTCTGCTTGCTTAGGGGAGACGAATGTTTCGAGTACGAGCAGGTCAACACCTTCATCAACGAGCGCGTCCATTTGCTCCTTGAAAAGCCTGCGGATTGTTTTGGTAGACGGGACGGGCGTATCTAAGTCATGGAACGGAATTTGTCCGACAGATCCGGCTACATAGCACGTCTCTGGTACTGCTTCGCGTGCTAATTGTACACCCGTCCTATTAATCTCTTCAACCTGATCAGCCAAACCGTGGACAGCCAACGCTTCTCTGTTTGCCTGATAGGTATTCGTCTGGATAACATCAGCACCCGCGTCGGCATAAGCGCGGTGAACCGCCATCACCTTCTCGGCATGCTCTGTAGAAATGTTGCAGGCATCAACGCACTGCAGATATGCCGGTATCCGTTTACGGAGCTCGGTTCCGATAGCACCGTCACACACCAGAATTCGGTGTGCTAAGGCTTCGATGAAGTTGTCTTGTTTTCTTGAGATAGGAGTCATATAAGAGAAAAGCGCGCTGATAAAGCGCGCCTTCCAATGTTTTGGAGATAGACGCTATCTAATGATAGAGCCAGCACTTTCAGTCGCGATATAGTAATAGCCAAAGATGATGCACATCTCATCCTCGGACGTGAGTCCGAATTTGAGGACTTCATCCGTATCGTAGTTGTTATGGGTACACTGGAACGTGATCGTATCGTTTGCATCTAAGTGCACAATCGGATCCAACAGAGTAATGGGGGCATCATCGTAAGCGACACTTCGGTGCAGCAAATCGCCTGTTGATCCGTGAAAAATTTCAAACAATTCTCCGTGCCGATGCATGTGAGACGACAGCACGAAGACATTCAGCACTGCATCGGGGTCGTGCCCGCGGCTCTGCAGTTCACCACCTTTACCGCCAATATGCCACGTCCCTTTGGAAATGCGCGTTAATCCAGGCGGAACTCTAATATCTCGATGGCTGACGAAAATTTCAATCGCCTCGTACTGGACCTCTTCCTCCGGAATCGTGTAGATGTTAACGTAGGTTTCGCCGATCAGTGTTTCATCACCGAGTAGGTTGATGTAATGGGAATTGAGGTCGTAAACTGTGTCGCCGGGCAACCGTAACCCCACGCCTTCTGGGAACTCATATAGGACATCATCCGTTTGTGTGCCGAGGACGAAAAGTCTATCAATACCGACATGACCGAGTAGGTCCGGTTTCTCTGTATCAAGCACACGGAAAATGTGGTCCGGATTAACGCCAATCCCGGGAGTCGCTCCTTCGTCCATGAGCCCTTTTTCAAGGCCAGCCTCCGTAAGTCTGTACATGATAAAGTGATGGCTGCCAGCGGGATAAAAGATCTCTACTCTATTAATATAGATGTCTCCGTCTACCGGATTGCCGTTTTCGTCGGTGATTTGGGTGGTGTAGAAGACTTCCCGTTCAGTCCCGGGCTCAATCTTGAACGGTGGTAAATGGATTTGGTAGCCCTGCCCGGGCAGTGGTGGTGCAGGGGGTTCAAAGACTTCATCCGGATCGCGTAAGATACCGAGGTCTCCGATACCTGCAACTTTACCTGTCTCTGGCGCGCCTGCCTCAATCCATGTCCGAATTGCCTCTATTTTGCCTGTGTGAATCATCCCACCGCCGAACGGCATACGAGAGCCTTGATTTGGCGATTCCGGTCCTATAAGTTTCGTCAAAAGGAAACTGTTATCTGGGTTGCCCGGATCCACCAGTTTCATACCGGCATCTGCAGCCGCGGTGTTCCGTGGCACGATGCCGACCAAATCATCATAAGAGAGCCCGTACTCCAGGCTTAAGTCCGCCGAGTTTACGGGTGCTGCATGACAGGCACTGTTCGCACAACTTTTATCAAAGACATATTCTTGAATGTCATGATACGCTGAGTTTTCATCCGGGACTGTTTGCCCGAGACTGTTGCTCACACGAACCAGGTCCAACACATCGATGCTCCCATCGCGATTCACGTCAGGATTCTGCTCAGCAGTGCGATCCACGGGCTGCCCAAGTGCATCAGCGACAAGCACCAGGTCTTGAATGTTCACGATACCGTCGTTGTTGATATCCTCTAAAAGGGTAGGATTATCACCGTGCCCGAGCGCGGAGAAGGAAATGCCGACCACCAGTGAGAGGATGAGCGTCGAATAAATGAGTTGTTTAACCATGATTAACAATTCAACCTCCAAATGTTAGTTGTTAGCGCAATTCATCTTGCACCGTGTTTTTGAAAAGTTCTGTTTTTGAAATAAATCGGTATTTTAAGAGTGTCCATGCGGCAAATAACCCGTCCGACCAGAACCGAAGTTTTTTGCCTTCTTTCTTGGTGCGCGGAAAATAGGAGACTGGTACCTCATGAATGCGATACCCCGCGCGTAAGATTTTAGCTGTAACCTCCGGACAGAATTCAAATCCTTCACATGTCAAATTCAGTCGCGTTATCAATTCTGTAGAAAAGGCTTTATAGCCCGTAGATTCATCGGTGATTCGGCACCCGTAAAGGAGATTCGTGTAAGTAGCAAGGAGACGATTTGCAATGAAATTATGAAGACTCGCATTTCCGCGTCCATTCAGAAACCTTGACCCGTAAACGACTTGAACATCTTCCTGTTCAAGCGGTTTTAATAGTTCAGACAGATCCGTAGGCGATAACTCCATATCGGCATCCTGAATAACGACGGCTTCCCCTTGGACATGCGGAAGTCCGCGCCGAATCGCGAACCCTTTACCGCTATTTTCTTGGCAATGTACAACGGTTAACGCATGAATCGATTGTAGTTCCTCAAGTACCTTGTCTGTCCCATCGGTGGAGCCATCGTTGACGACAATAATCTGTTTTTCAATCGGCAGTGAGTGTACTGCCTCAACGACCTGTCCGATCGTTTGCTCTTCATTAAACGCAGGAATGATTACAGATACCAACATTTTTCTAATTTACTTTGCAGTTCGGTGAGGTGGGTGTTTTTGCTTGGATGTTTCCCCAAGTGGTTTCAAGTGCCTCTCCGTATATCCGCAGTCAACGTTGTTGCCTGCTGTGTTCTTTGTCCAAAGGTTTGAGCACACAACAACGGCGCGGGCAGAACCGACAAGAAAACCTTTTTACGAGATCACCTTGACCGTATACAAACCAAATTAGAGAAGTGACTTCACCATACCGCCGTCTACTTGGATCGTTGTTCCCGTAATGTAACTTGCGCGTTCCGAGGCGAGAAACACAACCAAGTTCGCAAATTCATTGGGATCCCCGATTCTACCGAGCGGGATATCCGCTGTCATCTTTTCGAGTGCCTCATCAAACGTGATGCCGGCTTCTTCCGCACGTACCGTTGCAAGTTGCTGAATCCGATCTGTGAAGATAATACCCGGGCAGACGTTGTTAACCAGGATTTTATCCGGTGCTAACTCTGTCGCGAGGGTTTTTGCGAATCCAATCACACCTGTTCGTGCCATATTTGACAACATAAGATTATCGACAGGTTGTTTAACAGAGACCGAGGTGAGGTTGATAATCCGTCCACCGCCACGCGCACGCATTGACGGCACAGCAGCGCGGCAGAGGTTAATCGTGCTCATCAAATTCAAGTGGACCGCGTCTTGGTAATCTTGTGCTGCTAAATCATCAAATCGTCCGGCTCTGGGACCGCCCGCGTTGTTGACTAAAATATCAATGCCACCGAAGTGCGAAATCGCTGTGTTAATAAGGTTCTCAACCTGTTCTGGTTGGCTAACGTCAGTCGGTACTGCTAACACCTCAGTGCCAGTCTGGTTACGAATATCGTCTACTGTTGCTTTGAGTGCGTCGCTGTCTCTGGCACAGATGGTAACTTTCGCGCCTTCTTGTGCCAAACCGAGCGCGATTGCGCGCCCAAGTCCCTTACTTGAAGCACCTACAACTGCAACTTTGTCCTTGAGTCCGAGGTTCATACGTTTCGATATGGGCTTACAATTACGCCCTAAATCCTTTCAAAAACAGAATCAATAATCAGGACTTACACATTTTTCCATGATAACGGACATCCTATGCACTGCAGGCGGGGTTTCAAACCCCGCCTGCAGGGGTGCTGCGTAAGTCCTATCAATGTTACAAGATTAAGTATAACACTATGACAGTGTAATGTCAAACGCAATTTCTGTCAGGACGATTTAGTTTTAAGAAATTTTTGGGTTTCGCACCGCTTTTCACAAATCCGGTTCGGTTAGGAAACCGAACCTACCGGGCCTGGGAGTTGAAAATTTGGTCAAAAAATGGAAAACTAAATAGCCCTGTAATTTCTGTTATCTGTTCCGACAGCGCGTAAAACCCTTTTCTACTTCCGAATCAGCATCTTCCGCGTTGCTGCGAAGTTTCCTGCCGTTAACGTATAGAAATAGACACCACTCGCAACAAACTCACCGTGTTGATTTCTGCCATCCCAATACGCCGCACGATTTTTGCTATGATACATTCCCGCAGATTGATGCTCCAGTTCCAATGTCCGCACCAGTGTACCATCCACGGAATAGATGTGCAACATCACATCTGCTGGCACAGCGAGTTGATACGGGATCCATGTCTCTGGGTTAAACGGGTTCGGATAGTTAGGCAGAAGCACCGTTTCTTTCGGCAATAAGCGCGCAAGCAGCTGTTCCAGTATTTTAACACCGCGCAGATACGTCGGATCTGTGAGTGCTATTTGGCGCGCTTGCGTTAGCATCTGTTGTATGTCTGATGCGGTGAGTCCTTCGATATCTGACGGATGTAAGATAGGCGCAGCAGCCGCACCCTCTCCTAACGCATTTGCCACTAAGACAAGGTCTGAAATGTTAACGGCACCATCGCTGTTGACATCCGCACTATTTTGCCCTGTTTGTCCGAAATTTAAGGCGACTAACACCAAATCTCGGATATTCACCACACCGTCGCTGTTAACATCCAGCGGATTTTGGATGATGAGGGTATCATCTGCTCTGAGCGTATATTCCTGCCGTGTGATATTTCCATGCACATCAATCACTTGGAGTGCTATGGTGCTTACTCGGTGTACTGTCAATGTCGATGTGTCAAATTCAAAGGGACTGCTTTGGGCATGTCCATCGCTACAACTGTGCAACTTGACACCGGATGCCGGGTCCTCTGTAGTCGTTGGCACAATTAGCTGGACTTGGTGAATACTATCAACATCGGTCACCTCGAACCGCAGGGTGAGATTCTCAGCGTTTGAGGGATAAGACGCTGGTATGAGCATCTGAATCGTTGTCGGTTCGTTGAAAGCAGTTTGATCAGTATTAAAGAAGCGACTTGCATCTAACCAACCCGCGGCACATTGCGACAACCGGTCGGGTGCCGCGCCGTAAGACATAATATAGGTATCGTCACGGAAGTCGTGTTCCAACCCGAAGGCGTGTCCGAGTTCGTGTGCTGTTACATACGTGCCAGTTTCAGCATCAAAACATCTACCGGACGCAGGAATAACAGCATATCCGCCACGCGTTCTTACTGCGGTTTCACCTTCAAACCAATGTCCGCCACCAACGCCGCATGTATTATCTTCGTTAATGTATTCAGTACTAAGGTCTACGACGATAAGATAGGCGTGCTTCTCCATATCAACCTGAGAGGCAATTTCGGTATACACCTTCTTCTGCGTTTCTGTGTGGTAGTACCAGTCTCTGTACTGCCCGTCAACACGATAAACGAGCGTTTCAGAATTCTCATCGGTTTCGAAGGTGAAGGTTTTTCTACCGAATCCGTTGCGTTCCATCTGGTCAGCGTAAAAGCTTTGCACATCTCTTATGAGTCTATCAAGTTTCGTCCACATATCCGGTTGTGCACGCCGGTTGCGTGGGAGGAAATAGATAATCCGTACCATATCCTCCTCAGGTATAGCACGATACGGTGTGACATCCCAGATTCGGAGTGTTTCGTCATCACCGCCGCTAATGAGGCTACGTCCATCCGGTGAAAATGCGACGGCATTTACCCACTCCGTATGTCCAGTGAGCGTAGCAATTTTTTCGCCACTGTCAACCTCCCAAAGATTTACAGATTCATATCCTGTTCCAGTGAGCATGCTGCTATCAGGCGAAAAATTCATGTTATAGATTGTTCCGTTAGCGGTAAGCGTTCCGAGACGTTCCCAACTCTGGACGTTCCATAACTTCGCTTCTCCCGTGACCCCCGCACCAGCAAGGACTTTGCCATCTGGAGAAAACTTAACAGCATAGACAGCCGTGGGGTCACATTCAAACTGGACAACAATTTGTCGTTTTTGAACATTCCAGACGTTGACCCACCCGGTCTTGTCCCCTGTGGCAAGAAATTGTCCATCGGGTGAGAAGTCAATAGCGAACACTGTCTCGTTGTGTTCAAGTGTGGTTAGTTCTTCGCGAGTGTGGACATTCCACAACTTGACATGCTCTCCCGCGGTAGCGAGTAGTTGTCTATTAGGGGAGAAGGTGACCGCTTTGACCTGTGAGGGGGTCCTATTATTAATATGATCAAGGGTCGCAATATATCGTTTACGCGGGACATCCCACAATTTGAAGGCATAGTCATCACCACCACTGGCAAGCAGCTGCCCATCTGGGGAAAAAGCGATAGAATTGACAACATCGGCGTGGTGTCCGAGCGTTGTCACGGTATCGTTTTGTAAATCCCACAGCTTTACGGCGCGATTATCTCCACCACTCGCCACAAGGAAAGAATTTATTGGGGAATATGCCACCGTTTCAACACTACCACCATGTCTAAAGAAGGTGTGTTCTTGCGCAAAGGCAGTGAATGGAAGTGTTAACAAAAGGGTTATTGTAAGAAAGAGATATTTGAATGACATAGGATGGGCTTCCCAAATCAGGCGTGGGATGGAAGAATGGAAATTACTGGGTTTCTGCCATCGGAACATCCCACTTTTCGGCACACGCGCGGAGCTGCTGGTAGATCGTATCCGGGACATCAATGCCGTTCGCAAGTCGGTGTGCGCGTGAATTGGCTTCAAAATCACCGGGAACCAAGACCTCATCAACCCCTTGCGCAGGCGGTGTCTCCTTGATAACATCCAAAAACGCACGCACGCCTTTCTGGTATTCTTCAAGCGGTAGGAAAGCATTAACATCAATCACTTGCATATAGAGACCGTTCATCTGCCCAGCCTCAATATTAAACGTCCCGCCCAATCCACCGACCAGTGCCACGAACAGGGAGAGGGCATAGCCTTTGTGTCTACCAAATGCGAGCAGGTTGCCGCCATCGTTGTATTCAGCGGTTTTGATGGTCGGATTTCCGTGTTTATCGACGACACAGCCTTCGGGTAGATCGCGATCTTCACTCGCAGCGACGTAGGTTTTACCGTTTGCGATCATACTGGTCGCGAAGTCGATGAGAAAAGGGCTGTCATCACCCGTTGGGACTCCAATAGTGATCGGGTTCGTCCCAAGCGCGCCGAGCGCGCCACCGAACGGCAGAATCCGTCCGCCGCCCTTTGCGCCGCCGCCGACTGTGACAATCCCGATACATCCAGATTCCGCAGCCTCCTGACCGTATTCACCGAGTCTGCCGATATGTCCCGTCCGGATGAGCGTCGCGAAGCAGGTGCGTCCGCGTTTCGCCTTTTCGATTGCCTGCCGGATTGCATAACGGGCAGTATAGTGTCCGAAACCACCCTCGCCATCAATATGCAGCGTGTTGTCTGTTTCCCGAAGGACATTCGGCTCGGCATCGGGACGGATGCCACCGCCTTCAATCGCTTCAAGATAGGAGGGGATCCGAAGTACACCGTGCGAATCGTGTCCAGCAAGGTTGGCTTTTATTAGGATCTCAGCAACGGTATCCGCGATGTGTTGTGGCGTGCCTGCGGCGACAAAGAGGTCGTTTGTGAATTTCTGGAGGGCTGCGGCTTCAAATATATGCCTATCCATTTTTTAGATTTCCTTGCGGTTCGGTGAGGCGAGTTATGAGAGCGGACCGTAGTGTGCTCTGTCATCATCTTCAACGGTGTCTTCGCCGATAGAAATGCTGAGTTTGTTTGCGCACTCTTGGAGTTGATTATAGATTGTATCGGGTATCTCAATCCCATCTTTTAATCGCGCTTCACGGGAACGGGATTCAAAATCTCCGGGGACTAACACTTCATCAAAGCCTTGTGCGGGTGGTGTCGATTTGATGCCGTCTAAGAAAGCACGTACGCCTTTCTGGTATTCTTCAACCGGTGTGAAGGCGTTGACATCAATCGCTTGCATGAAGGTGCCGTTCATTCTACCACTTTCCACGTCAAACGTCCCTGCTAGCCCACCAAGGAGGCATGTGAACATCGCGAGTGCATAGCCTTTGTGTTTCCCGAATGCAAGGAGCGCGCCGCCATCATAGAAATCGGCGGGCTTGACACTCGGCATCCCGTTTTTGTCAAGGATGCAACCTTCAGGCAAATCTATCCCTTTGCTCCGGGCGACTTGGATTTTCCCTTCCGCAATCATACTCGTGGCATAGTCAACGATGAACGGACTATCATCGCCGGTTGGGACACCGATAGCGATCGGATTGGTGCTAAAAGTGCCTTGCGAACCGCCATAAGGCACCGTTGGTCCTGCGCCTTTGCCCCCGCCCCCGACACTAATAAGTCCTATACATCCGGCGCTCGCTGTGGCTTCGGCATATTCGCCTAACCGTCCGATATGTCCAATGTTAGTGATGCTGACACTACAGGAGACAGCGGATTTTGCCTTCTCGATGGCTCTGTGGATTGACCAACGTGAGACGTAGTGTCCAAAGCCGTGTTGTGCATCAATGCGCAAGGTATTCGGTGTCTCTGCGAGGACTTCGGGTTCCGCAGCGGGTTTCAGATGTCCGGCATCAATACCGCGCAAATAGGCTGGAACGCGCAGGAGTCCGTGCGAATCGTGTCCGGCGAGATGGGCATTGACAAGGATTTCGGCGACATCCTCTGCGATGTGCCGTGTTGTGCCTGCGGCGACAAATATGTTTCGTGCGATAGCGTGGAGATGAGGTGCCTGAAGTAGATGCGTCTTTTCCATATTTTTCTCGTCCTTTGATACGATAGGATTTCAGTTGGCAGTGTAATAGATACCCGAACCTGTGTATCTTATTTTATGACATCTGCTTTTTTTGTCAATAGGAAAAAGAAGGGGATCAGAGGTATTCAATTTTCAAATTGTCTGAATGCAGGTCGCATTTGGGCGAGTACGCCGCAAATCGCGGAGGACGCGGAGGACGCGGATTTTTGTGTTAGATATGCCAAAATCATAAGGTAATTTAGCTGTTTTCCAGAGAATTGAATGGCTCTGGAACGGCGTTTGCCAGCAGGCTTGTAAGCGCTGTTTGGTGAAGTCGTCCTTTTAACGTCTGAACTGTGATTTATGTGATTTTAGGGATTACTGGGATAAGAGGGAACCCCAAAGTTTTGGGTTTGGAGTTCCCAGTATCTTGCGGGTGTAAAGGTGGGTTTTCCTATTTCCGTATCAACAGTTTCCGGGTTGTCATGTAATTGCCTGCTTTGAGTGTATAGAAATACACGCCTGTCGCCACCTTTTCACCGAGCTGATTCCGTCCATCCCAATGCGCCGCCTTGCTTCGATTCCGGTACATACCCGCAGGTTGGTTACCCAATAGCAACGTCCGCACGACACGCCCCCGCACATCGTAGATCGTTATCGTAACCGCCGCGGGTTTGGCGAGTTGATACGGTATCCACGTCTCTGGGTTGAACGGGTTGGGGAAGTTTGGCAGCAATGCCGTCGTCTCAGGTAGTGCTGGCGGTGTTAGAACAGACGGTGCCTCCGCAACTACATCCGTGACATTGATGGTAACAGTGATTCTATCTAACCCATTGCCATCAGAAACGTCGACCGTGACTGTGTAGGATGCCTTGGTTTCAAAATCCAAGACTGCGATAGTTTGGAGTTGCCCGGAGGTGTTGACAATGCTAAACGAATCCGCATCTGTCCCACCGAGAGTATAGGTGAGTGTATCACCCTCCGTATCTGTCGCAGCAACCGCAGTGCCGATGTTTGTGCCAAATGCCGTGTTCTCCGCGACAGTGCGTGTCGTGCTGGTGCCATCCGTGAACACGGGTGGGTTGTTAGTAAGATCAAGATCAAGCTTTAAACCTGGATGCTCTTCAATTGCATCGATGGCTGCCTTGAGTCGGCGGAGGGGACCATAAGCCGAAAGTGGAATCGGATTATTCACCAGATAGAGCCGTATCAGGGAAGTCAAGTCTTCAAGTGCTGATATATCACTTAACGAATTGTCACTCAGATCGAGCGAGGTCAGGGAAGTTAAGTCTTCAAGTGCTGATATATCACTGATCCGATTCCAATTCAGATTGAGCGAGATCAGTGCGGTCAAGTCTTCAAGCACTGATATATCACTGAGCGAATTGTCACTCAGATTGAGTGAGGTCAGTGCGGTCAAGTCTTCAAGTGCTGATATATCACTGATCGAATTGCGACTCAGATTGAGTGAGGTCAGTGCGGTCAAGTCTTCAAGTGCTGATATATCACTGATCCGATTCCAATTCAGATTGAGTGAGGTCAGTGCGGTCAAGTCTTCAAGTGCTGATATCCCACTGATCGAATTGCGACTCAGATTGAGTGAGGTCAGTGCGGTCAAGTCTTCAAGTGCTGATATATCACTTACCGAATTGTGATTTAGATTGAGTCTTGTCAATGCGGTCAAGTTTTCAACTGCTGATATATCACTGATCGAATTGTTATTCAGATAGAGTGTTGTCAGGGAGGTTAAGTCCTCAATTGCTGATATATCACTGATCGAATTGCGACTCAGATCGAGCCTTGTCAATGCGGTCAAGTTTTCAACTGCTGATATATCACTGATCGAATTGCGACTCAGATTGAGCCTTGACAGTGCGGTGAGTCCACTGAAATCACCGGTTTTCAGCGCACTGATTGACCTATTTGACAAATTCAGAGATGTAATCGCTGCGAGATGTGCTATGGTCACATCATTAGCATTGCTAACACCTGGCACCGCAGCCACAATCGCATCCCGCACCTGCGCCGTGCGCTCATTGACAGGTGGTATTTCTATGACATTGATGGTGACGGTAATTCTGCCCCCACCACTATTGCCATCATAGACAGTCACTGTTACTGTATAGGCGTTCTTCGTTTCATAGTCGAGTGCTGCCTTGGTTTGGAGCTGCCCGGAGGTCGAAACAATGCTAAACGCATCCGCGTCCGCGCCACTGAGTGTATAGGTGAGGGTATGGTTATTCGCATCCGTCGCCGCAACCGCAGCCCCGATGTTTGTGCCTGAAACAGTGCGTTCTGCGACCGAGCGCGTGGTGCTGGCACCCTCTGTGAATACGGGTGGATTGTTAGTAAGACCAATATCAAGGATTAAAAATGGAATTGCTGCCTTGAGTGTCCGGAGGGGCCCGTAATCTGAAATCGGATTACCTGCGAGAGTTACGATGAATAACGAAGTCAATCCACTCAGGGTAGATACATCACTCACGTTATTGTTCTTCATATTGAGAGTGACCATTGAAGTCATACCACTCAGCGCAGATATATCACTGATCGAATTGTTACTCAGATCGAGCCTTGTCAGTGCGGCGAGTCCGTTGAAATCGCCAGTATTCAGAGCACTGATTGACTTATTTGACAGATCCAAGGATGTAATCGCTGCGAGGTGTGCTATGGTCACATCATCAGCGTTGCTAACGCCTGGCACCGCAGCCACAATCGCATCCCGCACCTGCGTTGTGCGGTCACTGAGCGGTGGCGTTATCTCGGCTACGTCTGTAATATCGACAGTGACGGCGATACTATCGTTCCCGCCATTGCCATCGGAAACGGACACGGTGACCGCGTAAGACGACTTCGTTTCATAATCCAGGGATGCGTTGGTTCGGAGCTGTCCTGAAGTGGAAACAATGCTAAACGATGCTGCATCTGTGCCACCGAGGGTATAGGTGAGCGTGGTATTCGCATCCACATCTGTCGCAGCAACAGCGGATCCGATATTTGTGTTGGCTGCAGTGTTCTCCGCTACGGAACGGGTCGCGCTGCTACCCTCTGTGAAGTTAGGGGCTTCGTTGACGTTCGTCACACTGATCGTGACAGTGATCGTATCCGACAGGTTACCACCATCAGTAGCAGTAACAGTAACGGAATAGGAGATCTTCGATTCAAAATTCAGAGCCGCGTTGGTTCGGAGCTGTCCTGATGTAGAAACAATGCTAAACGATGAAGCATCCGTGCCACCCAGCGTATAGGTTAAGGTGTCACCGGTATCTGGGTCTGTCGCAGCAACTGCACTGCCAATGTTTTCACCGGAGGTGGTGTTCTCCGCTATGGAACGCGTCGCTGTGGTGGTTGCGAAGTTAGGTGCCTCGTTGACATTCGTGACACTGATCGTGACACTGATCGTATCCGACAGATTACCCCCATCAGCGGCAGTGACAGTCACAGAATAGGAGGCTTTTGTTTCATGGTCTAAGGCAACATTGGTTTGCAACTGCCCAGAGGTCGAAACAATGCTAAATGAGGCTGCATCCGTACCACCGAGTGTATAGGTGAGTGTGTCGTCATCCACATCTGTTGCCACCACGGCAGCACCGATGTCTTCACCAGAGGCGGTGTTCTCTGCTATGGAACGCGTCGCTGTGGTGGTTGCGAAGTTAGGTGCCTCGTTGACATCTGTGACACTGATCGTGACATTGATCGTATCCGACAGGTTGTCGCCATCAGTCGCAGTGACAGTCACAGAATAGGAGGCTTTTGTTTCATGGTCTAAGGCAACATTGGTTTGCAGTTGACCGGAGGTCGAAACAATGCTAAATGAGGCTGCATCCGTGCCACCTAAACTATACGTTAGTGTGTTGCCGCTATCTGGGTCTGTCGCAGCAACCGCGCTTCCGATGTCTTCACCAGAGGCGGTGTTCTCTGCTATCGAACGCGTCGCGGTGCTATTTGCGAAACTTGGTGCTTCGTTGACGTTCGTCACAGTGATCGTGACGGGGATGCTATCGCTACCACCATTACTATCAGAAACAGACACCGACACCGAATAGGATGTTGTTGTTTCAAAGTCTAATGCAGCACTGGTTTGGAGTTGTCCGGAGGTGCTGACAATACTGAACGAGGAAGCATCGGTGCCACCCAGTGTATAGGTTAAGGTGTCACTGGTATCCGCATCCGTTGCAGCAACCGCACTGCCGATATTGACCTCTGAAGCGGTATTTTCCGCAATAGACCGCGTGGTGCTGGTGCCATCGGTGAATGCGGGTGCGCGGTTCTCATTAATATCTGTAACATTGACGGTGACGAGGACGCTACTGACGAGACCCTGGCTATCGGTCGCGCGGACGGCCAGATCGCTGTAAGCGCGCTTCGTTTCATAGTCAAGTGCCGCGTGGGTTTTTAGTTGCCCTGTCCTTGCGTCAATACGAAACGCGTCCTTATCGGCACGCTGCAGCGAATAGGTCAGTGTATCGCCACTATCGGGGTCTGTTGCCTGGAAGGGAGTGCCGATGTTGGTGTTGGCTGCCGTGTTCTCTGCGACGGAGCGTGTGACCCTCCCCGCAGTGCTGAAAATCGGTTTCTCGTTCACATCGGTAACATTGATCGTGACGGCGATGCTATCTGTGCCACCATTGCCATCAGAAACAGACACCGACACAGCATAAGAGGACTTCGTTTCATAGTTTAGGGCAGCACTGGTTTGGAGTTGTCCGGAGGTGCTGATGATGCTAAACGAGGCCGCGTCTGTGCCACTCAAAGTATAGGTGAGTGTGTCGCTGGTATCCGCATCCGTCGCAGTAATAGCAGTGCCGATGTTCGTGTCTGAAGTCGTGTTCTCTGCAACAGACCGCGTCGCGCTGGTGCCATCGGTGAACGCGGGAGCGTTGTTCTCCTTGACCTCTGTAACGTTGATAGTGACGCTGATACTATCGCCCCCGCTATTCCCATCATAGACGGTAATCGTCACAGCATAAGATGACTTGGTTTCATAATCCAAAGCTGCGTTGGTTTGCAACTGCCCAGAGGTGCTGACGATGCGAAACGATGCCGCATCCGTGCCACCGAGGGTATAGGTGAGGGTATGATTATCGGCATCCGTCGCAGCAACGGCATCGCCAATGTTTGTGCCTGTAGCGGTGCCCTCTGTGACCGAGCGCGTGGTGCTGGTACCATCGGTGAATACGGGTGGGTTGTTATTAATATTAATATCAAGGATTACAAGCGGATTTGCTGCCTTGAGTGTACGGAGGGGTCCATAATTTGAAATCGGATTACCTGCGAGAGATACGATGAATAGCGAGGTCAATCCACTCAGGGGAGATACATCACCAATGTTATTGTTCTTCATATTGAGAACGACTATCCGAGTCATGCTACTCACTGGGGATATATCACTAACGCTATTGTTCATCAGAGCGAGCGTGTCCATTGAGGTCATACCGCTCAGGTTAGATATATCACTGATCGAATTGTTACTCAGCGTGAGCGTGACCATCGAGGTCATTCCGCTCAGTGCAGATATATCACTGATTGAATTGTTATTCAGATCAAGCAAAGTCAGGGAGGTCAAGTTTGAAAGGGCAGATATATCACTGATCGAATTGTTATTCAGATCGAGCGAGGTTAGTGCGGTGAGTCCATTGAAATCGCCGGTTTTCAGGGAGCTGATTGACTTATTTGCCAAATTCAGGGATGTAATCGCTGCGAGGTGTGCGATGGTTACATCATTTGCATTGCTAACGCCTGGCACCGCGGCGACAATCGCATCCCGCACCGCCGCCGTGCGGTCACTGACAGATGGTATTGGGGTTTCGTTTACATCTGTAACATTAATAGTAACAGTGATGCTATCACTCCCACCATTCCTATCAGAGACAGAAACGGACACGGCATAAGAGGTCTTCGTTTCATAATCCAGTGCAGCGTTGGTTCGGAGTTGTCCGGAGGTGGAAACAATGCTAAACATGCTTGCATCCGCGCCGCTTAATGTATAAGTGAGAGTATCATTGTCTGCGTCTGTTGCAGATACAGCAGCACCGATGTTTGTATTGGAATTGGTATTTTCAGCAATAGACCGTGTGGTGCTGGTGCCATCAGTGAATGCGGGTGCGCGATTCTCATTGACATTCGTCACATTGATGGTGACGAGGACGCTATTGACGAGACCCTGGCTATCGGTCGCGCGGACAGCGAGATCGTTGTAAGTGCGCTTCGTTTCATAGTCAAGAGCCGCGCGGGTTTTCAGCTGCCCCGTGTTTGCATCAATACTGAACGCGTCCTTATCGGCACGCTGCAGCGAATAGGTCAGTGTATCGCCACTATCGGGGTCTGTTGCTTGGAAGGGATCGCCGATGTTTGTACCGGAAGCCGTGTTCTCTGCGACGGAGAGTGTGACCCTCCCAAAAATGTTGAAACTCGGTTTCTCATTGACATCGGTAACATTGACCGTGACGGCGATGCTATCTGTGTTATTTGTCGTATTTCCATCATCAGCAGTAATCGTCACCGAGTAAGACGATTTTGTCTCGCGGTCCAGCGCTGCGCTTGTTTGGAGTTGCCCTGTCGTGCTGACGATACTGAAAGATGCGGCATCGTCGCCACCGAGGGTATAGGTGAGCGTGTCGTTATCCGTATCTGTTGCGGCGACGGCAGTGCCGATGTTTTGCCCTGAAGCCGTGTTCTCTGCCACCGAGCGCGTGGTGCTATCGCCATCGGTGAACGTCGGTGGGTTATTCGCAGGCGCGTTCACTTGAATTGTGAACGTCAAGGTGTCTGAAAGGTTGCTATCACTCGCCGTATAGGTATAAGTCGCTGAATCCGACACAGCCGTAGGGGTTCCTGAGAGAACGCGCGTTGAAGTAGTGAATGTCAACCCGGCAGGGAGTGCGGGTGTCAGCGTGTATGTGAGGGTAGTGTTCGCATCAGGATCCGTCGCTTCTGGCAAGGTCACGGAGGTGATTGCCGTTCCGTTGGTGGCAGAAATATTACTGATGGTTGTTCCGGTAGCGAACGTCGGTGTCTCATTGACGTTTGTGACACTGATCGTGACGGTGATGGTATCTGACAAGCTTCCATCGGAAGCCGTCACAACAACTGTATAGGCGTTTTTATCTTCATAGTTCAGGGCATCCTTTGTTTTCAGTTGCCCTGTATTGCTGTCAATGCTGAAGGCTGCGGCATCCCCTGTTGTCGGGATCGAATAGGTGATCGTATTCCCACTATCAACATCCGTTGCGGTGAAAGCTGCGCCGATGTTTTGATTGGTTGCCGTGTTCTCTGCGACCGAGCGCGTCGCGGTAGTCGTTGCGAAAGTGGGTGCCTCATTGACGTTTGTGACACTGATCGTGACGGCGATCGTATCCGACAGACTCCCATCGGAGGCAGTGACCGTCACCGAATAAGAGGTCTTCGATTCATAATTCAGGGCAGCGCTGGTTTGGAGTTGACCGGTGGTGCTGACAATACCGAACGATGCCGCATCCGTGCCACCGAGGGTATAGGTGAGGGTGGTATTCGCATCCACATCCGTCGCAGTAACCGGACTGCCGATATTTTGTCCCGACGCCGTGTTCTCTGCTATGGAACGCGTCGCTGTACTACTTGCGAAACTCGGTGCCTCGTTGACATCTGTGACACTGATCGTAACATCGATGCTATCGCTGCCGCCGTTGTTATCAGAGACAGACACTGACACAGAATAAGACGACTTGCTTTCATAGTTTAGAGCTGCACTGGTTTGGAGTTGTCCGGAGGTGGAAACAATGCTAAATGAACTCGCATCCGTGCCACCCAAAGTATACGTGAGCGTATGATTATCCGCATCCGTCGCAGCAACCGCGCTGCCGATATTTTCACCGGAATCGGTATTTTCAGCGATAGACCGTGTGGTGCTGCTGCCATCCGTGAAGTTCGGAGCGTTGTTTACAGGCGTTTCATTGACATCTGTGACATTGATGGTGACGAAGATTGCATCGAAGTTACCTTCGCTATCCGTCGCGCGGATGACCAGATCGTTGTAAACTTTCTTCGTTTCAAAATCCAAGGCTGAGTGGGTTCGCAGCTGCCCTGTACTGGCGTTAATACGAAACGATGCCGCATCACCCCGATGCAGTGAATAGGTCAATGTATCCCCATTATCTGGGTCTGTTGCTTGGAAGGGAGTGCCGATGTTTGTGCTGGAAACCGTGTTTTCTGCAACGGAGCGTGTGGCTCTCTTAGTTGGGAAACTTGGTGCCTCATTGACATCTGTAACGTTGACGGTAACGGCGATACTATCACTCCCGTCATTCTCATCTGAAACAGAAACGGTGACTGAATAGGAGGACTTTGTTTCATAATCCAAGGCTGCATTGGTTTGGAGTTGTCCGGAGGTGGAAACAATGCGAAACGAATCCGCATCTGTACCACCTAAAGTATAGGTTAAGGTGTCATTATCGGCATCCGTTGCAGCAATAGCAGAACCGATGTTTGTGCCGGAAGCCGTGTTCTCCGCAACAGTGAGTGTCGTGCTGGTGCCAGCGGTGAATACAGGCGCGTTATTAATATCAATATCAATGGACACACGCGGATTTGCGGCTTTGAGTCTACGGAGGGGACCGTAATCTGAAATCGGATTTCCACTGAGATGTAAACTCACTAACGAGGTCAAACCTTCAAGCACTGAGACATCGCTGATGGAATTGCCATCCAGCCACAGTGCTGTCAGCGAAGTCAATTTCTCAAGCACAGATATATCACTGATGGCATTGTGAGCCAGATTGAGCGTTGTCAGTTTCGTCAATTTCTCAAGTGCAGATATATCGCTAATGGCATTGCCACCCAACCAGAGACGTTTCAGCGCAGTCAAGTTCGTAAGCGCAGATATATCGCTGAGGGCATTGTGAGATAAATACAGCCATCTCAGTTTCGTCAATTTCTTAAGCACAGATATATCACTGATGGCGTTGTGATTCAGATTGAGCGTTGTCAGCGTAGTCAAGTTCGCAAGCGTAGATATATCAGTGATGGTATTGCGAGACAGATCGAGTGTTGTCAGCGCGGTGAGACCACTGAAATCTCCAGATTTCAAGGCACTGATTGACTTCTTGGAACACTCCAGGGTTATAATCGCTGCGAGGTGTGCTGCGGTGACATCGTTAGCACTGTTAACGCCTGGCACTGCAGCAACGATCGCATCCCGGATCTGTGGCGTGCGATCCTGGACAGGGGTTATATCCGCATACCCTGATATATGCGCGCAAAAAACCATCAAAATCGTCAGGAAAGTTGATAAAATATATCTTTTATTTTCAAATAGTAGTTTTATCATAAGCTCCTTTGGGGTTTCGTCCAGAAAGCAGGTTTGCACAAACCAAAAGCGGTAGGGATAAGACGCGTTGAGAAAAGCCGAATGCAACAAAAACAGCCCGCGACGAACCGTTCCGTGCGAGACGAAACGCGCGCGGGCGTGCTTAAAGAGAGAACGACCCTGCAGGCTATACTATCTTGTGAAATACAATACCTATTATGTATTAAGCGGGAAAGGGGGCTGTTAACCAGGCAAATAATACAGCTAACTCCGAGTTAATAATACATAGAATCAACGAACACCCTGAGCAGCATTGCCCACTCTCACCGCACGCCCCTCAATGTGAGGCGTAGCGAAAGTCGCTTTTGCAATGTTAACATTGAGGCATCTACTTTTTGGCATTTTTGGTATCAGACATTCGGTTTTGGGGTTCAAAAAACTGACTGTGTGAGGCTTTTTCAAAACGCGCACACCAATGGGTTATAATGAGTTGATTTTTATTGTTATTTCAATTATTAAACCATGAAGACTATATCTAACTTATATTATAAGATATTTTTAGGGAAAAAGCAAATAATTTGAAAAAACTTCTGAATAGGGTCTAAACCTTATTCAAAATCAGCGACGCGTGCGGCTTGGGGCGGGCGCGTCGGGAGTTCTTTCTCGGCTAACCTGTGTTCGGGGATATAATGGGAATAATCGGAAATTGAACCGTGTGTCAACGCATACACGACGACGTTGGTCATGAAACGGTAGACACCGGGCGAATAATGAACACTACGCGTCGCATAACTGATCGTCTCCATCGCGCACATATAGTCCCGACGGACAACGATAACGGACAACCTGTCCCCGACGGAGACCCCTTCAAGGTAGTTGCGTTTCGGTGGACGTGTGCCCCACCAGAAGATGTCGAACCCGATAGGCGGGCCGCCCATTTCATAGAAGTTATTGTAGACTTCATGCGTGTTGGAAATCCGTTCAACCTGATATTCAGGCATAACATAACGCATCTGTGCGAGAAAGAGACGCACCATCGCCTGCGCGGGAGCGTTCACACCGCAATCGTCAAAGACGAGGAATCCACCTTCCTCAATGAGGTAGCGACGCAACCCCGCCGCCTCAGCTTCGCTAAAACGGCTATCCATTCTACCGCCACCGTACTGCTGTCCGAGAAGGTTACGGACTCGAACGAAGTTCGGATCATGCCCTGTCATGAAGACGAGCGGTGTTTTGAGGAGGTTAGCATCGGTAAGTTTCACCGCGCCACCTTCAACACTCATGTCCGCTTTGATTTTTGTCCGTTCGTTGAGCCATTTTGTTAATGCGTTGAGCGAAGAAGCGTCCGCCCACCAGTCGGAGAGACTGTGCCGGACCCGCGTAAAACGAAATACGCCGCGGATATCTTTCCCTCTACCGATGACGCGTCCACCCGGGTCTCCCTTCGGTAGTGGCAGCACATCGTCATTACCGAGGATGATATTCTCGACGACATCACTGAGTGCTTCACGTGCAGTACCGACGTTTTCGACCATCGCAAGACCGGGGGGATGTTCAAAAGCGACTTTCACTTGTACGCTTCTGCCTGTCACACCATAATTGACGTTAGCCAGTCTAATGGTGGGTGTCTCTGCTACAGGGGCAGAGAATGCTAAGGCATCCAGGGCATCTGATACTGACAGATTTGAGTGCGTTACGGCTGTTGGCACGGGTGTGTTAGGTGAAACGATTCTCGGCACGTTCGTATCCATCGGGGGATTGACTTTGACAGTCTGTTTTGAGACTTCAAGCACTGTTCGCGGTTGGGAAATGTGCTTTTCAACAAGCGCGTCCATTACACGCGGTTGTGCCTGAATCTGTTCAACAACGATCGTATTTTGCGTTGGAATGGTCGGTTTAATAGCAGATTTGATAACAGGTTTCCGCACCTTAAGTCCCGGCGGTACTTTAATCCGGAGCATCTCGACACCGATAAACTCTTGAAATCGTGGCGTTTGTGTGATCAGATAAATACCCGTAACGATTGCTATGACGAGATGGAGTGCCACAGAAGTCATCAAGGCACCTGAAGTCCTTTTCACGCGCACTTGTCATCACCTCCGAAAACCCCCTAAAGAATCAGAATCAACGGTATGAATGCCTTATGGGCATTCACCGGGTATGAATGCCTTATGGGCATTCCCCGCCCCTTATCAGGGGGACTTTAAGAGGAAACGCGTAAGTTCTAATAAAGTTGTTCAGTCATCCACGGTAGATAACTGAACAACCTTGAGTAAAGTAAGTGGTTCTAACTGTTCTTACATGCAAAACATTATTCAAAACTACCGACCCGCGCAGCTTGAGGCGCGCTTGTCGGGAGCTCTTTCTTGGTTAATACGTCTTCAGGTACATAACCGGAGTAATCGGAAATCTGACCGTGTGTCAACGCATACACCACGACGTTCGTCATGAAACGATAGACACCCGGTGAATAGTGGACGATACGCGTCGGAAGACTCACGGATTCCATCGCACACATATAGTCGCGACGGACAACGATAACCGACAACTTGTCACCAACAGAAATACCCTCAAGATAGTTGCGTTTCGGTGGACGCGTGCCCCACCAGAAGATGTCGAACCCGACAGGTGGACCGCCCATTTCATAGAAGTTATTGTAGACCTCATGATCGTTAGGGATCCGTTCAGTCTGATATTCAGGCATGGCATAACGCATCTGTGCGAGGAAAAGACGGATCATCGCTTGTGCAGGTGCGTTCACACCGCAGTCATCAAAGACGAGGAATCCGCCTTTTTCGACGAGGTAGCGACGCAGTCCAGCCGCTTCGGCTTCGCTGAAACGACCGTCCATTTTACCGCCGCCATATTGCCGTCCGAGCAGGTTACGTGAGCGGGTGAGAGACGGATCGTGTCCTGTCATGAAAACGAGCGGTGATTTGAGAAGATTGGCATCGGTGAGTTTCACCGCCCCACCTTCAACGTTCATATCGGTTTTGATCTTCGTCCGATCGTTGAGCCATTGTGTTAATGCGTTGAGCGAAGAGGCATCCGCCCACCAGTCGGAGAGACTGTGCCGGATCCGTGTGAAACGGAATACACCGCGAATGTCTTTCCCCTTACCGATAACGTGTCCATGCGGCTCACCTCTTGGTGCGGGTGGCACATCGTCGAAGCCGATGTTGATTTTTCGATCAACAGCGTCAATGCCACTTTTTACGACACCAACATGTTGAACCATAGCAAGCCCCGGTGAACGTTCAAAAGTCACTTTTACCTGCACCGCGCTACCCGCGACACCACGTCCAATGTTAGCAGGTGCAGCGGAGGGCGCGTTTGCCACCGGTGCAGCGAAGGTCAAGGCATCGGGAGCATCTGATACCGGCAGATTTGCGGATGTCACGGACGGTGGGGCCGACGCATTCGGTGTAACCACTTTCGGTACATTCGAGTTAATCGGCGCGTTGACTTTAACAGTCTGACTTGAAAACTCAAGTACTGTCTGCGGTTGAAAGCTGTCCTTATTACTAAACACGGTTGTTACACGCGGTTTCACTTGCACCGATTCAACAACGATTGTATTTTGCGTTGGAGCCATCGGTTTAATAGGCTGTCTGATAATAGGAACCTTTACTGTAGGCTTCGGTGGTTTCGTAGGTTCAAGGATTGTGGTATCTATGAACTCTTGGAAATGCGGCGTTTGCGTGATTAAATAAACACCCGCAAGGAACGCTAACACAAGATGGAGTCCCAAGGAAGTCAGCAAGGCACCTGAGGTTCTTTTCGTACGCATTCGTCATTACCTCCAAAAATGATATTGCTGAGGTAGACGCAATTTCCGTGCCAATGCTAAAACGCTGAATTTAGCGGTAATACGCGGTTTAACTGCACGAAAACGGACAGATGCCTTTTTTAACTGCACGAAAGCGGGCTATTTGGGTGGGTGATTTGTTGGTGAGGTTTAAATATTTAACAGGACTTACGCAAATTTAGCACGCGATGGTAAATTTTTTAGTTTTAAACCCCCTAAAGAATCAACGGTATGAATGCCTTATGGGCATTCACCGCCCCTTATCAGGGGGACTTTAAGAGGAAATGCGTACTATCCTCTATACAAGGTGCGCATCTGTTGGATGACTTTGGGCAGCGTGGCAATGACCGCATTGATCTCTGCTTCAGTTGTGTTTCTACCGAGAGAAAAGCGGACGGTGCCTTGTGCTAAACGCGGTGGCAATCCGAGCGCGGCGAGGACATGCGATGGCTCCATGGAACCGGAGGTACACGCGGAACCGGTTGAAACACAGATCCCCTCCATATCCAAACGTAGGATAAGACTTTCACCCTCCACATCCTCAAAGGAGACGTTGAGCGTGCCGGGGGCGCAGTGGTCAGGATGTCCGTTGTAGTGGAGCCGATCAATATGTTCATCTAAGCCTTCGCGCAGTCGATGTGTTAAGGAGGCAAGATGCTGTGCATAAGTATCCTGCTCCTGTTTCGCAAGTTCGGAAGCAGTGCCGAGTCCTACAATCGCGGGGACATTCTCGGATCCGGCGCGACGGTTGCGTTCATGTGCACCACCGTGAACGAGATTTGCCAATCGAGTGCCACGGCGGATGTAGAGAACACCGATGCCTTTTGGGGCGTAAATTTTGTGTCCAGAAAACGCAAGGAGATTCACACCGAGTGCCTGAACGTCCATGTCTAATTTACCGACCGACTGCACGGCATCGGTGTGGAAAGGGATTTCATGTGCTTGTGCGATCTCACAGATTTCCGTAAGCGGTTGGATGGTGCCGTTTTCGTTGTTGACGTGCATGATGGAGATAAGTATTGTAGTATCACGGACTGCATTACGGAGTTGTTCAACATCAATCCGTCCATGTCTATCAACAGGAAGATAGGTTATCTCGAAACCGCGTTGCTCCAGATAGTGGCAGGTGTGCAAAACGGCGTGATGCTCTACAGAGGAGGTGATGATATGGTTACCCTTGCCGCGGCTCTTTTGCAGCTCGGTTAGACCTTTGATGGCGTGGTTATCTGCCTCAGTGCCGCTTCCTGTGAAAACGATCTCGCTCGGACTTTTGGCGCCGATGAGTTCGGCGACCTGTTCGCGTGCGGTATCAATTGCGGTACGTGCCTCGCGCCCGTAGGCGTGGATGCTGGAACCGTTGCCGAATGCCTCGGTGAGATACGGCATCATGGCATCTCGGACTTCGGGACGGAGCGGTGTTGTAGCGTTGTAATCTAAATAGATACGTTCCATGTTTTTGTCTATATCGCGATTTGGAGGAGTTCATTCATAAGTTCGGTGATTCCAAAAGGTTATCCGATTCGGATGAATCTTAATATCCGGCACGGACTGACTTCCACGGACCTGTCCATTCGCATCCAAAAAAGAAAGTTTGAGTGTATGCGTGCCTGCAGGGAGCGGCATCCGCACCATAAAAATCTGATTTGGCAGCGTTTGCCAAGAGCGCTTATCTGCCTGCTCTGTCAAAACACCGGCAAGATTCGTGAGAAGGCCTAAGGCTTCATGTTGCTTGTTTGCCTGTCGGGTCAGTAAGTATTTTCCTACAGCCCGTACTAACGTTCGTAAAAGGATCATAGGACGCTGTGCGTTGAAGGTTTCTATAGCGATAGTTTCTACGTCCTCAATAAGGACACCCGTTTTTTGATGATCGTTTCCCACGATGATCCTGATTCCTGAAAAGCGCGGACGATGGGAGTTAATTGTCGGTATCGCAATGCGCAAGAGGTACTCTAATTTCACCTCTTCATAAACTGCTCCCTGACGTTTTATAAGTGTTGGCACAAACTCTTCATCTTCCACATCGTCTGTTTTGAGAATTGGAAAGGTCAAAGCTTCCTGACCTTTGGAAGGGACATAACCGCTTTCATAGAACAGGATTAGCTCACCAGTATTTTCAGGATGTGATGGCGGTTCGCCGTACTGGTCCCGATAACGCTCAAACTCATCAGTGAAACCGAGCCTGCGTGTCAGTCGGACAAGTGCATTGCCGATGTCGTCGGGTGTTTTCACACCGGTTTTCTCCGAAGCGTTTTTATAATATTCGGCGGCTTGCTTGTAAGAAATCAAGGCATCATTCCACTCACCTGCAGCTTCAAAGCACATACCGGAAAGGTGCGCAAGAAACCCTGTTCCGAAGAAATCATACTTTTCGTCTTCACCCTTGAAATAGTTGATGAGAGCCGTAGCGCGACGACACTCTACTAATGCGCCATCTAATTGGTTCAGATAGACGTAGTTGAGTGCGCGATAGTAGTGACTCAAAAGTCGTTCATACTGAGTAGCAGAATATGGGCGTAATTTGTCGGAGGTGATCAGTGAACCCACCTGTTTTGAAACGCTTTTGGTATAGCGATCTTCTGCAATATCTCCAGCTATATCAAGTGCCTTACTGCTCTCCGCAAACTGGTTAGCGTAATGAGCGGTCAGTCCCAGTTCAAATTGGTATGGGATATCCGGTTCTTTCGGAGCATGTTTCTGAAGGTAAGTGTAGGCACCGTCTGGCTGTCCGCTATTCAATTTGACTTCTACTTCTTGAAACTTATAGCCGCCACACCCTATCATCAGAGAGATAATGCACAGAAAGGGAAGTGTTTTAATCATTTGCCTCGATAAATTTAAAAATCGTTATGGGCGGGCACGGGGACCTGCCCAAACAACGACTGTGAAATAGTGGACAGGCACGGGCCCCACCCGACCAGAAGTGTCGCGAACGTCCTACGGTTTAAACTTACCGCGTCCGATAAACTTCTTAATTTTTTTCTGACCGATCCAGATTTTCTCGTTGGTTTCGATGTTGGTCAACGTGAGATCGGTCTGATAGAAGACGACCTGATCGCCGCCCTCACGGTCTTCGATGGTGTTGATTTCACCCGTCATCATATAATCAGCACCTTGTTCACGTCCCATCCGTTTCACAGTTTCGAGTGCAGCAAATTCGCCTTGGTCAGCACGTTCTTCGCGAATTTCGCCACGCTCACTTGAACTGGCAACAGTTCGGACTTTTCCTGAATTGATAAAGGCGCGCTCAATATCGGAGATAAATGTAGCGACAGCGATATGCTCCATACTCTTATTACGGATACCGCCAACAATCACGACCGGTTTGCCACCAGCACTTATCCCGTGGTTGTTAATCCATGGGTGTGTCAAGCAGTCGCCAATAATTTCATCTGCCACCATACGCGAATCTGTGTCATTCCAACGTCCTGACAAGTCAATTGTGGTGTCAGCATCAACGCGGGTGACCTGTTTAGAAGAACTGCAACCGCTAAAAACTATTATTCCGATTAGCAAAGCATAGATTGCCAATCTATAAACGGCGGATTTGGCTGCCAAAATCTTATACATTAGGAATGCTCCTTTTTAGAATGGCTCTCAGCCGTCAGTCATCGGCTGTCAGTAGGGCACAGTATGGCAGGAATGTTTACGGTAACCCCCACAAGGTACTCTTTCTGATCGCTGACTGCTGATGGCTGATTGCCAATTAGAAATCTAAGTCGGTTTCCTGAACAATTTTGTCAACGAAGGTATCAAGTGCCATCGCCCCGATGTCGCCTTCATCTCGGCTCCGGACGCTGACGGTGCGACTCTCTGCCTCACGTCCACCAATAATTAACATATATGGAACACGTTGCAAGCGGGCTTGGCGGATTTTCGCACCGATCTTGTCGTCGCTGTTATCTAATGTAACACGACACCCCTTTTGCAACAGAAGTTGTTCGACCTCTTTACCGTAGTCAACGAAGCGTTGGCTAATCGTCATCACGACGCACTGCACGGGAGAGAGCCACGTCGGGAAGGCACCAGCATAATGCTCAATCAGCATTGCGATGAACCGTTCAAAACTCCCACAAAGCGCGCGATGGATAACGACGGGACGCTTTTCGGACCCGTCAGGTGCGACATAGATAAGTTCAAACCGTTCGGGCAGCTGGAAATCGAGTTGCACAGTGGCACACTGTACATCCCGGTTCAGTGAATCCCGCACTTGAAAATCGAGTTTAGGACCGTAGAACGCCGCTTCGCCGGGATCAAGGGTATACTCAACCTGATTGTTCTTCAACACGTCTTCAAGTATCACTTCGGCGCGGTTCCAAACGTCTACATCCCCCATAAATTTTTCGGGATTGCGTGTACTCAAGTCGCATCGGAACGGCAGATCGAAAGTGCCATAAATCCGCTGGAAAAGCCCAAGAATACGCTCATATTCATCACCGATTTGGTCCTCTGTGACGAAGTTGTGCGCATCATCTTGACACATCTGGCGGACGCGCGATAAACCGGTCAGTGTGCCTGTGGCTTCGTTGCGATGCAACACACCTTGGTCATGCAGGCGGTACGGCAGATCGCGGTAACTGTGGCGGACGCTTTTATAAATGAGCATGTGCGCCGGGCAATTCATCGGTTTGAGCGCGCTTGCGGATCCCTCGTCCTCACTTTCCACAATGAACATATCTTCCTTAAAGTGTTCCCAATGCCCAGAAGTTTTCCAGAGGCTGCTATCGTAGATGAGGGGTGTCCGCACCTCCTGATACCCTTCACTGAGATAGAGTTTTCGTATCTTTTCCGATAGGAGATTATAGATAAGCGCGCCTTTCGGAAGCCAAAATGCACTGCCGGGCGATTCTGGATGCATCTGAAAGAGTTCCAACTCACGTCCGAGTTTCCGATGGTCGCGTTTGGCGGCTTCTTCGCGTTGTGTTAAGTATGCCTGAAGGTCGGCTTTTGTCTCCCATGCGGTGCCGTAAATTCGTTGCAACTGCTCGCGATTGCTATCACCGCGCCAATAGGCTCCAGAAACGCGGAGCAGTTTGAAATATCGGCATTCGCCTGTTTTTTCAACGTGCGGTCCCTTGCAAAGGTCTGTGAAATCGCCGTTGTGATAGATAGAAACGCCTTCGTCGGCGACCCCTTCATCGCTCGCACTGACTTCCTGATCAGAGATTCCGTCGATTAATTCGAGTTTGAATTTCTGGTCTCGTTCACCGAACCATTCACGCGCATCGTCGTAGGTCCAGGTCTCCTGTTCAAAAGGCACATTCGTTTTAATCATCGCCTTCATGTGCTTTTCGATTTCAGGGAAATCGTCGGGTGTAATTGGACGCGGTACCTCCATATCGTAATAGAACTCGTTTTCAATCGGCGGTCCGATCGCGAGTTTAACGGTACGTTCGCCATCTGGAAATAGTTGTTGTACGGCATACGCCATGATATGCGCGGTCGAATGGCGTAAGCGTTGTAAATAGTCTTCAGGTTGATTGGGTTCAGGCATTATGGTTTACTCTCTATGTGTCCATTCCTATAGATTTCAAAATTGGTCTTAATAGACTTAACGTCTTTTTTCATCAGTTGTTTACGAATAATTTTACACGATTCAAGTGGAAAATACCAATTAAAAAACCCATGAAGTTAAAACCGATTCATTTTTTGAAGGTATTTTTCAGGAAGGTGTCGTCGAATACGAAAACCCCTAAATCCGTCCGATAAAAGGACTTAGGGGTTGGAAACCGATAAGTGCTGTTAGCGTATTGGTTAGTGAACACAGGCTATTAAGATTCAGAATGGAATCTACCGGTAAGGGACTTTGTCATTCCAAATCACCCAAGTCGCATAACACACCGGCGTAATTTTCGCCAACGGCTATACTAATCGGGTGAAGCGTTCCAAGGGGGGTAGCAGATAGAAACCGGTCGCTATCTCTTTGAAGGGGGCGGTTGTTTTTAACGAGGTAAATAATAGAAAAGAAACCCTTTGCGTTTGATACGTAAAGGAAATCGCCCGATATTTGAAAATCTGTAATAGGTCCAAGCGTGTTCACCTCAGTATCTATTTTCTGTCTCCACCCATCAAGACTGTTAACGAGAATCCCTGTTGAACTCATATAAGCATCGGCAGATGCTTGGGGATTGAGTCGTTCGTTTTCCATTACGCGGCGATAATCTAAATAGTTAACCTCCATATCGTAGTGCTCAAATTGACCGCCGAACCAGCCCCAATCATCTCCTCTCGCAATCGTAATAACGCGTGTCGGATATATAGGATCGGCGAATAGTAGGTAATCCTCCGAAACCCGAAGTCTCTCATATCTACCACTGAGTTCTAAGATGTTTTGACGGTCCAAGATTTGTCTCCAAATCTGATTGGAAAAATAGGTGCTTTTCGGAAGAATCGGTTGTACGGATGCCGCTTTAGCCCTAATTCCTAACAATCGGGAACCCGATACTGCAATCGCTTCAACGAATTGCGGCTCTCCCGTAGTAGCGTTAAAAATATGCAGATAATCCCCAGAATCCAGAACATACAGGTAAGTGTCGTGGACATCAAAAGCCACTATCCGACCGAGAGTGGTAGCGGTACGGGTTGTAGACTGAAGCATCGGTTGATGCGGATTTGAAATATCTACGATATAAATCTCTCGTGGGCCTGCAACAAAGAGACGGTGCCCAGACAATGTGCTACTGCTGACCTCGTCAGGAAACGGCATGGATGCAACCAGCAACGGATGCTGCCAATCCGACAGATTAACGACGTGCAGATGTTGTACTGTTGTAATATAAGCGTACTGCCCTGAAAAGACGACATTGTTGTTTAGGTTGGCGCGAAAGGGTAGTTGAATGGAACCCGCGAGTGTCGGGTTTTTCAAATTCGCGGTGTCTACTATAATGAAAACGCTTTCTTGTGGTTTCGCAGATGTAACGGGTTTTTGACGCTGTTCAAGAACACGCAAACTGCAACCCATATTAATAACGGCGATTAGCAGGACTATAACAATAGCAATCGTTGATTTAGCAAAAATTGTTTGCACTGTTTTCCTCCTCTGAATGACGGTAGCAAAAGTTATGAACTTGACTGTTAATTGTGTAAAGATATTGCAATTTTTATGCCAAAACCAAATCCGCTAAATGTGTTAATAAATTTGACATTTCGGTGCTGGAATTGCACGAAAAAGGGCAATCGGTTCAAAAAATGCACAAAGCAGTGCAGTTTTAGGCGTTGAGAAAAATTGGGACAAAATATTGGAAGGATGGGCGGTACAGGACTTGAACCTGTGACCTCTTGCATGTCAAGCAAACGCTCTAGCCACCTGAGCTAACCGCCCTTTTGGAGGAAAAAATGGAGGTGGCGGTCGGAATCGAACCGACGAATAAGAGCTTTGCAGGCCCTGGCCTTACCACTTGGCTACGCCACCAAAAGATGGAGCGGGAGACGAGATTTGAACTCGCGACCTCCACCTTGGCAAGGTGGAGCTCTACCACTGAGCTACTCCCGCATAATTTTGAAAATTCGCACAGAAGAGACTGCACTTTCCAAAAGCATATATAGTTTAATACATTTGTATTTAAATGTCAAGTTAATTTTTCAAAATAGCAAAAATTTGACAACTTCAGAGTTGTTCTTCTATCCAATCATCACCGTGGGCTGGATTATAGATGAGTCCCCTTTTCATATCAACGCAAAGGTCGAGTTGTTCCAAAAGCATGTGTCCGACGAGAACGGGGGATCCTTCCGGAAGGTTTGTTACCCGGATAGAATAGGAGTGCTCCAACATAGTATATTCGACTTCGGAATAGACGGTGCGTTCCACAATACCAGCGGCGGTTCGCGCAGTTCTCCTTTCGATGAGCGTAAGACCGAGGCGTTCAATAAGCGACGTGGGTAGACAAAGGCCCGTTGCACCCGTATCCACAAGGGCATCATCAACCGTGAGTCTCCTTACATCTGCCGGGTCCATAGCACCCACTTGCACCAAAAATAGATCGCTAAGATTTGCGAGTTTGATTTCAGTTGTGTGTCTCATTTTTGGTTACTCTTTCTTAAACTTTATGTTCGGTAATCTGCATTGATTCGGATGTAGTCGTAAGAATAATCACAGGTCCACATCGTAATCTCTGCGTCCCCCGCGGCGAGATCAATTGTAATACGCACCGGATCCTGCGCGAACAGCGCGGTCGCTTTGTCCTCATCGTAGCCCGCATCCATCCCGTCCTTGACGAGTTGGTAATCCGCAAGATAGACATCCACCTGATACGGATCGAATGCTGCACCCGATTTTCCGATCGCCATCATGATCCGCCCCCAATTCGCATCGTTGGCGAAAACAGCGGTTTTAACGAGCGGTGACTCTGCAACCGCACGTGCCGCTTTCTCTGCATCGTCTCGATTTTTTGCATGTTTGACGACCACCTCAACAAGTTTCGTCGCACCTTCACCGTCGCGGGCAAGCATCTTCACCAATTCTGTACAAACGGACAGAAGTCCTTCACAAAATGCTTCGTAATTTTCCCCAGCTGCTGCGACAATCTCGGTATTGTCGGCGTGTCCAGTCGCCAAAATCAGTACCGTATCATTCGTGCTGCGATCGGTATCCACAGTTAGAAGATTATAGGTATTGTCTACCACACGATTTAAAGCCGTCTGAAGCGTTTCAGCATTAATTTTAGCATCCGTTGTCAGATAGGAGAGCATCGTCGCCATATTCGGTGCGATCATACCGGAGCCTTTTGCAATCCCACCGATCCTCACGGGGACGCCATCAATTTCCACTTCTACAGCGATAGATTTCGGGTGTGTATCGGTCGTCATAATCGCTTCTGCGGCATCGCTACCGCCTTCAGTGCTCAGTGCGCTTACGGTGGCTTGAATCCCGCTTTCGATTTTATCCATCGGCAACTGCTGCCCAATGACACCAGTTGAAGAAACAAGGACGAGGTTCGCGTCTATACCGAGTTGCTCAGCGGTTGCGGCAGCCATCCGCTGTGCGTTCGCCATGCCGACCTCACCCGTGCAAGCGTTGGCGTTCCCGCTATTGACAATAACGGCTTGTGCGCGTCCATCGCTGAGATGCTCACGGCATACCAAAACCGGTGCAGCGGTGACGCTGTTCTTTGTGAAGACTCCGGCGGCGGTCGCGGGGGTGTCCGTAACAATAAGGGCTACATCTTTCGCATCTGCGGCTTTAATACCTGCCTGAACACCTGCTGCTCGGACACCCGAAACAGCGGTGATTCCGTCATCTATCTGTTTCATGAACGCTCCTCCACGTTTACCTTACATAAGTCTTATTTAGTTTTGTGTTTTGTCTGACTGATTCAACACCTGTAGGAGTGCTGCTTTTTCTTCTGGATCCAATGCGTGTAAATCTTCTATGTTAAGTCCTGCTAACCGTTCAGAAACGGTCAACCCACGCACGCGTTCAGAAACGGTCAACCCACGCACGCGTTCTTCTGGGGTCATTTTTTCTAACAGATCTGTGCCCATGCTATCAATAATTCGTTGGAGTTGTTTTTCGTATAAACTCTGTTTTCCTGCCATTTTTAGAATTTCCTTCGGGCTATCAGTAGACATCAAATTTCTCCATACCTGTAACGAATAAAGTTCCTCTTATCTCCAATAATTAGTATTGCTAAAGTATACACTATTTATGTGGAGGCGTCAACAGAAATTTCTTCATTGGGCAAGACGATTTAGTTTTAACCCAAGTTGCTGCTAATAAGATTTTAAACCCGCAGCCCTCGTGTTTCACTGAAAAATATCGATTCGCCAAGCGTTTTGTAGCGTAAACTTTTAGTTTGCGAATTCACAGGCACAAACTGGGAAGTTTGTGCTACAGGTGGCAACTTAGTTTTAGATAAATTAGATAAAGGGTCTCGGGCAAACAGGGTTCTACAGAGATTCTTTAGGCAATCAATTGAGATTCGGCACCCCATCAAAGGTCTCGGGCAAACAGGGTTCTACAGAGATACTGAAAAAATACGCAGAAATACCCAAGCAAAAACACCCCAAGCAAATAAACCCTACGGGACTAAAGAAGTTTTTGGAGTCTTTAAGGGTTCCGCGTCATATCTGGTTCGGTTGGGAATGCAGGTCGCAAATGTAAAGCTTTCTCACTGCGAAGCAAAATTTTGCCGCGTATAGGAAACCAAATTTGGGCGTGTACGCCGCGATGCCCTTCGCATCTGGGCGAGTACGCCGCAAAAACCGAACCTACCGGGCCTGGATTAAGGGGTAGTATTCGGTTCGGTTGCAAACCGCACCTGCTGGGCCTGGGGGGTCCAAAATTGGACGAAAAAACCGAAAACTAAATAGTCCTGTATAATTTGCTTTTTCGCTGAAAGTATTCTATAATTCATGGTTAGATATGTGATTTTTTATTGATTGTTTGAATAAAAACAAGATTTGACCTATTATAACTGAATAAGCGTGTCAATTGCGTCGCGAGGCGCGGTGCAAAGCGGATATCAAACATTCGCTCCACCGGTTAACTGTTGACTACGATTTATTCTCAAACTCACATTGTATCATTATTTGGTTAAACCCTCTCTTTTAAACTGGCGTTGAAGGAGGAAAGATTGAAGCAATCTACTATGAAAAAATGGCGACTCTTAGGTATCGTTTTAGTGGCGTTCATTGTGGGTGTCGTCGGATGCCCTGAAACGCAACAGATGATGAAACCGGTGGTGGATGAGGTGATGGACGACAAGTCGGCAAAACCGCCGGCAATGGTTGGTGACATGAAAAAGCCGGAAGAGAAACCGGCTACTGAGACGGAGCCGGAAGTGGCAGAGGAAGAGCCTGAGCCGGAAAAACCCGCAGATACCACACCACCCACGGTGGTTGAGGTCGCGTGGTATGCCGATCAACAGCTCACTGAAGTATTGACGACAGACAGTGAGGTACAGTCGGGAGATACAGTCTACACTGTGGTCAGGTTCTCTGAACCGATGATGCATATTGTTGCTGGTGACGAAACCGTCCGTCCCGTTCTATACATCGTAATAGACGGCAAGACCAGGCGGTATAAGATGCTTCCGCACGAGGCCGACCTCCAAAGTGGTGAGGCGAAACCGCTTCAGGACGACACCGACTACCTCTGCAAGTACACTATACCTGCAGACATTGTCGGCACCTTCGCCCTGCGTGTGGGCAGTGCAACTGTTGATATTGCAGGTAACAAAGTCGCCGAAGCTTCAGTACACACCACCCCGTTTATGGTGACAGAGCCGGAACCGGAACAGACAATCCCGCTGCCTCCGGGTTACACACTCCCACAGGAACTTGTTCCGGAAACAGTGACACTCTCACAGAACGAGCGAACACTCTCAAACATCATACTGCGATACGAAGAAGTCAATGAAAATTGGGACACATTTGCGCCTCCACGATATTTCACAACCGATAAACAGGCTGATGTGATATCGGTACTACCGTACGAGTATCGGGAAGAGGTGTACGAGCTGTTTGCCGCCTCAGTTGATCTGCCATACTTCGCAGAAGCAGCGGAAGTAATGAAAGAAGTCAACATTAAACTGATGACTCTTGCCGATGAGGCACGCAGCACCGGAGACTGGACACCGTATGATACCTACCTGTTTGACACGGCACACAAAAGACGAGGTCTCTATGTCGGCGGAGTCATTCCCGAACTGTTGAGAGACATCTACTTTGAGGAAAACCCGCACCTGCTGTTTCAAGCCGGTGTATCACGGTACTGGTTTATTCTTGAGTGGTACCGCATCCAACTTGAACATGCAAATCTCAATGTCAACAAAATCCTGCAAAGATATGATCTCCTAGACCTATACCGAGAATCATGCCGAAACGGCAATATCTTCGGTTTTGACAACCCGTGGGACTAGCAAAACAAAAAACCTATGCAACTGCATAGGTTTTTCAATTTGCGGATAACACTCACTGAATTATTGCCCTCCACCACCTTCCCTAACACACCTTGCTCCAAGGTTTGGAGGTTTACCAACTACTCCACACGTATACCCACCTCCGCATGTAAATCGTGTCTCACCACAATTAGTATTTCTATCAGTCGTGTAGTAAGTAGTTACTACATCTTTACCATCGCAAGTCTTCACCGTCTTTCCACAGCAGTAGGTTCCGGTGTTACTGTTTCTTGAACACGAAACAGGATTATTCCAATTATACGAACTGCCATTCATTGAGTCAACACACCGCCATGACCCGTCAGCATTGCAACCATAGCTAATCCCACTGGAGCAACCCGAATCACCACAGGCAGCCCTACTGATAGGTTCACTACACACAGTCCGGGTTTCTTGGTATCTGGTCTCCGTCACTCTCCTTGGGTCCCTGAAACCAGAACACGATTCTGTATAACCAACGTAGGTAGTATAAGAGACGTGAGAATAAGGATTACAACATGACCACTTAACAGTAGTGCCCCACTGATCCGTCACCTCAGATGATCCGCATGAGGTAACACCCGTTCCATTACAAGAAACATAAGTAGCATCATTCGAACACGAAACATTCTGACACGCCGCAACACATGATCCGTTTTGACATCCCTGCCCGCTGGGACAACTGGTACCGGAGATCGTTTGGCTGGAAGAGCCGGCGCAATTAATCTCTAAGCAATCGGTATCCTGCCCCTTAATACAGGTACGAGTCTGACTATGGGTGGAGCCACAATTAAATGGCGAAGGTGCTGCAGGTGTCCGCCCACTCCAAGAGGCTGCAGAGTAAGTGCAGGTCTGCGCAGGAGTACAATTTGCCGAAGAACTGGCATCTGAATAACAGGTGTCAGGGTCAGAGGGGTTTTTGCGTTGGACAGAGAACGAGTAGGTTTGACCGTTTGTGATACCGGTGGTGAATACTTTTTTACGGTTTGCACCGTCAGTATCCATTGGCTCCCAATTGCCTGAACCCTTCCGCACCCGGTATGTGTAGGAGTTGGAGTCGCTGTCATTGTCGGTAACTGTACACTCAGCATTGCCTGACGTAACCGTCGGTGCTGCCGGTGTAGATGGTGCGGGGCAGGAAGCATGGGGAAAAGTAAAATAAAAGAAACCGAATGCTTCTGTCGAAAAATTCATTTCGCATATAAAACCAAAATATGCTATACTTATCCATAAATACCTAAAAAAACGAGGATAAAAAGATGCACACCATTTTAGAGCGTTATCAAAAAACCTTTGCGAAAGATAGAGAAATGTCAGAGGCTGCAAATCACCTGTTTCCAGATGGTGTGACGCACGACGGACGCTATATGACCCCCTTTCCGGTCTATATTACGCATGCCGATGGATCGAAAAAATGGGGACTGGATGACAGGGAATTCATCGACTATTGGGCGGGACACGGCGCACTGCTCCTCGGACATAACCCACCGGAAGTCGTGGAAGCGGTAACGACGCAGATGCACCGAGGCACGCACTACGGTGCGTGTCATCCATTGGAATTGGAGTGGGGTTCGCTCGTGACGCAGCTGATACCGTCAGCAGAACGTGTCCGGTTCGTCAGTTCCGGTACAGAGGCGACGCTGATGGCGATCCGGCTGGCTCGCACCTATACAGGCAAGAATAAGGTGTTGAAATTCACCGGACATTTCCACGGTTGGCACGACAGTCTCATCTTAGGGGCATATCCGCCTTTTGATATGGGTGTTCCCGGTATTCCACAAGAGGTGAAAGGGACAACGCTATTATCTCCACCGAACGACATTGATGCCGTTGAAACGTTATTGAAAACGGATAAAGACATCGCTTGTGTCATCCTTGAACCGACAGGGGCATCTTTCGGCATCGTTCCCACGAATGGAACGTTTTTAAAGCAGCTCCGTGAACTGACGGAAGCCTACGGGGTTCTGCTGATTTTCGACGAGGTTATCACAGGGTTCCGAGTCGCACCGGGTGGCGCGCAAGCGCATTACAACGTCATACCAGATATGACAACGCTCGCGAAGATTTTGGCGGGTGGACTTCCCGGCGGCGCACTCGTCGGCAAAACCGAGGTTCTCGAACTCATCTCAATGAAGTCGGAGCCTGACGGCTTGAAAATGCCGCACCCCGGCACTTTTAACGCGAATCCACTCTCTGCTGCTGCGGGGATCGCGATGCTCAATATCATCAAAACAGGCGAACCGCACAAACAGGCACATCGGACTGCAGACCGGCTTCGCACAGAATTGAACAGCATTATTGACGATTACAAACTCGACTGGGTGGTTTACGGCGAATTTTCGGGGATTAGACTGCTCATAGGACACGGCGAAAAAGATGTCCGTGCCTCCGATTTCGATCCATACACATGGGATTACCGGAAATTGAAAGGCAATAGTGATCCGGATATGCAGGAACGTCTCCGGTGCGGTCTGTTGCTAAATGGTATCGATCTTGCCAATAACGGTGGAATGACAACAGCGGCACATACAGACGAAGACATCACGAAAACAGTGGCAGCGTTTGCACAGACACTCGAATGGCTGAAGGCAGAAAAAGCAATTTAGAGGCTTTTAATTTATGGTCTCCTGGACTGCGCTCCATTCCATTACGCGCAGATTTCTGGTTACACTTCAACTGGGCTGGGGAATTTTGACCGTTCTTTTATCTTTCAAACATTGAATCAAAACCTTAGCCCGTAATGAAATGGAGGGCGGATTTACGGAGAGGGACGTTGGTCATTCAACGCATCTTATCGAACCGCAAGGTATAATAAAAAAATGAAGACAATTACGTATCGCGACGCGCTCAAAGAAGCGTTAGCAGAGGAGATGGAACGCGACGACGCGGTCTTTCTGATGGGTGAGGACATCGCTGAATATGGCGGTGCCTATAAAGTAACTGATGGGTTGTTCAAGGACTTCGGGAAGGATCGCATCCGAAACACGCCGATCTCGGAAGCCGCCATCATTGGAACCGCGCTCGGTGCAGCGGTTACAGGAATGCGTCCTGTCGCCGAACTGATGTATATCGATTTTACTGCAGTCGGTATGGACCAGATTGTGAACCAGGTCGCAAAAATCCGTTATATGGTCGGTGGGCAGCTCGATGTGCCGCTCGTGATTCGGACGCAGGGCGGTGCGGGTCGTTCCTCCGCAGCGCAGCATGCTCAGAGTCTTGAAGCATGGTTTGTACATATTCCAGGGCTGCTCGTCGTGATGCCTTCCACACCCTACGACGCAAAAGGGTTACTGAAAACCGCCATCCGAGACGACAACCCGATCATGTTTATTGAGCATAAACTCCTCTATACAGAGGAAGGGGAGATTCCTGAAGAAGAATATACGATTCCGTTGGGTGTAGCGGATGTCAAACGTGAAGGTGAGGACATCACAATTCTCGCAACATCACGGATGGTCCTGAACGCGCTTATTGCCGCAGATACACTTGCTGAAGAAGGTATCTCTGCTGAAGTCGTTGATCCGAGAACGCTGATGCCGCTTGACAAGGACAGTATCCTCGACTCTGTCCGGAAAACGAATCGGTTGCTTATTGCGCACGAGGCAGTCGGCAGGGCGGGTTTCGGGGCGGAGATCGCCGCGCTTGTCGTCCGCGAGGCATTTGATTATCTTGATGCACCGATTGAGCGAGTCGCAGCCATGCCGGTGCCTGTTCCTTTCGCGCCCGTGATGGAAAACTTTGTGATTCCAAGCGCAGATCAGATCACTGATGCAGCACGGAAACTTGTGCATTATGAGATTTAATTGCACCCGTGAACCGCTGGCGTGTTCGTGAGCGCGCCAGCAGCAAAAATTTACGCCTCTTCTGTGCTTATTAACTTCTGATACGCTCGCGTCAAATTGAAAGCGATCGGTGTCCACACCATCGCTGCTACCATCGCCGTAATAGAGAACGCAATACCCGGAATTGTCTTTATACCCAACCTCACTAACTCAATCACTCCGGCACTACCACCCTTCGCAAACCGGTATCCAAACGAATCATTGATCTGTTTCGCGCGGTAGCGAGAATCGTAAGAGAGCGGCATATAAAATAACTCTTTCGCTGCCCGAAAAATCGAATAATCTAAGGCTTTAAAAATCATGTATGCCGCTGTCCCGCTCCGAAGCGATGGAGAAATCGTCAACACAAGGCTACTGATGAGGTGGACCATCGGAACGCCGAGATGAATAACTCGAAGCGCGACAAATCTGAGTGCCAACGGCACAACCACCAACTGCAAAATACCAGCGATCAGTCCGAGGTTTCCATAGACATCACCGAAAAACGCCGTTCGCATATCTTTATCAGGTATCTCTGTTTCCACCAATCCATTGAAACGGAGATCAAGGACAGTGGAGACGACTTGCGTGCTTAAGATCAATACGCCGATAAAAAGTAGATATCTGGAACGGAAGAGCGTCCCTAAACCGAGGTGCCCAAGCTTCCCACCCGCCTCTTCTTCACTCGGTTTCGGCTCACCACCGAACCTATAAGCGATCACACCGAACACCGCTGTGGGAACGAGGGATGCCGCTGTGAAAAGGAGTAAAGTCTCAGACCCTAACACCTCTGCCCATCTGCTTACAAGTTTACCACCGACAAATGAACCCATGGACGCAACGGCACAGAAAGGTCCGTTAATTCGCTTTGCTTGTTCGGTTGTCAGCACACTATTGACAAACGACCAAAACTGCTCGATAACGATCACGATGTAGGCTTCACGGAACACATAGATAATCGCCGCAGCAAAATGCATACCGCGGACAAGCGCGGCGTAACAAGCGAGGATCAAAATAGCGGAAAAGAGTGAGGTTATTGCCAAAGCCCGCGTCGCACCCTGCCGCGATAGGAGACGACCGTAGCAGTACAGCATCACGATCATACTCGGTGGGATCGCGACCATGCCACGCGAAAGATTTTCTGCACCATAGGCATCAATGAACAGTGAAGAGGACACGGAACGGATAAATTCATAACCGAATAACACAAAAGCAGCAGCACTACTGATCGCGATAGCAGCATAAATAAGTCGTCGTGGGAACATAGATAGGATTCAACTTTCTTAGCAGCGAGGTTGCAAACCTGGCCAGCAGATGGTGATAAGACTTCAACGACGCTCTGGGATTTTATCTTCTGTTGGACGCGGGTTGTGCACCCAGTGTCCATTTGGATCTTTGCCTCTGGCGACAATTGCGCGTTGGTTCCAATCGTTTCCGGCATGGACTTCAGGCGGCACGAACCGCATCGTCAACCCACAACGCCGCCGATCTGAGGTGTTCGGTTCGGAACCGTGTAATAACAGATCTGAATGCAACGACATCTGTCCGGCTTTCATCTCAAACGGAAAAGGCGCGTCTCCGTATTCTGTCGCGCCATGCACCGTCTGACCGAGCACATTCTTTTCCTCAGCGGTGCTGCGTTCAAATGCGATCTGCCCGTGCAAATGCGATTTCGGAATAACTGTCATGGCACCGTTTTCGACCTCAGCATCGTCAATCGCGAGCCAGACGGTGACAGTCTTGCTTGGGGATAGGGGCCAGTAAGAGGCATCTTGATGCCAACTCACCTGCTTCACATCACCTGGCAGCTTGCAGAAGTAGTGTGTCCCCCAACAGATGAGCGTCTCACCCAGCAAATCCTGTACATAATCCAAGATTCTTTCTTCCGTAACAAGATCGTGGAGACCGGGACAAGTGGTATGCCATCCGTTAATGGAGTAACTATTCATCCCTGCTGCGACTGCCTTTTCCATGAGTTGATCGAAATAAGCACGGTGTTCCGCGATCTCCGCTTCAGAAAAGACGTCTAAGGGTGAGATAAACCCGTTTTCATTGAAGTGTTCGATTTGGGCACGTGTTAACGTCAATGGATTCTCGTTTTCAACCGGAAAAAACTGCAGTGTCCGTTTGAGTTCCGGCATTGCATCCGTAATTGGCATCGAAACGTCCTCTTTCTTTTCAGATGAGGTTTAAATAAATATTTCGGTAATAAACGGGCAATGAATTGCCCTACTACAAACGGGCAGGTTCGTAGTAGTGCGATTTTGCGGCGTACTCGCCCAAATGCGAAGTGCATTATCGCACGTTCTGACGTTACCGAATTAAAAAATTAATCTTCATAGTAGGTCAGAAGTTGATATTGTAGGTATAATACCAAATTTGAGTACGGTTGTCAATTTGTTTGTTCCGAATCAACGAAAAATCCACTTGACTTTTCGGGTGAATGAACGTATATTAATCAATAGTGTGTTAACATTTCCCTTGGACACAAGAAAAACAGACATACCCAAAGAGACTTATCTATCAGAAAACAGCAAAAAATGGACGAAAAACGAGCGAGCGGACGCTACTACACGCGCGGGAATCCGTTCCAGCTGGAACCGTTCCAGACATGGGCAAAAGCGTCTAATTTAGAACAACAGGCAGCTTTAGAACCGTTTGCGGGTGCTAAGGACATTCCACAGTTGATTGAAGCTGCGAGTTTGCAATGTCGAGCGTGGGCACTTTTCGACATCGAGCCGGGCGCGGAAGGCGTTGTGCAACGCGACACCCTCGCGGACTTTCCGAAGGGATTCAATGTTTGTATCACCAATCCACCATGGTTGGCACGAAACTCCGCGACGCGTCGCGGCTTACCTTTTCCAAAAGCAACCCGTCACGACGATCTCTACAAATACGCAATCGAGAAATGTCTGGCACATTGTGGGTGGGTCGCAGCGATTATCCCAGAGGCATTCATTCGAAGGAGTCTGTTCCTGCAACGGCTCCAAGATTTCATCTCTTTAGTCCCCCAAACGCAAGGTAAAACGACAGAACAAAATAAAAAAAGAGACACCTCCTATATGTTTGAGGACACCGAACACCCTGTCGGTCTCGCGCTATTTGCACCGCATGTAACATCAGACGTTAAGGTTTGGCGCAACAACCAACTTCTCGGTGGGATTAATGAACTACGGAGGCACCTTCCGCAACCGTCCTCCAATCGTAGTATTGTATTTAACGATCCAGACGGAAATCTCGGACTCATCGCTATAGATAATACAGTATCCGCCTCAATCCGTTTTTGTCCACCAGCGGAGCTGAAAGACTATCCTATCCGTGTCCATTGCCGTTCCATTACAAAGATCGGCGTGCCGTGGAATGTAGATATAGAGATGCTCAATGCTCGTTTAGCAACAATCCGCGAGAAAACCCACGATGTCTTTCTAACGGCGTTCAAAGGCATGCGCCGCGATGGGCACTACCGTCGGCGGTTAGATTGGGCATTGTCGCGTGCAATTGTTGATATGGGGTAGGAAAATGAACATCCGAAAACTGACTTGCCTACTTTTACTGATAACACTCATCACCTTTGCGGGGTGCGTCCCCGGCGATGGGAAGCATACCGTTGAGAAACCCGCTGGATTCTTCTGGGGTATCTGGCACGGGTGGATCGCGCCCATTTCACTGATTTGGGGGATTTTTAACCCAGAAATCCGGGTCTATGAACCCCAAAACACGGGATGGTGGTATGATCTTGGGTTCTATATCGCCATTATCAGCGGTTTCGGGGGTATCTCCCTTACACGGTGGAAATATAAGTCTACCAGCAACAATTAGAGGAAACTCGAATGTTAATAACACGAGAAGATATTCAACGCATCGGCGACGAAGATACGTTGTTGCACTTTTTGGAAGAAAAACTGAACTTATCGATTCCAGAAGGTTTACCCCTTGAGGATATTACCACAAAATTTGGAAAGCACGCACTGGGGCTCAGTGGAGTGGTTGCCAACCAAGTTTTAGATTGCCAAGAACTCAGTGTGTCATCTGGAAAATCTTCAGGAATTATTCTAATCCGATTCAACAGTGAATCGGGCTATACTGAAGCATTGCGCGTGGTCGCTGAAGGCTTGGATAGACTAGGTCGCAATCCTATGGACTTGCGTTTTATCTGTATGAATGAATACTTCCGGCCTTTTGCTTTCTCTAACTTTGAGGGTTCGGAGTCCCAAGATTGGCAAACGGCTGTCTTAAATATTCGTGTTTGGACACAAGAGAATACGCATATTCATACAAGCTCTGAACACGAATTGCCTGTCAACTTTTTTTGTGAGGAATTCTCAATTGAGTCTGGAAATAACACTAAAGACAAAATTGAAATCAATGAATTCGACGTAATTGAGTCAACCTCATCAGCTAGTTTATTAACCAAATTAGAAGGCAACGGAACACCTTTGTCCACACATGAAGAAATCCTTATAGGTATTACACCAGGATACACTCGCGCTTTCGTCATAAACGAATACACCTATAAACAGATACTTGATGAAGATTCTGAGAGTATTAGACTTATAAAACGGTTACCCGAACCTAACCAAAAATGGAGATGTGATTCGGCATATTTGATTTGTATTCCAAGCAGTAAAATCATACAGTGGCCCTGGTCAGAGGCAAAAAACGAATTAGAAGCAGAGCACATTTTTGCAGCAAACTATTCTGCTGTTAGTACTCATCTAAAACGCTATAAAATCAGATTAGAGAATCGTAGCCCTGTCCATCAAGGAGAATTTTATTGGGAATTGGCACCGAGAAATCTATTTTCTATGACTGAAAATCCCAAAATTATGTATAAAACTCTTTCACCTTCTATGCAGGCGACTTATGATGATCTGAAAGGACTCCCCCTAAGTACATCATTCCTTATCCCAACAACAGATCTCTCCCTACTTGCGGTCTTAAATAGCAAACTCTTCAATTGGTATGCTCACAAGAAGTTTAGATCTCCGGATCCGAAAATCAAAGCACTAGCTTTCACAAAGCAAAACATGGTGAAGGCTCCAATAGCCCTACGAACGGAGGAACAAAAAGCAGAACTTTTGGGTTTAGTCCAGCAGATACTTGACACTCCTGATAGTCCCAAAATTCCTGATATTGAACGTGAAATAGACCAATTGATATACAAACTTTATGAATTAACGGATGCAGAAATCGCCTTGATAGAGGAGGAATCTAACAAATGAAAGTCTTAGTTATCGGTGGGACGGGTAACATTAGTCGTGGGATTGTTGCCGCGTTGCAGAACCGAAACCATGAAGTCGTCCTATTCAACCGCGGGCAACACAGAGACCCACCGCCTTCAGATGTCCGCATCATCCACGGTGACCGACAGCAACGCGACGATTTTGAGGCGAAAGTGGGTGCGGAAGCGTGGGATGCCGTTATTGATATGATTAGCTTCAACGCCGAAGATGCCGCTTCCGCACTTCGTGCATGTCAAGGACGCGTCGGACATTTCGTCCACTGCTCTACGGTGATGACTTATGGACCGCCGTTCAGTGGAATTAACCTTCCAGAGACAGCACCCTTGCAAGGGGAATCAGGCTACGGACGCGGCAAAGTTGCAGCAGATAACCTCTTATTAGAAGCACACGCACGCGACGGGTTCCCTGTAACTATCTTCAAACCGTCGTATACGCACGGACCGGGGATGAATCTCCTCCGTCAAGTCGGTGGCGATGGTGGTTGGATTGACCGTCTACGGAAGGGTAAACCGATCCTCTCCGCAGGCGACGGATTAAATTATTTTCAATTCCTGTCATCTCGCGACGCAGGTTTTGCGTTTACAGATATACTCGGTAGATCCAACTGCTTCGGTGAGATATACAACATCGTCCACCCACAGGCGCGAACGTGGGACGAGTGGCATCGTGCCGCTGCAGATGCACTCGGCGTTGACATAGAAATCGTGCATGTATCGCAAGAGAGGCTTATCGCGATGTCACCAGATCGGTTCAGTGGATTGCGTGGCAATTTTGGACATACACAAATCTTTAGCCACGAGAAACTCGCAGCAGCGTTACCTGAATTCAGTCCACAAGTTCCGGTTACAGAGAGTGTCGCAGAAAACATCGCGTGGATGGACAAACACAATCTGATTCCAGATAGTGACGCGGACGATTTGGAGGATCAGGTTATAGAGGCAGTTCGCAATCTACCGCGTATCCGGTAGGGTAAGCAGAGGTGGAATATGCTACAGATTCAATCGGCATTGGATTCAGAAGGACTCGACCTTGTTGAACACGACCTTCGCGAAGTCGGCTTCCACATCATTGAGAATGTGATTACCGACGAAGAGGCAGACGAAGCGCGCGAGGTGCTCTGGAAATTAATCGAAGAAGACATCGAAAACGGGTTTGACCACAGTTACGGCGACGGTAAAATCCGACGTGTCTGGGCAATCGTCGGGAAATCCCCGATCTTCCGCTATTTCATTCAGCATCCGACTGTGGTAGCCGTATGGAAACGGATGCTCGGTGAAGATGTTATCGCCTCCACCTTTACGGCGAACATCGTCGGACCCGGTGCCCCCGACGGTGGTTGGCATATCGACTACCCGTATTGGGCGATGCAATCGCCTTTCCCGTCCGGTTCAATAACCGGTCAAACAGTCTGGATGTTAGACGATTTCACGGAAGAAAACGGGGCAACAGCATGTATCGCAGGTTCACACAAAACGCTCCGCCGTCCCGAATTGGGAGAAGCGGAAGGACTTGAAAGCAGCGTCGCTGTTGCGCCGAAAGGCTCTATCATGTTCACAAACGGTGCGATCTGGCATCAGTCGCGGGCAAATCAGACAGATAAACCGCGCGTCGGGTTGCTCGGTATGTATAACCGATCGGTCATCTATCCGCAAGAGGATATGCCTCGGCAGTTGACCGATGACGAATTGGCAGGCGAAAGCGATGTACTGAAGCAGCTGCTCGGCAGAAATATCCAGTTCCGTGATCCCGATCACGGACAGAATTTTCATCGTACGGACAGCGGATTTCGTCAGGCATAGCAATTTATAATTCCAAATCAGAACTTACGCAAGATTGGTTCATTTCCTTGAAGAATTGGAAGATAGGAAGATTGGAAGCGTGGGTGAAGTCCCACCATCCTTCCCTCTCTTCCATCCTTCACACTCCTTTGGAGGGCATTTATGCCGACAATATCTCATGATGTTTTGAGAGCGTTTGTATATAACATCTATCGCGGTGCTGGTGGTACAGAAGAAGATGCACGTATCGTCAGCGACCACGTCGTCGATTCTAACCTTGCAGGTCACGATTCACACGGGGTCATCAACGCACCGAACTATGTCGGCGGCATGGCTGGCGGTCCTGCCGTTGATAAAATGGAGATTGTCAGAGAGAGCGGTGCCGCTACCGTTATCAATGCTAACGGTGCACTCGGTATGGTCGCTGCACGGAAAGCGATGGAGATGGCAGTCGAAAAAGCACAGACCTGCACCATCGGTGCAGTCGGCTTACACCGATGTGGACACGCCGGAAGGATGGGTGAATATCCACCGATTGCAGCACGTGCAGGTATGATTGGGATCGTCTTGCTCAACGGTGGCGGACGGTTTATGCATCCGCACGGGGGGACCTCTCGCAGGCTACCACCAAACCCGATTGCGATCTCGGTGCCACGTCAAGGGGGTGAACCGCTCCTTCTTGATATGACGCTTAGCGTGGTTGCAGGCGGGAAATTGCTCGTCCAGACGGCGCGCGGTGAACCGATACCGGAAGGGTGGATGATAGATGCCGAAGGCAAACCCATCACGGATCCGAATACCTTTCGCGAACGTCCGCAAGACACAGCCGTTATGCCGCTCGGTGGTTTTCAGTTCGGACACAAAGGGTTCGGACTCGGTGTGATGATAGATGCCATCGCTGGTGGGCTTTCTTGGGCAGGATGTAGCCGTGAACAACCGACGCGGGGTGCAAGTGGCATCGTGATGTTCGCGATTAAAATAGAGGATTTCATCGACTTAGCGGATTATGAACAGGAGATCGCGTATCTTGTAGAGTGGGTGAAGTCGTCTGCTCGGTTACCGGGTGTTGACGAAGTTTATGTTCCCGGAGAATTCGAGGAACGGAGCCGCGAGAAACGCCTGCGAGAAGGGATACCGATTGAGGAACCGACTTGGAACCGCCTCGTTGAAGCCGCGGAACGTTTTGATGTTGAAATACCTGTGTAATACTCATAAATATGTACAGAATAGGCACACACCGTGTGCCACAATCAATAGGAGAAAGCAATGAGAATCCTAAGCAGTTTAGTCGTTCTGCTCATCGGCGTTACAGGGTGTGCCGTGCTAAGCCAACTGAACCAGGCTGTTGAAGAGATCGCTCCGTCGCGCCTCACCTGTGCATCAAACCCGGAATTCGTAGACGGGAATCTGGAGACGGAGAGCGAATTCGCAGTGAATGGCTTCGTCCGAAAAGCGTATCAAGTCTTTGTCCAGGAAACCCCAAGGCGCTCCAATGCGCACAGGCGTTATATGACGCAGCTTGAGGGAAATCGCCGAACAGAAGCGATCATCAAACTCGATGCCCTGACTTATGTCTCCTACGTGGAAGTCTATCCAGCATCACCGCGCATTCCGAATTTCGCGATGATGACAACAACCGATGATCCACCCCGTTTTGATGTCGCCTTTGAGCGCGTATCCGACAACCAGCATCGGGACATAGAAGGCATGAAACCGGTTCGCTTTCGTATCCAGCGAGAAGTCCTTTATCTGCGGATGAGCGCGGACGGGATTGAGGATAGACAGAATTCTGTCCGAGGTGAAAACTCAGTCGTTGAGATCCCGCTAAAAGGTGCTGCGATTCGCGAGGTCAAATTTTTCGGTAGACAGTCCCTTTAAATGAACTGCAGGCGCGCTTTACGAACAACCGGGGCAAACTTGTGGGTGCATCAAGCACTCTTTCTAAGGAGAGAGCATCATGAAAAAGAGACGGACGCGCTATAACTTTGGACATCGATTGAAAACGTCCTTTTATGCGGTAGGAGCGGTATTGATTTTCTGTATGGCAGGGTGCGCTATCCTGCAAGAAGCACCAACCGTCGAAATTCCGGCTTCGCGTCTCACGTGCGATCGAAACCCTGAGATGGTAGATGGCGACTTAAAAACAGTTGGTGCCTTTTCCGCACAAGGAACCATTAAAAAAGAATTTGTTACAAGAAAAGGGAAAAATGTATATTTGCCTCAACAGTACCAGCGTCAAGTGGAAGGCACTCTCAAAACCGAAACGCTGATTAAACTGGACACGCCCAGTTATATTAAGTATGTTGAAGTCTATCCGGCATCAACCATCCGTAATCTGATTTTAGATGCTGCAGTAAAACCGTCGAATGGGGGACTTTCGTTTGAGGCAGTAGCGGATAAACGCGGCATAAAAGTGGAGGGCACATTGCCAGTCAGATTCCAGATCGAACGGGAAATTCTCTATTTACGATTAACAGCAAATGCACTTGAGGACCCGGAAAACGTCCGACACGACGATGAAGAGAAGAAAATGTGGATTCCGCTCAAAGGTGCTGAGATTCGCGAAGTCAAATTCTATGGACGATAATAAAAACCGCTTGACTTTTGTTTGATGACATTATACAATACAAATAACTGCATAATGCGTCCTGCAAACGTGCGTGTGAAAATTAGTGATGGCACGGTGCTGGAGTTTGCGTAACCCCTGAAAATTTGACTTTTTTTATCAATTGTGTTAGGTTAAACGGCGTATACACGGAAAACTTGCGAGTCTCCCCTATAAAAAATTGGAGGATTAGAATCTGCAAAAACAAGAATCAAAGGGTGTTCCCATACAGAGCAACGCTGAAGTGCAAGCCCTCTTCGGACAAAGCGATGCCTTCTTAAAGGTCATTGAAGGCAATTTCGATGTGCGCGTTGTTTTGAAAAGCGACAATATCGCTGTCATTGGTGAAAACGTCACCGAGGTTAACCGGGTGACAACGGTTATCGAATCACTGCTTCATCGTATCCGGAAAGGAGAGCGCATTGAGGTAACCGATGTTAACTATGCGATCCGCGCATCTGGAGTCGGTGAACAAGATACCTTCGGTGGAACCGGAGCCGAGTCTATTCCGGTATTCTCAAAACGCGGGGTCATTCGTCCGAAAACTGCCGGTCAGAGGAGGTACGTTGAAGCCATCAAACATAACGACCTCGTTTTCGGTATCGGACCAGCGGGCACAGGGAAGACTTATCTCGCCATGGCAATGGCTGTCTCTGCGCTCAAAAGTGGGCAGGTAAGTCGTATCATCTTGACACGACCCGCCGTTGAAGCCGGTGAAAAACTCGGTTTTTTGCCCGGTGACATCGCAGACAAGGTGCATCCCTATCTGCGTCCCTTATACGATGCACTCTACGATATGATGCCACCGGAAACACTTGACAAATACATTGAGCGTAATGTTATTGAGGTAGCACCGATCGCTTTCATGCGAGGTAGGACACTCAACAATTCGTTCGTTGTCCTTGATGAAGCACAAAACGCCACTATTGAACAGATGAAAATGTTTCTAACCCGCCTCGGTTTTGACTCGAAAGCCGTCGTCACGGGCGACATTACACAGACAGATCTGCCGACACACAAAGTCTCAGGACTCGCAGATGCGCAAGAAGTACTTTCAGGCATCAAAGGCATTGAGTTCATCTATTTTTCAAAGGTTGATGTCGTGCGGCATGAACTCGTCCAACGTATCGTTGAGGCTTACGAACAGGTGTCACCACACAATCAGAGGCGGAACGGCGTAGACCCATCAGATGCGTCTGACATAGAAGAGTAACCGTTTTGATTCGCGTTACGAATACGAGTAGCAACACAACCTTTGACGTAGAAGTGGTTCACAACGCAGTGCTCGCAACTTTAAAAGCACATAACGCAGAAGCGTGTGAAGTTAGCGTTCTCTTAACAGATGATGCTGACATTAAGCATCTTAACCGCGACTATCGAGGGATTGATGCACCGACGGATGTGCTGGCGTTTGCGATGCGTGATGGCGAAGACGGTGATGTAAACCCGAACCTACTCGGCGATCTCGTTATATCCCTCGAAACCGCATCGCGGCAAGTAGCGACAGGCGACCCATTTAGCGCAACTCATAGCAGCCTTGAAACCGGAAAACAAGAGATAACTCACGACAGTCTTGAAACTGAAGTCGCGTTACTCGCTGTACACGGTGCCCTACATCTGCTTGGATACGATCATCAAACACAAGCGGAAGCCGCAGTTATGTTTGAGAAGCAGAAAGCCATTTTCAGTCTATTGCAGGCACCGTAGCACGATTGTTCGCTAACTTTAGAGCACCAGTTTACAGGGGGTGTAATTTTACGTTTGGACGACCTAGACTTAGTCATCAAACTCGTTAGCTTAGGGATACTCTTAATTCTCAGCGCGCTGTTTTCAACGGCTGAAGCGTTGCTTGCCCGATTAACACGGGACGACATTCTCAAGTTCGCTGAAGAAGGCGGCAAACGTTACGAGGTTTTAACATCACTGCTGCACCACCCGCGCCGTTACTCGTTGACCATTATCACGGCAAAAACGATCCTGATCGTGGCAGGTGTCACGGTGTTTATGACGTTTTGGGGCAATAAATACCCTCTCGCAAACGCAGCCCTCGCAGTCGCCTGTTTTGTCGTCTTTACTGAATTGTTTCCCAAAAATTATGTACAAGGTAGCACTGGGGTGGCAACCATCCGAGCACTCAGTGTCCTCCGCGCCGTCTATTGGTGTGGATTCATTGTTTTAATCCCCTTAAATTTCCTCGCCAACCTCATCGTCCGTATCTTCGGTGGCAAAGTCACGTCCGCGCAAGATACACTCGTATCGCCAGAAGTTTTAGAAACACTTGATAACGTCGCCGACAGTCAAGAACTCTTAGAGCCGGATGACCGAGAAATGATCTCCCGGATCTTAGATCTACCGGATAAAGTTGCCCGAGAAATCATGGTCGCCCGAACCGATATGATCTGTCTTGAGATTGCAACGCCTGAAACTGAAGTGTTACAGACAGCAATCACCTCTCGGCACACGCGTATTCCGATATATGAAGAAACCATTGATCAAATTGTTGGGATCCTGCACGTTAAGGATATGTTGGATTATTGGGCAAAAGGCAAGTTAGTTAACCTGGAAGAACTTATCGTCGATCGAAGTCCTTTCTTCACACCGGAGAGTAAAAATATCTCAGAACTTTTCCGGGAACTTCGCGAGCACAAACAGCACATCGCGATCGTTGTAGATGAATACGGCGGTACCGCTGGCATCATAACACTCGAAAACATCATCGAGGAAATCGTCGGTGAAATCCAGGATGAAGATGAGATAGACGAACAGGATGACTACATTGAGATCGCACCAAATACCTATTCAGTTGATGCAAGGCTGAATCTTATTGAATTGAACGAAAAACTCGGGACTGAACTCGAGGCAGAAAATATTGATACAATCGGCGGGTTCGTCGTAGACCACCTTGGTCGCGTGCCTGAACAAGGGACCAAATTTACCTACCGCGGCATCCGCTTCACCATATTTGAGGCAGATGAACGGCGCATCCAGCGGATTTATATTGAGATGCCAGAGATCAATGGTAACGATGATTCGTTTTAAGCAACGCATCGTCCTGCACAAATGCGAAAAATTGGTATTAATTTGACAAAGCCCATTAGAATAAGGTATAATTAAACACAAGAACGGGGCGTAGCGCAGCCCGGCTAGCGCGCCTGCTTCGGGAGCAGGAGGTCGGAGGTTCAAATCCTCTCGCCCCGATTCTATCCCTTCAGTCATAAAATTTTTATACCTAAAACCATGGCAGCCCAAAAGACTCAAGCGATTGTCATCCGCACCTTTCCCCTTAAAGAATTTCACAAAATCATTACCTTCTACACGCCTGACTTCGGAAAGGTCAAAGCGGTCGCTCACGGTGTGAAAAGTCCGAAAAGCAAACTCGGGGGGAGTTTAGAACTCCTCAACCACGGGACACTCATCTTTCAACACCGCGAGAACCGAGAACTGCAGAACGTCACCGACTTCAGTCTGATTAACGGGTTTGATGCAATTCGCTCCGATTTCACGCGTATCACCTACGGATGCTATTTTGCCGAACTCGTAGACAGCATTGCATCAGAAGGGCTCGCGAGTCCTGAAATTTTTGATTTACTCCGAACCACCTATCAATTTTTAATGCATGCCGACGATGTTCCATTGCTCGCAAGGGGATTTGAAATTAAATTCCTTGATTGTGCAGGCTACGGACCCGAACTCTCGCGGTGTGTACATTGCGGTTCGGATGTCCAAGAGGCAGCAGCGAACAGGTTCGGCATTGCGTTCAGCGTCCGGTACGGCGGTGTCCTTTGCAGCGATTGTAAAAATCGAGACGGTGCCGCCTCTACAATCGCATCCGGCAGTTGTGAATTGTTAAAGATGCTTCGGAGGTCTGAGTGGGAACGATTCAACCGAATTCGCGCTTCTGCCCGCAATCATCAAGAACTCAAACGTGTACTCGGCAGTTTCATCGAATATCATACAGAACGGAGTTTAAAAAGTCTCAGATTTATTGAGAATGTTTTGTAGGTATCCTATAATATTGGACGTAGCGTCCTCAATAGAGACTACGTACATAAAGCATCAACATTCAGAACGTATCATAAGGAGTCATGAAATTGAAGAATAATAACATATTTAAAATTTTTAGCAGTCCGTTTGGGCAAACCGCAAACTTTGGTAAAATAACATTTCTCCTAATTGCTGTTGTTCTTCTGACAACAGTAGTTAACTTCTATGCTTCTGCTGCTATCACCGGAAAGATTTCTGGTGTGATTACCGCTGAAGCAACAAACGAGCCACTCGCAAACGTCACGGTAACGATCGTCGGGACAAGTACCACTGCAACAACAAACGATGCGGGTTACTATGTCATGACGAACATCCGACCGGGTGGTTATGATGTGAAAGTTGAACTGACCGGTTACACTTCCGAAACCGTAGAAGGCGCGAAAGTCCTTGCTGGACTCACGACGACCCTCAACTTCGCCTTGAAAACCTCTGAAGCCGTCAGGCTTGAAGGGATAACAGTAACGGCTACTAAACCGCTGATTAAAAAAGATGTCACACAAACGACTCGGATTATTGAATCAGAGGATATCGCTGCAATGCCACGCGATACCGTGAACGGCATTCTCCAAACGCTACCGGGGGTTTCGGTACTCAATTCAACGGGTTCGCTGCATGTTCGTGGCGGTCGGTCGATGGAGATCAAATATCTTATTGACGGTATCCCGATCAGTGATCCCATCGGTAGAAGTTTAGGCTTAAACATCAGCGCGAATTCTCTTGAGCAGATGGAAGTTATCACGGGTGGCTTCAATGCTGAACACGGGGATGCACAATCCGCTATCGTTAACCTCATTACCAAGGCAGGTTCACACAAATTTTCGGGGCGATTCAGGTACCGCGTCGGACAATGGGGAACACACTACGGTGATCCGCTCTACGGTCCCTGGTTGGATCCGGACAATGAATTCCGACCGGTTGCAATTGAACCCTTCAGAGGCATCTTCCTCGGTAAACCCTACGATTATCAGACCCCTTACCGCGGTGATCCTACCACAGTCGCAGAGTTGGCAGAACGCGAGGGCGATGATCAAATTGTCTTCACTGAAATTGTCCCGGGTGTCTACGCTGATAGGACAGACAACCCACTTCAACCCGTGATAGATTCCGAAACAGGTGAACCGAGCGTAAATGATGAGACGGGCGAAGTCGTCATGGCACGCCAACCTTACAAGGATGCCGACGGCACGGTTATCGACTATGAAAAGAAACAGGTTACTTTGTTAGACGGTTACGTTGTGGATTTAAACCGGTATAGCGGATTGTTCAACGATACGAAAAAGTATGATTTGTCTCCGAGCCACATTGGGGAATTCGCACTCAGTGGACCGATATGGGGGAACCGCTTGACCTTCTCCTTTGACAGCCAGTTGCGGCGTGATGAGAGTTACCTACCGAGTGACGGCGGAACAGGGTATACCCTTCAGGGTAAAATGAAATTTGAAGTAACACCTAACATCAAACTCTACGCAAGCGGACTGTTCGATCAGCGAGAGAACCGATCTTATGGTGGAAGCCTTCGATTCTGGCCCAGTGCTATTCCGGTGGGAACGAGAGATGCGCGGAGCCTCTCCTTCCAACTCTCACATAATATCAACTCAGGAACCTTCTACACCTTGACCCTCGGTCAATTCCGGCGTGCTGTTGAGAGTCATCAACCCGATAAAGTGTGGGATCCGTTAGAAAAAACATTTGATGAAAACGCTTGGGACCCCGAAAAAACACCTCAGCAGAACGAAGAAGAAGGCAGAATCAGAAATCCGCCCCAACAGGCGTACAACGATACAACCTACTTCATCGCGGGAGATGACAATTCTTGGACGACTCGCGAGGCGACGACCTCAATATTAAGGGGGAATTTTGCCAGCCAAGTTACGCCAAACCACTTGATTCAGACAGGTGTTGAATTCTTGGCGTACGATCTCTATAACCTTGGCGCGACAAACTATGGAAGCTCCAACCTCTACATGGAGTTTTATGATGTCCAACCGCAATCTCTGAGTATGTATGTCCAAGACAAAATGGAGTATGAAGGCATGATCGTCAATGCCGGATTACGATACGACCTGTATAACCCGGATGGCGTTTCACCCGCGGACCCGCTCGACCCACTTGAACTCAACGACGATGGCACAATCAAACTCGACAAAGAGACCTATAAAGTCGGGCTACCGATCATCAAAGATCCAGTTAAGGCTTCTACGAAACACATGATCGCGCCGCGTCTCGGTATCTCCTACCCGGTGACTGACCGCACGAAATTGCACTTCACCTACGGACACTACTACCAGATTCCGCGCGGTGATGATCTCTACGAAAATCTCAGTTTCGATATGCGAGGCGCGATCCGAAGAAGGGGCAACCCCGACCTAAATCCGGAGAAGACGATTGCTTATGAAGTCGGGATCATTCGACAATTGACCGACGACTTAACGATTGATCTCACTGGGTTTACCAAGGATATTGATAAGCTTGTCAACAGCGTGCATGTGGACATTACGAACGACTATAGCTATTTCCTTAATGATGAATTCAACGGTGTCACCCACGGGATCTATGGTCGAGTTCAAGGGTTTGAACTCACGATTCGCAAGTGGCGCACGAGTGGGAATCGCGTCTCTGGATTGCTCAGTTATACCTATTCTGTCGCGAAGGGAAAAGGCTCCAGCCGAAACTTAGGCTATCTAACTTATTATCGGCAGCAGCCTGATGTAACCGAAAGTCATCCGTTGGCATGGGATCAGCGACATATCTTTTCTGGCACGCTGGATATTCAATTGCCTTTCGATGCTGCTGTTAACTTTGTTGGCAGATATGGGAGCGGTTTACCCTATACACCCAATCCAAGAGCACCGATCAAACCCGACATCAATTCAAAACGTTATCCGTCAACCTACAATGTTGACGCGCTTGTCAGCAAACGGAGTCGGATTGCTGGGTTGACCTACACCCTCTTCGTGGATATTCGGAACATCTTCAATACGAAAAACCTCGACGATATCTTAGATGCGGTGACCTATGACCGATACGGCATTCCGCTGAATAGTCAGAAGCATTCACATCCGCTGTCATGGAGTTCGCCGCGGTTGGTCATGATGGGCGTGAGTTTGGACTTTTAGAAGGAAAATACTTAATGAAGGAAATCAACATTGCGGAATCTGATGTTGCCGCAGTAACGACTCAATTAAAACGGATATCATCTGATGTTAGTGCCCTGACTGGCCCTGAATGGTCGTATCCGCCTGCTGTTAAAGTTATCGACTGCGTCCTATCGCTTAACAGAAAATACGACACGTTCGTGGTCCCTCGGTTGAAAACTTTTATGAGCAATCATCCAGAGACACAGCGAGTGGTTGAATTGGCTAAACTCATGGCTAACTATCCAACGCCCCATGCATTCGTGAAACAGGAACTCAATTACAATCATGAAGATCGCGTAAGGACCCTTGATTCTGTTGTAAAATATCTTTGTACAATTATTGACGGGGCGAAAACCCTTGAGGAAGAAAAAGAGGAACTCACACAATGGGCGATTGAGTCTAAACCGCATGGTTACCGAACCCTGAGAATCAAAGGTTTTGGGATTGCTGGTTTTCAGTATCTGCGAATGCTTTTTGGTGCGGATACCACGAAACCTGATGTTCACATTATCAGGTTCCTATCTGATATTCTAAACCGAAGGGTTTCAGATATTGAATCATTGCTCCTCTTAGAAGCAGCTTCAAAACGTGAGGACCTGTCTGTCCGAGCTGTTGACAGTTATATTTGGAAGAGAGGCGCGCGCGGACAGCAAGATAGAACTGAGACAAACACTGTCCGACTTGCTCCAGATGTCGCTGCCGCTTTTCCCACTGAAAAATCTGTTGATGAAGCATTGCGATCCATATTGAAAGAATTGAAAGAGAGAAATGAGGAGAAATAACCGTGTTGAAAACTATTGAAGGCATTTAGCGCAATGATAAATTGAATTCTCAGAAACACCCCAGTCATATATGCGAAGGGACATGTACTGTCATCGGAAATTTGGAGAAAGGAAAATCGAAGATGAAGAATCAAACTTTTACGGCGAGTATCTGGCAAGAGGACGACTGGTTTATTGCTCAATGTTTAGAGGTTGATATTGCAAGTCAAGGTGAAAGTGAAGAAGCGGCATTGGATAATCTGACAGAAGCATTGGAACTGTACTTCGAGTCACCTCAACCGAGTTTAAAACCGATAATCCGAAAGTTTGAGGCGAAAGTCAGTGCCGCTTAGACCACTCTCGTATCGTCAAGTCAAACGTAAATTGGAGAAGGCGGGATTCACAATAACGAGTCAACGAGGCAGTCATGTAAAATTTGTCCGATACAACAGCGATAGGACTCAGACAGCGATTGTTCCATGTCATCGCGAAATTTCGGTGGGTCTGCTGCGAAGTATTTTGCGCCAAGTAGGATTAACACCAAGCGAGTTTGAAGGACTTTAAGGGATGCCTGCTGAAGTAATGAGGCATCCTGCAATCCATGAATTAAGGGGTTTGATAATGGATTCTGATTTCTACGTTACGATATTTTCTATTTTGGTTCCAATTTGGTTCGGGATTTTCGCGCTCTTTTTCATTGTGATTGGACTGCGAGGTATCCTTATAAAGCGTCCTTTCTTAATCTCAAATAGGTGGCTGCTTTCGGTGATGTTCATAGCACTTGTACCCACAATCTTAATACCCGTTTTTTTGCAAGGATCTGATTCTCCCTTTATAATAAGGTGGTTAAATCCTATGATATTTACGGTTCTCCTTGTGATGATGTGTTTTGCGTTGAAGGGTTACGTTGCATACGCAGTCACAGATACGTCGTTTCGTGAGGCACTCCTTGCCTCTTTACAGAAGTTAGAGTTACCCTATGAGGAAACGCTCTCCACAATGCGACTTACCTCTGTTGAAGTTGACTTACAAGTATCCATTCAGTCGTGGATGGGAGCAGGGCAGATCAAAGTCAAACAGCGAGGACACGGTTCGCTCCTTGCTGAGATCGCGACGACAATGAACGAGTATTTCCGAACCTCGGCTGCTACTACGAATCTGACCGCTTGTATTTTCTTTGTGGTGATGGGCGTACTTATGGTGATTGGTGGAATCGGAATGTCGTTGTTATTTCAAAACATCATGTGAGCGTCCAAGCTTCTAAAAGATAGAAATGGAGTTGGAAATAGGTACAATACAAAGGGACACAAGTATTGCGAACAGATTCAAAACATAACAGATGAATTCCGATAGAGATCGCTTAAAAAACGAATCAATACTTATAAAAATTATTTTAATCTGCATCCTAATCGCCTCGGCGGCTTTGGTGTTGCGGAATGTTGGACACAGCGGGATTACCTATTGGGATGAAGGGTTTCACGCTGTCGTTGCACGGAATTTGACGAAACATCCGCTCAAATTCACGCTCTACGATCAACCGTGGCTCCCTTATGACTACAAAGGTTGGGGTGAGAACCACATCTGGCTACACAAACCGCCTGTCGCGATGTGGACGATCTGGCTCTCGCACCTGATTTTCGGCATCAATACGTTTGCGCTCCGGTTGCCATCAGCAATCAGTCTTGTTGTAACGGCGTGGTTGACGTATCGGATCGCCGCGGATCTTTTTGACAAACGGGCAGGACTTATCGCAGCGTTCCTTCACGGATTCAACCCGTTTCTGTTTGCGTCCGTTCACGGTTATCGCTATTCGGATCACATTGATATTGCGCTGCTACTCTGGGTACAGGTCTCATGTTGGTTCCTGCTCCGCGCGATTCGGACAGGAAAACGACGGAATTACATCTTATCAGGCGTAGCGATGGGGATCGCGTATCTCTCGAAAAGTTACCTCGCTTGTATCACCTTCGGCATCGCACTCGTCGTTTGGGGGGTCGCGCGTGGGAAACAGATTTATTACAATAGACGCGCATCAGATGATAGTGCAGAGACCGAGACAATAGACGCAAAGATCCGACTCAGCGATGTCGGATTACTGCTCTTGACAGGAATTGCGACAGTTGCACCGTGGGTAACCTATTGTCTGATCTACTATCGGAAGGAATTCTTATGGGAACATAAACGCGTTCTTGACCATCTTAACACGGATGTCGAAAGTTGGGGGGCAAGTTGGGATCGACCGTTGTTTGACTATATGCCGCTGTTCTATCCGGTGTTCTATGGTGCCCTTTTCGCGGTGGTTTTGTGCCTGTTAGTCGTTATGTTCAGACGTTGGGGATTAGCCGAGTTGTTCGTGTTAGCGTGGGGGATCGGGGTCATTGTCCCGCACACGCTTGCAGAGACAAAAACGCCATCAGCAACAATGATCGCCGTGCCACCGTTGTTGATCTGCTTAGCAGCAGTTATCAGTCGCGCATGGCAACGACGGGATTGGGTCTATACATCTATGTGGAGTGCCGGGATGCTTGCGATCACAATCATCTCTGGCGGACGGACTTTGGTCAAGGGGCGAGACCAGTTCGATGGACTCAAAAAAATCGCACCCTTTATTGAGACGAACTTCTGGATTGTTGAGCAGCTTATCGGATTCGGTGTCCTGCTCGCAGCTTTCGCTGGCATATATATGCTGGTTCGCCGGTATAACTGGCAAAGATGGTTATGGCTTGGACTTCGGATAGTCGCGTTGGCGATTGCTCTGTTTTATGCAAAAGGCTATGTGGATGCCGCATATAAAGTCACAGTCCGCAACAGCAAAATCCCTCTGTATGAAAAGAGTGGTCCACGCCTTCAACGTGAGATGCCAGAGAACGCCTGCTATTTTCTGGACGACGAGCGCGTTGGCGCGCATTTCGACCTAATGTACTACGCTGACCGTTCAACATACCAGATTTATAACGTGCACATGCAAACGCCTCGTGACTTCAAGAACCAAGCCAAGATAGCACGTGAAGCAGGCGCGATTCCGTATATCTTCTCTGTCAAGGACACAGCGTACGATTATCCGCTGTTTCTTGAAGGTGAGATAGATGTCGGAAATGGAAAAACACAACGGTATCGGGTTTTTGAAATTACGGAAACTCCGTGATTAGTCAAGTAAATTGGGCGTTATGGAAATTAAACCAATCAAAACCGAAACTGACTACGAAGCTGCACTGAAAGAAATAGAACGACTCTGGGGAGCCAACTATGGTTCACCGGAAGGGGATAAGCTTGATGTGCTTGTTACATTGGTAGAGGCTTATGAGGAGGAACATTACCCTATTCCACCGCCGGATCCCATTGAAGCAATCCGTTATCATCGAAATCATTTTCAATGATATTGCTCTTGGTAAAAATCTATCATCAAGATTGGCATCTATTATGAGGTAAAACGAAAATTATGAAATTATTACGATATACACTCTTCCTATCCACAATTCTCGCACTCGCCACCCTATCGGCAAGCGCACAAGTGGATTGGAAAGCACTGGATGTAGGCAATTTATCGTCTGCTATCTTTAACACCGGAGTCGTCGGGTATCCGAGTAACCCGACTGCCAACCCTTCAGGATGGTGGCCCGCCGGAACAAACGATTCCTACATCTTTGAAGGCGACATCTGGATTGGTGCCAAAAAGGGCGGTGAGGTTGCCGTTTCTGAAGCAGATGGCAGACAAAGCGAACTTTGGCCCACCGATGATGCACCGGAAGTCGTTTCAGACAAGCCAGGGATGACGACAAAAGGGACACCGACAAGTCAAGCCATCTTCTTCAAATGCTCTGATACGAACCCTGATGCAAATAAAGGCACGATTCTCGGATTAGAACTTGAAGTCAACGGGTTCCAATGGAGTTACGCACCGCTCTACGACTTCTTTATCCTTGAATACAACGTCAAAAATGTCGGCAACGACACGCTTGAAGATGTATTTATGGCGTTCCGATACGACGTGGACATCTCCAGTAACGAGACGGGAACGGCAAGTTACTCAGCCGATGACTTCGTCGCACTCGATCAAACACCGGACGCACTCAATCCAGAAGACCATCCGAACCGTTATCTCTCTTACGGATTCTCCAACGCCTCCGCGCCCGGTTACATCGGTTTACGGGTACTGGATGCATACAGAGGCGATAATCCAGAGGATCCAACGGCAAAAATTCCTTTCACGGCACACAAACGGATTACGATATCCACAGACCCAACAACGGACGCGGAGAAGTACGCCCTTATCAGTGTCCCCGGTGTTGAACCGCTCCCTGCCAACTATGATGATCAACGTTTCATCCAATCCTACGGACCTGTCGAATCGTTTGCACCGGGTGAGTCGTTTAACATCATCATTGCAGTCGCAATCGGAGAGGGACTGGCTGGCTTGCAAGCCTCTGCTGACTGGGCACAGAAATTGTATGACGACGATTACGTCGCACCCGCACCACCGCCCTCCCCGTTCGTAACGGCTTATCCCGCTGACCAACAGGTAACCCTCGTCTGGGAAAGCGAAGGACGCTGGGTTGATGCGGGGGTTAGTAAAAATATTGAAGAATATGTTGATGTAACCGATCCAGAGAAAATTTTTGAAGGGTACAGGGTCTACAGACGCGATGTCTCTTACGATGAGGCCACCGGCGATCCGGTCGAAGATTGGACGATGCTGATGGAGTTCGATAAGCCGAGCGCGACGGGTAATTTCTTCACAGTCGCGCACGTCGGTAAGCAGTCGGACGCTAAGATTGAGAGTATAGGCGATGAACCTGTCCTCGCCAATTTCTTCAAAAACGCTGTTTACATGATCAAATTCAATTCCAGCACCAGTTTTGAAGTGGTCAACACAACACTTTGGGAAGTGATGCCGTATAATCCGACCTTTGAGGATGGAGGCGGGTACGTTGTCCTTGACCCCGATACCGGTGCCCCCTACCCAGACGGAACCTATCGTTCCGGTGCCCTCATCTATTTTGGTGGTCTCTACGTGCAGATTTCCGATGGTCCCTCAGGACCGCCTGTTGCTGGCGACATTTTCCGCGTCGTCTCCACACCTTCACAGGCACTCGGTGAAGACGCAGGCCTCAAGAATTTCTACACCGACGCAGGGTTAACTAACGGACTCGAATACACTTACGCCGTCACCTCTTATGACACAGGTAACCCAAAAGCAGATTTAGTTTCAATGGAGAGTAGCCAGATTGAGACGATGGTTCGGGTTGTGCCGCGCGCACAGCCTGCCGGGTATCGAGCGGCTGAGGTTACGGATATAGTACAACAGGGGCTGGGGAGTGTTACGCTTGAACCGATGGTACTCGCACCCGATAAAGTTACTGGACACCAATATAAAATCGTTTGGTACGGTGCGAAACAGACAGGTCCCGCTGCATACATCACCGGTCCTGGTTATCAACCACCGGCTTATGAGATTATCAACACCACGACAAACGAAACCGTCGTTGAGAGGCAACCCTTTGACTGGTATGATCCCCCCCATGAAGAAGCCGCTGAAGTCCTTTCGCCGATGTTCGATGGCATTGTTCTGAAGCTAACAGGGGTCAATGTGTCTTATGGAACGCCAACCGAAAACCCGATTAACGATGTTAAACTGACAGCAGGCTCAGTAACAGATTGGTCCGTAGACATCCAATCCCCCGGCTTTGGTGAGAATACATGGCCCAATGTCTGGTGGTCAACGTATTACCGTCCACATACATATTCAATCACTTTTACTGATGATACACACGTCAAGGTGGTGGACGAAGACACAGGTGAAGAAATTAAATTCAGCGACCAACGCGCCGAAGGATACGCCATTCTAACAGGCACAGGCTGGCGTGATGAATACGTGCCTGCTGAGACACCTGGTTTCTTCCGAATTTACATCCGAGGCGGATACGTCTACATCAGAGATCCGAATCAAGAGATCTCCGCGGGAGATACCTTTACCGTCGAAATGGGCGGTGTCAGCGGACCACGAGACGGCGACGAATTCCTTTTGACAACAAAAGAAGAGACGCTGGATGCTGAAAATATTGAAGCCGATCTCGGAAAAATCCGCGTCGTTCCAAACCCTTATTTTGTTACAAATAGGGCAGTACTTTCGGAGGGAACAGACAAGATCTTCTTCACGCATCTACCACCGCACTGCACCATTCGGATTTATACGTTAGCCGGTGAATTGGTCCGAACAATTGAACACGAAAGTGATGCCTCTTACCACCCGGATGTCGCCTCGGATGACCGTTCGTTACAAGGGGACAAAGGGGGGACAGCAACGTTTGAACTTCTCAATCGCTATAATCAGGCACTCGCAAGTGGTATCTATATTTATCATGTTGAAGCCCGTGACGAAAGTGACACAGTCGTCGGCAATAAAATCGGTAGATTCGCTATTATCCGATAACAGGAGACATACATGCGATATATAATAAGTTATACGCTTTTATTTTTATTTTTGGTGCTGGGGGGCGTTCCCGGTCATGCCACAACCAACGTCGGCACAGCCGGTGCCCAGTTTCTGAAAATCGGTCCCGGTGCCCGCGTAGACAGTCTCGGCGGCGCATTCGGCGCGCTCGCCAACGATGTCACGAGTATCTACTGGAATCCTGCAGGCATCAGCCAACTCGAAAAAACCAGTTTTTCTGACACACAAATATTTTGGCTCGCTGATATTCGCTACAACTACCTCGCGTTCGCCACGCCGATAGAAAACATCGGCACTATAGGTGCAAGCGTCACATTCCTCAACGTTCCTGATACCGAGATCACCACACTCACAAAACCAGACGGGACCGGTCTCTGGTATTCCGCTTATGATGCCGCACTCTCATTGGCGTATGCCAGACAACTCTATGAAAAGGAATCCGGTGTTAAACTCTCCTTTGGTATCAACGCCAAATACATCCACCAGCAGATCCATCGCGAAAGTGCCAGAGGTGTCGCGATTGATGTCGGAACGCTGTACCATACCGGTTGGCGGAGCCTGCGTATCGGGATGTGTTTCTCGAACTTCGGACCGGAGATGCGTTTCAGCGGTCCTGATCTGGAGAGCGGTGCCGAAGAAGCCGGTGATCCAAGAACAGCAGATTATCGCCCGTTCCCAGATACAACGAACCCTGCACGGAAAGCAGCGTTAGAGACGATCGAATTCCCACTCCCGTCCAATTTCCGACTCGGTATCGCTTATGATATTATTGATTCTGGCGATAACCTCCTCACCCTCGCACTTGATGCCAATCATCCGAACGACAACAGCGAACGGTTGAACATCGGCATGGAGTACTGGTATAAAAAGATGGCGGCGATTCGTGGTGGCTACAAATTCCGATTAGGCGAGGATTGGAGAGATGATGAAGAGGGACTCACGCTCGGTTTAGGTATCCACTTGGCACTTGGTAAAAGAGTACTTGCGCTCGATTATGCTTATGCCGATTTCGGGCGGCTACAACAAGCACATCGGGTGAGTTTGGGACTACAATTTTAGCGCGCGATGATACAGAGAGTTGAACAGCCCTAAATTCGTTTCAAAACCTATTGATAACACGGAGTCATTCTGCTACAATAGATATAAATCAATCGTGCTGACTCTTTGAAAAGGAGTGGATAAAAATGACAAGCGAACGCCTTACACTTGAAGAGATGGAGGAGAGATATCCTGATGAATGGCTCTTCATCGTGGATTGTGAGTACAGCGAAAATACTGAACTGTTATCGGGGTGTGTCCTTGTCCACAGTCCGTCCCGTGCTGATGTTTATGATGCCTCATCGCGTTACAAAGGTAGCGCAGCAATACATTGTACAAGCAAATTACCAGAAGGTATGGAGTACCTATTGTAATGGGGCATATCTCCTTTAACCCTACAGCTAAGTCAATTTTTCTGCAGGAACGATTGAACTGCACCCACGCTAATCCTATCTCGAAGAACATCACTTTCAACAGCAAATTTTGAAAACTTGTAAATTCTACGAAAAATATGACAGACAAACCGAACATCGTTTATCTCCTTGCAGATCAGATTCGTGCGTGTTCGTTACCAGTATACGGCGACAGACAGATTGAAACGCCGCACATTGATCGGCTTGCGCAGGAAGGCACCGTCTTTTCAAATGCAATCGCTACTGCACCCGTCTGCACGCCCTATCGTTCGATGCTCCTCACTGGACGACACCCACAGACGACGGGACATCTCATCAACTTCGTCAAAACCCGGCACGACGAAATCGGACTCGGCGACGTTTTCAGTCGGAACGGTTATCGGACGGCATGGGTCGGGAAATGGCATCTTCACACCGGTTCGTTCCCAGAAATCGGTGGACGCGACTACGTCCCTGAAGGACGCGACCGCCTCGGCTTCCAACACTGGCGCGGCTATAACTTCCACACCGACTATTTCAATGGCACGGTGAACCTCGACGAAGACTGGCGAAACGAGAGATGGGAAGGCTACGAAACCGACGCACTGAACCGATACGCTTTCCAATTTATGGATGACGTGGAAGACGATACGCCGTTCTGTCTGTTTATTTCCCCGCACCAAGCGCACTCCACGCCTTATGCGTTTGCGCCAGAGGCATACTACGACCGGCTGCCTGCTGAACTCCAACTCCCCGAAAACGTCCCAGATTCGGTTCGAGAACAGTCGTTGAATATCTACCGACACTACCTCGCCATGGTCCTAACTGTGGACGATATGCTCGGCGAATTGATGGCGTATCTCGAAAAAACAGGACGCGTTGAAGATACACTGCTCGTCTTCGGATCCGACCACGGCACCCAAGGCGGTGCACAAGGCATCAATTTCTGGGCGAAACGCGAACCCTACGAAGAATCTATCAAAGTGCCGTTGATGATGCGACTTCCGGGTGTCTTTGATGGAAACCACCGCATCTGTGATACACTCACATCACCCGTAGACCTGTTCCCGTCGCTTTGTGGGTTATGCGGTATCCAACCTCCGCGTACCGTTGAAGGCTATGACCTGTCAGACGCTTGGTGTGGCAAAGCAGATGCCTTTGAACAGGAAGCCGTCCTAACGATGAACTTCGGTGCAACCTACGATTATCTCGTAGACGGCAACGAATGGCGCGGTGTCCGTACAAAAACACACAGTTACGCACGCTGGTTGGATGGCAAACGGATGTTGTATGATGTGGAGGCAGATCCGCTGCAGATGGATAACCTGATTGATAATCCCGAAGCGAAGCCGTTGGCAGACGAAATGGAGAATACCCTCACAAACCTAATGGACACTTGCAACGACGCGCTCCAACCTGCGACAAGCTACACAGATTGGTATGACTTACAACGCCGCATCGTCCGCAACGCCCACGGTCCCCTTGGCGATCCAGAAGACGAACCCGACTGGTCCCTCCTAAAATAATAGGATATTCACGACACCCAGTGATAAACGAGGGTTCCAGTTCGTAGTAGGGCAATTCATTGTTTCCTGTCATGATTTACCTGAAAATTCATTGGTGGATGGCGTATTAGGCATGAACTTTCTGGAGCATTTTGATATTGACATCTCGTTTTCTACAGGAACTATTGAACTTCGCGCGTACTAGCACACTGCTAGGATAATCCACTTACAAATAAAAAATCGGCACTCGACTGGCAGTTAAAGTGAATCAAGTCCTTAAAAACTTGAAATTGGAAATTTTAAGCAAGGGACCACTGGCATAGTTTCATGAATGCATAAGCAAAGTTAACATAATATCTTCGAGTCCTGAATGTCGTATAACAAGAACATTCAGGACTCTATTTTTTGTGTCCTTTGTAAGGATTTTCCGCGAAGTCTTCCTCTCATTCCAAAAATTTGAAAATTCATTGAATCAAAAGTATCTATTATGTTACAATAAACGTGTATCAATCAATTCAAACGGAGCGTCCAAACAAAAACAGATATGACTCTTCAAGAAATAATTTTAGCGTTAGAAAAATTTTGGGCAGACCACGGCTGTGTCATCCAACAACCGTGCGATATAGAAGTCGGCGCAGGCACATTTAACTCGGCAACCTTCCTACGGTGCCTCGGTCCAGAACCGTGGCAAGTGGCTTACGTAGAACCCGTCCGCCGTCCAACCGATGGCAGATATGCAGAAAACCCTTTCCGTGTCGGCGCGTATTATCAGTATCAGGTGATACTGAAACCCGCACCTGAGAACGTGCTACCCCTCTACCTTGAGAGCCTTTACAGTCTCGGCATCTCTCCTCGCAAGAACGACATCCGATTTGTCGAAGACGACTGGGAATCACCGACGCTCGGTGCCTCCGGTCTCGGTTGGGAAGTCTGGTGGAACGGCGCAGAGGTTACACAGTTTACCTACTTCCAACAGATGGGGAGCATCGATCTCGACCCGATTTGTGCCGAGATTACCTACGGACTTGAACGCATCGCACTCTATTTGCAAGATGTGGACGACTTTTTTGATATCCGCTGGAACGAACACGTTAACTACGGGGACGTCCATCGCCAAAGCGAAGTGGAATACTCAACGTACAACTTCGAGCAGGCAAACGTAGAAATGCTCTTTGAGTTGTTCAGCACCTACGAGAAGGAGACGCATGCCTGTTTGGATGCGGGGTTAGTGCTACCCGCGACCGATCATGTTTTAAAATGCTCGCACACCTTTAATATGTTAGATGCCCGCGGTGTTATTAGCGTCACGGAACGCGTAAGTTACATTGAGCGCGTGCGGCGGCTTGCGCAACGGATCGCGCGGGCGTACGTCAAACAGCGTGAAGATATGGAACATCCCCTCATGGGACGTTTCGACACAGGAACAACACCTTCCTCGGTAGGTGCGGTTTCTAACCGCACCGAACCAACCCCCACCCCGGTAGGTGCGGTTTCTAACCGCACTGAAACCGCTGACCTCCTGTTTGAAATCGGTACGGAAGAGATACCCGCGAGTTACGTCCCGCCTGCCCTGACGCAGCTTCGTCAAATCGCAACTGAATCCCTCACAAATCACAGAATCCCGTTCGGTGAAATCGAAACATTCGGCACACCGCGCCGTATCACGCTCAGCATCAAAGACCTGAAGGCCCTTCAAGAAAGCGAAGAGACAGAAGTTGTGGGACCTCCAAAACGTATCGCCTTTGATGAAGACGGTGAACCGACAAAAGCAGCAATCGGTTTCGCAAAGACGCAAGGTGTTGAACTTTCAGCACTCCGTATCGTCGAAACCGAGCGCGGCGAGTACGTCGCCTCCTCAAAACTCGAAAAAGGCGTTGCAGCGCAGGAGGTATTGCAAGTGCTTCTACCGGAATGGATCGAAGCCCTCCGCTTTCCGAAAACCATGCGCTGGGAAACCAAATCCGAAGAACCGAGCGCATTCGCTCGTTTTGCGCGTCCGATCCGTTGGCTTGTCGCACTATTAGGAGATGAAATTATCAACTGCGCTTACGGAGACGCACAGGCAGGACGGGTAACCTACGGGCACCGTTCCCTGCATCCTGACCCGATAACCTTGACATCGGCAAACTTAGACACATACATAGAAGAATTGCGTGCTGTGGATGTGGTTGTCTGTCCGAGTGAGCGACGCGAGACAATCAAAAAACAGGTAACAACCCTCTTAAAAGCAGAGGATTATCTCCCGAAACTTGACGACGAACTGTTGGACACGGTGAACTACCTCGTGGAGAACCCGCAACCCATCGTCGGTAATTTTAGCGAATCGCATCTGGAACTACCGTCTGAAGTGCTGATTACCGCCATGAAGAAGCATCAACGCTATTTCCCGATATGGAAAAACGAATCGGAATTGGCGGCGAAATTCATCACGATCTCCAACGGAACGGATGGCAATTTTGACGGTGTGCAGCACGGAAATGAACGCGTCCTCCGGGCAAGGCTCAACGATGCCGAGTTTTTCTACGAGGAAGACCAGAAAACCGGTCTCGCCGACAAAATTGAACGTCTGGAGGCGGTCGTCTTTCACGCCAAACTCGGATCACTCTTAGATAAGGCGGAACGGCTTAAAGCGTTGGTTGCGTTTATCGCTAAGGAAATCGGGGTTACAAACCCCGCCTACACAGAAACGACCACCGCGCATGCAGAACGTGCAGCCTGGCTCTGTAAGGCAGATTTAACGACCCAAATGGTCATTGAATTCCCGACATTGCAGGGTATTACTGGGAGATATTACGCACAAAACTCTGGAGAACCTGAACCCGTCGCTACCGCTATCGCTGAGCATTATCAACCGCTTGGCGCGGATACACCACTACCCGAAACCGAAGTTGGGGCACTTCTCGCTATTGCTGATAAACTCGACACCATCGTCGGATACTTTGGGATAGAAGAACGCCCCACAGGCTCACAAGACCCGTACTCCTTACGCCGACATGCTCTCGGTACAATCCGTATCCTCCAAGATCGGCAGCTGCCGCTCGCTTTAGATACTGTGATCGAAAGGGCACTTTCGCTCTATACGGTACCGTTAGCCGACGATACACAAACCAGTGTTCTCAGTTTCATCAAAGAACGCCTACGCGTCATCTTGCAAAACCAGCAATACGCACCTGACCTTGCTGATGCAGTCTTGGCAGTCGGCGATGTCAACATCATTGATGTTCTCAAACGCGCCAGTGTACTTGCCGAATTTCGCTTGACATCAAACTTTGAGGAAGTATATAATGCCCTCAATCGAGTCCTGCGAATTTTACCGCCGGGTGCACCGGAGACCGTAGACGCGACGCTGCTGCGAGACGATTCGGAAAAACAGCTCTTTGATCGTATCACTGCGGTAGAACCGGACTTCAAAAAGAGCATTCAGGAACGCGACTCCGCTAAACTTTTAGCACAACTTGCCACTTTACAACCGGCAATTGATAGTTTCTTTGATGATGTCTTGGTTATGGCAGAGGAACCGGCACTGCGCACGAACCGATTGGCGTTGTTGAATAAAATCGGGCAGAATATTTATGCTATCGCAGACTTAACAAAACTCGTGATCGCGGGAGATTAAATTGCAAGAGACATCTGAACGCGGCTGCTGATACCATAGGAGAAGAACTTAATGAAGCGACACCGTATTTGTAATATATTGAAAATCAGTATCTATCTTCCACTCATGGCGGCGATCACACTGCTGATTGCGTGCGGTGAGAAAGAGAACAGAGATATTATTGAAGCGCGAGCCGCTATTGTTCGCGGAGACTATACCGCTGCACAAACGGCAGTCGAAAAAACAGATTCTGGGAATGAAGAGGGACGACACCTGAAGGCTTTCCTACAAAACCGGACACGCACCGAAACACAAGGCTGGCATCAAGCAATCGCCGAATCGAACGCTTATCTCGAAACACTGTCCGCCGAAATCAGCACGATTTCATTGCTGGAGGACCCGGATTCTGATGACCTCGACGAACAAGAACGGCTTATCCGTGCCCAAAATTCCATCTCTGGACTCTTCGTCGTGTCTCTCGCTGAGGCGGTCGAAGAACGGGCAGAATTGCTAACAGAACTCGTTGCACACTCGGATGCTGCTGTTGTCCAAGCACTTTTAGCCGCGGAAAAGTGCTACCAACCCAACCCACGCGCGGCGGTTGCACAACTCACCAAAAAACTCGGAAGCGGAAATGCGGTTATTGAATTAATGCAGCAGGCAACACGCCACGAAGATTCCGCCATACAAAAAGAAGCAGTGCGCCATCTTGGGGCGATGCAGAACCCCCAATTAATTCCGACCTTTGAAGAGGTGCTCACGAGAACGGTAAACATCCCTGAAGTCGCATATAGGGCAATTGTTGCGCTTGAACAACTGGCGAGTTCAGGTGCCGCCGATAGTACCGCTATTGTGCCGGGACTCCAACTTGCCCTGAAAAACAATAGCGCGCAGGTCCGAATGCACGCCGCAAAATTACTCGGCAGCATCCAAGCCGAGGTTGCTATTCCCGACCTCGTCCGACTGCTTGCAGATCCGAATAGTTACGTCAAAGATACAGCCATAGCTGCGCTCAACCGTATAGGAAATCCCGCAACTCCCGCGCTCCTTGAGGTCTTGGAAACGAGCGCGCGAAACCTGATTCCTGACGAGGACACCGGCTTTACCGCGGACTATCAATACATCGCGAGTGCTTACATTGACGATCTGTGGATGAAAAAATACCGAATCGGCACTCAGTCCGCTGCAATTCAAACCCTCGGGCTCCTCAAAACGGAAGCGGCTGTCCGACCGCTGATAAAAGAGTTAGCGAACGAGGAATTGCGAAATGCTGCTTTGGCGGCACTCATTGAGATGCGTGGTGTTGCTGTACCACCTATGCTTGACGCGCTCAAAAACGGCACCAATGAAATTCGGGTAAAGGTCGCAGAGGCCCTCGGAACGATCGGGGACCGGCGCGCAATAACACCGCTTATTGACGCATTAAATAACGATCCGTATAAAGAGGTAAAAGCATTGGCAGCGACAGGCCTCGGCAACATGCGGGCGCGTCGTGCTGTTTCGGCACTTACGGATGCGCTCACCTACGATGATACCACTGCTACCAACGCCGCAGATGCACTCGGAACAATTGGGGTGTCTACAGAAGATGCTGTTCAAAAGTTAATCATCATGGCGATGGATAAGCAGATGCGCGAAACCTTACGTATCGCTGCTATCAGTGCACTTTGGCAACTCAAACCTGAAGCAGCAACACAACCGATGCTGCTTCTGATGTTCAGTGACGAAACCAGTCCTGTTATACGTGCCAATTCTGTCAAGGTCCTGAGTCGTATTAAGGCACCCGAAACTACGCCTGTGTTACTTTGGGTGCTGTCTACACAATTCGATGAAATTTCCGACTTCCAGCGGCACATGAAACGCGAGTATAAAACACTCGACACACTCCGAACACAGGTCGAATCCTTCAACATCGAATGGACAGCCGATTACCCGCGCGCAAACTACCGCACGTGGGGTGAACTCAAACCAGTACCGAGTCTCGTGCGGAGTGAAGTGGCTCACGCGCTCGGCATCATCAAAGGCGACACTGTAGTAGAACCGCTTATCCAGGCACTTGAGGACGACGGACGTGCGACGGTGAGACAAAGTGCAGCGTGGGCACTCGGTGAAGTCAAGGGCGATGCCGCAACAACGGCTTTGATCACCGCACTGAAAAAGGATAAACAGGGGGTTGTCCGACAAGAAGCTGCTATTGGTCTCGGAAAAATAAAGGGACAGAGAGTCGTTGATCCGTTGTTAGATGTACTCCGTAACGATAAGTACGAAACAACCCGTTTCCAAGCAGCAGTTGCACTACGAGAGATTCAAGCAGCGGATAAGGGGCTTGTTGATGTTTTGAAAAAAGGCTTAGGAAGTTTCGATGATGGATACGAAGTGCTTTCTGTGCAAAACGAGGTCATCGGTGCCTTAATCAAAGACGGAAATGATGCAACCGCAGAATTCGTTCTTGACGCGCTTAAGTCCGCGAATGATGAGTGGACGCGATGGGCATTCGTCCATATCCTCGGAGCGACTGCGAAAAAAATCGCTGCCGATGCGATGCTGGCGGAACTGGAACATCCGAGTTATGTTGTTCGCAAACGGGCGGCAAACTCGCTCGGCGGTTTTAAAGAACGTCGGTTAGTTGAACCGCTCATCACGGTACTCGAAAACAGTGATGAGATGAAATCTATTCGGGCATCCGCGATCATCTCGCTCAACGCCCTCAAAGACGAACGCGCCGCTGCACCGCTTCTAACGGCACTCTCCGACGAAAATGCCGAGATTCGATTGCAAGCTGCCGCCGCTTTGGGAACTCTCAAAGATGCAAAGGCGGTCGCGAAACTCAGCGAGATCGTTGAAAATCCGCTGGAACCAGACGATGTGCGTGCCGTCGCAGTAGGTGCCCTCGGTAATATCGGCGACAAAACAGCTGAAGACGTGCTGATTCGCGCACTTGACATCCGAGTTGGAAACATCGCTAACAACGCCATAATCGCGCTCGGAAAACTCGAAAGTAAAACAGCAATTCCTAAATTGATTGCTATGCTTGAAGATAAGAAGATACCGTTAAACGCTGGCACAGCAGTGTTAGCAAACGCTTCCACACGCACAAAAGCCGCACGCGCACTCGGCACTATCGGTGGGCCCCGTGCTGCTGATGCTATCGGGAGACAACTCATTGACGATACGGAATATATCGTCGCCCTTGAAGATGCGGCGAACAGGAAAAACCTCGGACTCGATGATCTGAAACGCAATTGGAGCTGGGAGATTTTCGTCGTTGCCGCTAAAAAACTGGACTTACCCGCATTTGTCGCACCTAAAATGTCAGAACGCTCCGCAGATGAATGGGAAGATAATGCTGTGAGAAATGCCGCCATGGTCGCTTTAGGACGTTGCAAAACAGCAGATGCAGCACTCGATGTCTCTGATCTCAAACGGCGGCTCACCGATCCAGATGTTGACACCCGCAAAGCCACAGCACTCGCTGTTGGCGAAGCCGGACTTTCGGAGTTTATACCGGACCTCGTTCAGATCATGAAGGGCGAAAACGAAGATAACAAGGACGTTCGTCGCGCCGCAACACAAGGACTCAGGGTATTGGCGGATCCCTCAACGACCGACGCGCTCATCGAAGTGATGAATAACGACGATAATCACGTCGAAATCCGGCGCGATGCCTCACGGGCATTGGGTGATATCGGAATCGACACAGCGGTAACGGCATTGGTAGAAAAACTGACAGCGTTGCATGAAGCCCAAATTACGAGAAGTTTCCGACTTGATGCCATCAAGGCTCTTGGCGACGCGAAAAACGCAAACGCTGTCTCACTGCTTGAATTGATCCTTGAAGATCAGGACGCAGAAATCCATTTCCAAGCAGCTGCAGCACTCTTTGAAATCACAGGCAAAGGCTACGGCTATAACCGCCTCTGAATAGTTACCGGTTGTTGGTCGTCAATAGTCAGTAGGGTTGGGTTACCCAACCCCTACGATCTGATAACCTTAACCATCAACTCGTGCTTTAACATTTATAACGGAGGCGAGTTGATGGTTAAAACTACTAAAAAGGAGATTCTTTATGGCTTTTTTTGAATTAAGGCAGTACAGAACGCAACCCGGTCAACGCGAAAACTGGGTGAAATATATGGAAGAAACAATCCTACCGTTCCAAATTTCTAAGGGGATGGTTGTAATTGGCAGTTTTATCGGTGAAGAGGAAGACGATCTTTACGTCTGGATCCGACGGTTCGAGAGCGAAGAACAGCGTGAGCAACTTTACGCAGCGGTTTATGAAGACGATCGCTGGGTAAACGAAATTTCACCACGCGTCGGAGAACTCATTGACAGATCAAAAATCGTTGTCACACGGCTTGAACCGACTTCACGCTCAGCACATCAGTAAAATAGGACTACGGCACACGGCGTGTGCCTGCTACCTTAGTAAGATAGATGCTACGGCACACGGCGTGTGCCTGCTACTTTTAATGGAGGTGTCTCAATGGGCCCCAAAGAAAAATATCTGTTTGATCTCTGGGGATACGTGAACATTGAAGGCGTTTTAGGGGCTGAAGAACTCGCGGAACTGAATGCCCTTATCGATGCACAAGATTACCCGGATCCAGTGGATGATAATGTCCATTCGCAACGGTTCGGCGGATTCTTGAGTTGGGAGAACGACGCGTTCCGTAAACTCCTCAACCATCCTCATGTTATGCCGTTTTTGGCGGAGATCGTCGGTCCAAAATTCCGATTAGATCACGTCTATGGCATCTTAATGATAGAAGGTAACCCAGGCGGGACGCTCCACGGTGGCGGCACGCCTTATGATCCGTCACAATACTATGTTTTCCGAAACGACCGGATGTATAACGGATTAACCGTCGTCTCCTGGGCACTAACCGATATGCTACCCGAACACGGTGGCTTCTGTTGTATCCCGGGCAGCCATAAGAGTAACTACCCGTGTCCGCCGGAATTCCGACCGGTGGTAGACAACGAAACCTGCATGGCACCGGTACACCAGAAGGCAGGGGATGTGGTCATCTTTACGGAGGCGTTAACACACGGCACGCTCCCGTGGACTGCCTCACATGAACGCCGCTCGATCCTATTCAAGTACTCACCAGGGCACGCCTCATGGGGACAAGGCAGATACGATGACGAACTTCGCAACCTGATGTCAGAGGAAGATCAGAAGTTAATGCTCGAACCACCGTACGTCGCACACCGCAAACCGGTCGTCTAAGCATGGGGCAAGTTAAAGGAGCGTTTTCTACGTCTCTTTGATGGCAAGGTTGCAAAACCTTGCCTACTGACAACTGATAACTAACTTACCAATCCGCCACGCTGCCGTCGGTATCGTAATAATACTCACCGCCGAGTTCTTCAGGATAGGTGTCGAGCGTCTGTTCCGCCTCTTTCGCATCGATCTCAAAGCCGAGTCCGGGTTTTGTCGGTAATTCAATATGTCCGTCTTTAACCTGCCAATCCTCAATGAACAAGCCGTCACCTAACCCAGGGTCAATCTGTTCTTGGATCAGGAAATTCGGTACAACGGCATCCACATGAAGGGAGGCAGAAAAAGCGACGGGACCGATAGCACAATGCGGTGCGATGTGCATATAATAAACCTCCGCCATGTTCGCGATCTTCTTCAACTCAGTGATGCCACCGGCATGGGAGGTATCGGGTTGTAGGTAAGCGACCGCCTGTTTTTCAAATACTTCTCGAAACCCCCAACGCGTCAGCAGCCGTTCACCTGTGGCAATCGGGAACGGCACATGGTCGGAGACCAGTTTGAGCGCGTCTACATTCTCTTGTGGAACAGGTTCCTCAACAAACATCGGGCGCATCCCTTTAAGTTCATGACAAATCTCAATGGCGAGGGCAGGTGTCATCTTACCGTGGAAATCGAAGGCGAGTTCAACATCAGGACCGACCCACTCGCGCATGAGATAGGCGCGTTCTACAAATTCGTCAATAACCGCGGGAGGTTCGTGTCCACGCCACTTGCCGCCGGGACCACTTTTAAACGCCGTATAGCCGCCTTTTTGTTGTAAAAATTCGAGACGCTCTTTCGCAGCGGCTTTGCCTTCGTCCGTCAGACTGCCGATGCCCCAATGCGCATAGACGCGGATACGGTCTCGTACGGCACCACCCAAAAGTTGATAGGCAGGCACGTCGTAGTATTTACCAGCGATGTCCCACAATGCTTGATCAATCCCTGATAGCGCGGACATCAAGATATTCCCGCCTCGGAAAAAGGCGGAACGATAGACGTGTTGCCAGTGATGCTCAATCCGCAGCGGATCTTTGCCAATAAAATAGTCGGCAAGTTCCGTGACAGCCATACACGTACTTCTGGGTTTACCTTCAAGTGTCGTTTCACCCCAGCCGACGATACCCGTATCTGTCGTAATTTTGACGAGTCGCGTTCGGCGACGCGGGTAGAATTGTTCAATCGTAGTAATCTTCATTAGTATTCCTTACGTAGCCTTCAGCCATCAGCCTTCAGCCGTCAGCAAGAGAACTATGGTTTAACATTCTCTTTGCTGATAGCCGATAGCCATTCCTGCTGACAACCGACAGCCCAATTATAGGAGTGAAACACATGTCCTCACAACCTAATGTCTTGTTCATGATTGCCGACGACCATCGGTGGGATGCCATCGGCGGTATGGGTGACCCAACAGTGAAAACACCGACTATGGACTCGCTCATGGCACGCGGAACAACCTTCCGCCAGACCCACATCATGGGTTCGCTTTCTGGAGCAGTTTGTGTTCCGAGTCGCGCTGCTGTTCTCACAAGTGCGAGTCTATTCCGAAGCGGTGCAAACCAGATTAACCGAGATTATGCTATCTGGCCCGAGGTAATGCGTCAAGCAGGTTATCACACATTTTTTTCTGGTAAATGGCACAATGACCGACAAACGTTTGCAGATAGTTTTGATGACGGTGGGACAATTTTCTTCGGTGGAATGGGCGATCAATATAAAGTGCCAATTTTTGATTTCGATCCGACCGGTGCCTATCCGAAAGATGCCAGATATATTGGTGACAAGTTTTCTACCGAACTGTTTACCGATTCCGCTGTGCAATTTATAGAAAACTACGACCAAACGAACCCTTTTTTCCTCTATCTCTCTTTCACTTCACCGCACGATCCGAGAACACCTCCTGGAGAATACGCGACAATGTATCCACCAGCGGAGGTACCTGTTCCAGAGAACTTCTATCCGGAACACCCGTTTGACAACGGCGAAATGCGTATCCGAGACGAAGTACTCGCTCCGTTCCCACGAACACCTGAAATCGTTCAACAACATATTGCCGATTACTACGGGATGATTACCAGCCAAGATGCCGAAATGGGACGCTTGCTAAACACATTGGAAGCCAATGGACATCTTGACAACACCATTGTCATCTATACTGCCGACCACGGACTCGCTGTCGGACAACACGGACTGCTCGGAAAACAGAACCTCTACGACCATAGTATCCGCGTACCTTCCATATTTGCCGGACCAGGGATCCCCGAGGGGGCAACAGTTGATGCACTCACTTACCTCTATGATGTCTTTCCGACCGTCTGTGACCTAACCAGTGTCGAGTGCCCGGATACGACTGAAGGGAAAAGTTTAGTCCCGCTAATGGAGGGGTGTGTAGAACGGGTGCGAGCCACAGTCTTCGCCGCGTATAAAGATATTCACCGCACCATCAGTGATGGACGTTGGAAACTCATCCGTTATTATGTCTCTGAAGAAACAGGCAAAGGCACGGATTGCATCCAATTCTTCGACTTAGAGCAGGATCCGTGGGAGACAACAAACCTTGCCGATCTGCCTGAACATGCTGACCGCATCCGTTCACTTGCTGCAGATATGAAAATGTGGCAAGCCGAGACGGACGATTTCATGAAAGACACACCGGTATTGTTACAGTAGTAGGCACGCGCCGTCATGCCGTAACCAGTTGGAAGATTAGAAGGACAACCTTCTTTTCTTCCACGCTTCCATCCTTCCAACCTTTCTTAACTTTCCAATCCACTATGACCAATAGCAATTAATCGTGCAGCCTGCTCCGCCGTGTCAGCGATTAACCGCGACGCGTCCGCAACAGCGTCCGCTAATTCCATTGGCTCTTGTACAATGCCCAACATCGCATCAATGCCCGCTTCGTAAACGGCTTCAGCCCCTTCAGCGATGCCCCCCGCAATCGCAATCACAGGGATGTTGTGTGTCTTCGCGACCTTCGCAACACCGACGGGTGTCTTCCCGAATGCCGTCTGAAAATCGAGTTGCCCCTCACCCGTAAAAACGATAGCGGCACCCTTCACCCGTTCTCTGAGGTTGACGGCATCAACCATAATATCAACCCCGAGTCGTAATTCGGCGTTGAGAAATGCCATCAATCCGGCACCGAGTCCACCAGCAGCCCCTGCTCCCGGTATGTCGTTAAAAGATTTTCCAAGGGTCCGTGTCAAGACTTCGTCAAAATGTGCGAGATGTGCATCTAACGTTTCAATCATCTCAGGCGTGGCACCCTTCTGCGGTCCATAGACGTATGATGCACCTTCGGGACCCGTCAACGGATTGTTGACATCGCAAGCGACAACGGTTTCAGTTTCGGCAACTGCCGGATGTAAACCCGATACATCTATTGATGCCAATTGTCCGAGCCCTCCACCGCCGTGGGGTACCTGTTCGCCATTTGCATCCAGTAACCGAACACCAAGTGCCTCCGCCATACCGGTGCCGCCGTCGTTTGTCGCGCTGCCGCCGATACCGATAATTAAGCGTCTGCACCCTGCTTCCAGAGCGGCGTGGATGAGCTGCCCGGTGCCATAAGTGGTGGTACGGAGTGGATTCCGTTCGTGTGGTGCGACAAGCGTGAGACCGGAGGCGGATGCCATCTCAATGACAGCGGTCTCGCCATCGGCGAGGATGCCAAACTGTGCGTCAATTGCGTTCCCTAACGGGGCAAGCACGCGTTGTGTTCGGAGGTGCCCCCCGGTGGCATCAACGAGCGACTGCACCGTACCTTCGCCGCCGTCTGCCATCGGGATTTTATCAATAATGGCATTAGGAAACACGCGACGGAGTCCTTGCTCAATCGCATTCGCAGCTTCAAGCGCACTCACGCTTCCCTTAAATGAATCAGGTGCGACTATAATTTTCATAGTGGGAAGTCTATCACAAGTGCCGCAATCTGTCAAGTTCGGGCAATTTCGGATTTCTGACAACTGACACCTGATTATTTCTTACGATTTTTCTAAAATTATGCACCTTTTTCGCTGACAAATTGTGTCATTGATAACAGGACTTACGCAAATCCGTTGTGGGTCTTAATCCACAAATTCCAGATTTTTTCAAATTATGCGAATTTTCAGTCCAAAGTTTCGTCTTTAATATTAGAGGATATGAACCGTATCGCGCCGCGTAATTTTACAAGATTCGGCATCTGAGTAAACGTTTTGGTGGATACGGCTACGACCCAACTGTTCATTAGGAGGACACCTCATGGAAAGAGAAAGCGATGTTCAACTCATTCAGAGAATATTATCGGGGGATGAAGCGGCGTTTGGTGTCTTGGTCGAAAAGCACCAGAAAAGTGTCCACGCCCTTGCGTGGCGGAAGATCGGCGATTTTCACGATGCCGAGGAGATTACACAAGATACCTTCCTTCAGGTGTACAAAAAACTGCCGACACTTAAAGACCCCTATAAATTTGCTGGGTGGCTGTATGTCATTGCAAACCGACTCTGTGTTGATTGGATACGGAAGAAAGATCTTGGGATACAATCGCTGGAGGACACACCTGTGGAAGAAATTGAGAAAACCTCTTATACGCATCACGTATCGGAGCAAGCGGAGATAGCTAGCTCCGAACGTCGCCGTGAGATCGTCAAAAAACTTCTGACAAAACTACCAGAGAGTGAACGGACAGTCATGACGCTCCATTATCTCGGCGAAATGACGGTCAAAGAAATTAGCAAGTTCTTAGGGGTCTCAGTCAGCGCGATTCACAATCGACTGTATCGGGCACGAAAACGGTTAAAAGCGCAAGAGGAACGCTTCGTTCAAGAAGTCCTCAGCAGTGTGCAGATACCGATAAGTGTGAAACAAAATATCATGCGGCGGGCCGCCGACATAAAACTTACACCGACCCCGGCTTCAAAACCGTTGCTCCCATGGGCAGCTGTCGGCACCGCCGTGGTTTTGGTTGCCTTATTGCTCGGTGTGAGCAATCAACACCTTATCCGTTTTCAGAGACCCTATAGTTTCGAGGCATCGTCTGAACCTACCATTGAGATCATTGATACCGATATCGTTCTCGATATTGCGTCAAAACCTGCTGTGCGAAATCAGGTGGGACGTGCTGTGAATGCTGCTAAAAGCAGTAGTGCCGGTTTACAAACTTCTGCGGGTGATGAAATACCCAATGTTTCGGAGGATTCACTCAGAGTTTCGGAGACACACTGGATGCCGGATCCTGCACTCCGACAGGCGGTTCGAGAAAAACTTGATATTCCGGCAGATGTCCCTTTGACCCCAACGTATCTTCAACAACACTTAACAAGTCTCGATGTGCGGTACGAAGGAATTGTTGATCTTACAGGTTTAGAGCATGCGACTGATTTACAGGCACTTATTCTGATAGAAAACAAGATTCACGATCTATCTCCTCTGTCCGGTCTAACGGAACTTGGTTTTCTTGATTTGGGCGGCAACCAGATTTCAGACCTACGTCCGCTGGCGGGACTCACGCGTTTAGAGACTTTACACATTTGGCGGAACCGAATAGAAGATATTTCGCCACTCACTGGATTAATTAATCTGAAAAAGTTGTTGATAGAGAATAATGATATTAAGGATTTTTCGCCCCTTGATACGTTGAGCCACTTAGAGGTTGTAAACATTAATGGCAATTTTCGGGTCGGCGATTATGTATCGAGGATTGCAGTAGCACCTCGTATCAAAGATAGGGATTACCCTTCAATCTTTGCGGCGGGGTCGGGCAACGCTATTCTCAACTTACCAAACCTATCTGATGATGAGAAACTCATATACCACGATCTGTTTTGGGGTGGACTGGGGTTTCACCTGCAATGGCATCCTACACCTGACGGGTTTCGGTTCTTTGGTAGGATAGACGATGCTTATTGGAAAAGAGAGTATCTGCTTTCACAAAATCCTAACTTTATAAGACTTGTGAGTCTTGACTACACCGATGCCGATCTTGGGGATTATCCTGAAGATTGGCCGTATTGGATAAAAGATGAGAACGGCAATCGCGTTCGAGCTTCTGCTGGTGATTCAGACTTCCTGATAGACTTTACACACCCTGTCGTGCAGGATCTTCTCATTCAGAAAGCCATTGCCGTAGCAAAATGTGGTCTCTACGACGGTATCTTCTTGGGTGGGTGGCAGGAAGATCAGGCGACGCTTATAGTGGATCCCGAAAATAAGTTTACATTTTTTGAGATTTATGTCAGTCTTTATGATTATGACTTATTCAACAGATTTGCGCAAATGCGTGCTTGATTTCATCAATGAGGGTGGCAGTAAAGCAGAGGCTGAACGGAC
>JAJDTM010000015.1 GCA_022827185.1 Candidatus Poribacteria bacterium
GTCCGTTCAGCCTCTGCTTTACTGCCACCCTCATTGATGAAATCAAGCACGCATTTGCGCAAATCTGTTGAATAAGTCATAATCATAAAGACTGACATAAATCTCAAAAAATGTAAACTTATTTTCGGGATCCACTATAAAGGTGAAAAAGTGTCGAAACCACCAACGATAAATTCCAAACGGATAACTTCCCATAAAAACGCCACCGTTTGTGAAAATATTGATGATCTCAATGGATTGGACAGTCCAGAAACAACTCGTCGCACCGATCACGAAAAGCCCAATAAAGAAACAGGTCCCGCTCACCAGCGAAATCAGTAGATACCCTACCTTAGCAAATGACCAAGTTATCGTTAACTGCGAATTAGCAACCAGAAACACAACGAGGGCTTGCGCGATCCGCCCTACCCGACGCAATAGAAATTCATTCGAGAAAACTTGATAAAAAGTGCCAAGCGGTCGGACAAGCATCGTATCAAAGTCGCCGCGCACAACATTTCTCTGAAAGACATCAAAACCTCTCCCCATCATTTCAGCGACCGCAAAGCAGATCCCGATCATGCCGTAAAGGAACCCGACTTCCCATAGACTCCATCCCGCTAATTCTTTGAAACGGTCAAAGAGGAGCGCGATCATGAAAAAATCGATGACAGAGACGCTCGCTTGCGAAAATAGGTCAAAGACAAATGAGAGCCGGTATTCCATCTGCGATCGGATGCGAAGCTTGACAAAGTGGAAGTAGAGCGAAAGGTGATGCATGCTAACCGCCTTGTATAACCAACCGCGAAAACCCCCGACTTAAAAGGACTCGTCCCAGCCCCATAAAAAAGAGCGTCCACACCATCTGTTTACCTATAGCTATCCAGACCGCAGCCCCAGTAATTTTGCTTAAATAGATACTAAATGGAACATCAATCAGTCCCGCAAACGGCAACCATTCAGCGGTATGTGCTAACCATTCGGGCCATAGCGCAATCGGAACTAACATCCCAGAAAATAAGGTGATTATGGAATAAGAGAGTCCAGAAATGCCTGTTGTATCCAGCGTCCAGAACGCTGAACTAAAAATCGTTATCGTAATAGCAGCACTCATAAGAGCCGCAAGCGTCATTGAAACTATAAACGCCATTAGCGCAGTAGGTTGCCTTGGCATCGCAACCTCAAAGAAGAGAATGCTGATAAGGAAGGTCGGAAGTCCCCGCATGAGCAAGTAATAGCAGGCTCTCCCACATTCATCTGCCAACCAATACGCATGGAAATCAACGGGTTTCGTTAATTGGAGTGAGACGCTTCCATCTTTAATCGCGCTTGTAACTTCAGAGCGGGCTCCCCAAAACGGCATGAGCATAAAAAAAACCTGACAAAGAACGAAATACGTGATAATTTCATTCAGGTTGAGAGGTTGGGGATCCGTACGCGCCGCATAGAAAGCCGTATAGACAAAAATATGGACCAGCAGAAAGAAGAAATTGGTCGTCAAACCCGCAAGGTTGGCGACCCGATATTGCATCCGCCGCTGAAACGACTTCCTCGCAAACGCTAAATAGACATGGAAGGTCAAGAACAGGGATTTCATCCCTTCGCGGCACTCAGATCAGCGATAGATACGGACTGACCTTTCTCTGCGGATTCATAAATGCCGTCAAGCATCTGCATCAGCATAATCCCTTGTTCAGCAGAAGAAATTGGTTCTTTTTCTTCCACTATGCACGCCACGAAGTGTTTTACCTCTTCATCAAAACCGTTGATTGAAGGTGCGTCAAGTGGTTTATCTACTTCCTTGCCGTTTGCCTCTGTGTAAAGCGTGAAAGGGTTCAGAGATACACCCGCTTTTGTTCCAGCGATTTTGATGTAATTATCGCCCGGTAGGTTCAGTGCCCACGTTGTTTCGAGGATAATGGTCGCGCCGTTTTCAAAGCGGATCTGCGCAAAGGTGCCATCGTCAACATCATATTTAACGTCATCTGGCACGAGATGTCCGAAGTGGGAATACGAGGTGCCCATAACTTCGACGGGTCTTGGGGAATTCATTAACCACCAGATACAATCTAACGCATGGACACCGATGTCAATGAGCGCACCGCCACCAGAGCGTTCTCTATCAACGAACCAGCCTTCTTTGCCAATAGGAATACCGCGCCGTCGGACGTAAGCGGCCTTACCGAAATAAACGTCACCAAGTTCGCCATCCGTGACAAGCCGCTTCACTTTCTGGGAACTTCCATCGAACCGCTGGACAAGCGCGTACATTAAAATCTTACCGTTTTCGGCAGCCGTATCCGCCATCGCCTTCGCCTCTTGCGCACTCCGAGCCGGAGGTTTCTCACATAGCACATGCTTACCCGCGTTTAAAGCGTCAATAGAAATCGGCGCGTGAAGAAAATTCGGCAGACAAACACTAACAGCGTCAATATCCTTGTTTGCCAACATCTCTAAATGGTTAGTGTAGGCATTCGGTATTTTATGTTGCGCTGCGATTTCTTCAGCATGTGTCTTATCTAAATCGCAGACAGCAATAACTTCTGAACGCGGATCGACGGTATAACCTTTGAGATGCTGCATTCCGGGCCAGCCAAGCCCGACGACAGCCGCACGGATTTTCGTTCCTCGATTCGGCATAGTACGTTTCCTTACGCTTTCGCGTCGTTTATGATTATCACAAAATCTAAAAATACCAGGACTTACGCATTTTTCCACGATAGCGGACATCCGACGCACTGCGGGGTTTTTGCAAACGCTAAAATCCAATGCGAAGAAAGTATTTCTTCAGGGTTTCAAACCCCGCCTGCAGTGGGAGCTGCGTCTCGACAGCGGCGTGCGTTTTAATGTCAATCTATTCATGGCGTAGCGCCTCTGTAGGGGTGAGACCCGCGGCTTTGTTGGCAGGGTAGAGTCCGAAAAATACGCCGATGAACGCAGAGACACCAAACGCAATCAAAGCAGCTTCAATAGAAACAATGGCAGGCCAACTCGCTTTCATAAGTTTTGAAATAATCAAACCGGAAACAGAAGCGAGGCTGCTTCCGATAAAGATGCCAATGAGACCGCCACAAACGCTTAAAACAATGGCTTCAATCAGGAATTGGACCAAGACATCACGGCGTCTCGCACCGATGGCTTTACGTAAACCGATTTCGCGAGTCCGTTCCGTCACAGAGACTAACATAATATTCATGATCCCGATACCGCCAACGAACAACGCAACACTCGCAACACCGCCAAGGAGTATCTGAACAATCCGACTGACATTCCCGACCTGTTTTATAACCTGTTTCGCCGTGAAAAATTCAAAGTATTTTTCATCACCGTGTTGTTGGCGCATGGCGACTTTGATTTCTGCCACCGCTTGTTCGACTTTTTCATAACTCTCAGCTTGGCAAAACAGGTACATCCAGCCTTTACGTTGCCCCATAAAACGCACCCGCATTGTCGTGAGTGGGGTAATCACCCGATTATCCCACCCTTCACTCGCCATACTGTTCCCTTTTTCCTCCATCACACCTATCACAGTGAACCGTTCTTGACCGATTCTGAGTTCAAGCCCAATTGGGTCCTGCTTCTGAAACATATCTTTATGGAGTTCGGAGCCGATCACACATACCGGATCACGTCGTTCAAGGTCATTATCGCTAATGAACCTACCTATTTGGATGAACCAGTTGTTCGCGTCTTGGTAGGAAGGGGTAACACCGTGGACCTCAAGGGACCGATTAACGTGTTTGTGCGACACTGGAAGATTCATCTGCGACTGTGCTGTCGCCAGTTTCAGAGAGGGACAGTTCTCAATGATAAAAGCGAGATCCTTGTATTCAATGTATACCGGATGCTTGTTTCGGACATACGAACCGTCTTCTCTCCGAAATGCCTCCTTCCGAAAGCAGACAATCATCCCCGCGCCACCGATCCGTTCCAATTCAGCGAGCATGAGGTGTTCAGCACCGCCGCCAACCGAAACGACAGCAACAACGGCAGCAATGCCAATAATAATACCGAGCGTGGTTAGCACAGAACGTAATTTGTTACGCCGCAGTGCGGTCAAACCGACGCTAAGACCTTGTGTAATCTGCATAGGTTTTTTAATAGTTGTCAGCGTATCAGTGCCCAGTTACCAGTTAACAGTTACCAGAAAAGAAGTCTCTTGACTGGTTACTGGCCACTGGTGACTGGAAACTATTTACTCCGGTTTCATGGATTCACCGTGCAACAAAAACGCACGGATATCATAACGTCCAGGACGTTCAATAGGCAAATCCCCGTTTTCGATCATTAAATCGAGCGGATTCGCATGCGTTCGCAGTGGCAATTGAACGACCTCGTGCATGCGCGCCGATTCGTAGATTGCCATGATAATCTCAACAGCAGCACGTCCGTGTTTCGCTTCTCCGCGGTGTTCCGGACCGCCCTCAATCCACGCAACGAGTTCAGCAGCTTGTGCAACGTGCTGGTTCGCACCATCAGACGGACGTTCTTCCCATTCAGCTGCCTTGTTGTTGAGAAGCCGAACGCGCCCCTCTGTTACATCTGCAATACCGTCTGCACCGTAGACGATGCCACCTTGATAATTCGGTCTGCCGATCTCTTGGGTGAGCATACCGATGCAGCCGTTTGAAAAACCTACCACTCCGAGGCTCCGGTCCTCAATCTGAATATCGCGTTCGTAACGTTCAGTTTTGCGTTCAACGTTGCCGATAACCCATTCCGGATCCGGGTCTCCAGTGACATAGCGCATCATATCAAACAGATGCGAACAGTCATTCAATAAACCCTGTCCGCCGTGGCAAACAATCTGTCTCGGTTCACCGATCGCCCCTTCAGCGATGAGGTTTCGGGCATCTGTCCATGCGGAATTAAATCGGCGTTGATGCCCAATGACGACTTTCACATCGTTTCGTCTGGCAGCGATCAACATTTCATCGCATTCACCCAAATTCACACCCATCGGTTTTTCACAGAGCACTGCCTTTGGGCTCCGGGCGCACGCTGCAATTGTCATCGGTGCATGGAGTTTATGCCAAGTCGCAACGCTCACGATATCAAGGCTCTCGCTATCCAACATCTCGCGCGCATCCAAATAACAGTTTTCAGCCGGGACATCATAGGTGTCCGAGAACCTGTCCAGTGCTGCTTGAACCGGGTCGGCAAGCGCGACAATTTCTGTCTGTTCAACGCCTTCATAGCCACGAGCGTGGGCATTCGCGATACCACCACATCCAATAATTCCAACGCGATATTTAGAGGTTGCCATATTTATATTCCCTATATTTCTGCCATCTTGTGGCAATGAAGTGTCTAAAAAAGAAAACTATAGTTGAGCAGCACGGTTTGTATTAAATTTTTCTGAAAAATCAAATTTTTTGTTACCTTTTCACAGAAATTACGTTTTGCAAGACACGTCGTCATATTTTATGAAATTATCAAGAATGAGGAACATACAGATGAGTTTCCTTATAGCACTCGCTGTCGTTTGGATTAACGTGCTTATTAGATTTTCCAGACACTCCTAAGTGCGGTCAGCGTTTGAAAAAATTATTTATTTCAAGATTAAGTGGCATAAAAGGCTACAATGGTTCGTGCCATAGTAGCCTTTTGCCTATAATATGCCTTGTGGATAGCGACAGTTATCCTACTGACTGTCTGTATCTTCACCTAAATGCGAAGCAACAATGACCAAATCCTGAATATTCACCGTGCCATCAGCGTTAACATCCCCTTTAAGGTCTTCTCCAGACTCACCCAATTGACCCGCAACAAGTACCAAGTCCTGAATATTAACAGTTCCATCATCGTTAACATCCCAAGGTGTCGGCGGTGGTGGGGGCATCTCTATCGTGGTTGTTGTCAACAAATTTGGACGGATATGTTCATCTATACCAGAAATTGCGATAACATCAATGTCATAAACACCGGGTGGAGTTGTAGCGTTTCCAACGACCTTAAACGTGATTTCCTGCGTTGCCCCTGCTTCCAGGGTTACCATCTCCATACTGACGCTACCCATCAGTCCAGCTTCGATTGCAGCAGGAGACTCTGATACCTCCAAAGTGAATGTATCTGTCGTGTTGCCTTCATTCGTCAGTTGAAAGGTATAAGTCACACCGGTCTCAGCGTCCGTTGTTGTCTGTTCTACATCCCCAATAAAATTGATACCAGGCTCTACAGGAATAGCAGGAGTCGACTCAGATTGTGTTGTGTAGATATAATCGCCTGCAGTTCCGAAATCACCATTGGCGGCGTTTCCGGCAGCGTAGAAGGTAATAGGGCCGATGTCGGCATCTGGAGCAGTCCATTGGAATTCCCAATTGTGTGTGTCTTCTGTGCCTTGAGCAGTTCCGTTTGAAGTCTGCTTAATATATTGCTTACTATCTGTATCTGCTTCTGATACTTGTGTATTTCCTGCGTCGTCGGCTGCAAAGGAACCAGCACGTGTGCCATCGGCATCCAAAGCAGTCATCTCAAATCCCCATCGTTTCTGCCCAGTGTGCGATAGATTGACAATAATCGTATACACCGCATTCGGCTCGTATGTTTCAGGAATTGTCAGCATTAGTGAACCACCAGACGCATTAAGTTCATTACCCGTGTGGCATTGTGTGCAATTGTTTTCAGCGGGTGCTCCAGTAAGTCCATCTAAGGGACCAAAAGAGTTTGCAAGAACACTTCCGCTGCTTGCAATCAAAAGCAACACAAGCACTCCGCAAACAGGTAACATATTTTTCAGATAATTCAAAATCTCTCCCTTATGTATACATCAAAAAAACGCCCCAACACCGACTGCTAATCGGCGTTGATTCGCGGTTAGCTCAACCGGCAAGTCGGGGCGTTTTATTAGAAAATTGTTTTCGCTGCGTGTCCTACTTCAGGATAACCATCCGTCGGGTGGCAGCAAAGTCTGCAGTCTGAAGTGTGTAGAAGTAGATACCACTTGCTACGCGCTCACCGACCGAATTCTTACCATCCCAATACGCTGCAGACGCAGGGGTCATATAGGAACCTGTTGGCTTCAGACCCAAGTCCAGCGTACGCACCAGATGACCCGCTACATTATGAATATGGATTGACACTTCAGTGGATTTGCTCAACTGATACGGAATCCATGTTTCAGGGTTGAACGGGTTCGGGTAGTTCTGCGCCAGAATGGTGTCCTGCGGCTGCACATCACCAACATTGAGTTGCAGATTTAGGAAAGCATTACGAATGTCACTGGTGGAAACAGTGCGCTGGAAGGGACCCGAGACGATATTTCCGCGTTCGTCGTAAAGTGCGATTTCGAGTTTATCGCCGGCTTCAACGACGCTTTTGCGGTTGAGGTCTGCCCAGACAGCGGAGGAACGTCTTGCAGCATTCGTGACGTTTTCCGTAGCGATAATGCCAGTGCGGAGGTTTTCAGCGACGAGCGTATAGCCGGTGCCTATCTCCATACCACGAATCTCGCTGGTAACCACAAACGCCCATGCACTCTTAAAGGTCGAAAGTGCGGGTGCGGCAGCTGCGCCTTCGCCATTAGCAGCGGTTTCACCTTCACCATTAGCAGCGGTTTCACCTTCACCATTAGCAGCGGTTTCACCTTCACCATTAGCAGCGGTTTCACCTTCACCATCAGCAACGGTTTCACCTTCACCATCGGCAGCGGTTTCACCTTCACCATCAGCAACGGTTTCACCTTCACCATCGGCAGCGGTTTCACCTTCACCATTAGCAACGGTTTCACCTTCGCCATCACCAGCGTCGTCACCAGCATCGGCGACAGGTTCTTCAGCAGGTGTCTCTTCGGCGGGTGCTTGTTCCGGTAAAGGTTGGTTATCCCACGCACTACCGGTGAATTTCACCATAGCACCAGCGGGTGTATTGACGATATAACCCATACCGCCATCAATACCAAACCCATCACCTTCATCAGCGACAGTGTAACCGACGAAACTCTGTGTTGCGGCATCCAATTGGATGACGACCGTCGCGCCGAGCATTGCTGCCAATGATTTTGCGGTGTAAGGTGTTTCTGGCATCAAGGGGAGAGAAATCATGTTCAAACCTGAGGCGAGTGTGACATCAAAACCAGGACCTTCGGTTACCGTTGGTTCTTCAACAACTGGCTCTTCAACAACTGGCTCTGCAGGTGCATCAACCGGTGTGATCATGAGCGTCGCTATCGGTTCTGTCCACGCAAACGCTTCACTGACATCAGCACCACCTTGGATACCTGGGTGCGCCGCAATCACGCCACCTTCGGTCGGCACGCGTGCATTACTGCCTGGCGGATCGACCTCAGCATCTAAACCGAGCGGCCCCGGAATATCGGAAGCCATCTCTGTGTTATCTTCACTACCCGCGTCATAAGCCATCAATTCAATGGTTGTCGAGACAGGCATACCGTCTGCATCAAAGAGGGGGACATCAATCGCAGCGATGAACGCATCGTTCGTTGAGACCAACATAGAGCCGACAGAGAGCGAAGAATTCACCATATTAGCAGTTACGGTGACCGTCGAAGATTGACCCGGCATCGTATACCGACGCGTCATATCGGCATTCATAGCGATCTGGACATCCGCGCCAGCAGCCGCTGCAAGTGCTTCAAGTCCTGCGGTACTTCCACCTTCAGCAAGCATGACAATCGCTTCACTCGCGGGTTCACCGGCTACGGCGAGTTTAACGCCGGCAGGGTGTGCTGCGAAAATCGCGGGTGATAGTGTTTGTCCGCTCTCACCGTGTACACCCTCTGTCAGGTTCGTGAGTGTAATCTCGAACATCTGACTCTTAGGCATTTCAGCGGCGGTTTCGCCTTCACCATCAGCAGCGGTTTCGCCTTCAGTTTCACCTTCAGTAGTCTCACCCTCGGTTTCACCTTCGGTAGTTTCGCCTTCAGTTTCACCTTCAGTAGTCTCACCCTCGGCAGCAGGAGCAGTCACCATACCATCTTCGGATGTGGATTCCACTTCAGTACCAGTGGCATCGGAGACGAGAACGGTCAAGCCAATAGCGGACGCTTTCGCCTCAACGACTTCAAACGTTACCGTAATGAGCGTACCATCACCATCTACCGGCGTGAGTGTAAGACCCACCAGAGAGAGGCCAGTAACTTCCAAGCTACCAGCGGAATTTGGATCCTCAGTTACTAGGGTCGGAGGACCAGCACCTTCGGCTAGGTAGCCTCCATCGGCCATTGAGACATAACTAAGTGCAGTTGGATCAAAATTGACAGTTACTTGGAAGCCTCCAACATTTTCGCCACCTGCTATGTTAATATTTACCATAAGTTGTTCCCCAGCAGCTGGGGATTCAACCGTAGCAGGATCTACAGAGACAACGACTTGACCGTAACTCATGGCTGTAAATCCTAAACACATTACAACAGCTAATAAGGAAAGAAAAACTTTCCTATTAAAAAGCTGGTCTTTCATAAGACACTCCTTATAATTCATTGATATTGTGACGTTTTCTTTACCATAGTGGTATAGAGATCAGTCCCTCGTTCGCGAATATGGGATATCCCCCAGAGTGGTATGTTTCTGTCAAAAGCACAAAGGCTGTTCGCTTAAACGAGGTTTCCTTAAAAGGCAAGTTTACCCTAATGTTATAACGTTGTCAAATTAAATTCAGTTTAAAGTTTAAATTGAACAATTTTCGTCAATCGGGCGCATGTACCTTTATCGTTATCTTAAGTATACCATAAACTTTACATAGAAAACAAATTAAAAACAGATTATTGATTCACACGTGGTGCAAGTGCGTTCCAAACATCCGCTAATTCAGCGGTAGCCTTATAAACTGGATAAAGTGCTTCCCACATCGCTTTCCGCGCGGCTGTAGCAGCATCCGCATCGCCTTCGGCAAGCGCAGCCTTAAGTTGATTCCCCATCTCTTGCTGCACCGCTGCACACGTTTGCGTCAGTTCCGCAAGCAATTCTGCTGCATGGACTTGGCGCGCAAGGAGTTCGGATACGGTTACTTGCATATCCGGCTCAACATCGTAGGCACGGGCAGACACGAAATTGTGTGGCAACCGTTCGCCATCCGCTGTCCGAGGTGTATGCGTCGGGTGGATATGTGGCGTAACGGACAGATACATCGTCATCGGTTCATCACCGAGAACGCGCACCGTGTGCGGCTGATCTGCCAAAGCGACACACATCTGCCCGGGTCCCAACTCCTCGGTTTCACCCGCAATTTCAAATTCGACGCGCCCTTCCAGAATTAGGAAAATCTCATGCCCTAAGTCATGACTATGAAGTTGGGCACTCTGTCCGGGTTCCATCTTTAAGAACCGCGAGCGAATTTGCGGTGTCACCAACACATTGCGGACATCTGTCCGGTAATCATAAACAGGAAATCCCATTGTGGCCTCCATGCACTTTTGAGAAAAATATAACATTTTCCGTGAAAAATGTCAAGAAAAATATCAATAAATACAGTGCCATTCAGTTCTCCGATAAGAGCAACCTTTAGATCTGCGTATACCTCTCGCATGACCGATCTCCGAACCGCGATTTCTCCGATGGAAATGACGAAAAACTACAAACTGAACGCCTCTACTGATGGCTGACGGCTGACGGCTGATTGCCAAATATACCTTTTTTATTGACATCGGTTTTAAATGTCAATACAATAGCAGCATAATACCATTTCTAAAAGATTATATTGCATTGACAGATGGCTTGAAATAACACGCAAGACTACACAGGAAACCAACAGCCTATGCTACAAAAGAGCCTATTTATTGAAGCATTTTCAATTGGAAATGGTATAAGATTTGATACTTTACTTTTGAATTGGAAGGACACATACTATGGATTTAACACATCAACCCCCGCGTCGCCCTTCAAACCTCGGTGTCGCAGGTATTGTGGGCGCGGCACGGATGACAGACAAAGCGCGCGCACATAACGCAGAGACCCTCGGTGAGTATATCTACGGTGAGAGCTCCGGTTTGGATCAGCGCGTCTTAACGTTCTTAGGGATTTCAGCCGACGCTTTCGCCGAAGCTACTGACGCACACGACGATACCGCACTCGGAAATTGGGTGCTTGAAACAAGCGGGAAAACTGCCGCTGAGATTGCGGCGTTTAACGACACCGCACTTAGCCAACTGCCCGATACCGATGCACACAGACAACGTTTGAAGGATCGGATCGCTCGCTATGCACCCGGCAGTACCGATATTACGACTGTGCTGCAGTCAATGGAACTCGACGATTGGGGCAGCTTCTGGCAGGTCGATCTCACTGCCAGACCACCTCGCAGCGCACGTGCCAAGGATATCGCGGGTATCTGCGGTGTTGCACGCATGGCAGACAAAGCACGCGCGGAACGCGCAGAGAAAATAGGCGAATACGTATACGGCGATGCCTCTGGGCAAGATGTCCGTATCTTAACGTTCCTCGGTATTTCAGCCGCAGATTTTCAAGAGGCAGCAGTCAATAATCCGAATAATCTTGAGATCGGCGCATGGGTGCTGGAAAACTGCGATAAATCGCAAGACGAAATTGATGCCTTCAACGAAACGTTGGTAAACTACGGACCCAATGCAGCATCACAGGAACGGTTTAACGCACGCATCCAAGAGATAGATGCGAGTCGCACGGACATCGAGACGTGGGTCGCACTACAGGACCTCGACGATCAACTCAGTTTTGGTATCATAGACCTCAACCGCCGCGCACCGCGGAGTCCTTATGATACCGATGTCTACGGCATGGTTCAACTCGCACGGTTAATTGACAAAGGGAGAGCATCCAATTCCAACTCGCTCGGTGCCTATTTTTATGGTGAGGATTCAGGGGTTGACCGAGCAACGCTCTCTTTTCTGGGTGTCTCTGCTGCAGAATTCACTGAAGCACTAAATAGGTTATCAACCGATGCTGAAGTTGAAGCATGGCTGAAGGCAGATCATCCGAAAAGCGATGCCGACATTGCCGCATATAACGAGCGGATGACGCAGATGGGACCCACGGATGAACGCTATAAAGCATTAATGGCGAAGATGATCCAGCGGATAGCTCCAGACCGCACTGACATTAATACGTGGTTCGCACTCATGCTCCTTGACGACGAAAAGACTTTTGCCCTGTAAATTGGTTGGATAAAGGCGCGTAGGTTGGGTTGAGCGCAAGCGAAACCCACCTTCTTCTTATCTTAACCGACACAGTGAGGTGAATGATGAAAAATCTTGAAGCGATTGCGGATGTTCAGTCTGGAAAAATCACGGTTGCCAACGCCGCATGGTGGGGATTCGATCCAGAAGATGCAACGGAATCCCTACAGGCAGCCATTGACTCTGGTGCGAAACGGTTGGTCGTTCCTAACATGCACTCCGATTGGATAATTCGTCCGATCAAACTTGCTGGGAATCAAGAACTGATTTTTGAACGCGGGACAATCGTCTCTGCAAAACGGGGTGAATATCGTGGCGGTGGCGATTCAATGTTCACGGCACAAGATGTCGAGAACCTCACCATCCGTGGGTACGGTGCAACCTTCCGTATGTGGAAACAGGATTATATATCCGGGCTTGTGCTTGAACAACTCGACTGGCACCGCTGGTATGGACAGTATCCAAAAGCAGAATGGCGGATGACACTATCAATCCGAGGCAGTAAAAACGTAAACGTATCGGGGCTGACGCTCAAAGACAGTGGCGGAGACGGCATCTACATTGACGGCGGTAAGGAACGACGCGCCGCTGAAGACGTGGCACTACGCGACATCGTCTGCGACAACCACTATCGACAGGGGATCAGCGTTATTAGTGCTGAAAATCTCAAAGTCGAAAATTGCGAGTTTTCAAATACATGGGGAACGCCGCCCTGCTCTGGCGTAGACATTGAACCCGACAAAAGCGATCAACGGATAAAAAATGTCGTATTCTCTGGATGCAAGTTTGTCGATAATGTCGGGGACGGTATTGAAGTGTTCTTGGCACATACGACCGGTGAATCTGAAGATGTGACGCTCCGTTTTGAAAATTGCTACGTGAGTAGCCAGCACGGAACAGGCATCCGCGTAACGAAAATCGGAGACGATGGACCCGATGGCAGCATCGAATTTGATAACTGCACAGTTGAGAGCACCATCGGTTACGGCATCAAGGTCCAAGAAAAATCGGTGAAAGGCGCGCGCGTGTCCTTCACGAATTGCAGTGTCATCAACGCTGCTAACGATCGACAGTTCGGTGGCGAGTGGTCACCGATTTCGCTATCCTTACCGCAACCGGACATCGTTCAGACAATGGGCGGCATCGACTTCATCGACTGTTTCGTTGAAGATAACCGTGATCGGCCAGCTGTCGAATTCACGCAACCGAAAAGCGATTTCCCACTTCACGACATCACAGGAACGGTCACAGTCTTGAACCCAAACGGTGTTCGTGCTGAACTCGGTAAACAACGCGAGAAACTTCCGTTGATTGTTACAACATATAAATAACCTAAGTTGCCACTTGTAGCATATCCTGTTAGGTTGTGCTGATTTTTGTAGCATATCTTGTTAGGTTGTGACAAGTGGTTATCAGTTATCAGGGGAAGTAGTTTTCGGTTATCAGTTCGGTTTTTCTGCGAAAAACCTTTCAGTTTTCGGAAGAGACCTTAGGACTATCTCACCCCTCTTTAACTGGCAACTGACAACTGGTAACTGAATACTTCTGTAATAGGACCCAGAAATATGGCAAAAGAACGGACGCTTCCTGCAGAACCGCTGCCACCGGATACGCTGAATACCGTTTTGGAGGATTTCTACCAAAACGGTGTGACGATTGTCAGAAATGTGCTCTCACGCGAGACGTGTGAACGCATCGTCGCGCGCGTTGACGAAATTTTCACTGAGCCTTACTTCATGCGGATGCGGAATGTCAAAGACTCTCGACAAGACGGCAAAGATCCAATCGTGGTACATCGTCTCTTTGAGTGCGACCTCATGTTTCGGGATCTGCTCGTGCGTGAACCGATTATCAGCATCGCCGAAACTGTGCTGGGCGAGCACTGCCATTGTATCGCTCAAGGGTGTATCCTCAACCGAAAAGATTTGGGTATCAACCGATTTCACATTGATGACGGTGTAGAGTTTCCTATTACCCCCGAAATGGATCGACACGACCCAAGGCTGCGGATGCCCGTGCTGCGGATGTCTGTCCAAATCGCGTTGAGCGACCAAGATGAAGTCAAATACGGTCCCTCTCAATTCGTGCCCGGCAGTCACTATTCTGGCAGGCAACCCGATGATCCAGAACATCCGACGTTTGAGGACAAGGGGCCGGTCTCGCTCCTCATGAAAGCCGGCGATCTCTATCTGCTGAATGGACAGACGTGGCATCGCGGCGCACCGAACCAGACCGATAAAGTCCGCTATCTGTTCCACCAAGTCTACGGACAACGCTTCGTCGCACAACGGTTCTGGCCCTATCTCAACTACCGTATGCCGGATTACGTCTTGGAAGGTGCCGATGAACGGCTGTTGCGCGTTCTCGGCAAACACCCTGAAATGGCGTATGGATGAAGGTATCAATCCTACACCGCAAATGATTTTGGCTCATGTCAAGTCTAAGTGCTAACGGTAAATTTAACCCGCATAGTGATTGACTTCATGAAAGGCTTAGCACATACTTTTTACATGAGCCATGATTTTTTATGGCACGCAAACTGCGTTTGACGGTATACTACATGGAGACGTTAATTTATGGCGCATATTGATAAGGTTAAGGAAGAAATTGGCTGGTTAAAGGTAGTTTTCGCTATTTTGCTTGCAGCGGACATTTCCCTTGTCGCGTGGGGCGTTCAAAATTATGGAAAAGCCAGCCCACTTCTGCTTACAATCGGTGTAATTGCAGCATTCTTGGTTACATTGATGATTATTTGGATTAACAGCATTGCCTATCGTAAGATTAACAAATTGGAGGAATTGTAATGGAATGGGCACCAATTCTCGCATTTATAGTGTTTCTCGTAGGACTGGGCATAGTTGCAGGAACTGCTATCAGAAACGCTTATAAAGATTAGTTTTCGTCAATCTTTTGATCCATCGGAGGACTTGTAATGGAATGGTTTGCGATTTCTATGTTAGTCATATTTCTCACAGGGCTGGGCATAGTTGCAGGAACTGCTATCAGAAATGCGTATAAAGATTAGTTTTCGTCAATCTTTTGATCCATCGGAAGAATCGTAAAGGAGGGAACATAATGTTCATTGCTACTCACAACGCTATCTATGCCGTTGAAAATGATGGAAACGGTGAACCCATCCAAATCTATAAAGGCACAGACCCTCAAGATCTGAGCGCAACGGTTTCACTGTCAGACGGTCAAGCCGTTGTATCTGCCTTGTCCGATGGAACACTACTGATTTTATCAGAGGATAATGAGCAGCAAATTCCAACAGGTATAGAGAACCCAATCGCTGCATTGCTCGTTGTTCGTGAGGATCCGTTGACACTGCTCATCGGAACGGATGAAGGGGCGCATGTCTATCGCCTCACTGGAGAAGAGGGACCCGCAGAACGCGTCGTCGCGTTTGACGCATTAGAATGTCGGAAAGATTGGTATACGCCGTGGGGCGGTCCCCCAGCCGTCCGGACGCTTGCCAAAACCCGAGACGGTTTTTGTTACGCGGATATCCATGTCGGAAGTATCATGCGTTCCAACGATGAAGGCGTTTCTTGGGAACCCGTCACGCCGGAACTTCATAAAGATGTCCATCAGGTGGCTACGTGTCCTGTAGACGATAATCGCGTTTATGCGAATACGCAAAACGGTGTTTATATCAGTGCCGACCGCGGGCACTCCTGGGAGAATCGGATTGAAGGGTTGCCGCGTCGCTACGGCACCGGTATCGCTGTCCATCCAACAGACCCGGACCTATTGATCGCCACAGTCCAAAACGGGCCGAGAGGCGGTGGTGCTTGGCTCTGTCGCTCGGAAAATGGCGGTGCGACATGGACTGAACTCAACGATCAACTCACGGAATCCACTGAGCGGATTAGCACGGGCTGTATTGCGTTCACATCCGATGGAACCGCATGGGCAGTTATCGGAAAGACACTTTATATCGGAAAGGATCGCGCCACAGATTGGCATCCGTTCTGGACGGCAGCCGAATACGATGGTGAATATCCCATCCAAGCTCTCGCTGCTTAGTACATCAGAGGAGTGTTGTTGTGAATGTATTAGGTATCGACTTTACTTTCTTTGCGGTGAGCGATATGCAGAAATCGCTCACCTTTTATCGTGACGTGCTTGGGATGCCTCTGGCGTGTCTGGTGCATGAGGGAACATGGGCAGAATTTGAGATCAACCCCGGCACACTCGTATTAGGACACGGTTACGATTTCACACACCCCGGTGGCGGGACGGTCGCGCTCGCTGTTAAGGACGTAAAGACTGCCGTGGAAGAATTAGAACAAGCCGGAATTCACGCACTTTCGCCTCTCGGTGAATCCGCTGTCTGTTTCTGGTCGATTATTGAAGACCCCGATGGCAATCGTGTCATCATACATCAGCGAAAAGATAAGACAGTCGGGTGAGAATGTCGTTTTGGAAATAAGAGCCGAAAAAATAACTTCACTGATAACTTAATATGAATTGTAATCAAAAACAAAAGAAGGTTGCCCAGTATACTAAAACGGTATGCTGGGGCTACGAAGCAGAGAACGGACCGGACGTTTGGGCACAACTCAGTCCGGAATATCGACTCTGCTGTGCAGGAATACACCAATCACCGATTGACATCGTGAATCCCACGCCAGCGGAACTTTCGCCTATCACCTTCAACTATTGCTCGACATCGTTGAATATCCACAATACCGGCAACACAATCGAGGTTGCGTATCAGGAAGGGAGTTGGATTGAGGTTGATGGAACGAAATATCATCTGCTACAATTCCACTTCCACGCACCGAGCGAACATACCGTGATAGGGAACCTGTATGATATGGAGATGCACCTCGTCCATAGAAGCGAAGACGGCGCGCTCGCTGTTATCGGTGTACTCATTAAGAGCGGAAGTGTGAATACAGCCTTTAACACCTTTTGGCACCATTTACCCTCCGTTTCGGGTGAATCCGCACAGGTTAACGACATCGTTTTAAATGCTGCCGACCTCTTACCGAGCACAAAACACACCTATCGCTATGAAGGCTCATTGACAACACCGCCTTGCTCAGAAGGTGTCAAATGGTTCGTGTTGACAACACCCATCGAGATGTCGCACTCGCAAATCGCAGCGTTTAAAGCGATTTTATATGGTAATAACCGCCCCGTGCAACCTTTGAATGGTCGCAAATTGCTCGTGGATACGACTGAAGCTCCCTAAAATTCGTCGGTCATAGAAATAAAATCTCCTCTTGATGAACGCGAGGTAGATCCCTTGATACAATACGCAAAGGAATTTCTGATACTACAAGTTAGGTTCGCTCAGAAAATCGCTGAAGTCTCCGATCAGACTTTGGAAAATGTGTTAATGGACCACACCATGTTGCGGAACCTGTTCAACTTGCGAGTCTCCCATGATATTCCGAATCCGCTCTGGGATGAATTTATCAAAGGACTTTGTGCATCTGATAATCCCGCAGATTGGACATATAGCTTCTATCTCCAATGCATGGCTGCGGCACCAGATGCTTCTGATGAGCGGCGATTTTTTGGGTGTTTCTCCTATGTCTACCCGTGGCGCGGCACGAAAAAACTTCGGCTTCACTTTGAAAATCGTGAGACCTCTGACCACGGAACATTGAGTAGGGAGAGAATGACACTCCGAAAGTCGGAGTTGTCGGCGATGTTTCGCTATATCCAAGCAAATCATCCTGATGTAGAAACGGTGCGCGGTGGTTCGTGGCTCTATAACATCCCAGCCTACCTGAGACTCTTCCCGCCGGACTATATCAAAACAGCGAAACCGGTCGGTTATGAAACCACATTCTGGGCATTGTGGGGACAATTTGTTGCCCGCCACGGATCCGTTCGACAACCCGCTGCCTTGCAATTCTTGGCGTGTCTCAAAACGCAGAAAACGGTCGAGGGTTGTCTTCAATGTTTTCCCTACCAAGTGCTGCGGCCCGAATGTCCGATCAAAACATTCTACGATTTCTATAACTTGTGAGCCTTAAACAGCGATTTTTTCCGCGGTCTATACAAGCGTTTGATTCCCTAATCTTTTATTTTCTAAAGGAATCCATCATGAACGTCAAAAGCAAACACATCACAAAACTCACATTTATATTGACGATTACGGCATTTGTTATTGGACTTTCCTCTTGCGAGCGTGTTCACCAAATAATAGAACCGGGGATCTCTGAAGCAGATGTTTCCACGCCGATGGAAGAACACGACCACGTTTGGGTCGTCGATCAGAATGGCCTTGAGGTGCCTGTCCCCGGAACTTGGGTGCTTGTATCGCACACACATTTAAACTCGACTTCCACAATTGGAGAAAGTTTTACCTTACCACCCGATGATCCGCATAGCGTTCAAATATCGGACGGCACATACACAGACGGTAAAGGTATCCTCTGGACAAAGGTAAAAATAACAACCGCTGATGGGGGTCAGTGGCAGTTCCTTGAGCGTGTAGACACAAGCATTTCTCCGCAGCGTCTCTATGTTGTTGTCACCGTTGATGAAAACGGACTACCTACGCTTAAATACGGCGAATACCCTTTCAATTTACCCGGACATAACGTGCAAATCTGGGAAAAACAGGAACTCTGATAAGGAGAAAAATGATCCAAAGAATTGAAGAGCAAGACGGACACATGTTCCTCCATTTTGGCGACCCTCCAGAAAATGTGGGGAAAATCGAGTTTGTCAATTGTGTGGCGTATCAACAAAACCAGATACTCTTCTGCAAATGGCGTGATAATAATATCTGGGTGATACCCGGAGGACGTGTTGACCCAGGAGAAACGGTAAAAGAAACCGTACACCGTGAACTCTTGGAAGAGACAGGGGCGACGTTTCAAAACATTGAAGTGCTGTGCTACATACATTGCTTCATGTACGATCTCGAATACTGGGGAATTGTCTACTTAGGCGAGATCAAAGAATTAGGGAATCCATTGGACCTTAACGAAGTCAGCGAAGCAAAGTTATTCTCGGAATTCCCAGAAAACCTATCCAATCCAGGACCCTTCGGAAACCAGGGCAAAGCACTATATCAAGCCGCAATGCGCAGGTTATCAGATTAAAGTCCCCCTGATAAGGGGGATTTAGGGGGTTTCTTCCGTAAACGATCCTTATTGAAAATACTCTCAAGCTATTTATGAAACGGTAACCAAAAAACCCGCAATTTACACATCTCAGTTAAGAAATTCCCATGTTTTTTGCAGATTTTTTTGACATTCACATAAATTGTAGGTATAATTAACACAATTCGTACGGTTTTCTGCAAATTTATCGTGATTTTTTTGACATTCGCGGTAAATGTGGGTATAATTAAAGGATAATGAGATTCGTTATCAAGTTTTCCAAACAAAATCTCTGAATAAAAGTCTGAAAATCATATCACCAACGCCATCAAAAATGATAATGAGTCTCAATATCATTTATATTAAGTCATGAAAAAACAATTGTGCCTTCTCGCTATCTGCGGAATGTCTATTTTAGTAAGCGTCAGTGCTGTTGCCGAGTCTCATCCGTTCTCGGTCTCAGGATACGGCGTGATTAACTACTCCCACTTCGATTGGGAACTCGACCCAGGTAGGCGTGCCGCTATTGATGTGGAACGCTTCGTCATCGCACCAAAATACCGTATCAACGATACCATCCGACTGGAATCGGAATTGGAGTTTGAACACGGCGGCACCGGCAGCACGATGGAATTCGATAAATTTGAAGAGTTCGGAGAATTCGAGACAGAGATCGAAAAAGGCGGCGAAGTGATCGTCGAAAAACTTGCTGCTGTTTTCTCCTTCCATTCGTTCCTTAACTTCCGCGTTGGACATATCATCGTTCCAGTAGGGCTTGTCTCAAAACGGCACCGGCCGCAGCACTACTTCACGACAACCCGTCCCGAAGCGGAGGCACATCTCATACCAACGATCTGGCACGAAACCGGTGTCGAAATTTTCGGATCGCTGGGTTCACTGAACTATCAAGCACAAATAGTTAATGGCTTAGATTCGACCGGTTTCAGCTCGCGGCACTGGATAGTCCGCGGACACCAACTGCGGTTTGAAACTGCCAACGCTGAGGCACCCGCATTCGTCGGACGACTCGATTACGCGTTTAATGAGAACGCGACCGTCGGTATTTCCGGATATTACGGAGACACAGCGGCGAATCGACCAAAACCTGACGTAGACTTTGATGCACACGTCGGGATTGTGAGTCTTCACGGATTTTATGAGATGAATGCGGTGAAAGTTCGAGGGTTATTCCTCTGGGGAGCACTCGAAAATGCCGATCGGTTATCCAAAGTCAATCGGACGCTCTCTAATAACCTTAATGTAAAACGGACACCGATAGGAAGCTCAGCCCTCGGTTACTACATCGAGGCAGGCTACGATATTTTATCACTTTTCAGGCAACCAAGCAACAACGCGAAAGATACAGACCTGAAGGACACACCTCCAGACATGGTCTTAGATGTCTTCGCACGTTACGATTATTACGATACGATGGCGAGCGTTGAAGGGATTATTTTCGACAATCCGCGGTGGGAAAGAAGCACGTGGACTTTTGGGATTAATTACCATGTCCACCCACAACTCGTTTTCAAGAGCCATTACTCGCTGCGACGATTGGCAACAAAGGATAAAAATAAGGAAAATACCTTCGCACTCGGCTTCGGTTTTCAGTATTGATAATAGTTTTCAGTTTTCAGTTTTCGGTTATCAGTTAAAGAGTTAAAGAGTCGGCTGATGGGCAGTCACTCCTTTTTCACTAACTGAAGACTGATAACCACACCATGGAGGTTTCTATGAAACTCTATAAAGTTTGGACACTATTGTGTTGTTTACTACTCGCATCCGCTTTCGTCGTCGGATGCGGCAGTGAGGAAGACGATGAACACGACGAACACGATCACGGTGAGGCTTTTGACGCGGGCGCAATGCTCGACAATTTCTCCAATAATGTTGTATTAGCTACCTACACAGATCTTGATAACAAGGCAGGCGATCTGTTAGCAGCTGTCAAGGCATTGGAGGCTGATACCTCGCAAGCGAATCTTGAAAAAGCGCAACAGGCGTGGAAAGCAACGCGAACACCTTGGGAACAGAGCGAAGCGTTCCTGTTCGGTCCCGTTGACACACAAGGACTTGATCCGGCGTTAGATAGCTGGCCCGTTGATCACGTCAACCTACAATCCGTTCTCGATAGCAACGATGCCTTAACGGTCGATTTTGTCAGCGGATTAGAAGATACGCAGAAAGGGTTCCATACAATCGAATTTCTGCTGTTCCGTGATGGCAACCAACGCAAAGCATCAGATATAACCGATCGTGAATTGGCGTACCTCGTTTCGACGACAGAGAATCTTAAAGCGAGCACCGCTCAACTACGGTTAGCCTGGGCACCAGAAGGCGAAAATTTCAGCAACACCGTCGCACAAGCAGGCACAGGTAGTACCGTCTATCCATCCCAAAGTGCTGCGGTGCAAGAGATGGTTAACGGCATGATTGTCATCGCCGATGAAGTCGCGAACGGCAAGATCTCTGACCCTTACAACGAATCTGACACAACCCTCGTTGAATCGCAGTTTAGTTTCAACTCCATCTCAGATTTCCAAGACAATATCCGTGGTATCCAAAACGTTTACATGGGGAAATTTATGACGGATGGACAGGGACTCAACGAATTCGTGAACGGCAAGGATGCAGAGTTAGATGCACGCTTCCAGCAAGAGGTGCAAGCAGCAATTGACGCCATCGGCGCAATTCCTGATCCGTTCCGCGATTCAATTACTGCGAACCGCGGTGCTGTCCAAACCGCTATTGACGCTGTCAGTAAGGTGCAACAGACCCTCGAACAAGATATACTCCCACTCGTTCAATCAAGTGAGTTTAATTAATAGTAGTAGGCACGCTCCGACGCGCCGTAACAATTAGTTAGTAGTAGGCACGCTCCGACGTGCCGTAAACAATTAGTTTCAAAATACGTAAATGCGAAAGGGCTATTTCGTTTTTATAGGGAACAGCCATTTGTGCTGTTCCCTCACTATACACTTATACCCAGTGAGAGAGATGAGATATTTTCGCAAGTTATTCTACCTAATTCTTTTGGTGTCAATTCTACTGACCGCGTGCGGTTCAGAGTCCCCCGTAGTTGTAGACACACCACCGGTATTTTCGACAAGTGAACTTTCCGGTGGTGCGACGACTATCTTCGATGCCTCAAGCCACGCCTTCTCAATCCCAGCTCCCAATCTTTCACCAGCAGCACTTGAAAAGCATCTGGACGGCGATGTCGAATTTGAAGCCGTTTTTGTCACCGCACCCGCAGTGGTAAATCCAGGACTCGGCCCCATCTACAACAATGTTTCCTGCATCAACTGCCATTCCCGTGACGGCCGTGGACGACCACCGGGTACTGACGAAGGACTTGTGTCACTACTCTTCAGGCTCAGTCTCCCGAAGACGGAAGATGCAATGGACGGGAAGCCACCTATTCCAGTCCCAGGGTTCGGAACACAGCTCAACAACCGAGCAATTATCAATGCAAGTCCAGAGGGTAAAGTCAAAATTGATTATACCGAGCAAACGCTGACGACAGAAGACGGAACGCGCGTGCATCTACGTTATCCAGACTATACATTTACAGAAACTTATCAACCGTTACCAGAGGCGGTAGAAGTATCACCACGCGTCGCACCAGCTGTCTTTGGACTCGGTCTGCTCGAAGCGATTCCTGAAGACGTTATCCTCGCTTATGCAGATGAGACCGATGCTAACGGGGATGGCATATCCGGTAAGCCTAATTTTGTCTGGGATGTCGTCGAACAGCGTTACACCCTCGGTCGTTTCGGGTGGAAAGCGAACCAACCGACGCTGCTTCAGCAGGTCGCAGCGGCATATAACGACGATATGGGGCTAACAACCTCACTGTTCCAAACAGAAAACTCGGCAGGACAACCGCAACTCACTGCACACAGTGCTACACCCGAAGTTAGCGACGAAATTTTGGACGTGGTGACATTCTACGTGCAAACGTTAGCGGTACCAGCGCGACGCAACGTGGACGATCCGCAAGTTAAACAGGGTGAGCAGCTTTTTGCTGAAGCACAATGCGCCAGTTGCCATGTCCCGACGTTAAGAACCGGTGTTTTAACGGGTGTCCCTTCAGTGAGCAACCAGACAATCCATCCCTACACGGATCTGTTGCTACACGACATGGGACCAGACTTAGCGGACAATCGTCCCGATTTTCACGCCAGTGGTACGGAGTGGCGGACACCACCACTGTGGGGCATCGGTTTGGTGAAAAGGGTTAACGGTCATACCAACTTCCTCCACGACGGCAGAGCACGGGATCTGATGGAAGCGATCCTTTGGCACGGCGGGGAAGCGGAGGCATCAAGGCAAGCCGTTGAGCAGATGTCAAAAGTAGAACGCGATGCGCTCATTGCGTTCTTAGAATCTTTGTAAAAGCGTAATTCCGCACCAACAGCCGTTGGTGCAAGTATGTTTTGAGAATGAATCTCAATTTCAATAGATAATGGAAGCAGATTAAGGATTTAGACCATGAACTCAGCCGCCATTGTACACAGGATCGTGTTGTTGATCTTAATTATAGCAGCCAGTTTAGCTTTGTCCGCTTGTGAGAGCGATCCTATACTCGCGCCACAATCCGAAGTTGCTGAAGAGTCCGGCGGCAGCTACGGCAATACGAACCTACCGGTCAGTGGAACCGACACCACACAAAACGATGTTACAGATGAGCAAAACGGTAAAACTGTAGGTGACCGTGCTACAATTACCAACCCAAAACGCTTTTGAAGCACAGGAAATAGAATCCATGCATCTTCTTTTCCATAAGGTTTGCAAGTTAAAAACATACACACGAATCATATCATTTGTAACCATTTTTACCCTCCTATTGAGTGTGCCGTACTTTTGTCAAGGTTCAACTGAAATTAGTGGTAGAGTCATTGATAAAGGAACAAGGCAACCCATTTGGGGTGCTGCTGTTAAAATTGAATCGGACGGACAGATCTTAGCAGAAACAGCGACGGGCGAAGATGGCAACTTCCTCCTCACTCTGGATGTTCAAGGTGAGAAACAGATTCAAGTCACTTCAAGCGGTTATAATCGCCACAACGAGATGCTCGCGCTTAATCCCAATTCAACACAAAATTTGGAGATTTCGTTATCCAGTCAAACCTTTCGGCTTGCCCCGATAGAAATTATCGGCGAATCGTCGCGTATACATAGAAAACTTACCGGGACGATGAGTATGCTCGAACCAGAAACCGTTGACCTTATCAAACCTGTTGGCACACAAGAATTACTTGAACTCATACCCGGTATTAACGGCTACGCAGACGACGGTTTTGGCAACTCGCGTTTGAGCATCGGTATCCGAGGACTCAACCCCCGTCGAAGTGCACGCGTCCTCATTCTTGAAGATGGGATTCCGATACAGCCCGCAGTTTACATCTATCCGAATGCTTACTACAACCCACCCGCAGACCGCATCGATGCCGTTGAGGTTATTAAAAGCAGTGCCGCACTACGATACGGACCGCAAACGATGGGTGGCGTTATCAACTACACAACACGAAAACCAGATGGGACAAAAGGATTCGCAAATCAGTTAACAGGCGGCAACAACGGGTACTACAGTGCATTTTCAGAATTAAGAGGTATCGGAAATCCTGATAAAGTCGCGTCTGACATACAACTTCTCTATAAGCACGGGGACGGTTTTAGAGAAAACAATACATTTGATCAGGTAAATGGAACGGTAAAAACACTTCTCCAACTCAGTAAGGAAAAAACACTCTACCTCAAACTCAACGGTAATTATGAAAACTCAAACGCGACCTATACCGGCTTGACAGAGTACTCCTTCCAAACCGATCCGAACTTCAATCCGAAAGAACATGACAATTTTAAGATCCTGCGGACCTCACTCGATCTCATCTACACCAACAAGATTTCGACAAATCTCGTCAGCAATACAGTAATGTATACAAGTGTATTTGATCGGCGGTGGTGGCGTGAAGACGATATCTTCGTGCGTCCTGCATCTCTTGAAACCGGGAATCTGGTCCCGGTGCCTTATTTTCAAACGGGTGACCTTGTCAGAACCGGTAATGGAAAAAGCAACTTCGGCATCCTCCGCACTTTCTACGTAGGCGGTATTGAGCAAAATTATACGCTCAATCACAGAATCGCCGGAAATGTAGGACTTGCTGAAATCGGCGGTAGGGTATACTGGGAACGTTTTATTGACGATAAGAAAACCGGAGACGCACCAGATGCCCGCGACGGTGTCTACTATACCGGCACTCCCGGCTCCGAAGAAGATCCAGTGAAACTCGTAGGGCAAAGCCATCATTATGAAACAATCGCCTTAGCACTCTACGCCAAGGAACGGATGAGTTTTAAAAGATTAACCGTTACACCGGGGTTACGTTTTGAAGTGTTTAAACAGGATCGGGTCGACAGGTTACGCGGCTCGGTCCTCGCTGATAAAGTCTCATCTGTACTGTTGCCGGGGATTGGCGTGAACTACGAACTTGGACGATTCAACTTTTTCGGTGGTATCCACAGAGGCTATACAGCACCCTCCAGCGGCGCACTAAAAGTCACGAATTTCGGACAGAACATTGGTGCCGGAGGACTTGACCTCAAACCAGAGAAAAGTTGGAACATGGAACTCGGTTTCCGTTCATGGGTACCAGGCGTTATCTTAGAAGCCTCTGGATTCCTGATTAAAGTTGAAGACTTAGTCGCAGCGGGACGCGGCACAGCCTTCAAGAACTTAGGCAAAGTTGATCTATCAGGTGTGGAGATGGCGATGACGTTGGGGGTATCCGAATTTGTGTCGATACTGCCCGATATTAACCTCGCTTATACATATCTCCAAACACAGATTGTTGACGGCATCGTGAAATCCGCTACGATCGCCGGGAACATTGATGTCGAACTAAACGGCAACGAATTGCCTTATGCCCCGCGGCACACGTTCACGGTCGGATTGGTGAAACGCATTGGGGATGTCCTCCGTTTGCGCGCAGATATGCGGTTTGTAGATGAAGTCTTCACTGACTTTGAAAATCTCCAGCAAACTTTTAATCGCGGTGATACAGGTCCCATTCCGAGTTACACAATTGTCAACGCAAGCATAGACTACAAAATAAGCCAACAGTGGCAAGTATTTCTGACTGCCAAAAACATTTTCGATCACGTGTACATCGGGTCACGCCTGCACTCAAATGCTGGTCAACCCGAAGCTAACTTGAGCTCGGGCATCCTCATCGGTCCGAGACGACAGATACTTTTCGGTATCAAGCAAGGTTTCTAATTCTGGCGTAAGTTGAAAATGGAGCGCAATTCAATTTTGAAACCATTTCAAAATACGCCTATCAACAATATAAGGAACAATTTTATTAGATAATGAGTCTCATTATCCATAAACTGTAAAGGAGTAAACATGATTTACCTGACCAAAAAAATCCAATGGTTAGTCGTCCTGCTAACCGTTGCGAGCCTATTTCTATCCGCTTGTGGAAGCGACGAGGATGATGCTGATTTAGAGGAAGATGCTGCCGCTACGATCGACGTTCCGCAGGCGTATGTCTTTGACAGCCGCTTTGTGGAGGGCGAGAGCAGTGTTGCCTATTCTGGACAGGTCGTACGCAATCTGCTGTTACAAGATTTGAAAGCGACCACTGACAGCGTCGGAAAAGATGGCGCACGTCCTATTGCCGTCTCGGATATGCTTAAACTCTATGAATATGACGACGCGCTGAACCTGAAAACGTTGACAACTACAGGAGGATTAGCCGCAAGCGAAAGCCATTATTCCGCACTTTCAACAGGAAAAAATCTGGTCGGTAAAATTTCAGACGAGCCGGTCATCGGGTACGGACGCACTGCGGATGATTTGGTGAGGGAGTGGTTTGAAATGATTGCGGATAACTCCCAAGACTCAGACAAACTCGGCACCCCCATGGCTTATACCACTGATACGGCTTGCTTGAACGCGACAATAGTGAAGCAAGAGACGGTACCGACCCCTATACCGCAATGGAACACGCATGGGATGAAGCCTTCGGCTACTTCGGTGCCGCTCGCGACTATTTCCGCTACACCGACGAGCAACTTGCAGGCAGCGTCGATGATTTCACTTTCGATTCTAACGGCGACGGAAGCATTGACTTCAAATCCGAATACAACTTCGGACTCTCCAGAAATGCAGCAAAACGCGATAAAGGCGGATCAGGCGTTGATTTCACGCAAGAGATTTTCAATGCATTCCTTGCTGGCAGAACCGCGATCACGAATCAAGGGTCGGTAGCAGAAATTAGCGCGCACCGCCAAGCCGCGGCAGAAGGTATGGAAAAGGTTATCGCCGCAACCGTCGTACATTACATCAACGATACGCTCAGTGATATGTCCGAGTTAGGTACAGCAGAAGAAAATCGTGCCAACTTAAACAAACATTGGGCAGAAATGAAAGGCTATACAGTCGCGTTGCAGTACAACCCGTTCCGGTTGATTACTGATGGACAACTCGCTGAATTACATGGTATCATGGGAGAAGCACCCATATATGATGAACCCGGCAGTAACAGCTACAAAACCCAAGTAGCTAATTACGAACGCGCCAAAGCCGTCCTACAGACGGCATACGGATTCTCCAACGATAACATGGCGAACTGGTAGGTATCACTTTCTGAAAAATAGGTAAACTCTTAAAAGCAAAACGGATGGAAGGCTGGAAGACGGGAGGGATGCTTCATCTCTTCCAACCTTCCAATCTTTTAGCGGAAGGCCGAAGAGATGCAACGACGATTCCAATCTTCCAACCTTTTCATCTGGAGTATGGTATTTATCGGTTGTATAGCCTCTCGGTTGCTTAGCACTATCTACTACATTGAAGACTTAGACAGTCTCCGCTTCGCACTGAGTATGATAGATTACGATGTTGCCAAGTTGCAGCCGCATTTTCCAGCATACCCTGTTTTCTGTTGTATCGCCAAACTTCTCTATGTAGCCACACGTCGTTATGCATTGGCATTTTCACTCATTGGAGGGTTATCAACTTTCTTCACAATCTTCTTTACACTAAAGATTGCGAAAATCCAAAACACCACGTTATTGGGAAAGATTACCATATTTTTGATATTCATGAATCCGCTGCTCTGGTTGGTGAGCAATCGCTACATGCCTGATGCAATGGGCGTTGCTTTCCTGTTAGCAAGCCTATACTTTACAACAAGAGAAGCGAAAAGTAAGGAGAGACCACCGTCAGATGCCCACAATGCCATCGGATTTTTCCTCGCTGGTATTCTGATCGGAATACGACTTTCGTATTTTCCACTATTGGTGCCTGCGTTGGTGGTACAGTTGAAACACCCAGGGCGGCTAAAGTGCATCGTAGCTGGAGTTATCGGTGTGCTTGTCTGGTTCATTCCACTGCTCTCAATTACCGGGTGGACCACACTAATAACCGCAGCACAGACCCAAAGCCACGGGCATTTTTCGGAATTCGGTGGCGCAGTTTCCACACATCCTGTCCTGTGGCTTCGCTTGACAAAACTTTTTGAAAGCATCTGGGCAGATGGATTTGGACTCTACTGGCAAGGGCGCCACCCGATAACTGCCTGCACAGCGATCATTCTAATCAGCATTGTCGCAGCCAATTGGCAAACACTGAAAAGATGGACGACAGAAAAACTTTCTGAGAACTATTCCGCGTTTTTCAACGCTATCCTTATTGGATGTGTTGTCTATCTCGTATGGATTTTCTTGGGGCAAAACGTCATCCATAAGAGCCGACATGTTTTACCGTTGCTACCTTTTCTGAGCTTGGGCATTACATTTGCGTGCAGCCGAATCATAGAGACGCAAAATCGATTTCGTCATCTGTTCGCCTTTTGTACTGTCCTCATCTTTTTTCTCTGTTATAGTTATGTCACCCTACATACTGTCGTCCAACACACAAAACCGACAGCGATTGCACAAGTACACGAATATCTACGCGATAAACAGAATGAACAGAATGATAAACTGCATATTGTATCTGTACCATTAATAAAATACTACTTGGTTTCACAAGCAATAGAAGCAGTTTATATCCCAATTAAAAGCGAGGCAGACCTTGCTCAACTCGACCCATTGGAAACCGGATTCGTTGTTATCGGAAGTCCATTGCCGAATCGAGTCCCTAAAGTCGAAAAGATGTTCTACCACAACCCGTATGTAAATCGGATGTGGTCCGAAATTCCTTTGTTTGAATACTAAGTCTGTACGGACGGAGCACAATGAAAAGTGATAATCTTCACATCCTCGGCGGTGGTCCCGCTGGATTGACAACAGGATACTATGCCAAGAAGCACGGTTTCCCGAATTTCACCATCTTTGAAGCCGGTGAACATGCCGGAGGGAACTGCCGTACGCTCAAAATCAAGGGTGTAGATTGTAGATATAGCTTTCTGCAAAGAGACGCTTTCCGATTCGACACTGGGGCGCACCGCTTCCACGACAAAGACCCACAAGTTACCGAAGAGGTGAAAACCCTCCTTGGTGATGATCTGTTGCGTGTAGCGGCACCAAGTGAAATATTTTTTGAAGGTAAATTTTATAGGTTTCCACTCCTGCTGAACGACCTCGTCCAAAAACTCGAAACCAAGACGCTCCTGAAAATTACATGGGAGAAACTACACCACAGACGCAGAAAACAGGCAGACAACTTCGCCGATTTTGCTATTAACCAGTATGGGAAAACATTGGCGGAACACTTCCTACTCAACTATTCCGAAAAGTTGTGGGGACAACCACCACACAAACTCTCTACTGCTATCTCAGGGAACAGACTTAAAGGGTTAGATCTGCGGAGTTTCCTCCGCTCAACTGTACTCGGAACACCACAAAACCCAGCGCATTTAGATGGATCTTTCTTTTATCCGAAATACGGCATCGGCATGATTAGCGATAAATTATGCGAATTTATCGGTCCCGATCATATCAAGTTGAAGCACCGAGTCAACCGGTTGGTCCACAAAAATGGAAGGATTGAACGTATTATCATAAATAAGGTATCAGATTCGCAGCGCGTCACCGCAGCGCAAAACGAGATTGAAATACCCGTCTCTACAGTGATTAATACACTGCCATTGACACTTTCAATGCGGATGTTAGATCCACCACCGCCACCAGAACTGAGTGCAGTTGCAGACACAATCAAATACCGACACCTTTTGCTCTGTGTTTTCTGTTTAAACCGTGATACTTTTTCATCGAACGCTTCGATCTATTTTCCGAGTGAAGAATTCCCTTTTACGCGCCTATATGAACCCAAAAACCGAAGTTCCCACATGGCACCCAAAGGACAGACAGTAATCGTATTAGAGTTACCCTGCTACAACGATAATGCCGTGTGGAATATGTCGGAAGCGACACTACAAACCGAAGTATGGGAAGCGTTAAGTCGCGTTAAACCGATACGGCAAGAGGAAATTATCCATTATCAAAGTTACAAACTACCGTTCGCCTATCCTGTACTTGAGGTCGGATTTGAAGAGAATGTAGCCCGTCTCGTTGCCTACTTTGAAACGTTTGAGAACCTGTATCTGACAGGGAGGAGTTCTCTGTTCCGTTATTTGCACCTGCATGACCTATTTAAAGCAGGACAGGAAGTAGTAGCACAGATTAGAAACGCTTAAATTTGATCATCAAACGCAAATTTCGTATAATGCGACACATATTAGGATCCGCTATCTAAAATGTACAAGAAACCGAAAAAAAATCAGAAAAAATTTGACACGTATTAACAAATATAGTATAATATATATGTGTTGGCAAACACGATTGTTTGAATATCGACCCTCTTAATATGATAATGAGTCTCATTTTCAATTTTAAGAAGGTGGCGTTCAGACGTATCAATTTCCTCTAAGAGTGGTGATTAAGGCGATGCTCACTGAAGGCGGAAGAAAACCATATCCGCCACAGTATAGCATGTGCTGTATGGTCGGCGGGGAACAGGATACCCCGCCTTACCATAAATATGATAATGAGTTTCATTCTCAATTAAGGAGCGGTTATGATAACTGTTGCAAACCGAATCTACGTCGCACCCGAATACCAAGACGAATTTGAGGAGCGATTCCGAAATCGCGCACGTCTTGTTGACGGGATGCCAGGGTTCATCTCCAACCAAGTCCTACGTCCTGTCAATGATGGCGATCCCTATGTCGTTTTTACACACTGGGAATCGCGAAAGGATTTTGAAAACTGGGTGGAATCCGAAGAATTCCGTAAAGGACACGCACAGTCCGGCACATTGCCCAAAGAGGCGTTCACACAATCAAATAAACTTGAACTTCACGAGGTCTTTCTCGATTCCACGCAACCAGATCTGAAGGAAGAACCACGCGGCGGTCCGTTTAAGGTTCACTAAAACAGAATAATAGCAGAAAAAGCGACGCAAGAAACAGGACAGGCTCCCAACTGCCAATTGTTAGCTACTTGTCCATGTTTCTAAGGGAAATACACACATCGATTGCGAATCGACAGCGTTTCGCGTTTTGCGGGTTTCTCACGCGCATCTGTTAAAGCGTTTCTACCCGATGCCTTTTCTGCCTTAATTAGAATACGCCATCGGTGTTGCGATTGTCAAGTGAATTTAGAGACGACTATGCCAAACGTTTTAATGTATTCAGGAGGAAAATTATGATGTCAAACGGAAAAATTTGGTTTTTACGGATACTGATAAACATTGTGTTTGGATTGCTCCTGCTCGCTATACTGAGTTCCGCTGAAACCGAGTCCACCCTCGAATTAGAACCTGTTGTGGTAACCGCAACAAAGACTCCTCAACGTTTGGAAGATACACCGGTTATCACAAACCTCATTACACGTGCCGAAATTGAAGCAACCGGTGCAGAGAACATCGGAGAGGTACTCGAGCATACAGTGGGCATCATTATCCATCGGGACGGACACGGAGACGGTGTACAACTTCAAGGACTGAACTCCGAATACATACTCATCCTTGTGGACGGTGAACCACAGGTTGGACGTATTGCTGGCAAACTTGACATGGCACGACTCGCTGTTGAAAACGTGGAGCGGATAGAAATCGTCAAAGGTGCGACCGCTTCTCTTTTCGGAAATGCTGCGCTCGGTGGCGTTATTAACATCATTACCCGTAAGGCAACTTCACCCTTTTCGGTCCAGGTTTCCCAAACCCTTGAGCAAAACACCACACTTGACAGTCGAGGCACGGTTGAATTGCAACGTGATAACCTTAACGCCCTCTTAACACTCAGTAGAAACCACCGAAATCCAATTGACTTGGACACGTCTGATCTCACAACCACAATCGACGGTTATGCCAATGTAACTGGCTCCGCACGGACAGAATATCAACTCACGCCAGCAACAAATCTCATCTTTTCTGGACAATACTTTACCCAGGACCAAGAAGGTATCAGCGAAAACGGTCCCGTCGCGTTTGACAGACTCGGCGATATCGAAAACCTCAGTGGGAGTGTCGGAGTAGAACACGAACTCGGTGATCGCACACACGGAACACCCGCAACTTTACTGACTGGAAAACTCTATGCCACCCGATATGACGATGAATCAACCGTCGTCAATAGAGATTCGGCGGAAATCAGCTCCCGAAATCTTAACATTCAAGACCTGCTCAAGGGTGAACTGCAGTTTGATACAACACTCTGGGAAAAACATCAATTCACCCTCGGTGGAGAGGTCGTCCTCGAAAATCTCCAATCTCAGCGGATTACTGGTGGAGAACGTGGACTTCTGACCAATTCTCTCTTTGTACAGAACGTATTCCGTCCTATTTCTGCCTTCGCACTCGTCATTGGTGGACGTTTGGACAATCATTCCGAATTCGGTACACATTTCAGTCCAAAGTTGAGCACCTTGTATCGGATGACCGACAATTTGCGCCTCCGTTTCTCCTACGGGCAAGGGTTCCGCGCACCAGATTTCAAAAATCTATATCTCGACTTTACAAATGTGACATCCGGTTACCAAGTGTTAGGCAATCCAAATCTTCGACCTGAATCTTCACACAGCTGGAATCTGGGGCTGGAGTATCAGATATTCGATGGTCTGCTCGGTAGAGTCCACGCATACCGCAATGATCTACACAATCTGATTGAGGCGGAGCGTATTGGAAAAAGCGCAGCGGGCGGAAGCAAATTTGAATATCAGAACATTAGCAAGGCGTTCACAGAGGGTGTTGATGTCGAAGCCGTTGTTGGTAGCATTGGCGGGTTTACTTCAACTGTCGGCTACGCGTACCTTCGGGGCGCGGATAAGGAGAGTGGTCTCCCTTTACTCAACCGTTCAACGCATAGTGGAACACTCAAAGTGGCGTATCTACATGCCAATACCGGTCTTCAAGTCGACCTGCGTGGACGATACGCCAGTCCTTGGGGGTTCTTTGATGACGGCGACAAAGTGCTTGAATCTGAGGAATTGGCACCGAGTTATTGGGTCTGGAACCTCCGCGCTTCAAAGACACTTCTTAAAATCTTCAAAGTGTCAATCGGATGTAATAATATTTTTGACTTCAAAATTCCGACATTTTATACATTTACGGGCCGCTCATTTTATGGCGGTCTCGCTTTAACCTATTAATACGAGAGAGGATACAGCGACATGACACGGCTCATGTACACAACCTTACTGTTCATCACCGTCAGCATCACTGGCTTTACAGTAGATGCTGAACTTCATCAAAACAAACTCACGGTTGATGCGACCGACCGTGAAAACTGGGCTTATGTCAATCTCACTGAAGGTGAAACGGTTGATATAGCCGATCCGGCAAACTCTATGGCGTGGGACCTCGGTTTTAAACGAACCCAGGTCATCGTCAATGGGGGTGTCAGCGGTCCCGGAAAGACTGGGGCGTTGGCTTTAGAGGACATCTCTTTTGAAGATGTCCTCGAAGCCCCCGAAGAAGAATACGTTTCGGACACCGAACAGATTACGACATTCGCACGAGGCGATGGTTGGTACACTTACACCGGACCCCCGAATCACTGGGTTTTGCCGAACCCGAAAATTTACGTCTTGCGAATTCCTGTTGATCCAACGGCGGAGTCCGAAGGTCCATATTATTACGCGAAAGTCCGTTTCATCGGGTACTACGAAAACAACGAAACCAAGGAAGGTTCGGGGTACATCAGCATAGAATATGTTCTGCAGGACAATGGCACCCGCCTCTTTGTCGAATCTGAACCCACGAGTGTTGATGCAAAAGGAAAGCTAACAACAACGTGGGCATCCATCAAATTAAAGTAGCAGGCACGCTCCGCCGTGCCATCCGACTGAAAGTAGCAGGCATGCTCTGTCATGCCGTTGCATAAGGAGACGAAAAATGAGTTACAAAGTAGAATTTTTATCGCAAGCCGAAGTATGTGCCATTTACCAATGTCTCGATGGACATATCCACCTGAAGTATCGCACTTTAGACATCGCTATGGATTCTTGTGATTTCCAGCAGGTTGCTGAAGTCTTTGTCGAAGCATTACGTGTTTTACAACAGATCGAAGAACCGGTAAATGAGGAAATCGATCTGCAAAACATGGATACACGTGCGAAAGTTTAGTCCAGGGTGTAGGGAGACCGCCCAGAGGCACGCCTCGAAACGTCCAGTTGAAACAAATTGAGTTGTAGCCGCCCAATTTCCCTACACTATTTTAACCACGCAGTATAGACGGCACAGCACTTGTGCTGTTCTTGACAGGAGAATTATTATGAAAAGTATTAGAAACTTTGTCAATCAATATGCCACCACTTTTCTTATCTTAACATTAGGCGTTGTCGTTGTTTTCAGTTTCAGTTGTGGTCCCGTTGATGAAGAAGACGTTGAGCAGTTGCTTCAGCCGGATGAGACTACAGACACAACACCGTCTGTGACCATGGATACCGATACACAAGCAGCGGTTGAGGAACCCGACGGATTGGAAGTATTTACATTCACGATTGATGCAACGAATAGAGAGGCATGGGCATACTTCTCTTTCGATTCCGGAGACGTTGTTGAGATAGAAGATGCCGAAAACTCCGAAGCGTGGGATATCGGCTTCCAACGGACACAAGTCAAACTTAACGGTGGTATCAGCGGACCAGGAATGGGCAGTGTCGTCATGCTCACAGAGACAACTTTCGAGGCGGTAACTGAAGCACCAGCAGATGGGTACAAGGCTGATACAGAAGACACGCTTGCAATCGTCCCCCAAAGTGAAAAGGGATGGTACATCTACACGGGTCCCCCCGCACATTGGATCCTCCCGTTAGAAAATCGGGTTTTCGTCATAAAAGCCGCCGATGGCACACTCGCCAAAGTCCAATTTATCGGGTACTACAAAGACAACGAAAATAAAGAGGACAGTGGTTTTGTGACGTTTAAATACGCCCATCAACCAGACGGAAGTCATAATTTCTAAAATGGCTTTCAGTCATCAGCATGCTTCGCAGTGAGAACAGTAAAAGCAGACACAGCCTGCGTCCTGATGACTGATTGTCATATTTACTAAAGAACTTTACACTGAACAACTGAACAACGCGTTCATGAGGTGTTGGGCATGGAGCACCGTCCACCATAAATCTCCTTAAATTGAACGGGTTCCATGCCCGGCTACTCATTTCTATATGGAGGAAACAATGCTTTTTTGGCGTAGCTTGCAACGCCGAGGTCTCCGTAGCGAACAGCGTGCGGGGCAAACTTGGTATGAAATAATTCATTCAAACATGTTCAAGGCGTGGATATTAAGCGTTTCAATTTTTATATTTTTCGGCATCATGCGCTGTCTTGCTGTTGCAGACGCAATCGAGGTCACAGACGCAGATGGCAAAACTGTCGTTATCACATCATCGGAACGTATCGTGAGTCTCAACGGCAGCACGACTGAAATCCTGTTCGCATTGGGTGTCGGGAACAATGTGGTCGGATGCGATGCTTCCTCAACATACCCGAAAGGCGTGAAAGACAAGTTGCCGAGTGTCGGATACCAGTATGGACTCAACGCCGAAGGAATCCTCTCCTTGAATCCGACACTGATAATTGGGCGCGACGATGTGAGACCCCCACAAGTTGTACAACAACTCCGCATGGCAGGTGTAACCGTTCTGTTGCTTAAGGAACCCCGCTCTTTTGAGACTGCTAAACAACGGTTGCTAACGATCGGTAAAGCAGTTGGACACGAGAAAAAGGCTAAGGAATTGGCAAAGGCTTTGGATACTGACATTGAGAAATTGGAAGCCAAACTCGCTTCGCGAAAAGAGACACCAAAACAGAAAGCACTCTTTCTCTATCTCCGAGGCACACAAACCACGCTCGTGTTAGGGGCCGATACCGCGCCGGGAGCAATGTTGGATATTATCGGTGCCGAAAATGCTGCAGGCAGCATCAAAGGGAACAAACCGATGACAGCGGAAGCGGTGATCGCTGCACAACCCGATGTCTATGTCCTGTTTACCTCAAGTTTGGAATCGATCGGTGGCATTGACGGACTCCTCAAACTACCGGGGTTAGCACGCACGCCTGCCGGACAAAACAGCCGCGTCGTGACGCTGGATGGACAATATCTCTCTGGATTCGGTCCCCGTTGTGGACGCGCTGCGCTTGACCTTTTCCAAGGTATCTACGAAACGAATGGACACTTCGTTACCACAGGTGAATAATCTTGTAGTGTCGCTCCATTAAACAAAATGCTAAAACGAACAAAGATTCTGTTCATCTTGATCGGTGTCCTTCCGGTATCAATGTGCATCGCAGCAGGGGTAGGTGCATACCAAATCCTACCGTGGCGTATTCCTGAAATTCTATTTTTCAAAAAAGATGGCTTCGCAGTGCTTGTTCATGTCCGTTTTCCGCGTGTCGTCCTATCCGCTGCTGTCGGCGCAATGTTGGCAATATCAGGGGCAACATTGCAAGGGATCTTCCGTAATCCGCTGGCAGATCCAGGATTAATCGGCGTCACAGCAGGCGCAGGATTGGGCGCAACAGTCTGGATTGTCCTGATTGGTGGCGGTGCGTTAGGTATATGGGGACTCCCTATCGCTGCCTTTGCCTGCGGAATGCTCGTAACTATCAGTGTATGGAAAATTGCCGAAGGGGATGGGAAAGTCCGCACGTTAACATTGCTACTCGCAGGCATTGCACTTAATAGTTTCGCGGGGGCTGGCATCGGTTTAATGACGTTTCTTGCTGACGACGAGCAACTGCGGAGTCTAACTTTTTGGCTGCTCGGTGGCTTTGGTGGTGCAACATGGCACGTCGTTTTCGTAACGCTACCCATTGCAGTGATAGGGCTACTTGTCCTGTCGCGGCAAGCAGCAGCACTGAATGCTATGAGTTTAGGCGAATCTGAAGCCTATCACCTCGGCGTTTCAACGGAAACTTTGAAAAGATGGTCGGTTTTTGGAGTAGCGTTGACGGTCAGCGCGGCGGTTTCCGCCGCAGGCGGCATCGGTTTCGTCGGACTCGTCGTTCCACATCTTCTCAGGCTTTTGGGCGGTGCGGACCATCGCTATGTCCTACCGGGTTCAGCAGTGGGCGGCGCAATATTACTCGTCTTGGCGGACCTGTTCTCACGCACAGTTGTTGTGCCTGCTGAGCTACCTGTCGGCATTGTTACCGCCCTGATTGGTGGTCCGTTTTTCTTGTGGCTACTGCTCAGGTTCAAACGTGAAGTTTTTTTATAGGAGAAGTTATCTGCTATCAGCTAACTAAAAATATTATGGTTGAATTGGAAGACGTTGGTTACCAGATTGGTAAGCATTGGTTAGTCCGAAACATCAACGTTACAATTGAAAACGGGTCGTTATGGGGACTCGTCGGTCCCAATGGTGCAGGAAAATCGACACTCCTGCGCCTAATTTCTGGAGAGCTCTTGCCAACAACCGGCGAAATCCGGCTTCTCAATAAACCGCTCCGTAGTTACGCACCGAAAGAATTAGCACGCCTCCGCGCTTATCTCCAGCAGAAACGGGACATAAACTTTCCATTCACGAGTCTGGAGGTCGCGCTGTTTGGAAGGCACCCGCATCTCAACGGCACAAAAGAGACTGTCAAGGACCTCTCAATCGCCAAAGGAGCACTGCAGCGGGTGGAAGCGAATATGTTCGAGGAACGACTCTATCCGACGCTATCCGGTGGCGAAGCAAGCCGTGTTGACGTTGCCCGAATCCTCACGCAAGTCCCAGACCTGTATCTGTTAGATGAACCGACGAATCATCTGGATCCCAGACATCAAGTACAAATACTCAACCTATGCAAAACAATTTGCAGTCGAGGCAAAACTGTTATCACGGCAATTCACGACCTGAATCTCGCGTCAATGTATGCCGATCAATTGTTGCTGTTGAAAGATGGGATGTGTGTTGCGTCCGGGCCGCCTAAAACTGTGTTAACGCTAAGTCAGTTATCGGAAACCTACGATATTTCGTTTGATATATTATCGCATCCAGATGGCTACCCGTGGGTGATGCCGACCCTGAATGGTTCATAGAAACTTCGTCTATATTTTTGAAACAATCATACTGGAAATCCGTTCTAACTTGTGGTATACTATTCAATGTATGCAAGAAAATCGAAAGTTCAAATTTTGGCATAACTTCAAAGCTTAAATTTGCTATTATAATAACTAATTTTAGGAGACACATCGTGAATCAAGAAACAAACGACACGATCATCAAAGAACTAATTCGCGCTTATTGGCTTGAGTTGGAAGCAACGATCAACTATCTTGCCATTTCCGTCGATTTAGATGGTATCCGTGCTGAGGAGATTAAAACATCTCTCGCAGCGGACATCCAAACCGAAATTTCACATGCCCAAGAACTTGCCGCTCGCATCAAGGAGATTGATGGACGAGTCCCGGGCTCGTTTGCTTTTAAGCCCGAACAGACATCCCTGCAACCGCCAGAAGATTCCACAGACCTTATTTCGACGATTCATGGGGTGATCGAGGCGGAAAACGTCGCAATTGACCAATACAATAAGATTATCCGTCTATGCGATGGGATCGATTACGTCACGCAGGACCTCTGCATCAAACTCCTCGCCGATGAAGAAAAGCATCGCCGAGAGTTCAGAGGATTTCTCAAGGAATTCGAGAACGACTAATCCTATTAAAACAGATGGAAGATAATTTCTGAGAAAAGCGAACAACGGGCTTATTGCCCGTTGTTTGTCTTTAAAGACGAAATGTCAAGAACATCAGAATATGCGCGGAATAAGGAGCTCTACTGCTTCTCAAGCACCATTTTTTTAGCAGCAGGACTTATCAGGATAAGGGTGCCTCCCTGTTTAGTACAAGTGGATTGCTCAAAGGGTTTGATAAAATCAGATCTAAAGCTCTCGTCATAATGTTGCTCTGCTTCTGCAACTGCCAAATCAGATGCTATCTCAAGAATATCCTTGGGTTCAGAGACTATTTGCACATCTGATTCTTTTGCAAATAAGGAAAGCGTCAGACCATCGAAGCCGTAAGTCCCCGACCATGTTCCTATTGCTTCCATCTTACCGGGAGGTATATCATCAAAAACAAAGACCGTTTCAGACACAAAATTACACGTCCACGAATTATCAGCGGCAAACACATACGCAAACTGCTTTACCGTTTCTTCTACCTCTCCACCTTCTGCTAAGGATTCAAGGTATTTGTCAGGAGTCATGCCGAAAATTGAAACAACCTTCCAAGAACCGAGCAGTTCCTCGTCGATCGGTGGTCTTTCAGCAACTGCGGGTTGGTCAGTCGTGGTACTTGGGGTGCCTGCTGTTGTCTTTTCAGGAGCTTCCTCTTCAGTGTCACCGCCACAACCCACAATACCGATGCTCATGATGCCGACTGCGAAAATGACAAGCACGAGCCACGTTAATCTCAATTGCATTTTTCTAAAATCCTCCTTTAGATTGATCATACAGTCTGCAGCATCCAAAAATCACATTTTATCGTTAAACCTGATTGTGGCACTTTTAATGCGCAGACAAAAACTAATTGCTGAGTGACTAAGGCATATTTTCTCTAGATGCTACTTTGACATAAGACATTATAACCTTTTTTAAAAAATGTGTCAAGTTAATTTGTTTTTTGGTGATAGATGCTTGTTTGATGTCAAATTTTGCTGTTTTCTGAGGGCAAATACCCACCACTCTCAAGCGTCTGAATCACATCAGCCACTTGAATTGTGGACATACACCCCTCTTTTCCGAATCGGCAGGTCATTTCAGGACAGGGCGGACAGTCAAGTTTCCGTCGAATCGTCTGACACTTTGGTCCCACGGGTCCAAAACGGGTTGGGTCACCGGGTCCATAGAGTCCTATTGTCTGAGTCCCTACCGCTGCAGCAAGATGCATCGGACCACTGTCGTTACCAATAAACACATTGCAAGTGTGCAAAATTGATGCCAATTGTGTTAAGGTCGTTTTACCGGCGATATTGTTTGACGCTGTCCGCATCAGTCTGTAATAACGACGGAACAGACGGTTCAACCGTTGGATCTTCAGATTTTTCCTCTGCTAACACTGTAGGTTTTTCCGAATCCTCACCGCAGCCGATCACGCTTAAAAGCATGATACCAACAAGCAGAACTGGAATAACAAAACCTTTCGGGATCATTTATTTTTCCTCACAGCAGTAGGCACACGCCGCGTGCCATCACACCCTACAGAACCGATGCTATAACTTTGTCTTCAACGCACCCCAGACCGTTGGCAACTTTTGTGCGGGTTCTACACTAAGTCCGGTTTTGGATTCAAAATTTTGTAGGATTTCAGCGTCGGTGAGCGGTCGGTTATAAATGCGGACTTCATCAACGATGCCGCGAAAAAATCCTTCTGCCTTGCCACGATTGTTCCCCGCGCCAAGATAGACAGATTCCGTGAACGGGATAAAGATGGGCTTTGGTGTACTGGTAGATCTACCTAAGGTGCGCCGTTCACCGTCGATATAGATAACTTTTACTCTCCAATCGCGCTCGGCTTCATCTACATAATACTCATGGACGTAAACAATGTGATGCCATTCGCCATCAGAGATTGAAAACGACCTTCCAGAGTTCGAGGTGCTGCATCCATTCTCCCCGATTTTATATCTGATATAAAGATTAATGACCTCCTCATCGAAAACAATCCCATTATCAGGATGCTTTGATGCGTTGAAATCCATTCCCCAACCCGCACAATCCGAGTCAACAACTTTGAAAAGCGTCATCCAGTTTTTCTTAAAATCGGTTTTGACCCACGCTTCAAACGTAGCTTCGCCTATCTGAGTCCCAAAATCACCAAGATTCGTCAAGTTCACATAATCTCTCGGACCATCCAACTTAAGTGCTTCTCTGACATACCCCTTGACAACTTTCGGATTCCCAACTATCGTGCCATCATTTTCACCCCAGATATCTTTGACTGTCCTACCCACAATATTATGCCGATCAAACGTCCAATAACTCACGAGTCCGTCTGTCACCACTCGTTCAGCATATCCGCTGTGGCAAAACATAGCAACGGTTAGCACAAATATAAAGAGATAGATTAACTTCTTCATAAATTTGCTGCCCTACAAAATCAACATGAACACCCTTTTTTAGAAACACCGTCCATCGTTTTGGAAGCCTATCTCCGCCGATACGATCAATCTGTCCTACCATCAGTAATTGTTTGCCTACTCCGTCCGCAACCTCGGATCCAGAGCATCACGGACAGCGTCGCCGAATAGATTCGCAGGCAGCACCAGCCCGAACATAAATGCGAACGCCGCTGCGAGATTCCACCACACAATTGGATCGCGCGCAAGTTCCAAACGCGCCGTGTTAATCATATTCCCCCAACTTCCCGTCGTTGGATCAACACCGATCTGCAGGTAGCTCAACAACGCTTCTGTCAATACCAGTCCGCTAAATCGCAAAATAGCGGTGATTAACACGATATGCATCAGATTCGGAATTAGGTGCTTGAGAATAATGAGTCCACGCCGCACGCCGAAGGCTTCAGCCGCTTGGATATACTCCAGTTCTCGGAGTTTCAAAGTTTCGCCACGTAAGATACGGCACAACCCCGTCCAACTGCTGATCCCCATAATCAGACAGAGATTAAATAACCCCTGTCCAAAAAGGAGCATGAAAGCGACGATCAGTAGGATACCGGGAATCGAATCAAGTGTTGCGTAGATGTATTGAATGGCATCGTCTACCCAACCGCCGAAATATCCCGCAATCACACCGAAAAGTATGGCAAACGGCACAGCGATTAAGGTGGTAAATCCGCCAATAATGAGACCCGTACGGATCCCTTTTAGTGCCTGATAGAAGACATCGCTGCCAACCTTATCAGTCCCTAAGAGGTGTATACGCGGATGTTCAAGGGGCGGGTATTCCCGAACCGTTCGACCGTCAGGCGTTTCGATAGTGCTTTTGGCATACAGATGGGTTGCTAAGGGCGCGGAATAGGTCTTCTCGGTACGTTCGCGAAGCGGCGTGCAAAGTCTATCAAGGAGACTTAGACTTCTCGGTTTATAGACAACGGCACCGTCCTCGTTTCGCGTGAGTATCTGGTCGGTTTGGCGTATCAACGGATCGCGCCAGCGGATGCTATCCAATATGCCGATGAGGAGATACGCCAAAAGGATGACCAGACAGATCATAGCGAGCCGATTCCGGCGTATCTGTCTCGCAGCGTTCCGCCAATGTTCTTGTCGTGAGGCGTAGCGGAGCAGCCACACGACAGCAACAAGACACGCGATAACGATAATGTTCTGATACGCATCGGAACGCCAGACCCAACTGAGTCGATCACCCATCCCGATGCCTTCAGTATCCACTCCCAATAAAAAAATAGGCATGTTATTCCTGATAAACGGCTTCACGCGTGTGAAATCCGTCTTTAATCACAGCCGCGTCCAGATTGTCCTTGTCAACCTGAATAGGGGTGAGCAGGATGGATGGCACCTCAATTTTGCCGTTGTTCACGGTCTGCGTAGCCTCGGCAATCGGTTCGCCCTTCGCGAGGGCAACAGCCGCCTGTGCCGCTTTTGTTGCAATGAGATGGATCGGTTTGTAAACTGTCATGGTTTGCGTTCCCTTGACAATCCGTTGACACGCCGCCAGTTCAGCATCCTGTCCCGAAACGAGGACGCTCCCTGCCAAATTCTGACCCTCAAGTGCCTGAATAACACCGCCAGCCGTGCCATCGTTCGAGGCGACAACAGCGTCTACCTTATTGTTGGTCTGTGTCAAAACCTGCTCTGCCTTTTTGAGCGCGTCCCGCGGGTCCCAATTGACTGCCCAATGCTTTCCCTCTGCTACCAACCGGATGTCGCCACTGTCAATAGCAGCCTGCAAAGCACGCATCTGTCCTTGTCGGAGGAGTTGTGCGTTATTATCGGTTGGCGCGCCACCGAGCAAGAAATAGTCGCCCTTCGGCTTTTGACGAAGTAGGTACTCCGCTTGGAGATACCCCACTTGCTCGTTGTCGAAAGAAATATAAAGGTCAGGTTCACTCTCACGGATCAACCGGTCATAAGCGATGACTTTGATCCCTTCCGCATGTGCAGCTTGGACAATTTGCGAAGCGGCGACGCTATCCTTCGGGATGACAACGAGGACATCTACGCCTTGTGTAATCATGTTTTCTGCCTGTTCATTCTGTTTCCGTTCATCGCCATCAGCAGATTGAACGATAACTTCGGCACCCAGTTTTTCCGCCTCAGCCGTGAAAATGTCTCGATCCTTCTGCCACCTTTCTACCCGCAACGAATCCATGGACAGACCGATTTTAATCTTCTCAGCACTCTGATCAGCACATCCAGATAGCATCATAAGACACGCTGTCAGAACACAGAGAAGGAAGGTCGCTTTCATCCCAATTGTCCATCCGGTGGTACGTGGAGGCCAAAACGAGTTGGTAAAAGTACAGCAGTGCTTCATATCACACTCCTTTCAAAAGTTACTCTTGTTTTTCTGGCGTATCTGTTTCAGAAGCCGGAGTTTCCGGCGTATCTTGGCTGACGACATCGCCGATTTTCAGAGGTTCCGCTATATCAACAACGCGGAAGACAGAGACCTTATCTGTCAGAATTTCGGAGACCGCCAAGGTCCCAATCTTTTTTGGCACGTGTGTTAGAATCTCACCGGTATCTATATCTCGTACCGGCTTACCTTTGGTGAAGACAGCAAACTCCTGGTTGATAGCGATGTCCCTGTTGGACCCGATGCTGACATAGATCTTATCCAGGTTCTCATTATCAACATACTGAATCTTCCCTTTGATGGGTCCCGCCGTTACGGTTAAGGCATCTTTCTTCTCTTTTTCAGCTACCGGTTGCGATTCCCAGGGTGTAATGAAATTCGGGCCAACACTGTCTCGGAGTGCCAAAACAACTTTAATCAACGCTTCATTGGTTACGATACCGAAAAGTGTCCTGTCATATTCAGCACTCGCAAACTTGATTTCATTGAGTTCCGTCGGCTTAACGATCGGACGCGGATTTTTCCGCTGTTTTTCCGATGTCTGACCAAATGTGAGGTTCGTTCCTTCCTCTGTCATACTCGCTTCAAGAGACGCGAATTTTGTGGCACCATACGTGTGATCACGGACAGCAGCAACTCGCGGCTCACTAATAAGTTCACCGGACGCATTGTAAAATTTCATCTCCAGTTTAATTGCGACCCGGTGTATTGATCCACGCAGAATAACCGGAGCCGTGTAACTTGCAGTGCCTGGTCCTTGGGGTGCTCTGCGTCCGCCTTCTCGCAAGGTCCGCGAAGCACTGGTTCGGAACCGTTCCTGATTAAACTGGCGAATTTTGCCTACCGCAATTACATCGGCATTGAGATGCTTCGCAAGCGTCGCGCGCTGTTCCTGTTTCAGTCTTTTCAAGTTATGTCGCGAGAGCGTCATAACTGCCATAGCGTCTAAGAGTTCATCCTTACTGATCGGCTCATACATGTTCGCTTCAACGAGTTTCCGATTCAGCATCCTGGCAAATCCTGCCTCCAAATCCCATCGTTTTTTTGAACTGAAAATATTTCCTATAAACCCAGGTACACAACCACATCCGGTCGGGGAATCAAAACGACTGTTGTCCTCAAAATAAAGCACCGCAATCCGTTTCTTCGGCGTAGTTTCGCTAACAGCAATAGGACAGATGATGAAACCCAAGCTGAGTCCTGCCACCCATAGATATGAGAAGAAGCGTTTCACTGTTTTTTAGCCTCCTTTTTCGTTTACTCACCTTTCACGATTATAGTCTAACAGTTGTCTGAACATTTATCAAGAAAATTTAACCGATCTAAACCAGAAAACATTTGAAATATGGCGAGATATTTGGTATCATTCATAAGACTTACGCAGCCCCCCTTGCAGGCAGGGTTTCAAACCCCGTCTGCAGTGCATTTGAAATATGGCGAGATATTTGGTATCATTCATACAAAATACCATCGCTTGCGATCCGCAACTCGCTATACAAATTGCAAACGAAAAAGGAAACCCTATGTTTACAATGAATAAACCCGCGTCTCGCAATTTACCATATATATTTATATGCATCACACTGATTATGTCCCTTGTTCTCTACAGTTGCAGTGATAAACAGTCAACGGAAAAACCGAAGACCACTGACACCGCTACTGAAGAAAAGGAATGGCTCTCAATTCTCGGTGGCGTGATAGGTGGTAGTTTTTCGCAATTCGCTGGTGGTGTTCGCCAAGTCGTCACAAAACACGAACCACATCTGAAAATCTCTGTCGACGGCTCCGCCGGTTCCGTCGAAAATACACGGCGCGTCAACGACGATCCAGAAGCACTCGGTGTCGTTTTCGCTGCTGAAGGCTATCTCGGCTACCACGGCAAAGAGATTTTCGCTGAAGAGGGACCGAAGACCAATATCCGTGTCGTAACGCTACTTTTTATCGCTTATGACCAGTTCTCAACATTAGCGAACAGCGATGTCCATCAGCTTGAGGATATTGTTGGTAAAAAAATTGCTACGGGGGCAAGCGGTTCCGGCACCGCACAGACATTGGAGCGGTTGGCGAAACTGGGGGGTATCTGGGGAAAATTCACACCGATTTACAAGGGTGGCACCGCAGCCGCCGAGGCACTCCAAGATGGACAAGTCGAGGGATTCCAATGGCTTGTGAGTGTGCCGAATAGTGCTGTTATCGAATTGACAACGATTAAATCTATCCGCATGCTTGATCTCGACACACCTGCCAAAAAATACGGCTTCTACGAAAAGTACCCGTTCTATCTCCCTGGTGTTCTGCCGGAAGGCGCGTATGACGGAAAAGTTAAACCCGTAAAAACTATTTTGATGCCGACAGTCCTCATCTCGAATAAAGCGGTGAGCGAAGAGACCATCTATGCGATTCTGAAGCACATTTACTCACCGGAGGGACATCAGGCGATGTTATTGGTAAATCAAGCAGCAGCAGATATGACGATAGAAAACGGACCGAAGGCGTTCGTCATTCCGCTACATCGTGGCGCGTACAAATTTTGGAGTGAACAGGGCGTAGAAATCCCACCGCACGCAATGCCGGTGGACTAAAATAATAGAGGTGAACAATGAAAAATCAAAAAATTCTTATCATTGGCGGCGGTGTGATTGGACTTGGTATCGGGTGGCAGCTGGCGAAAGCGGGTGCCGCTGTCACCATTCATGAGCGCGAGCAAGCTGGACGCGGTGCCTCTTGGGCAGCCGCTGGTATGCTTGGCCCAATTGCTGAAGCACATATCGACGAACTCGACCTCCTCAAACTCAGCAATCAAAGTTTAGCACGCTACCCGGAATGGGTCAATGAGTTAGAGACAGAAACAGAGATGTCAATCGGTTACCGAGCAGAAGGCACTCTCATTATAGGCATTGAACCTGATGACGCATATCAACTCCAGCATGCTTATGACTTACAACAAGATTTAGGGTTGAATGTCGAGTGGTTGAGTGGACGAGAAGCACGTAAAATTGAAGGTGCACTCTCACCATACGTGACTGCAGCGATTCGCTGTGAAACCGACCATCAAGTCGATAACCGACTGATGTCACAGGCACTCCAGCGTGCCTATCAGGGACGCGGCGGCGTGTTGCATCAAAATAGCACTGTTGAAAGAATTGTCATAGAAAATGGAACCGCAATTGGTATTGAAACACAAGACGGTTTTCAAAGTGCAGATGTGTGTATTCTCGCCGCAGGATGCTGGTCTGGACAGATCAGCGGGTTACCGGATACTATTATCCCGCCCGTGCGTCCCGTGAAGGGACAGATGTTGGCGTTGCAAATGCGAGGCGACACTACTATCAAAAACGTCATCCGTACCGTTAAGGCGAGGTATCCGATGCCGGTATATTTAGTGCCGAGAAGCGATGGTAGACTTATCGTCGGTGCAACAACCGAGGAGCTCGGATTTGACACGGATCTAACCGTTGGGGGTGTATACGAACTCCTCCACGGGGCATGTGAAGCTGTGCCGGGTATTTACGACCTGCCACTTATCGAAACATGGACAGGTTTACGTCCCGGTAGCGGAGACAATGCACCCATACTTGGTAAAACACCCGTCGAGAATCTAATATACGCAACAGGGCACTATCGCAACGGCATCTTACTCACACCCATCACAGCTTACGAGATATCCAAACTGATTCTAACGGGTGAGACTTCAGAGACAATCGCCCCGTTTCAATTGGGCAGGTTTTCAAAGGCGTAAGGTGTTAAAAAACTACGCGCTTTCTCCCGTCGTGTGCCGTATCCCGTTTCACGTTCCAGAGTAAGTGATAAAAATTTGACAAACGCCCGCTCTCATGGTATAATATTTGCTGGTTAAGTTCGCTGTGGACAGTGAAATAAGTTATAAGTTAACGCTTGTGGCAGACCAGTTCAGTGTCGCTGCCACACAAATCTTCTTAACTGAAAACTGATAACTAATTAGGTAAAGGGATAGGAAATCATGGTACTAAAAACGAAAACCTATTTTCCGAAAACAGATAAAGACATTAGATGGTTTGTGGTGGACGCGGCGGGACAGACACTTGGGCGTTTGGCATCCCGCATCGCACACGTGCTGCGCGGAAAAAATGACCCGCGGTTCACTCCCCATGCAGATTTAGGTTTTCGCGTTGCTGTTGTTAATGCGGAGAAGGTACACGTCACAGGAAAGAAAAGGGAACAGAAAGTCTACTTTAGACACAGCGGTTATCCCGGTGGTGATAAATACCGAACCTTTGATGAACAGATGAACCTGAAACCGGAAGTAATTATCAAGGATGCCGTCAGGGGAATGCTCCCTAAGAATCACCTCGGCAGGCAATTAATGAAGGGACTCAGAGTTTATACCGGTCCCTCTCATCCGCACCAAGCACAGGAACCGGAAGTCTTAACGTTTTAATTGAGTTGAGGAACTGCTATCAGAAGTGTTCCGACAACTTTGGAGAATATCAGCAGTATGGCTATTGAACAATTCTGGGGAACCGGCAGACGTAAAACCTCAGTCGCCCGCGTTCGGATTATCCCCGGTGGTGAAGCTGGGATTACCGTCAATAAGAAACCGATTCAGGAATACTTCCAACGGGCTGACCATTGGCAGGCAGCGCAACGCCCGATTGAGCATGTCGAGAAAAGTGGCGAGTTTGCTGTCCACGTCAATGTAAAAGGCGGTGGACATACCGGACAGGCAGGCGCGATCTCGCACGGACTCGCACGCGCACTTGTCAAAGCGGATGAATCCCTGAAGTCTTCCTTGAAAAAAGCGGGATTTTTGACGCGCGATCCGAGAATGGTCGAGCGGAAGAAGTACGGACAGAAAGGCGCGCGCGCACGCTTTCAATTCTCTAAGCGTTAGAATTGTCGGCTGCTTCGCACATTTCACCGTTGGACGGATATTGAAACCCGCCAGCAGCGTTCCCCTTAATCACGGATTTTATTATAACGTAACATGCACGCTTAGGTTGTAACATAGGCGCGGCTAAACCCCGCGTCTACACGTCTTTGTGAGTAGCAAGAGGTCTTGTATGTCAAACATTGTCATCTTAGGTGCCCAATGGGGTGATGAGAGTAAAGGAAAACTGACCGATGTTTTTGCCGGAGACGCGGATATCGTCGCGCGCTATCAAGGTGGCGATAACGCTGGACATACCATCGTTCTTGGCGAAAAAACCTTTATTCTCCATCTAATTCCATCCGGTATCCTCAGACCCGATACCGTGAATATTATCGGCAATGGTGTCGTCATCAATCTGGAAACGCTTCTCGGTGAGATTGACCGGTTGGAGGCGCAGGGAATTGAAGTCACCAGCGAGAACCTGAAAATCAGCGACCGCGCCCACCTCATTCTGCCATACCACAAGGCTGTCGAGCAGTGGGAACAGATGGGAAGTGCTACCAAAATCGGCACGACCTCGCGCGGCATTGGACCCACCTACTCCGATAAGATGAACCGGCACGCCGGCATTCGTGTTGGCGACCTGCTGGAGTTTGACCATTTCCAAAAGAAATTGGATTACAACCTCGAAACCAAAGCGGAAGCACTCCAGATAGGCGGCCCCGAGCGACACGTCCTTCTCGAAACCTACTACGGTTACGCACAGCGGATCACACCTTATGTGACGGATACCGTTGCATTCATGCACGACGCACTCGCTGCGAAGAAACGGATTCTCTTTGAAGGCGCGCAGGGCACCATGCTCGATATAGATTTCGGAACATATCCGTACGTTACCTCTTCTAACTGCACCGCAGGTGCCGTGTGTACCGGACTCGGTATCGGTCCCAAGGCAATTGAACAGGTACTCGGCGTTTCTAAAGCGTATGTGACACGCGTCGGCGGCGGTCCCTTCCCGACAGAGATGCCACCCGACTTGGACGAAAAAATTCGGGAGATCGGCAAAGAATACGGCGCGACGACACAACGTCCGAGACGCTGCGGTTGGCTCGATCTCGTCGCACTCCGGTACGCAACACAGATTAATGGACTCACCGGTATCGCTCTGACGAAACTCGATGTATTTGACACGCTCACTGATTTACAGGTGTGTACCGCTTACCGCTATAAAGGAGAAGAGACGACCCGTTTCCCGAGCAGCCTACAAGTTTTAGAGGAGTGCGAACCCGTCTACGAGACGCTACCCGGATGGGAACAGCCCTTAACCGAAGCGCGTACCGCATCGGATATTCCGCAACGTACCAAAGACTACGTCGCGTACGTCTCAGATTATCTCAACGTCCCGATTCCGATTATTTCCGTTGGACCTGATAGAGAGCAAATTGTACAGTTAGGACAACCCCTCTGGTAACTGAGAACCTCTGAAAATTTTTTCATTTTAATTTGACATCCACCTAAAAGTGTGGTATCATTAAAATTTGTTATGCATTTGAGCCGTTAGCTCAGCAGGTAGAGCATCTGACTTTTAATCAGGTGGTCACAGGTTCGATTCCTGTACGGCTCACATTCTTTTGCCCCCGTCGTCTAGCCTGGCCAAGGACACCGCCCTTTCACGGCGGCGACACGAGTTCAAATCTCGTCGGGGGTATTTTAACGCAAAAAGAACAAGCCCCGATTCTCACGGGGCTTGTTTTTCGTTAAAGACTATTGCTGACCACCGATAACTCACTACTTACGATTTCTGCCGTTATTCAAAATATGCTGCGTTGATCTCTATGTATTCTTCCCACGCTTCTGGCACTTCATCCTCTATGAAGATCGCCTCGACCGGACATTCCGGTTCACATACACTACAATCAATGCACTCTTCGGGATCAATGTAGAGTTGGTTAACTTCTTCAAATTCGTCGGGTGCATCAGTCGGATGTGGATGGATACAATCCACAGGACACACATCAACACATGCACTATCTTTTACGTCAATACAGGGTTCGCAAATTACATACGTCATCTCATTTATCTCCTTTCTGGTACTATTTTATTCAAAATATTCCGCGTTGATTTCTATAAAATGCTCCCACTCCTCCGGTACCTCCTCTTCCATGAAGATCGCCTCAACAGGACATGCCGGTTCACATATACCACAATCGATGCATTCTTCTGGATCAATATAGAGTTGATTTACGGTTTCATATTCGTCGGCTGCACCGGTCGGATGTGGGTGAATGCAGTCCACGGGGCATATCTCAACACAAGCGTTATCTTTTACGTCAATGCAGGGTTCGCAAATTACATACGTCATTTTTTCTCCTTTTTATGTGTTTTGATCGGATTAATAGCGTATCTTAATAGCCGTTCTTGTCGGTGTGTGCCAATCCATTGTTTGTTATTTCAAAACGGCAAAGCAGTATTCACACCAGCAGATTTCCAATGGACTTCAGGGTTTTGCACATCATTGGAATATGAATAGTTACCTTGGACGTAGCGGATCCCTACCATAATCTCTAAGCGATAGGTGAGTTCCTTCGCCTCCGCGATATCCACCTCATCTTCGGCGTCCTTCTGGAGTTCAAAACCTCTATGGAGTAACTTCACCTGCAATCCATGTCCCGCTAAGGTAGTTGCGAGGCGATTTGCCAACGCTTCAAACTCTGGAAACGCGATCTCGGTACTATCTTCCGCCTGCCATAGTTTAAAACCTCTATGGCGTACTGGTACGTCCAAACCCTCTTTTTTCAACAAAACTTCCAGTGTCACCATATCGTTGCAACGATAATCGATCCCTTCATCTACGAGGATTTCCAACCGAAACCCCTTGTCAACGACTGTCAACGGAAGTCTCTGTTCTTCAATTAGGGATTTCAGAACTTCTTTAACTTCCGGGGCACGGTGCGTTTCAGCAGCGAGGTGAGTCGTCGCTGCATCAGACTCGGACACAGACCTACCCACCGAAATAGAATGGCTCCCACCGCCGCCGTTCATCCATTGATTTACCACTTCCTCCATCCTTGATTGCGTCAAACCATCTGCTTTCTCACTAACTAATTGGGGACCGCCATTGGACGCACGGAGCGGTAGTTCGAGTTCAGCAATCAAAGCGTCTAATAGTTCTTTGACATCATTTGGACGCATGAGTTTTCTCCTTTCTCTAAATCAAATCTTTTGTCCGTTTTACAATCTAACGCCGTGGAAAACGCCACAGAGAGACACAAATACTCGCACTCGTCCAACTCATATCTGAGGCTTCATCACGGTTCGCGTATTCGTAAGCATTCAGCACATAATTAATCCCAAAGGTTGTCCCTATCTGTTCAGCAAGTTCTTTCACTTTTGAAAGAGGGATCTCAGTTTCCGCCGCCTTTTCAAACTGGAAACCCCGATGGAACATTTTTGCCTTTATACCCTGCTCTTTGAGTAATATCTCAAAGCGATTTGTAACCTTCTCAAGCTGCGGTAGTTGAACCTCAGCACCTGTTTTTTTTCCTAACCGAAAGCCGCCGTGAAGAATTTTAACGGGGTAACGCGTCGGATCAGCCACCGCAAGGGTAATCAACCGGAAACCACCGTCACTGAAACGGAGCGGCAGCGACTGTTCCGCAATCACAGATTCAAGAAACCCTTCGATCGCTAAGAATTCCAGCAATTCTTTGGCGGGTGAAGAAGCATCAGTTTTCGTGTAGAATTCCATAATATCAGGTTGTCCAAGTGGAAGCACATGGATTTTACCGTCCTTGTTCCACTGGTTAATGACATCCTTAATACGCGCCTCTGTCGTGGAATACTTTGCCACTAAAGCCCGAGTTGGTGCCATATCTACGATGTCAATTGGGAAACTTTCTTCTACAAGTAGTTGCTTCAGCAATTCCTTGACATCCGTCGGTGTCATATCGGTGTCTCCTTTTGTGAATTAAGAATGCAAATCGACAAAAAAGGTTACATCCCGTATACAATTTCTAACCTTTATCGCGGAATATATGGTCGAACTCGCCGGGATATTCCGCCTTCATCCAAGCGACTAACTTCTGTTTTGCGCGATGCAACCGCACCTTCGTCGCCGATGGACTGATGTCCAAGGTTTTTGCAATTTCTTCAAGTGTCATGTTGTTGAGTCTCAGTTCAAACGCACGCTGCTCTGATTCAGGCAACCGCTCTGCTAAAGCACGGACAATCTCTAACTGTTCTTCAGCGATGATCGACTCTATAGGCGAGCGATGCTCAGGTTCTATCGTATGGGTTTCAAAGATTTCATCAACAGGATCCGTCTTAATGTTTCTCTGGTTTTCTCGGATATGTGCTGCGATGAGTTGCTTTGCGATGCTGAACATCCAGTTTGAAAACTTTTTGCGATCCCGAAGCGTTCCGAGGTGCTTGTGTACCCTAATAAAGGTCTCTTGCATCAGGTCTTGCGCTGTCTCCCAGCTGCCAACGCGTCTATAGAAAAAATTAAGAAGCGACATCTCATAACGATGATAGAGGATTTCAAATGCGCCCTCATTCTCATCATCTAAACTTTGATACACCAGTTCTTCGTCGCGTGATTCGTCCATTGTCATTACGTCCTGTCTTAGAATCTCCACCTATAGCAAAATTGATCTCTCTGTAGTGACATCCCTTGTCGATGTCCGTAAACTTTTTATGAGAAGATACATTGCAAGTCCCCCTGATAAGGGGGATTTAGGGGGTTTCTTTCATGAGAGATTCCTATTTGGCAAGACCCGTCAACTATTTATGAGATGCCTTGTAGTAGGGAAACCCTTCATCGCCCGTCAATTCGCGACTAACTCTTTTTGTCATCTATCTCCGACGAGACCAATTCTTCCAACAACCTGCCTCTCGCCTTAACCGAGATAACCTTACCTACCCGATCAATCAGAAACGGTGCGGGAATACTGCGGATACCATACCGCTTCGCGAAAGCACCCCCAAAACCGTCACCGTCCAAAATTTGTCGCCACGGTATCTCCTGCTCTTTGATGAACTCGCGTAACACCGCTGCGTCTTCATCCAAACTCACGCCGATAACGTCAAAACCTTCGGCGTGGTATTTCTCGTACACCGCCTTGATCCTCGGTATCTCTCCGAGGCAGGGACCGCACCACACCGCCCAGAAATCGAGCAACACGACCTTACCGCGATAGTCAGCCAGCGAAATCGGTTTGCCATCAAGGTCAACCGCAGCTGAGAAATCAGGCAACACCTGTCCCTCCCATCCCAAACTCGGATCCGCTTTGACCTTATATTCTCTCGCAAGTTCAGTGTTTCCCAATTTCTCATGGATATTCGCTAATCCGTTTAGAGCGTTCCAGTCATTTGCGTCCTGCGCCAACTGCATTTCAAAAACCGTCTGTGCCTGCTTGAGAACTTTTTCCGTCGCTTCAGTATCTCCTAAAGCTTCGAGAATCTCAACTAACATGCGAACAGTATCCCAATCGTCAGGCGTCCGTTCCAACTGTTCTTCAAAAACGGCTTGAATCTTTTCCATTACTACTGTCCACCGTTCACGTAGCGGATCATCGCTTTCAAGTGCTTTATAAAAGTCGTTGGGTCTTGATGTGACATGCAAGTAGTCATAGCAACAACGGAATAGCCATTGGTACAAAGTTGGTTTTTCGCCGTCCCGATGCCGCTCAAAGAGTTTTTCAAGCGCGATGACTGCTTTCTCAAAGTAGAGCGGATCAATTCCTGATTTTTCAAACGCCAAATAACAGAGTTCAACATCGTTTGGCAGCAATATCATGGCTTTCTCTGAAAAATGCCAGAATTCGTCAGGAGGTATATCGTACGATGATTCTGTCACCGCGATTGCCAAAAATTTAGCTGCTGCGCCGTTATCAGGATCAGTTTCCAGCATACGTTCAGCATACTCGGTCAGTTTTTGACGCATCTCATCTGGAAAACGCCAGACATACTCATTCCATATTAAATCCGCCGGAAGTGCCGTTTTCCCGTCAACGACACCCATATCAATTTTGGTTTTGAAGTAATTGATAAGCTTTTCCTGAACGTCCACAGGGACCTCCCATTCACTGGATACGCCACGATTCTCAAGTGTATTCAGAAAGGCATCCCATACATCTACACTATTTTCTTTCACAGTTTTACCTCCAAATTTCCGGTGTTCACAAAACACGTGGTCTCGGTTTGATATTTTTGAATTTGAAACGTCATCGTCAGTTAAGAATGCAAATCCCACAAAAAGGTTACATAAAAAATGACCACGCCGTAATTAAAGCGACGGGTTTCGACACGGAAGGACTCTTTACTGAAAACTGAAAACTAATCACCATTCTTTTCCATTTCATGCTACAATCATTTATCAAACCACACAAGCGAACACATTGTATGAATAATACCATCTATTCGATTTTACTGTCCCTTTTCTTTATCGCTACGGGCATCTGCCAAACACCAGACAGGGCAACCCTCCACGGGACACTCGTTGATGCCGAAAACGGACAACCGATTCCCGATGTCCTCGTGCGTGCCGATACTGAAAAACTCGCCAGCGTCCACCCGAATCGCGAGTTTGAACACGCAACGGCAACAACAGCAGATGGTGCTTTTTCACTGGCGATCCCGAATGATCCGCGAACCTATTACGCCTTCTCACTCATGGCACTCCATCCCCAATATCAGGCGAAACGCTTGCGGTACGAGATGTCTCCCGGAAAAAGTAAGTATCCTTTAGGAAAGATCGCACTGAGACGCACCCTATCTTTGCATGGCAAAGTCTCTGGTCCAAAGAATGTCGCTGGACTCGTCGTAAATCTGAGGATGCACACGAAATCGGCGGACTTCTTTCGCGCCGCCGCACCGATTGAGAACGCAGCAAAGACTGACACCACAGGCAACTTCCACTTTACGGATCTCTATCCGATCGAGTACACCTTGACAATTTCTCAGGACGGTGTTATTATAGCGTATATGGTGTCTATTAACCCGCAAAAACAGACACAGATTGCCGTCCGCTTGCCGAAAATGAAAACGTTACGCGGTACAGTTGTTGATGCACAAGCGCAGCCAATAGCAGGGGCACAAGTTTACGCAACACGCTACGCCGAAATACCACACGGACACAGCGCACGCCTCGCAACAGTACAGACAAATGAGGCGGGCAATTTTCAGATGCAGATGTTAGAAACCGAGCCGCGACTCCTTTCGCTTGAGATAAGCAAACAGGGTTATTTTTCCAGAATCTACGAGCACGTGGACATCGGAAAAATGCCGTCAATGATCCCCCTCGAAAAAGGGATTACTATTAAAGGTCGTGTTGTCTTACCACGGGGTCTCCCCTCGGATGCACAGTTCACGGTAAAGGTATTTCCCGCAGATGGACGTATGGAACCGAACTTGAATCCTTTAGCGTTACACAAACCCCTCTTATCGAGATCCTTTCCTGTAACAGCATCTGCTTTCAGCATTAATGGACTCTTTGCGGAAAAATACACCCTCTATGTCGGCGGAGACGGCATCTCGGCAACCGGCATTGATGTGAACGCTGCCGCGAATACTGAGGCACTCTTTATTATTGCTGATCAACCCGTAACAACATTGCAAGGACAGGTCCTCTGGGCAGATACCGAAGAACCCGTTCCCAACGCTGTTGTTTCGCGTTCATGGTATCCGTGGGAATTGCATCCGTCCGACATGTCAATGACGCTGGATCGGTTTGAGGTAGAGACAGACGCGCGTGGCGAATTTAAATTCTCCAATCTCACAGCAGCGCGCTATCAACTATACATCCGCGCCGTCCACGCAGTATTTGAAGGAACCCCAAAACGTTACCAGCGAAGGCTTATTCACAAACAGGTCGCAATTCCTGTCGCTGGCACGACATACCGCATCTATCTGGGAAAACAAGATGGCACCTCTTTCGCAAAGTAGTAGGCACACGCCGTGTGCCGTAAACAAAAACCAAAGTAGTAGGCACACGCCGTGTGCCGTTCACCCTACATAGAGAAAGCACTCGTGAAATGAAAAATATCGCATATATACTCAAAGCAATCATAATTATCTGCACATTTCTTATTTCCTTGCCGAGCGTGGATGCCGTGTTTTGGGAAGACCCCTTCGAGCGAGCGGCGAAAGCAGACTGGCAGCACATCGGAAAAGATTCCAGATGGACGGTTGAGGACGGGTTTTTAAAGGCGGAAATCCAAGCGCAAGCGCAATGGAGCACGATATTTGAACTTTACCAATTCATCGCCTATCCGGGGCCCTATAACGACTTTACAATCACCCTCGAAACCGTCGGGGCAGCGCGTGCCAGATTCGGCATCGCACTCGCAAAGCATTTCCACAGCACCGCCCCAGAAATAGATGAACACGGCTACTACCTCTTTTTCACGAATGACATGTATACATCAAGAGATGGCGAGATTTTTATCGAACCCGGACAACGCTGGAATACAGACGAACTCCAGCAGATGGAATTACACTTTAAAGACGGCAGATTCCAACTCTCTGCGGACAGCGAATCTCGCGTCGACTTTACGGATGCAAACTTCAAGCATATTGACATTATCGCTTTTGTGCTCGCAGGATTTATCACAGAGGATGTCAATATCGGCAACGCGTGGGTAGACACGTTTACAATTGATGGACTTGCAGTCTCACCCCTACGCAAATTAGCAACAACCTGGGCACACCTAAAGCAAGAACAACCCTAACGGTTTTCGGTTATCAACTAACAAGAGGTCTTTATTAAACACAATACCCCTCTTAACTGAAAACTGGCAACTGAAAACTGACAACTATAAAAAATGTTCCGAAAAAATTTAGACCTCATTTTCGACGCTTTTTTACTCGTGACCGTTCTCATCATCGCGTTTTGGAACACCTACGCCAGAGCACGATTGAATCCGGGGGAACGCGCGCAACCCGCGAATTCGGGGTTCTATTATCGAACGCCCGGTGTAAACGGAAAATGGTTCGGTCCCGAACTCAATTCCCTCACCCTCTGTAAGGGTGTCCATAATCCGTATAACAACAGGGGACAGTTTGACATCGTAGAAACCGTTGAAAGTGCGGCGGTCTCCCGCTCAAGTATCCGAGGAGCGCTCCACTGGTACCGCGGACAGCAGTGGCGTTTTGCTACGGATGATACCCCGTGGGGCACAAACTTTTCCTACATCACACTCCGCGACGATTTAGGATGGAGTGAAATTAGTGTCGGTGGTGGCACAACGGGGTACCCATGGAGTGGCATTGAACGGCACTGGCGCGACGGTGAAATTATCCGAGCGCAGGCTTTCGTCATCGGGTGGCGACGGTATGCGCGCGGCGCAGAGCGGTGGGTCTGTCCCATGTATTACAAAATCGGCGGATGGGAAGGTGAAACCCTTGAAGTCAACTGCAAAACCCTAAGAACCTGGTTTCCGCCTGATTGGGATGTTTTAAAACAGAACGACGGAGACTTCGGGCCACCCGTCGAACGCAAACGGGGTGTGCTGAGTCGATGGGGAAAGAAAACACAACGCTGGTACGACTGCATAAAAATCAATTAATTGGCTGCATTGTAGCATAGGAAACCGTTAGTCTCCTGTGCATTCGCTATATCCTTTTATGTCACACAAAAACCTGATCATCTTCATACTTCTCTACACTTTCATCAGCTGCACCCTCTCCGCATCCGCCGAGATGTGGCACGACGATTTCGATGTCGAAAACCCAGAAGCATGGGATGCCGTCGGAAAGAATTTCATCTGGAAAATAGATGATGGGTTTCTACGCGTAGAGGTGAAACGTGAATGGGAGATAGACTACGAACTCTACCAATTCACCGCAATCCCGGGACCTTATAGGAACTTCGTAATCAAGATAAACGATTTCGGCGGCGATAAAACGCGTTTCGGTTTTTGTGTCGGACGGCATTTCTCCGATACCCCCGGAGACGATCCGTTCTTTTATGTCTTTTTTCCCGATGAAATCAGAGCAAGGCGTTTTGACGGTAAAGGCCGCAGCCATCCTTTTCGGTTTCGGCTTTCCAGGGAGCCGCGCACCCGTTGGGAAACAGATACCTTGACACAGATGGAATTACACTTTAATTTAGGATACTTCGTGCTGTTTGCAGACGGTAAATTCCGCACCGCGTTCCAAGATGCCAACTTCGACAAAATTGAGATCCTCGGCTTCGTCATGGAGGGCATTAACATCGCAAACGAGTGGATCGGTCAGGCGTGGGCGGATGCCTTCACCATCTCAGGACTCGACATCACACCAGAAGCCAAATTAACCGCAATGTGGAGCCAACTCAAACTGAGATAGAAAACCGCCCATTGATGAAATTCCCTCCTAAGATCGGTTGCTGAATATGATAGAGAAAGAATTTAGGAACGAAGACCCATCAGGCAAGATTATTGCCTTTATGTTGCTCATCGTTTCTCTCATGGGTGGTGGGCCATTCGCTGTTAAGCTCGGTCTGCAAGGCATTCCACCCCTAAAAATGGCATTCTTTCGGTGTATATTAGGCGTTATCGCCGTTGGCGGATTGGGAAACCGCACCATAGGTGTCAATTTTAGAAAAAATAACCGCCTCCGCCCCAGGTCCGGTAGGTTCGGTTTCCCAACCGAACCGGATACTAAGCGGAAAACTTGAAAGCTTCAAAAACCTCTTTAGTTCCGTAGGAACGATATGTTTATAGCAGCGTTTTCAAGAAAAAACCTAAGCCCGTAGGGGCGACATGTTTATATCGGTGTCACAAAATACGATGAAAATCGCTAAATTGACACCTATGGTTGTCAGAACTAACATTCCTCCGTGTTGGTTTTGTTCTCCGTGGGTTGCCGCGAGTGCCAAGGAGACTGCCCACGGACTCCTATTTCGAGATTTCAGCGACGGTTTGCGGTGTAAAAGTTGGGGGCCCGTGTTGTCGCTGCGTCAGGGGACCGCCCGCACCTCTAAAGCGTATCGAACCTCGCATAAGCCGTATTGGGCGTTGCATTCTAAATCACGTATTAATTATACGATAGTATTTGGGTGTAGAGAAATAGAAAATGTCTTGAAATATTGGGATTTTATTGTATTTTAAGGGTGATTTCAATTTTTTAGCATTTTTTTTCGGCGGTCAGTTATCAGTTGTCGAATTATCCGGATCATGGATTACAGAAAAGAAAATTTGCTGAAAATTGAAGAGTCATAAATCTATTTTTGTTCTTTGCTATGAATTATGCTATAATTGCTACAATAGTGTAAGTTCGGCAACAGACGTTCTGTGCCACCATCGACTTGTCGGAATTTTGTACCACAAACTTTTAATTTGTGCCGTGTTATTCCGCAAACTAAAAGTTTGCAGTACAAAGATTTTTTACCGATTTGCGTTTCCAGAAATTGGGCATACAAGGAGAAAACGATGGATAACAAATTTATCGCAATCATGACAGAGCGCATCGTCCGTGATTTCGATCCGTTGCAGATTATCCTCTTCGGTTCACAAGCACGCGGGGATGCTGATCGGCATAGCGACATAGATTTGCTTATCGTTTTTGAGAAACTTGCAGATAAGGATAAGCGGAAAACGGCTGTTGACATTCGCGTCGCCTTGGCTGACTTACCTGTAGCGAAGGACATCGTTGTCACAACACCGGAAGAACTCGTACACCACCGCACGCGGATCGGATCGGTGCTGCGCTATGCCCAACAAGAAGGAAAGATACTCTATGCAAACAACTGAGGTCTTCGCAGAAACGGCTCGTTGGCTGCGCTATGCCGAGGAAGACTTGATAACTGCTGAAACGCTTTTAGCACAGGCACACATCCCACCGCGTCAAGCGTGTTGGCACGCGCAACAAGCCACTGAAAAGGCTCTAAAGGCGGTATTAATCTTCTTGCAAATCGATTTCCCCAGAACGCACGACCTGAATCTTCTACGGAATCTGGTGCCGAATAGTTGGCACTTCAAAACCGCCCATCCAAACTTGGCGAAATTAACCGATTGGGTGGCTGATGCACGTTACCCGGGACAGGTACCAGAACCTACAAAAACGGAGGCAATCACGGCTGTTAAACACGCGCGAACTGTTTGGACAGACGCATCTACGGAACTTGCCCAACACGGTTTCCTTATGGAGAAGGTCCTGTAAAAGAGGTCCTTTTTCAAAGGTATCCTTCCCACTGATTCCGTTCACCCCAACCTGCATGCTGTCCTATTTTAAGTGTAATAGACTGCTTATCTTTGCGTCTATTTTGTTCCATTCCCAATCTATTAACTCCCCAGCACCCCTCACTTTACTCCAAGTCGCTCTCTGATTTCTAATCTGGAATATCGGCTTTTTTAACTGGCGCGTTACCGTAACCTCTTTTTCGACCCCGGGGGCACTATGCGTGTCTTGTCCAACAAGGACAACGACAATATCACCCCGGCGAATGAGAGCTCTCGCTTCGTCTAACCATTTTTCCTTTGGATAGTCCTCCCTGAGTGAAGAGTCGAAAATATAATGGTGAGAGTCACCCCTATTTGCCTGACTGTAGAAATCGCCCCGAAGTTTCTTATCTTTGTCAAACTCAAAACTCACAAATATACGAACCTTTGACATTGAATTTTCGCCTTTTTATTTAAAAACATAATGGACTCTACAACGTAAATTTGGCGCAAAAAGATTACTTACATTTGGGTGAGTCCAGTTTCATCTACGAATGAGATTGAGTGTATAAAGTTTTTGGTAAAACCTCGCCTCATAAGGACGATATTTACGTAGAAAAAGCGCGTACTCCGCAATCAGATCTTTCTGTAGGATTGATGTCCGGGCAACTATTCCACTGTGCCTCCGTTCTCTGTCAAAATATTTACACACCTATGATATTTGGTTGACATCCTTCATCTATATATCTTATTATATCAAGAAATCAATACCCTAAGAGGATACGCGAGAATGAGTTCTGTTTTTATCTCCTATATCCGTGAGAACCGAGAAACAATTGATAAGCTCTGTGAGGTGCTGACATCATACGGCATTGACGTATGGGTAGACTGGCGTAGTCTTGAGCCGGGAGACTTATGGGAGCGCGAAATTCGTCAGGCAATTCGGGAACGCGCTTTTTTTATTCCATGTTTCTCAAAGGAATATAATGATCGCGATGAAACTTATATGGAGGAAGAACTAAACGTGGCAATTAAGGTGTTGCGACAGAAATCTCTTAGTAAAAAGTGGTGTATTCCAGTGAAATTGAACAAATGTGAGATTCCCGACTATGACATTGGTCGTGGGGAGACCCTGCGTTCCTTTCAATATGTAGATCTCAGTGAAGACTGGAACGCTGGTATTCAACGCCTCCTTAAAAGCATTTCACCTGAGACCTCCGAAACAGGTAAGCACTTTAGGATTGGTCATATAAAGGCAAAACAGGATGATCACGAAGGTGCTATCAGCAATGCGCAGGTTACCAATATGCCAGAGGAAGAACCAACAGCAATCGTGAAGTTTGAGATTGACGGGATCCCTAATGAGCAAGTAGTGTTCACTAATGCCAAGGCCGCTCTCAATTCAGAACAATTTAGCAGTGCCCTCAGTTGGATGGAAGGATATAACGCGGAGTATCGTGGTAAACGAATTAAAGCCGGACTTTCTGCTGATTTCCAAAATTCCTTTCACTTTCTCACCAAATCAGCAGCGATGGACTTTGCGAACCTTGCCACGAAAGACTACAACGATATCATACGTGAGAGATACAACTATATCGATATACGAGAGAAATTTCCGTGGTACATCGTACAACTATATCCACGATACTTCTAGCGGACTGTCCACTTTCAAATGAAGGATAAACCCAATCTGTAGTCGTGCGATTCATCGCACGGAAAAACCAAGGCGCAATGAATTGCGCCAACGAACCCCTATCAACTTGGACGTGACACAGCACTAAATTCACAATGGAGATGTAAGTGGCATACGACAGCAAAAGACACCATTACGTTCCCAGATTTTACTTGGAAAACTTCGCTTGTGACACGGGTAAATCTCGGGTTTTCTCTATGAATCTGAAAAACAAGATTCATGAGAACAAAATAAGTAAAATTTGCTCACAAAACAATTACAATTCTTCAGAACAAGAGATTCTGCAAAGCAGATTTGAAAGGGTATTTGCAGGTATATTAAAGGAAAGGTTAACACTATGAATAGACGTAACTTTTTGAATACCGGTGATATGGTTATCGGTAAGTTTATTACCGCTAAGCAGCTTGGGTGTGTTTACACTAGCCCGGAGCGAGAGTTAACGCGGATTTTGCGGACATTCAATTGTAAGGACATATTGGTGACTTTGTCAAGAATCAATCTACTTTTTCATCGCAGTGCAAACCTTTTAAACGATGAAAGGAAACTTAAAGCAGCTTACTGTAATATACGTACGCTAAATGAAATTGATAAAGAGGTAGGCAATGGTTTCCTTTTCCATAGACAGGCAACTCTTCGCTTGTTGGATAAATGTGCTTGTGTGGCTGGTTCTGATCCCGAACGTTCTTTTGATAGAAATGATGCACTTAACGATTTTTCAAAATCTTACTTACTCGTTAGCGAGTTGCTTGAGGCAGAATCCTCTGCTCGAAATATGACAGGAGATACAGAAAAAAAAGACCTTTTAGTTAAATCGTTTGCATTTATGGAATACTCTGTAAACTCTTCACCGGCGTATGAAACCAAGAAACTGATGGTGCGCAGCGAGGAATTATTGCGTCGCCTTCAAGAGCATACCTCAGAATTTAATGTGAATGAGACCTTCTTACAAGCGACTGGATTGACTTTACAAGACTATCAACAGCTCATCTTTGGGATATTTGCTTTTTACTGGAGTTTTACGTCACAGGAAATCTCCCAACAAGATCCTATTGAGGGTAAATCTTTATTCTTCAATCCCAACGGACAGTCGTCTGAACTTACACCTTTATACGAGAAGTTACTTTCACATATCTGTATCTCAATGGACGAATTGAGGAGTAGGGCAGAGGAACATCCGCTATTTGAAGATGAATTCCTTTTGTGGCGTGAATATCCAATTTTAAAGATAAGTGCAGATCGAACGATTTGCGTTGATTTTTCTTTTCTCTTGGACAAACTTCATACCGGTGTATTTTGGACTATTCGTGGTTATTTAAAGGAGAAAAAGAAGAAGAGGGGAATTTTTGAGAAGTTATGGGGCGATGTCTTTGAGGACTATGCTTCCTCAATAATTAAGCGCGGTATCAATTCTCAAGCCCCATCCAACCGAGAAAAACTTATTATTCAGCCTGAATATGACCAAAAACAGGATCATGAGTGTGCTGACGTTGCAATATGTTGTGACGACACTCTAATCTTGATGGAATGTAAGTCAACGCGTTTATCTGCTCATGCGAAATTCAGTGGAGATTTTGATACATTTAACGAGAATATTAAATCTGCTAAAAAAGGTATTAAGCAGTTGTGGAATGCTATCTTAAAGTTGGGAAATAGACGTGAAAACGAGAGAGGGATCGTTCAAGGAATAGACATTTGCAAAGTCAAGAAAATTTATCCTGTTTTAGTTCTTTCTGATCAAATATTTTCTACGCTACTCATGAACTGGTTTTTGAACTCAGAGTTCCAATCTTTAAAGCAGCGGAAATACTTAATGAAAAATCTAAAAATTATGCCTCTAACGGTATTAACAATAATGGATATTGAGTCGTTAGAACCGTATATGATTGATAAGCCATTCCATGCTCACTTGGATGAATGGCTAAACCTATTTAAAGAAAAAGATGTTAGCGTGTTTAGATCGTATTTGTATCCTTTGATGATGAGTGATTCCCGTGAACATACTTTTATGGATCAACGATTTGCTCAAATCACGTCCGGTGTACAGGGGTACTTTTCCTCACGCGGTATTAGTTGATTGTAGTAGGGTAGCCGTAAAGGGTCGCCCCTTTACGGTTTGGAGAGGGTCAGGGACGTGTGAACGTCCTGCGCTACCCTACCTTAACTTTGCGAAATTGGTGGTCTAAATAAGCGTATGCACTTCAACTTTGCTATAGATGATATTGTGTATGAATGACTGACACTCGTTCTGGTTTAATTTGCTTCCACACTTTGTAAGTCATTTGGAACTTGATGAAACTCGAATGAATGATGACACAGGAGGAGTCTTTTAGTGATACCTTACTGGACAGCACTACGTGGTTACCTACAGCAAGAAGGGATACAACTTCAAGCACGGCAGCCAGGATCAGGACGTTGCCAAATTTTTGATATGGGACGGCGCACTTTCTGCTTAGAAGCATGGCTTTATACCCGAGAACCGGAGACTGGCCTTCCGGAGATTGGTGTTCGACTCCGTATGAGCGGGCAGCACGGTCCAGCACACTTCCACTTGCTGAAAGGACAAAGTGAGGAAATTGAGAGAGAACTCGGCGAAACCCCTAAATGGCGGAAGTACTCAGATCCTACCAGACATTTCAATGTCGTGTATGTAGACAAAATTGACGTGGATGTTACCGATGAGGATGACAATTGAACGGCAGATGTAATTATGCTTGATATAAAATCGCTAAATGATTCCCAATCGCGCGTTGTAATGGTTCCAGCCGATACTCATATTCTCTGTGTTGCGGGTCCTGGCTCTGGTAAAACACGCACAATGACATTTCGGATCGGACATTTAGCGTTGGTGCGGAATATTCAACCATCGCGTCTAAGGGCAGTGACGTTTTCAAGGGCTGCCACAAACGAGATGCAGAAGCGTTTGCGTTCATTGGATGCTGCGTTGAATGAAGTAAAGATAAGTACTATTCATGGTCTCTGTCGCGATATTATTGGTCAAACACAGGGTGCAACGACTGAACACGGTAATTTTAGTTGTTATGTTGAGGGAAAGCCGAAATTCAAAGACAAGAAACCTGAAAAAGCGGTTGAGAAAGCAGTTGGAGTGGTACTTGAACGTAAACAACCCGAAACCTTAAAGCAAATCGTTAGAAAATTGAAAATTAAGGCAACTTCAACAGCCGGTGATATAGCGAAAAAACTTTTAGCCAGTAACGAGCGCGGTAACCCGAAGGAAATATTAGAAAATTATATCCAGTATCAGAAAACAAAGGCACATTGTACCGAACACATCCCTGATGCGAAACTCCCAACATTTTCGGGCGAGTATGCACGTTATGTACTACAATTACCTAAAACTTTGCAGGCAGATACAAGAGGATTTTATCATAGTGTCTATGAGGCGTACTGTAAAATATTGATAGAATGGAAAATTTTAGATTTCACTGATCAGACTATCTACGCACATCGCGGTTTAATGTTCTGCATGGATTCAACACGTCAGTATCTACAGACGCTTTGGGATGTTCTCGCTGTTGATGAATTCCAAGATGTAGATGCTATTCAGTTTGAGGTTTTCCGATTGTTGTGTGCTGGAGATACCAAGTTGAATGCTGTCGGCGACCCAGATCAAGCAATTTATGGGTTTCGGGGTGGCGATGCAAGTTTTATATCGGACTTCAAGACATATTTTCCTGATGCTAAAATTCTTAAACTTGATACGAATTATCGCTCAAATACCGAGATTATTGAGGTTGCTTATAGTGCTGTTGCGCGTATAGAGCAGCCGTATAGAGCGAAAGGCGAGTCCGAAAAGGGTGGAGGTGGAACTGTCGGCTTCGCTAATGTTAAGAGAATAGCAGATTTTCAGGACGATTCTGTAGGTGTTCTGGCGTGGACAAATAAAACGCTCAATGATATTTCGCGCGAACTCGCATGGAGCGGAATCGCCTGTTCGGTGAACACACGCTGGCGGAGTAATCTGAATGTACCAATAGCCGCATATCGCCTCATATATCAAACGATCCAATCCTTGCGAATGGTGACAGGCGAAGTTGATTTTGATAGAGATGTGCTTCTGAAAAACGCGCAAGATATGAAAGGCATCGGTAATAAGACTGTGGAGAAAGTTGAAGGAGAAACATTAGCAGAACTTCGTAAAAATTCAAAGATAGCAGGATATGTTAGATTCATTGGAAGTCTCAAAAACCTAAAGACACCTGACATCGTACGTGCTATCGCTGATTCCAAAGACTTTCCGACTATCAAACCTGAAGAAAGTGCAGTATTAGCAACATTTAATTTCTCTGATACCTACGAAACAGCCTGTCAGAAAGTCAAAATCAAACTCTACACGATACACCGCGCAAAAGGATTAGAATTTGACACTGTTTTTGTGCAAACTGACGACTTCGCGAAGCCGTTTGCTGATGAAACGCCTGATGAATCAGTGCGACTTTTCTTTGTAGGACTGTCCCGTGCCAAGCATAATCTTTTTCTATTAGGAGGTGGGGATCAGGGAAATATGATTACCGCGCCAGTCGTGATGAAAATAAATGCGATGGCTAACACTGATTTTAAATCCGAGTTGGACTTGCGAATGGGTAAAGACATACCAGATGGGATGCCGTTAACCAACAGGCTGGATAAAATGACGACCGAACAAGCAGTCTGGGCAATCTGTAATGGTGATGCTTGGATTGCTTATCTAAAAAAAAAGACACATAGAATGACAATACCTTCGCCACTTTATCCGGGTCTGATTTGATTTGAAGTGTAATGAATGGTTTCCCCGATAGCCACCAGACGTTCAGCGAGGTCGTCAATAACAATCGTCTCTGGTTTTTGCGGAAGTATTTTTAATGTTTCTTGTAAATACTTCAGCCCTCTGTAGCGTGCTTTGATATCTAAAACCCCGAAACCGGGATGTTCGGTCTCGAACGCCTCTCGGAGTTTCGCTGAAACATTGACCATAAACATAGACAGGTTGGCTGCATTATTGACGGGTGTCTCCTTGATATCGCTGAAGAACTTGTTGCCGGGAAGTTGGAGAAACTCCAACAGCACAAAGGCATCAAGCTCCTCTGGTGTGAAGAACAGACCGTCTTCCGCTGGTCGTATCAAGTTCAGAAGATGATTTTGCCGATGATAGATGGGTTGATCGCTTGTAATCAATATCAGAAACAACTCCTTGAGACGTTGCCTTTCGATTTACCGATCTACACGCTTTACACACCCATTGATGCCGAAGTCTATCACCCTGAAGAGAAAAAAAGGCAGATCATTGTCGCGAGTAAGGTCGGGTTTCAGAAGAACACGCAAGCCGTGATCGAACTCTTTAAGCAACTGCCGAACGATATTCATAAAGTCTATATCGGCAACGCTGAGATGTGGGGCAAAGTTGTTTATGAACACGATAAGGAGTTTGAAAAAGGACTTGCACGCGTCTCGGACACGTATATCAAATCTGAGTCGCCGCTTGAGACAGCGAAATGGATTCGTCAATCTCAGGTCGGTGTGAATATGAGTATCTATGACGTTGGTTCACTCTTTTTTCTTGAACTCGCTATGGCGGGCGGTGATTTCTTCGCATGGCACTATCACCCGATGTTCGACGAGTATAAACACGTCAAACGCTTTGGGACGATCGAAGACGGGTTGCCAAAAATCATAGAGTGCTTTGAGAAACAGGAACCTAACACGCAACTCGCTGATGAGATTGCCGGTAAACACTCCTTCGCGTCCTTCAAAACACAGTTAGGTAACATCATACAGGAGGTCTTTATCTGTGGATAAAATCACAATGGATCAGATCGTCCATGAACACAGGAACACCGAGTCGTGGATTGTCAAGGAGGCTGTTATACAGGAGGACTTGGAAAGGATGCTCATCGGGGTACACCTGAACATCCATGACTATTTCGGGCGATTCCCGTTCCTCGTCTTCAGTATCGCGCATAAACCCCAAAAAGGGCAGGTCTTTAAGGATGTCTATCTGATCGATCCAAAAGACGTACCCGAGAAGAACCCTTGTTTCCTTGCTAACGGTGTGTTCCTCAGAGAGTGTTTGCCAAAAGAGGTAAAGGATCCCGAAACGGAGGGCATGCACCCCATACATACGCTCGACGGCATACTGCTGACGCTTTCGGATCCGGATAGCCACGAGAAAATCGCAGGCATACAGAAAGAAAATCACTGCTTTATTATAGGTGTTTACGGCGACCCGAACCCGATACACTTTTCAAGAGGTATGTAATGAAAAAACTAATAATGTCTATCGCTTTATTGCAGTTAGTTTTACTAAGCGTTGCTTATTCTGCATCGCTGACGGTGAATGAACAAGGCGACATTTTCGCTGAGACCGATAACTACCAGATACGCCTAAAAAATGGTATCATCACGCACTGCCATAACAAACTCACCGGCGAAACCTATACACGCATAGGTAGCGAGACAATGCCTTATGCCGGACTCAATCATGACTTAAGGATAGCAGATGCTGATGTCCTTGACGTTGAAAAGATTGCCCCCTTAACAGCGAAACTCACGTCTCGGTGGAATGAGCGGCATCCAAAGACACTCACGATGTGGGTGTCTATTGACGAGTTCACGGGCGATTTAATAATCAAACAGGAGGGATTTGATCCAAAGGGGATTGTAATTATCGGATGGGGCTTCGGGAATTTAGATCACAATCAGGTAAATGTAATTGTGCCAGCGAACGGGGGGACACTTATAACTGCTAACTCTCATCAAAATGTTCAGTTCGATGGTCCAGGTATAAATTGGCAAGTACGACTCGCTATCCTCGAGGGGCATGCTGGCGGGTGTTCCATTATGAGTCTGGACGAAGAATATCGGTTTAGCAGATTCAACTACACACGCCACCCGGATGCCTTTGAACTTGAGTTTCTAACAGACAACTTTTTCCCTTTTGAAGATCATATTACCTCTACAACGTGGCGGCTGAATACATACGCGGGCGATTGGCGTGTGCCTGCGGAGACATATCGCCAAGACATGATAAGGCGAAACGAGACGCGCGTCGCTCCCAGACCCGCATGGCTGAAAGATATTCAACTCGTTGTGATGTATTGTTCATTCAATAGAGACTACCTTGCGATGTTAGACTTTTTGGCGAAACATATCAATCCGAAAAATGTATTGGTATACTGTCGGGGGGGTTGGATTCCTAATTTCAGACAGACACGGGATCTAGAGAATCCCGATCATCCCGTGAGAGAAGATTTGGGGGTGTTTCTATCTGCTGCGCATCAACACGGTTTTAAAGTGATGCTTTATACAACTGCTATGTTTGTTTCTCCAAACCATGCGCGTTACGCCGAATGGGATTCCTGTCTATATCGCGGTGAAAGGGGAGGAATATCAGGATACGAAATGGAGACCGGAGGCCCCGCTTACATAAATCCAGCCTGTTCGAGTTTTAGAGAACACAAGGTGCGAGTCTTGAAAAACCTGAAATCGCAATATAACATTGATGCCTTTCATCTTGATGTCAACAGTTATGTCGCAAATCATGAACGAACTGAGGGATTAACCTCAATTCAGGGGAGCATGCTCTTACATGAAGAACTTATAGAAGCGATGCCAGACACTGTATTTTCTGGCGAATATATTCACGAAGTGACAGCACCCTACATCGTGTTAGACTCTCGTGGTGATAATTTAGGCTCTACACACCCTATCAGTAATTTCTTATTTTATCACTGGTCCCGTTCTTATGGCGGTCCCCTCACGTATTTGAGGGGTGCGCGATATATAGAACTCGAAAACGAAATAATGAATGTACATATTGAGGAATATAAACGAGCGGATGTGATTCCGACAATCCGGTATCATCATGAACAGCACTTTGAAGTGCAGCAAGCGATTTCTATACTGCATCGCACCAGTTCAAATGCCGAGTTTTGGGAAGAATTAGAAAAGATGGTGAATAGCCCTTATCGTGAGGATCTAAATTTTGATGGTGTTGTGAACATCTTGGATCTTGTGATGGTCGCGAACGCGCTTGGCGATCCAACCGGACCTGATCTGAATCTTGATGGTGTTGTGAACATCTTGGATCTTGTGATGGTAGCGAGTGCTTTACAATAACAGGCTGATAACAATGATTTTTGGGACAAAGCAACCTCAAAAAGAAAAAAAAAGCAAGATCAGGCGGGTGCAAGCACAGATCGGTATATGCCAAATGCTGGTCTCACAGGAGATTATCGCATCTCTGATTTTCGGCGTGCCGGATGATTCCTTCGATTTTGAGTTCACGATTTAGTTGATAAAATCGTCTAACCCCCAAAACTGTTTTGCGTCTCGGAAGTTGAACTCGATTTGAAACCGGAGCGCGTAATAATCTATGAGTGTTTCAGCATCCAACTCCAGATCGGAGGAAAACAGTAAAACGTGCGATGTCTCTTGCGTCTTTGCATCAGTTTTCAGCAAACAGACGACATTCAGCGGGTCCGGGAAGCGTTTGTGTCGACACTCCATTTGATAGACTTCTGTGGTAATGTTTCCTTGTGTCTGTGTAGAGACGCGATAGTTTTCGTCAATCTCTTTAGGATTCAACCTTTCCCCATAGACCGCCGGGCATCCACGGCCTTGATAAGGTGTCGTCGGTGGCAAATACAGTGCGGCATCCCTACGGAGTTTTGAAATCAAATGGAGCCCGCAGTCTCGGACCATCTGGAGTGCCGGATTGTTGCCGAAGTATCCATCACAGAGAAAGTATTCAATCCGTAGGAAACCATTAAGTGTTGCTAATACCGTCTTCAGCATAGATTGCAACTGTTTCAAGGTGTCGTTGAGGATGACCTCGGTCTTGTTTCGGTTTTTGCTGCCTTTCGGGCATCCCGGTGGGTTGCCTTCTGTTTGCGAAGTTTTTGAAACAGGCACCTCTTCCGGGGGCGGTGATGTTTTACCCCGGACGCTCTGCTCCATAAGCATCGGGTAAGAACGGCGCGCCTTGACACTGATGATGGAGAGTGCGAAAAATGCCAGCCCCGGGATCGTTTTACCGAGTGTTGATGAGAAAAAACGCGATAAACCATGCGTTTTATCCCCTGACTTTGCCACGATGCTTTCATCGCCAGCCAGTAGATAAACACTCTCAGGATCAAAGAGATGTGTTCTAAAAAACACCCAACAAAGTGTTCCCCAAGGGATCAAGGTGTTGTAAAATCGTTGGATCGTGCGGTAACTTCCACCTTTCGATGTCCAACGTGAGATATTTCGCATCGTCACGCCCCCGGTCATCGCAAGCACGGCGAAGACGATCTCACAGAACTGCCGGAGCGTTGCCGTTGATAAATGTGGACTGAAAACAGTAAATAATGATATAATCTCTAACATGGGTAAACATCCTTTTAAGTTTGGTTTCTTTCACCTATAACTTTAGGATATTTACCCTATTTCGTCAATCTTTTTGGCGAAGGTATTGATACAAAGGAGATTCAAGAAAATGAAATCCAAATTTAATCGGTTGATTTTTAGCATTTTGATAGTAAACATATTTGTATCAACAACTGCGTATTCCAAATTTGATGTTAAAATAATTTACTTCAAGCCTACAGATGCGGGTGATATAGATGTCGGCAAACACGATGCGATGCTTAAAGACATTCAACAACACTATCAGTCAGAAATGACGAGGCATGGATATAAGGATTACACGTTTCCATTAGAATTGGATGCATCAGGTAAATTAATTATTCATGTAGTAAATGCTAAAAACAATAGCATACATTATGATAGAGACACTGCATCTAAAATGTATGATGAATTAATTAAGCCCGAACTGCCGTTTGAATTTAATAATGATAGAAGCATAGAATCAAGAGACAATGTTCATCTAATCATTTTAGGCGGTGTAAAGGCTGAGCCATGGGGTGGTAAAGTTGGAATGGGTCATACGTGGCTACAAGGAAGATGGGGAGGCAATGCACTTGTCCTTATGGATACTATTAGAACGTGGCGTAATCATTACTTAGGATTAATTGCTCACGAAATAGGTCATGCATTTGCTCTTGATCCTGGTCATAACAATATAAGGGAATCGTTAAATGGTCGCGTTATTGCTTTTGGTCAAACAACTGAAGAATGGGGAGATAGAATGAATCTTCTTAAATTTGAAGCGGATTTACTTAAATCACGTCCGATATTCAGGAGAATTCAACTCGAAGATGCCCAAGCTGAACCCAAAAACGAAGTTCAGAATAAAAACCCTAATTTGGTTGAAGAACAACTTGCACAAGAAGATAAAGAACCGATTTCAATAAAGCCCAAATTTAAGTTAACAACTATGTGGGCTAAAATGAAAACCGAAAGGAGGTGAGAAACAATGCAAATGCAAATTCCAACTGAATATATTGTTTGCGACCCTGACTATCACGGAGGCAGTAGCGACTTAGAAGATATTGGCTTGCTTCGTGATTTCGTCCGAACAGTAAAATCACTTGAAAGTGAACATCAAATTTGTTTGACTTCACTCAATGCGGATGAAAAAACGGCTTTTGCTAAAATATGCAAGCCGTTAACTGATTATCTGAAAATTCTATACGGAGATGGATAAGCCGTTTTTCTTGGAAACTTTAAGAAAAAACTGTATAATGATTAAAACAGAATCACCGAGCAAGTCTGCATCTTGTTCGGTGATTCCTATTAATTCCTATATTCACGACTTGTGCTAAATAACTTTTTGTAAAATATCGTTTCACATAAGCAGAACGTTTTGTCTGTGTTCCTCATTGGGTGGAACGCTCTTCAGTCGCGTAGGGACGACGTGTCTATAATACGATTTGAATAATACCATTCTTATGCTATCCTTATGGGTAAAACCAATACACCAAAGGCGGCATAAGAATGGAGTTACAGTATACTTTACAACAGATTGCGTTGCAACTGAAAAATCAACCCCGCACGCTCATTACCGTCGCAAAGGTGGTTCAGAAAATAATGAAAACGCTCTATGATTTTCATTTTCCCAACGCTTCTGCTCACAGACCGGGACGCAATCCGAGCTGCCCCGACAGTGATATTCTTACCATCGGTTGGTTGCTTGAATATATCGGTGCGGATAGCGAAAACGCGGGTTATTCACGCTTGAAAGTCGAACTCCAAGAACTTTTTCCATCTCTGCCGGAGCGATCTTGGTTCAACCGGCGGCGGCGAAATCTCATGGTCATCAGTAAGTGCCTTCACAGCCACAGATAAATGGGCAAAATTGCTAATTTTAACCTTGTTGCAGGGAGTGAGAGAACCAATCGCTTCTGCAATCCTACATCTGTTTGACAACGGACAGTATCCCATTCTTGATATACACGCGCTTTGGTCTGTTGGTCTGCCGTGGGAAAAAAGAACCTCATATCCATTCTGGCTGGAGTACATTGAATTTTGCCGAGACACTGCAAACCGGAACGATGTTTCAATGCGAGAACTTGATAAGGCTTTGTGGAAGTTTTCGTCCGACTACGGTAAAACGAAACGCCCGCGGTAGTGTAAGTATCCAACCTTGAGGGTTACACAACCCACAGTCGGTAATCCCACAAGATCAATAATCCTGAAAATTCTCCAATCCAGTAAATCCTGATTCTGACAAGTAACACCCCGAACCACAGAAAACTTCTTAAAATCCGCGTAATCCGTGTAATCCGTGTAATCCGCGATTCAGACGAAAATATGCTACAAATACTGCCACAGGCTAACAGCCTATGCTACAAAGTTGACGCGACATTGGATTTTACTATAAAATCCGCGTAATCTGTGGAATCCGTGTCATCCGCGATTTGCGGCGTACTCGCCCAAATGCGATCTGCATTCAGATAACACCCACATCAAACCGAGATTTATCCTGAAATCTCGCAAATCTTCTATAGGAGGGAGGAAACCCCCAAGCAAAAACCCCCTACAAGGGCGGGAAAGCGATGCACTTCTCCTACTTTTTTCTTGAATAACATGCTAAAATAAATTAACCTGTTAACCGAAATGCGATATATGCGTTATTCTCATAGCGTAAAACTGAAGTCTGGGAGATTCACAATGCTACATAGGTGGGCGATATGTCTGGGGATTCTCTGTGTCCTTTTTATTCCCTCTACGGTGTTTGCACAATCGCAGTCAGCAACCGATACGATTATTGAGAAGATAGGCGAATCAGAGCGGCGAATTCGCGATCATGTGGATACGAAAGTCAAAGAGGTTGAGACAAAGATTGAAACCCTTAGTACAAAGGTTGGGACCCTTAATACAGATGTAGCAGTAAATAAGACGGATATAGGGAACATGAAAGAGGACATACGCGACTTAAAAGGGGCAGCGGATAGGATTTGGTACGGAACGTTAGTAATTTTAATTTCTATAGTCGGTTATTTTCTCAGGTCATGGTGGCAAAATCGAGGTAAAGCAGGCAATGTGGACGCGGTAGATCGCTTAGAGGCAGCGAGGCGTGAGCGTTGTATCCTGCCACCTCCTAAGTCTCGGACCTTCTTTCTAACCCCTCTGACTTTCGTTCTTTCATCCACCCACCCTATAATCTCATAAATCCCAGTTTTGACGACTGAGCACTCATTAGCAAAATCCCGAAAATCCCAAAATCCTGAAAATCCTGCTTCAGACAATCAACATCCTGAACTAACAGAAAACCTCTTAAAATCCGCGTCATCCGTGTAATCCGCGAAAATCTGCGATTCAGAAAAAATAAATTTGACATCCGAAATTAAATATGTTATCATATATAGACAGGTTATCATACATAATGTAATGAACACGCTCTGAAAAACACGATCTGTAGACAGTCAAAATTAACAAACGTTAACCAATGAAATCAGTATTTTATGAACAACCTTAAATCAAACCGCATCCATCAAACGCCACCGATCCAATCAAACACTACACTTGTGGCACTACAGAAAGGCACTAACAAAAATTAAAATTACCCAATTGTTCACGAAAATTACGGAAATCCAAAATTCAACAACGCCATCAACCCATGTCCTAACTAAGTTTATGCCCTTTACAGAGGAGAAAAAAGAATCATGAACAATTTCATGAACATTAATGAACACTGTGCCAAAGAATTCAGCACGCACCGAATCAATTATCGTCGCAAACCCATGCCCCAAGTGGATTCATCATCCATGATAGCATGAACACGAAAATTGAGTAGTTCACAAATGTTCATGAAATTCCGTGCCATGTTCACGAAATGTTCATAATTTACGCCTTGAAAACCGATTGTCCACGAAACAACAAAAAGTTAACAAATAGTTAATTAATGATATTTGGAGAGAGTTATGCTAAAACGAAAGGACCTCAAATTCAGACTCGCAAATCGACACAAAGAATTCGCTATCATCCAGTTTGCGCAATTCATGAAACCCACCGATGTCGTCACCGCTGTCATGGAGCAATTCAAAACCGAGCTCGCCGCCGACATAGAAAAATATGGCGAAGGCGAAATCCGACGCTACCTCTCCCATAACTTCTGGACACTCAACCCCAAAAACGGGAAAATGCCCGAAAAATTCAAAGAACTCTTTGACACACACAAACAGGTATACCTCAAAACCTACAGCGATAGCTACCTCCGCCACCCCCGAAACGTCGTCAGAGAACTTGACAGCCTCTATGAAAAATGTACGGAACAACTTCAAAACGCCGAGCCAGACAAAGCACGACAACTCATGCCGACAATGCTCAAAATTATCCAAACCGTCAGAAACACGATCGACGCAATCCCATTCGACCAACTCGAAAATGAGGAGGGCGAACTTGAAAAAGTACAGGTTGCAATGGCACTCGATTCGGTAGTGGCAACCCCTGACCCACTTGATGAGGAAGATGAACAAAAACTTAAAGAACTGCTTGACACAGACGTGCCTTTTGAAAAAATCCGAAACTTCATTGAATATCTCAGATGCAAAAATCAAGATATTTTTTCTATCATCCCCATGCGTGATGATGCAAAAGGAAAAAGCGAGTATATTAGAGGCAGACGCTTCCACTTCATAGCATTTGGGGAGCCAGAACCTGAAGAAAGACAACCTAACACCAGTGTCTTCGGTGAAATAACAAAGCACATTGACTAACGTAGATAAAATCAAACCATGTCCAAACGCGCAATCCTTACATACATTATCATCCCCATACTGCTGATTTCTGGGTTGATCATCTTTCTCCTCAACAACCCCCGAGAACCCGCAACCGAGTTAATCCTCGCGCAACAACACATCAACTTTGGAATCCTCCCAGAATGGGAAGGACCGATAACACAATCCATAACAGCACGAAATAGCGGCAAAGATCCACTCCGTATCCAAAACGTTTACACAGGCTGTAGTTACGCGACAATTACAGGCCCCGATGTAATCCAACCGGATACAGAAGAGACGTTCCAGATAACCATCAACCCAGAAATCCTGCCTGCTGACGAGACTTCGGCAACCGCGGTAATTTATACCGATAGCCTCAAAACCCCAAGCGTCACTTTGACGATTGTCGCCGCTGCCAAACGATTTGCGAATCTCAATCCTGATGTCTGTGCGTTTGGGAACATCCGTCCCGAAACGACACATCGAAAGCATATCAAACTCACTGTGAATGCACCGCTCAACATATCGGAGACCCGTCTCTTACCCGCAAGCCATCCGAAACTGACATGGCAGATGACACCTGATCCGGACGCAGATAATTCACGCCTCATTGCAATTCAACTCGGTCCGCTCAGAGACAGAGGACGCTTCGCATCGCTACTTACGTTGGCTTTTTCCAATGGACGCACATTGACGCTTCCTATCACTGCGGAAGTCGTCGCACCGGTGATAGTGCAACCGCAAACCCTCTCTTACGGCGTAGCAGTGCCGGACACACACCCGTCTTTAGAATTCGTGCTCTCCGCTGAAACACCTTTTGCGGTGCTAAAAGTTATATCGCCTGCTGTTTTGGATGTTCGTGTGATAAACGGCACCGACACACAGCACCAGCAAAGCATGAAAGTTGTGTGGCATCCGCCGAACGCGTCTGAACGCTTACGCGAAGAAATCCGAATCCTAACCACAGCGGATCCGAAACCCATCCGTATCCCCGTCTACGGATTCATCCAAAAAGACTAAGCACACGCTTTCTGTAGGAGCTGCTATAAACATAATGAAGAAACACCCAAGCAAATAAACCCTACGGGACTGAAGAGGTTTTTGAAGTCTTCAAGGTTCCCGCGTAGTATCCGGTTCGGTTAGGAAACCGAACCTACCGGGCCTGGGGGTGAAAATTCGATCGAAAAATGGACAACTGAATGACCCTGGACTGATAACTATTCCCACTTGACAAAACTTTGTAAATTGTAGTATCATTAATACACAAGCACCGGTAAAAAAGCAGAAGAACCCTTCATGGAAAAACGCTACTTCGATTTCAGGGATATTTTCCAAGTCATCCGCTACGGATTCAGCGGGCGAAAGATCGCCGTTCATCTCATTGGACTCATCATCGCGTATCTGATTTATGAAACTTTGGTGTATCTCAGCCTCTTCGTTGTAGGTGGCACTGCTGCGCGGGACTTTTGGAATGCGTACGCACTCCTACCCGTTCCGCCGTTCAGTAACGCAGAATTCGCACAGATCACTGAAATCGCAATGTGGATAGGAATGGGCGGCCTCGCATGCATCTTTTTCTTAGCAAGCACCGTGGCTTCCAAAATTACCGTTGAGCAACTCCGCGGAGATGTCTTCTTCTCAGTCGGGGATGCCGTGACTTTCCTCAAGGGGCACTGGAAATCTGTTTTAGGCGCGTTTATCGGCTTATGCCTCATACAGATATTTCTCGTTTTAATACCGCTTGGCATTGCGTGGATCGGAAAGTTACCGGTCGTCGGAAAACCGTTTCTCATGATCGCCTCACTGTTCATGCCGATCGGCTTTTTTCTCGGTATGCTAATAGCCTTAATCGCTGCGGTCTGCTGTGTGAGTCTACTCTTTGTGCCTGCTGTTGTCGCCACTACAGGTGCTGATGCGTTTGAAACAATCTATCAGCAGTTTGCCATCGTTTGGAACACACCGTGGCTCACGGTGTGTTATGAGGTGATGTTGTTTCTGATCAAACTCATCTTTGTACCGATCTGGACATTTTTTTGTCTCGCCGGTTTTTCAATTGTGATGCTCCCAATATCTTTTCTACACACCGGACAGATGGAGCATATCATGGCGTGTGCAAACCTATGGCTCGGTGGCGCTATCGAAAAATTAGCAATGCTGCCCTACGTTAACATCCTGGGTGTCTTTAACATCGGTATTGCTATGAAAGAAACATCCGCTTTCACAACGACAGTGACGGCTGTTTTTCTCACAATCACACTGCTGATGGGGATCGGGCTGGTTATTGCGTACCTGTTTTCAATCGCTTCCGCCGGAAACACGGTGGTTTATACGATTTTGCGCAGGAAAATTGATGGACATAATTTGTTGGTTCCATTGCATGCGGAACCGGTTGAATAGTTAATCCGGTTCGGTTAGGACGAACCTACCGGGCTTAAACCCCCTAAATCCCCCTTATCAAGGGGACTTTGAGAGGATCTGTCGCGAATCAGAGAAACCTCTCTTTCTGACAACTGATAACCGAAAACCCTCAAATAGGATAGCAACTATGTTCCAAAATATGCTAACAAAAGTCTTCGGTAGTAAAGAAGACCGAGACGTCAAAAAGTATCGTGATATTGTTGAAGCGGTCAACCAACGCGAACCCCAAATCAAAAGACTCACAGATGCAAAACTGCAATCCAAAACACTTGAATTTCGTCAAAAGTTAGAGACAGGTGCATCGCTTGATGAACTGCTACCCGACGCCTTTGCTGTCGTCCGAGAAGCAGCCGTGCGGACGTTAAAACAACGCCACTACGATGTCCAAATTATGGGAGGCGCAGCACTCCATCAAGGCTGCATCGCGGAGATGCGGACCGGTGAAGGTAAAACGCTTACCTCAACGCTTGCTGTCTATCTCAACGCACTCACCGGCAAAGGTGTCCATGTCGCCACTGTTAACGACTATCTCGCACGTCGTGATGCGGAATGGATGGGAAAAATCTATAACTTCCTCGGACTCTCCGTTGGACTCACCCTCAATCTAATACCATACGAACAGAAAAAACTCGGATACAAGGCGGACATCACCTACGGTGTTCACAGCGAGTTTGGATTCAATTACTTGCACGATAACAGTGCCCTCTCGCTTGACGCGAAGGTACAACGCGGGCACGCATACGCGATCCTTGATGAAGTCGATAGTATTCTCATTGACGAGGCACGGACACCGCTCATTATCTCAATTGCCGCCGGTAAACCCGCTGAACTTTACAAGCAAGTTAACAGCGTTGTCACACACCTCAAAGAAGGCGAACATTTCCAGATTGACCAGCAAGGGAAGTCTCGCGGCAGTGTAACCCTCACCGATGAAGGCGTTGAGGACGTTGAACGTCGGCTCGGCGTAGGAAATCTTTATGAACATACCAATATCGCGATGGTGCATCACGTCAATCAGGCACTCACCGCACAACACCTCTATAAACGCGATGTCGATTATCTTGTCGAAAATGGGGAAGTCCTCCTCGTTGATGAATTCACCGGACGCAAACAGATCGGTAGACGGTTAAGCGAGGGGTTACACCAAGCGATTGAGGCGAAGGAACGCGTGAAAATCGTTCAGGAAAACGAAACGAGTGCCAAGATTACCTACCAGAACTACTTCCGCATGTACGATAAACTCGCCGGTATGACAGGTACCGCCGCCACTGAGGCGAACGAATTTGCGCATATCTACGGGTTAGAAGTTGCTGTTATCCCTACGAATGAACCCATGATACGGGTTGATAATTCCGACCAGATTTATGCGACTGAGGATGCGAAGTATGACGCTGTCTTGCAAGATATCGTCGAAGAGCACGAAAAAGGGCGCCCGATACTCGTTGGAACAGTCTCGATTGAAAACTCTGAGAAATTGAGTAAGATGCTCAGAACCAAACACCGAGACATTAAGCACCAAGTTTTGAACGCTAAGGAGCACGCACACGAAGCCGATATTATCGCACAAGCGGGTATCCCAGGTGCTGTGACAATCGCTACGAATATGGCAGGTCGCGGTGTAGACATCCTACTCGGCGGGAACCCGGAAGGCTTAGCAAAGGAGACGCTCCGAAAACAGAAGGTGAAGGTAGAAGAACTACCGCCAGAGTCCGAAAAATATCAGGCTGCACTCGAAGAAGCGGAAGCGATTTGTAACGAGAACAAGGAGAAAGTGTTAGCCGCAGGCGGTCTCCATATCGTCGGCACAGAACGCCATGAGTCGCGCCGTATTGATAACCAGCTCCGTGGACGTTCTGGCAGACAAGGCGATCCAGGCTCGTCCCGATTTTATCTTTCCCTTGAAGACGAATTGATGCGAAAATTCGGTTCCGAACGTTTGCAAGGGTTGATGACCCGCGTCGGAATGGACGAAGAGGTGCCATTAGAACACCCGTGGGTTACCAAATCCATCGAAAAAGCACAGACGCGTGTCGAGCAGATGCACTTTGAGGTTCGGAAAAATCTTCTGAAGTTTGACGATGTTATGGATTCACAGCGCGACACCATCTATACCTTGCGCGACACTGTCTTGGCATCCGCGACCGACATGTCAGTATTGTTAGGGGATGAAGCGGCATCAGAAACGGACGCACCGGCATCGCCAGAAAGTGCAAGTATCCCAGAAGAGAGTGGACTCGCAGCACTCGCTGACAAAGACGGTAAACCCCCTGCCACGCTCAAAACAACAATCTGGCAGATGATTGAGCGGGTTGTTGAGGATGCGGTCGATGACAATCTACCCGAAAAGGGCGGAAACACGCTTGAAAATCCCGAAAGATATGAACAGTGGTTGAAGCACAAGTTTCCAATCGAACCGATTTGGAATCCGCCATTGGCACAAGCGAGTCTGAACGAAGTTGAGGAACAGACGTTGGCGGTCCTACGCGAGACTTATGAACAACGCGAGACCGAACTCGGACCAGAAATGATGCGCCTCCTTGAACGACTGCTGCTTCTCGATAGAATTGATGATCACTGGAAAGATCACCTCCATAATATTGACTACATCGAGGAAGGTATCCGTTTCGGCGCGGGATACGGCGGTAAAGACCCAATTGTCGTCTTTAAAAATGAGGCGCTCGCGGTCTTTGAGAGTATGTATCAGCAAATTGAGGAAGAGGTGAGCGAATTCATCTTTAAATCTCAGGTCAACACACAAGCACCGCGCAGCGCGCCGGGTCGGCGTACAGGTGGACGGCGTAGACAACCGCCGAGACGTGCCCAATCAAACAGGGCAACTTCAGCGAGTGATCAAGCCGAATTCGCTTCGCAACAGGCGATGGGGAATATGCCGAAGGTCGGTAGGAATGCTCCTTGCCCGTGTGGAAGTGGTAAGAAATATAAACGGTGCCACGGCGCGTAAAACGTTAAAAGTCCGTAAAGTGTTCTCAAGTCTATAAAGTTAAAAGAAGGCTTGCACGCTCTACAACTTTCCGATTTTAACTCACTTTAGCACATTTCGTAACTTTAATGGAGAACACCTTTGAATTCTGAAAACGCGTATACACTCTCGAAAACGCTGCTTGACATTCTCGCGTGTCCGGCATGTAAGGGTGGCATAGAACACGATGAAACGGCACAGAAACTCGTGTGCATCGGTGAGTGTCAACGTCGCTATCCGATCCGAGACGGTATTCCGGTAATGCTGATCGATGAAGCAGAATTGCCTAACCAAGAATAGGACTAATGTAGAAAGCCGATAGCCCAGATCCGTTTAGAATTAATCAGAAATCACCGCGGGCGGATAGAATATTTTAAGATAACGTACGCAGCATCTATTGCGTCGAAATTAACCAGAGACCATCGTGAAACGAAGTGGAACGATGAGCGGAGGCCCATATTTAAAAAGATGAAAATTCTATTTTTGAGCCTCCGGTGTCCGTATCCACCGCATCGGGGTGATCGGATCCGGTCGTACAACTTTATCAAGCAACTCTCGAAACAACATGCCGTAACACTCGTTTATTTTGCAGAGTCTGAAACCGATATCGAATCAGCAAAACATTTAGAACCGTTCTGTGAACGCATAGAGTGGGTCCGTTTCCATCGTCCTTTTGCCCTCCTGAATGCAGGTGTTCACTGTTTATCAAAACATCCGCTCCAGCTGCACTACTGGTACGCACCGCAGATGCAACGCAGGATTAACGCACTCCTCACACAGGAGCGTTTTGAACTGATTCACGCGCAGCTCTTTCGGATGGGGCAATATGTGACAGAGGTCCAAGGTCCCACTAAAGTCTTAGATTTGTGTGATTCGTTGGCACTGAATCTCAGTCGCCGCGCCGAACTTGAAAGCAATCCTTGGCTTGCGAAAATAAAATTAGATTGCACTCCAAAACGTTTTTTGGTAAAATTAGAGGAAAAGCGGGTACGGCGTTACGAAGTCGATATTATGAAGGCTTTTGATTGCGGCACCGTTGTCGCACGTTTCGATCGCGACTATCTGCTGGCACAAGATGATAGTTTGAATCTATCAATCGTGCCGATGGGCGTTGATCTCGGCTACTTTCAACCGAATCCGATAACGCAACCCGCGCCGATGCTACTCTTTACGGGGACGATGAACTACTTTCCGAACGCCGATGCTGCAATCTATTTCTGTGATGAGGTGTTCCCCCGAATTCGAGAACGGCATCCGAAAGCGTGCTTTTACGTCGTCGGTAATCATCCATCGGAGCCTGTGAAACGGCTTGAAGCACACGAGGGTGTGACTGTTACCGGTTATGTACCGGATGTCCGTCCCTATTTTGAAAAAGCATCGGTTTTTGTTGCCCCGTTACGCGCCGGGTCGGGCATACAAACCAAAAATTTGGAGGCGATGGCGATGGGTGTCCCCGTTGTCACGACTTCCGTCGGCGCGATGGGTTTGGAAGCAGATATCGGCAAGGAGCTGCTCGTCGCTGACACACCCGCAGATTTTGCCGAACAGGTCATTCATTTACTTGATAACAAACGCTTACGAAAAACCCTTGCACAAACTGCCAGAACCCGCGTCGAAAACAGTTATAGTTGGGAGGCTATCGGAGAACGTCTAAAGCACGTCTATGCACAAGCAGGCGAAACGCCGGAATTTGAAGCAACCTCACAATAGCATTCCAAAGGCTGACGACGCGGCAGTGCCAGTCGCCAGAAAGATAAGCGAAACCTTGATCATTAAAAATTCTTGAGGACAGAATATGGATAAACCGAAAATAAAGTGGAGTTCTTTAGTTGTTGTTGATGTAATTCTTATTAATACTGCGTTTCTATTCGCTTACCTAACCAGCCTGCAATTCGGTTTTGACCTCTTAAAACAGTCAACACCGTTTTCTGCCGTATTGCAGAACGCAAACATCCCCGCTTATCAGCATTTTTTCTTCATCGCTGCTGTTGTCACGATAGTCCGCATCGGTTTTCTATTGGGATTCAACCTTTATAAACCGATGTGGCAACACGCTGCCGCTCAGGAATTCCGTAAACTCGGTACTGCAATCATATTGGCGACGATCGGACTCATCGGGCTTTCGATGCTACTGAAAATCGCATGGGTGCTATTTTTGATTGATGGCTTCTATAACTTCGCACTTATCGGATTTACCAAATTCTCTAAACAAATCTTTCAAAAAGATAGACGGGTGGTCAGCGTAAGTCCTGAGAATACCAAAGATTCAGACGGTGTGAACGGCTTATCCAATCTACCGACGCGAAAACCGCCAACAAAAGTCCTCATTGTCGGTGCTGGTGAAACAGGGATCGGGGTCTTACGCGAGCTGAGAAATCATCCCGAAAAAGGGTATGTACCGATAGGTTTCATTGACGACGCGCCCCGTAAACTCGGGAGAACCGTCGCAGGACTTGAAGTGCTCGGCACTACCAGGGACCTGACGTATATCGCCCGAAAACGAGAGATTGACGAGGTCGTCATCGCTATCCCTTCAGCCCCTGGCGGGAAAATTCGTGAGATTATTCGGCAGTGTGAATACCGTGGATGCCAATTCAAAATAGTCCCGAACATTCATGCGATCCTTGAAGGGCGTGCAAGTGTCAGCCACATCCGAGAAGTCCGATTTGAGGATCTTCTGAACCGTTCGATCTCTGAAATGGACATGGCTGAGGTCTCTAAATACCTCTCTGGCAAACGCGTGATGGTAACAGGTGCCGGGGGGTCCATCGGGTCTGAGCTCTGCCGACAGGTCGCGAAACTGGATCCTGAACTCCTTATTCTCTTCGGGCGCGGTGAGAACAGTATCTATCACACGGATATAGAACTCCGCGAATTCGAGCCGGAGCTGAACCGCGCTTTAATTATCGGCGATATTCGAGACAACGCCAAGGTCTCCCAAATTACGCGTAAATATCGCCCGCATATTATCTTCCATGCCGCTGCGCACAAACATGTCAAGTTCATGGAGAACCATCCCGACGAAGCCGTCAAAAACAACATCCTCGGCACCCAAAACCTGATTGATGCCGCGATTAAACACAACGTAGAGGCATTTATCCTCGTCTCATCTGATAAAGCGGTGAACCCAACGAGCGTTTACGGGGCTTCCAAACGTGTGACGGAGAAATTGATTCAGTGCAAGGCGAAGCAGAACGGCACACGCTTCATCGCAGTTCGTTTCGGGAACGTCATCGGTAGTCGCGCAAGTGTCCTTCCGAATTTCAAACGTCAAATCGCGAAGGGGGGTCCTGTCACGGTTACACATCGTGAAGCGACACGCTATTTCATGACGATCCCTGAAGCTGTCCAACTCCTTATCCAAGCGGGTGCCATGGGGAATGGCGGCGAAATTCTGATGTTAGACATGGGAGAACCGATCAAAATCCTTGACCTCGCCCAAGACCTCATCCGCCTCTCTGGACTTGAGGTGGACAGGGATATCAAGATCGCATTTACAGGTTTAGAACCCGGCGAGAAGTTATATGAAGAACTCCTTACACCGAAAGAAGGCGTTACAGCGACAAAGCATCAGCGTATCTTTGTAGCACAATTAGAGGCGATTGAGGAACGGCAACTCCTCTCTCAGATTAATGAACTCTCGCAGCTCGCAGACGGACTCGACGCGGAAGGGATTGTCGCGAAATTCCAAGACTTGGTGCCGACATATCAGCCGAACCGCGCATTCATTACAGAAACGGATACAGATAGCGGGTCTGAGATTGTTCAATTCCCCGCGGAAACGAAAACCGCTACCACAAATCGCCGTTAGTCCTATAAAGTACAGCAGGCGGGGTTTCAAACCCCGCCTGCTGCAGGTAGCAAGTTAGGTTGTAAGGTAGGGTAATCGCATGCCGCAAACCGTAGACACCCCAGATGTTATTATCGACCCCAAACGTACTTCGGGGAAACGGACATTTGATCTCGTGTTTGCGATTATCGCACTTCTGCTTTTGTCTCCCCTTTTTTTGCTTGGCAGTCTGCTCGCAAAGCTCCAATCGAAAGGACCGGTGTTTTATAAAGCCAAGCGGGTGGGAAAGGACGAAGCCGTCTTTGAGATGTATAAATTCAGGACAATGGTGGTCAACGCCGATACACTCGGCGGCAGCTTGACAACCTATCGAGATACACGGATCACACCCATCGGTAGGTTCTTGAGATGGACGAAACTTGACGAACTTCCAAACTTAATCAACGTTATCAAAGGAGAGATGAGCCTCATCGGACCGCGTCCAGAGGCTCCCGCTTACGTTAAATACTACACGGAAACCCAGAAACAGGTGCTACAGGTGAAACCGGGGATGACCGGTCCCTCACAACTCGCGAACCGTGATGAGGAAGAGAAACTCAAAGGGCAACAGGATGCGGAGCATTACTACATCACAGAGTTGATGCCCAAAAAACTCGCTCTGGACCTTCACTATGTCGCAACACAGCGCATCGCCTCCGATATAGGATGGTTGTTAAAAACATTTTGGGCTGTCATTGTTAGGCGGTGATAGCACCCACACCTTTTTCTGGTGCTCCCCCAGACCCGGGAAGTTGTGTGTTGTAAATCCATTAAACCTGTAATTACCCGAATGTGCTGAAGCACATCGGAGTGGAAACTTAATACTTAAAAATAAAAAAATGAAGAAAAAACGTGTTTTTATCATCTTAGGTAGTATCGTCGCCCTATTTTTCTTGATGCTGGTTTTATTGCGCTCAATGGGCGGTAGCACATCAATTGGACAGAAAGTCGCTGTGATAGACATTCGGGGTATTATCTCCCGATCAGACGCAACGATTAAACTCATTCACACCTATCGCGATGATCCGAGCATCAAAGCGATAGTGATTAGAATTGATTCACCCGGCGGCAGTGTCGCCCCTGTTCAGGAAATCTACAGCGAATTGGAAAAGATAGAGAAACCGATAGTCGCTTCAATGGGTGGCAGTGCAGCATCGGGCGGCTACTATATCGCTTGCGCTGCGGACACAATTGTCGCAAATCCCGGCACGCTAACGGGTAGCATCGGCGTTATTATGCAATTCACACGGATGAAAGGTTTATACGATAAGGTCGGCTTAGAACATCAGGTCATTAAGAGCGGTGAATTCAAGGATACGGGGTCGCCTTTCCGAGGGTTGACAGAACAAGAACGGGCAGTGCTCCAAGCCACTGTAGATGATGTCTACAACCAATTTGTGGATACGATTTTTGCGGCACGCGGCGACAAATTAACGCGTGCTGAGGTCGTTGAACTCGCAGATGGACGTATCTTCTCAGGAAAACAGGCGTTGGTGTCAAAACTACTGGACCGACTCGGCAATTTGCCTGATGCGATTAAAATCGCCGGAGCGTTAGCAGGTATTGAGGGCAAACCGAAGGTAATCCGTAAAGAGAAAAGGGCATCACTGTTTGAACAACTCGTCGGCATTGAACAGATACCTGCTTTGGATGAGATGTTCAGTCCGCCCGGTGTCACCTTCCGCTATCAAATGCGCCTTGGCGACTAAATCTGCGCACCATGAGGCAGCAAGATGGATGATACGTATCAAGTTAACCAAGACTGGAGAAAACTTGCAAGTCGGATTGTCAAGCCTCAACAGATTGTCCTTGTCATCGGCACAACCGATGTCGGAAAATCAACTTTTTGCCGTTTCTTAGCGGATTCAGCACTCGCAAAGTGCCTCAAAGTCGCCTGTGTGGATACAGACATCGGACAATCCCAAATCGGTCCCCCTACCACAATCGGAATAAAATCCTTCGCACCGGGCGAAAACCCCCAATTATCCGAAGCACAAGCACCGGTTTCAGATAGCAAACAAAATCGGACAGAGACCCCTGTCGTATTCGATGGCACCGCCGACCAGTTCTATTTTGTGGGCGATGTGTCGCCACAAGGACACTTGCTTGGACTCTTGGCAGGAACACGCTTGATGGTAGATAGCGCGCGTGAAGGGGACGCTGATTTCGTTGTTGTTGACACTACCGGCTATATTCACGATCCCCCTGCGGTTATTCTCAAACAACACAAAATCGAACTCATCAGACCGGATCACCTCGTCTGTATCGGACGTTCCACCGAACTGGAGCAGATAACGGCGTGCTACAGTCAACAGGCGTGGCTCAACATCCATTACCTACTTCCACATCGGAGTGTCCGCGTCAAAAGTAGTAAGATGCGCAGCCGGTATCGCAAAGACCAATTTGATACCTACTTCTCCGATAGCGACGTACAACAGGTGCCTTTTGAACAGATTCGTGGTGGACGCACACCGTTTTTCATAGGACGCATCGCAAATGAGAAAGAGTTGGAAATCCTCTCTCGCCTCGCGGAAACGGAGGTTTACCACGCCGAATGGGGGAGCCGCACCTTATGCCTCATTGTCCCAAAATCGCTTTCTAAAGCGTCGATTACCCATATTAAAAATTACTTAAGCCTGACGCGCGTTACAGTAGAACTCCGTACCTATTTTGAACGCCGCTTGGTCGGGTTAATCGGTAGTACCGGTAATACTTATGCCATCGGGATTATTGAGGGTGTGGACTTCCAAAAGCGAGAACTCAGTATCCGCTGCCCTTTTTCAAACGTGGGTGATGCTGCGAAACATGCGTGTGCCATCCAATTCGGTAGTCACCAACTGAAATAAAGCAGATAGATTGGATTGAACTGCAGCGGAAACCTAACGGATAGACTCGGCATGGACAATAAACCTTTCACAAAAAGCCCGACCTTTAGCCGATTTATTCGGTATCACACCCCCTACCTCGGTTCTATTCTCTTAGCAATAGCTTTCGCTTTGGTAATTGCCGCATGTGAATTAGGGATTATTCAAATGATGTTACACGATTCGGTTAACGCGCTTGAGGCCGTTAGTGGGAACACATTTGATGAACCTGTATCTATTCACTATCTCCAATTCCAGCGCGACGGACTGTTTGCTTTCGAGGGGTTTGAAATGTCATTGGCAGATACCAGCGACGCTTTCAAATTTTTCTTATGGTTGCTTGGCGGTATGCTCATTCTCGTTTTCGTCAAAGGATTCTTCGTTTACGGTAACGATTATGTGATAGCACGGGTTGGTCATAAACTCGCTTTTCGATTGCGGAATGCCCTCTATCAGCGAATCATCTTTGCACCCTTAGGTATTTTACGTGAAGAACGTTCCGGCGACCTCATGACACGCATAACGGACGATGTTCGGGTCTGGCATAACCTCGTTGCTGCAATGGCAAACATCATACGTGCTGTTGTCCTTGTTGTCTTTTTTGTCTTTGCAATGTTCATTAAGAATTTCAAACTTACGCTCTTTGTTCTACTAATCCTCCCACTACTCGCTTACCTGATTAAAACTATCGGTAGACGAATTCGTAGTGCCAGTACAGATATCCAACAACAGAGTGCCAATATCTATTCGCAACTCAAAGAGACCCTTTTCGGTATTAAGATTATTAAAAGTTTTACATCTGAACAAACAGAAATCAAACGCTTCCGATCTATTAACTGGAGACAATACTGTTCGGCACTACGGCGCGCCCGTTTCGCAGCGCTCCTACCGCCTACGATTGAATGGTTAGGAGCTGTCGGTATTGCAATCGTTTTCGGGTTAGGCTGCTGGGAGGTTATTACGGGTCAACTCTCTACAGCAGATTTTATCAGTTACATCGCAATGGTGGCTTGGATGTTCAAGCCGATTAAAACAATTGGCAATGTCAACAGTGCTTTACAACAGTGCCTCGTTTCTGCAGAACGCATCTTTTATCTCCTCGATTTCGGAGCTGAGGCAACCCAGCAAAATGGGGTAGGAGAACGCGACCGACCTACGGAAAAGTCAAGAGAGGGTATTGAGCTGAAAAATATCCACGGAGCCGTCACATTCCAAAACGTCTCTTTCTCTTATTCACCAGATTCGGAAAACCGACAAGCAACTGCTAAACCTGTTATTGATAATATAACTTTTGAGGCGAAACCCGGAGAGGTCGTCGCACTCGTCGGACCCAGCGGTAGTGGAAAAACAACGCTCCTCAATCTGTTGTTGCGCTTCTATAAAGTCGGTTCTGGGCAGATTTTGATCGATGATGTGCCTATTTCTGAAGTAAAACTGGCGTCATTGCGACAAAGTATTGCACTCGTTCCACAAGATACCTTCCTCTTTGATGGCACGATTCTGGAGAATATCGGTTATGGCTGCCCAGGCGCTACCGATGCAGCGATCATTGCGGCGGCGAAACGGGCAAACGCCCACGAATTTATCACAAGGATTCCAGAAGGCTATGCTGCGTCGATTGGGGAAGCGGGTACGAAACTCTCTGGTGGCGAGCAACAACGCTTGTCCATCGCACGCGCGCTCCTAAAGGACGCACCGATTCTTGTCTTAGACGAAGCCACATCTTCACTGGATACGCAGTCTGAGGCACTCATCCAAGAATCGTTGGCAAACCTGATGGAAGGGAGAACCAGTTTTATTATCGCGCATCGCCTATCAACCGTTGTCCGAGCGGATAAGATTCTTGTGATAAAGAATGGAGAGATTTTGGAAACGGGAACACATGAGGCACTATTAGCAAAAGGCGGGTTGTATAAAAAATTCCGTGAAATGCAACTGAGTTAACGCTACGATGCCAATAGTATTGTAGGTACACTGGCAATCATATTAGTTCTCCTCCGTAGCAGTTAACAATTTATATGAAAAAAAATGCACTTTAGGTAAACCTCTTGTGTTTTGTTAACGTCACATATAATAGGAAAATGGGTAAGCACTCTTAAGTGTTTGTGTCTCAATCTCCGAATTCTGAGGCAATCCGGCGATCGAGACTATAGGGTAACCTTATCAGTGAATGCGGGGACACCTTGAACAGCACGGCTTAGAGACCTACGAAGTACGCCAAAGAAAGAAATCAACGCTTTAATTTCGTCCCTTTTTCGTAATAGCACCTTCGAGATCAGACTCGCGATAGACGGTTTCAGAGAGATCGACCTCGTATAAATACGCGTCTTTGAAATTAGCGCCGAGCAAAACAGTGCCTTTCAGTTTGATTTCACCGAAAATCGCCTCTTCAAGGTTAGCATCCTCGAAACTGGTGAGCGACCCGAAGGGCCCCGGTACCTCACATTGTGGGCATCCGAGCGTAGCACGGCGCAAATCGGCGCGTTTAAAGTTCGTGCCACAGAGCAGGCTTCCACTGAGAAAAGCACCCTGTAGGTTCGCTTCCTCAAGGTTGGCATCCGTCAAATTAGAACCGACGAGATACGTCCGATGTAGCGTGGCACCTGAAAGGTTCGCACCAGCGAGATTCGCATCGTTTAGGTTCGCTTCCGTTAAGTCGGCGTTCTGCAGATCGGTACCGCTCAAATCTGCTTCTGATAAATCAATACCCGCAAGCCGTTGATTCGCTAAATCGAGGTTTGCAAGATTTTCACCAGCACAGGATTCACCGGCTTGGCATCTTTTTATAATTTCATCTTGTGTGAGTTGAGCCATTAACTGCCTCCAATAGTTATACCGAGTTCATTTGATCTTTTCGTCAGTTTGTGAATCCGATATTAAAATCTATTCAGATGATTACGCTTAATAGCATACCACATACCGACTAAAAAGTTAAACTTTATTTTAATAATTTTCGCTGTATGCGTCAAATTCAAAAACACTCCGAATCTGGAGATCAAGACAATAATGAGGTGAGGACATGAAAGACTATTACCCGGTCTATCCGGTAGAACCTGAGATTTTCGCAGAGGAAGAGGAGACGGACGAGACCCCAGTAGAAGCACCAAGAGATGAAACCTTTGCCTACTTGCAGAAGATAGCCAAGACCCCTTTGTTGGATCCTGAACAAGAAACTGCCCTTTTTGAAAAGTATCAAGAGGGTCTCCGGTCGTTCACCACCTTATTGCGCCAATTTCCGAACTGGATGTTCGCCTCGCTTGATATTGCTAAAGATGAGCCCCCAGAAAACAACCACAAATTTGAACCACCGCAATCGGAACACGGTTTAATTATAAGTCAAGTCCGCGCCGAGATACAAGCCCTCAGCGTTTTATTGGAGAAATTGGAGACGAAGGCGAATTTGTTAACACAAGCACGGTGGAAAATTTTTCAAGGCAACATACATCTGCTGAAAAAATATATTGACGAAACTTCACCGCCCGAATTAATGCAGGCGGGCAGCCTTGGGCTCTTGGAAGCTATTGACGATGGCGACATAAAACACGGTGCAGACTTCAAGGCACACGCCCGCAAAACCATTCGTCGCAGTATCAGGACCTTTAAGAAAGAAATGGGGCAGTCGGAGCAACAACAGCGTGAGATTTCGCTTGCTGAACTATCATCCGTACGCGACTATGATCGTACCACGCTCGGCCCTTCTGACGAAGCGCAAGCGTCGCACGCTTTTCAGGAGTTTGACGTTATTCGCTGCGAGATCGAAACACTCTTGGAAGAATTGCCACCTGATATGTTGCCGGAACGGACTGCTACGAACTCGCCACGCGCACTGCGATTTGTGCTTGAAGATGTCCGGAACGAATTTGCACATATCAAGTGGTTGGCGGAGCAATTGGAGGCAGCGGATCAGATCACACATGGAACGAAGCTGAAAATCGTTGAAGCGAATCTCCGCCTCGTCGCAAGTATCGCCAAACAACATCATTTCAGTAAAACATCGTTAACCTTCCTCGATTTGATGCAAGAAGGCAGTCTTGGGTTGATGCGTGCTGTGGATAAGTTTGACCACACCCTCAAATTTCGATTTAGCACTTACGCGACATGGTGGATTATGCAGTCGATCAAACGGGCACTCGACCAACAAGGACAGATGATCCGTGTCCCGTGCTATATCGGCGAGGCGCGACGTGCCATTAAACAGGCACAGTCGGATCTGACAACCGAACTCGGACGTGAACCGACAACAACCGAAATCGCGAGTGCAGTTGAACTCACAGAAAAAAAGGTCTCCGAGATCTTCAACGCGACAAGGGATCCTGTGCCGCTTGATGCACCCATTAATGAAGACTCACCGGACGGTTCGTTTTCTGAACTGATTCCGGATCAATCTCAAATTACACCCGAAAGTTACCTCGCTGATTATGCCAAAATTGAGGTGATCACGGAGATCCTTAACAGGACCCTCAACCCCCGTGAAACGCAGGTAATCATCTTGCGATACGGCTTGATTGACAATACGGAGTATACCTTGGCGGACATCGGAAACAAACTCCAAATAAGCCGGGAGCGTGTGCGGCAGATAGAGGTTGAAGCCATTGACAAACTCAAACGCCATGAATCGACAGAATTGCTCCAAGAATTGCTCCAAGATTCTTAAATAACGCCAGTTTGAAATCAGCAAAAATCAATATACTAATTTAACCCCCTAAATCCCCCTTATCAGGGGGACTTTAAGAGCAAATGCGATGGAATGGAAGGCACGCACCGTGTGCCTTCAGAATGTTACGCCGAAAATCTAAAGGAGTATGCCCTTGAAGATTGCGTATTTCGACTGCTTTTCAGGTATCAGTGGCGATATGACACTCGGTGCGCTTGTTGATGTAGGTGTACCACCGGAAATACTCACAGACAGATTAGCGACCCTTAAACTCGATGCAGAGTTTAGTCTACGCTTTGAAAAAGCCGTGAAACACGGTATCACTGGCACCCGTGCGATTGTAGAGGTACATCCGGCACACACAGCCTCACACGCCGAAGAAGCACACGAACATACCCATACGCATACACACGAACATACACATACCCATACGCATACACATGCGCATTCTCACCATCACGAGCACGGACCGAGTCGCCACCTCTCTGACATTTTCAAGTTGCTTGACGACAGCAGTTTAGATGCAGAGGTTCGGGATATAGCGAAACGCGTCTTTGACCGACTCGCGGCGGCGGAGGCGAAGGTTCACAATACAACAAAAGATAAAGTTCATCTCCACGAAGTCAGTGGGATCGATTCCATTGTGGACATCGTCGGGTCTGTCATCGGTCTTGCGTATCTGGATGTTGATGCTGTGTTTGCCTCCCCGCTTTCTCTCGGTAGAGGCTTTGTCCGATGCGCACATGGACTTATGCCCGTTCCCGTCCCTGGCACGATGGAGCTTCTACAAGGTGTACCGATCCATCAAACCGATATTCCGAAGGAATTGGTCACGCCGACCGGTGCCGCACTCATTACGACGTTATCACAGGCATTCGGGGTGATGCCACAGATGCGGCTTGACCGCATCGGATACGGTGCTGGCACCCGGGACCTTGAACAACGTCCAAATCTCCTCCGCCTCTGTCTCGGCGAAAAAACGTCGGACATCGGTTCAAAAACGACGCACCATCACGCTGAAACGGACAGCGTGGACATTATTGAAACCAATGTAGACGACATGTCGCCGGAGATTACCGGCTATGTTACCGCCCAACTCTTTGAACACGGTGCGCTGGATGTCTTTCTCACGCCAACCTTTATGAAAAAGGGTAGACCCGCGACACAAATCACTGTGCTAAGCCCTACGGCACATCGTGACAAACTCATCGAACTCCTCCTCACCGAGACCACGACTTTCGGCGTTAGGCTCTCTTCCACCGATCGGATCAAACTGCGTCGCGATTTTGTCCAGGTCAAAACACAGTGGGGTGCGATACAGGCAAAGCGCGGATACCTCAACGGCACGCTTATTAAGACCGTCCCTGAATATGAGGATTGCAAACGCCTCGCCGAACAAAACAACGTCCCACTTCGACAAGTCTATGCCGAAGCACTTAGCAACCTCAGTCCTGTTGACTCTGTAAATCACCCTGACATTTAATTTTTACCTGTTTCTCTCAGATTACCTTTTGATACTGAGCATTATTGCGCGAAAGTCGTAACCGCTGCCAAGTGAACAGATTTTTTCGTGTATCAGAAAAGGTTATCGCGGTAAAGGTGCGTGAGTCCTGGTTCCAAGGAGGTTTATGATCTCAATGATGAAAGTCAATAACAGCGATATTACAACTTGGGCACTCCCAGAAAACGCGATTGCCCGACTGGGTAAAGGAAGCGTTAGAGACGTAGCTTTTTCGCCGGATGGCATCCATCTCGCCGTCGCAACAGATATTGGAGTGTGGTGGTATGAACTCGCCAAAATGGAGCCGGTTGCGTTGTGGGAAACCGAAAGGGGCATGGTTTCTGCTACCGCCTTTTCCAACGATGGACGATGGATAGCCACTGGCGATGCGGATGGCATCGTTAAAGTGTTGGATATACAAAACCAGCAGTATATTGTAGAGATAGGACAACGAGAGAGATTCAACCGTGGCATCGCTCAGCTTAGATTTTCACCGGATGGACAATACCTCGCTGCATCGCGCTACCACTTCGCTCCTATTTCTGTCTGGCCTGCAAAAACAGAAGTCCCTATTTTGAATTTCACTGTTGAAGCACCAAAAAGAAGATACGGTTCTCTTCCTTTCCCAATTTGCTTTTCCCACAACGAAACGCTGTTTGCGTACATGTCTTGCGATAACGAGATTTTAGTGAAACAGATAGAAACCGGCGAGCAAATCGCGCACTTCACTGTACGCTCGCCCCAAGTTGACAGCCTCGTTTTTTCACCGTGTGGACAGTTCCTTACCGCTGGCATACCGAAAAGAGAAAGCGGGGGTCAAACCGTTGAGGTTTACATCTGGAATATCCTTAAAGAGACTGTAGAAACAGCTATCGAATATAGTGGATATCAGGTCAGACTCGCTTACTCGTCTGAGGGTTCCTTACGGGTTGCTGACATTTATGAGGACGAGGTTGTGATTTGGAATGCGTCCGAGCGAGAGAAGCTTGATACCTTTGAACATCGCGGTCATACCGGTGCTGCGCGTTTTTCAAATGATGGGCAGCAATTCGCTATCGCCAGTGCGCGCGATTTCCACGTGTGGGATGCGGATACTGCCCATGTAGCGTCTCTGTCTGGGCATCTATCTCTTGCCAATTCAGTTGTTTTTTCTCAGGAGGACCAGGTGTTGATGAGCGGGTACGGAGAAGGTAGTGGCATCGTTTTTTGGGATATTTTACAAAAACAGGTAAAACGGAGGTTCCAAACAAACACAGAACTAAATAATACAAAAAGGTGGACTTCTATGTCTTCCTCCGAAGAATTTCTGGCGACGAGTTTCCTCAAAACTATTGAAATTTGGAGCGTTCCGTCTGGCACCCGATTTTCGGAATTTGTTGAGTCCCAAGCTGTTTCTGTTACGGCGTTTTCACCGACAGGCAAACACTTTGTCAGTACAACAAGCGATGGTGTACTTCATGTATGGGATGCCCAACGTTGGGAGAAACTGCACGCGCTGACAGGGCACACTGGATGGATTCGGTCTATCGATTTTCACCCTGATGGGCAGCAGCTCGTCAGTGCATCGGACGACAAGACCGTCCGAGTGTGGGATGTTGAACACGGTTCGCTTATAACTTTGCTATCGCTAACACCACCATCAGATGCCAACCTATATAAAGGTGATGCTAAGGAAATTGAACGCACCCTTGAAGCAGTGTCTAAAGGGCAAAAATCGCGTGACAAAGAAATCTGGAACATCACATTTTCGGCTTGCAGGAAACTGATTGCCGGTGGTATAGAACGCGAGATTCGGTTATGGGATGCAAAAACTTATGAAACCCACATGGTAATATTGCCTCCCGAGGAATCTCGTCGTCCGTTTGCCTTAGCCTTTTCACCTTGTGGACGGTATCTCACCTCCGGCACTTGGTGGTGTCCTGGATTTGATAAAGTCTCCATACGATTGTGGGAGATTGCGAGTGGTGAAAATATCGCCACCTTCTGGGGACATTCCACCGATGTTCAAGACCTTGCTTTTTCGTCAGATGGCACGCTTTTGGCGAGCGGCGGTTTTGATGGTACTATTCTGCTGTGGGATATGAAACCTTACACCCAATTAGGTTGACAGGTACCGCGTTCGCGATTTTGCTATTTTTAAACCTTTTTGTCGAAAATTCCCCTCTTTATAATTATAGTAAAGCCTGAATGCACGTCGCATTTGGGCGAGTACGCCGCAAAAATGTGTAGGCATTTACGGGATAGGCACACCCGTGGCGAAGATGGGTCCGCACCCGTTACTGGGTGGGGACCTAACCTCGCGTCTGCACTATGACATTCAAAACCGTAAACCTTTATGAATTTTTAACTAAACACGGGGTTTAATCAGTTGTGATTTTTAGGGTCAACGCTTAAATTGACTTGTTGAACCCGCTGAAAGTGCATCCAAATATCCGTATATGTAGAATTTATTATAGGAGTCTGTCCTTGCAAGAAACAGGGTCAGACATAATACATACTTTATTTTCAGCAAATGAAATTACGTGAGGCTATCACAGCAGGTATTGCGCACCTTGTGCGAAATAAACTTCGTGCCGGTTTATCCATTCTCGGTATCTTCATCGGTATAGCGAGTGTGTTGTGCATGATCGCAATCGGGGACGGCGCGAAATTGCTCATCGCCCAAGACATCGAAAAACTCGGCGGTACCAACCAAGTCCAATTCTGGACACGTACCTCTATTTGGAAACACCGACGGTTCGTCCGGCGTACCACCGAACGATATACCCTTGAGGACGCTCGTGCGATTGAGGCGGAATGTCCTAACGTCCTATTTGTATTGCCTAAACATGAAGGTTACGAAACCTTTGTTACCAGTCGGGATGGGCGACAAGCACGACCGCTTTTAGAAGGTGTCACTGCAGACTACGCTACCGGTATGCACTGGGATCTTCATGCGGGTAGGTTCCTTTCTGAAGGCGACATTGAAGACGCAAAACAGGTTTGCGTCTTGGGGGCAGAGACTGCTACAGAACTCTTTGGAGATGCTTCCCCGCTTGGACAAGAGGTAAAGATCCGGTATCATTGGCGGCAAGCCCCAGTAAGACTACGGGTTGTAGGTGTGATGAAAATAAAAGGGCGTAGCCTTAATATCTGGTATTGTTTAGATGATGCTATTTGTGTGCCGTTAACAACTTATCAACAACGGATTGCAGGAACTCGCTACGTTGAAGACTTGGTTGTCTTTTTTCAAAAAGGTTCTGATATCGACGGTATCGTTGATGCGGTTAAGCACGTCCTGCGTAAAAGACACCGCGGAAAAGATGACTTTATCGGACTTTGGATACCGAAACGGACAACGAAGCAGCTGGACCACATCGAAAAGGTGATAAAGATCACTTTGGGGAGTATTGCTGGGTTCTCATTGTTTGTGAGCGGTATCGGTATTATGAATATATGCCTCGTCTCTGTGGGTGAGAAGACGCGGGAGATCGGCTTGCGAAAATCCATAGGTGCGAAACGGATTCACATTTTTTGGCAGTTCTTGACGGAATCCATCTGTCTGTGTCTCTGTGGCGGTGTGCTTGGCGTCGCAGGCGGTTGGGTTGCAGCGCACGGCATGGCACGCCTTGCTGTGCGCATTGTGCAGATTGTGCCGGAGTGGCCCGTCGTCCTCTCATTGCCGTGGATATTAACTTCTGTCATCTTTTCGGTTTTCATGGGTATTAGTTTCGGGGTCTATCCCGCAATGCAGGCGGCACGACTTTCACCGATTGACGCGCTTCGCACTGAGAATTAAACACTCAGGCCTTACGCAAATTGGACAAATATCGGACATTTAGACGCAAAAAGTGGTTAAACCCCCTAAATCCCCCATATCAGGGGGACTTTAAACAAGAAGCCTCCTTATTGCCAGATACCGACTGCTGACGGCTGACAGCCGACTGCTGATCGCTAACCACTAACGGCTTGTGCTTGACACAAATCGCAGGTGCCGCATCGGTAACTCTCATCAACGGATTCACGGAAATAGTCTCGAATCACACGCATTCGGCAGGTGCTATCTAACGCATAGACGATCATCTGATCAATCTGGCTCTGTTTTCGGCGGACGTAATCCCCTACTTCAATCTGTTCATCTGTCAGCGTGCTGAGCATTTGACTGTCTTCAAGCAGTTCAATGAGTAATAAGTCTTCCTGTCCCCAGTACCGAATATGACCGTCGCTTTGTAACTCGGCGAGGTCTTCCATGATCGCCTTCGGATTTTGCCCAACGGTTTCACAGAGCTCCAAGATTGTTTTTACGCCGCTCCGTAATTCGCGGAGGAGTTCGCGTTGTGCTGCGTCTGCTGGCTCTGGTGCTTCGGTCCAGAATCCGTGAAACCTCACAGAGAGTTGAGACGGGACATTATACCACCGCTTCAAAAATCCGAGTTTTTCGAGATAACTGAGGCTAACAAGCGTCTTAGTCGGGTTGCCGCCACTCATCCACTCCAGTTCCTCGTTAGAGATTGTGCGATAGTTGCCGCTACCCTTGAAATCCTCAATGACTTTCAGGAGTTTAAGCAAAAATTGCTTATCCGGTGTACTCTCTCTAATAAACCACTCGTGCAATCCGCGATCATCTTGACAGAACAGCAGCACACAGCGTGCGTCCTCGCCGTCTCTACCTGCCCTACCAAATTCTTGGCAGTATTCTTCAAGGGTACCGGTGAGTGTCCAATGCACAATGTATCGGATGTCTGGTTTATCAATGCCCATGCCAAAAGCGTTAGTGGCGACGACAATGTTCAATCCGTTCTCGCTGTTATCAAAAAAGGCTTCCTGTACACGCTTGCGTTCTTGGGGTTCAAGTCCAGCGTGATAGAAATCGGCTCGGAATCCGCGTCTTCGGAGGAAGTCTGCAATTTCTTCGGTCTCGCGGCGTCGTCCAGCATAAATAATCCCGTTCCTCGGAGAAGTTTTCAGGTTTTCGAGTTGTGCCATTGAAAGATTTGGATCTTGATCGGTGAGAAACTTTTCAAGTCGGTGATACTTTTCATCATCATTTTCATTCTGTTGGACGCTCAATTTCAAATTAGGACGCTCAATCCCTTGTGTGAGAATGAGGGGCCTCGGTATATTTAGGACATCAAGGATGTCGTCTCGGATATCTGGTGGTGCCGTTGCTGTGAAAAGCGCGATGACACGCGGCTGGAGCACGTCAATCGTATCTCTGAGTGACAGATAAGCGGGACGGAAATCGCGTCCCCATTGTGAGATACAATGTGCCTCATCTATAACGAAGAGTGAAATAGGGAAAGCGTTCAGTATGTCTAAAAACCGGCGGCTTCGGAGGCGTTCTGGAGAGACGTAGAGCAGTTTTATCTCGTTTCGCCGTAGACGCGCCAATGCATTCTGGTATTCTTCCCACGTGAGTGTGCTGTTGATGAGCGCAACTGCATCAATGCCTTGTTCGCGTAAAGCATCGACTTGGTCTTTCATCAACGAAATGAGGGGCGAAATTACGACTGTTATGCCGTCGTTGAGCATCAAGGCAGGAAGTTGGTAACACAACGATTTTCCGTGTCCAGTTGGAAATACAGCGAACACGTTTTTGCCATCTAAAATCGATGCTACAATCTCGCGTTGTCCTTTACGGAAGGATGTATAGCCGAAATGGGTTTCGAGTGCTGTCAGAAGCGGATCTGTCGGCGGCTGGAAATTTTGGGACGGTTTTTCTACATCAACCGAGTCCAGAAGGTCATCTACCTTTTTAAGCAAATCCTGCAAATTTTGCATATTTAGTCCTGACGCATTCCCCTTTGCAGGCGGGGTTTAAAACCCCGCCTGCAGTGCGTAATACACAGGTTATCATAGAAAAATGCGTCCGTCCTGATATTGTTATGTGGGGTGTTAAGCCGCTATGAAAAGAATCGGAAACGGAGAATGTGGAAGATTGCGGCAATGCCGTCCTTCCAACTCACGGTTTTCCCTTCGCCATAGTCTCTGCCGTGGTAGGAGATAGGGACCTCAACGATTTTGCATTTTCGTTTAGCGAGTTTCGCTGTAATTTCCGGTTCAAAACCGAACCTGTCCGAGTAGAGCGAGATCTCCTTTAGAATTGATGTCCGCATTACCTTATAGCAGGTTTCCATGTCGGTGAGTTTTGTGCCGTTGACGATATTTGCAAGGGTTGTCAGAAATTGGTTAGCGAGATAACTCCGCAATAACCCCGCCTGTTTGCCTTTCATAAACCGAGAACCGTATACGACATCGGCTTCACCATCTACGATAGGCTTCAGCAATTTCGGATAATCTTGTGGGTCGTATTCGAGATCAGCATCTTGGATAATGGTAATTTCGCCGGTAATATGTTGAAACCCGTTGCGGAGTGTCGCGCCTTTGCCCTTATTCACATCGTGATAAAAGACCTTTATTGAGACCCCGTCTGTGTTTTCTGCGTCGCTGTCTATCGGCATCTCGGTTACTTCAAGGAAGCTGCGTATTTCGCTTGGAATATCTTCGATACCTTCAATTGCCTTTAAAATATCGCGCGTGCCATCTGTTGAGAAGTCATCAACAAGGATCAATTCTTTTTTCATACCGATTTCAACATTGATAACCTGTTGCAAAAGTTCTTTTAGGCTTGCAACCTCGTTGTAAATCGGAATCACAATGGATAGCGTAGGCTCCATCTGGATGCCCCCAATGTTTTTTTGGCGTAGGATCTGATGTAGTCGAAGCGAAGTCAGGCACAACCAATTTCTTTTCTCTAAATGATACCCAATCTATTTTTTTAATGCAAGTTTAAAAACAGAGATTTACTTTTTACCTCTCACGGATATACTTCGCAAGCGCGTTACGTCTGCAGCATCACATCTCAATTTATGTTCGTTAAATGGAGGCACTGATTGTTGCTTTGAAGATAGAATTCACAGCACCAAATAGAACCGGCAAATTAGTTAAGGTGAAATTTGCCCTATTTCGCGTAAAAGTATCACCGACAAGTCGTCCAAATTCCCACAATGTTCCGTCGGTAACAATACCATATACAGGGAAATCGGGATCATCTTTTATTTTTTGTGCCGCGACCAACTCGGCCAGACATTGCCCCCAGCCTTGCTCAAAATCGTTTTTCTTCGCTTCAACCAAGATTATTAAGGGCGTTCCGACAATGAGTTTGCCCAATTCAGATTTTGTAGAAATAAGGTAATCCGGTGTTCCGCTCAGTGTCTCATCATAGGTTATGGATTCCTTGATCCAAAGCGCGTAGTGATCAGCGTAGCCTTTATAAATCTCTCTTAAAACCGGAAAAATAACGGCTTCACACCGTGCCGCCTCCGATCCGAAAATGTTGATGTGTTGCCTTGTAAACTCAAATTCTTGGAGAAATTGTTCCGAAGGGCTTAAGGTGTCCTCAACCCGGAAAAAGTCGTTTTCCGAGTATTTAATTCCGAATCTTTCTTGGACTTCAGGAATCGTATTGAAATCGCTAAATGCCATAAGTTTTACCCTCCTATAACTTCAATTTGCACTGCAGGCGGGGTTTAAAACCCCGCCTGCAGCAGTGGGGCTGCGTAAGTCCTGTTCAATTTGAATTTAGCATCTTTTATGCATACGACAACCGCTCAACCCTGTTCTCTAAGGGTTCCATCGCATCGAGAATACGACTCATGAGAGATGTCTTATCTGCAGCGTAGGCAGCATTGTCCCATTGATTGATCCGTTCACCCGGATCGTTCTCCAAATCGTAGAGTTCACCATAAGTATGTCCACAATACCACGTCAATTTTCGTGTGTCGGTCACAATCGTTTTGAGCCGCAAGCCACGAGGGTCGTCCACACACTCGACCAGCACATCATCACGGACAGATGCCGTCGCACCTGTAAGCATCGGCAGCGCGTCTACGCCATCTGTATCTGACGGGATCGGCAAACCGATTGCAGACAACACTGTTGGTACAATGTCAACATGACTGAACAGTGCCTGTGTGCGTTGTCCTGCTGGGATTGCTTTAGGAAACCGCATCAACGTCGGTACGCGGACAAGCTGCTCATAATGGAACGGTCCCTTCATCCAGAGCCCGTGGTCACCGAGCAGTTCGCCGTGATCGGTTGTAAAAAGCACTAACGTATCTTCTGTCAACCCACACGTCTCCAGACACTCCAGAATCCGGTGCATCTGCTGATCAATAATCTTCACCATATTGTAATAATATGCCCTGCCGAGCCGTGCGTCTGCCTCGGAAACTTTGCGGTAATCAGCACCGCCCCCCTGCCCAGCGATCGCATACGTGCCTCGGATCTCCGACTTTTCAAGCTCACCGCATCGTGCCTCGAAAAAATGCGGCGGTTTGTCGTCTAACTCGCCTTCAACAAAGTCTGGTAGTGGGACTGAGGTGGGATCAACGCGCGCCTCAAATTCAGTCGGAACGCAGTGCGGATGGTGTGGGTCTTGGAAACCGACCGCCAATAGGAAGGGTTGCGTGGTATCACGGTTTGACAAGAAATCCACTGTCCGATCAGCTGTCCAAACGCTGTTATGGTATTTCAGCGGTATATCCCAATCATAAGCCTCACCGCCGAACCCTCTTTCGCTGAGACGTGTCGCTTTACTGTAACTCTCGAACGTCTCTTCGGAGACCTGTGATCGCACCCATTCGCCGTAGTGTCCCGCGATACCGTAAGTTGCGTGTCCAAGTGCCAGTTCAACGGTTTCAAATCCGTAATAGGGACCTTGGAAATCAGGATAGCGTGCCGTATTACCGCGTGCTTCAACGGACTGTTCTGCAGCAGCACCGAAGGGTTGGAAGTGTGCTTTGCCGATATAGTGCGTGCGATACCCGACCGCGCCGAGTCGGTGTGATAGCATGGTTTCGTCTTCGGGGACGTTCATACCGACGTTCCACGCGCCGTGGCGACTCACATATCGTCCCGAAAAGAGTGAGGCACGGGCAGGGGTACATACCGGATTCGTGCAATATGCCCGCTCGAAACAGACACCTTCCGATGCGAACTTATCGAGATGCGGTGTATCCGTGAACGTTGATCCATAGCAGCTGAGGCTATCTGTCCGCTGTTGGTCGGTGGTAATAATGAGAATATTCGGTTGTTGTGTGCTCATAGTGTTATGGACGCTTCCTTTCTCTATCCACAAAACGGCTTCAGGTAGGTATAACTTTGTTCCGCTGCGTCTTCTGGCTCCATGATTTCACGGAACGCCTGATGCACCGTTACATATCCATCGTAACCGATCGCCTCCAGCCCTTCAAACACCCGTGGGAAATCAATGCCACCTTCGTCCTGTAGACGGATCGGATCGTGCGGGACTTCCCCCTGAATCCACGTCAGGAGTCGTGTTTTTCCCTCTGGTCGGCGGATGTGGTTCTGAAGATAGACGTTGAGGAGGTACGGTGAAAACCGCTTAAGCGTCTCAACGCCGTAATCCTGCGCGCAGAGGTCGAGATTGGCAGGTTCATAGATAATCCCGAAATTCTTTCTGCCGACACGTTTTAGGACATCGACCGATCCCTCCACTGTTTCAAACAGGCTCTGCGTATGCGACTGATGTGCGAGACGGATACCACGCTCTGCGGCTTCGTCGGAGGCGCGTTGTGCCCACGGAATATCCGCTTCGACCTTCATTGCAATACGGATCAGGTCTGCCCCAAGCAGTTCCGTTAAATCGAGATAAGGGGTGATATTGCGGAGCCCGTCCGGTCCTTGCTCGTTGTTGAGTGGCACGGGGAAATCGCCGGTGATCATAGAGACCTTCAAGTTGAGCGAGTCTGCCTGTTTGCGGGCAGCGGTAATCAGTTCTAAAGGTGAATGGATACCGACTTGGGAGGCACGCATGCAGACCGCTTCGTAGCCGAGTCCTGCTGCGAGTTCAGTCAGTTGTGCAAAGGTATGTGTAGCGTCTTTTTTCGATGCTGTTTCTGCGACGCGTACCGAGAGCGAGAGTTTCATTTTTTTATATTACCTTGCGGTTCGGGAAGTGGAGTTCAGATATTGAAGCACCTTTCCGTATATCCGTCCTCCACTTCGTTACGGACTACGTTTTTTGATTATACCTTAACAAGGTTTTCGGTAAATAGACACTGAATCGGCACTATAACGATTTTTAAAAGAACAAAATATCGGTTATCGAAAGTGCCATCAAAACAAGGCTAATCATGCCGTTCAATGTAAAAAATGCGAGGTTGACGCGGGACAAATCCGTCGGTTTGACGATGGCGTGTTCGTAGATAAAGATTAGCACAACGATCCCGACGCCGATGTAATAGAAAAGTCCCAATTCGACGAGGTACGGGATACCGAGAAGGAGTAGCACGGCGATAACATGCAAAGCAGACGAGAGCCATAATGCCCATCGGATGCCGATTTTCGCGGGGATGGAGTGTAGTCCGTGTTTCCTATCAAAGCTCACATCTTGACAGGCGTAGATGATGTCGAACCCTGCTGTCCAGAGCAGCACGACGAGACAGAGAACAATCGGCGTTAACGCAAAGTTGCCCTGAATTGCGATCCACGCACCAACGGGTGAGATAGAGAGCGCAAGTCCCAACCAGAAGTGAGAGAGTGCGGTGAAACGCTTGGTATAGGAATACCCCATAACCACAGCAAGTGCGACGGGAGAGAGTGCAAAGGCGAGTGGATTCAGTCGCCACGCCGCAAAAACCAGCAATCCGGCAGAGACGATGGTGAAACTCCATACCGCGCCTTTTGTAATTAAACCCGCAGGAATCGCACGCATGGCGGTGCGCGGGTTTATACTATCAATCTCAGCATCGGCGAGTCGATTGAACGCCATAGCGCAGCTCCGTGCCCCTACCATTGCTACGAGGATCCAACCGAGTTTCGGTAGCGCAGGAAACCCGTCCGCAGCGATAAAGGCACTCATCACGGCAAACGGAAGCGCGAAGATGGTATGTTCAAATTTGATCATCTCAAGGATAATCTTAAGTTTTCTCATCTCTTATTCTCGACAATCTGGATCCAATACAGAAATACCTCTTCCCTCTTTGTAGGAGCGAGCTGTGCTCGCGATCCTCGCGTAGAAGCGAGCGTTTTTGCTTGGGTATTTTTATGGCTCACGACAGTTACTGACTGCTGACCGCTGATAGCTGACGACTATCCCGCTGACCACCTAAAACGGCAACAGATTACCCGCAGCGTCAAACGCAAACGGTTTTGTTTCACCGATGACCTCTAACCTTGAATGCAATTTCGCATCTTCAAGTAGCACATCAGAGATGTCGAGTTCCGTCAATCTCAATGTGCTTTCAATACGGATCACCCGCGCATCTTCGGGTTCAGTAAGACCGATGGTATCCAATGCGACTTCAATCGCCTCACGGTCGGTGTCGTAATAGAACGGGATTTTCGATTTCTGTGGTCCGAGGGCAGTGATCCCGTTCATGTAGGTCGAGTGCCGATCAATTTGGTCTACAAGGCGTGTCGTTGTGAAATCGGCAAGCCCGATGCCGGTGGCATTACCGTCGCTCTCTTCAGTGAGGTCTCGGACGAATATACGGAGGATCGCCGGTTTTGCGGGTTCGGGTTCAAAGTTCTGCATCATCCGACCGATAACGTTCGTATCCATCCCGGTGCCGCTGATATTTTTTCCTGTCCAATCCACGATAAGCAGATCGAGTTCATCGAACGGGAGTCGTCCCATCAACGATTTCGCCTCGACGAGCAGTTCACGTTCACCTTGAAGGAGTTGAGCAGCAGGCATCGCTACCGCTTTCGCTGTCTCTTCGTGCGCGTTCTCAATTAATCCCAAACCGAAAGCGATTTTTCCGGTATCCAGAATAAAACCACCGACCGCTGTGATGACGTGTTCAAAACTGTACTGAAAGAAAGCCCGATGATAGAGGTTCGCGCCCTGCTGTTTGCCGAGTCCAATCACCAGCATCTTCATCACTCCGCTCTCAATGGAGCCGTTAAAATCTGTATGTGCCTTAATACGATTCAGCGGGACGACGTGATCGGCTTCAGCGGCGTACCTGTCGAAGAAAACTGGCAACCCGTCTGCCGTCTTTCCGAGTTCCACGACCTCCATTGTCGCTTTCACCGGTGCGCCGACGGTCTCTTCGGTGATACCGTAATGTTCCAGGACACTCCGTTGTCCTTCGGGGGTTGCGCCGCCGTGGCTCCCCATCGCTGGAACCACAAAAGGTTTCGCGCCGAGTGTTTTGAGATAATCGACCGTCGCCTTGACGGCTATATCAACATTCGCAACGCCGCGGCTGCCAGCGGTAATTGCGACAGTCTCGCCGGGACTGATAATAGAGGCGGCATCAATCCTTGCTAATTCTGCGTATATCGCTGCGGGGAGGTCCGTGAGAACGGGTGCCTCAAACTGCTGTTGGATCCGTGTCATATTTGGAAGTGCCATGCGTTTCCATCCTTTATGTTGTTTACCTATAAGTGGACTTTACTGCCAATTCTATCAGAAACAGGATAAGAGTGCAAGGGAAATGTGGAATGGCTGTCGGTTGTCGGCAATCAGAGGAATGGTTATCAGTTGTTGGGGTCAGGATTTACAGGATTAGCAGATTTTCACGATTATAGACGTTATAAAATTGAAAGACGCAAACCCTTCTATGATAGTTATCAATTATCATTACCCAGCCCTGTAAGCGGTGTTTTTGCTTGGGTGTTTCTTCAACATGTTTATATTTTCGTCTGAATTATGAATTACGTGGATTTAAGGATGGAAATTATGAGAAGCATATCTGCTATCTTTGCTATGAAAATTCAAGTCTTGTGATAATACATCGATCATTTTCTGAAGATAATTTTTGTTTCTGATATTGCTCATCAAAAGTTCTTATTATATTATGTGTCACGTTCTTATTTATTTGAGTGACTTGTCCACTTGACTACGTTGTTATTTGAAATTGCCGACGCTCTGTCCACGCCCTTTAGCAAATTTCTACCAACCGGCGCGCTTCATAGACAGGGTTAAAAACCGCGTCAACTGCGCGCCAATTGGCAATATCTACACGTTTTCGCAGAACACCTATATCTCTATTACCGTTGTGTTACGCCTAAGCGTTTGAGGTCTGCCCATTGTGTTGCGAGTTTACCGCGCGGTTCGACGGGTAAGAACGTCTCAACGCCTTCCATTATCGAATTAATCTCGTCTTCGTCTAATGCACGGGAGAAGACTGCGTAATCGTCCATTAAACCGGCAAAGGTCTCGCCTCCGGAACCGCCAATGCGGTAAGTGACGTTTTTACCACGAGTTTCTTGGAAGTCGGTTTCGGCGACGTTTTCGCCATCGGCGTAAATCCTGAATTTATCGCCGTCGCCTGTGACAGCTACGTGCAGCCACTTATCCGCTTCAACGATGCCTCCATCGCTTTGGCAAAGGACTGTCCATCCACCGACCTGCCCACGCCAAGAGAGCAATCCTTGGTCTTTGTTGAGGAAGAAGGTGTTATGGCCGGAAGCTCCGGGTAGACTCCGCCAGATATGTTCCCACGTCGTACCGTCGAAGTTGGGATTAACCCAAGCAGAAATTGTGAACGGGTCTGCTTTGAAGATGTCTCCGTGGAGGGAGTCGGAGACTTGCATTTCGACATAAGCGGCCGGCTCAAGTTCGATTGCGTCTCCAAATTTGCCTTTAACCCACTTGGATCCGCCAGTAATTTCGCCGTGGTTATCGTTTCCAGTTGCGTCTTCTGGGTTACCGTCAAACGGGTAGTATGCCACTAAATCTGGGTCTTCACCGGTAATCCCTAAAGTGGCACTCATCAGTAGAAAGGGGACTGCCAAAAATAACGTAAAGCGTTTCATCGGTATCGCTCCTTTTAAGTAGTTCGTTTTGAAGTTCAAGTTGTTTAAATATTAGCATATATAATCAGAAAAATCAATTCGAGCGTCTACTAATCTTGGTGTAGAGGTTATGGAGTTTCTCACCGATGCTCCGCCAGTCGTAATCCTGCTCGACGCGGGTGCGTCCGTTCTCGCCAACCCTACGGCGGAGTGATGCGTCTGTGAGGAGTCGGGTGACAGCACCGGCAAAGGGTGTAGGTGCGTCGGCGATAAAGATTTCCTCACCGTCTTTGAGGTCTAAGCCCTCTGCCCCAACTGAAGTAGAGACAATCGCTTTACCCATCGCCAAGGCTTCAAGGATTTTCAGGCGCGTGCCGCTCCCGATGCGTAACGGCACGACAAAGACCGTCGCCTCGGCGAAATAGGGTTTAATTTCTGGCACACGTCCGGTAACGACAACGCCTTCTCTCTCTGCCAACCTTTGCACACGTGCCGACGGATTGCCACCGACAATTGAGAATTGGACATCCGGCACTTTGTCTTGAATGCTGGGTAAAACCTCATCAGCAAAGAAGGCGACTGCATCTTCATTCGGATACCAATCCATACTCCCAATATAGATAAGGTGTGCCGGGGCTTCGGATGTGAAGTCGGGTTGGTAGTGCGTAACATCTACACCGTTAGGGATGATCTCAATAGTGTCTGCCGCGCAGTGTCTTTGAAAAACGGCGGCATCAATATCAGAGGTACACGTGACCGCGTCGAACTTCGGGCTTAGCACGCGTTCATAGCGTTGGAATGCGAGTTGCTGCGTCCAATATGCGAACTTATAGAACGGGTTAGCCGTTTCACCACAGAGTCGCCGCCAGATTGCAGAATCGACGTTCTGCTGTGAAAGCACACTGGGTAGTTCCGTTTCCGTGCGAAACTGTGCCGTGTGGAACATCTCATAATGGACAAGATCGAAGTTTTCGGTCGCGACCAACTCTCTGAATTTCTGACGATAGGTGGATAGATCGTAGCGTGCGACAGTGATAGGTTGTCGTTTGAAGAAAGCGTTGACAAGTGTCCCGAACGATACGCGGGGAAGTGTCGGTGCGTTAGGAACGAGGTGAACTTGAATACCTAACTGCTGGAGTTCTGCGACCCCTTCTGCATCTGTCGGTTGTGTCTCCAGCGCGAGCAGCGTCACATCGCTTTTCGCTGCAATCTGTTTGAGGAGGTTAAAAACCCGAATGCGTCCGCCATCGGTGAGTGGAAACGGCACGGTAGGCGATAGGAAAAGGATTTTCATATTTCTAATGAGGGGAGTGCTAAAAGATTTTGGCTACCTTTCAAAATTTGTTGGATAGCGACTTGGGTTCATACACAAGGCTTACGCAAAAAGCAGTAATTTCGGTATTTAAACCCCCTAAATCCCCTTATCAGGGGGACTTTGAGAGGAAATGCGTAAGTCCTAATACAAAAATCGGGTTGAAATAAAAAATTATTGTATTTTATGCTTTTTTTTTGCTATAATACCTCTTGGCATCCGTAAATCCAATATGGAGTCTTCGGCAACAGTTGCAGCTGTCCCGAACTGCGGTACTGCCAAGAGTGAGTTGCCAGTGCTTGTTTAAGTATATCACATATCTGACTTGATGTGCTTGATATTTTAGGCAGCGTCGTAATTTTTACGTGTTTTTCTTCGGAGAATTATATATCCTTACGAATGGACGTTGGAGACGGATTGCCGGGATAGATCCCACTACCTCCAGTCTCCGTTCCACTGGCAATTGGGTATGCGTCTGAAAATACAACGTCCAAATTCCAAGATTTTTCAATTCACTGCCGATGGTGCATCTCTACTTTTCGGTTGCGTTCTACAGTCTGGTTTTGTAGGGGAAGTGCTGAGGATTAGCGGGTGAAAGGATTGATTTTTCGCCTTTCTATAGGAAGGTGGAAGCGTATTAATGATATTTTCTAAGTGGAACGTCTTGTTCCTTTCGTTGGTGCTTGCGCTTTCTGTTCCAGCAGAATCGATACCTCAGAAGGAGCCACCACCTCCAGGATACCGGATTCATCGATCTATTCCGCCGCAGGGTGCTAAGACCCACGTAGTTGTTCCGGGGGGCAGGTTCCGCGCGGGTTGGCTCAAACGTTGGATCCACGGCAGCGACTACCGGGATCTCTGGACCACCCCAATCGAAGTTGCAGTCCTTGACCTTGACAGCGTGGGAGGTGGGCTGACGCCGCTTCGCACCGGAGGGTTCGGACAGTCCATATCCCTTCATTTTACAGGGGAGGATGGTCGCCGGTATACGGTTCGTTCTTTGGATAAGGATCCCACCAAACGGATATGGGAGGAACTCAAAGGCACGATTGCCGATGGATTCCTTCAGGACATGATTAGCGGGCTTCTGCCGACAGGGGCACTCGTGATTGATCCGCTGATGGAAGCCACCGGTATCCTCCATTCCAAGCATACGCTTGTCGTTATTCCGGATGATCCGAGATTGAAGGAGTACCGCGACGGTTTTGCGGGTCTTATAGGGACACTGCAGGAGCACCCTTCCGAAGGACCGGACAATACGCCCGGCTTTGCTGGTTCTCAACAGATCAGTGGAACAGAGAAGCTGTGGGAGCATTTGGAAGAAACGCCTTGCAACCGCGTTGATGCCCGTGCCTTTCTAAAGGCGCGACTGATGGATTTTCTCATCAACGACAAGGACCGCCATTACGGTCAGTGGAGATGGGCGCGGTTTCCCGATGGCGAGTGTTATACTTGGATTCCAATACCGGAGGATCGCGACCAGGCTTTTATTGATCTTGACGGACTCGCCATGGCGGTGGCGCGCAGAGGCATCCCCAAGTATATCATCGGATTCGACGATAAATATACAAATCTATTGGCTCTGACGTTTACGGGTTGGGAACTCGATCGCGAGTTCCTTGTTGAACTTGATAAGGCAACATGGGACTCGGTAGTAACAGCGTTTTGTAAAGATCTACCCGACTCAGTCATCGTAGACGCAGTCCGGAAGCTTCCACAGCCGTATTACAAGATCGTCGGGGAAACGCTTGTTGCGGCACTCAAATCAAGGCGGGACGCGTTGCCTAAATTTGCCGACAGATACTATAAGTTGATTACCCGCTATGCTGAAATCAAGGCGACCGATCAGAACGAGTATGTCCAGTGTGAGCATACACCGAGCGGTGATTTGGTAGTCCGTATCGGTCTCATAGAAGGGCCCGATGGAGAAAAGAAGGCACCCTATTTCCAGAGGACGTTCCACCCTAAAGAATCCCGAGAAGTCCGAATATACCTCCGGGGCGGAGCTGACCGCGTAGAAATATCAGGCGCGAAGGGTCGTATTGCTGTTCGCATTGATGGTGGCGGTGGGGACGACACGTTCACAAACGCATCCGAGGCGGGTGCCTCAAAGACCCGGTTCTACGATTCTCGCGGGGAAAATCGGTTCGTCAAAGGCAAGGGCGCGAAAATCGATAAACACCGCTACGAGCGTCCTCCGGCACGAATGACCCTTACTCAACGGTATGCACCGGACTGGGGCATGGAGGCGTATACGTTCCCGACCCTTACGGTAAATCCGGATCTGGGTGTGTTCGTGAGGATGCACAACAACCGGCAGTATTTCGGTTATCGAAAAAACCCTTTCGCTTCGCGACATTCTTTCAACGTTGGGCTTGCTACTAACGGTCTCGAGCCTTTTGCCTCCTATACTGGCAACTTTCGCCGTATACTGCACGCTCTTGATGGGAGAGTTCACTTCAAGTACTCCGGAATCCAATTGATCCGGTTTAACGGATTTGGGAACGACACGCAGATTTCGGAATCGTCTTCCTACTATAAGGTAAAACAGAGTCATGTCGTTTTCGCACCGTCTCTCGATTTCCGAAAAAAAGAGCATGATGAAGCTGCACCGAGTAGTTCCACGGAACCGCTTCGCTCAGAATTGACTTTCCGCTTGGGGCCGATCATCAAGTATTCAAACACGTCCCCGGATGCCAACGCGGACAAATTCATCACTTCTCTGAATCCGCCGGTGTATGGTACGGGCTTCTTCGGTCAGATAGGCGCATCGGGTGAAATGATGTACGACACGCGTAACAATCCAGCGTACCCGACGCGTGGGTTCTTAGTCAAGGCTGCTGGAGCCGTCTACCCGGGCATCTGGGATGCAGCATCGGCTTTTGGCAGCATAGATGGAAGAGTACACACTTACATGACGGCTCCTATTCCAACTAAGCCGACGTTGGCTCTGCGGGTGGGTGGAAAGAAAGTATGGGGCACCTTTCCGTTCCACGAGAGTGCTTTTCTCGGTGGCTCCGGCTTTGCCGCTATCGGTCTATCCGATAGCCATTTACGCGGTTTCCGGAAAAACCGGTTTGCGGGAGACACCTCCCTCTATGGGAATGCCGAACTACGATGTGTTCTGCTCCCAATCAAGTTCTTGGTGCCGGGAGAGTTCGGCTTGTTCATTGCGGCTGGTGTCGGTCGGGTATTTTATGCCGAGGATCCGAAGGCTGCTGACAAATGGCACAACAGTATCGGCGGCGGATTCTGGCTCTCTTTTCTCCAGCGAAAGCAGACCTTGAGCGTTGCGGTCATCAATGGCGATGACTTGACGGGCGTGTACTTGCGCGCAGGTTTCATGTTTTAGCCAATCAAATAGGAGAGATATCGTATGCTCAACAAGATATATGGCATACTCGACAACATAATTATACGTCTCGTTGTTTACTATCTTGCATGGCTTTTGGCGCTCGGCGGGATATTTCATCTCTTCCCGCAAATTCTCATTTATGTCTCCCAAGAGCGTGAACGCTTCTTTGAAGGACAACAAGGTGGCACTGGCACTGATGTACCCATTACACTGGAGAAAGTCAAAGAGGGGGTTGCCACGATTTTTGAAGGAAATATCAGAGAAGGCTTGATCTCGGTCACGCTTGGTGACCCGACACACACCATTCCGGTTATGCTCGCTCTGGCAATGGCTTTTTGGCTTACACTTCCGATTACTTGGCTCTATCGTTGGACGCGACCGCGCAAGCAATACAGTCAATCCTTCGCACACACTTTGCTCGTTATACCTATTGCCATATCGTTGGTTGTTTTTTTGGTCAAGGATAGTGTTGCCCTTGCATTCAGTTTAGCGGGCATCGTGGCGGCTGTCCGTTTTCGTACCTCGCTCGAAGAACCGATGGATTCCGTATATATGCTTATGGCTATCGGAATAGGGCTCGCGGCTGGGACCCAACTTTTTTTAGTGGCTTACCTTGCCTCGTTGGTTTTTGTCGTTATAACTCTGGGTGTGTGGAAAAGCAATTTTGGTGCGCAACCGGAAGTACTTTCTGGCTGGAGAATCGATAACTCTGGAAAATGGGGCCCAGCCCCTGGTGAAGAGGGCATTACCACTGAAAACCTTTATAATGCCCAGATAGAAGTGCACACGACAAATGTCAATGTAGCGAGAAAATCAACTGCGCAAATCCTTAAATCCAGTACCAAACGGTGGCAGGTAGCAAATGTGGTCGAAAACCTGGATGGAACTGCCATCGTTGTGTTTGATGTTTGGTTAAAAAAATCTGTCACTTTGCCTTCCTTTATACAGGATATTGAAGAAAACGGAAGAGGGTGTATCAACGACGTAAAACTGAAGGGGCAAGAATCCGGGGAGGGTACAATCGCACATGCGGCAGAATCGCGGCAATAAACTCTTGTTAGGCTTCCTTGTTTTTAGCCTTCTTATCCTTTTCGTGTCTATGATTTATAGACAGGATCCATCAACAGGTTTGGGTCAGGAGAAAGTCGCTAAAGAAAATCTATCAACAGATTTGCGTGAGGAGAAAGTCAGTAAAGAAAATCCATCAGCAGGCTTGAGCGAAGAAAAAGTCAGTAAAGAAAATCCATCAGCAGGCTTGGGTAAAAATTTGTTAAGTATGGATCCAGACACTATGATTGACCACTTTTTGAGGGACACGAAGGCGGTATCACAGCGGAAAATATCTCTCGAAAACTATGACCTGAAAGCAGAGACCGCGACGCATTGGAAGCTGCCCGGACGTCTCGAGGAGATTTCTGGCTTAGCCATGACGCTTGACAATCACCTCATGGCTCACAATGATGAAAAGGCGGTTATTCATGAAATAGATTATCAGAATGGGGTCATCATAAAAGCCTTCCAACTGGCGGATATGAAGAACCCAGTCAACGATGACTTTGAGGGTATTGCGACAGTTAACGATCAGGTCTATCTAGTCACAAGTTCAGGACGCATATACGAGGGGAGTAGGGGAGCTGCGGGAGCGTCTGTCCTTTATAATATCTATGCGACCGGCATCGGTAGAGATTACGAAATAGAGGGTTTAGCGTACGACGCGAGCCAGCGGGTACTCTTACTGATGTGCAAAGGTGCTCGTAGAGCAGATCTGAAAGCACAATTGGTTCTATATCGTTGGTCACTTGACAAGAAACAACTCATCGAAGATGCACATATAGTCATACCTGTCATTGAATTCACCCGTCATATTAAGGGGAAAGAATTTCAGCCTTCTGGCATCGAACGACACCCAGTGTCAGGAAATTACTTTGTCGTCGCTGCGCGTCAGAAGGCGATCGCGGAGATTACGCCAAGGGGTCAAGTCGTTGCAGCGAGGGAATTTCCTACGCAGTGGCATCGTCAGCCTGAAGGTATCACCTTCGCTGCGGATGGCACACTCATAATTGCAGATGAAGGATCGGGTAAAAAAGCGAGACTGACCCTGTATCCGGTTTCAGAAAATCGGTAATAGCAGCGCAAGTGGCTATCTGTATTAGTTTTCAGTGACCGCTGCCTCATCAATGACGATCTCTTGCTTGGTAGAATTGATACGCACCTTCATACCCATCGGAATGACGAACATTGGGTCTGTGTGCCCGAAGTCCATATTGGTGACAATGGGCATGTCGTTTAATCCATATTCCTCGCGGACCGTTTTACAGAGTGCATCGTCGTACTCATGGAAAGTATTAGGATCAACACCGCCGCCCGGTCGTCCGAGCAGGATGCTGCTGAGTCCTTCAAGAATGCCCATCGCCGCAAGGCATCTGACAAACCTTGTTAGAAACGAAGGGGGTGGTGCCTCCTCGGAGGTCTCTAAGAACAGGACAGCCCCTTGAAGATCGGCAGCCGCGGGGAAATAATCAGTCCCTCGGAGCCAGTCCAGCACCTCAACACAGCCCCCGAAAAGTTGCCCTTCAACGACCCCGTCGTTCTGATGAAATTTCCAATCGGTACAAGGATTCAGTTTTCGACGAATTGACTGATTTTCGGGGTTCTCCCACGGGAGATGTTCAACTGTCCATCCTGCTCGATTCGGTTCAACAACACCAACCGGTTCTGGGGAAAAGAGCGTGCGCCGCACAGCATCCACCATGTATGGAAACATTCCACCGTTTTCGGCAAATCCTGCCATAAACGAGGGACCGTAGAACGAAACGATCCCCGCTTTAAAGCAGGCCGCGTGCGATATGGTAGTATCCGAAAAACCCATGAAAACCTTCGGGTTGTTCCGAATCAGATCCAAATCAAGATATGGCAGCGTGCGGATTGAATCTTCGCCACCGATTGTCGAGATAATCCCGTCAATCGTTTTATCGACAAAAGCTGCCATCAAATCGTCGGCACGCGCTTTGGGGTTTCTCGCAAGCCAGTCTGCATCACGTAAAGCGTGTTCCGTTTCGATAACTGTTACGCCGAATGCTGCTTCAAATTGCTGTTTGCCGATCTCGTAACGGTATGGCATTGTGCCGGGCCCGCCCCAAGAGAGCGAAATCGCTGCGATACGGCTACCGGGACGCAGCATCTGGGGTTTCATTTTCTTCATTAGACCTCCCGACTTTCGCTTTTACTTTGTCAATTAATGTAAGCAATCGTCTTTTGGCTAACTGGCGTGAGCTGAGTATCGGTGGCGGCGGTTGAAAAATGGTGCCGCGATTACTTTGCACCCAGCCTATTATCTCGTCACTGGCTCTGATGCGAAGCCATCCGCTGTCAAGATCAAGATAGACCTTTAATCGATCGTTCTCGTTTCGGATGTTATATTCCAGAGATTGATCTTTTAGGTTCCAACTCACACCATCTTCACCTGTTGATACTTGTACACGTCGTGACAACGGTATCTTCAGTTTCTCAAATTCTTGAATCAATTCCGGCGACAATTTACCTGCAGCGAGAGGGGTCTGTGATGCTAAACCTACTTCAAACAGAAATGTTAGAATCTCAGGTTTTGATTGCTGGTAGACGATGAGTTTTTCATTGCCGTTTGTGATGCTATAGGTCTGCTTCCGTTTTGCATCTTTAATAAACCATCGTTTGTTTTTCTGTTCAGTCGAGATTTCCAGATCTGCAGAGAGTTCAATTTTGTTTGTGTCAAATGTGTCCTTGAGATCGGGCAGATAGATATCAATCTGGTTCCCTGTTCTCGTGACTGTATACCCGGCACCGGAGACCTCTCTGAGCAACCACTCCTCGCCACTTACCAAAACTTCAAGGACGGATGCACTTGGACGGAAGCGCGTACTTTCTGTCAAATTGGCGAACATCTTTTGCCAATCGGTTGCTGTTTTCAATGCCTTATCCAAATCTGCCCCTTTCAATCTGGCACGGTGCGTCAACGCCGCGCTAAACAGATGCTCGCGTTCCAATATACTGCTATTGAGGTTGCTGATATACTGACGATCCAGACTGAAACGATAAACATCTGTGGTATAGGCAAGCGGTTTTGAATTAACTGTGGGTCTGCCGCGCACTGCTGTCCGCGTATGCACTTGAAATTTAGGGGTCTTCGTCTGCTCAACCGATGGTGCTTGAAGGATATAAACACCGATACCGAAACCGATAGCGAGGATAACGATGATACCGAATGTGAGGCTTTTCAAAAATGCTTTCATGTTTTTTGTCCTATTGTCGAGCGGTGGGTCTTAACTTTTCTTTTTAAACGGGAATTCGTAAAAATCAGTTGACTTTAAGTTGGCAAAAGTTCAAAATAAATGAACAGATGAAGCGTTCAATTTTACTATATTCTCTACGATTTGGAAAAATATGCAAGTGTTAAATCCTTTAGCGATTCAGTTAAACGAACAACTTCGCGATGCCGCGCCAGCGGTCTCCGCGCTACTCTCCGAGTTAGGGAAACGCATCTATTTGCCGAAAGGTATCTTGAGCCAGACAGTTGAAGCGAACACGAAAGCGCATCGATTCAACGCCACACGCGCGATCGCCTTGGACTTTTCACGGGACGCGGGCGATATGATGCACCTGCCGGTTTCGCGAGAACTTATGCCGGAACTCTCATTGGAGCACATCTACGGTTACGCACCCGTACTCGGTCAACAGGCATTACGGGAGATGTGGCAGACGCATCTCTTGAAAGAGAACCCTTCGCTTGCTGGAAAAACGTTCAGTCTCCCAATTGTAACGAGTGGAATGACACACGGGTTTAGTCTGCTCGCGGAACTTTTTGTAGATAACGGTGACACGCTTATCCTTCCAGATAAGATTTGGGGGAATTACCGACTCATCTTCGAGACCAAAGCGGGGGCAAATCTCCAGACCTACCCTTTTTTCAACGCTGCGAACGGTTTTAACACGCACGGATTTCGCGAGACACTCGCCAACGCTACCGCCGAAAAATTGCTCGTTCTCCTGAACTTTCCGCACAATCCGACCGGCTACGCGATTACTCGGATAGAAGCAACCCAGATTGTGGATGCGATTGTGACGTGTGCCGATACTGGGTGCCGTATCCTCGTTATGATTGATGATGCCTACGCCGGTTTGTGGTACGATGCAGCGGTCCTGCACGAATCTCTGTTTGGGGTGTTGGCTGGATGTCATCCGAACGTGGTACCGGTGAAGATAGACGGTGCCACTAAAGAGGAATACGCTTGGGGTTTACGTGTGGCGTTTATGACCTTTGGGCTCGGAGAAATACCGATGCAACCGCTTGAACAGAAACTCAGTGGACTGATCCGAGCCAATACCTCCGGCGCATCACAGGTCTCACAGACGCTTATCCTTGCGGCAATGAAAACACCGGGGTACACTGAACAGAAAAGGCGGAACTATGAAACGCTCAAAGCACGGGCATTAAAAGTGAAAGCGGTTGTTTCTGATGCAAAATATGCGGAATTATGGGAAGTGTATCCGAGTCATGCTGGCTATTTTACGTGCCTGAACCTTAAATCGGCAAACGCTGAAACCGTTCGGCAGCGGCTGCTTACGGAACACGGGATCGGCACGATCGCGCTTGGGGAGACAGAACTACGGATTGCCTATTCTTGTCTTGACATATCGGATATTGAGACGGTCTTTGCGAGGATTGCGAAAGTCATTGAGGCGTTATAGTGCGTAGGTTGGGTTGAACAACCAGCAGTCGGAAACCGTTAACTGATTTCCGACGACTGATTGCGAAATTAATTTCTACTATTCTGATTTTAAAGCACCCCATGTCGTGGTGGCTTTTCCACCCGGTTCGACAGGCGTTGTTGGCAGGGTTCCGACGGTTTTTCGGAAATAGACATCGTCTTCAACATCGTTGGGACCTGCCCAGACCCAGTATGCGGTTGAGTCGGGATCTTTCAGCGTTTCACGCATCGTGTCCGCGCCGAAGCCCCAGATACCTTCACCAAACTGGTCGAGTTGTGTCGCGTTATCCCAGCCGCTATCGTCAAAGTCGGGTTGTTCCCAACCGTCATTCCGATCAGCGAGTGGTGCGCCCGCATCCGCCTTCCAAGTATCATCAGACGGAATATAGGTACCGTCATCAAGGATAACATCAAACAGCGCACCGCCACGTCCGGCACCACCGGGTTCTGCGTCGTGGACATAGACAGCGATGACAGCGTAGCCGTCCGGCATGTCAAATTCAGTGATGCTTGCTTGCTGCCAGTTACTGCCTTCGGCGACCTGTTCGCCGTTGACGAAGCCGACCCATGAATTATCACCATTGATGCGGAGCGTCGCTGCCCAAGTGCCTGAAGCGACTAAAGCGAAAACCAAAACTAAAACTGTTGGAACTAAAAACTTTTTCATTGTGTTCTCCTTTTTCTACGCTATGACGATCACTCGAAGTTACATATCGTCGTTTTTAATGCGTGCCCACGTGGTGGCGAGTTTGTCTTCGGGCTCAACGGCAAGTGTCCCGATCGTATATCGGAAATAGATGTCGTCTTCAGCATCGTTGGGCCCACACCATACCCAGTTCGCTTCGCAGTCTGGGTCTTTGAGAATTGCGCGCATCTGTGGGGCACCGAAGCCCCAGATACCGCCCCCGAATTTTTCGTAGATTTCGAGTTCGTCTTCCCATTTGCTGTCGTCAAAATCGACCTCTTCCCAGCCGTCTTTCCGATCAGCGAGCAGTTTGCCGGTATCGCATCGCCAGCCGTCTTCGCCTGTCCCGATGTAATCGGGTTTAGCGTCAAGGATAATATCAGCGAGGAACCCGCCTCTGCCAGCGGCACCCGGTTCCGCGTCGTGGACATAGACAGCGATTACTGCGAACCCTTTGTCCAGTTTAAAATCGCTGACGGTTGGTGCTTGCCAGTTACCGCTTGCAGCAACCTCTTCGCCGTTAACAAAAACGACCCAAGTATTGTCGCCGCTGACCCGTATCGTACCGTTTTTCGGCACAGCATTTACAGTTTGTATCAGAAGCATGCCGCTTAAGAAGAGCGCAAGTGTTAAAAAGGGTATCCATCGGTTTTTCATAAAAATCTCCATTTTTTAATTTACCTTTAAACATTTCGGTAATCGACGGGCATTATCGCACGTTCGGAAATTACCGAGTTAAATTCTTAAATTTCATACAGTTTGCGGTACAAAGCCTCCGCTAATGAACCGCTACAATTAATCCACTTATTTAGCATCGTTTTTAATCCATGCCCATGTCGTCGCGAGTTTGTCTTGCGGTTCAACGGGAAGTGGGCTGATGGTGTATCGGAAATAGGTGTTATCTTCAAGATTGTTAGGACCGCACCACACCCAATTCGCCTCACAATCTGGGTCTTTGAGAATTTGCTGCATGACTCCAGCACCGACCCCCCATATACCCTCACCGAATTTCTCGTAAATTTCGAGTTCATCTTCCCATTTGCTATCGTCGAAACCGACCTCTTCCCAACCGTCTCTCCGATTGCCGATAGTTTGACCGGTATCGCATCGCCAGCCATCTTCACCCGTTCCGATATAATCAGGCTTATCATCAAGAATAATATCGGCGAGGAATCCGCCTTTACCGGCAGGCCCGGGTCCCGCGTCGTGAACGTAGACAGCGATGACAGCAAACCCCTTATCGAGTTTAAAATCGCTGACAGTCGGCGTTTGCCAGTTTACGCCTGTAGCAACCGCTTCACCGTTAACAAAAACAACCCATGCATTGTCGCCACTGACCCGCACTGTGCCGTTTTTCGGCACCGCATTTGCGGTTTGTATCAGTAGCGTCCCGCTCAGGAAGAGCGTGAGTGTGAAAAAGAAGATCAATCGATTTTTGATAAAAATCTTCATACATAAAGACCTGTTACGGCACGCGGCGTGTGCCTACTACTTTGTTTGTTACGGCACGCGGAGCGTGCTTACTACTTTGTTTGTTACGGCACGCGGAGCGTGCCTACTACTTTGCATTTGATTCGAGTGATAATCGTCCAGTGAGATCGGTGATAAACTGATAGGCGACGCGTCCTGACCGTCCGCTTGAGGATGCTGCCCATTCTAACGCTGCTCGGTGTAACGTTTCTGTCGGTACAGAGAGCCCCCGTTTTTGTGCGTAGTGGGATACGATCTGCAAATAGGTATCTTGCGAAATTCGGTAGAAAGCGAGACGTAACCCGAAACGGTCGCTCAATGAGACCTTCTCCTCTGTTGCTTCGCGTGGATACAACTCATCTTCGTCGTTCTGTGGGTATTGGTTCTCCCTGACCTGTCGCGGCATCAAGTGCCGCCGGTTTGAGGTGGCATAGATGAGGACATTGTCTGGACAGGCAGAGATTCCGCCTTCTAACATCGCTTTCAACTCGCGGTATTCGGGTTCGTCCTCGTTGAATGCGAGATCATCACAGAAAAGAATATAGCGTTCAGGTCGTTCCCACAACATTTCGGCAATTTCTTGTAGATGGACAAGCCCCTCTTTCGCGATACCTATCAACCGAAGTCCTTTGTCGGCGTAACGTTCCAACATCGCTTTAACGAGCGAAGATTTCCCGGTGCCTCGGTCGCCCCACAGTAAGACATGATTGGCAGGAAGCTCTTGCAGAAACTGCTGGGTGTTCCGGTCGAGTGCTGTCCATTGCGAATTGATACCGATGAGATCCGTGCTATCAACGAGATGCGGGTGTTCAACAGGTACGAGGTATCCCGTCCCATTCTGCGCTCGCCACTGAAAAGCGATATAGTCGCTGAGATACGCACTCGATGCCTGCGCTGTGCGAGCGTCCAAGCGGTTTAACAGACTATCGGCTTTTTCAAGCAATTCTGTGAAAAGTGGTAAGATGCCTTCCATCTCCTGGTTCTTTTTATTAGACATAGTTCAATCTGATTGGTTTAGCCTGTCAGTAGAGACCTTGCGTATTATGTTAGGGTCTTATTCTTTGGTGTTGAAGATCGGAAGGATGGAAGCGTAGCGGAAGGTCCCCATTCTTCCGTTCCTTCCATCCTTCCAACCACCATTTATGGAACACTTTTTTTCAACTGTCCCCATGTTATTGCTAACTTACCAGTCGGATCAACGGCGAGCGGCTCGCCAAAGGTCAAAGTGCCAAGGTTCGCGGAGTCGTCTGGATTCAAACCGTGCCAATCCATGAACACAAGTCCACCTTTTTTCTCTGGATCATCCGTGCCTTCCTCATATCCAGGGGTAAACCCGACTTCGGTCCCTTCCTTGACTTTTACCTTCGTGAGCGACGTAAACGGCATCGCAACCTCATAAATCATACCGCCTTTTCCCAATTCAGGGGTCGGCACAATCGCTATATCAGACTTTGGGAGATTCGGGTTTTTGATCGCACTGAAATCAGTGACGAGGGCTTTCTTGTTGATAAAAGCGAAATTGGGTTTACACGCAGGTGTTCCGACTCCTACTTGCTCCCAATCGATGTATAGAAAGATTGTATCACCTACCCAAGGTTGCCCGGCATTCGCTGCTGGTGCGAAAATATCGTCGCGTACTGCCGCTGCGAAATAGAAGGTCTCCGCATCATACATGGTCGACCAAGTCATCGTGAGGTCATCTTTTCCCTTCCACGCGCCTTTTCCACGCAGGAGTTCCTTCTCCGAGTCAAACGCGACCCAGATGGCGTACTTCCAGTCGTCAAGTTTTCCATCAATCTTAGGTGCGTTCGGAATAAACCCCGCGATGGATTCTGCATATTCCAACCCAAACGCGTCGCTGTTGTCCTCTGGCAGGAACGCTCCATTCACTGAAAGAACGAGCAGAGCCCCGAAGAGGATAGATAAAATCATGGTTTTCAACATTTGATCATCTCCTTTGCAATGTGTTGGGTGCGGTTTCAGTTGTCTGTAGAAATAAAAAGATAGAGACACAAACGGACATTTTACCTTTAGACTTAAACTTTCTCAGAAACCCGTTCTGCGAGTCGGGTAAGGGCAGGCGACATGTCTAATTTGCCAATTTCTGCTTCAATCAGGACGAAATGTTGCGTCTCGGCAAGTGCTGTCTTCATGGCAGCGTCAAATTCGCCCTCGGTCTGGACAGAAAATGCCCTTCCTGCGCCGAAGAGTTCTGGCAGAAGTGTATAGTTCCAATTCTCTATATTGTTAAAGGGGCCTTCAACGAGGGGACGAATCGTCCCATACCCCTTGTTGTTTAAAATCAGAATGATCGGATTGAGTTTGTAGCGAATGGTTGTTGACAACTCGGTGCCGGTCATTTGGAATGCTCCATCTCCGACGATCACAATCGGCCGGGCATCGGGTTTGCTGAGTTGGGCACCGACAGCAGCAGGAATTGCAAACCCCATTGAGGTATAGTATGCTTGAGAAATAAATTCCGTGTGTTCCGGCAGACGCAAATCCGCGGCCCCCCAAAGGCAGTCTCCCACATCGGGGATAACCGTCAGGTCATCCCGCAGATATTGATTGAGGTGTTGGAACAAACGCTGCACAGTTAACGCTTGGTCAGGGACCATCAGAAACGGGTCTGCGACTTCGAGTACCCATTCCAAGTTGACTTCGGGGCGTTTGGCGAGTTTCGGAGAACACAAACCATCCATAAAATCCTCGAAAGTAACATCTTCATAAGTGGAATAACCGACCGTGATTTTATCCGAGATAGCATAGACGCTACGGCTTCTCGCCAGGTTTGCCGTGTAGATTCCAAGGTTGACATCGGTCATGAAGGCGCCCAGCATAATAATACAATCGGAAGTTTCAACAAGCGTTGTGATTTCCGATCTGCCCATTGCGCCGCCGTAAATCCCCAAGTAGAGCGGGTGCGCTTCCGGCATCACTGATTTGCCTAATAGGGTTGTCACTACCGGGATCTGTTTTTCTTCTGCGAGCCGAAGTAATTTGTCTCGAAATCCGAATCTATGCAGTTCAGCTCCCGCTAAAATGACCGGATTTTCGGATTGATTGATGAACGCAATGGCACTCGCTAAAGCAGCTTCCAACGTTTCGGGGTCACTGTGGTACCCACCCGTTGACGGGCGTTGGTGGACAGCACCTTGTATACTTAACATATCGCGTGGGAGTTCAATGTAGCCTGGCCGCTTATGCCAATAAACTGCATCTAACACTCTGTCTATCTCGTTAAAGGCGGTAAAAGGTTCATCAAGGAGTGCTGATGCAACCGTTATCTCATCATAGATACGCTGCTGTGTGTAAAAATCTTTACCCTTATGGTGCAAAAGTGCACCCTCAGTACGCTCCTTCATGCCAGGACTACCGCTAATGACAACGAGTGGTGATTTTTCAGCGTAAGCAGCGGTGACAGCGTTAATCATAGATAAACCGCCGACACCATACGTCACACACGCGGCTCCCATGCCATTTGTGCGTGCATACGCATCTGCAGCGAATCCTGCTGTCTCTTCTCGCGTTGTGCCGATGTGTTGAATCGGACTCTGCTCAATCAGATCAAAGAACTGGACTACGTAATCGCCAGGGATGCCGAAGATGTGGTTAATACCGTAACTTTCTAATTTTTTTAGAAGGTACTCCCCAATAGTAGGTTGTCTATTTGGCATTGGAACTCCTTGCTTGAGAACTTGTCAAGAACAGGACTTACGCACTTTTCTATGATAACTACGTATTACGTCCTGCAGGCGGGGTTTTAAACCCCGCCTGCAAAGGGGACTGCGTAAGTCCTGAAAAACTCTAAATCTAATAACCCAGACACATCTTCAAGAATCGTATAAACATTGTAATCATCGAAAGCGGCTCGTGGTGTGACACCTGACAACACAGAGATAAAGTCGATATCGGCACGCTGCGCCGTTTTGGCATCGGTTACGCTATCACCAACATAGAGGCAATTTTGACGGACGCAATTCAATTTTTCCACTGCTGCCAATAAACCGCTTGGATCAGGTTTCTGCACCGACACATCTTCAAAACCGATAATGACGTCAAACGCGTCCGACAGATGATCTCGTTTGAGTACCGATTCGATACGGTAACGATACTTCAACGTAACAATACCGAGTTGGATACCGAGGTTTCGCAACGCTGCGACTGTTTCAGGCACAACGTCAAAGAGTTCCGTCATGTCAGTCATTACTTCATCAGCACGTTCAACGAAGAGTCGTGTAAACGCATCAGCGTGCCGAGCGTATTCTTTTCCAACTAACATCGTTAGTGCATCGGGCAGTGATAAACCGATTGTTTTTCGGATCTCGGCATCGGCAGCGAGCGGTAGGCCGAGTCTGTCAAGCGCGAAGTTGATACATTCAATGACCCCGCGCGAAGAATCTGCCAGCGTATAGTCAAAATCAAAGATGATAGCTTGAAGGGGCGATTTCACTTTTTAAAATTTAAGTTCCGGTATCCCGACCTTGGCTGCGGTCTCTTGAATCTGTCGCCATGTTTCGTCATCAATAGGGATGCCTTCACGTAAACGACGCGCTGTTTGGCGTGCCTCAATCTCACCCGGTGTCAGAATTTCCTCGAATCCGGGGGCGGTCGGGGAGGCTTTCACGTGTGCAACGAGACCGTCAACATGTTCATAAAAATCGTCAAGTGGTGTAAAATTGGCGATGTCCAATGCAATCATCAGGACACCGTTCTGAAGCCGTGTGTTCCCGGAGCCGCTACAGCCCGCGCCGGACAACGCACCACCAAGAATATCAATCATCAGACCGAGGGCATATCCCTTATGTCCGACAATCCCGCCGAGGGGTAACAATGCACCGGGTGGAGACACGATTAAGTCCTGTGGGTTTGATGTCGGTTCACCGTCGCTATTGATGAGCCAACCGAGTGGCACAGACTCGTCACGATTAACCGCCACTCGAATCTTACCTTGGGCGACGACACTGCTTGTGATGTCGAGCAGCATTGGATGTCCGTTGCGTGTCGGAGCGGCAATCGCTATCGGATTGGTTGCCAACCGCCCGTCTCGTCCACCGAATGGTGCAACGTATAACGCAGTCCCACCGGCGTTCACCATCGTGATGCCTACCATATCGGTTTCCGCTGCCATCATCGGGTAGCTCCCGATCCGTCCGATGTGATTACAGTTGTAGACGCTAATCGCGCTGATCGTACTCGATTTGGCTTTCTCAATCGCGAGCGACATCGCTTTCTTTGCGATGACATGCCCGAATCCCCAATTCCCATTGATGAGGGCATGCGAGGCGGATTCACGCTCAATTTCCATTGCGGCACCGGGCTGAATTATAGTGAATCCCGTAATTAATTATACACTTTTATAATATCATCAATAGATGCCTCAGCGTTATATTGACGCCTCCGCTTGATGTTAGCGAAATCCTTTTCAATCGGATTCAACTCTGGAGAATACGGCGGTAAAAA
>JAJDTM010000046.1 GCA_022827185.1 Candidatus Poribacteria bacterium
GTTAGTTCATGAAAATGCGTCATGAAATCAGTGAGTATCTGTCTTTCTCCAGTGAGTTGAAGTTGTATTTGATGAAATGTCTGGCGTTCTGTGATGCTAACTTGCAGCAATATCAGGTAGCTAATGACTTTTATACCGAGACTCACATACGCACCTTCTCTACTTTCGAGACTCATGGCGCAGACGCGCAAACTCGATTTCAAATACCGCCAATACTGCTCAATACCGTGGTGTTGCGACCAAATCCTGAGTGCCTCACACGTGCGTAGGGGTTTCCCAAAGACTAAGAGGGTTCGTATCTTTCGGCGATCTGGAAAAAAGACCACGACGCACTCACCAAATGTTGGACTTTCTGCTTTTAGCCGACAGACGGGTTTATCACACCCCCATTGGTCTTCACGCAACTCTACGTCCTTTTTATGAACCGAAAGTTTCGCAGTTGTATCGCCGATGCGCATGACATAGTTGTTTTTGCCATGAACGAGTATAGAAACAAATCCTAAATCCGATAAGGTCTCAACGAGTTTTCGGCTGCCATACCACGAATCGAAGGTGATCGGATACTTCCTCAGATCAATGCCGTGTGCGTCAAAGAACTCTAAGACTTCTTGGAGCATCGCAATAACGAGACTCGGCTTATCCGTGTTGCCACGTCCCTGTTTAGAGACAAGGCGCAGGTCTAAGGGAAGAACAACACTGCCAATCTTCAAAGTGATGCCTAAGACGTTCTGACACCAGATAGAGGTCTTCTGTGTTGTTGACCAATAGTTTGAAGTGTAGGCAAGCGTCTCTCCATTGCGCGGGAGATTCGTATCATCAACACTGAGAGTGATACACCGCCGCGATTGCGTTGAAGCACTTTTGCTTTCAGCGTCTTTGATGAAATCAAGTGCCATCGCACACCCGAGTCGCAGATTCAAAGACTTCGCATGATAGAGACTCAGAGACCCGATTTCACGATAAAGCCTTGCTTTGGGAAGTTTCAAGGCATCAGCGACTTGATTCGGGTTGTAAAGTCCAAAGAGATGGCAAACACTCAGCACGAGGAGCGTCTCAACGACTTGTCGCCTCATACGCTGAAAGTAAGACGAAAGAAGGTCTTGAAAAAAGATTGTAGATTTGGTAAAGTGATCCCGCATGAAATGGTCTCCTAATGTTGATTCAAAGGTGGTTTTTTGAATCATTAGAATGCCATTTCATGCGCTAAAAATCAAGCAATCTTTTCAAAACCATCGCATTTTCACCTTGCTATACCTGCTATCTCTTGATTATTACTGCCTCCATGATAACTTTGATAAATATCAGGAGACTTAAACATTGTTAAATGATACACTATTTCGAGTGTAACGTCAAGGGATTTTTGATTTATGGCTATTAGCCGTCAGCCATCAGCCGTCAGCCGTCAGTTAATCTCCTGTGGCAGTTAGATTATTTACTACTACCAAGATAGGTCTCTTTACTGAGAGCCGATGGCTGAGAGCCGACGGCTGACAACTATCCACAAGGAAAACACTATGACAACACTTGCTATCGGCGGCATTATGCACGAATCGAATACATTCAGTGAGACACCTACCGATTTCGCTGCGTTCTCTCAGGTCCATGCGAGCAATATACTCAAGGTCTGGGGAGAAGCACATCACGAAATAGGCGGGTTTATTCAGGGAGCAACGGAATACGGCTATACGGCTTATCCGATGTTCATGACTTCGGCGACACCTGCCGGACGCGTAACAGATGACGCTTTTGACCGGTTCACCGAGATGCTCATCCAGCACCTCAAAGCTGCACCCAAATATGAAGGACTCCTGCTTGCACTTCACGGTGCGATGGTCGTAGAAAGTTACCCGGATGGCGATGGCGAAGTGCTGCGCCGACTTCGTGAGGCGTTGGGTCGCGACCTTCCGATCGTCGTCACGTTGGATCAGCACGCTAATGTCTCTGAACAGATGGTTGCCGAATCGACTGCACTTGTGATTTACAAGACAACACCACATATCGATCAACGCCAGCGCGGACTACAAGCAGCAGAACTCATGATGCGGATACTCAGGGACGAAGTCACGCCGACACAAGCACTCGCCAAACCGCCGATGCTCCTGAATATCCTCTATCACAATACCAACGTACCGCCGATGGAACCGATTCTCACGGCAGCGAAGCAACTCGAAACGCGTCCCGAAGTGCTTGTCGCGAATGTTGCAGCGGGGTACCCTTACGCTGATGTCCATGAAGTCGGTCCCGCCTTTGTCGTTGTCACTGACGATAATCCACAACTCGCACAGACGGAAGCCGATCAACTGTCCGATATGTTGTGGAATATCCACGAACAGCTCACAATCGATCTCCCCGATGCAGCGCGAGCCGTCGAGCAAGCCGTCGCATCTGAACAGCATCCCGTTATCCTTGTTGAGATGGGGGACAATATCGGTGGCGGTTCACCTGGGGATAGCACTTTCGTGTTAGCGGCGTTGCAACGACAAGGTGCGTCGGGATTCGTTGTTGTGCTCTGTGATCCAGAGGGTGTGCAAAGTTGCATGCAGGCGGGTGTCGGTGCGGATGTCGCCTTAAACGTCGGTGGGAAAGCGGACACTATGCACGGCGATCCTGTCGCAATTCAGGGCAAGGTGCGTCTCATCCACGATGGTCGTTATGAGGAGACGCAACCTCGGCACGGTGGTCAGCGATACCACGATCAGGGATTGACGGTTGTCGTTGCGGTGGGTGATTCTCTGGTTGTGCTGACGAGTCGACGGCAAACGCCGTTTAGTCTCCAGCAGTTGTTAAGTCTCGGCATTGATCCAACGACGATGCGGATGATTGTTGTCAAAGCTGCGGTCGCCTACCGTGCTGCTTATGAGCCGATTGCGGGGCAGATTATTGAGGTGGACACACCGGGGTTGACTGCTGTAAACCCTCTGCATTTTGAATATCACAACGTCCGCCGTCCTTTGTTTCCGTTAGATTGAGAATAGAGATGTCTGAATCACGGATTACGCGGATTACGCGGATTTTAGGAATCTTCTTAATTGACGGTCTTTAGTCCAAGGTAGATGAAAACCTCTGTGTGGGAATGCTGCGGATAAAATCGCTGTCTGAATCAGGATTTGCAGGATTCGATGATTTTCAGGATTATGGATGCGTTTTTAAGACCGCCGCGTTTCACAGTTTTCATAGCAAAACTGTGAATTGAATATGTTTCTCGACAGGCTATAAACCTTTACTACGATTGGGTTTTAGGCGATTTTCATCAAAGGTTGCTATGAAGCTGCTATGAAATTTGCTATGAAAATTTTGCGAGTCAAGGGTGTTGAGCGGGATTTTTTCGTTATTTAACGCATCGGAAAATTGTTTTTATCGAATGTTATCTGAACTGTGATTTATGGGATTCAAGAGATTTACAGGATTATAGGACAGGGTGATTTAGTTTTAAGAAATTCGCGGGTTTTATGCTTTCTGTTACAGATCCGGTGCGGTTCCAAACCGCACCTACCGGGCCTGGGGGGTCCAAAATTGGACGAAAAAAACCGAGAACTAAATAGCCCTGATTATAGGATGGTATCACTTTGATTTTACCGCTGATCTGTGGTATAATTCTATTTAAATTGATTGTGGAGGGAATTATGGCATCTGCTGCAGTACAAACTCGCCTAACCCCCGAAGACTATATCATTTTTGAGCGCAAGGCACCCTTCAAAAACGAGTTCATCAAAGGAGAAATAGTTGCGATGTCTGGTGCCAGTCGCGCCCACAATCGCGTTACAGGGGATGTATTTAATGCGATTTCCAACCAATTGGTCGGTACTGAGTGTGAAGCTTTCATCGGCGATATGCGCGTCAAAGCTGGCACGACGGCATCCTATTTTTACCCGGATGTGGTTGTTGCCTGCAATGAGTTCCGCTTTGAAGACGATGTTTTCGACACGCTCCTCAACCCGATCATTGTTGTAGAGGTACTTTCACCTTCAACCGAAACCGACGACCGAGGTGAAAAATTTGATCGTTATCGGCAGCTGACATCCTTGCAAGAATACATTCTTATTTCACAAGATAGCGTACGTGTTGAACATTATCTCCGCCAAGAAACGGAGTGGATTCCAACAGAATTCCGTGAACTTACGGACGTGCTACCGCTTATTTCCATCGACTGCACATTGCTGCTGCGAGACATCTATAGACGTGTTACATTATGAAAACCTTTGGAACACAAGGTCGCGTGTATCCGAGCCGACACTACGTCGTCCCACGCACCGAGGAGAAAACAGAATTCATCAAACGCGTCAAAGAAGGACGCTATATTGTCCTCTTCGCACCGCGACAGACGGGCAAGACAACCTTCTTTCGATTGGCACTCGACACACTTACCACCGAAGAGCCCAGCTACTTCCCAATCCAATTGAATTTTGAGGAGTACGAAGACTATACGGCTTCCGAATTTTACTGTAACCTTTATGAAGATATTCGTGAAGAAATAGAAAACGTTTTTCAGAAGCGAGAAGAAGCTCCCCCCAAAGCACTCATCCACTTTTTAGAAAATACAGCTCTAACCGACCACGTTTCAATGCGAAGGTTCTTTACACATTTCGATAGTTTCCTACCAGACCATAGAGTTGTTCTGATCATTGACGAGTTTGACGCTATTCCGCGCGAGGCACTCAAAGGTTTTCTGCATTCACTCCGCCGTATTTATCTCGCCGATGAGAATCGCTGCCCTCACAGCGTGAGTATCATCGGTGTCAAGAGTATTACACAACTCAGTTATGATCGCTCTGTTTCTCCTTTCAATATCCAAGATGAGTTCAACTTGCCGAATTTCACCTTTGAACAGGTGTGTGAACTGCTTGGACAGTATACCGAAGCGGTTGGTCAAACCTTTGAGGAAGAAGTCATTGCCTCCATTCACAAGCAAACTGCGGGGCAACCTGTGCTTGTCAATCACTTCGCCGAGATACTTACAGAGACCTTGGACATTCCGAAAACCGAGCCGATTACGATAGCGCACTTTTTGAACGCACACACGCGACTCCTTCGTGGACAGAATACCAATATTAAGCATCTCACAACCAATATCCGAAAAAACCCGAGATTTGAAAGCGTTCTGATGCAAATTATGACGCGTGATGAGGGCGTAGATTTCAGTCTTGACGATGACATTATCAGTGAACTCGCTACGTATGGTGTCATTAAAGAAGGGGTTGATGGGATGTGTGAAATTCTCAACCCAATTTATCTCTACCGGATTATGAGAGCCTTCAAGCCGGTCGTGAATGGGTTAGAGCAAGAATACTTCCCGGAAGATACCGGCGAAGGACTTCATGAGTATCTCACCTCTACGAGGCAGATTGAAATGGAGGCGTTACTCGATAACTTCCGCGATTTCATAGCACGTGCGGGTTTCAGAATTTTGCAGGTGCCGGATACGCCACAAGAATCGGTAGGACGGCATCTTTTGCTTGCCTATCTTGACGAGTTTGTTAGACGTATCGGTGGTGTTATGCATATAGAAGTCCAAACGGGTCGTGGCAGAATGGATCTTCTTATCACTCATAATCAGCGAAAATACATTGTTGAGACAAAGATTTGGAGGGGCGCGGCGCGTTATCTGGCGGGCAAAAATCAGCTGGCGGCATATCTCAAGTTGGAAGGTGTAACGGTGGGCTACTACGTTGTTTTTGATCATCGCGAAGTGCCGGAGCCGCGCGTAGAAACAGAGACGATTGGCGATGTAACTGTTCGGAGTTATGTCATTCCTGTTGTGCAAGAACGTCCTTCGGACGAACAGCGCGTCATTGAATAATCCGCGAAATCCGTCGTCTAAGTTTCAGCAGGGCGACACCCTACGGTTTTCTTATGCAGATAGAATGCTTTTCACCGGCTTACGATTCAATGCAACAAGACAAGCATTCAGCATATTTTCAACTTCTTGCCGCGTATCCTCACGCAACGGTCCCGAAAGTGCCGCACGATACAGGTTCACAGCGCGACTCGGATCCCCCGCCTTCTCATAACACGATGCCGCACTAATTCGATGTATTGCGCCCTCCAATTCACGACCCATGGCATCCAACATCGGTGCGATATGCTCTTCATGGTTGGCAGCGGTTAGCCAAAGCGGTTGTGCTGTTTCTGTCATGCCAACCTCCCACAATGCTTGTGCTTTGGAGAGAATTTCTGACTTTCGACGCATCGTTTCTTTGAGTTTCTTCGTGTAAGATTTCGTTTTTCGGTTAGTCATGTGTTCACGCCTCCCAAAGGAAATTGTTCGTTTTCTTTAGTCCTGTACGGACGGTAGGTTTATAGAAACTGCGTTGTATCTAAACTTTTAGCCCTGTAAGGGGGGCATATTCATGGCTTTCTTGGGCAAATGTGTTTTTCTGTCTGAATCGCGGATTGTCGCGGATTTCACGGATGACGCGGATTTTAAGCTATCGCTTTGATTCAATCGTAGGTCGGGTTGAACGGGATATTACTGAAAACTCCACGAATCGGATCACCGTATTTTAGGAACGGGCGATGAATCGCCCTACTACGAACCTGCTTATTATCCGCGATAATCCGCGATTCAGACAACCTACCACAAAACCGAATCAATCTCCGTCATAACTGCAAGCGTCTCCGCTACAGCTACCAAGATTGCACGGTACTGGCGGACTTCGGCGTGGCTTAATGCTTCGCCGCGCCGATCTTTTAGCCACTTTTCACAGACTTGATACGCGCCGATTTCATATTTCCATACTTCCTCGGGGACATCTGTGAAATACTGGTCGGGATTGATCCAGACTTGTCCGTCCAGATAACGTACTCTGCCGATAATGCCGTCACCTTGACCCTCAAACCGATGTGATGTTGGTGTTCCTGCCGATCGCGATTCATTTTTCAAGAGATGCGCGTCAATTAAACGCTGCCCTAATGTTGCGAGTGTACGGAATTGGTCAATATCTTGGGGTAATGGGATGCGTGGGAAATCGTATTTTAGGAACTCATAATAGCGTTGGCGGTAGGTCGGGCTGTATAGCACCGCGTAGATGTAGGCGAGAATCTCTTCTGGTGAAACGCCTTTCGGTAGGCTAAACGGAGCAGTTTGCGGGAGTTCCAATGCCTCTGAGAGTGCTGTGAGAAAGGCGGGTTTGAGATTGAGTGACCGTTCTGATGAGATTCCCAATTCCTCTGGATTTGGATACAAGTAGAGCGGAAACACATAAGTAGATTCACTTGTTCTGTTTGATATATAACATTTTTCGGTGATTTTATCAGTTATCAAAGCATGTTGCCACATAGGACTTTTGACAACGCGACAAACACAGAGGGCAAGGTTTTCTGTAAGTAGATGAGACATAACCGCATCACGCGGAGTACAATGGAATCCACGTGATCTTCCAGTGTAGTAGGTCCAGCGTGAATCAAATGGACGATAGTGAATTTGCTTTATGTGTTGTTCGGAATCGGGGTGATTACGGATATCCGCTTGGGCAAGATGAACACGCCAATCTCGAGTATCCCTTGGTAACCTGTACCTCTCCCGTGCCTCGTCTACGGTGAGTGAAACAAAATCAGTTACCGTTTCGAGGATATCTTCAGCAGTCCGACGAATTGTAAATCTATCTCGACCAGTAGCAATTCCAACCGAACCTGTATGGAGGATGTTAGTAATTTCCCATCCACTTTCATATTCGGCACTATAGTCTGTAGCCTGCGGCACAAAAAGGTAGTAAGGTGATGTTGATTGTAACTCGTCCCACTCCGTGGATTGAACATCGGTTTTCGATAGTGTATTATATCTTTCCTCGCGTGATCCCCACATATCTGTGTAATAAACCTTTGCTGGTGAAGGATTGTCGTATTCTTTGATACATAACAGGATGCAGACCCCTTGTGAAATGTCGAAAACGTTTTCATCTCCCTCAGTTGTCAGAACTGCTTCCGTTCTTCTGTTACTTCCGTGTAAGTTGAGGAGATAAATAACATTGAAACTGTCTAACAAACTTCGCCGCATCCCACGGAACATAGGACCGTCAAGGAAACTATTGTTAACAATGTAACCGACAACCCCTTCTCCATTTTTATCAATCCGCCACTGTGCCCACCGGATAAACTTCACATAATCTGCTTGGAGTGTTCTTGAGTTTCTTTCACCAAGTGGTTCACCATCTACCCATCTGTAATCCTCAATGAGTTCGCCAATAAACGTTAAATCTCCGCCTAAACGACTTGGATTCGCAGAATCACGCGGGTAAGGCGGATTGCCGAGGATAACGAGGATGGGTTCATCCCGTTTTACTGATAAGGCTGCGTTTGCTTCGTCGGAGATGAATCCTGCAAAGGGTATAGAAGGCTGCATTTCGTCTGGTTGTTCCAATGTGTTTGTGAGATAGATGCGGAGGCGTTCATCGGCGTGCCAGCCTTGCGCTTGTAGGAACAGACTCAACTTCAAGTGTGCAATCGTATACGGTGCGACGAGCAGTTCAAATCCGAAAATCCGTTTGACGAGTTGGGCGTTGATATATTGCGTCCACTCTCCAGTGCCGTAGGTTTCGGTGATGTATTCTCGGACGTGATCCAGTACTGTTAGGAGGAAGCCACCGGTGCCTGTCGCGGGGTCGAGGATGAGCGTGTTGTCATCGGCGAGACCGTCGGGTCTGTTCAATTCTGTTTTGAGCAGGCTATCCACGGATCTGACGATGTAGGAGATAACTTGTGGCGGTGTGTAGTAGACGCCGCGATCGACGCGCCGCTGCGGATCGTATTCGGCGAGGAAGGTCTCGTAGAAGTGGATAACCGGATCTTCGAGATGGTTTCTCGCAGCAAACGCCGTGCGGAGCATCTCTGTCGGGACATTGCTGAGAAGTGCTGCGATGTCGTCCAGAATGTAGGTGATGTTTTTCTCGAGTGTCGGGGAGGCGACGTGATAAAAGAGTTGGACGAGGAACGGGTTTGATCTCGGAAGTGCTTCAGCGGCGGTGTGTCGTGAGAAGTTTGTGGCGTTTGGGAGTGTGCAACGTGCGGCGAATAACCCGTAAGCGAGCGTTTGTGCATACATATCGGCGAAATCGTCCGGTGTTAGCGTAGAGATGAGCAGCTCCTTGAATGCTGAGAACATCCCGTAAATTTCGCTATCCTCATCGGTGAGTGTTGTTGCAATTTGTGTCTGGAGTTCCCGCGTCCGTCTGGCGAGATACTTCGCGAGTACTTCTGGCGATGTGATTTGGATCTGTCCGGCGTTTAGAAACCGCTCTAACAGTGCCTCTAAATTCTCAGGTGAATCTGCGATGTTTGCTGTTGCGTGTTGTTGACCGTCTCGCCACAACTGGAAATCGAGAAAATTGGTAAGGATAAAGTTGTCGAGGTTTTCGATGAAACGCGCGTTCTGTGTTTCAGCATGTCCTGTGAGTTTTTCCAAATCTCTACCGTATGCCTCTGCCTCGATATAGCCGAGAGGTAGCAACCCGTCCATTGCGATAAAGTCCGGTCTCCCGATCTGCTCCAGTTGTCTCGGTTCTTGTGTGAATGTGATGGTATTTGTGTCGAAATGGTTAACACATAGCCCCTCAAGGAAGGCTTGGAGGTGTGGGTATAGGGAGAGTTCTGGGGTTGCTGCGGTGGTGGTTTGTGTGCGGTTTATCCGTTGTAGGTAACGGTTGCAGTGTGTTTGGAAGTTCATATTTATCAGAGCCAATATGGAAATTGAGAAGGCTGCTGAGACTTAGCGGGTTGGAGGACTTCAAATTTTCCATTCATTGATTTCCGGGTTAAGACGATAATACCACCGTAGGCGAATGTGCCTTTTGTAACATGATGGTACTCAAATAGCAAAACGTCCTCTATACCGTCCTTGTTAAAGTCTGCTCGTACCATCTCCTTTAACATTTGCCCCATACCGAATCCCTCAACATGGAAAACATTTTGACTTTTTTCGGTAATGATGAGTTCTCGATTATCAATTTTTTGCTGGTAGGTTGTCTCTAAATCTCTTTCATCCCAACTTGATTTTCCCGCAAGATTCTCGGCAAACATCTCGAAAGGGAGCAGTTCTAAGTTGAGGATGCTGACTTTGGCATCTGAGATAAACTTTTGTTTTGGCGAGTTCGCCTTCTCAAGCGCATTGAGCAATCCACAGGGATGCTTGAAAAAAAATGACATCTTGACATCAAAATTACTGCTCGGGTAGTAGTCCTGTTTGAGCGCGTCATCATATTCTCTACACGTTCGCACATAAACCTTGTCGTCCCTCGTTTTTGTGAGTGTTACGCCGTCAATATGATCATTCTCTCCGAGACGGATAGGCAGGTCCCGAAGGGTGTCAATCTCATCTTTAGCGATGGATTCGATTGTCGTTCCATCTGCGAATCGTATCTTTTCAATGAGTTGAAAGGTGACCTTGGACTCCTGGGGCGTTTTATTCGGGTTTTGTGGGTCTGCTGCTAAAGACTGCTGGATATGGACATTTTGAGAGCATAAGATGAATGTTAGTAGACAGATGCTGCTGCGAATAAACTTAATAGCTGTCATTTAAGGTCTCCTTTCTAAAGGCGGGTCGTTTTGGGGTGTTTGCACAACTGTATTATATCCTAATCTATCTCTGAGATGCAAGGCTTTTTGCAGCCTGCAGCCTCAGGGCTATTTAGTTTTAAGAAATTCGCGGGTTTCATGCTTTCTGTTACAGCTCCGGTGCGGTTAGAAACACGCACCTACCGGTCCTGGGGGGCCAAAATTGGACGAAAAAACCGAGAACTAAATAGTCCTGCCTGCAGCCTGCAAAGCATTTGACAATAAAATCTGGGCGTGATATTCTTATTGCGACCGTCTGTTATAGAAGAAAACTTACACTTAGTATCACGATTTTTTGAGGGGAGAGAGATGCGACGCTTTGGAACGCAAGGTCCTGTTCGTCCGGAGAGAAACTATGTTGTCAACCGCGCTGCTGAACTTGCGGATTTCGTTATGCGCGTCAAAGAAGGGCGTTATATCGTTATTTTCGCACCACGGCAGACCGGCAAGACGACTTTCTTCCAACGCGCCTTAGACGTATTCGCAGACGAAGAACCGGCATATTTTCCAATCCCGTTGAATTTTGAGGAATATGAGGGTTGCACGCTGTCGGTTTTTTACAACGATCTCTACGAAAATATTCGTGAGGAGATAGAAAACATTTTTCTATTGCATTCTGCGAGAGTTTAAGCCAATCGTAAACGGCTTGGAACAAGAATACTTCCGGCAAGAGGTCAGGGATTAATTTCAGAATTATCTCACTTCTACGAAGGAAGAGGAGTAGAAGATGCCGTATTGTACCGTCTGTAAAATAGAAACTGATTTTGAATACGATATAGCACTTTCTAACGCGGAATATCTTCATTATTCGTGTGTCCTCATGTTGCAGATGCGAAAACGTGAGATTGAAACTGCACTGCAGTGGCAAAAGTCACAATTCGTTTTGTCGCTCTTTGCGCCAACTGAGGTAGATCAACAAGACGTTATTTCGGAGGCTGAGATTGAAGATTTACGTGTTAAACTTGGGAAGTTAGAATCCATTTTAAGCGGTGTCTATGACCATCTGCCGTGTTGGCCCCCGGATTGGGAGGCACGGAGAGAAGAAATCATCCGGCAGAACGGTTCGGTCTGTTCGCATTGTGAAGTGGAGGCGGATGTCTATCTACTGCACGATATTCCGGTATTTGAAGGTGGGACGAATGAGTTGGATAATCTCACACTGATTTGTGCAGCGTGTTATAGGGGTATGTACCGTGAAGTTGATATTTTCGGCACTTCTACGCTAAAAGCGTCGCAATCGGAATTCTCGGAACCGTTTGCCGAAATTCAATCCGCTATTGAAAATGGTCAGAAGATCCAGTTTGACTATAAGAAGCCGAGTGATAGGAGATGGACGACGCGCGTGGTGATACCAGAGCGGCTTTTCAATATTCCGAACACCCGCGAGTCCGGTGAGACGTTGTGTGTTGAGGGGTTCTGTGAGTTGCGACAGGATACCCGCGTTTTTGCACTTGGACGGATGCAGGAGTTAGTGGTTATTGAAGATTGATGAGAAAAATAGCGTACAGAGGTTATTTATACGCTCTTGGTTTATCTTCAGTAGGACTTACGCAAATTTAGCAGAGAACGGATGGTTTGCATATAATAAAGTAGATGTTCAAACATTTTAAACCCCCTAAATCCCCCTTATCAGGGGGACTTTAAAAAGCAAGGCGTAAGTCCTATTAAGAAAAGAGGTAATTTCCATGTCTATCCTACCCTCTAGCCGAAAGCGGATTGGAAATAATCTTTCGCTTGTTAATGGCAACCTCTTTTTCTCAAGACTGCAGACATTGACGATTCCAGTCAATCTTCAGGGAGTAATGGGTAAAGGGTTGGCGTTACATACCAAACAGAAAGTTCCCGATGTTTATGTAGCCTATCAGGATGCTTGTCGGTCAAAACGTATCACAGAGACAAAACCTTATCTCTATAAACGCGAAGGTTCATTGGATGAGGAATTAGCAGATTTTGGTGCAGATCTTGCTACACCTAATGCTGTAAAGTGGTTTTTACTCTTTGCGACAAAACGGAAGTGGAGAGAAAACTCACGTTTAGAAGATATTGAAGGTGGGTTAGATTGGGTGCAACGCAACTTTAAAGCGCAAGGCATTCAATCTCTTGCGATGCCCGCTCTTGGGTGTGGTTTAGGTGGATTGGATTGGAAAGATGTGGGACCACTGATGTGTAAATATCTGCACGGCATTGGTATTGATGTCGCGATCTATCTACCGAGGGAACGGACAATACCACAGGAATATTTGACAGCATCGCATCTCCTTGCATCCTGATATGTCGGACGAATTGCCGTGTTTATCCCTTTCTACCTACATCTCCGCATAACTTTCGCGGGGTTCGTCTAAATCGGCGAGGACTTGCGGCCCCATCTTCAGAAATTGTCCGTTCAACATGATGAATTGAACATCATCTGATACGCCTCTCCGTAAAAAGAGATATTCCCCGACAAATTGAATATCCTCAGCCGACATTTCCGCTAAACCGTCGTCTGAGATTAGGAATGTGTCTGTTGTGTGTTGCAATTCGAGCGTGAAACCTGTTGCTAAGACATCTGCGTCCGCATGTACTGGGATAGCGGAAATAGTTGGGTGTGCTTTGGTACCGGGTCGCATCGGCAAAAGGAGCGTGTTCAGCACCGCTGGCGATGCCTTGCTGCTCCGATAGATAACGCTGTCCGCCTCTAATGTGACTGTGAGGTCTGCCGTATCGGTCGCACCGATAAAAAGATTGCTACGATGTGCGTCCTGTGTGCATGCGTGTCCAGCCTCAGCGTTGATATGAACGTCTATATCGCCACCGAGGTGGAAAGTCTGTTCGAGTGTCTGTGCTTCCGCACTGAGGATGAGGTCGTGTACGATGAAGTATTCGCTGCTGAGATAGAAGACCGCACGCTTGTGCTGGAGATCGACGGTTTTATCCCATTTTTCGACGAAATCGAATGTCGGGGTTGTCATCCACCGCGTATCAAGTGGATCGAAGGCGAGGGGTGGGGTGTCAAGCAGACGTACGGATCCTGTTGTCAGTTGTTGTCCGTGCGCATGTAAGGCGAGATTGGATGTAATCGTGTCGCTGGGTTTCTCTGACGGACGCGCATCGAAAAAGAGGTATTGTGCGTCTGTTTCCCAACGATCTCTCATGATATAGCAGCCGGTCTCAGGGAGCGCGTGTGAAGTGGTGTCAGGACACTCGAAGCTGCTATCAGCGATGTTGCAAAGTTCAACGGTGTCAAAATTAGGAGACGGAAGTGGACCGAGCGGCGGAAACGAGCCATCGGGTTGACTCAGATGAATGCATGTCGCCACCGACTTTTCGAGTAAGGTCTGAATTTCTTCAAGAGAGTAGGCATGCTCCTCGGATTCTCCGTAAACAGATAAAAATCTCGTGAAATCGGTGATTGCTTCAACTTGGGCGCGGAGTGTCCGGTCTTTGTGAAACCCGTCGGTATGGAAAAAAGTATCGGTTATCCATTTATAGCGGCGCAGTGCCAATGTACCGAGTTGCTCGCTACCCCGGAATTCTGGGAATAGGTGCGTTGCGATCCCGATTTCTGTGGTTGCCCTAATAGCCGGCGTCGGGTGAATAGACAACCGAAGCAGACACTCCAGATAGGTTTTGGCGGTGGTATAGGTATCGGATGGTTCTAACAAGACTGCATCGGGATTACGAATCTTACCTATAAAATCTTTTAGGAACTGACGGCGGAAGGCGGCATAAGCGGATTTCGCGCCGGATAGATCGTCTGATGCGACAGCTGATTTCACGGCTTCCATCCCCGGAAAATCCAGGTTAATCACATCGAAAAAAACGGTATCGCTTAAAGGCAATTTGAATCGGTTTTGAGATGTGAAATGCGGTTTGAGGGTGGTGTTATAGGTTGTTACTGCGGTTTCCAAAATCGGTAAGTTGCGTTCGTTTGCGAGTGAGAAAGCGACATCAATCGGCAGTGTGAGATGTGCGTCTGTTGGCGTAGGTCTGACCTCTGATAGTGCTGTTGCGATCCTCGCAAACCCAGCCAATCGCCAGAGTTCGGATTGTGGGAGTGATGCACAGACGCAACCTGCTAATGCCAAAGCACCCCCGGCTTCGAGTCTCGGACGGGGTTCGCCATCGGGATAGGCGTAGAGATATGCTGTGTGTTCTAACAGGATACGCGCAAGTTCTCGGTACCCCAACTCGGTGAGCGGTTCGTGTGCAGCGACTGCAACTGCCTCAATGATGCGTGCAGCGACGGATTCCAGTCGCCATGCCGGATGTTGGGGTGTGGATTTGATCGGTGTCGGATTTGCTTCCGAGAAAACGATCAGTTCTTCACAATCGGCGATCGGTTCAAGCTGCGCGGTGGTAGGCAGCTGCTGCTTCGCAAGTGCTTGCGCGAGTGAGTGGATGTGTTCGGTTCGGAGCGTCGTCCATTTTTCTAACGGCATGTTATAACCTTATGTTGTCTGATGAGTGGTTTGGGATATAATAACAACGTTAGAGGGATTTGTCAACTGATGCAGTGGAGACGGTTAGGGTTATTCAATTTTAAGAAGTTATTGGATTTCACGTTTTTTTCAAGGACCCGGTGCGGTTAGAAACACGCACCTACCGGGTTTGGTTGTCCAATGGCTGATGGCTGACAACTGAATGCCGAGAGAAAAAAGTGGGGGTGGTAAAACCACCCCCGGATGATATGCCCAGAATTTTGGATTTTTAGGCTGCTAATGCGGAAACCGCGGCATCCTCGCTGTCGAAATGTTCGAAGAGACTGGCGAGTCGGCTGAGAACAATCAGGTTTTTGATCTGTTTGCCGACATTGACGACTCCGACGCGTCCTTTCTTTCGTGCTATAGCGGAACGTGCTACCATGAGTGCGCCAAGCCCTGAACTGTCGATCTTATTGACGTGCTCGAAATTGATAAGAATACGCGGGGCATCCGAAGTCTCTATCTGCGGCAGGATTGCGTCCCATAATTCTGATGATGCGGGTCCCATTATTTTTCCGTTGGGTTCCACGATTGCGATGCCGTTTTGCTGGCGAATTTTAGTAATCATGATTTACTCCTTTTTATTTTACAGGAACTTTTCATTGTTTATTGATTTGTCTTTTAATTTTACGCTATTTGAACATTTAATGTTTAATTGAGGCGTTCGTTACCTTAGTCGGATATGATCGGAAAAAGTTCGTTTTTTATTTTATATAGTTAGGACTTACGCGAATTTGGTAGAAAGAAGCAGCCCCCTAAATCCCCCTTATCAGGGGACTTTGAAGGGAATGGGATGGTAAAACCACCCCATCTGAGATGCTACAAGGTCTTAGATTTTAGGTGGATAGTGCGGAAATTGCCTCCTCTTCGCTGTCGTAATGTTCAAAGAGGCTAACGATTCGGCTGAGGACAATCAGATTTTTAATGTGTTTGCCGACATTGATGACCCCGATACGACCATCCTTGCGTGAGGCGATAGCACGTGCTTCTATAAGCGCGCCGAGCCCTGCACTGTCCATCATATTAACGTTCTCTAAATTGATGAGAATGCGTGGTGTCTCGGCGGCTTCTATGTCTGGCAGGATTGTTTGCCGTAATTCGGATACAGCGGCTCCTACTATTCTTCCACTCGGTTCCAAAATTGTAACATTATCTTGCTGACGGATTTGAGTTGCCATAATTTCTCCTTGTTTCGTGTGCGAAAACAGCTGAAATGGTGGTTTGCTTTTCTGGGTGTATACAATACTTTAACGCTCACTTTAGGTATTTGTTTACGGAAATCTGGTACAGTGAAAAAAAGTTCGTTAAAACAATTTGACACAATCAAAGGATTATGTGATAATTCTATATCTTGTATCATCTTTTGCGTTGCGCGTTTGTGTGGCGCGCTTTTTCAAAGAAAGGAAATTTTAACAATGGCAGTTACATTTCACCACGTTCATCTTCGTTGTGAAGATTTAGAAGGTGCAGTTCGTTATTACGAAGAGATGTTTGATGGAAAGGTTGATGAAACCGTTGAGGTCCGCGGCTTAAAAATTGTCCGCATGGAAATCGGTGGCGAACGGATTTTCCTCTCACCTAAGTTAGGGGATATGGAAGTCGAGGACACCAGTGGTAATCCACGTTGGGGTGTTTACCAACTCGCTTTCACTGTAGAAGATCTTGATGCGGAAGTGGCAAGACTCCAAGCAAAAGGCGCGGAACTTGAAGACCTGAAACCGCAAGGGCTGATGATGGCGTTCTTCAAGGGGCCCGATAACGTTCAAATTGAACTTATTGAGGCGTAACGCTAAGCGGCAATGGGTGTTTTTAACCCCCTAAATCCCCCTTATCAGGGGGACTTTAAGAGCAAATGAAATTCAGTGAACTCTTTCATACAATTCAGGGTGAAGGGCAACTCATCGGTGTCCCCTCTGTTTTTTTCCGAACGAGTTATTGCAATCTGAGATGTGTTTGGTGTGATACACCTTACACATCTTGGGAACCTGAAGATCGGGATATTACCGTTGCTGAAAGCGTCGCCGCGATCACGCAATACAAGTGTAAACACGTCGTTATTACCGGTGGCGAGCCTTTTATTCAGCCTACGGCGTTGATAGAACTCTGTCATGAGCTCGATAAACGTGGGCATCATATCACGATTGAAACGAACGCTACCGTTTTTGCGGAGGTTGCAGCGCATCTCATCTCGATGAGTCCGAAGTTACGCAATTCCAATCCATCGGCAGACGACCGTTTTTTCAAACGCCATGAACGCGAACGTATCCAGCCGGATGTCATCCGCAAGTTTTTAGATGTCTATCCGTGCCAAGTGAAATTTGTCGTGGATACGCCTGAAGATTTGGCTGAGATCCAAGCCTTAGAGCAAGAGATCGGTATACCTGCCGAAACGATTCTACTGATGCCGCAGGGGACAACGCCTGCTGCGCTACAAGAGAAACAGGAATGGTTGGTTGACCTCTGTAAAGAGAACGGATATCGGTATTCGCCGCGTGTGCATGTGGACATCTGGGGTGATAAGCGCGGGGTCTGATAGTTACACAGGGAACCGAACTGGGAGACAGAAGTGAAGTATGACATTTTACTGAAAGGTGGTACTGTCATTGATGCCGCGCAGGGTTTGAACGCCGTGCGTGATGTTGCGATTACTGATGGTGTCATCGCTGCGATTGAACCAGACATTCCCGAAAGTACAGCAACGCAGACCGTTTCCGTCAAGGATAAATATGTAACACCCGGACTTGTCGATATTCACACACACGTCTATTACGGCGTAACAACATGGGGTATCAGACCCGATGCTGTCTGCCCAACGGCGGGAACGACGACTGTTGTGGATGCCGGTAGCCCGAGTTGGGTGACCTTTCCCGGCTTCCGAGAATTCATTGCTGAACCTGCACAGACGCATATCCTCACCTATATCCATATTTCCGGTATTGGACTCGTCTACGGACCGGTAGGTGAAATGTTTGATATGGCTTACGCCGATCCAGGACGCGTTGCGGAAACGTTACAACAGCATCGCGACCTCACTGTCGGGGTCAAAGTGCGTCAAGGGAAGGGTCAGGTTGGTGATAACGGTGTTGAGCCATTGAAACGTGCCATTGAAGCCGCTGAACGCGCGGGGACATCCGTCATGTGCCATATCGGTGCCGGTGTGCCGCTTCCCGATATATTGGCGTTACTACGTCCCGGCGACGTGATTACGCACTGTTTTCAAGGGAACGGTGATAATATCGTTGACGAAAAGGGTAGGGTGATCCCGGAGGCGTGGCAGGCGCGCGAGGACGGTATTATCTTTGATGTTGGTCACGGTGCTGGGAGTTTCCATTATGAAATCGCCCAACGCGCGATGGAACAAGGTTTTATCTCCGATGTTATCAGCACCGATCTACACACAGGAAACATCAACGGTCCCGTCTACGATCTGCCGACGACGTTATCGAAGTTGATGCACTTGGGATTATCGCTTGCGGACGTGATTGACAAGGCGACTTTCAGTGCCGCGAAGGCTATCCAACGCGAGACGCAACTCGGTAACTTGAACATCGGAACCGTCGCTGATGTCGCTGTGTTTGAAGTCCTTGAAGGTGAGTTTGAATTCTTTGACGCGCACGGGACAAAATTTATCGGGAATCAAAAGTTGAAGGCAGCACTAACGATACGCGAGGGGAAAATTTAAGGCTTATCGTTAAAGAGAATGAAATGTAAATAGGACTTACGCACATTTAGTGGGCAACGGATATTATACAAAAAAACGTATTTAACCCCCTAAATCCCCCTTATCAGGGGGACTTTAAGAGGAGCAGTATTTAACCCCCTAAATCCCCCTTATCAGGGGGACTTTAACAAATTCAAAAAATATAAATATGGCAACGATAAGAAAAAAACTAAGTGGCTGCTATAGGAGAGTTCTGATTTTTCTGTTAGTGATTGTGGCGGTTGGCTTGGTTGCAGTTGGCGTGGTTTACCGTCAAGTTGGTGGAGGTGAAGGGGCGCGCTATTGGATGGCGGAACATGCGCTAAACCGCGTAGAACAACACCTGAAATCAGAAGACCAAAGACCTGATGGTATTTCGGAAGATCAGATTGTTGAAAGTTTTCAGCGTGTCCGTGAAGCGACTCAGGGGCGGCGGGTTAACTTGGTATCGCTTTATACGGCACTAAAATCGTATCAGACCGAGTTTAATGTGAAAAAGCCGTCTACACCGGAGATTCAAGCGTTTCTCCAAACGCTTGAGGGGACAATTCTTAAGAATGCTGATAGTAAGAACTGATGAGATTGTCAGAGTGCGATGGGGTGTATATGCTCAAAAGGATTGCGTATTTCAAGTAGAAAAACCGGCTATTATCTCTCGGATCTGGTTTGTATGAATGTCATCGCTTAAATTGGTGGTGATAATGTGTGTGAGTGCGCTTTGGAATCGCTGCTGTGCGTCGCCCCACGCCTCAAGGAGCATCCTATTTTCGGTTGCTTCAGGTGCCGCGACAGCCCGCAGCAGTTGGTCAATAACCGAGAGATAGAACAGTAGGTGATGGCTGTCAACACGTGCGGCGATCTCTGTGGGGGGACAGGTTTCGCGGTGTGTGCTTACCCACTCGGCGTAGGTATTGACAAGTTCTCTATCTAAAAGGGAAACGAAACGACCGGTTTCGGATGGCGAGATAAGGAAAGCACCGATACTATTGAGTCGCTGCACGAGACGCATCTCCTGCCAATTCCAACCGATACTCGCAAAGTCGATGAAGAACGGGGCTGCGTCCCGAATTACGATATTTCGAGCGTTGTTGTCCAAATTGCCGAGTGTCGTCGGCGCGTTCTGTAGGCGGTCAGCGAGTCCGTTCCACGCGTTCGTAAGCCCTTCTGTTTGGACAGTTGACATCGGTGTGTCGCTAAGATGCGAAAGATAGCCGACGACTTTTTTCGCTCTCTTGAGTAGGTCTCGCAGGGTTGTCTGGGCATTAAAAGGGAAAACATAAGGTGCGAACTGTGCCGCGTGTGTTGTGAAACAGGTTTCAATCTTGCACAATTCTCGGAGGATGGTGTGCAAAAGCCGTGTCAGATGTTGTAGGGGCTTTTCGTTATGCTGCGCGAGTGCGTCAAGCGTGAAATCACCACACCACTCTAATAGGAGGGCGTGTTGATGTTCTGAGTGCCAGATAACTCGCGGGACTTGGCAACCGTTGTCGTGTAAAAGTGTGAGAACAGCGGCTTCAATCTGCGAAGGTGTGTGTCCTGCATCGACGACGGGTATCGTGATATCATGTTGTTTGAGCAGGTACTTTTCGGTATCTGATCTCAGAATGCAGACGTTGTGTCTTTGCCGTGTGCCGTGTTGAATCGGTTCAAGTTTTAGCGCATCGGCATCTGTTTTGAAGTGCGCAGCGATGTGTTTAATCAGATGTTCCATCTTTTTCGCCTCCTGTTAAATTATACCATAGACTGGGCGCAAATTCTATAATTCCTTATAGAAGTCCAGAGCCATTCAATTGTCGGGTTTTTTGAGTGTTTTCGCAAAGGCATCGCGAGCGGCAAGAAACCCCTGTTAACGTTTTTTCGTAATATCGCGAGCACAGCTCGCTCCTACTGTAATATCGCGAGTGCAGTTCGCTCCTACCGTAAGATCGCGAGCGACGAGAAATCTCCAAGCAAAACACTCCCTTATTAAGGGGACTTTAAAGTGGTAATTTCCATCCTTTAAACCCCCTAAATCCCCCTTATCAGGGGGACTTTAAAAGGGATGCGTAAGTCCTAACTGAATTAAACTTGAAATACAATTGTTTCTGTGGTAAAATATTTATGTCTGTTCTGGTGAATGGGTGTTCATCAGGCGTTTAAGCTTTGATCATAGATACAACACACCTCTCGATTTGCACAGCGGGTTCTCTCAAGCTGAGAGTCTGATGCAGATGTGAAGGAGGTGGACGCGAAAACCCGGCAGAAGTGGTATCTTCTGCAAACTTAGGAGGTTTTTTTTGGCAGTTACAATGAAAGAACTCCTCGAATGTGGAGTTCACTTTGGACATCAAACCCGTCGCTGGAATCCGAAGATGGCGGAATATATCTTCGCCGAGCGGAACGGGATTTATATCATTGATTTGCAAAAGACGTTACGGATGCTTGAAACCGCTGCAGCGTTCGTACAAGATACGGCTTCAAAGGGCGGTGGGATCTTATTTGTCGGTACAAAACGGCAATCGCAAGAGGCGGTGCGAGGCGAGGCGGTTCGCTGCGGTATGTACCACGTGAACCATCGTTGGCTTGGTGGTATGCTCACGAATTTCCAAACTATCCGTCGGAGTGTCAACCGTTTAGACAAGTTGGATGCCGACGAAACGAATGGTGTTCTTGAACGGATGCCTAAGAAAGAGGTAATGCGCCTACGGCGTGAGAAAGGCAAACTCAGTAATAACCTCAGCGGCATTAGAGAGATGAAAAGGCTCCCTGAAGTCGTCATTGTGACCGATACCCGTAAGGAGCATACGGCTATTGCGGAAGCAAATAAATTAGGCATTCCGATTATTGCGATTGTTGATACGAATTGTGATCCTGACCCGATTGATTTGCCGGTCCCTGGCAACGATGACGCAATCCGTTCGATCCGTCTCATCTGTTCCGTTTTGGCTGAGTCGGTAATTGAAGGACGCGGTGAAGCGTTAGAGGGCGAAGAGGTCACAGACGAGGCAGAGCAACCCGAAGCAGTCCGTCCCGTAGACGCTGTGCTTGAAGCCGAACGACACGAAGAAGAGAGTGCGGCAATTCTTGAAGAGGCGCAGTTGTCGGCGGAACCCGAGGCTATTGGGGACAGCGAGCAGCGTCAGACGCGCGCGCCCCGTCAACGCCGGAAAGGGGGGCGACCCCCTCGGCGGCAATCCCAATAATGGATTTTTGGGCGCGGTTTTAGAAGTTAACAGTTGCCAGTTTACAGTTGCCAGTTAAAAGAAAGGAAACCTAATGAATCATATCCCCTCTTTAACTGGCCACTCGTAACTGGTAACTCGTAACTGAAAATAAGAAACCGCGCCATAAATATTTACCAATTCGGGCATGGTCAGAACTGTATAACGCGTTACTTATATTATAACCGTGCCTACTGAAGAGAAATAGGACTTACGCAAATTTAGCACGCGATAGTAGATTTTTTAGTTCCAAACCGCCTAAAGAATCAGAATCAGAATCAACGGTATGAATGCCTTATGGGCATTCACCGGGTATGAATGCCTTATGGGCATTCCCCGCCCCTTATTAGGGGGACTTTGAGAGGCAATGGGCGGTTTTAACCCCCTAAATCCCCCTTATCAGGGGGACTTTGAGAGGCAATGCGTAAGTTCTAAAAAAATAAAAGGAGGAGAGATGGCAATTACAGCAAAGATGGTTAGTGAGCTCCGTTCGCGCACCGGTGCGGGGATTATGGAATGCAAAAAGGCACTAACCGAGACGGATGGGAACATTGACCAAGCAATTCAGAAGTTGCGGGAGCAAGGTTTGAAGGCTTCTGAGCTAAAAGGCAGCAGGGCAGCAGAAGAAGGATTGATCGTTTCTTATATCCACCCTGGGAGTCGTGTCGGCACATTAGTCGAACTGAATTGTGAAACCGATTTCGTCGCGCGGACGGAGCAGTTCCAAGAGTTGGCAAAAGAAATCGCGATGCAAGTGGCAGCGGCTAAACCGAAATATGTTAAGCCTGAAGATGTGCCCGCCGAGGATCTTGAGGCTGAAAAAGCGATTCTGAAAACACAAGCGGAACAAGAGGGGAAACCCGCTCACATTGCTGAACGGATCGTTGAAGGACGCATCTCTAAGTTCTATTCGGAGACCTGTCTCTTACAACAGCCATATATTCGCGATACAGATCAAACCATCGAAACCCTTGTAAAGGACGCTATAGCCCAGTTGGGTGAGAATATCGTCGTCAAACGTTTTGTCCTTTATGTTCTTGGACAGTAATTCTTTTTTTATATTACTTTGCAGTTCGGTTAGCCACGTTTTAGGTTTTAGCAACGTCTCCGTAGATCCGCTTTCCACTTCGTTACAAGCTACGTTTTTTGTGCTTTTTCTGTTTATGGTAGATTTTAGAATTATTTATACGCTCTTAATGCAAAATCAACCCCCTAAAGAATCAGAATCAGAATCAACGGTATGAATGCGAATCAACGGTATGAATGCCTTATGGGCATTCCCCGTATGGGCATTCCCCGCCCCTTATCAGGGGGACTTTGAGCAGGACAGAGTTATTGATAAATGTCAAATTATTTCTATAATTCACCATAATACAGAAACCGTGGTTCGTACGGTGTTTCTTTTAAGCCTACGGAATGGAAACCTGCAAAGTAACAATCTACTTGATTTAACCGCAAGGAAAATAAAAAAAGGGAAAAATCAGATGCAACAGGTACTTCAACAAGCTGAATCCCGGATGAAGAAGACAATTGAAGTAACCGCGGCGAAATTGTCGCATGTGCAAACAGGACGTGCCACGCCTGCTCTTTTAGATCAGGTCACCGTTACGTATTACGGCACTAAAAGTCCGTTGAGTCAAGTCGGTACGATTACGACTCCGGAACCGCGCCTGCTTGTCATTCAGCCTTGGGATAAAACGCTAATTACAGAAATTGAGAAAGCGATAGCCCATTCGGATTTGGGACTCTCAACGAGCAACGACGGGAGTGTCATCCGAATCCTTGTTCCTGAACTTACAACAGAGCGGCGGACAGAGTTAACGAAAGTCGTACGTAAGCTCGCTGAAGAGGGTAAGGTAGCAATTCGGAATATCCGGCGTGATGCCAATGATGCTGCCAAAAAACTCGATGGAGGCGATTCAGGTGGCGGTGGTAAAAGTCGCGGTCGCGGTGGTGACAAAAAGCGCGGAAAGGCGAGTGCGGACCCCGTGCAGCAGCTCACAGATAACTACATCAGCCAGATTGACGCGTTGATAGAGGCGAAAGAAGCGGAACTATTGGAAACTTAGTAATAGTTTTTAGTTGTTGGTTATAAGTTATAAGTTAAGAGGGATCCGATTGTACAATATCTTTTTTAAGCCGTTGGGACTTCAATTGGGTAACGACGGTTACCAAAGAAACTTGAATCATCAGAAACAAAACTTATAACTTATAACTTATAACTATTTCCTCGGGATACAGAACCTATGTTTTGGCGGAGAGCCCTGAGTGTGGTTGTGCTGGTGCCGCTAATCCTCCTCATCGTCTATTGGGGAGATTGGCTCTACCTGCTACTTGTATTAGGTGCTATGTTGATGATGCAAGTTGAGTACTGTCGTCTGGCGCAACACTTTACTGAAAGATTGAATCCAGTGATGTCAGTATTCCTGACAGGTGTCTGCTGTTTGTTAGCACATCTCTTGCCTATCTTGACAGAGACGGTATCCGCTTCAACAGTGATGTTTAGTTTTTTTACTTTCGTGTTCATCTATGTGTTCGCTGAAAGTATCTTTAGCGGTAAAATTGCCGGTGAGTTGGTCGCTGTCACCCTAAAGTTAACCGGTATTTTAACAATCGGGTGGGTTCTCGGCTATCACCTGATCTTACTGCGTAATGTTGAGCCGGAGGGTATGTCTTTCATCTTCTTGTTATGTGGTACGATTTGGTGTAGCGACACCGGTGCGTATCTCGTCGGCAGGGCCTTCGGTAAACATAAACTCGGTACCCCTGTCAGTCCTCGCAAAACGGTGGAGGGGACGATCGGTGGATTGTTTGTGGGTACTTTAATCGGGTTGGTGTTGGGTGCAATCCTCTTGGAAGGCGTGCTTTCTTGGGTGAATGCCGCTTTTATTGGGTTGCTGTTGAGCATTCTGGGACAGCTCGGTGACTTGAGTGCGTCGCTGATGAAGCGGACTGCTGGGGTCAAAGACTCTGGAGACGTAATTCCGGGTCATGGCGGTTTTATTGATAGATGTGACAGCCTGATTTTTAGCACGCCTACCCTCTATTACTACTTAGAATTAACGGGCCATTTGCCGTAAATAGAAAGTAAGTATACATGAAGCACATCGCCATACTCGGTAGCACGGGTTCTATTGGGAAAAACGCCCTGAGTGTTGTTGAAACGCATGTTGACGAATTTAAGGTGGTCGGTCTTGCAGCGAACCGGGATGTTGATACCCTTGAACAGCAGATTCGGCGATATCGTCCTGCGTTGGTGGCACTTAATGAACCCACTGCGGCGGAAATACTGCGTGCCCGCATTCGCGACATCAACGGGATACAGGTACTCGCTGGCACCGAAGGGCTGCAAGCCGTTGCTACCATGCCGCAAGCCACCCAAGTTTTGGACGGAATGGGCGGGAGTGCTGGGTTATTACCGACCTTGGCGGCGATTAACGCTGGTAAAGATATCGCCTTCGTTAATAAAGAGGTAATGGTGATGGCGGGACCGCTTGTTAACGCAGCGGTGAAAAAAAACGACGTTAGCTTGATACCGATAGATGGCGAAATGAGTGCTATCTTCCAATGCCTGGAGGGCGCGCGCGACCGACAGTCGGATATCCATCGACTCCTCATCACTGCATCCGGCGGTCCGTTTCGAGAGGTACCGAAAGAAGAGCTCTACGCTGTAACGCCAGAACAGGCACTCCAGCACCCGAATTGGAAGATGGGACAGAAAATCACAATTGACTCTGCAACGATGATGAACAAAGGGCTGGAGGTCATCGAAGCGAAATGGTTGTTTAATATAGAACTCTCAAAAATTGACATTGTTGTACACCCGGAGAGCATCGTTCATTCTATGGTGGAATGGACAGACGGTTCCACACTTGCGCAATTGGGTCCCACAGATATGCGTATTATGATTCAATACGCTTTAACCTATCCGCGTAGACTCTCCGCGCCGGTGCCGCGTTTGGATTTGCAGGCAGCACGGACACTGCACTTTGAACCTGTTGACTTTGAAAAATTCCCGTGTCTCTCGCTTGCATATACTGCAGCGGAAGTCGGTGGCACCCTTCCTGTGGTATTGAGCAGCGCAGATGAGATCGTCGTAGCGGCGTTTCTTAATGCTTGCATCGGGTTTATGGATATACCGGCTATTCTCGGACGTGTAATGGACGCGCATGTGGTGATCCGAGAACCGACACTGGCGGATATTCTTGAAGTTGACCGTTGGGCAAAATCAACAGCACGTTCACTCATAAAAAATCACACAAGAATGGCTTTCAGCAGTCAGCAGTCAGCAGTCAGCAAAAGAGGTGTTCTGTAACGCTTGCGTCTTTACTGCCGGCTGATAGCCACCTGGAGAATTAGACATGGAATTTTTCATTGACCTAATTAGCACCGTTGTTCCGTATATCAAAGCTGCGTTTCTTGCGATTATTCCGCTCGGTTTCCTTATCTTTATTCATGAACTCGGTCATTTCTATGCCGCGAAACGCTGCGGTATTAAAGTAAATACCTTCTCCGTCGGCTTCGGTCCGAAACTCATCGGGATGCAGCGAGGTGAAACAGAATATAGACTCTCTTGGTTACCGTTTGGCGGATACGTCCAGATGGAAGGTGAAAATCCGAGCGAACAGACGGGTGCGCCCGGTGAGTTCGCAAGTGCTTCAGTCGGCAGTCGCGCGTTTGTTGTTGCGGCGGGCCCTGTTGTTAATCTCTTGTTTGGTGTTTTGGTATATTGGCTTGTCTTCGCTACGGGGTTCGATAGGGATGCGACTCGGTTAATCGGAGGGTTGACCGGCATGCCGCTCGGTGAAACAGAGAAGATTCAGATCGGTTGGGTTGCTGACGATGGCGCGGGTGCTGCCGGTGGCATCATGCCGGGGGATACTCTCGTTTCTGTCAATGGGGAGCCAATCCGTCATTGGTCTACGTTCCAGACACGGGTTTTCACAAGCGCGAATAAAACGTTGGATATCATTGTCGAGCGAGCGGGTGAACCTCAAAGCATCTCTGTCAAGCCCGACGCTATACCGACTGTCAGAGGTGATATCGGCAAAATTAGCGTGAGCAGCGGTGATGAAACGGTCGTGGATCGTGTTAGTGAAGGCAGTTTCGCTGCACAAGCCGGTCTTAAAGCCGGTGACATAATTGAGAGCATCAATGGTGAGAGACTCTATAACGTCCCATACTTTGGTTACGGCGTGTGGCACCCGACAGCGGATTGGATGGGTGAGAAACGTCAAGCTCTCTATAATAACATCAACGAAAATCGAGCGGCATTAGTGCTTGGGATTCGCCGTGCGGACGAGACACGGACCCTTGAAATGCCGGTGGATTGGCGTGTGATAGCGAGTGTTCAAGAAGGGAGCATTGCTGAAGACGCTGGCATTCAGGATGGAGATGTACTCCTTACGCTTAACGGAGAAACCGTAAACGAAACGACACTCCACTCGCAACTCATTGCGGCGAACCAACCGGTTGAAATCGAATTGATGCGGCAAGGTAGCCTGAAACAAGTAGCCCTTTCGGGCGAGACGGAAAGTTCAGAAGCAGATCCTGAACATATCATGTTCGGATTGATGTGGCAGACCTCTCTTAGCGGGATGCAGCTCGATTCAAAAAAGCCGCCTTTGCCGGAATATAGTATTTTCACAGCGTTTGGGAAAGGTGTTGAAGCGACATGGCTGACTTTTACAGCCGTTGGCAGAACGCTCCAACAGTTGATAGGTGGAGATGTGTCACCAAAACACCTCGCGGGTCCCGTCGGTATTGCGACTGCGACGAGCAACATGTTTAATCGCCTCGGCTTGAGCAGCGTTGTCTTTTTCATCGGGTTCATCAGTATCAATCTCTGCATCGTTAATCTGTTACCGATTCCGATTGCGGATGGTGGGCATCTGCTATTCTTTGCCGTTGAGAAAATCCGTGGAAAGCCGATGCCTCGGAAAGCACAAGAAATCGTTCAACAGGTCACCATTGTCCTTATGATTGCGTTTTTCTTGTACGTCACCTGGTTCGATGGCCTGTCCGTCATTCACGATCTGCGGAATTAGTAGAGTAGTTATAAGTTATAAGTTAAAGAGGTTTCTTTCTTAACCAACAACTCAGTGGTTAATGGTTAATGGTAAGAGGTTTCTTTCTTAACTAATAACCAACAACCAACAACTTATAACTAACAACCAACAACTATTAAAAATGGATAGAAATAGCCTGAGAAAAGAATACATTGAACTGGTTGCGAGCGTGAGGGAATATATGGAAGAACAACTTCAACTCGGCTTCATGGAAACAGAGTTACAGGAGCCTCAAAAGCAGTCGCCTTATGCGGATTTCGATCTGCCTGCGTTGGCAACAGATGCAGCGGCATGCACGAAATGTCCGTTACATGAGACACGGAATAGTGTCGTTTTCGGGGTTGGAAATACGGGGGCAGACCTCATGTTCATCGGCGAGGCACCCGGGGCTGACGAGGATCGACAAGGTGAGCCTTTTGTCGGTAGGGCAGGTCAATTGCTAACGCAAATCATTGAGTCAGGGATGAGACTGAAGCGCGGGGATGTCTATATCGCCAATGTGCTTAAATGCCGTCCGCCCGGCAACAGAAATCCTGAATCGGACGAGGTCGAAACCTGTAGTCCGTATTTAGTCCGCCAAATAGAATTGATACAACCGAAGGTGATTGTGGCGTTAGGCAGTTTTGCTGCACAGATGATGCTTGGGACAAAGGTAGGTATTACAAAACTCCGCGGCGAGTTCCATGAATGTAAGGTTGACGGATTGCAGGTCCCTCCACATAAAAAGCCGCCGGTTGTGATGCCGACTTATCATCCTGCATACCTTCTCAGAAACCCAAACGCTAAACGTGATGTGTGGGAAGATATAAAAAAGGTGCTCGCATTTTTGGCGGAGGGCACAGGCTAACAGCCTATGCTACATCAGATTTTACTATAAAAATATGCGTTATGCAAACGTTGCTTTTCCATTGTCAGTAGATCAGGTATTTACCTACGGCGTGCCACCGGCGTTAGACGCGGATTTGCAACCCGGGGTTCGAGTGTTAGCACCGTTTCGCAGAACGAAGCAGGAAGGTGTTGTCGTTGAACGCATAGATGAAACGGACCTCGCGCCTAATCTTATCAAGAATGTCTCTGACTGTCTTGATGCGTCCCCGATGTATTCTCCTGAGATGCTCACGCTTACGAAATGGATGGCGGACTATTATATCTGTTCGTGGGGTGTCGCGCTCTTTTCTGCAGTGCCAGCCGCTGTACGGACCCAGAAAAAGGAACAGGTCCGACTCGTGCCTGGATTTTCAGGATCCCTCGGCACCGTTCAAAAGAAACTTGTTGCCTATTTAGAGGCAGCGGGTGAACTCTCCTTCAATCAGCTTGCCAGACGGACGGGTTTGAGTTATCAAGATGTCCGTTCAAGGGTTGCGAGACTCCGGGAAAAAGGTGTTGTTGAGACCACTGTTACCCATAAACCGAAAGCCTCCACGCAAAAAACCACTGTCGCGGAATTAGCCTTGCCGATTGCTGATATTGAGGCGGAAATTGTGCAACTCAAGCGCGGGAATTCAGACGGTTCCGCCGAGCGTTCAGGTAATCGCCGGCATGCCGGTGATGCTAAACGCGCGGAAATCCTCCAACTGCTCCTTGATGCAGGTGAGCCTTTGGCAACAGCGGACTTGGCGAAACGGGTGAACGCCAGCGTCTCACTGTTACGTACCCTTGAAAGACACGGATTTATTCATATCACACAGGCGGAAACGGTGCGGAATCCGCTGAGTACTGAGCCGGTTGCTCCGACACAGCCGCTCAGTTTGAATTCGGCGCAGTTGGCAGCGTTCTCAGAAATTCAAAACGCATTGGCATCACACACTGTAGGAGACGTTTTTACCGCCGATTCCTTCAACAGACCTCAACATCCGCCGACTTTTCTGCTACACGGGGTAACCGGAAGTGGAAAGACAGAGGTCTATATGCAGGCGATGGCGGAGGTGCTTGAGAATGGAAAATCCGTCATTGTATTGGTCCCAGAGATTTCGCTTACCCCGCAAACGGCTGCTCGGTTTGTCGGTCGCTTCGGAGAACGGGTCGCGTTGCTTCATAGTCGGTTGAGTGATGGTGAACGTTATGACCAGTGGCATCGCATCCAAAAAGGCGAAGCGGATATTGTTATCGGTCCGCGTTCTGCGATCTTTGCCCCAGTAAAGCAACTCGGGATGCTGATTATAGACGAGGAGCATTCGGACTCCTATAAATCGGATAACGCCCCGCGTTACCATGCCCGGGAAGTGGCGCGGAAACGGAGTGAACTAGCGAATTGTCCTGTCCTACTTGGAAGTGCGACCCCCTCCCTTGAGAGTTTCCATCAGGCGCGAAATGGAAGTTATCGGCTCCTCAGTTTACCCAACCGTGTTTTTGATAGAAAGATGCCCGATGTCCACGTTGTTGATATGCGCACCGAATTGAAGAGGGGCAATCGCACGATCTTCTCCGATATTCTCCGAATTTCTATTGAAGAGCGGCTTGTCCGGCGAGAGCAAATTATTCTGTTCCTTAACCGGCGTGGACACTCCACTTATGTTTTCTGCCGGACCTGTGGCTATGTTGAACGCTGTGACAACTGTTCTATTTCGTTAACCTATCACCGTGAAACGCGGCAGCTTGTCTGCCACCATTGTGGTAGCAAACGTCCGACACACGCTACATGTCCGCAGTGTAGCAGTGAGGCGATCCGCTTTTTTGGTGCAGGCACAGAGGCTGTTGAACAGGAGGTGCGCAAGGCGTTTCCAAAGGCGAGTGTCCAGCGATTTGATACGGATTCAACGGCTCGAAAAAATGCACACCAGCAGATTTTAGAGGCGTTTGAACAACAGGAAATTGACATCCTGATAGGCACACAGATGGTATCGAAGGGGTTAGACTTTCCGAACGTCACACTTGTCGGGGTTATCGCAGCGGATACCGCTTTAAATCTACCGGATTTCCGGGCGGGTGAGCAGACGTTCAGTCTGTTAACACAGGTCGCGGGACGCTCCGGACGTGCTGAGCTTGAAGGTAAAGTCGTCATCCAAACGTATATGCCGGAGCATTATTGTATCGCTGCAGCGCAGCAGCACGACTACCTCGGTTTCTATAGGCAGGAGGTTGAGGCGCGCGGTGCGTTACGGTACCCGCCGTTCTCGCGTGTCGCAGTGCTTTTACTGCGGGGTAAAGACGAAAAAGAGGTCATTGATACCGCCCATATCGTGCGAGACCGACTTGAGATGTGGCAGACAGATCAAGAACACGCTTCACGGATTGCTGATATTGAAGGCCCCGCGGTAGAAATCCTTGGTCCCGCACCGGCACCGCTCTCGAAAATTGAGGGGAAATTTCGGTGGCATCTCTTGCTCCGAAGTCCCACGGCAGAAAAAATAGGGCAACTCCTTAGGCATTTAATTGACGATCCACCCGCCACAATTAAATCGAAGGCTATTGAATTTGTGATAGATATTGATCCAACGAATACACTTTAATGGCTTTCGGCTTTCGGCTATCAGCAAAGAGAATGTTTGTTAAACCATAGTTCTCTTGCTGATGGCTGATGGCTGACGGCTGATGGCTAATCTAAAGGAATTAATTATAGATGGGTAACCGGATATTTGAGAAACTTGCTGATACAGACCTGCTTGCACAGAACCCGATTCTGGTTTTCGCTGCGGATCCACTCGCGTCCGCGGGGATTAAAGGCCTCGGACAGGTGCAGCATCCAAAACCGCACTATCGTACACACGCAGAGTTTCTACAACTGCAACGCGACCTTGTTGCTGATGGGCAGTTAGATGGACTCCTGATGACCCCTGCCGATGCAGAAACGCTTGCGCTTGAAGAAGACCTGTTTGAAAACACCCCGATTACGCCAATCGTCCGGATGAACTCAGAAACCGCCATCTGGAACCCACGGTTCGGGGTCTACACATCAAATTTGTCGATGCCGTTTCAGACGGTGTTTCCAGAAGATATGCAACGCTATTGTGAGGCACTCATCGGTCCCGCACTTGAATGTAAGGTTAATCTCGGATTGTACTCCATTACGCTTAACAACGATCCTATCGCTGATGAGCGGATGCTACAAGCGTATGTGCAATTCGCGCATGTTGTCGGTGAGATTGAAGGCTTCGATCACCTCTTAGAGGTGTTTTTACCGAACGTTAAACTCCCCGGGATGGATGAGGAAAAACGGGGTATGTATGTCGCCGATTCAATCGTTCGGACGATGAGTTACCTTCGGAAGCATCAACGTCCACGTTTTATTAAGACCGCATATACGACCGCCGGTGTCTGGGCTGAATTGTGCCAATTTGACACGACCTTAGTGATTGGTGCATTGGGGGGTCCTCGTCAAAACGCGCGTAGCACGTTCGCCTTGGCACACAACGTTGCCAGTAACGGCGGACGCGCGATCCTGTTCGGACGTACGATCTTCGGTGAGGATGACCCGATTGGCTTTGTGCAATGTTTGCGTCGTGTCCTTGATGGTGCGGAAGATCCACAGAGTGCGCATGCGTCGTATCAGAAGTTACTGCGAGGTGTCCGTCCGAATTAGGGACATACCTTAAAAGAAGTCCGTAAAGTTGAGAAGTTGAGAAGTTTCAACTTTAGTACACTTTAAGCACTTTTAAACTTTCTTCCACTCCCACAATGCAGCAGGAGATTTCTGAATGCAACATCAACCGTTAGAAAAACCGCGTATCCTCCTGCTCCTTCCGACACGTACATATCGAGCGACTGACTTCCTTGAAGCTGCGCTAAAACTCGATGTGGAGGTCGTTGTTGCATCAGAAGCGGCGGCGACGACAGCGGATCTTTCGCCGCGCCAATCGCTTGTGCTGGACATCGCCGTGCCAACTGTTGCGACACAGACAATCCTTGAATTTGCTGATACATATCCTATCACAGCAATCGTCGGTGTTGATGATGATACCACGCTGCTTGCGACGACTGCTTCAGCGGCGTTAGGGCTTCCACACAATCCAGTAGCTTCGGCGAAAGCCACACGCGATAAATACCGCTTACGGGACACACTCTCAGCAAACGGGGTATCGGTGCCTGCTTACCAACGCTTTTCTATTTCTGAGGACCCCGCTGAAATCGTAGGGGTTGGGGCACCCAACCCCTACAGCACGGATATACCCGTCAGTTTCCCGTGTGTTATTAAGCCGCTGTCCCTCTCAGCAAGTCGCGGTGTTATCCGTGCGGACACGCCTGCTGAATTTGTCGCAGCCTTTCAGCGGACAACGAAACTCTTGCATGCTTTACAGGAAGCCACTGAGATAACTTCCCAAGAACACGCCTCACAATATTTGCTTGTTGAGGACTATATTCCGGGGATAGAGGTAGCACTGGAGGGGATTCTCTTGGACGGTGAACTGAAGGTGCTCGCGCTCTTTGATAAACCAGATCCACTCGAAGGTCCTTTTTTTGAGGAGACGCTGTATATCACGCCTTCCCGTCTGTCCGAAGATATCCAAGATGCCTTGTATGACGCTACAGCGGAAGCTGCGGATGCTTTGGGACTGCAGCACGGACCTGTTCACGCCGAATTGCGCTATAACGCCGACGGGGCGCATCTCATCGAAATTGCTGCGCGAACGATTGGTGGACTCTGCTCCCGGACGCTACGGTTTGGAACGGGGATGTCGCTGGAGGAGGTGGTTATCCGACATGCGATTGGACAACCCGTGGCGGCGTTACAGCGGGAACAACAGGCGGCAGGGGTCATGATGATTCCGGTCCCGAAGGCTGGCATCTTAGGTGAAGTCCGTGGCAAAACGGCTGCGTATCACGTGGATGGGATTGTAGAGGTTAGCATCACGATCCCTATCGGTGGAGAGGTTGTGCCGTTACCGGAAGGGGCGCGGTATCTCGGTTTCATCTTCGCGCGTGCTGAAACACCAGAGGTAGTAGAGGCAGCATTACGTGAAGCACATCGGCGATTGACGTTTGTGATTCTGGCGTAGTAAGTGACGGCAAGTTTAGGATAACGATGCTGACAAAACCATCTATTCTGATTCTCACTGTTGTTATCGGCTTTCTGTGGACAGCACACGCGGAGACAGATACACCCTTATTTACAGAAGTGACCGCTGCACTCGGTTTTCCACAGACAGAGGCATCTTGGGCTGCAGGCACACATGCCCTGCCTGAAGTCATTGGGAGCGGGGTTGCACTCTTTGATTATAACAGTGATGGTGCGCTGGATGTCCTGCACATTCGGTTTCCACCTCCGGATGTGGGTGCCCCTGCCCCAAACCGACTTTTTCAACAGCAACCCGATGGAACCTTTGTTGACGTTACGGAAACCTCCGGCATCGGGCACGACGGCTACGGTCAAGGTGTCGCAATCGGGGATGTCGATAACGATGGCGACGTAGATGTCTATGTGACGAACTACGGTGCCGATGTTTTCTATCGAAACAGCGGTGATGGCACGTTTGCATTGGAAGATGTCGGTATCTCAAATGAGGATTGGGGAACGTCTGCGACTTTTGGTGATTATGACAGCGATGGCGACCTTGACCTCTATGTAGCGAACTATGTGCAGTTTGACGCAGAGACGGTCTGTCGCGGTAAACATGGTGTGCCGGATTACTGCAACCCGAAAGTTTTCGAGGCTGCTACGGATCGCCTCTTCCGAAACGACGGCAATGGCACTTTCACGGATGTAACCGAGCAGGCGGGTATCGCTGCAATGTCCGGCAGAGGCCTCGGCGTGGTGTGCCTTGATCTGACGGGTGATGGTTGGGCAGATTTTTTCGTTGCCAACGACGGCGAGGCGAACCATCTCTGGGTGAATCAGACCGACGGCACTTTTGTTGAGGAAGCTATATTGCATGGGCTTGCATTTAACGCTTACGGTCAACCCGAAGGCAGCATGGGTATCGCTGTCGGGGATGTCAACGATGATATGCTGCCTGACCTGTTTGCGACACATTTATCTGGCGAGACCAATACGCTTTATATCGCCTCTAACCATTTTGTATTTACTGACATGACTGAAATAGCGGGGTTCGTCGGACGCGATTTACCTTTTACAGGCTTTGGATGTGGTTTTCTTGATTTTGATAACGATGCCTATCTTGACATCGCGCTCGTCAATGGTAGGGTGAAACGCGGGGAGATCTTGGATGAGGCAGACGTTGGAGAATTCTGGAATTTTTATGCCGAACCGAATCTGCTTTTTCAAAATAGCAATCAGCCATCAGCCCATTTCAGGGATGTGAGTTCACGTGCTCCCGACTTTACAGCACGTGTTGAGGTGAGCCGTGGCATGGCTTTCGGTGATATTGACCGAGATGGTGACGTTGATATGGTGGTGAGCAGTCTTGATAATCGGCTTCGCGTTTTCCGAAACGATGCACCGCCGTCTCAGCATCATTGGTTATTTGTGCAAGCGATCACGCAAAATCGAGACGCGCTCGGTGCGCGAGTAACACTCCGGACTGAATCACGTGCCTTGACGGGGTACGTGTTGTCCGGAACAAGTTATCTCAGCAGCAGTGAATCGAGCGTGCATTTCGGGTTGGGAACAATCGACGAAATTCAGGCGATTGAGGTGCGGTGGCAAGACGGAAGCCGTGAAAAGTTTCCCGGAACGGCTGCGAATCGGCGTGTAAAGGTCTATCAGGGGAAGGGGGTGCCTTTTTGAAAAGAGCCATTCTCTTATTTTTCTTAATTCTAATCAGTACTGCTGCTTTTGCGGAGGGTAAGATTGATATTCCGGAACCTGCGGACCTTGATTTGGTTGAAGAAAAACTGCTTTTGGAGGCAATTAGGACTGCACAAGATGCAGTTCGGAATTCGCCTGATGATGCAGAGGCTTGGGGATACTTGGGACACGTCTATCTCAGTCACGGTTGGGAGGTGCCAGCGATACCGTGTTATCGCCGAGCAAGCAGCCTCGCGCCTCACACATTCAAGTGGCTATATTTCCTTGGACGTTTGACGAAGCAGCGTCACCCCGAAACCGCTGTGAAACACCTCACCCGTGCCCTGACTTTAGATGCGACTTACGCGCCTGTGCATCTCTATCTTGCCTCCGCGCTCCGCATTTTGGGGCGGTTCGATGAAGCACAGCAGCATTTGGTGCGCGCGAAACGTCTCCAACCCGACAACCCATTTTCTGAACTCTGGCTCGGCGAAATCGCGCTTGCAAGGCAAAACGTGGAACTGGCGCGAACGCATTTAGAACAGGCACTTCGCTTGAATCCTGGGCAAAGTGAAGCACATGCCCTGATGGCACAGGTTGCTATCGCACTCGGAAATAAGCAGGCGGCAAAACAGCACGCGCAAGCCGCGCGCGCCCCAAGCCAATACGGTGATTTGTCTGATCCTTTGTGGTGGGATGTGCTGCAAGCGGGTGTCACTGCATCGCTGTATGCCGAACGCGGCAGACGTTATATGTCAGAAGGCGACTATGCGAGCGCTGTTGCTGAGTTTGCGCCGCTTATCTCAGACGCACAGAAAGATATAAAGGTCTGGTTTGACTATAGCGTTTCACTCCTTTATACGGCACGACACCCCGAAGCGTTAGCCGTATTAGAACGCCTCCTTGTGCTACTCGACACGGATATGGAGATTCAGAAGGAGAGAAGTGTAGACGAAATAGCCTATTTGAAAGCACAGGCTTATAACTATATGGGACAGATCTATTATGAAACCGGACAGATCACTGCAGCGATCCGTGCCTGCCGAATGGCCCTTCAGTTTAAAAAAAATAAAACAGATAGCAAATCTCAGGGACAGTTGAACCTTTCGGATTACGACACTTTTTTCTCAAATGTCCACGCGAATCTTGCGACAGTGTATGAGAACACGGGGCAACTTGGAGAGGCGATTCGGCATTATCAGGCGGCACTTGAACTCGTGCCATCTCAACTGTCGGTGCATCGTAATCTTGCGGGTGTCTATTGGAAAAAACAGCGTTATACAGCAGCCGAGCCACACTACAAAAAGGTCATCACGCATGACGCAACGGATGCGCAAGCCATTTATAGACTCGGCTTAATTTCTCTGGTGAAGAAGGACTATCTCGAAGCCGTCTCACTGTTTAAAAAGGTTATCGCAATTGAGGCGACGCACGTTCGTGCGTACGGTGCATTAGGTGTTGCTTATCAGGAACTTGGAAGTATTCCGGAGGCGATTGGGACCTTTGAACGGATTTTAGAATTGGAACCGGGGAATCAGATTGCGTTGGACAAACTCAAGGAACTGCGTGGATTAAAGTAGAGGTGCCGGTATGTGTGCGGTGTGGGGACATCAGCGGATGGGTTACGCATAGACGCGCTTAAGAGGCTTTCCAAGCGCGCCTACACGCATTGAGAAAATGGGATTATGGGTTATTTGTAAGGGTGGGTTGTCTTAATATGTCCCCAGGTTAAGCCGAGTTTCTCTCTGGGATCGACTGCTAAATAGTTCTTAAACCCTTTTTCCATCAGTTCCTGAATATCTTCTTGTTCCAAGGCGGAATGGAAGATAGCGACTTCGTCCATTGCTCCCGGAAAGAAGTTGCCGGCTGGATCCCAAACCCCACAGCCACCGATATTGACGTTAAAGTTAGATGAGCCGTGATTTGCCCACCCCCCTTTTTTCTCGGTGTATTCACCATCAATATAGGTATGGACGTACTCTGTCGTGGCGACGCACCCGACGTGATGCCACTCACCGTTGTCGTGTTTGTGTTCCCAAGGCCGCGTCGTTCCGCCGGCGGTAGGTGTCCAGAGGTTTACGGATTGGGGGTTAATGAAGCCGAACTCTGGGGAGTCATTCTGCCCAACGAGCCCAATACGGTTCGCCGCGACTTTCCCGGTCTGGACCCAAGTGAGAATGGTGAACTCTTCGAGACCGTCCAAGAGTTTTTCATGGGTTGAGACGCAGCTGGCTTTTCCATCGAATTTGAGGGCTTGGCCGAATTTACCTTTTACCCATTCAGGGGATTTGATGAGTTCTCCATCGTGTCCTGCATCGGAAAGATCGGCAGCGGCGTTCCCTTTGCCTTCATCAAACAGCCATATACCGACGGCTGTTGAGAGGTCGATCTCAGCAGTACTGATATGGACAGCAATGAGACTGAAGCATACCACGCCGAGGATTAATAAAAACTTTTTCATAGTGTTTCCCTCTAATATTTACCTTAAGCGTGTTTGGTAGACGCTACGGTATTAGGATTTACTTTAATTGAGACCTATCATAAAATAAATCGCAAAAAATTGCAACAAAAAACCTGATTTAGACACAATTTTCCACGTACAAACACGGGGCAACTTATCTAAATCAGGTAGCGTTCACATCTACTTCAAGTGTAGGGCAAGTTTCGAGGTCTAATAACTATCTTTGAGGTGTCCCCAGATAGTAGGAAGTTTATTGGCAGGCTCAACGGCGAGTGCTTGTGCGTTAAGGAGTTTGGCATCACCGATTGCGGAGTGGTCGCAGCCGGCACCGTCGCCGCCATTTCCCATGACGATTTCGAGTTCCTTCGCTGTGGCGGGGATATCGAATTCCACTTTGACGGCATCAACGTTCTTTCCGCCGTCAGTGCCTTGAAGTACTTCAGATTTGAAAGCCTGTTTTCCGTCAAGACTGAAGGTGAACTCACCGCTGCCGCCGTGGCCACATTCTGCGGGATCTTTTTCGTCGGACATACCGACGTAGCCTTCAAATTTGAGGTAATTGTCGCCGCTTAGATCGTAAACAACTGTAGCGACAGAGTGGCTTCCGATGCCACGCTCAAAGTAGATACCGCCGATGACGATATGGTTCCGGGTGCCGCCACCTTCACCGATCGTGGCGTTGTCTGTATCTATGGGACCGCCCCAACCCGTCCATTCTGCTTCGGGGTTCTTTGGGGAAAGTCCACAACCGTTTGGTTTGGGTTGGCTACCGCCAATGAAGGAGAGATAAGTGACACCTTTCCGGTCATCTTCTTCGACGACCTCATCATAGTCGTTCTGTTTACCGTCATCTTCTTTACCGACTTCTTTAATAGGTTTCGCGCCATCGCCATCAAGATTTTCACAATCCTCTTTGCCGGCATAAACGCTGAAAGCCAATCCTACGATCAGCATGGCGATTAACGCACACATATTAGCAAATTTCAATTTTTTGACCTCCATCTGTGTTGAGATTTTATGAGAGAATTCTCGGCTGAGATTCTCGGTAGTCGTGTTTATCAAATAACAGACGCAATTGGTTGCGTCTGGGTTATACCGTTGTAACATGAAGGGTGCCTTCATCTGCCCGGTTATATTCATAACGCTCGTCGGCTGCGAACACGATATCCAGTTCGCGCTGCGCATTTCGCCGAGAGTCGGATGCGTGTACGACATTATGCGTTATATCAACAGAGAAATCGCCTCGGATGCTTCCGGGTTGAGATTTGCTTGGGTCGGTCTCTCCGTTAAGGATACGGACCAGTTCTATCGCGTTCCGTCCTTCGATAGCCAAAGCAATAATGGGTGCCGATGTCATGAATTCGATGAGTACATCGTAAAATGATTTCCCGTGATGTTCAGCGTAGAGTGCTTCTGCTGTGACGCGCGGTAACTGCAGCAGCTTCATCGCAGCGATCTTGAGTCCTCTGCGTTCATAGCGGGCAATAATTTCACCGACTAACCCACGTTGAACGCCATCCGGTTTGATCAAAACCAGTGTCTGCTCTATTTCCATGGTCCCTCCATATCAACTTTGCACGCGCCTCCACAGCACGCTCAGCAATACAAGCATTCAAGGCTTGACATCAAGCCTTTTTAAGTATACCATATTTTCTGGGTGTTTGCCAATTTTATTTTTCTAAAAACCGATCTAATGGAGATAACTATGTACGATAAACTTGGGGACGTAGTACTCAAGACAAAAGAGCGAATGGAAGTCGGTGTAATCACTGCACCGGATGAACGTCATGCCGAAGAGGTGAAGCGATTCCTTGGGCATAAACCGGGCAACTATAAGTGGCATATTGAACGGTGTGTTACAGAGGTGCTGGATGCGTTAGAGACGCGTTTCTATGTCGGTAAACTCGACGGTCACGTGGTTACCAATATCATGACGGTTGAATATGAAGGGGTCGGTATTTTAGGGCATGTTTTTACGCGTCCTGAGCAGCGGCGGAAAGGTGCGTGTAAAGGCGTGATGGCATATCAGATGGAGGATTTTCGGCAGCGCGAGGGGCGCGCCCTCTACCTCGGCACTGGATACAATAGCCATCCGTATTATATCTATCACAGTTTTGGATTTGAGAGCGTATTTTCGGAATCCGGTTTCATGAGATACCACGTCCACGAAGATTTTGAGGAACGCTACTTCGCGGCTGCGTCTGCACATCCGAAATCCGTTGAGTGGCACGACTGGCCGAAAGTCACGGCATTATCAGGTATCGTTGGGTGGGATGCGCTGCGGAGTTTGGCGTGGAATGTATACGGTCCGACGAATCTTGAAGGCGGTTTTCTGAGTTTCAAGCACACTTTGGAGACAGCAGATAGTTATGACGACGCGAAGTTGCTCATTTCGTCGGGTGGTGCAATCGTCGGTTGGGCAACTGTTAACCGTGATACGCGTTGGCGACCGGCAACTGCGGTGTTGGATCTCTTCTTTCATCCGAATTTTGCGGACAGTGTTCCGGCGTTGCTTTCAGCGGTGAGGTGCCCTGATGCGAAGGTGCAGTGTTATGTTGACAGCGGTGCTGAGAAGAAGGCATCGGTTTTAGAAGCGTTGGGTTTTACCTGCGAAGGGCGACTCAAGAATCAGTTCACATACAGCGGACAGGGTTATGATGTTTTGGTTTTTGCCCAGGGATAATTGTCTGAATCTCGGATGACACGGATTTTTAAGTCTGAATCGCGGATTTCACGGATTTCGCGGATTTTAAGAATGCTCCTGTTTGTAGTAGCGCAATTCATTGCGCCTCTTTCAGAATCTCGGATGACACGGATTATGCAGATGCCGCGGATTATTGTCTGAACCACGGATTTCGCTGATTATTGACTTCTCGTATCTGAACTTTGCTTTCACAGAAGAAGCCTCAATTGTGTATTCTGCGGTTGGGTTGTGATAGAATCAGTCTTTTGTATTTTAAACTTTTCTCCCCGAAATTGATTAATAAACCGACTTCCAAGCGATAGGCTTTCAAATAATTTAGGAGTTGTGCTTCGTGTACATCTTCTAATTCTGTGATAGCCTTTAATTCTACTAACACTTTTCCTGCTACTATGAAATCTGCCCTACGCGTCCCGATAGGTTTCGGAAAGTCTTTATAGAAAATATCCTGCTCAATTTCACGTGCGAACTCTAAATCGACTTTTCTCATCTCAATTGCCAAAGCGCGTTGATAAATTACTTCTTGGAAACCGTTCCCTAAATACTTGTGGACCTCAAATGCTGCTCCTATGATCTTTTGGGTTGTGTCCTTATGTTTGAGGTTGTTGTGCATTATTTGGGGTATCCTTTTATATTTCTGAATCGCGGGTTTCACGGATTACTTTTTTTAAGTCAGAATCGCGGATTTTCGCGGATTTCACGGATTTCGCGGATTATTGACTTTGGTATCATCAAGTTGTATTTTGATGTTTGCTCATATAGTAAGTTGACGCGCCCGTAGGTTATGCTGATGCGATGCTTTTAAAATCCGCGTTAGTCTGCTCCGCGTTAGTCTGCGTAATCTGAGTAGTCCGCGATTCAGACACTCCCCTCCACAATCACAATCTCTGCTGGTGTTAAATTATACAATTCATATACCAGATTATCAATCTCATTTTCAAGTGTAAGTCTTCGTATTGGTTTGTGTTTTGGTGTTAGGGTTATATTGTATGTTCGAGGTTCTTTGTTGTCAGAATCGCGGATTTTCGCGGATTTCGCGGATTTCGCGGATTATTGACTTCGCACATCCGAATCTCGCTTTCACAAAAACAGTCGTTTGAAGCACGGGTGACACGGATTTTTAAGTCTGGATGCCCGTTGCATTTGGGCGAGTACGCCGCACATCGCGGATTATTACGGATGCCGCGGATTGAAGAGGTTTGCTATAGAGTGTTTGTACTGCTGTTTGTCTGAATCGCGGATTACACGGATGCCGCGGATTATATGATCTTGATTGGTAGGCGTTTGTTCTTCGGAACATGGCGCAAAGTGTCTCTAAATTTATACAGATTTGTCTTAAGCAGCACTAAAGTTTGGACGATTCGGGACTGTTTCCGATTGAATCCTCAATCGTTTTCTCTATTTCCTTTGAGCCTTCACGGGAGCGGAACTCGGAGAAAAAGAATCTCAGGTACTAATAAGCGCAGCCTTCTTCGCTTTGGATTTTAGCATTTGCGGGGTTTTTGCTTGGGTGTTTCTTCAGAATGTGTATCAACGTGAGTTTGATAAATAATTGAAAATTTTTGTATACAGAGAACCCTTTGGTATAATGAAATTACCACATTTCTCTAACCAACCCCTTAGCCCCAAAAGTATTTTCAAGCAAAATTAGCGATTTTTATGGCTATAATTTGCTTTTTTTCCCTGAAAGTATCCTCTAATTTATAGTTAGATATAGTTTTTTTTTAATTTTTGTTTGACTAAAAATAGGATTTGACCTATTATAACTGAATAAATATGTCAATTGCCTCGCTATGCGTCGCGAGGCCCGGTGTGAAGCGAATATCAAACATCGGCTCCACCAGTTAACGGTTGACTACGGTTTATTCTCAAACTCACGTTATATTGATAAAATGTTATATTGATGGTTGAGGTATTCCGAAATCTGCAGAATCCGCGTCAGCCGAGATTCTGACAGAAAAATATCGAAAAATACAATCTATTGTTTCTGATAACTCTTCAGTTCTAACTCTTGACAAAATATTTACACACCCTTTAGGCATTTAGGCATCTTAAGTTGGTAAATTTTTAACATCTGTGGTATGATAACATCACAATTGAGATTGGGCAACATTTTCCATGACGCAAACCTTGTAGTATACTTGATAGGCAGAATAAATAATTATGGTAACGTATGAACAATGGAACAAAGCAATCATCACCCATTTCTTTGAAGATGGTGAACCAGGTCAGATTGTTTTTCTGCAAACAGATACTGACACAATTTTTGAAATTGCTGAGAAGTTCAACTTCAGAATGACAAATGCTGCTGATGCTGTAGAGAGTTTAAAAGTTGCTGTCAGGAATAAAGTGATTGTTGCTGGTTTTGAACAAGTTACACTTTCTCAAATTAATCCAACCGATCCCGATTCGTGGACATACTCTTCACAGAAAGATCCTCCCCAAGCTGCTTTCCTCGCTTTAACAGTCCTGGCCGCGAGCGAAATGGAAAAATCTGACGAAGCATCCCAAACAAATTATTACGTTCAACTGAATAAGCTCCTTTTTGATAAGCCGTATAGAGGCTGTCCGAAAGGAATTCATCTATGGCAAATTGAGAAATGCTGGAAATATCTTCAGAAGTGGGCAAGTTATGAGTATGATACTGATCTCTATCTGACCGAAGGGGCTTCAAACTACAGATATGTTTGGTACCCAATCTCACAATCCTTGGTTAGTAAACATGATCGACGCTCTGTGTATCAACTTTTTCACCGTTATAATCTAACACCATTTTCGGATTTTCCTGATGATCGGCTCGAAGAAGCACTTGACTATTGGGCTCATTCGTCTGCTTTCGCTGGAAAAATCAGGCGTTATCTGTCCAATCCATTTTACAAGAAGTCAATTCTCGGCCAAGTTAAATCGCTACTACAACACTGGGATGGTGAAATTCCACCTGAACCAACTCATAGTGCCAGACAAGCAACTGCTCCAATCAACGTTGAATTCCGATTTAACATATTTGACAACGTAGGAATTCGCTATTGGTTTCCAAGACGCGGGAGAGATGAAATTGACTGTAGAATTAACCCGTTAGAGGTTAAGCGTTTGCAAACGCTTAATTCGGAAAAATGGTTTCGACCAGTTACGGATAAGAAAGGAGCGTTTTGGAATTTGTCAAACCGCTTGCAATTGCGAACTGATGAGACCAATCCAATAATTTACACTTTGGGTTCTTCGGATATATGGGTTTTTCGAGAGGAAACTGAACGTGGTGAAGGTTGGTTCTCTCAACGCAACATGCAATTATATGAGGACCATTTAGTAGTGTTCCATGAACGGTTTGCTGCCCAAGTCATGGATTGTTTAAAAAAGATATGTGGACAGGAAATTGAAAAACCGAATGCTATTTATGTTGATGGAAAAGCAAATGATTGGTTGTATCTGCCAGTTAAACCTATTGAATCCGAAACTTTTTCGGATCAAAATCTCTGGAGGTTTTCTGTCGTTTCGGGTGAGCGAATAAGTCTTATTGGCGGGCTATCAGTCAGAGATCACAATGATCGCAGAGCTTACCTTGATATCTGCCTTCCGACCATTTTTGTTCCTGATCTTGGCCTTTCAGATCAGGAGCCTTTGTGGATTGACGATCAGGCTTTTTCGGTTGGAGAAGACCGACTTGTCGCACTGGATAACGCACTGGACCCCGGATTTTATCTGCTTACCTACGGGAGGCAAACAAGGGAATTAAGGGTTATATCTCCAGAGCGTTCGTTAGAACATCACGACCAAACCTTACTCGCCACTATATCCCAAGATCAAACAGCAATACCAACTTACTGTATAAAAAAGATTGAAGAAGTTTCAGGAAAGTTCGGATTATGGTTCGCTGGTGTGAAGTTTTTTGGAACAGATATCCCTGAGGTATCTTGGAAGGATATGGAAGAAATACCACCCGAACCTCCACCGCCTGAACCATCTTTCAAAGTTCCTGCAAATGTAATATCTTCCATCGTGCAAGTGGCAATTGATTTCAAACAGGGAAAGCCTGCTGCACCAGAGTGGCTCAACGAGGCACTTGAGTACTTAGACCAGAATGTTGCTCTCCGAGCACTTGTTGAGAAAAAATTAAATATTTACCACGAGATAGCTTTGTCTTACGTGGAACTTCGTGAACATATAGGTAGGTAGTTATGCAAACAAGACCTTTAGCACAGCAGATGTTGGATAAAATTAGATTTTTTGAGAAGCGATTGGATACGTTTGAGAAGCAGTTGGATGCTGCAATAGAAAGCACAATTGACGAAATTAGATCGCAAAGGCGTGATGGACCAAGAATCGCTATTCAAGCTGAGCAGATTGGGAAACACTATAAGACCAAATTACAAGCAAAAAATGAGCGTTACTTAGATGAAAATCATTACCTATTGGATTTTAGGTCCAACCTACGACAATTTGGTGTGACGGATTCTGAAGATACTGTGAAAGCTATTCATGTTGCTATGAAAGCTTTTCCGGCCCTTGAGATTGCTGATGCGAGGTTAATGAGAGTGTGGCGCGTAATGTGCTGCAATCATTTGTACTTGACAACAATTAATGTAGAGATGGGTTGGTTAGGATCGCGAGATTGGTTTCCTGATCTGTTTGCTGAAGAGTGCTTTAAAGAAACGTTAGAACGATCTGACCTTGAAGTTTCAATTGGGAAAATGCTTGAATTGGGTGATATGCCTTGGATGATCTATTTTCTCAATTGTGATCGATCCTTTCCAGAAAGTTACCTGCCAAGTTTTCTAAATTGGATTGGTCAGCTTTGTAAAGGTGGCATTATATTGTTTCTCATTCGTTGTTCTGGTACAAACCGCTGTGAGACGAATGGGGATTTTTACGAACGGGTAGCACGCTTGCCTGAACCGGATAATCGGCAACCGATTAAGTCAGTAAATCTACAAGATTCAAAAATTGTTCTTACGCTATCTGAGTGGGAAAATTGGTGTTGTCCGAATCCTGATGCAGATTCGCTTCTTGAAAAGCAGTTTGAGTTCTTGACTCAACTTGAATCGGAAATTGTGGACAAAGGCATACAAATTCCCATGGAATTTCTTCCAGAAATTCGACATTACTTACGACTTTCGTATGAAATTCTGGCACCAACCCGTGCTCTTGATTGGGCATTGACTATACGCTTCTTACCGTGGATTGGAAATCGACGCGGGTTGATTGATGTAATCCAAAATCTGGTTAATGAGAAAAATCAAGACTTACCTCATTTTCAAACTGGATTACAGGCTGCACGCGAGTCGGATGAATAAACAAAATGCAAAGCAACGTATTTGATAAACTCCTTTATTATTTATCACATGAAGGTGAGTTAAGTTGGGAAAAGTTCAAGGGGGCAATTGATCGATTGACAACCAATCAGTCACGTCCTGAATATTCATCTATCTATCTTAATCCACTTGCTCGGTTAGGACATCTTGATTTTGATCCGATGAAATTATCTCGTGTCATAATTGCCCATGCTGCTTTAGTTGAAACAGCGATAAAAGACCGCTATGTTCTCGTTGGAAGTCGAACACCTGACTTTCTTATGAATCTCAAAAAGTGTGTTTCTGATATCGGAGTGAATTTTGAAGTCACTTCAGAACGATATGCTCCAACAACTATTGTGTTAGGCGAATTGACAGAAAATTCTTTTGCTGAAGTTGAAAGTTTGGGTATTCACATCAGCCTTGCATTTTCTGCGAAACTGTCAAGTGTGTTGCCAAGTCCAAAGTATACTCATTTTCCGCAAAGCGAAGCTGGATTTTCAGACTCATTTAGCAAATTTAATCTTGATACTTTGAAGTACGATAAGATGGATAGCAATTTACCGCGTAGCGATGGGCTGTATGAAATTCCTCAATATGGACCTGACATTTACATTTTGAAATTTGGCACCTCTCAACGGAGGGTCCCACGTGATTGGGGAGAATGGCTCACTCTTTCTCTTTTTGGTAGAAAAACTGGACTTATTTCTTACAAAAAAAAATCTCAAACATGGCGTGTCAGGAGGGACTTGCATGTGCCGCTAATTGTAGAGCGGTGTGCAACGCTCTGTTCAGGCCATCCACCGAAATTAATAGGCAATTTTGTTTGCTATTCCGACGTGCCGGTTGGGGTGGCATACAGATTGGCTAAATCACTTTATCAGGATTGGGAGGTTATTTGATGTCAGATCCTTTTGAAACTTACGAATTGCTTTGTGATTCCTACATCCGCTACATACAGACGATTATGGGCTTTAATAGTGAGGTGCTAGAAGAAGAGCGGGACAAGTTGCTACGGGAAAATGGATTACTTTTCCAAGAGCCGCGTTTTGAACCGATTTTTCCTTATCCTTCTTCAAGAAAGACTTTATCAGAATTAAGTCAAGATTTGCAGTTGATTCCAGATGTTGGTGATTTTCTCGCACAAGGCGGTGAGAAAGGACTTGCCCCAAAAAATAGAACCCTCTATCAACATCAAGCGGAAGCGATAAAGGCATCGGTAATCGACGAAAAAGATGTGGTTGTCACGACTGGTACAGGTTCAGGAAAGACTGAGTGCTTTTTACTCCCAATTTTTAGTTACCTTGTTAAGGAATCCCAAAACTGGAACTGTTACGGAGGCCGGAATCCTAACCATCCGTGGTGGCGTGAGCTGCAACGAACGAAAGGTGTGCGTCTTCCACAGCGCGAAGGTGAAGACCGTCCAGCTGCTATTCGTGCCCTGATTTTATATCCTCTAAATGCTCTTGTTGAAGATCAATTAATGAGGCTGCGGCGAGCCTGTGACAGTCCTGAAGCACGTCAGTGGCTCTACGACAATCGGGGCAATAACCGGTTTTACTTTGGTCGTTATACAGGTCTAACACCGGTTTCTGGTAAAGAAAATTCTAATAAACTTTCAAGACTCCGAAAACAACTTGAGGAGTTACGCAGACAATCTGAAAAAGTTAGTGATTCAGAGGAAGAACGCTATTTCTTTCCTTCCACAGACGCTGATACGGCTGAAATGTGGTCGCGTTGGGACATGCAAGACCATCCGCCTGATATTCTAATCACAAACTATTCCATGCTAAATATCATGCTCACCCGCGACTTAGAACAGCCTATCTTTGAAAAAACCAAAGAGTGGTTGGAAAAAGAGAATAGCGTTTTTCACCTTATTGTTGATGAACTGCATTCTTATCGCGGGACAGCAGGTTCCGAGGTTGCCTATTTACTTCGGACCCTGTTTAATCGCCTCAACCTTGAACCGGATTCTCCGAAACTGCGTATTATTGCATCAAGTGCCTCACTTGAAGGGGATGAAGATGATGGAGGAAATAAGTATCTTCGTCAATTTTTCGCTCGGGATAAAGTTTTTAAGATTATTAGTTCCCCTTCCCAACCTGATCAGAGTGCCGAACTCCGGAAATGCCTGCGATATGCTAAACAGTTTGAAGCCTTTAATGCAGATAGAGAAAAAAAATCCACACAATTGGATAAAGTTCGAGATGAACTTGACCTTCGGTCTGCTGTAGTACAGCTTTGCAATCATGGTGGAAAACTACACGCTTCAACAACCGGAGAAATGCTTGAAGCTGCGAATAAGATTAGTCCTATACTGATCTCTGAAGGAGCTATCCGTGGTTTAATTCAATATCTGATTCGGCAGAAGGATTTGAAAACAGATCTAGCTTTGTTGCCTCTTCGCGTCCATTACTTTTTTAAGAATTTTGAGGGATTGTGGGCGTGTAGTAACCCAAATTGTCAAAATAATACTCATGGTTTTCATATTGGAAAATTGTTCACAAATCGGCGAGTCTTATGTGATGAGTGTGGCTCACGAGTATTAGATCTATTAGTGTGTCAAACATGTGGTGATCTCTTTTTCGGTGGTTATAAGTACCAACATTCAACAAATGCTCTTGGCTGGTATCTTAGTGGCGACTATCAAAAGTTGGATGAATTACCCGAGAAAGGTGTCCGAGACAGAAACTACGAAACTTATGCTGTTTTCTGGCCGAGGACAGGAACACCTGAACCACGACGGTCATGGGATAAAAACAAGGTTACAAGACGGTGGTCACCCGCACAATTCAAGCCGGCAGATGGAACGCTTATTCCTGATTCTGCAGATTATAACGGTTATTTTTATAAGATTGATAAACCAGAAGATTGGTGCTCAGAAATACCTAAGTATTGTCCAAATTGTGGAGACGCGTGGGATTTCTCAAAGACAAAGGTGCTTATCAATAGTAAGGAGCAAGCATATTCACCTATTTACAAAATGGAAACTGGTTTGCAAAAAGTTCTTCAAATTCTCACGCAAACCCTGCAGGCGACTATCAAATCGCAAGCCGCTCGAAAAACTATTATTTTCTCCGATAGTCGTCAAGATGCAGCTAAGTATGCGACCGGTCTCCAATGGGATCACTATAAGGATATGATTCGACTTATCACTGTTGATGCATTGAAAGGACAGTCAGAAGATTCTGAATTCTCAATCCTGTATGATTTGCAAAATGGACGAGTGAATTTAAAAGAAGCATCTATAGCAATTCAGAGTCTTATCCAAAAGTACCCAAATGAAACTTCCATATTCATGGACCTTTACGCTCAGCAACCTTTAACGCCAGATCAGGAAAATCGACTTGCTGCACTGAGTAAGAACTACCCATTTACTGCGCTCCAAACGGATTGTTTTAATGAGTTTATTCAACTTGGCATGAATCCTGGAGGTTATGGCAATAAGGTTGACACCTCTTGGGAAATGACCGGAGATGATCAGTGGATAGCACATAAATGGGAGAAGGTGTGCGACTGGCATGAGAATTCTGTTAAGCTACGCCCTCTAACTCTATTAGAACGGCACCAAGAGATATTATTAGGGAATATTGAATCTGAATTTAAAAAAGTTATTACTGAGGGAATCTTGTTCGCGCGGAGGGACATGGGCTTAGAAGGGTTGGGGTTAGCTTGGTGTGAACCCCAAATAGTTTCTGACAAATGGTCAATTAAAGAGACTAATTCTGCTGAAATCATGACCGCGGTTACTCGAATTCTCGGTGAACGAAGACATACTACAATTTACCGTCCCCATGATGAACAAATAGGTATGCCAGAATTCATAGAAGATTATCTTTTAAGTTCAGCAAAACGGATTGGGTGCTCTTTAGGTGAACTTACAGAAGCGGTTGGCGAACAAGTTGAATCTTCAAGCAGTTTTGATGGTTATCTTATCCGCGTTGAAAATTTGAATCTCCATTTACCAGATGGTGATACAATCTTCCGGTGTTCCAAGTGCAAACGTAAGCACCTTTACAAGGCAAGTGGAATTTGTACAAACACAAAATGTCTTGGTAAATTAGAGGAGATCAGTGGTAAAACCGATAAATTGGAGCAATATGGAGGTTACTATGCCTATCAGGCTTCCCCAGATGGACTTGGAATTCGACCATACCGTTTTCGTTGCGAAGAGTTGACCGCACAGACTAATGCTGAAGAACGTCCACACCGTCAGAGATGGTTTCAAGGTGTTATCCTTGAAGATGAGAATCAGCGAACAGACGAAATTGATCTTCTCAGTGTGACAACAACAATGGAAGCCGGCGTTGATATCGGTTCACTTTCAATGGTGTTGATGGGTAATGTTCCACCACAACGTTTTAATTATCAACAACGTGTTGGACGTGCTGGAAGGCGCGGGGCACCAGTCGCTTATGCTTTGACGCTCTGCCGTCTACGGACTCATGATGATCATTATTTCACTCATACTGACGAAATTACGAACGCTGCGACACCACCACCATATCTTGATATGCGGAGTTTAGACATTATTAGACGGGTTTTGGCAAAAGAAGTTTTATTTCATGCCTTCCCTAAATCATCCAACGAGACTACAAATGAAAAGAATGTTCACGGTGAATTTGGAAAAATTTCTGATTGGCAGACGAATCGAAACCAGCTTTTGGAGTGGATTGAAGCCCATCAGGAAAAAATAGATCAGATTGTACAAGTACTCGCTGCACAAACAGAGAGCGAGATAGTGAGTCAAATTGATCAACTGACATCTTGGGTTATCAATAGTTTGGTAAATGAAATTGATGCTAAAGTTAGCCAACATCTATTTGAGGATGATGATTTAAGCCAAGCTCTCGCGGAATCTGGGTTGCTGCCAATGTTTGGCTTTCCTACAGGAGTTCGTCTGTTGCATCATCGTCAACCACGGCTCACCAATTGGCCCCCAACCTCAGGTGTTGTTGACCGCGACATCGAAATTGCTATTAGCCAATTTGCTCCTGGTTCAGAAACTGTTAAAGATAAAAAAATCCATACTTCCATAGGAGTCGTATCCTACAAACCGGAACGTGGACGTTTAGTTTCTGAAAGTAATGTTGGACGTAAGCAGTTAATAGGATTCTGCGATAGTTGCAAAGCAGTTTTCACTGACTCTGTTGAAAACGATGATAATTGTCAAATTTGCGGATATGATACTTTTAGGTTGATTGAAGGGATTGAACCTAAAGGTTTTTTGACTAATTTCATGCCAGACGATGCCCATGAGTATTTCAGTTGGTCACCACGATCAACCTATTCACGCCTTCCTTCTGATGCTCCTGCTGACTTGAAAACACAACGCAATTGCCGCTGGGGAATAGAGAGTAAACTACAGCTGCTTTCAATCAATACTAATAGTGACCGACTATTTGAGTTGCGTAGGCAGCGGGATAGTGAAGCACTCGTGTCTCCCGAAATCTGCCGTGAATTGGCAGTAAAAAATGATAGATACCATTTCAATGAAAGCAGTGACTTAATTGGTCCTACACAGAAGGTAGCCCTTTATGCTTCTACAACGACTGATATTCTTTTAATTGAGGTTGACGAAATTCCAGAAGGCACGCTACTTGATCAGAGTGGAGAGTACTGGCGAGCTGCGCTTTATTCCTTTGGTTTTCTCTTTCGCCAGTTTGCAGCGAATCAATTGGATGTGTCTTCTAACGAATTACGTGTCGAGATTCGCCCTGTGGAAGAGAATGGAAATCATAAACAACAAGTATTTATCGCTGACGCATTAGCAAATGGAGCGGGGTACTGTCGTCATTTGGGCGAATTTGATGCTAAAGGTGAACTCCGACTGCTTTCATTCCTAAGCGATATGATTAACCCCGATAAGGATTTTGCTAAGAAACTGATTGCCCATAGTGGAGATTGCGATTCATCCTGCTATAACCAAGGATGCATGCGTGATTACTCAAATATGGCCTATCACCCGTTTCTGGATTGGCGGCTGGGATTAGATGTGGCGAGGCTCTGCCTTGAAAAAGACTACCAGATGGCCCTTCAAATAGACTATTGGTCCTCTCTTGTCAATCGGGTGGAGAAAAGTCTCATGGAACTTCTTCCTGGGCTTGAGCGTAAGGATCGAAATGGAGTCCCTATTTTTGAGGTAAAAGCACAAGAGAAAGCATTTATTTTACATCATCCGCTTGCATCAATTGGAGATTTGGCAGGACCGCATATTACATCCGCTATTGTGGATTTTGACGAAATCGGATTTAAGGTGGAGTACATCAACATTTTTGATGCTATTCGAAGGGTAAGTATCGTGATGAATAAACTTATGGAGGGATAGTGATATGAATCTTCAACCACTCCCAAAACTTCAACCCATCACGAAACTTTCTCCGACAATGCTTGCTACCTTAAAACAGTGTCCATTGCGTGCTGGGCTTCGTCAAGCAAAAGCACAACAAACGACCAGAAGTTCTACAGCAGCATTGTTAGGCACAATTGTACACCGCGTCTTAGAAAAAGCACGTAAAATAAATAGTGAGAGTGAAAATTTACGAACGCAAGCAGAAACAATGTGGGATAAGACTGTAGTTGAAATGGAAAAGGAATTGCAGGCTTCACTGCTTGATAGGTGTTTGTTGCCAATTACAAAATGGAAAAGATATTTCCTGTCGCGAGAGCGGACTCTTCGCAGATGTGAAGAAATCGCGTCAAAGCGTGGGACATATGAAACGCAGGTTGTTGCAAGCGAACGTAAATTCAGTAGTATTACAGACGGATTTACTGGTAAACCCGATCTCATTCTCCGTAGAGAAAATGGTCTTGTAATTATTGATTATAAGAGTGGCGAGCTCCCTGATGATTTGGAAGACCGAGAAGGGAAAATTGAATCGTGGCGACAGCAGATTCTCTTCTACGCTTCAATTGTGAAGGAGGAATTTGAAGAATGGCCTGTAGGTGGTGAAATCAGATTGCTGAATACGGACGTAATTCCTATATCTATTGATCCGACAAAAGCGGAAATTGTTTTAAAAGAAGCACAAACTTTAAAGGAAGAATTTAACGCGAACATTGAGGCAGGAGTACCACCTTCGGGGCTGGCTCAGTATTCCATTGACAATTGTAGATTTTGTGAATTTAAAGGAACTTGCAGCACCTTTTGGAGAGAGAATCCACAACCAAGTCCAGGAACAGATGAGTATGGATGTTTGAGTGGTCAAGTTTTAAAGGTTACAACCGGTAAAAGTGGAAAAGGTTCTATGGTAATTATATCTGAAAAATCGGATGGGAGTTCGCAGGAGTGGCAGATTTCAAATCTATCAGCCGATGAATTTGGGAATTTAGAAGAATTGAACCAAGGGACTTTTGTCCGATTAATTGATTTCAAAATAGACTCTGACGATTCTTATCGGGCAAGACCGACTCAGAATTCTGTAATTTGGGAAGTTCCATAGAGTTGCTAATGCACGTGCACACTTTAATTTGACAAATCATTGGTGCTTGTGGTATCCTATTCTTAGGTTCGCAAGGATGCCTCCAGTCCGCGGGAAGGGTTTAACCTGCCTTGTTTTCTTTTCAATCACTGTAATCTTCTTTCTTTGCCTGTAAATGCGGACGACAGGTGCGACGAGAGGAGATTCTGATGCTACATAAACAATTGCCCGCCAATCCGAGTCTTGAACACCTTAAGTCCCAAGCGAAGGAGCTGCTTAAGGCCCATAAAGAAGGCTCTCCGGATGCGTTTCAACGCATTCGTTCGTTTTTCCCAAAATTTTCTGATGCTACCGATGTGGAGATTCAAAGTACTGCTTTCGGTCTGCAAGACGCTCAACTCGTTATTGCTCGCGAATATGGGTTCGTAAGTTGGACGCGGTTGAAGACAGCGGTCCTACATCAGGAACAAGATGTAGAAAACATACCACCGAAAGACCTCTTGTTCCAGATACTCTACACGGCTGATCCGACGCAGGCAGATGTTCAACAGGTAGCGGAACTGCTAACTGATGATCCTTCGCTTGTGTCTGCGAGGAGTGAGGATGGACGAACGCCTATCGAAGCACTCGCCTCGAGAGGACTGATAAATTTCTGCAAAGAGCGATGGTACGGACCGATACGGCAACTCTATGGTCTCTTCCGAGAACGCGGGGCGGCAACGAATGTCGTTGCGGCGGTTCTTATGGGTGACCGTGAACACGTTGAGACATCTATCCGTAACAACCCAGAGGTGCTTAAACAACGTTTTGACAAATCGAGGACGTGGCGCGGCATAAGCCTGCTCGCAATTGCTGCAGGGTGCAATCGGATAGAGATCGCCAAAATCCTGATTGCAGTGGATCCGTCGTTGGTAACGGAAGGACAGGCTGAAGGTAAGGCACCGATGGATTTATTGGTGAAACCGTGGCATCACTCCGCATTTGATGCTGAGCCGCGGAAACCTTTCTACGACCTCTTGGTTGAAAACGGCGTAGTCCCTGATTTAGGGGCAGCACTTGCAATGGACGATTTGGGGAGGGCTGGCGCGTACGTCGCTCGCAATCCGCAACTGCTTGAACAGCAATTCGTTTGTGGCAATCAGATCAAATTCCGACCTATTGAAATTGCGGCGGCTTATGGGCGCGAATTTATCCTTAGCCTTTTATTTACTGTCGCAGAAGCGCATGAGATAGATATTGAGAAGGATTTAGCATCTGCGTTGACCCAGACCTTTGCTTTGGACGTAACGGAGAAACTGCTTGAAACTGCTAAACCCTCCGCTTCAGTTATCACAAACGCGCTTGTTTTTGCGTGTGAGGTTTATCAGCCCGAAAAGGTGCGACTCCTGCTTAAATATGGTGCCGATCCGAGTGCATCCGTTACAGCGAAGTTTCGCTATGATGTCGTGCAGAATCTGAAACTCGGTGACGATGGCTCTCATACTTGTGAGAGGTCTCCGCTTTTCTTACCAGGCACGAAAACACTCGCGTCCGAAATCGTCTCTCATACCGAATACACCATCGAATTTGTCCCGAAATTAAAAGGCACAAAGACACTCGCGTCCGAAACTGTCTCTCATACCTACGAGATGTCTCCGCTCCTCGTGGCGATAGGGACGTGGTATGGGGTGAGAGAGGCGGCGGAAGCACTTGACGAGTGTCTTACAGTTGTTGAGGCACTGCTTGGAGCAGGCGCAGATGTGCATCGGCGTTATCGGGTGGATATAGACGGTGAGGTTTTGGAGCTCACACCGTTGGCGTATACACAGAAACTTGCGTCCCTGTTTCCCGATAAGCCTTTTAATAGGATTATTGAGGTGCTGCTCGCAGCTGATGCAGCTTAATTCGGTGCCAAAGGTGTCATTTAGCTCGCAGTCGGGGTTTGAAACCCCGACTGCAGTGCCTACTTTCGTACGGCTATTTTTCCGACCTTTTGTTTGCGGATTGTGTCGCCTTGGGCATTGGTGAATCGGGCGGTGAATTTGTAGAGATAGACACCGTTCGCAAGCGGTTCGCCGTCGGCATCGTAGCCGTCGTAGTGGAATTCGTTGAAAGAGACGGATGCGTCGAGTGTGTCAACGGTGAGGATGAGACGACCGGTTATCGTGTAGATTTTCAGACTGACCTCGTCGGCACCTTTGGTGAGGTAGTAGGCGAAGTGGGTGCCGCTTCCTGGGACGAAGGGGTTCGGGAAGTTGGCGATGTTTTTGATCTCGAATTCGCCTGCGACGATCGCGGTGCGCGTCGCGTCCGATGCATTACCGTTTGCGTCTTGTGCCTGTAACCGAATGCGGTACTCGCCGGGTTCTAAGACGGGTGTATAGGTCACAAGGATCAGGTTGGTGTTCGTGGGCGATGCGGCAATCACATATTCGTCTTCCGGCACCCGCTGCCCGTTTTGGGTGAGGATTATATGCTCAGGACGCGAATCAATGCCGTTAGCATCCTCAATTTGCGCCGAAATAGTTGGGGTATCAGAGATATAATCACCATCGACGAAGCCTTGATGTTCAAGGGTTAGTTCAAGCGCGGGTGGGGTGGCGTCGCTGTGAGATAGCAGCGCGAATGTTCCGGGTAGTTTAACAGCTGCTGAGATTGTCTCTTCGTTCGTTGTTTCTTTGTTTCCAATCAGAATCCAGTTCCCGTTGTTGTCGCGCCGATAGATATGTGGGTTGTCGCTTTCCGACTTTAAGAAATTGACGATCGCTGTCAACTCAGTTTGTTCGCTCAAGTCGAGTTGATAGGCGAAAGCCGATGAAGGCGTTGCGCCTACAATATCGGGTTGATTGGTGATGGTAAGCACCTCTTCGGTGTAAGTTAGCACCGTGGTGGTTTGGATGCTTCCGGACGGAAAAGTTACTTGGAAGTTGCTGTCTCGGCTCTGAATTAGCGGGTTTCGCGTTTCAGGCGTAAGAACGATACGGTTGCCAGTAAACTGGCGGGCCCCTCTATTATTTCTTTCCGATCTTTCAATGATACTTCCTTTTGGCAATTCGGTCGCGGGCATATCAACGTAAACTGTGATTAGATAGTTCCCCGGTGCTGGTTGCCACGGCACACTCACGGTAACTTGTTCATCAGGCTGGATTTCGGAGATTATCTGAACACCTTCAATCGGGGTGGTGTTCTGTAGTTCCGTAAGTGGGAGGATAGATGCTTCGGTTTCAGTATCCAAGGCTTTCTCGAAAAAGTGAACAGGGACATTTCGGGCGGTTTTGGGGCCTCTATTACGGATTTGTGCGGAGAGTGTAAACGGGGGTGTGGCTCCCCATGCGATAGTTTGCTCTAAAAGGACGAGATCGACTTCAGCGACTTCAGGTTCAACATACCCGACATCATAAAAGGTTGTTTCGGTTTGAAATGTTCGTCCACCTTTTACTTTTACCTCGAAGTAATAGTCAATAAACGTGAATTCAGGGTATCCGGGGATGGGTTGCTTACTTCTATAGGTTGTGCCGGTGTGCGGTACAACTGGGATTGTGAAAAAATTCTCACCATAGTCTTCACTCCAAAAAAAGTTTAATTCTTCAATACTGCTTTCGTCCCTAACTTCTGTGTAAAGATATACGGGTTGGTTTGGTTCAACTGGGAAAGGCGCGATGCGGACGTTATCAACGTACCGAGATAGGATATTATAGGTGGCATGTCCGATTGCCTCTGTGTCAGCATTCCATGCGTAGGCTTGTACGCTGCCGGTATCAAATTCGATATCTGTTGGGAGTTGCATTTGTGTGGTGAACCGTCCGTTAGTGACAGAGAGGGTTTCTTTTTTCGGCGGGACATCGTTGTCGGTTTCAGTTGTTGGCACCAGCGTAATTTCGGCATCTCCGTTAAAACTCCGGTCGGGTAGTGTGCCGGAGATGGTGAGCAGCGTCTCTTCTTCAAAAGTGCCTTGGACGGATGGCGGATCGAGATCGACTGTCACTTCCATCTGTTTGTTCGGTATTTTCAACTGTGTTGCTGGGTCGCCGAGGAGGGTGAAAACTTCGGCTAAGTCGAGAAATCCGGGGGCGTTTATGAGGAACTGTGTTTTGGATTCGGCGAAGATCGCGCCGATATTCTGGGTGTTTCCTTTGAAGATAACGTCAAAAATTTCGCGATTGAGAATGTAGTCGCCGTCTAAGAGTCCGATGCTGGTTGATCCGATGACAGCGATAGCCCCCCCATTTTCCGAACGGAGGAGTTCTTCAGCGAGGCTATTTTCGTTGCCATCAAAGGCACCTGTGTAACAGGTCATACTGATGACCAATGGCAGTTGTGAAATATTGGTTAAGTTCTGTTCTGGGTCTTCAAAGTCAAGCATCCGGCTGTCTGACCAGATGCGACCACCGCCGTGTCCAATATAGTTAATGAGGCTTGCCCCGTTGTTGAAGCCGTCAATAACCCGCCTGCCGATAGGAGTCGTAACGTTTTCGTCGATACTCAGATCCAGTGTATCTTTATAGGGTGCGTAGATACGTTCGGTCTCATATCTGTTCCTGAGTTGATTGTGTCTAACAAGTTGATTGATCTGGAAGTGGAATATGGAATCCGAACCTGCGAGCATCAAAAGCCGTTTATGCCAGGGACCGACGGGTGAAGTGGTTTCATGTTCGATTGTGCGTTCAACGAATATACGTGCATCCACACGGTTATTGGCGGGCATCCTCCCGATGAGCATGTCTGGGAAGTTGTCTTCACCTCGGAATGTGGCGAACTGATGATCACTTGCACTCGATCCGTGGCCCGGAATTTGCACCTGTATTGTCGGGACAAAATTGATCTTATTTTTTATGTTGGTATGTGTATCGCCTACGAGAAGAACATAGGTGGGTGCGGGCGGCTGCCAGTTGTAGTAGGCATACTTAAGGAATTCACGGATGGCATTAGGGTTCAGGATCCCGTGGTTGAATTCGTCATAAATATTTTGGACATCAACAACTTTGGTACGCAGCCCTTGTTGGCTGCGAAAGTCGGCAAGTGGCTGAACATCGTGGATGAAGTTGTTGTGTGTAATGATGATGTGGTCCGCCCCGTTATGGAGATCGCGTAAATCCGATGGCGCGTCTAACGCGATTTTCGGTTTTAGGAACTGGTTCCGGGTGAGTGCGATGTATTGGATAGCAGGGTCATTTGCCTCCTTAGGGCGGATTTGTGTGGCTCGGAAGATCGCCCTATAAGTGCCGGGAAAATCTTTTTCATCAACAAGTGGTTTCAAGCCGACATAGCGTGTCCCATCGATGCCATAAATTTCGATGTCGGGGGTAGAGAAGTTCTGTAAAATAATTTTGAAATTCGGGTTGACAGCACCGGTTTCGTCTGGGAACGGGGTGATTGCAAAGGGCAGTACATCCGATTTCGCGTGAAAACTTCGCCAATAGTCGACTTGGATCCAGTTCAATAAGATGATGTCGATGAGTTCTTCGGGGCTTCCGGGATTCATGATCCGAACAACGTTACCTCCATTTTCAAGGAAAGACTGGGAGAGTTCTGGGTTCTGGAGTTGGTACTCGGTTTCACCCGTCCATCGTGCTTCTCCAAGTCTGGTTTTATCGTTGAGCCATATATCGCAGTCGTGTGCTGTGTTGGATCTACCGTGAAGGCTAATGCGGACCGTTGCGGGTCGGGCGGTATCCGCAAGCCCCGCAAGCGTAAAGTTGAATGACTTTGATGAAGGTGCAGTTAGTTGTGCCCAGAACCAACTGTCGTCTGGGAGTGGCGGTAATTCAGTGAGTCTAAATGAACGTGTTTGTAGACCTTGGCTGAATTCTTCATAAGTTTGTCCTTCACCGAGATTTACATCCCGGAACCGTCTAAACGTTAAATCTTGCTCAATATGGGCGCGTGTCAGGAAAAGCGTATGGTCTTGTGTATTACTTGTACTGGCGAGTACTGTTTTTGTGCCCATTCGGCTCCCGGGTCCGGCATTCCACGAGAGCCAGTAGATATTTTCATCGGTAAAGGGGTTAATATAATTGGTCTCTCCATGTTGGCGTTCGCCGTAGAAAACGATCTCATCCGTTGGATTGAATCTATCATCATTTTCGCCGCGAACAAAGATTGGAATCTGTCTCCCGCGGTTTGTTAATTTCAATGTCCTCGGTTTAATGGTTGTGACATCGGCACCGGCTGCTGTGAGATCTGATGCCGTAATGCTATACATCCCAGATTCAGTGACGCTGATTTTATAGCGTGGACTCACAGAAGGTGCACTCGGTGCTGAAGGTGCTTGTAAGATAGGAGAACGCCATTGTATGGCATTTTGCGGATTAATGAGTAGGTTGTTGAAGATGGTATTGTAGACGGCGGATTCCTCACGCAAGCCGCTCGGCATTGCAGATGGTGCACGCGACACCGTTTCGATGAAACGCACCTCAACTACGATCCGGTGATAAAGCCGTGCCTCGCGGCGGACGGGGTTATACTGAACCGGGTTCAGTTGAATGGGGAGGATACGGTTCTCTCGTATCCATCCTGCTTCCCTGATTTCAGCGATGTTATTTGGAAAGAAGCGATCTTTTTTCGGCTGCGTCGTGGCTTGCGGCGTTGGCGTATACGCCATCCTCTCTATGTTCTTCTGTGTCTTGAAACGTTTTTCGACAATCCGCAATTGGAAGTCTACATCAGCGGGGACTGCGATGAGTGTGGTTTGCACGGGGAGACGTGGCATCCCCGGCTCGGTTGTAAAACGGCATCCCGGGAAAGAGAAGGTCTGACTTTCAACTTTGCCTACTTCCGTTGTAGTCGTCGCGTTATTAAGATGGAAATCGGACTCAGGGATGATCAGTTGGATTGTTACACCTACGGAGGTAGCACTCACTAACTCAACTTCTCTGTCGGGGGCTGTGCTACGCCTTGCGGTGTCAGGGGAATGTTGATCTCTTGATGTAATAATCGGTGCGGCGGCTGCTATTCGATTGAGGACAGGCAGAGAACCTGTATCCAAACAGAGGATGAGTGTTATTAATACTGTTAGGAGTTGTAGGGACGCGGTGGTGTGCGTTTTCATGGGATATATTTTCATTCAGGGATTAGCTCCAAGGTGCAAGATTTACTGAACAGGCAGTTGTGATTTTAAAAATATCCGTGAGTGGGTGAACTTTTCGTGGTGTTTGTTGTGGGTTGCCTCGTTTTTCTTTAAAAAATGTGGAATTTGTAAAATAAGGTTTGTGCCTAAGATCCGGTGCGGTTAGATGGAGATTAATTTTTTAATTCGGTAATTTCTTGGTGAAGTCCGGTGCGGTTAGAAACCGCACCTACCGGTCCTAGGAAATCGATGATCCTTGTAAATGTCCGTTGTGGATTATCTACTTTTCGGCGAGATGATAGATTTCAATTTCTCGGATTTGGGCGACTGAGGGTTGCATGACGCGAAAGTGTGGATAATACCTACCTGCAAGGGTTGTGCGCCGGTTAATGACTTTGTCTCCGGGTTCTGTCGTTAGTTTGTTCACGATTATATCGTCAACTGTCCGAGTAACGGCGATGCGGATCATCTTCGTTCGGAAGTTCAACCTATCAAAAGTGTACTCCGCTTGTGCCATATCATCGCCAACATTGCGTCGCTGAACGATTGTATGGAAAGTCTCCCATTTACCGGTTTCCTCATCTAAATAGTGCATCTCGAATCGAAAAAGGTTTCCGTTGTGAATGATAATTTTCCGAACGGGATGGATGTCAGCAAATCGGATAATAAAGTACCGTTCATTTTGTGCTGGCAGTGTGGCGAGTGTTTCGAGGTTTCCGTCGTTCATACCTGGATGGTTTGCTTCGGTCCCATAGGTGGCACTCGCTATATTTGCACTGTATTGTGTAGATAGCATTTTTGTGACTCTACACGCATTGAGGTGTAGAACCAGGAATAGCAGACAACAGATAGTTATGGCGGTGCGTCTCATTTTTCTTCCTCCTGAAGTGTTATATCAACCCGATCCACAATACCCATAATAAGTTCACGGATGGGTGCGTCTTCAACACCGAAGACCTCTTGTGCGACCCCGGGTCCAGCACCTACAATCACCGTGTCCCCTTCGCCCGCACCGACGTAGTCAACAGCAATTGTTGGCGTGCGAACAAGTTCGGATCTGACGCTCAACGGTTGGATGAGCAGCAGGGTGCGGTTTTCATATGCAGCATGTTTAACGACGGAAACGGCTTTTCCGATTACTTTGGCGATGTACATTTTTTCAAGACTCCGTTTCAGGGGGTGCTTTCGCAGGCGTGCTTGCCGTGTCAATCAGTGAGATAGAATCGACGAGGCCGACAATGGCGACATCGACCGGCATCCGTTTTCCGGGTATAACGCTAACAGCATCGCCGCCGGTGACGATATAGACAATTTCACCGACGCCGGCATCGTTTAACGTGTCAACTGCAACAAGTGGATCAGAAATGGGGTTCTGTTTTTCATCTAACGGTTGGACGATGAGGAGACGCGTCCCTTCTAAGCTTGGGTCTTTTCGCGTTGCGACAACGGTACCAATTACTTTTGCTAAATCCATTCGTTTTCTCTTCCGCGGGAATAGTTGTTAGTTAATAGTTGTTAGTTATAAGTTAAAGAGGTTTCCGATTATTTAAGCCTCTTTTGATAACGGTCGGTCCTTCAATTGGGTAACAACCTTTACAAAGAACCGTCAAACATCAGAAACAAAACTTATAACTTATAACTTATAACTTATAACTATTTCTGCTATGACTATGAAACAAGTTTATATTCAACGAGTTTCGTGTGAAGTGTGTTCCGGTTAATGCCGAGTATGTCTGACGCTTTACTTCGGTTTCCGTTGGTGTGTTCAAGTACAATTTTAAAGAGAGGTTTCTCAAAAATCTCTCGGATTTCAGCATAGAGTTCACCCGGCGGTGCCTCGGACTCCATGTACTGTTCGATGTGCGCTTGGAGCATGGCATATACCTTGGTATCAAGTTGTCCTGGCTCGCTGATCGGTGTTGATCTCTCTAAGATCGGGTCGAAGTGTTCCGATAATAGCATTTGCCCTGAACACATCACGAGTGCGCGTTTGATGGCGTTTTCTAATTCGCGGACATTGCCGGGCCAATCATAAACCGTGAGTTGTTTGACAACCTCTGTGGAGATACCGATTTCAGGCAATTGGTATTCTTCGACAAACTGGCGTGTAAATAGATCTATGAGTTCGGGTATATCCTCTTTGCGTTCCCGTAGCGGTGGAAGCGAAATCGGGATGACGTTGAGACGGTAGTAGAGGTCTTCCCTGAATGTTTTCTGAGCAATTGCGGTTTCGAGTCGGCGGTTGGTAGCGGCAATGATGCGGACATCGACAGCGTGTGTCTCGGTGCCGCCCATAGGTTCCACCTCTCGTTCTTGTAGCACCCGCAGTAGTTTCATCTGGACTTCAATTGGCAACTCTCCAATTTCATCGAGGAAGATTGTGCCGCTGTCTGCCTGTTGAAATTTTCCCTTTCTCGGACTGTGTGCGTCGGTATAGGCGCCTTTGACATGCCCGAACAGTGCGCTTTCAATGAGACTTGAAGGCATGGCACCGCAATCGACAACGACAAAAGGATTGTGAGCACGTCCGCTGTTTTGATGGATCAATTGGGCGACAAGTTCTTTACCGGTCCCGCTTTCGCCTAAAACGAGGACGGTTTCGTCGCTGACAGCGGCACGCCCAATTTTCAGGTATACCTCCTGCATTGCAGTGCTCTGCCCGACCATTTTCCCGTGTCTGTCGAAATCGGGCAGTGTTGATGATTTGACGATCTTCGTCTGCTGTGTCGCGGATGCGGCGCGCGCGACGAGTTCGATGAGTTGCTTCTGGTCAATCGGTTTGGTGAGGTATCCATAAGCGCGTTGCTTTGCTGCGTCAATAGCGGTTTGGGTGGTGCCGTGTGCTGTGATTATGATGATTGAAGCGGTACTGTTGTATTGCTGGATGTCGGTAATTAATTCGAGTCCATTGGTATCGCCTAACCAGATATCAAGCAGAATGACATCGACGTTTGTGTCTTTGACGCATGCGAGGGTTTCCGCTCCATTTCGTGCTTTGAGGGTCTCATATCCTGCCTTGTCGAGGGTGGCGGCGAGTATGTGTCGCAGGCTATCATCATCATCAGCGATAAGCACTAAGTTTGACATGTTTTTATATTTCCTTGCGGTTCGATTTTTTATATTTCCTTGCGGTTCGGTTAGGGTCGTTGTGTATGAAGTATCTGCTCCGTATATCCAGTCCGGCGCGATGCTGGGACTTACGCGCCTTTACACATCCATAGATTGCTAATGTGCTGGGAGGGACACGATGAACGCTGTGCCGATTTCGAGATTCGCATCGACTTCAATGCTGCCTTGGTGTTCGGCGAGAATTTTTTGGCTAATGTAAAGCCCAAGTCCGGTTCCCTTCTGTTTAGTCGTATAAAATGGATCGAAAAGCATAGGAATATCTTCAGCCGGAATTCCGGGACCGTTGTCCTGAATCTGTACACGAACGACTTCCGATTCTGGTAGGTGTTCAGTCTGAATTGTCAACGTTCCTTCTGCATCCATAGCTTCAATAGCGTTGTAAAATAGGTTGAGCAGGACCTGTGTGATTCCGTCTTCGTTTATATTCACCTGAGGGCAGTTGGTGTCATATTGTGTGGTGACCGTAATCGCGTGAAGTTCCAATTCGGGACGACAGATGGCGAGACTGTTATCAAGCAGATGATGGATGTCAGTCTGTTTTGCGGTTTGCATTGCGGGTTTGCTGAAAGCGAGTAACTGCTCAATGAACCGATTGAGTCTATCCACCTCTTTGATGATGATTGCGGTGTATTCGGTAATCTCTTTTTGAGAGAGTTGTACTGTGTCGGAATGGGTTCTGATAGGTGCGTCTGCTTCCGTTTCGGTGTGCTGGAGCAATTGGGTGCCGAGCCGGATGCTGCCCAACGGATTTCGCACCTCGTGTGCGATGGTTCGGACCAATCTACCGAGTGTTGCCATCCGTTCTGATTCGACGAGTGCGTCGATTGTCTGCTGGATTTTGACGCGTTGTGCGATGGTTGAGGCGATAATAGTTAGGAGTCGCCGGTCGTCCGCTGCTGAAAATTCATCTGATGCTTTGTCGATTGTCAATGTCCCGATGACGTGCTCGTCTACAATGATTGGGATACACCAAAAGGCGATTATATCCTTAGATTCGACGCGCTCTGGCTCAAAAAATTTAATATAACTGAGCGGACTCCGGGTTTGCGGGACACCGATCGCTTTACCGGAGGTAAGCACCTGTTTTTGGATATCTTCCATCTGGTCATCTGTACCGCGTTTCATTTCAGCAGGCGTGAGTCCTAAGACGGTTTCTACCGAGGTGACAACCTTTCCGTTTTCATAAAGGTGTAAAGCTCCACGGTATATGCCGAGTCTTTTGGACAGGATTTCGATGATGCGCTGAAATAGCCCTTCCAGTTCAAGGTCCGTATTCGCTGCTTGGCTTACTTCAAAAAGTGTAGAGATGTCTCGTACCTGTTTTTCTAAATTTGCATTGACGCTGTGGATCTCCTCTATCTCTTCAGCACCGCTACGGCGTTGGGTCTGAAATTGACGAATGACACGGATAACACCGAACGCGAGGAACGGGTAGAGCAGTGCGATGATGATGCTCTCGGTGTGCTGCGGATAACGGAAAACGTAAACCCAATTGGCTGCTGCCGTGATACCGAGCAGGATGTTTTGTTCGCGGTGTCGAGCGTACATAACAGCGAGAATCATCACGCCGTAGTAGCAGTGGCTCGCCGCGGGGTAGTATTCCTGCATCTGAAACAGGTGTGTACTGACGTTGATGAGTAGTACAAAAAGCGTTAGGCAAAAGGTTATCATATTTTAGTTATCAGTTTTCAGTACGATTTTTCTGCGAAAAATCTTTCAGTTATCAGTTAAGAGACAATTTTCAGGAAATTATTGAGCATTTTTAACCCGACGCGTCCGCTTTTTTCGAGATGGAACTGTGTCGCGATGAGGTTATCGTGGGCAATCGCGCTACAGAATTCAAGTCCGTACTGCGTTTTTCCTATCACAATGTCCTTTTTTTCTGGCTCAGGATAATAGGAATTGACGAAATAGAAATGTGCGGGATTCGGAACACCTTCAAAGATGGCATGTGCCCTTGTCTGATAGACCTCGTTCCATCCGATTTGTGGGACTTTGTAGGGGTTGGGTGACTCAACCCGTACCATAGGATATTTCTTTACACGTCCCGATAGGAGCCCAAGACATTCGGCGTCTTCCTCTTCACTGTGTTCAAAAAGGATCTGGATACCGATGCAGATACCGAGCATAGGTTTGCCGGTGTGGTAGAAGTCTGTTAGCACCTGATTGAGTCCGCGTTTCTGTAGCGTTTGCATCGTGGCTTTTGCGGCACCGACACCGGGGAAGATCACGCGATCTGCGGTGTGTATCGTTTCGGGGGCGGACGTAATCTCATTTTTGTAGCCGAGGTGTGTCAAGGCACGCGCAACACTCGTGAGGTTGCCTGCGTCGTAGTCTATGATTGCGATCATTTTTTTTATAGTTACCAGTTACCAGTTATCAGTTTTCAGTTAAAGAAGTCTGTAAAGTGTTCTAAAGTTAGGGAAGTCCGTAAAGTTTTCAACTTTGAAACTTTAGCACACTTCACAACTTTCTTACTCACAACTACTGACCACTTTCACTGCGAGGCAAACCGATAACTCATGTGATGGCTTTTTCAACTGTTTTATAGAGGTTTGCTGTCTCGATGCCGGCGATAGCGGCTTCAGCACCTTTGTTTCCTGCCTTGATACCGGCGCGTTCGAGGGCCTGCTCTATTGTGTCTGTGGTGATGACGCCGTAGATGACAGGGATACCGGTGTTGGCTGATAAATGGGAAATCCCCTTCGCACTTTCGGCAGCAACATAATCGAAGTGAGGGGTCGCGCCTCGGATGACTGCGCCGAGACAGAGCAGGGCATCGTACTTTTTACTTTCTGCAAGGCGTTTGGCGACTCCGGGAATTTCAAATGCGCCGGGTGTCCAAAAGACATCGACCGTATCTGGGTCAACGCCGTGTCGTTTTAGGGCATCTAACGCGCCTGCGAGGAGTTTTTCGGTAATGAAGCTATTGAATCGGCTGACGACAATACCGAAGGTTAGACCTTCGCCGATGAGGTCTCCTTCGTAAACGTTTGGCATTTTTTTTATTCGTTATCGGTTATCAGTTGTCAGTTTTCAGTTAAAGAGAGATTTTGCAGAACCGAAGGCCTCTTTTAACTAAAAACTGTTAACTGTTAACTGTTAACTTTCCTATTCTTTATTCCTCGTCAAGGAGGAGGTGTCCGAGTTTGGAGCGTTTTGTTTCCAAATATCTGCGATTAAAGGGATTGGGTTTAGTTTGGAGTGGAACGCGTTCAACGATTTCGAGTCCGTATCCATCTAATCCTGTGACTTTTTTCGGATTGTTTGTCATCAATCGCATCTTTCGGACCCCTAAGTCGGCTAATATCTGCGCTCCGATACCGTAATCCCGCAAGTCTGCGGGGTATCCGAGGTGTTCGTTTGCTTCGACGGTATCTAATCCGTCGTTGTCTTGTAGTTGATAGGCACGCAGTTTCCCTTTAAGCCCCATCCCTCTGCCTTCTTGTCGCATATAGAGGACTACCCCTCTACCTTCCTTTTCAATGGTTTGGAGGGCAATTTCGAGTTGCTCACCACAATCGCATCTGAGTGAACCAAAAACATCGCCGGTAAGGCATTGTGAATGCACGCGGACTAAAAGTGGTGTTGCGTCAGCGATGTCGCCTTTTGTGAGTGCGATGTGCGTTTTATCAGTTTCGACACTTTCACCGGATGTATCTGTGCTTTCGTAGGCGTAGAGTTTGAATTCGCCGTGTGCGGTGGGTATATCAGCCGTTGCGACGCGTTTAATGAGTGTTTCTGTCTGGCGGCGGTATGCGATCAGGTCAGAGATCGTGATAATTTTGAGTTGATGTTTGGCAGCGAACTGCATCAACTCCGGGACCCGTGCCATGGTGCCGTCCTCGTTGAGTATCTCACAGAGGACACCTGCGGGATATAACCCCGCCATACGTGCTAAATCGACAGTGGCTTCGGTATGTCCAGCGCGTCGGAGGACGCCGCCGGGTTTTGCTTCTAACGGGAAGATGTGTCCGGGTCGAACGAAATCTGAGGGTACAGCCTCCGCGTCAACAAATTTCTGGATTGTGTATGCGCGTTCTTGTGCGGAGATACCGGTGGTTACCTCTTTCGCGTCAATGGTGACAGTAAACGCTGTTTGCATTTGCGCTGTGTTGGCGGCGACCATCGGTTGGAGTTCAAGTTCGGCGAGCCGTTCTGAACAGGTGGGTAGGCATATCAATCCCCTGCCGTGTGTCGCCATGAAATTAATGGTCTCTGCTGTCACCTTTTCAGCCGCCATGATGAGATCGCCTTCGTTTTCACGGTCGGGTTCATCAACGACGATAATCAATTCTCCGCTTGCGATTGCAGAGAGTGCTTCAGGAATGGTATTAAAATTGTTTGGCATAATGGCTATCGTTCTATAGTTACCAGTTATCAGTTATCAGTTATCAGTTAAGAGAGGCAACTTGTGGGCGGAAAGCCTTCACTGATGACTGTTCTCACTGCGAAGCATAACAACTGACGGCTATTCGATATAGCCGTGTTTTGCTAAGAAACTCAAATTGAGTGTTTCGGAGGTGGGTTGTTCAGTCCACCCCTTCTTCACCTCACTATTTTTGAGAAGCGTTTCGAGATAACGCGCAATGATGTCAACTTCAAGGTTAACGTTGGCACCGATCCGTTTCGTGCCTAAAGTTGTGACCTGCTTTGTATGTGGAATCAGGGCGACTTCAAAAGCATCAGCGTGGATGCCCGATACGGTTAAACTGATGCCGTCGACGGTCACACAACCTTTGTATGCGATATAGGGTCTGATATTGCTGCCCAGCGTTACCTGCATCAGGGAGGCATCGCCTTCATCTTTCCATGCACAAATAGTCGCGACTTCGTCTACGTGTCCAAGTACAAGATGTCCGCCTAATCTGTCGCTTAACCGGAGTGAGCGTTCGAGGTTAACGTGTTCACCGACCCTCCGTTCGCCTAATGTCGTGCGGCGTAGGGTTTCAGCAGATACATCAGCGGTGAATGCCTCCGGTGTCAGTGCCCGGATCGTAAGACAGGCACCGTCAACGGCGATACTATCACCGACTGTCGCATCGGCGAGGGTGTCACTCGCCTGAATTTCGAGGATGACGCCTTGCGATAGCCGCTGGATATTTCGGATTGTTCCGAGTTCTTCGACGATCCCGGTGAACATACTGTAGATACCTCTGTGAGTTTTCAGTTTTCAGTTATCAGTTTTCAGTTAAAGAAGTTTGTAGAGTGTTCTGAAGTTAGGGAAGTCCGTAAAGTTTTCAACTTTGAAACTTTAGCACACTTCACAACTTTCTTACTGACCACTCTCATTGCGAGGCAAACTGCTGATTGACAATTACTTTATCTGATTGTTGTTTCTGTGTGGTCGGTGCTTCAGTTGTACCTACCTTATAAACCCCCTAAATCCCCCTTATCAGGTGGACTTTGATAGGTACCCTTCAATATAAACCCCCTAAATCCCTCTTATCAGGGGGACTTTGATAGGTACCCTTCAATTAGGAAATCGGCATCGGGCATTGGCGTGATGCTAATCCTTTGCAAATGCGGTACGTCCTTCAAGCTGGAGACCCCTTCGCCGCCGATGGGTCCCGGTGCGTTCCGTCCACCGATGAGTTTAGGTGCCACGAAGCACATAACCTTATCAACGATTCCGGCTGCAATGGCGGAGGCGTTGATTTCGCCGCCGCCTTCTATCAACACGCTTGTTATCTCACGTTTTCCCAATATTTCCATCAAGCTTTTAAAACAGACTTGGTTTCCGTGTGCTGCTGGCGTGGTTACCACTTCCGCGCCTGCCTTTTCGAGTGCTTTAACATTCGCCATCGGTGCGTCAGGTGTTACAGCAACGATAACATCGGCACTGCTTTCGACGTTGAAAATGCGTGCGTCCGTCGGTGTCCTTCCGTGTGAATCCAGCACAATCCGGGTTGCGTCTTGGCCTTCTCTATCCTGAAGCCGCGTCGTTAGTGCGGGATTATCACGTGCAACTGTGCCTCTGCCGACGAGGATCGCATCTACTACGTCTCGGATTTCATGTCCGCGCTGTCGTGATGCTTCAGATGTAATCCATTGCGATTCGCCGGAGGTGGTCGCTATCTTCCCGTCAAGACTCATCGCAGTTTTGAGGATGACAAACGGCGTACCGGTTTGGATGTATTTCCTATGGACTTCGTTTAGTTCTGCTGCTGCCTGCGTACAGATACCTGCTTGGACGCGGATACCTGCCTTCTGAAGTTGGCGAATACCTTTGCCTGCGACGCTCGGATTCGGATCGACTTCTGCGATGTAGACGTTCGCGATGCCAGCCTGAATCACTGCCGCTGTGCAGGGCGGTGTGCGTCCCCAATGGCAACACGGCTCAAGGTTCGTGTAGAGTGTCGCACCTTTGGCATTTTCGCCTGCGGCGTTCAGGGCATGGATTTCGGCGTGCGGGGTTCCCGCTTTTTGATGGTAACCTTCACCGATAACCTTACCGTCTTTTACGATGACTGCACCGACGAGTGGATTGGGACTAGTGCGTCCGTTTGCTTGTTTTGCCAATGCCAGTGCGCGTTGCATGAAGGTTATATGTACTTCGTTCATGCTGAAAACCGAAAACCTTTGCTTGTATAGTATATCATATTTTTTTTGGAAATCAAATCATTTATTCAGGACTTACGCATTTTTCCCTGATAACGGACATCCTATGCCCTGCGTTCGGGGTTTCAAACCCCGCCTGCAAGGGTGCTGCGTAAGTCTTATTATTAAGGTTTCGCTGTTGCTTTCAAGGATTCGAGGATTTCTGACTGATTGACGAGATCGAATTGATGTGTGCCGATGTACATGTATCTGATAATCCCTGTTTTGTCAATGATAAACGTTGACGGACGTGCGATGTTGTAAGCCTCAAGGCTGAGCCAGTGATAGACACCGTAGTTTTTGATGACACTCCGCGTTTTGTCTACCAATAACGGGAATGTGATACCGTTTTTATCGGCATAGCCGCGGAGTTCACGGGGCCACTGCCCGGCAATGGCAAGCGGTGTCGCTGTGTACTCGGCGTAGGTGTCAACATTTTCTTGGACAGCCGACAACTGACGGCGACTGTTCGGTCACCATGTCCCTCGGAAGAAGGTTAAGACGACGTGTTGGGTGTCTCGGTACGTTTCAAGCGAGACCTCTTCTCGCTGGTGCGATGGCAGCGTGAAGAGGGGTGCGGTATCGCCGATGTTGAGAATTTTGTTTTTACGCGGCATGTGCATATTGTACGAGATATTTCGTTTGATGTCAAGTTTTTAGGAATTGGCGGTCGGTAGTCGGCTGTCGGGGGTCAGCCATCATCGGTGGGCAGTTGGTGGGCGTGGTTTTATGTCTTCTATTTACGAGTGGCTTGAATAGCTGCATAATGCAGCAGAGGTAGATTGGATTGAGGATCTCACACATACCGTCATTCCCCTCTTTGATAACACCATAGGTGGCGAGTTCACTGATGATGTCATTCCCCGCCCCTTATCAGGGGGACTTTAATCAGACGCGTTTTTACAATAGCCTTTACTTTTGCTTCTGCTTGGTTGAAGAGGGGAGTGCGTACATGCTTCGGCGAACTTTCACAATTTCATCGGTATTGACGAGCCGCTTGAGTTCATTTTTTATTGAGCCTGGATGTCCTTTAATGGTGTCAATGAGTTCAGATGTTTTTTTCTCGCCTGTGGCGAGTAGGGCGAAGATCTGATCACGGAGTGGGACCCGGAGAGGTTTCCCGCCTCTAAGCTTCATCAATATCCGGTTTGCTTGGCTTCTGGAGATACCTAAGACCTGTTCTACTTTTTCTCTACTGGATTCGGCAGTGAGGTTGTCGCGTTCTGTCTCAAACTGCTCACGTATGGCGATGGTTTCAGGGAGTTTATCTAACCCGCCAGCGACCTCAAAATCTTCCCAATCAAAAAACGAGGTTTCAGGTCGATCGGTGATGTTAGGCAGTGATAGACTTGTGAGCAAGACTATTGTCTTGTTTGACAAGCTGTTCAATCTGGCTCGCCCGATAATCTGTGAAAGTAAGCCTATAGCGTTCTGTTCATACACATACCGGATGCGTTCGTCTTTGTAGATGCCGAATTCTGCTTCTCCATCATAACAGATCGGTTTTTCGTCGTTTCCGAAGAGAATCTGTGTCTTTCGCCAAGTGATGGCTGGTGACCAGTAGGGTGCGCCGACGATCCAAATGATATTTGCTGCTTCAAAATCGGCATCTTTTAACGCTTCGGTCCGTTTGAAACCCTCCACGAAACAGACATTCTCCTTTGCTGCGATGTTCTGCAGATGTCCTATTATTGGTGCGCTGGTGATAATAGCGTGCTGAACGTTTGGATTCTTGTCAATTTCGGTTTGGATACCGAGAAAAATGCGCTGTCCTATTTCGGACATGCCGAGTGCCCGCCAGTCAGTGTCGTAGTTTAAAATTGATTGTCGCGGATAGATACCTGTGCGAATCTGAAAGACCCGATTCCCCGTGATCCATGCTGTCGGTTTGATGTTATGGACTTCAATCTCCTCATCTGGGAAGGCTCGGCGTAAATCCTGCTCAGAGAGCGTTGACGACATAAACAAGAGTCGTTTGACGCTTGGATGCAACACCGGCGGTACCCAGAACCGCATTTCTTTGCCGGTCCATAATATCGGTGCGTCGGCATCCCGTGTGTAATATTCAAAGAAACGCGTGAGTTGATGCCAAAGCGTCCAGTTCGGATTTGGATAGGCAGTTGGAAGTGCTCGAATTTTCGGGACAGTTGATGTATCCAAGATGCCCAATTCAATGGCTTGTGTCATTGACATCGGGATTTTCATGTCTTGGTTCAATTCAAGAGCCTCAAGTTGAAAAACAGGGAGTCCTTTTGCCGTGAGTCTATCCGCGGTGTCAGTATCCATAGGAATGTAGGCATCGGCACCGCCTTCAAATTCAATAGCAAAATGTGCCAACACTTTTTCGGTTTCATCATCTACAAACTCGCGCGGTACCACTCTACCGATTATATTAACTTGACCCATCTGCTGGATAAGTGTTGCTTCTTGCGCTTGAAATGCTTGCACAGCTGCACGGATCCGTCTGACAGGATTATCATCAACGCCGCCTTTGGTTTCTAATGCGTTTAGTAAGGCGTTGGCAAAATTCCCTAAGGTACTTTCGTGCCAGTTCACGCGCCATTCCTCTAAGATGTCTTTTGATACCTCACATTTTACAAACAGTTTATCTGCTTCTGCTCTATCAACGATACAAAGTCGCTCAGTGCCGTCCGCGGCTTCAAGTGTTTCTGCTGCCACTTTTGCGTGTTGTGGATCCAAAAACAATCTAACAGGATTTAATATTTGTGCCTTAGTACTTTTTAATGTGGCGAATTGCGACAGATACCCACGCTGCTGACATTCTGTATAGACGGGACACTGTGGACAAATACTCTCGCTCGGATTTCCACCCTTTTTTTCAAGTGCATCACACCGCTTTGGATCCTCACAGACATTACCGTGTTGAAAGGGGTTCGCCATCCGTACCTCAACGGGTATTTCTTTCACCTGTTCCCATAAGTAGTGCCGAGGTCTCCTGGGTGCGACAGATGACACGTTTCGATTTTGAAAGCGTTGTTCTGTGTCTTTAGTTAGCAAGGATTTCGCAGCTAAACTGATTACGCCGCCGTTGATAACATAGGATTCTGCTGCATAACTCTTTCCGGCACCTGCTTCAGCAATGAGTCCGAGAATTCGTGCATCCCGGTTGAAAACCTGCTGCATCTGAACAGCATTTTCTTCAGGTGTTCGGTAACGGCTGTTTTCGCCTTCCAGTTTGTGTAGCACCGAAGCTGGACGTTTAATTCCCAATGGACTCAGTTCAGCTTCCCGCACGGCAAGGATCTCATCCGTTACAGGCAATCCAGTCGTCGGTACTGGTGGCAGAATACCGGTATCATCCCAGATATCTGTTATATGCGTTGCTTCGGTTGGGAGTCCAGTATCAGGTATAGCAGCGCGAACCCGGACCTCTCCGTCTTGCTCCCATAGCAAAACGTCTCCATCAGCAACGTTTCTGTCGGGGTGAGCCCAATGGTGAATGCCATCTTTTTCTTGTAGATAGGAAAACCCGCGCTTCAAGAACGCCACTCTTGCGAGATTAAGGTTGCTTGAACCGAGCGATGTCTGCAGAATAGACGTAGTTTGCGTAGCGGGTTCCGATGCCGTTTCTCCGGAGGGTGCGGGTTGGTGAAGCGTATCCCGAAGCGTGTCAATGGCGGCAAAGAGGACCTCTTTGGCAATGATCGGCGGATTTAGTAGATTTCCGATCAAAATTTCGTAACGCGCGTCCCAACGGCTATATCCTTTGTCCCCCAAGATTTCGAGATACACATCGCGATGGTGTAGATTTTCGGGAGTCGGTGTATGTTTATAGGTATACTGCTTCGCTTCATTGGTGTTGGGATGGAGATAATTTTGAACTCTACAGGAAAAACGCAACCCACCAGACTTTGTCAGGGTCAACAAGGGGTTTGCTACAGCGTTAGCGAGTGCCTCGATACAGGTTAGAACAACATCAGGTGCGTCGCAAATAGCAGCATACTTAAAATTGATGTCGTGCCATTGGGCGCCATCACACTCTGAAGGGACACCTGTATACACCTGAACACCCCAGGATCTGTGCCATATAGCACTGTGCCAGTCTTCTGTGCTTTGGCGTTTCAAAAACCGTTCACCTTCAAAATCCCACGGGCCGTGGTCGTGATAAGGTGCGTGTCCTATCGGCATGAAAGAGATGTCCGCCTGCTCAAGTTCATAAAGCCTTATAGGATATCTCCACGCGCAATAGGCCCTGAAATGATAAGGGAGCCCTTTGTAGAGTGCTGGTGTTATCTTTGTCTTCCGCTGCCGAAGCGGCTTTTCGTGTCGTTGGTGACAACGCTGAATAATATCTTTTAAGGAATTCATAATTATACTCATAACCGAAAAAGTATTAATTAAGCCTTTCGTACCATATCACAAATTTTTCTTTTTTGTCAAGTTTTTATACGGAGGCTGTCTACTACTTTCACATCAATTCGACGAAGACTTCGTTTGCGAGGAAAAGTCCACGGCGGGTGAGTCGGAGATGGGTGGCGGTGCGTTCAAGTAATTGAAGGTCTATCCATTTTTTGAGGATGTCTCCGAACGCAGCTTCAATTTCTTCACCGAAGCGGTTTTGGTAATCTTCAAGAGAGATGCCTTCCCGTTTGCGGAGGGCGAGCATGAGGGTTTCTGCCTTTTCCGCGTTTCCGGTCAGGTGTTCTGTGTTGGCGATGGGTTTGTTGCGTTTGGAGAGTTTGTTAATGTAAGGGGCGATGCCTCGAATATTGGTGTAGCGCACGCCGTTGATATACCCACACGCGCCCGCACCGAGTCCTATGCACGGTTGGTTGTTCCAGTAGACGAGATTGTGTTTTGCATAATGGTCGGGTCTGGCGAAGTTACAGATCTCGTAGTGGGTGTACCCGTGCGCGGTGAGTGTCTTAATAGTATATTGGAACATATCCGCTTCAGTGTCCTCAGTCGGGATGTGAAGTTCACCGGCTTGCCACCATTCATAAAATGGGGTATCCTGCTCCATGACGAGATTATAGGCTGAAATGTGGGCGGGGTTGAGAGAGATGACTTCATTGAGTGTGTGGTGCCATGCTTCCATCTTCTGGTCGGGCAGCGCGAAGATGAGATCGATGTTGATGTTCTCAAATCCGCTTTCGCGGGCGAGATAGTAACTTTCAAGGAACTCGGTAACGGTGTGGGTTCTGCCTAACTGTTTCAGGGTCTCATCTTGCATCGCTTGCAAACCGAAACTGAGCCGATTCACACCGTTGTTTTTCATCACGTTAAGCTTCTCGTTGTCAACGGTGCCCGGATTACATTCTACGGTGATTTCAGCGTCCGGTGTTATTTGGAAATGCTGCTGGATGTCGATGAAAAGCTGTGCTAAGGCATTAGTAGAGAGGATGGAAGGGGTGCCGCCGCCGATGAAAACCGTTTGTAGGGGTTCGGTCTCTGAGGCGTAGAGTTCCATCTCTGTGCGAAGTGCTTGTAGGTATGCTTTCGCCTGTTCTTTGTGAAAAGTGTATGTATTGAAGGCGCAATAATAGCATTTCGTGGCGCAAAATGGGATATGGATGTATACGGAAGATGCCATATTATTCTGTAAATTCCAATCCGATTCGGATGGCTGAGCCTGTGTCTGCGTAGGAGAAGGCTTCGTTAATGTCGCTGAATGGGAAGGTGTCCGAGATGATTTTGTGGAACGGATATTTGTCGCGTGTACGCACGAGAAAATCGAGGGCGCGCGGGATAACCCACGGTTCGTAGACAATCACGCCGCGAATTGCTTTGCTACAGCGGACGATGTTGCCCGGGTCAATCTCTGTGGGGAATCCGAGGTTGATGTTTCCGATCCAGAGGTAGCGTCCACCCCAACGGAGCATTTCTATGCCTTCCGCAAGGACACGCGGCGAACCGACAAACTCCGCGACGAGATCCGCGCCGATGCTACTTGTCTGATCGAGTACGTATTCCACCCGTGATTTCATATCGATTTCGTCAACGTTGAGCGTCTCATCCGCACCGAACTCCCGTGCCAGAGATAGGCGTGCGGGCAACCGGTCGAAAACGATGATTTTTCCTGCACCCATCTCGCGTGCGACGGCTGTTGCGTAGAGCCCGAGTCCACCCGCCCCTTGGATAACGACGGTATCGCCGAGGGTAATGCCGATCTGATTGAGTCCGTAGATGACTTCGGATAAGGCGCAGTTGATCGGGGATACCAGCGCGTCTGAAAGTTCGTCGGGGACCTTGAACACCCAATGCCCGGGTTTCATGTAGTAGTATTCGCCGTAGGCACCGTGGAAATGCGGCGGTTGCTCGCTGGAGACACCGAGCCAATCTCTGTAGCGGTTCGGGCACCCGGGTTTCCCGTTGAGGCACATCCAGCAGTGCTGACACGGTTTGAAATAGGAGTAGGCGATCCGATCGCCTTCGGTAAGCGGTTGTCCGATGCTATCGGTTGTGATGTTACGTCCCATCGCTTCAATCGTGCCGATCATTTCATGTCCCAACACTTGCGGGATACCGCTCTCGATTTTGGGTCCGTGTCCGCGCCAGAAATGCAGGTCGGAGCCGCAGATATTCGCCATACGGATTCGCACAAGCATGTCGTCGGGTGTGACGGCTGGGACTGGGTACTCCCGGAATTCCATCGGGGTTTGCGGTTGTGTGAAGATGGCGACTTTTCCGGTTTTCATTTTTTTAGATTTCCTTGCGGTTCGGTTAGATACGTCTGGAATTTGAGGGGCTGTTCCGTAGACCCGCTTTCCACTTCGTTTCAAGCTACATCCTTCTCCCGAAAATTTGATGTTCAACTCCGTAGATTCGTCACAAACATTGTTTTGGAATTCGCAACTGTGCCTTTGATGATGAACTTTTCCTTCAAGAACTAAACAGTGACGACTCGTTGTTGTCCCTTCCTATTTTCTGAGGGAATAATACGGATTTCAATATCGCGGTTCAATTGGTTCAGAAACGTCAACAATCGCTCTACACTATAATGATTAAACCTTCCCTGTTTTAGCCGGGAGATCTCAGGCTGCTTCACACCTAAAATCTTTGCCGCTTCAGCCTGGGTTAACTTGCGATCTTCTATAATTTGGAACACCTCAAATCCAAGTTTCGCTTTAAGAAATAGTTCCTCCGCGTCCGGCAAATCTAAATCCTTAAAGACATTGCCTGAGCTCTTTTCAAATTTAATCTTCTTGCTCATAGTTTTCCTCCAGTTCTTGCGCCATTTTGAGGCGTCTCTTGATAAGGTCCACCTCTTTCTTGGGAGTTTTAATTCCGCGCTTCGATTTTTTTTGAAAACAATGCAGCACGTAAACTCGCTCTCCGATTTTCACCGCATATACGGCGCGATAAGTATTGGTCCGATAATCCGATCGTATCTCGAAAACCCCTGAGCCAGCGCCTTTAAATGGTTTAGCTGCTGGAGACATGCTTCCGGCCTGGACAATAAATAAAGCGTCCCCAATGTCTTTTTGGACAGGCGGCGGAAATTCCTTTAGTCTTGCCTTGGAGTCTCCGATCCATACGGCTTCTCTTAAGTTTATCCTCTTATGATCCATGATATATTATAACCAAATGGATATAATTTTTTCAAGGATAATGATCTCCATGAAGCCCAATGATTGTATATTTACGTATAGGCTTCTTAATATTCATCAAAATTGATAACTTTCCAGCGTCCATCAATTTCTTCGGTGTGGATTACGACTTTTCGGGTGTGGGTTGTTGTGCCACGGATTTCGATAGTAAGTTTGTAGTTAAAGAGTACGTGCGTTGCCTCTTCTTTACCGGTGAGCTCGTATTCAATCTTTGGCATTTCGTCAAATTGTTGCCCTGGGACGCGGACTTCACTGACGCGTTCGATTTCGTCTTTGAGTTTTTCTGCGGCGAGACCGTGGCAGAGTTGTAGGGCTGCCGTTTGGTCTGCGCGCTGGTAATAGTTATAGATAAAGTCTTCACAAACTGCTTGCGGGGTATTCCTATTTGAACACGCGAGTATTAACAAAATAGACAGTAGGAGATATTGTGGTTTCATCTCTTTTTTCCGCGAACCATTGCAATGTTGAAGATGCGGCGCTCATGGCCGTGAGCGGGGCTGTTCACAACATCGCCTAATGCCCAGAGTGTTGAGGAGCTTCCGCCGTCGAAATTGATAGCGTGTTTGATACCGAGTTCACTGAAAAATTTCCCCATATCGTAGAGGGTCATCCCCATGCTATACCCGTGCTGCCTACCGTCGATAGCGATGAGGAAGAGTTTGTCGTCGTTGAATCCTAATGCGCTGCGGGGGTGGCGCGAGGCACCGTTGCTATGTGCGGATGCGCTGCGGCCTCGTGATTTTCCGAACCTAATTAATTCGTGTTCAATCTTCCCATTTCTGACGAGCCTTAGATTTCCGCCAATCCCTTGCTGAACGCGTTGCCATTTTGTAGGTGTGAGCGCGATCTCCAAAGTGCCTTTTGTGGATGTTGCGATTTTCTTTGCCCAATTGCGTCCCCTGCGAGATTCTATTGCGATGACGACACCGTCAGACGGGATAACGCTGTTGCCGCGCGGGTTGACCTCAGTAACAATAAATCGGCTTGTGTATTTTCCGGTGATTGGGAGTTTGAGTTTCTTAAGCGTGAATTCGTAGCATCGGCGCGTCAGCGTCCTGTGTCCGAAGCGTGGCGTGAAAAGTACGACGGGACACGACGAGCCACAGATTTGGTTGATGGCATCAATTGAGAGTGTATCGGTGTTTCTGTTGCCGATACGGAGTTCTCCATTAAGTTGTACTCTTTCCAAGAGAAACTCGCCTTCAGGGGTTACGCCGAAACTCGTCTCGCCCCATGGCGATGGCGGCGAATATCCCCATCTATCAAGTGCTATGGGGATGCTGACGAGTTCGCCGTTTTGAATGTGTAGATTAAAAGTCATACCGCCGCGTCCATAAGAGTCGCCTCGGATGCCGAAACTTCCGTTAACACCCGCGAGCGGTAATATCTTTTTTCTCTTGAGTCGTCGGGTAGCGTTTGTGACGGTTTCACGTCCTATGATCTGATTGTTGGCGAGTTCGACATCGAATTGGAGATTTTTCGCTGTGCGATCCATTTCTGCTATATAAACGGCAGCCCCGCCAGTCCACCAGTAGCGGTGGAGTCGAAACCCTTCTGGCCAACGTTTGCGATTGATTTCGTCGCGCCGTATGACGGTGTCAGGGAGTTTCTCTCGTGATTTGCTGGTAGCGGCATTGCTGTAGGAGAATGGGTGTTCAACACCGCGGAGCGCGCTGATGACCAAAATAGATAGCAGAATAAGCACGCATACTATCGCTAAGCGTGTGAGGTAAGATCTGTTTTCTTGAACCATCTTTTAAACTTTCCTTACGGTTCGGTGAAGTGGGTCTGTAATTTCGGAGTGCCTCTCCGTAGAGTCGCATGCGCCGTTGTTGCATGCTGCTTTTTCTGAATTGGAGCAAAAATCCATAACTTTCCTTACGGTTCGGTGAAGTGGGTCTGTAATTTCGGAGTGCCTCTGTTGCATGCTGCTTTTTCTGAATTGGAGCAGAAACCCAATATTTAAAAACTTGCTTTTAAGCCGATGCCTGTGAGGATTGATACCACTTGGTCCCCTGATGTTATGATGCCTGCTTGTAGAAACTTTTGATATGCTTTGACAACTACAGCTGAAGTCGGTTCGACATAGATGCCTTTGGCTGCGAGCGTTGCCAATCCTGTTTTAATGTCTGTATCCTCAACAGTGGTAAATGCGCCGTTTGTGGCACTGATAGCCTCCAAAATCATCTGCCCTCGGATCGGGAGTTCGGCGGTAATTCCTTCGGCGAGTGTTTTATCGGTTTGCGGCATTCTTGAGACGGCTTCTGTTTTATTAACGTGGGCATTGTAAATCGGGCAACAGACATTGGGTTGAACGCCAAGAAGGCGCGGGACGTTTACGATGATCCCTTGTGCTTGTAATTCGCGGAAGCCGATAAAGAGGCCTAAATAGATACTTCCGAATCCGACGGGACAGATAACATGTGTGGGTGCGCGCCAACCGAGTTGTTCAACGATTTCATAGGCAAGCGTTTTTGTGCCTTCCAAGAAAAACGGGTGCCAATTGTGAGATGCATAACAGGTGGTCTCTGCTGCGAGTTTCACTGCCTCCGTTGTCGCCATTCGGTTTCCGGGTACCAATTTTAACTCGGCACCGTAAGCGGAAATTTGTTTTAGTTTGCCTTGTGAGGTAGACTCAGGGCAATAGATGGTACAATGGATGCCTGCTCTCGCACTATAAGCGGCTATTGCGGCGCCCGCATTGCCCGATGAATCTTCAACGATTTCCTCAACACCGAGTGCTTTGAGATGGGTGAGGAGAACGGACGCACCTCTATCCTTATAGGAGCCGGTTGGACAGAGGTAGTCCAATTTTAGAAAATGTTCCGGTGTATCAACATCAATCGGAACAAGCGGGGTCATGCCTTCACCGAGGGTAACAATATCTGTATCCGCGTCGATTGGCAGTGCCTCTCGATACCGCCATAATGACATCGCTGCCGGAACTTGTGCGTTCGGCAAGATATGCGAATTCTTGATGAGATTCAGCGCGTTGCCGCAGTCGCACTTATAGCGTAACGGCGAGATTTTATAGGTTTTGTTACATTTGTTACACAGATAATTCATTATTGGTTGTCAGTCGTCAGTTTTCAGTTGTCAGTTCGCTATTTGAGAGGATGATTGTTCGTAGTAAGAATGATATAAATGCTATTTCAAAATAAGCATCCGTCTTGTTTGTTGGAAAGATGGCGTTACCAATTGAAAGAAATAAACTCCACTTGCCACAGGTTCACCTAAGGTATTACGTCCGTCCCAATACGCCGCACGTTCGCGACTATTATAGAAACCTGCGGATTGGAAACCGAGTGAAAGGGTACGAATCAACTTACCTGCTGTATCATAAATGGATATCGATACCAAACTATCTTTGGAAAGTTGGTACGGGATCCATGTTTCAGGGTTAAATGGGTTCGGATAGTTCTGAAGCAGACGGTTCCGTTTTGGGGTGCCGATGCTATTAAGCGTTACGTTCATAACAGCGTTTTCAAGATCAGCAGTGTTCACCGTGAAGTTGAATTTTTCTGAGACAATATTTCCATTTGTATCGGTGACAATTAATTCCATCGTGTCCCCGATTGCTACGACGCTGCGGTAGTTGAGATTGGCGGTGGCAGCGGCGAAATAATTATCGCGAACTTGAGAGGTCATGACGGTATTTGTCCGGAGGTTTCGGACTTGGACGCTGTAACCGTTAAAGTGCTGCAAACTTTCTAAGTGTCCGCTGACAACGAATGCCCACATCTGGTTGGCGTTAGTGCCCGGTGCTGCAGCGACCTGTGTCTGATTCGTCCATCCTGTCCCGGTGAAGACGATGTCGCGTGCCGTTGGTAGATTGACGATGTACCCTTTTGCCCCTTCTATGGGAAATCCATCGTCAGGTGCGTTTGGTGTCCATGCCAAAAACTCCTGGTTTGCGGCATCAAGCGTAATGACGGTTGTCGCCCCCGTCTTGATTGCGAGCGAGCGTGCTGTCGTATGGACAGTCGGTTTCAACGGTACGGACAACATGTTCAAACCTGTAGAAAGGTGCATGAAGAAAATATTGCCGAAACCTTCTCCGTTAGGTCTACCGAGGAAACCGTGTCTCCGTCCATCTGGTAGGTCATAATAACCGATAATACTTCCATCCTGATTAACATTTCGGACGACGGTACTCACACTGCCTGGGAGCCGCACTTCATAGAGGGTGCCATCTGGCAGGAGGATATAGGAGCGCAGAATATCATTTACAGCTTTGGCTCTGAAGCCGATCACACCGGCATCGGTGATAGTGTTCACAAATAGGAATTGAAGATTCGGCATCTCTGGAAGGTCAATAGTGGTGAAACTGCCGTCGGGGTTCCGTATGAACCCATGGGGCATTCCATCAGCATCCACGTAGCTGCCGACGACAGCACCTGCAGCGTTGACAAAGTCCCCATAAGTATTGATTGCGCCTGGGAATGTAATTGTCAGTTCCCCTGAGAAGGCGTGGGTGACTCCTGCTGCATCGACGATGTTCCCACTCAGTGCCCCTGTTTCATCGCTAATACCGTAGATGTGGGTTTCGGCTGCCCCAGGGAAATCATATTGCCGTAGTTCGCCATTTTCTAAGATGACACCATGATACAGACCGTTGCTATCCTTGTAGTGTCCAGCAGCGTTCCCGTTATTACCGAGCGCGTAGAAATAAGTGTTCTGTGAGCCGGGGAAGTCATACGCGCTGAAGACACCATCTATCAATGTGAAGCCGATGGTTTTCTCGCCATTGGGGCTCCGGGTGTTCCCCGCATAATCCCCGAAGTCGTTACTGGCAGCCACCTCCAGAAAATCGACACCGGGAACTTCGATAGTCTCAAAGGTGTAATCTGCAATTGGTGTTTCGGGACTAACTTGTGCAACGGCGTGCCCTGTGAAACAGATGGTTAGACCTATAGACAGAATAAGTGCGATTTTTATGTAATGATGCATAGCTATCCTTTTTTCATGTGTATTTGGAAATCGTGAGTCAACGGTTTTTGTTCAAATGAACTATCCAAACCGATACCAAGATGAATTCTCTATGGATATTATAGCACTTTTTTTTGATATTGACCATTTTTAATTTTTTGAGGACACGGACATTTATGGTAGATTTTAGAATTACTTGGACACTCTTAAGGCAAAATCAACCCCCTAAATCCCCCTTATCAGGGGGACTTTAAAAAGATAGGCTTAAAAAAGATGTCACAGTTATACCGATGGCATAACTGTGACACTTGTAAGTTTTATACGGATTGACGCTATTTTACGATGACGAGTCGTCGTGTTTGCTGGAAGGTGGGTGTCGTCAATTGGTAAAAATAGGTACCACTCGCAACGCGTTCACCGAGGGCATTGCGTCCATCCCAATAAGCGGCACGTTCGCGACTGTTATAGAAGCCTGCGGATTGGAAACCGAGCGAAAGTGTGCGAACCAACTTCCCAGTTGTATCGTAAATGGATACGGATACAGAACTGTCTTGTGCGAGTTGATAGGGAATCCATGTTTCAGGGTTAAACGGATTCGGGTAGTTCTGGAGCAACAGATTCTGATTCGGTTTACCGATCCCATCAAGCTTGACAGATAAAACGGCGTTTGCCAAGTGTTCAGGTGTCACTGTGAAACTAACGGTTTGTGATTCAACATTGCCATCGGGACCGATGACGCGTACTTCAACGACATCTCCGGCTTGGACGACGCTGCGTCGCGTCAAGTCGGCAGTTGCAGCGGCGAAGTAATCCCCTTGCACTGGTGCGGTTATGACGGTGTTTGTTCTCAGGTTGCGGACGCTGACCTGATAACCGTCTGATGTGGGTTTGCCTTCCAAGTGTCCACTGACCACGAACGCCCATGCTTCTTGGGTAACCCCCCTATCCCCCCTTATCAAGGGGGTAATAGCAGAAGGTGCTGCAGGTGTTTCATCGGCTGGATCTGTCCAAGGTGCGCCGATGAATGCGAAGTTGCGTGCTTCTGGGACATTGACGATATAGCCGTTGCCCCCTTCAATTGGAAAGCCGTCATCGGGTGCGCTGGGTGTCCATGCGACGAACTGCTGACTTGCCCTATCAAGTGTGATGACGGTTGTCGCGCCTGTCAAAGCAACAAGCGTCTTGGCAGTCATCGGTTTTGGTGGTGCCAAAGGCACAGCGAGCATGTTCAACCCTTTCGTGAGTGTAGCAGTGTAGAAGTTGCTAAAATGTGTGCTTTCTGCTTTGGTAGAGAGTTTTGCGATAAACCCGTGTCTGCGTCCATCGGGTGAGTCGTAGTGTCCGACGACAGAACCGTCCTGATTGATATTCCATCCCTCCGTGCCAACGCTGCCTGGAAAGTCCAACTCATGTAGCCCGTATAGGTATGAGCCGACATAAGAGCGCGGACGGTCCCCGGCTGCTTTGGCACGGGCAATCACAAACACCCCGCTACCTTCTGCATCGTTAATCCCGTGCAAAAAAAAGTATTCCAGATTGGACGGATCCAGATAGTCCAGAATGATAAACCTGCCACTCGGGGTACGCGCGAATGCATGATATAGGCCGTCAGCATCTACGAAGCTGCCTATGATAGAGCCTGCTGCATTCACAAAATCAGCGTATGTTGCTGTTGCCTCGGGTGCCTCAATTATTTCGTCTCCTGAGAAGCCGCGGCGAACGCCAGAAGCGTCAATAAAATTCCCCGTCATAGCACCCGTCGCATCGCTAAAACCGTATATGAAGGTTTCGACGGCACCCGGAAAATCGTATTGGCGCAACTCGCCATTTTCTAAGACGACACCGTGGAACAGCCCCTCGCTATCTTGATAGTGTCCGGCAGCTATTCCATTATTGCCAAGTGCATAGAAATAAGTGCCTTGTGATCCGGGGAAATCGTGGCGCGTAAAAACGCCATCAATGAGTGTAAATCCGACAATTTTTTCGCCATCAGCACTCCGCGTGTTTCCGGCGTAATCCTCGAAGTCGCTACTCGCTGCCAACTCTAAAAAGTCTACGCCCGGAACATCAATACTCTCATAAGTATAGTTGAATTCAGGGGGTGGGAGATAAGCGATATTTCTGAATTTTGTAGCGGTTTCCGCGGTGGGTTTTGCGATAAACCCGTGTCTACGTCCATCGGATAAGTCGTAGTACCCGACGGCAGAACCGTCCTGATTGATATTGTAGCCTTCTGTGCTAACGCTGCCTGGGAACTCCAATTCAGATAATCCGTGCTGGGATGTGCCGACATAGGAGCGCGGAATGTCACCTTTCGCTTTAGCGCGGGCGACGATAATCCTCGTATCAGTGATACCGTGCACAAAAAAGTATTCCAGCATTGATGAGTCCAGATATTCATGAAATACAAATGTGCCATTTGAGGTGCGCACATAAGAATAATATAGGCCGTCAGCGTCTATGTAGCTTCCTGTAACAGCACCACTTGCGTTCACAAAATCAGCATAAGTTGCGGTTGCATCAGGTACTTCAATGATTATGTCCCCTGAGAATCCACGTCGAATGCCGGAGGCATCTATAAAATTACCTGTTAATACGCCTCTCGAATCACTGTACCCGTATATCTCTGTTTGAACGGCTCCTGGAAAATCGTATTGGCGCAACTCACCATCTTCTAAGATGACACCGTGGAACAGCCCCTCGCTATCTTCGTAGTGTCCCGCGGCTAATCCATTATTACCGAATGCATAGAAGTAAGTGTTCTGTGAACCGGGGAAGTCATAGGTTGTAAAAACGCCATCAATGAGTGTAAATCCGACGATTTTTTCGCCATCAGCACTCCGCGTGTTTCCGGCGTAATCCTCAAAATCGCTACTCGCCGTCAACTCTAAAAAGTCCACGCCCGGAACCTCGATACTCTCGTAAGTGTAGGTGAATTCAGCGGATGGGGGAGTTGGGGCATTATCGGTTTGTGCATCGGTGTTGCTTAGGAAAAAGGAATTGAGACATACAAACAACGTGAAGGTATAAAACAAAAAACTGGTTTTAATATGAGTGTGCATAACGAAACCTTTCTTAAATGGGACTTACGCAGTCCCCGTGCAGTCGGGGTTTGAAACTCTTCGCGACGCATCGCGAGGCGATTGACACATCTATTCAGTTAGAATGGGTCAAATCTTATTTTTATTTGAAAAAAAATAAAAAGGCTTATATCTGACTATGAATTATAAGATACTTTCGGGGAAAAAGCAAATTATATCGCTTGAAAATACCTTTGGGCTAAGGGATTGGTTAGGAAACGGCGGCGTGAAAGTTATTCGTCCCAAGGCAATGGCACGCCTAATCGTTCACTGACTTCGCGTGCGGATTCCTGTTCTGCTTCCCCGTAGCGGATACCTTCGCGGCGATGCTGTTCTGTACGTTCCGTTTCAATTGCACCCGGTAGTAACGCCTTCTCGGTGCCAGGCAGCGGTTCGTAGGTTTCACGAACATCATGCACCATGCGGTCGACTTCAGTGTGGAAAACATCAGGTGGCACAACGGATTCGATATTTATTGCGAGTACCATGCTGCCTTGTGGCGGTTGCCATTTTGCGGTGTCCTCCGGTGGGGGTTCGGTGAAGCCGGTCAATGCCCCACCGAGCAGATGTGCTATAGCGGTATAGCCGATGCTCTTGAAGAAAGCAGCGGGGATCATTGAAAGCAGCGCGTCGAAATCAGGACCGCGTTGGTAATCCGCCATAATACAGGTCGCTGCGTCGAGTACAACCGGTGGTTCATCGCCGGAGGGGATCGCGAAACAGATGGGTGGATTGCCGAAATAACCGAGCTGGGGTTTAGGGTCTCGGTTTCCGGCGTTGCCGTGGTTCCGTGATCCCTGTACCGAGAAACCGATACATCCAGCCTCGTTGCACAAACGCGCGTAGTGACCTGCAGACCCGTAGTGTCCGATGTAACGCACCAGCCCCATCCCAATGCCTACTTCTTTCGCTTTGGCGATGGCGTGTTCAGTGGCACGCACCATCGGCAGGTAGCCGAGGGTGCCGTTTCCGTCAAGCACGACGGCGGTTGGTGTTTCATGGATGACGCGGATATTCGGGTTTGGGTTGAGACCTCCGTTTTCAAAGCCTCTACAATATCGGTTAACAGTCTGTGTGCCGTGACTACGGACCCCGCGTAAGTCGGAGTTGACGAGTAATCGGCTGATGAGTGTGGCGTGTTCGTGTGTGAGGCCGGCTTTCTCAAAGCAAGCGGTAGAGAAGTTGAGAAGCCTTTCCTCATCTACTAAGACGAAATTTTCTGGTGGTCTGTTCATGTTTTTTCCTTTAAGAATGTGAGTTTTAAAAAAGTATTAGAAGTCAGGACAGGTGCAAATTAAATTTTAGTGATTTAACCCCCTAAATCCCCCTTATCAGAGGGACTTTAAGCGATAGTGTGTCCGCCCCAAGTATTTATCAAACTCACATTTTAAGAATGTAGTGGCTATTCGTCCCAAGGGAGTGGTACGCCTAATCGTTCACTGACCCCGCGTGCTGATTCCTGTTCCATTTCCCCGTAACGGATGCCTTCGCGGCGGTGATGTTCTGTGCGTTCCGTTTCAATTGCACCCGGCAGTAGTGCCCTATCGGTTCCCGGCAACGGTTCATAAGTTTCGCGGACATCGTGCGCCATGCGATCGACTTCTGCGTTGAAAACAGCGGTTGGTACAACGGATTCAATGTCTATTGCGAGTACCATCCCGCCCATTCTACTGCCGCTCCATTTTGCGGTGTCTTCCGGTGGTGGTTCAGTAAATCCTGTCAATGCGCCGCCGAGTAGGCTTGCCACGGCGGTATAGCCGATACTCTTGAAGAAAGCAGCAGGTATCACTGAAAGGAGCGCATCGAAATCAGGACCGCGCTGGTAGTCTGCCATAATACAGGTCGCTGCATCGAGTACAACCGGCGGTTCCTCACCGGAAGGAATCGCGAAACAGATGGGTGGGTTGCCGTAGTAGCCGAGCTGGGGTTTGGGATCTTGGTTTCCAGCGTTGCCTTGGTTCTGGTATCCTTGCACTGAAAAACCGATGCAACCGTTTTCGTTACAGAGACGCGCATAATGTCCTGCGGATCCGTAGTGTCCGATATAACGGACGAGTCCCATCCCGATGCCGACCTCTTTCGCTTTGGCAATTGCGTGCTCAGTCGCACGTACCGTCGGAAGGTAGCCGAGGGTACCGTTTCCGTCAAGTACGACAGCGGTCGGTGTTTCGTGGATGATTCGGATATCCGGATTAGGGTTAAAACTCCCGTTTTCAAAGCCGCCGCAATATCCGTTGACGGTCCGAGTGCCGTGGCTGCGGACACCGCGTAGGTCGGAATTGACGAGCAGTCGGCTGATGAGTGCGGCGTGCTCGTGTGTGATACCGGCTTTCTCAAAGCAGGCGGTAGAGAAGTTAAGAAGCCGTTCTTCGTCTACAAGGACGAAATCTTCTGGCGGTCGATTCATATTTTACTCCTTCGCAGCGAAATCCGACAGGTGTCTGAGTCGTAAATGGATTTGTTGGCCTGATTCACGGGACCCTGCCCAACAAGATTGTGTTTAGGCGATAGATTTAGGACTTACGCAAATTTAGCAGAAAACGGATATTTTGCACATAAAAAGTAAATATTCAAACGTTTTTAACCCCCTAAATCCCGCTTATCAGGGGGACTTTAAGAGGAGATGCGTAAATTCTAAGATTTTATTTAATAAATATATCACAAAACTTGTTGGATGTCACGTTTTTTTAATTACTGCGTTTCGGTAAAGATTTCGATTCATTCGTTCTTTAGAATGGGTGGAATCTCCCAAAGTAGCACTGTGTGATCGAAATTTTCACTTGCGAGCGTGCGTCCATCGGGTGAATAGATGAGAGAAGTGACGCTGGAGTATCCTGTGAAAGTTGTTTTGTGTTTTCCGGTGTCAGCATCCCACAACCGGATCGTGCGATCGATGCTTCCTGTAGCAATCGTGTTGCCATCGAGTGAATAGGCGATAGCAGTAACCCCATCGCTATGTCCGGTCAATGTAATATTATTTTTCCGTGTGTTAATATCCCACAAACGGACAATATTGTTATTTCTTCTGCTGGTAGCGAGCGTCCTTCCATCAGGCGAGTATACTAATGCTCTGACATCGCTTGTGTGCTGAGTTGTGATTGTACTTTCGAGCTCGCCCGTCACAGGATTCCAGAACCGGATCTTACCGCCCAAATCGCCACTGGCGATTGTTCTGCCATCCGGCGAGAAGATCACAGCGGAGCGATAATTGTGGCCTTCGTATATAACTTTACGTTTCCCCGTTCGGACGTGCCACAAATAGATCGTCCCTTCATCGTGTGTGTAGTATTCTCCAACGGTAACGAGCGTGTTTCCATCGGGCGAGAACACCACCCGGGATATATCGTATTCGCGATCTGTGAACAGCAGATGCATCCAGTTCGTATGCTTAAGTGTCGTTTTTCGTTTGCCTGTTTTCGCGTCCCCTAACTGCACGGTGTCGTTCCAATAATTTTCGATAGCGAAAGTATTCGCTTCCGGGGAATAGGCAATCGGCGTGCCTTTGACAGTAAGCGTGGTTTTTCGTTTGCCTGTCCTTGCGTCCCACACTCCGAAACCTCCTGATTCTCCTGTGGCAAGCGTGTTTCCATCGGGTGAATATGCAAGCAGTTCGATACGGTTGTGCTTTATGATGGTGGCTTTAGGTGTGCCGGTCTGTGCGTCCCATAACTCAGCTGTGCCGTCCCGACTTACAGTGGCAAACGTATTTCCATCGGGTGAATATGCTATGGAGGAGACACCCGCCGCGTGTGCGGTGAGCTGCGTTTTGCGTCGCATCGTCCGCGCATCCCACAACCGAACCTTACCGTTCCGGGTTCCGGTAGCGAGCGTCCTTCCATCGGGTGAGTATGCTATGGACGTAACAGCGTTATGATACCTACTCCAAGGGAGTGCGGCGTTAATCCCTTGTGTATGTTTCAGAGTGGATTTATGTTTTCCGGTGTCAGTGTGCCACAACCGCACAGTGCTGTCCCGACTTGCAGTGGCGATGGTATTTCCATCAGGTGAATACGCTATAGCAGTGATCCGCTTCGTGTGTCCCGCGAGCTTGGCTTTGCGTTTCCCTGTGAATGCATCCCACAATTGGACAGTGTTATCTTTATCATCTCTCCGACCGGTTATCCAACCGCCGCCGGTAGCGATAGTTGTGCCATCGGGTGCGTATGCTACAGCGGTGACACCGCTTGTATGAGGTCCGCTGAGTGTACCGATGCGTTGGTATGTTTCAGCGTCCCAGACCCGTACGCCACCGTCCGTATTTCCACTAACAATTGTGGTGCCATCCGGTGAATAAGCGATAGAAGTAACCCTGTGTCCATACTTTGTAAGCGTGCCTCTGCGTTGCTTTGTGGAAACATCCGATAACAGCACCTTGCTGTCGCTGATTGCTCTGGCGATTATGGTCCCATCGGGTGAATATGCGAATGTAAAAGTAGAAGTACAGTCGGTTTGCGGTAGCAGATCGAGTGCTTTGCCGGTATCTGGATCATAGAACCAAATCCCGACAGAACTGGAAATTGCGAGCCGACTGCCATCGGGAGAGAATTGAACTTCACCTATATCTCCCTTACCGAGCCGTGCTTTCGCACCTTCGGGTAGACTGAATTCTGTGTAGTCTTGGGCGACGCTTGGAAGGCAGCAGATTGAGATTATCAGGAACATCCGTATTAAGAGAACGGAAATTTTCATGATGGCTTTTATTCCTTTTTCGTGTTTAGGTCTACTCTTTCTGTAAAGTTGCTTTTCTTTCCATGATGAGCACAGTGCCATTTTGATGCACCTGTGCAGTCGTCGTACCATCGGGGGAATGCAACAATCTCTTGGAACCCCTTGGGATGTCAGCAGGGGTTGGGGTAAGTTTCCGCCCTGTCTCGGCATCCCACACGCGCACCTTATTTTTCCAATCTCCGGTAGCGATTATTCTTTTCCCATCTTTTGAAAATACCACAGTCCGAACAGCCCCTGGTCCTTTAAATATGACCCTTTTGCGTATTCCTGTCCTTGCATCCCACAAATACACCGTTCCTTTTTCGACGGTATAATAATCTCCACCCGTAACGATGGTCTTACCATCGGGAGAATAAGCGATAGGCCCTATATCATACTCACGATTTTGAAGTATCAAAAAGATGGTGTCAATCAAACCAAAATGCTCGAGTGTTACTTTATGTTTGCCTGTTTTCGCATCCCGTAACAGCACTCGATCATTGTATGAACTCACCACAGCGATCGTTTTGCCATCGGGAGCATACGTGATGTTAAAGATGATACCTCTATCTCCAGTAAAAGTGTTTTTAAGTTCTCCAGTGGACACATCCCAAAAGTGTACCTTTCCGGCTTGATTTCCCGTGACAATTGTTTGACTGTCGGGAGAATATGCGGCGGTGTTGATGCGCTTATATCCTGTGAGTATCGCTTTGGATTTACCTGTGGTGGCATCCCACAATCGCACTGTACCATCTGAACTGGCGGTAGCGATGGTCTTTCCATCGGGTGAATATATAACGGATTTGGTTCTCTTTGTATGTCCAGTGAAAGTGGATTTAAGTTTCGTTGTCCGTGTGTCCCACAATTGTACGTCACCGTTCCCCGTTCCACAGACGATGGTGTTTCCATTCGGAGAATATCCGATAGATGTTACACTTTCTTTGTCTGACGTGAGTGTCGTTTTGTGAGTTCCGGTGGTAGCATCCGACAACCGAATTGTCCCATCGTAGCTGCCAGTCGCGATGGTCTTACTATCTGGAGAATATGCTGCGCAAGAAACTTGTTCTGAATGTCCAGTAAGCGTGATTTTGTGCTTGCCAGTTTTTCCATCCGCCAAGTGTACCGTGTTATCCGCTGCAGGGGCAGCGTAAGTTGTCCCATCCGGAGAGAATATAACAAAAGTATCCCATGGCATCTGCATTCTACTTGTGAAAATATTTTGTCCTGTTTGTGTGTCCCATAATCGGATTGTATTGTCACGATGCCATCCACTGGCAGCGATGGTCTCTCCATCTGGAGAGTACGCGATTGAATTAACACGCGTTGTGTGCCCCATGAGTATTGCTTTATCTTCTCCAGTAGCGACATCCCATACCTCTACTGCAAACATACCACCTCCACGCGTCCGTTTAGGTTTACCCCAACTTGTACTCGCAATTGTTTTGCCGTCAGGGGCATACGCGAAAGTGTAAGGACGCGTAATGTGTGAACGCTTTAATAATTCCAACGTTTTTCCTGTTTCGGGATCGTGGAGCCAGATACCGATAGAAGTTGAAATCGCCAGTTTACTCCCATCTGGAGAGAAGTGGACTTCACCGAGGGTGCCTTTGCCAATACGTGCTATGAGACCTTCCGGTAAGCCGATTTGTGGGTTATCTTGTGCGGTTAATGGGGAACAGCAGACTAAAGCGATAATTATCGTGAATATGAAAGAAAAGGAAGTTTTCATGGTGAGGTATCTCCTTTTTGGAATCGCAAACAGTTCATTTCAAAAAGCCCGTTGGTTCGCTTCCTAACGTTACTTTTGTTGTAATATGTTTCGGCTTCTTTCAGAAAAATCAAGCTTGCTAAACATTGGAGACTAAACACGCATAAAAACTTCCTATTATATCTACTACTTTTATGGGGCAATTTGCTTAAAGAACTGCTTTTGACCATCTTTGATGGTGAAGATTACCGCGCTTTTGGTGGGATGGCGGTTTTCGTCATAACTGGCGACCCGCGTTGCACCGATGTAGTTCTCAGTAGCAGCGAGTTGATCGCGTATTTCTTCTGGATCCAGGCTGCCGGCGCGTTCAACGGCTTCAAAGAGCAGTTTGACTGCGTCATAACTGACAGCAACACCGCCAGTCGGTGTGGATTCATAGATGGATTCATAGGTGTTGACGAATGCTTGCGCGTTCGGTTCATCTGTGTCTGGCGAGAAGTGTCCACTGAAAAAACTGCCTTCTATTTCGGCGTTTTCGTTATCAAATAGGAGTTCGCTGTCCCATGAATCTGCACCGAGGAAGATCGTAGGGTCTCCCTCAGTGCTTTGCAATGGAATTGCCCGTGCCTGTTGTGTTATTAACGCGATGTCTTGAACAAAACCGGATGTGAAAAGGACATCGGGCTTTGCGGCTGCAATGTTTGTAAGTTGTGCTGTAAAGTCTGAGGTATCTCCTTCGTAAAATTCGTGGGCGACGATTTCGCCACCAAATTTGCTGAAATTGCGTGCGAAGAATTCGGAAATACCTTCCGTGTAAAGATCACCGCTTCGTGTGATGAGAGCAGCGGTGGAAGTACCGAGGTCCGATTTGGCAAACTGTGCCATGACTGCCCCTTGAAAACTATCTGTGAAAGATGCCATAAAGACGAAGTTGCCAGCATTGGTTACATTCGGGTTCGTAGCGGTTGTCGTAATCATCGGGATTCCGTGGCGTTGTGCGATTGGACCGACCTCAACAGCGTGGGAAGAGCGGTTGGGTCCGATGAGCGCGATAATTTTCTCTTCAACGATGAGTTGCTCCGCGATTTGGATGGAGACTTCCGGTCCGGCTTCTTTGTTAATATGTCCAATCAATTCGACGGGTGTGCCGAGCAGGCCGCCGCGTTGATTAATTTCTGTGACAGCCATCTCTGCGCCGTTTGGATAGGTAACGCGTTCACCAGCGACGACGAAACCGATCTTGAGGGTTTCTTGTTGTTGTTGAGGCGTAACAATCTTTCCGACCCTGTCACACCCGATGGACGCTACAAGTAATACGCTAAAACTGATGAGTGCTAAGAATTTATACATGGTGATAAAGTCCTTGTAAAAAATGGTTTCCTTTGTTTTAGATATTTGATACAATGTTTTGAATCGCATGGGAAACTGCCATAGGTGGCAATGACATCTCAATGCGAATAGAAGTTATGTAATGCGACATCTTAGGTTCGCATATGTATATAATATAATATTAAATATTGAAAATAAACAAGTCAATTTGATAGGACTATTTAGTTATACATAAATTACCGGATTTTCTAAATTTTTGAATCTTCTTTTTCAGGTTTCCCGGTGCGGTTCATGAAGATTAATTTTTTAATTCGGTAATTTCTTGGGGCAGTCCGGTGCGGTTCCAAACCGCACCTACCGGACCTGGGGAAAATATAGAATTACCGAGAAAACACCAGACACGGCTCGTGTTACAGTCTGTTTTAGGACTTGAAATGTTTCTTTAAGTGAATATGTAAAACTAAATGACCCTGTGTAACACACATTTATTATGGAAAATTTAATCACAGTGATTGGTCGCGGGCACTCTGGGACGCGTGCTATTTCGCATACGTTATACGCCAGTGGTGTTTTCATGGGGAGTCAACTGAACCCTTCTGGCGATAAGATACCACCACACGCGATGTATGATGCTTGCCGAGTGATGGCGCAATATGTCAAATGGGAGGGTGGACTCTCGTGGGATTTTGATCCGCTTTGGACGATGCCGATTGATCCAGAGTTTGAACGGCTTATTAATACCTACCTTGAGGATGTACTGAAGGATCCGGCATCTCACAAAGGTTGGAAGATTCCAGAGACGACGCTCGTCTATCCATGGATAATTCGGATGTTCCCTGATATAAAATATATCCACTGGATTCGGGATCCGCGAGATTGTATTCGGGGCAGCCACAAAACGGACGACCTTCGGGATTTTGGGGTCCCGTATCCTGAAACGGACGACATCTATGAGAGACGCGCCATTTCTTGGATCTATCAATATAAACTCATGCAAGCGACACCGATGCCTAAGCATGTTATCCAGATCCGTTTTGAGGATTTTGTTTTGGGACAGGAGCGGATACTCAAGGCGCTTGAGGCGTTTTTAGGTATCCCGTTAGGTAGGATTATCGTGCGTCCTGACGCAGTGGATCGGTGGAAGAAAGATGTCGCGGCATTGGAACCGGGTGCGTCGTTACCGCACTACGAATTTGAGTTTCTGAAAAGAGCAATCGTTGAAAACGGTTATCCTTTAACAGCAACCTAACAGAGACAGGACTTATGCATTTTTCTATGATGATAACTATAGATTACGCACTGCAGGGGGGTTTAAAACCCCCCCTGCAAGGGGAGCTGCGTAAGTCCTAAAAAAAAGGAACTATTATGTCAACTACTTATCGTGTTGGACTTGTTGGAACAGGTGGAATTGCAAATGCACACGGCAATGCGTGTCAACAAGCACCGAGTGCTGAATTGGCGGCGATCTGTGATGTGTCTGAAGGTGCGTTAGCCAATTTCGGTGAACGGTTTGATGTAGCACCTGAGCACCGGTATCTCTCTTTAGACGAGATGTTAGAGACTGAAAACTTGGACATCGCTATTATCTGTACGTGGGGTGCGTTCCACGCTGAGGTTGGTATCCAGCTTTCTGAATCTCGCCAGGTCAAGGCGATCTTGTGTGAGAAGCCGTTCACGTCAACCGCAGCGGAGGCGGAAGCGTTCGTGGGTGCAGCACAAGCGAACGGTGTTCTCGTAGCGGAAGCGTTTAAATTCCGGCATCATCCGATGCACCTCAAGGCGAAAGAATTAATTGATTCGGGAGCTATCGGGGAGTTTAAGGCACTCCGTAGCACCTTCTGCACGGGTGGTGGCGGCGGTGGACCAGAAACACGTAAACCTGAGGCGAATTGGCGGTTTAATAAAGCGAAGGGTGGCGGCAGTATCTACGATTTGGCGTGTTACAATATCCACCATGCGCGGTTTATGTTCGGTGCTGAACCGATTCGGGTATCGGGAATGTCTCAAGCAGGATTAGAAGTAGATGACGGTTCCTACCTACAGTTAGTATTTCCCGGTGAACGGGTCGCCCAGATTTCCACCGGTTTTAATTGTGCTGGTGGACAGTACGCTGAAATGGCTGGGTTGGGGGGTATGCTTAGAATTGAGACGGCGTGGAATAATGAGAATTCAGCTGTCAATATTGTGCTTACCACACGAGAGGGCAGAGAAGTTATCGAGTTTGAACCGTGTTTCCAGTTCGCATTACAATTGGAACATATGTGCGAAGTTTTAACAACTGGTGAACCGCATCGGATCTCACCGGAGAGCTGCGTGAATCAGATGCGCACCATTGATGCCGCCTTTGAAGCGATGGCGACGGGACGGACGGTCGAATTAGGATAGCAGGTTTAAATGGCTTTCGGCTGTCGGCTATCGGCTTTCAGCAAAGACGCAAGCGTTACATAAACGTTTCTTTGCTGACGGCTGATGGCTAATCTGCTGACAGCCGACGGCTGATTGCTGACTGCTATTATAATTATTATGGCGAATTTTGCAGAGACGAAAGCACTTACGTTTGACCTATTCGGCACAATTTTGGATTTAGGTGGCAGTCTTACGCCGTTCATTAGTGAATCGCTGGATGCCCACGCTGCGGTGGATGTGTCTGCGGACGAATTTTGGGCGCAGTGGCGTTACAGGCAGCGAATTGAGCAGTATCAGGACACAATTACAATGCTTGGGCATAGCGGTTATTTGGAAACGGTGCGGCGCGCTTTGCACTACACGCTGAGACGCAACGGTATTGATGCCGCATCCGATACCGTGCAAGCGTTTATGCGCGGGTGGCAGCAGCTTTCTCCCTTTCCAGAGGTTTTGGCTGCGCTTTCGCGGCTACAGGCTCGGTATCAGTTAGTGGTGTTGTCTAATGGGGATCCATCGTTTTTAGAATATCTCGTTACAGAACGGGTCGTCTGGGATTTTGACGATGTGATCTCGGTTACATCAGTCGGTGCGTTTAAACCACATCCGGCGGTCTATCGTGGTGCTGCGGGCAAGTTAGGACTTGAGGTCAACGAGTGTCTGATGGTGTCAGCGAATTCGTTTGACATCATGGGAGCGCGGGCGTGTGGCTATAAAGGTGCTTTTGTCAATCGTTATGAATTGCCGTATGAGGATACCTCGTACCAACCTGATGTAACGGTGCTCGATTTTACGGCGTTGGCGGAGGCATTGCTGTGACGGCGGTTGCAGTGTGAGGGTGCTACCGATCCTTTTCAACCCGCGGACGAAAACTGTGTCCCTTACTGTCAGTTAGGATCATCTCGGATAAATGCACTTTTATGGGTTTGACATCAATAACCTCAAAAGTGAGAGTGGCTAATCTACGGTTCGCGTTGCCGGCATGTGAAAGCGTGTAAGCGGCAAGTTTCACACGATTTGCAGACACAACTGGCGGTGTAAAAGATGATCTATCCGGTGGATAGTTGTCTTTATAGTTGACATATCGGAGAACTGTGGCATCAAACTCTACAGTTGCTTGATACGCCACCACGCTCGTTTTGCCTGAAGCGTTAAGAGTGAAAGTTAATAGTTCACCGACTTTTGGGGATTGAAGTGGGGTTGGTGAAATGCTCACAAGGGTCTGTTTTGCGGGGACAAGTGCCCACAATCCTACCGTGCCATCATCTCCTGCACTGGCAAGAGTTTTCCCATCTGGACTGAATGCAACATATTCAACCAGTGATGTATGTCCTGTGAAGGTTTTCAAGTGTGTGCTGTTAGCGGTATCCCATAACCGAATCGTTTTATCTTTCTTGCCGCCTGTACTGGCAAGAGTTTTTCCGTCTGGACTGAATGCGACACTCAAAACATCAGATGTGTGTCCTTTGAGGGTCTTCAGATGTTTGCCAGTGGCGACATCCCACAGGCGGATGGTCCAGTCCCAACTGCCACTTGCGATTGTTTTTCCATCTGGACTGAATGCGATACTGGTGACACTTAATGTATGCCCTTCAAGGGTTTTCAACTGCACACCTGTGGCAATATCCCACACACGAATTATTTTATTCTTACCTCCGCTTGCAAGAATTTTACTATCTGGACTGAACGCTATTCCCCTAATATCATCCTTGTGTCCGATGAGAGTTTTCAAGTATTTACCTGTGGTAGTATCCCATAGGCGAATTGTAGCATCCCAGCTGCCACTTGCGATTGTTTTCCCATCCGGGCTGAACGCAACGTGCCAGACCCTTGCCGTGTGTCCTTTGAGGATTTTCAGTAACTCGCCTGTGTCAGCGTCCCACAAACGGACGGTATTATCGCCACTACTACTCGCAATTATTTGCCCGTTGGGACTAAAAGCAACACTATAAACTGTATCTGTATGTCCTTTAAATCTTCTCGGTTGAGTGCCCGCGACAAGATTCCATACCCAAATTCTTTGGTCCCATCCACCACTTACGATTGTATTTCCATCTGGACTGAACGCAACACTCCTCACCCAAGACGTGTGTCCAAAAAGGAAATGTTGGTTTGTGGAATGTTGGCTGAATGCACATGGCGGGAAGGAGAGGATTGTTATCACCAAGATACAAAGAAGTGTTGTTTTCATGTTTGATTGTTTTCTTACTTGGTTCAAGGCTTCGTCTCGGTTTTCATCTTACCCCACGACGTAGTTAAGAGTTGTAGCGAGGGAGAGACAGGTAACTGCCTCGGATCGAACCAATTGCCGGAATGATTACCGCCATCTTTTGTGAGTTGTATGACCTTATGACGCTTCAAGTCGATTTTGAAGATTTGTGAATTGTTTCCAACGACACCCTCTGTATAAATAAGTTCATCGCCAGCGGGTGCCCAAGCAGGTGTGTTTGCGATCAACGATGTCATCCGGCTGAGATAACTCCCATCGCGATTAACAATGAATACGGACTGTTGCTGTTCTGCGGGTCGAAACCAGACGAAGGCGATTCTATTGTCAACGGGTGACCAGGCGGGATGAAACATTCTGGGGAAATCGTCGCGAAGCAGCGTCTCTTGTTTGTAGGTTTCTAAGTCGATAAATCGGATTTGGCGGCTTGCCCAGTGAATCTCATCTGCTACAACAAAAGCGATTTCTGTTCCATCTGACGACCACGTTGGATACCCACTATGGACGTTCTTTAGATGTACAATCGGCTTTGCTGAAGTAGCGTCTGCCTTGGCAATATAAATGTTTATACTGCCTAAGTTGTGCTGTGAATAGGCAATACTTTTTCCATCTGGTGACCATGCAGGGTGGGTTCTATATGCCCGCGCGTTAGGGAAGAGTGGACGCACATTTCTTCCGTCCACGTCCATTAGATGAAGGTCCTGCGTTCCGTCGCGGTCGGATGTAAAGAGAATCTTATCGCCAGTTGGTGAGATGACGGGTTCTCGATCGACAGCACGGTCATAGGTTAATCTCTCCTGTCGAGTGCCATCGGGGTTCATCATGTAGATTTCCCAATTCCCATCGCGATTTGATGAAAACACAATCTTTTCGGTCCTGAGCTGCTTGGCTGAAACAGGACATAGCAATCCGAGGATGAGGCAACAACAGATGAAAATGTTTCGCAATTTCATGAGAGAACCCTTTAGGACTTACGCAAATTTATTTAACCCCCTAAATCCCGCTTATCAGGGGGACTTTAAGAGGCAATGCGTAAGTCCTATCCTTTATATCACTTATTCTGTTGATGTTCAAGTACGTTTGGTAGGTAGGTATTGAGAAATGGATAGGTGCCGCTTGAAAATAAGGTTTATGCCCTCAATTGCGAAGATAATAACATATTCGTCAAAAAAAAGTCAAGAAAAAGTCAAATAATTCTTTTTCTTGACGGATTCTACTGAAAAACATATCTTTGGTTGTCGCTAATGGACGTTACTTCATAATCAACATCTTTCGGGTTGCTGTGAAGTCTCCTGCTGTTAATGTATAGAAATATATACCGCTCGCAACGGGTTCACCGAGTTCATTTTTGCCATCCCAATACGCTGCACGTGTCCGATCGTGATAGATACCTAACGGTTGATGTCCGAGAGTTAAGGTTCGCACGAGTTTTCCGTCTGCTGCATGGATCGTAAGCGTGACATCCGCGGGTGCTGCCAACTGGTAGGGTATCCATGTCTCTGGATTGAATGGATTTGGATAGTTTGGGAGCAGTGTGGTCTCTTCTGGAGTTAGTGCTGCGAGGAGTTGTTGGAGGATTAAAATGCCGCGTTGGAAGGTTGGGTTTACAAGTCCGACCTGTTGTGCTTCACGTAGCCACTGTTGTACATCTTTTCCTGTGAACGGAATTGTCGTATTGCTTCTCCACGCTGCCGGCGCGCCTGCGGTGTCGGTTATTGCACCTGCGACCAAAGTGAGGTCAACGATATTGACGATTCCATCTCCATTGACATCTGCTAAATTTTCACCTGTCTGCGAAAAGTTTGAGGCAACGAGTACTAAGTCTTGGATGTCAACCACACCATTGCCATCCACATCGCCTACTGCAAGCGACGGTTCCGTTATTTGTCCGGTTTTAACGCGCGCGTACGAGATCCGACTTGTGCTATCAGTGAGAAGCACATCAGATAAGGTTAGCATAGATGCTTTAGGGGCGATGACCTCAAACGTAATGGTGGCGAGTGTCCCGGAACCGCTGACTTCGCCAGCAAAAGATGTTGCCGCGAGTGTCACTCTATTCTCTGTAGCAAGAACGGGTATAGCGAACGCGTCCGATAGCAGATAGTCGCCATTCGTACTTTCAAGATAACGGATGGCAGCGGGATCAAACCGGATGGTTAATTGATAACCTGCCACAGCACTTCCGTCTGCGATATTGAGGGAAAAAGTTAATTGTTCGCCGATAGCGGGTGATTGTACTGGAGCTGGTGAAAAACTCACGGTTGCGTACATATTGGTTGGCGGCGTAAAGTTCCAAAGAAGCACTGTGCCATCTAAACTCCCACTTGCGAGCGTGTTTCCATCTGGACTGAAGGCGATGCTCAGGATACGATTTGTGTGTCCGGTGAGTGTTTGAACCTGTTCACCAGAAATCGTATCCCACAGCCCAATGGTGTCATCCCAGCTGGCACTTGCGAGCGTGTTCCCATCTGGACTGAAGGCGATATTAAGGACATAGTCCGTATGTCCAGTGAGGGTTCGCTTGTGTTCGCCGAAGACGGCATCCCATAGGCGGATGGTGCCGTCGTCACTCCCACTTGCGAGTGTATTCCCATCAGGGCTGAACGCAATGCTTCTGACATAATCCGTGTGTCCAATGAGTGTCTGCTGATGCTGCCCGGAGACAACATTCCATAGATGAATGATGCCATCAGCGTTGCTGCTTGCGAGTGTATTTCCATCAAGGCTGAATGCGATGCCTAAGATGGCATTTGTATCCCTAACGAGTGTCCGCTGATATTCACCTGTGGTAGCATTCCATAAGCGGATTGTGTTATCTGAACTGCCACTTGCGAGCGTCCTACCATCAGGGCTGAACGCGATATCTCTGACGGTATCTGTATGTCCGGTGAGTATTTGCGGGTCCTGCCCGGCGGTAATATTCCATAGACGAATAGTGCCGTCGTCACTTGCACTTGCGAGTGTATTTCCATCAGAGTTGAACGCAACTGCCCCGACCCAATCGGTATGTCCGGTCAGGATCTGCTGAGATACACCGGAGGTAGCATCCCACAGATGCACAGTGCCGTCCACGCTCCCACTTGCGAGCGTTTCTCCATCCGTACTAAATGCGACGCTACTGATATAATCCGTATATCCTGTGAGTGTTTGTCTGATACTTCCAAAGACAGCATCCCGCAGGAAGATTGTTCCATCTGCCCCAGCACTCGCAAGTGTTCCGCCGCTCGAGTTGAATGCAACGCTCAGTACAGTATCCGTATGTCCGGTGAGTGTTTGCTGACGCTGCCCCGAGGTTGTATCCCACAAATGGATAGTGGTATCAGCACTCCCGCTTGCGAGTGTATTTCCATCAGGGCTGAATACGATGCTTAGGACAGCACGCGTATGTCCAGGCAACGCTCTCTGAAGCACGCCAAACGTAGCGTTCCATAAACGAATATTGCCATCTCTGCTCCCGCTTGCGAGGTTCCCGCCAGTAGCATTGAAAGTGACACTATAAACCTCGTCCGTATGTCCTGGTAATACCCGGTGTTCCCCGGTGGTGACGTTCCACAGACGGACAGTGCTGTCAGCACTTCCACTGGCAAGTGTTCCACCGGTTGCATTGAAAGCGATGCTGTAAACAGCATCCGTGTGTCCTGAGAATGTCTGGTATTCACCTGTAGTAGTATTCCATAAGCGAATAGTGCTATCAGCACTTCCACTGGCAAGTGTCAGATTATCCGTGCCAAAAGCGACGCTATAAACCGCGCCCGTGTGTCCTGAGAATGCCTGTTGATGTTCACCTGTGGCGGCATTCCACAGATGGACGGTACCATCCCGACTACCACTTGCGAGCGTGGTGTTATCAGTGCTGAATGCGATGCTGCTGGCATCCTCTGTATGCCTCGTGAGCAGTGCGACTTCCTCATAAGTCTGTGTATTATAGAGCCAAATACCGATAGAGGTTGCGATTGCCAAACGCGTACTATCTGGCGAATACTTTAGTTCGTTGATCCACCCTTTACCGAGGCGTACTTTGGCACCTTGCGGTAAATTAAATGTTGAAGCCTCTTGGGCAAAACTGTTCAGTGGGTATGTGCTTAAACAGATCAATAACATCAAAAAAATCGAAAATAATATTTTTTTCATTATGAGGTATAGATGCTCCTATGTTTGGCTGCCGTGGTGTGTTGGCATACAAATTATAGACTCTTTTTCTAAGTGTGGCACGAAAGATAGTGTGGTATCAATTTTTGGTTTGAGGTAGATTCAGGACCAGACGAACACTTCGTTATCGTCGGGAGAATATCCGATAAAAACCGCCAAGACGATTCGGGCGCGCGTGCCTTGCACAGGTGGTACTTCATGGATACATCGCGTGTTGAAAAAGTAGAGATCGCCTTGCTGTAGATCGACCTGATAGTTCTCTATCCCATTTTCAGCGGCGTACCTGTCAAAGGTTTCCTCGGCGATATGGGGTTGAATTTCCTCGGACCAGAGGCACCGATGTAGGATGGCTTGTGTGCCTTTTCCGTTTTCGTCGGCGTTTTGGACGCATAGTACGCCAGCAAACTGGTGTTCAAAACGATAAACTTCATAATTAGTGCGCTGCTCGCGGTACTTGACGTGATCGATGTGTGGCTTATAACTATGCGTTTCGTAATGGACTCTGAAGATGGCGGGCCCGTAGCGTGCGCCATCGGGTTCACGCGCAGTTTTTACCTCTTTTCCCGGTGAAAGTGCTGTGAGCGAGTTGTAGATGAGATCGACTGGATCATCAAATCCATCAAATAGGAAGCTAAAGAGGTGTTCTGTTGCTTGCGCGTGTGCCAAAAATTTTGCCTTATCACTGCCACGATTACCGAGGCTGGTGCCGATGTCAATGCGGGTGCGGTTATCAACGGAGTTGGTATCGGCTTCGTCGCGCATCAAGCCCATATTTGTGAACCGATGGATAAGCCCTTGGCACTGTGTCGGTGAATATGCATTTCGGAGAATGATGGCTGGCACTTCGGCTTGGGAGAGCGCGTAAATTGGATCGCTATAGGTTTGGCAAACTGTTTCAAGATCAGGCTCCGCTGGGAGCCAATTGCTTTGGGTACTCATGGGAACCTCCGTCATGAACTCCGTAGTAGGGTCGAGGTAACCTCGCCCCTACAGGTGCCGCTGCATACATTTAGAAGCGCGGGTTGAAGAGATAATCGTAATCGTCTATTTTTTCTTTAGCGAAGTCAATAAACTCGGCATTATGGTCGAGATCACTATTTTCAAAGGCGGCTTCGCATCCAGTTTTATACTTCAGTTTACGGTTGGATCCGAGCCAAGAGACACGGTGAATCATTGCTATCATGTGGCGAGGCTTGTCGGACGGGTTGGGGACACCTCGGTGCCAGAGTCGCATGTCTCGAATCAGGATGCTTCCCTTCTTCGCATTTCCACGAATGGGTGGCGCGATTTTACGGCGTGCCTCCTCTTCTTCAGCCTCTATGCCGCGCCCACTGACCACCAGATGTGAGCCTGGCCAGAGTTCAACACTGCCATTCTCCTCCGCTGTATCCTGAGGTGAAATATTAACAACGACCTCTGTGGTCGGGTGTGCGACCTCCTGATCTGGCCACAGATGGGCACCGTCTCTGTGGAGTGGTTGGGTTGTGCTACCGGGACAGTTCGTATTGCCGTTGTAAAAGTTGTTATAGAGGCCGGGACCGAGAAGTTCTGTCGTTACTTGTATGACATAAGGATTCGCAACGATGTCTCTAAAGATATAGGGTGCGAAAGGTGGGGGGCCCTGCTGAAGGTGCCCCTTAAGTCCGCCCGCCCCACCCCATTTTTCGGCTTTAATGAGGATCTGCGAATCTGCGTCCATCCGTTTGTGGAGAATGTCCAAGTGTTCATGGCTAACGACGTTTTCTAAGACCACATAGCCGTCGACGCGAATCGCCTTGACGGCTTGTTCCACATGGGCATCTGTCAATTTTTCTGCTTCTAATTCTTTCGGTTGAACGGTTATCTCCATAATGTTGTTTTCCTTTACCCAAAAAATTCAACATAGAGGGCTTGAACAGCGGTCTCCATATCTTCGGATTTTATACCGAACATCATGCTGACTTCGTTGGAACCTTGATTAATCATCTCAATGTTCACATCGGCACCGGCTAACGCACTTGTGGCGCGGGAGGCGATGCCGACAGTGTGACGCATGCCTTCACCGACAACCATAATCAGAGCCAGGTTTCGTTCTACGAAGACGTCTTCAGGTGCAAGTGTTTGTCGAATTTGTTCAATAACCCTTTTTTCTTTCTGCACTGACAGGTTTTCTTCGCGGATAATGACTGACATGTTATCTATACCAGACGGAACGTGCTCAAAAGAGATTTCTTCGGCTTCCAGTATCTGCAATAATCGTCGGCCGAACCCGATTTGACGGTTCATCAGGTATTTGCTGAGATATATACAGCAGACGTTCTCCATTGCAGCGATACCAACGACCGGAATGTCTGTTGATTTGCGGTTCGGGAGGATTCGGGTGCCATCTGCGTCTGGATTGTTAGTGTTTCGGATGTTAACAGGTACGTGTGCGCGATAGACGGGTTCAAGTGCTTCATCATGGAAGACAGAGAATCCGGCGTAAGAGAGTTCACGCATTTCACGATAGGTTAACTCGGCGATCGGTGTGGGGTTTTTAACGATAGACGGATTCGCCGCAAACACAGAATCGACATCGGTAAAATTCTCATACACCGCCGCCCGAACAGCACTTGCAAGGATAGCACCTGTGATGTCTGAACCGCCGCGCGAAAAGGTGACGATGTTTCCCTGTCTTGAGTAACCGAAGAAGCCGGGGAAGATAGTGATACCCGGATGTTCTTGCAGCGTCCGCAGGCGATTATACGCTTCCGGTAAGACTTGTGCATTACCGGGTTCATCGGAAAGCAATAAACCCGCGTCCTTCGGATTCACATAATGTGCATCTACACCGCGTGCCTGCAGCACTTGTGCGATAAGGCGTGCGCAGTTGTCTTCACCCCCTGCTTTCATTGTGTCCATATAGAGATCCGCATCAGTTGTACTATGTTCCAACCGTTCCGTCAGATCGCGGGCGATGGGTTCAACAACCTCTGCGGAGAGTCCTAATTCAGCGGCGATGCTTCGGTAACGTTCAATCACTTCGGCGCATTCCGAGGCACCAAGTTTTCCAGCGAGACGTTGTGATGCTGCGGCAATGAGCAGATCGGTCACTTTGATGTCTTGGCTGTGCCGTTTTCCGGGTGCGGAGACGACGATGAGGCGGCGTCCCGGGTCAGCGGTGATGATGTCGCAAACTTGGCGCACTTGTTCCGCTGATGCGAGGGAACTCCCGCCAAACTTTGATACTTTTAACAATCCGGATCCTCCAATCTTTTATTTTCAGGACTTAAGCATTTTTCTATGATAACCTATGTATTACGCACTGCAGGTGGGGTTTCAAACCTCACCTGCAGTGGGGGCTGCGTAAGTCCTAATTTTTTGTGACACCGTGAAGTCGTTTAGGGTTTCAGCGTGAATAAACTATTTTTTTAGATGTGAAACATGTGTGCCTTCGGCTGGCTCAAACTGTTGTGAATTTTCGCCTTTGTAATGGCATATAAAACTCCGCCGCCATCGGTCGTGCGTCTTGTTCATATAGGAGCCGTGGATAACCTTACCATCAAAGAAAAGCGCGTCCCCGGGCGACATGTCGATGCCCAATTCTTTAGCGTTCTTCGGTTTGACGGCTTGTACATTTGTAAACGAAATAGCGGTATCCGCCGCTTCAACGGAGAACAGTCCATGTTGATGGGAACGTGGAATCAGCACCATACGTCCAACAGCGTCGTCGGATGTATCCAATGCGACCCAAACGCCGATGAGGGGGTCTATGGTGATGTACTGCTCATCTTGATGGAGTGCCTGACCGCGTGCACCGGGCGGTTTGAAGTAGATCATTGTTTGTAACAGCACTGGCGTATCGTCAATGAGTTGTTCCGTAATGTTAAGCAGGTTGGTATCTGCTGCCCATTCTTGGGTGAGTTCGTCCCAGTTGTGCATATTAATCATGCGTGGGAATTGGTGATTTGGGTCATCGGCGTGGTCGGTTGTGCCGCCGGAGTCGCCGGGTTTCGGACCTTCTGCACGGCGTTTCATGTAGTGCTCGCGCATTGACGTTACTGTGGCTGGGTCAAAAAGATTTGGAACGACCACGAAGCCTTGTTCTTTGTAGTGGTTTTGTTGTAGATGGGTTAGGTGCATGGAAAGTGCTCCCGCAGATTGCCGATCCGTTTTGGATGCTGTTTTCGAGTCTATCTTTTAATTTTATGGTAATTTCGGATATTTGTCAAAGTTTTTTCTCTCTATGTGTGGAAGGTTTGGTTTCTTGTGATAGCACCCAAACCAATTAACGCTCACCACCCGTGAAATCAACAAACTCTATGCCATGCCAGCACTCCTAATTTTTCAGCACGGGCAGTCCTTGACCTTCGCTATTATCAACCGTAGACCGAGTCAGCGAGACGGGGCCCGCTATGTGCTTGAAAAGATGGTACTTATCAAGGATATTGACGTTGCCACTCCGCACCGCGCACACCTTGACATCTTGGCAGACCTGTCGCTTGATGCCCTCTATCACCGGCACGAATTCACGAACTTCTTGGAGCTCCATCAGGCGTGGCAGCGGACGTTGGACACCTCCGAACTCAACAGACGTTTCTTCAAAGAGATTGCCGATTGGTATTTCTGGGCAGTTGATAAGGTGACGTTTCCATCGGATGCAGGCGACGACAAGACTGTTCGTAACGCGACCTGCATCATCCGTTTGATTACACGGCTGATCTTCGTCTGGTTTCTCAAAGAGAAAAACCTTGTGCCGGACGCGCTTTTTAACGAGGAAGCTATTGCGGAACTGCTCACAAGTCTGGATGCTCAGGAAAGCACCTATTACAAAGCCGTTCTCCAAAACCTATTTTTTGCAACCTTGAATCAGGAGATGAACACACCTGAAAAACCGAACACCCGCAAGTTCCGAGGGGAGGGCCGGCAGCACTATAACATCACTTCGCTCTACCGCTATAAGCGTTATTTCAAGGATCCAGACGCGGCACTGCGGCTGTTTGAGACGGTCCCGTTCCTCAACGGTGGTCTGTTTGAGTGTCTGGATAAATCCGCACCGGATGATGCGAAAACGATCTTGCGTATAGACGGTTTCTCTGATAGAGACGACAACCCGCTCTATGTGCCAAACGAACTCTTCTTCTCCGAACCACAGGCGGTCAATCTCAACGCCGTCTATGGCACGAAAAATAGCAGGTATACCGTGCGTGGATTAATCCATATCCTCAACCGCTACAAATTTACGATTGCAGAGAACACACCGATAGAGGAAGAAGTCGCATTGGATCCCGAATTGCTCGGACAGGTCTTTGAAAACCTGCTTGCGGCGTTCAACCCCGAAACCGGCACGACTGCGCGTAAACAGACGGGTTCGTTCTATACACCCCGCGAAATCGTCAACTACATGGTGGACGAATCCCTCATCGCTTATCTCAAAAACACAGTTCGTAGTAGGGCAATTCATTGCCCGTCGGAAACCAAACTCCGTCATCTCCTATCCTACAACGACGAACCCCACCAATTCACCGATACTGAAGTTGAACATCTCATCAACGCCATAGACACACTGAAGATTCTGGATCCCGCCTGCGGCTCTGGTGCGTTCCCGATGGGCATCCTGCACAAACTCGTCTTCCTGCTCGGTAAACTTGACCCGCGCAACGCTCAGTGGCGACAACGGCAAATTGACCGCGTCCAAGCTGCCATTGCTACATCAGAGAAGATTGACGATAGCACCTTCCGTGAAAGTGCTATTGCTGAACTGGAACGCGAAATAGAGAGCATCAACGATGCATTTGAACGCAATGCACTCGACTACGGCAGAAAGCTCTATCTCATAGAGAACTGCATCTACGGTGTGGACATCCAACCTATCGCGACACAGATCGCTAAACTCCGGTTTTTTATCTCGCTGATCGTTGAGCAGAAAATTGACGATACGCGCGAAAACCGCGGGGTGCGTCCGTTGCCGAATTTGGAGACGAAGTTTGTCGCAGCGAATACGCTCCTCGGTGTAGAGAAACCCGAACAGATGATGCTTCGCAACCCAGGGATAGACAGCAAAGAGAAGGCATTAGCGGAGGTGCGCCGTCGGCACTTCACTGCGCGAACACCACGCACGAAAGATCGCTACAGACAACGCGATGCGGAACTCCGCGCCGAAATCAGCGGATTGCTCAAACGGGACGGGTTTCCGAGTGAGACGACTGAAAAGATTGCTCATTGGGATCCATACAACCAGAACGCCTCCGCAGATTTCTTTGACCCAGAATGGATGTTCGGTATTACGGAGGGGTTTGATGTCGTGATTGGCAACCCGCCTTACGTCCGTCAAGAGAAAATCAAGCATCTCAAACCCACGTTGAAAAAGCACTATACCTGTTACACAGGCGCAGCCGACCTCTACGTCTATTTCTATGAGCGCGGGCTGCAACTGCTGAGTCCAAGCGGTATCCATACGTTTATCTGTTCTAACAGTTGGCTGGATGTCAACTACGGCGCGCCGTTACAGAAGTATCTCTTAGATAACACAGCGGGTGCGGTTATCTGCCATAGCGAAGCGGAACGCGAATTTGAGAGTGCCGACATCAACACCATCGTTAGCCTTCTCCAAAACGGCACCCCCGATGCCGATTCTCACTTCCGCTTTCTCACCTTCAAGACGTTCATCGGCGATCCAGATATAGAAAATCGTCGAGAGCGGACACGCACGTATACCGAGTTGGGACAAGCAGGCACGCGGGACAACAGATACACAGGCGACAAATGGGGTGGGAAATACCTCCGCGCCCCGGACATCTACTGGACGATTTTAGAGAAAGGCAAAGATAAACTGGTACGCCTCGGTGATGTTGCCGAGGTGAGGCGAGGGTTCACAACCGGTGCAAATGAATTTTTCTATCTTGACGCGGATCGGGTTCAGGAATGGGGTATTGAATCGGAATATCTGAGGCACGTTATCAAAAGTCCGCGTGAGTGCAAAAGTATCCGTGTGGATCCGAGTCAGTTGCAGTTCAAGTTGTTTATGTGCCATGCAGACAAGGCAGCATTGACAGGCACTGCGGCGTTAGAATACATCAAATGGGGTGAATCGCAAGGGTATCATCAGCGACCGAGTTGTAAAGGACGGGTGCGTTGGTGGGATTTGGGTGAAGAGTCTGGAAATAGTATTTTTGTTAAAGAAGCAGATGAAACTTCGGCGGTATTTTACAACCCTGACAACTATCTCGTTGATTGCCGTCTCTACTATGCGAATCTTTCTAATCACGTCCTTTTGTTCTTAAATTCTGTCATTGGCGCAATGTTCTTTGAGCTATACAGCCGTTCAGGACTTGGCAAAGGTGCAAGAAGTATGATGGTTTCGGATTATGAGGATGTTCCAACTTTAGAGAATATAAATGTAGATAAGAAAGCGACTGAGTTGGTTTTAAGGCAAATTTGCCCTTTGTCTCCCCGAAAATTTGCTAATTCTGAATCTGAGTGGTCTACCCTTGACGCAATCATCTTTGATGCCCTTGATCTCACACAAGGTGAACGGGATGGTGTGTATGAAGCGGTTGTTAATCTGGTGGAATCTCGGTTGCGGAAGGCGCGGAGTTTGAAGGGGAAATAGATTAAATTCAGTTGATATTTGTTCACCAGATGTGGTATTATTAACCCAAAAGAGAGGATTAGGTAATGGCGAAAAAAATATCAAAGCGTGTTAAAACACTAAGTGGGTTTATGAAATGGGTGGAACAATTCAACGATGGGCAATATCTGTTTCGAGGTGTTTCAAAACACACTCACAAATTGGAAGCATCTGCTTATCGTCGTCTGCCAGAAGCGGAAAGAAATAATCAAAATAAACTCCTCAAAATCAATCAGGAGTTGATAGATAAAGCACGTCTTCTGGGGCACGATCAGAAAGATGGACATTACCTTTCTGATTTAGAACTGTTGGCAGAACTTCAGCACTTTGGTGCTGCTACCTGCTTGATAGATTTCACACGTAGCGCGCAGATCGCACTATGGTTTGCTTGCCAACAGAGTTCGACTGGAGAAGCAAATGGAAAAGTCTTCGCTGTGCGTTCTGACGATCCCGTACTCTTTAGAACCATTACCCCTAAATTGGTAGTCGAAAAAGACATTGGTTACTTTTTTGAAGAGGATGAGAGCGGGATATCTCCGCTATATCAATGGCAACCCAAGCAACAGAATAATCGTGTTATCGGCCAGCAATCCATTTTTATATTCGGTGGATCTCAAATTGAGGTGGCAGCAGAATGTGTAATTCTAAAAAGTAGTAAATCAGAAATTCTGGATTCTTTGGACAACTCTGCAGGTATCACTGAAGCGAGTATATATCCTGATTTTGACGGTTTCGCGCGTCTACATGCCCAAAATAAGCCATACATTGAACCGAATGTTCAAAGTTATCTGCAACGCGGGACCGAAGCACACTTAGAAGGCAAGCTTGATGATGCAATTGCCTACTACAGTGAAGTTATATCACTACAGCCAAACACTTCTACGCTAACTATAGCTTACCAAGGTCGTGGTTTTGCGTACTTTTTCAAACGTGAGTTTGACCCCGCTATTAAAGACTTTACCAAGGCAATAAATTCTAATTCCAAAGATGCCGTAACTTATTACAGTCGTGGGACAGTCTATAGTCTTACACGCGAATTTGATCTCGCTATCGCTGACTATACTAAAGCTATAGAACTTAATCCTGAGTTTGCTGAAGTCTACGTTCATCGTGGTGCTGCTTACATTGACAATAACAAAGTTGATTTGGCCCTCAAGGACTATAACAAAGCGATGGAGCTTAAACCCGATGACCCTGTTACTTATGTCAGGCAAGGTATTGCTTACGGCAAAAAGGGGGAAATTGACACAGCTATTAAAAATCTTGGTAAGGCAATAGAACTCAATCCAAAATTTGCAGAAGCCTACGCTACTCGTGGTGCTGCTTACATTGACAAAAAGGAACTTGATTTGGCTATTAGCGACTGTACGAAGGCGATAGAATTAGACCCAACTGATGCTACAGTATATTGCTACCGCGGTCGTGCTTACAACGAAAAAGGCATTTTTAACGAGGCGATTGATGACTTGACTCAAGCGATAGAACTGGATCCACATCTTGCCGAAGCTTACCTGAACCGTGGTAATGCCTACGATCATAAGAAAGATTTCAACAAGGCGATTGGTGATTATACTAAAGCGATAGAACTGGATCCAGATGACACTGACTTCTACTGCTATCGCGGTTTTGCTTACCAACGCAAAGGTGATCTCAATTTGGCAATTGATGACTTTACCGAAGCGATAAAGAGAAATCCGAACTTTGCTGAAGCTTATCTGGATCGTGGATGTATTTATGGAGAAATAAGAGATTTTGACAAGGCGATTAATGATTTCACCAAATTGGTACAACTCAGACCTGATGATAGCAGAGCATACACTGCTCGCGGTGTTACTTACCGCAGGAAAGGTAATTTTAACTTAGCGATTAATGACTTTAGTAGAGGAATAAAAGTAGATCCAGATGATGCTAAAGCTTATTACCACCGGGCCGATCTACGATTACACTTAAGGGAATTCAAAAAAGCCAAATCAGACCTAACAACTGCCAGAGACATGGGGGTAAATATTATCGCTGCATTCCATAATAGCTACGAAAGCATTGAAGATTTTGAGCAGAAAACCGATATTCAGTTACCAGAAGACATCGCCGCGCTCTTGACCTAGCCAACGGACGAAAAAGATCAACAAACCAAGAGTTTTCGCAGACTTCCACAACGCAGATGCAAAAGGCAGGGGTCCGATTGAACTGTGCCGGACAGCGGCGGACCTTGAACGTCAGAAAATTATGCTGCGAAATGGATAGGCTCTTATTATCTATAGTGAAGAGTTGGAGGTTGAACGCATTGTTTGCTACTCCGAAAAAGAAAAGTTGTGGACAGGGGTGATTGATTGGGATGCCATTCAAGAGATAAAACCTGTCCCCTCTCAAATAACTCCGCAAATCCGTGACATAGCGCGGTAATGTGATATACGCCTACACCTGATGAGATGGCTTCTTTTCAACTAATGCCTTAAGCATAGCATCGGGACGCGGTATTGTCTCATCGCGGATTGCACAGATTTCGCAGATTTTTTGAATCTGTATCATCTAGCATTATAGGTGACCGGTATGAAATCCGCGTCATCCGTACTATCTGTGCAAATCCGAGATTCAGACGATTGCGAGATTTCATCCTCAAAGAAATTGGGATTATGGAGAAAAAGCCGGTGAGTAAACCGTTAAAAGTGTTTATTACCTATTCACATAAAAATACAGCAGAAAAGGACGAATTGATAACACGTCTTGCCCTTCTCAAACGTGAAGGCATAATAAGCATTTGGCATGACAACGAAATTCTGCCAGGTGACAAGTGGCGTGATGCTATCTTCAGCAATCTTGCGGATTCCGACCTTCTGCTCTATCTTACCTCTGCTGATAGCCTTGAATCTGAAAACTGTAATAAAGAATTAGCAGCGGCGTTAAACACAGAGATAAGGGTGATTCCAATTATCCTTGAGCATTGTGATTGGCAAAACTATCAACTTAGTGACTTCCAAGCTCTTCCTGACAGAGGTAATCCTATTGACGAATGGCAACCTGAGAGTAAAGGGTGGCAAAATGTAGTGGATGGTGTCCGAAAAGTTGTTGAAAGGCAGTCTGAGAATTGGTTTTCTGAAACCTTTGAGAAAGAACTTCGTGCTGAATCAGAGTTCCACCGTGGGAATGTTCAACAGCTGCTTGGGCAGCTAGAAATGGCAATAGAAGCCTATTCACAGTCCATTGACCTTAAACCTCGTGTTGCTAGTTCTTATAACAATCGCGGTGCTGCTTACCAGAAAAAAGGAAATTTTGATCGCGCCATTGAAGATTTTAACATGGCAATTGAACTGAAAAACAACTATAGCCAAGCTTATTACAATCGTGGGCTCACTTACGACGAAAACGGTGAAATTGAAAAAGCCCTTGAAAACTATAATAAAGCGATAAAACTCAAACCTGATTATGCTGAAGCATATAGCAATCGAGGCAATATTTATAAGAAAGAAAGCAAGTTTGATAGAGCTGTCGCAGACTATAACATAGCGATAAAACTCAGACCAGACCTTGCCGAGGTTCATTACAATCGCAGTGTAATTTACGAAAATGAAGGCGATTATGATAGGGCCATCCAAGATTGTAACACAGCGATAAAACTCAAACCCGATTTTCCCGAAGCGTATAACAATCGCGGTAACGCTTACATAGGAAAAGGTGAATTTGGCAATGCTATCGTGGATTATAATACGGCGATAAAACTCAAACCCGATTTTCCCGAAGCGTATTACAGCCGTGGTACTACTTATGGTATAACTGGCGATTCTAATAGCGCAATTAAAGACTTTGACAAAGCGATAAAACTCAAACCTGATTTTCCCGAGGCATACAGTAATCGCGGTAACGCTTACGTCTTTGAAGGCAAGTTGGAAAACGCTCTCAAAGACTACACTGAAGCAATACAACTTAAACACGACTATGTTGATGCTTACTGTAATCGCGGAGCAGTTTATGGCATAACAGGCAATTATGACAGGGCAATCAAAGATTATACCGAAGCGATAAAACTCAATCCACACCATGCCAACGCCTATAATAATCGTGGAATGGCTTGGTTACACCTGCAAGAGTGGGATAGAGCCAAAACCGACTTCACAACTGCTAAACAGTTAGGCGTTGACATCATTGCAATGTTCCATAATTCCTACAAGGATGTTGAGACGTATCAAAAGAATCGGCTCGTCAAATTGCCGGAGGACCTTGCACTGCTGCTGACGCAACGCAGGCGGGATCGCTATCCGAAGCTGCAGAAAGTGTTGGATGCTGACGGCAATCCGCTGGAATTGCCGGACGTGGTGAATTTACGCGAGCAGCTACGCAATGCTGGTCCCCAGCTAAGCGAGTACATCAATGCGAAGTCTGCCTTCGGTATTAATACGACCCCAACCGAGGTATTTGTGGTAGACAAAACGACACGGGATGAACTCATTGGGGCACATCCCGCATCTGCTGATATTTTGAAGCCGTTTTTGCACGGACAGGATATCAGACGTTGGTACGTTGATACACCGCAGCACTGGTTAATTTTTACCCACCGCGGTATAGCAATAGACGACTACCCGGCAATTTTGAAGTATTTGGAGAGTCATAAGGAGAGCCTACAGAAAAGAAAGGGTAAACAAGCATGGTACGAGTTACCGGCGTCTCTTGACCATGCGGAACGTTTTGCACAACCGAAACTGGTTTGTCCAAACACCTATAACCATCACACTTTTGCGGTTGATACAGAGAGTTTTTATTACGGGAATACGTCTTACCTTATCCCAACCGAGGAAAAATGGCTTTGTGGGCTTCTCAATTCCCGGACTGTAGAGTGGTTCTATTCACAGGTGTCGAACCAATTGACGATTGATCCGCTTCGGGCGCGCAGCGGGTATATCCAACAGATTCCGATTCCCGACATCACGCCAGTTCACAAAGCACTCATTGCTAAAATCGTTGACTACCTGATCTCTCTGCAGCAGCAACCGGAGATAAACAGCAAAGATTTGAAGTACGCCCGCGACCATGTGATGCTTGGATACTTTGAGCGCGTTATTGATGGATTGATTTATGAGGCTTACCTACCTGCGGAACTTCATAAGAGCGATAAAGTCTTCTTGCAACCGTTATTGGACGAAGGGTTGCCACTCATTGAAGAGATTCAGGGCAATAAAATGACTGCTTTCCGGGACATCTTTGAGCGGCTATATGACAGGATGCATCTTGTCCGACGCCACCTTTATTATCTGGATGTTATAAAACCTATCCGCATTATTCAGGGGAAACTGTGAAAATAACCAATATTAAGATTAAAAATTTCAGAGCTTTTCCGCAAATCTATCACATCAATCTTCATAATGCGGGGAAGAACTTACTTGTTTATGGAGAAAATGGGAGCGGAAAATCGTCACTGTATCTCGCCCTAAAGTATTTTCTTGAATCCGGTGTGCCCGAAAATAGCGAGGATGACAGGAACCGGGCGTTTGAAACCCATCAAAATATCTTTACCGAGGATCTTGGTCATATCAAACTTCATTTCCGTTCAGAGCCTCAACGAGAGAAAGATACCTATGAGTGGTCAAGAGATGTTAAACAGACAACTGACGAGCTGATTATTGAAACGTCAAAGGCGAAAGGCTTTCTGGACTACAAGGTGCTATTGGAAACACACTATCTTCATCGTGAAAACGATATTGTGAATTTGTTCGATCTGTTGGTTGAAGTGCTGCTGGCAAACACTATCAACCCCAGGACAGATAGACCTCTCACAGCGGACTGGAACGCCATTCAGCCTCCGTTTCCTCGCAGAGGTGCAAAACACCAAATTGCGGACCTGGAAAGACAGATAGTCAACTTCAACAGGGAGTTAGCAAACAGGTTAGCAGAATTAAGTCCGAAGGTGTCCGAAATTCTCAACAAGTTTGGATACAAAGTCGCGCTTGACTTTGATTTTCAAGGCGTTACGTACAACCAGGGTGAGAAAACGCTTGATAACCGAGAGATTCTCTTAAAAGTTGAATTTTTTGATACAGATATACCTTCACATCACCGATTCCTGAACGAGGCAAAGCTGTCAGCAATTGCGATTGCTATCTATCTTTCGTCAATCTTGTGCTTGCCAGAACCAAAAGAAGGCATGAAAATTCTTGCGCTTGACGATGTGCTGATAGGTTTGGATATGTCAAACCGTCTGCCGGTTCTTGACATTCTGAACGAGTACTTCTCAGATTACCAAATCTTCTTGACGACTTACGATAAGGCGTGGTATGAGATTGCTAAACAACGGACAGACCAAAAAGACTGGAAATATGCTGAATTCTATTTCTCCCAAACCGATGAGTATGAAATTCCGGTCTATGCAGAAGATAAGGCATACCTTGAAAAGGCGCGGGAATATCTTGATTTGAATGACTACAAAGCCTGTGCAATTTACGTCCGAACCGCTTTTGAAGCGGTAATCAAACGATACTGTGAGAAAAGGAATCTTGCCATTAAGTATCGTGAAAATCCGAAAGACTTGAGAAGTGAAGATTTTTGGGTACCGATAAAAATGGAAATGGACGAAGCGGGCGACCTCCTTTTAGATCTAAGAGTTGTTGACAAAATTGAATTGGCACGAAAATTTATCCTAAATGAACTCAGTCATGATACCTTCGTGAATATCTACAGAAAGGAACTTGAGGATGCAATTGACGCGGTTGCGGAACTTGAAGCTGCTTTAGCATAGAGCTAAGCCGCGCTAAGATAATTCATAATGATTCAGAATAATCAAGAACTTGAAACAACGTTGGAACGCATTGAACGCTTTCAAAAGATAGTTGAGAAACTCAAAGCGTCTGAAACAAATCCACGGAATTATGAGTTATCCACGGGCGGTTTCCTTGCGGAAATCGACCGGATGAAACTGGAAGTGAGAAAGTATCTATCCATTCATTCGAGCGAATTGATAGAACAAATTGCTGAAGGCAGTACCTAAAAATAAGCAAAATCAATCCGCGTCATCCGTGAAATCCGCGAAAATTCGCGATTTGCGGCGTACTCGCCCAAATGCGACCTGCATTCAGACAAGCAAAAAGTCAAATTCCTCAAGTCACTTGCATCTTGGAGAAAAACATGGGAAAAAAACACAGTCAAAAACGCGCCGAGATGTATTACAAGCACGGGTTCGCTCAAAGGAAAAAAGCGGATTATGAGCGTGCTATTGTAGACTTTACCAAAGCGATAGAACACAATCCAGAAGATGTCTTTGCCTATACGAATCGGGGTGTAGTTTATTACAACAAGGGTAAGTTTTACCGTGCAGTCGATGACTTTAGCAAAGTCATAAGCCTCACACCTGATGATGCATTTGCCTACTATGGCCGCGGGATGGCTTACCGCAATCTGCTGATTTTTGAGAAAGCCATCCAAGACTTTAGCACGGCGATACGTCTTAAACCCGATACGGCTGCTGATGCCTATACCGAGCGCGGTGTAACTTATCACACCAAAGGTGATGTAGACCATGAAGGTGATGTAGACCATGCTATTGAAGACTATAATGCTGCGATAGCACTGGATCCAGCGTTTGCACAGGCTTGGACGGCGCGCGGTAAAGCTTATCGTGATAAAGGCGAGATTGACAAGGCAATTGAAAATTACAACAAGGCGATTGAACTCAACCCAGAACTCGCTGAGCCTTATACCTACCGCGGTCTTATCTACACCGAACAAGGCGCGGTAGACAAAGCGATTGAAGATCATAGCAAAGCGATCACGTGCAACCCAGAGTTTGCCGAAGCGTACGTTAATCGAGGGCAGGCTTACTACGCCAAAAACGAATTGGACCAGGCGATAGCAGATTATGACAAAGCCATAGAGATCGATTCAGAACTTGTGGAGGCATACACGTATCGGGGCAACGCGTATCGCGCTAAAGTCGAGTTAGACAGCGCAATTGCGGATTATACCGAGGCACTAAAACTCAGACCAAAGATTGCTGAATTCTATTACACACGGGGTGAGGCTTGGTTGCTTGCGAAAGGTTGGGAAGAGGCGAAGACCGACTTGACAGCTGCGCTCCTACAAGACATGGATGTCGCCGCTGCGTTTCACAATATCCACGGGAGCATTGCTGCCTTTGAGGAGAAGATAGGGAGTCGTTTGCCGAGAGAGATTGTAGTATTATTGACACCGCGGAGCGAACCGTTTGAAATTGATAAAGATGCGCGGATCGCGTTGGGAATGAAGTATTATGGAAACGACGAACTCAGCAGTGGACTCGCAGCGCGCCTTGCAGGTGTCCCACGCGAAGATTTCTGGTACCTAATGGGGGATTACGGTCTCTCTCTCCTTACCCTTGATGAAGAAGAGCACGCCAAGAGCGGATTTTAAAGAATGCCGATACAACCAGTTGTTAGCAATAACAGTCCGCTTGTGGGACTTTTGGGGATCAATCTGCTTTCTCTGTTGCGAGATCTTTATACAGAGGTATGGATTCCACGAAAAGTTGAAAAGGAGTTTCTCAGAAAGGATCCGATAGTCCGCCGGGAGGCACTCGAAAATGCTCCCTGGATTAAAACTGTTGATTTAACGGATCCGCGAACCGCTGCGGTTCATGCGGAACTTGATGAGGGTGAAGCCGAGGCATTGGCTCTTGCTAATGAACATGACGCTCGTCTCGTTCTTCTTGATGAAAAGAAAGGAAGACAGAAAGCCAAGCAAATTGGATTAACGGCTATGGGGATAGTAGGCGTTTTGCAAGAGGCGAAGGAAGAAGGCTTGATTGATGCCATCAAGCCGCTTTTAATTCGGTTGCAGGATAACGGAATCCACCTGAGCGAATCGCTCATCAATAACGCCCTACAAGACGCAGGTGAGGCAGATTAGCAGGCGGGTTTACAACGCACACTCACGTTGTATGGAAGTGACAGAATAAATTAATTGCTACCAGATATTGCCGAAATGTTGACGTAGTAGTAGGAGCAAAGCCTAATCCACCGCTTCAAAACCGCTGCCAGTTTCAAGTAGGAGAGCATTCTGTCTGCACGATTTATCCCAGCAATCCTTTAATCCTGATTCAGACAATATTATACATACCGCTCTGCTGGAGGAGAAGGAAAAACGACCATAGTTGTCAATTTAGGGATCCGCCAGGTCCGGTAGGTTCGGTTTCCCAACCGAACCGGACTGCCCCAAGACCGGCGGATGCTTTCTCTCAAGGGATGTGTCGGTTGAGTTTGTGTGTATAACCCGGGGCAGTTAGGAAACTACACCATAGGTGTCAATTTAGGGTTTTTTCACGGCATTTGGGAATGGTTAATAAACATGCCGCCCTTACAGGGCTTGGTTTTTGCTTGAACATGCTGCTATAAACATATCGTCCCTCCGGGACTAAAGAGGGTTATGAAGTCTTCAAGGTTTTCGCGTCGTATCCGGTTCGGTTAGTAAACCGAACCTACCGGGTCCGGGGCTGAGGTGGTTATTTTTTTAAAATTGACACTTATGGGTCAGAAGAAAAAACGATGATGAATAAACCAAGAGTTTTCACAGACTTCCACAACGCGGATGCAAAAGGTAGGGTCCGATTGAATTGTGCTGAAACTGCGGCGGACCTTGAACGTCAGAAAATTATGCTGCGAAATGGACAGGTTCTTATTATCTATAGCGAAGAGTTAGAGGTTGAAGGCATTGTTTGCTACTCCGAAGAGGAAAAGTTGTGGACAGCGGTAATTGATTGGAATGCTATTCAAGAGATAGAACCTGTCGCCTCCCAAATAACTCCGCAAATCCGTGACATAGCGGGGTAATGTGATATACTTCTACACTACCTTTGAGAAACCTGCCTTGTGAAGGAGAGAACTGATGCAAGAACTGATCCAGGGTTCTGTGGATACTTATTACAACAGCGATTTTGCCGAGGTGAAAAGAGAAGACGACGCAGCAAGACATAACACCCAAGGCATCGCTTATAGTAAAAACGGTGAGCACGCACGCGCAATCGCAGCCTTCAACAAGGCGGTAAAACTGGATCTACATTTTGCCGAGGCTTATTACAATCGCGGATGCGCTTATGACGGCAAAGGCGATTATGAAAAAGCAATTGAAGACTATTGCGCAGCGATCAAGCACAATCCCAATTTTGCTGAGGCATACAACAACCGCCGTAACACATATAAGAAAAAAGGCACCGCATATAAAACCTACGGAGATTATAGTATAGCGATAAAGTTGGCTCCACAACTGACTGAGGCATATTACAATCGAGGGACCGACTCTCTCAAAGAAGGTTCCTATAACGATGCGATTAGAGATTATGACACGGCAATAGAACGCCAGCCAAAGTTTCCGCAATTTTATAATGCTCGCGGTGTCGCTTACGAAAATGACAGCGAGATTTTGGCTGTGCTTTCACGCTATAAGGTAGCAGTAGGGCTGGAGGCGAGAGTCCCTAAAGTCCGTATATCTTACGGAGAGGAATACTACAGTGAAGCGGAACTCCGTGCTGCTATTGAAGACTATAGCACAGCGATCGATTTGAAACCGAATTATGCCGAGGCGTATTTCAATCGTGGGAGAGCACACTTCAAAAAAGGTGAGAGTGATGCCGCTATCAAAGACTATAGTACAGCAATCGCTTTGAAATCAGATTACGCCGAGGCGTATCTCAACCTTGGTGTGGCTTATGACAGCAGAGATGAGTTTGACGCTGCACTCGAAAACTATAATATATCCGTATCCCTCGCCTCTGATCTCCCGATTGCTTACAGTCATCGAGGTGCTGCTTCCCTCCGTAAAGGTAAAGTAAAATCAGCGATTGAAGACTATAACACAGTCCTATCTCTCAATCCCGATTACACAGCGGTGTATTACAAGCGCGGGATAGCATGGTTATATGTGAGAGAGTGGGAGAAAGCGAAAACCGACCTGATTGCCGCCAAAGATAGAGGTATGGCTATCATGCAGACGTTCCATGACGATTACAGAAACGTGGTAACGTTTGAACAGAAAACGGGTGTTCATTTACCTGAAGACATAACGGGATTGCTAATTCCACAAAAAGGGCTTGCCGAACTGGAAAAGGAAACTCGGCTGGCGTTGGCATTGAAATATTATAAAAGCGGCGCGATCAGTACCGGACTCGCTGCGCAATTGGTAGGTATATCCCGCGAAGCGTTCTGGTATCTTATGGGGGATTACGGGCTCTCTCTGTTTGAGCTAACTGAAGATCTACTTGCGGAGCTCGATAATGCCTCCAAGACCAATTATCAGTAATAATAGTCCGCTCGTTGCACTTTTAGGACTTGACCTTCTTTCTTTATTACGCGAACTTTACACTGAGGTATGGATTCCTGAAGAGGTCAAAGCGGAGTTTCTTGGGGTAGAAAGAATGCACCGCCTGCAGGCACTTAACGATGCTCCATGGATTAAAACCGTTCATTTGACAGATGTAACGGACGTATCAACTTATGTGAGAAGCGGACTTGATCTTGGTGAAGCCGCCGTATTCGCGCTTGCCAAAGAACACGATGCTCAATTTGTCATTATTGATGAACTCAAGGCGCGACAGCATGCTGCGAGAATCGGATTATCTTTTAAAGGCACGCTTGGCATTTTGCTTGAGGCGAAGGAAGAAGGCTTGATTGATGCCATCAAGCCGCTTTTAATTCGGTTGCAGGATAACGGAATCCACCTGAGCGAATCGCTCATCAATAATGCCCTACAGGACGCGGGTGAGGTGGATTAACGGGCATGTTTACACAATCCTATAAATCTTGATTTAGAACAATAGAATATGCAATATGCCGCGGTTGTAGACCCACGTTATCGTTGGCAATTTAAGGTGACTTGAAAAGAAAGGTATGCTATACTTAGGCAAAATTTTATTGATGGAGTTTATTTTTTGATGAATAACGAATGGGTTGTTTACGAAGGGAACGAGGGGCCCGGGCAAGGTAAACATATTGTCCTTGTCAGTGGCGATGAAGAGTATCGCTCTGAAGAGGCGTTACCGATGTTGGGGAAGGTGTTAGCTACACATCACGGGTTTAAATGCACAGTGCTGTTTGCTATTAATCCCGATACAGGCGAGATTGATCCGGAAGTGCAGACCAATATTCCCGGACTTCATAACTTAGAATCAGCAGATATGATGGTACTGTTCACGCGTTTCCGTGAACTGCCCGATGAACAGATGAAATATGTCGTTGACTATACGAATGCTGGTAAACCTGTGATGGGACTCCGGACAGCGACACACGCTTTTAGTTATAGCCGCGATCTTGAGAGTCCGTATGCAAAATATAGTTTCAATAGCAAAGATTTTGAAGGCGGCTACGGCAGACAGGTGCTCGGTGAGACGTGGGTTAATCACCATGGACATCACGGGAAAGAGAGCGCGCGCGGTGTCATTGATGAAGCCATGCAGGACCATCCGATCCTCAAAGGTGTTGACGATGTTTGGGGTCCGTCCGATGTCTACGGCATTAATGATTTGACAGGCGATTCCGAAGTGCTTATCCACGGGCAGGTACTGGTCGGTATGGATCCGACAGATGCGCCAAAACCGGATACTATCACAATGCCGATGGTGTGGATTAAAACCTATACAGGTGATGAAGGCAACACCTCACGTGTCCTTAACACAACGATGGGTGCCTCTGTTGATTTGGAAAGCGAAGGACTTCGCCGTCTGCTTGTCAATGGTTGCTATTGGTGTATGGGAATGGAGGACGCAATTCCTGATAAGAGTGTTGTCGATTATGTCGGCGATTATGAACCGACGTTCTTCGGTTTCGGCACTTTTACAAAAGGTGTCTGTCCGGGAGACCATGCCTTGTAGTCCGATCTTTCGTCAGATATTAAATCGTGAAGGGTGGAACTCACGCAAATTACTTTGCAGGCGAGGTTTTAAACCTCGCCTGCGGCGTATGGGCCGCAGGTTCTCATTAGAAAATGCGTAAGTCCTAATCTATTCTTCTGCAAGCGCGATGTGAAATATCCCGCGATCTTTGATAGAACTATAGAGTTTATCGTTAATAACGACGAGGGAAACGACTTCACCCAGAACTTCTGAAGAGATTCGCTCCCATCGACTCTTGGTATCCAAGCGATAGATTCCAATATCGCCAGCCCCATAAACTGTGGGACCATCCACAGCAAATCTGTCTATGATAGGAGGCGTACCGACACTATCGGTTAGCACGCGCCAGTGTGCGCCGGTTTCTGAACTCAAGACCCCTTCGTCTGTTGCGACATAAACTGTTGTATCTGCAAAGGTTATCTCGTTGAAACGGGTAAAGTGAAGCGGTAGACTGGGTGTAACATCTCTCCAGCTGCTTCCTCCATCAAACGACTGAAACAGTTTACCATCGCGTTTGCCGACATAGATGGTTTCGCCTGAAACCGCTAATTTGAGATCTTGGCTGTCATCGTCATAAGACGCTTGGCTCATGTCTGTTAATCCTGTGCTTGTCCATTCCAGATCACCAAGTCTCCTCTTAAAAAGCCTACGTCCGTATTCAGCATAGAACACATCGTCACAGACTACGACTGTTGTGCCTTTCACGTCACAGGCTACGACTGTTGTAGCTTCCTCGTCCTTTCCAAGGACAGGAGGTGGAATGATTGATACAATTGATTGATGCTCTTTTTCAGAACCGTCAGATAAGTAGGGCTCTTTCGCTTCATTGCTACCTGTCGGTAACTGATGGAGTGATGCTTCATCAAAAGTGGGTATGCTTTGAACTGGAGCGAGTATATTCCGGTCTGTAGATAAGCCGAAAATTTGCAAGCTGTTTTGCAAGTTGTCATCTATATCTACATGTGAAAGAAGATAAAGATTGTTGTCATCAGTTATCAATTTTGAGTTAAAGAAGTGAGAGATATGAGCACTGTCCGGTTTTGATTCTTCATTTGTAATTGTAGACACCTTCCCTAAAGACCCCTCGGCAATTGAGAGTTTTTTCCAAGACACACCTTCGTCAGTTGATTGATACACCGCATAACCATTATGCGCGTATAACCTGTCGTTGAACGCAACCAAATTCTCCAATCTTGTTCCCACCATTCCATCTATAAGTAATTGCCACGATTTCCCGCCATCAGTCGTACGATGAATTCCAAAGAGACCAACTTTGTAGAACGTCATCTCGTTTACTGCTACAGATGGAAGACTATTGGTCATGAACAGCTCCGAATCCCCCAAAAGTTCTGTCCAAGTTTTTCCGTTATCTGTTGAGCGATGGCGTTGGTCGCCAGTTGACGCTAAAAGCACTTCACCAACAGCCAAAATCTTCATACCAGATGGTATGTATCGATCGTAAGATTTATAACTGGGTGTTATTTCCGTCCATGATGTTCCCAAGTTAGCCGAATGGAAAATTTTGAGAACATGCGACTCATTTCTTGGCACTTCTTGTTCTACCTCGATTGGCGTGAGTCCCAACAGATTGGGACCTGTTCCAACATAAAGATTATTCTCAGACGCTGCCAAGGCGTAGATGGCTCTGGATGTTTCCACCGGCAACTTTTTCCAAGTGCCTGAATCGAGACGATAGAGACCGCGTGCTGTGCCAGCAAACACTGTTTTTTCGACAGTAGCGACTGTGGAAATCGTTTTGTTTGCTAATCCGTCATTAAATAGGTGCCATTGTGTCCCACTGTCTGTAGATCGATAAATTCCTTCATCTCTGAGGGCAAGATACATCGTAGAACGGGCGTGTGTTGTTTCATCCGTGATGATGAGACCAACAGCGTGTCCCTTGGGTCTGTGACCAATCGTCCGCCACGTTTCGCCGCTATCACCTGAAGCAAATATTTCATCAGTGGATACTATGTAAAGCGTACCACCATACTCTGCCATTGGCATTAGCGATTCACCGATTGGAATATCTGTGTTGATGCGTGTCCACACCGTCGCATCTGTTCCTAATTTGTGTATTCCTGCCGGAGCAACAGCATAGACGGTCCCTTCAGATGTAGCGAAAATATCGCGGACGTGCCCACCTGGTGGTGCGCTGCCCTGCGTCCACTGCGAAGTAGAAAATTTGGCGGAATCCTCCAATGTAGCAGATGTTGTGGTAGTTGTAGAGACTTGTGTGCTAGTTCCGCTGCTTTTACCTACGGAAGCAGCCCGACCCGCTTGATTTCGCACAGCTGGTTTCACCGCAATATCGAGAATGATAGGTGTGTCAATGATCTCAATGGTAGGTTCGGATTGTGCTTCAAAACTGTACGGCTTCTGAAAACGCGCAAGGTACGCGTTGCTCACACCGAGCAGCAGTATAACCAAAACAGCGGCAGTTCCAAAAGCCGCCCACGGTAGCAAAGGTTTGCCAACCGGAGGCGATATCGGTTTGATATTAGCCACTTCCTGCATAATGCGCTCAGTTACTTGGGCGGGGAATGGGATGCTCCCAAGTGTTTCGCTGACCAATAGTTCTTCCTGCCGTTCCTGTAAACGCTCGCGTCCGCGGTGAAGTCGACTTTTAACTGTGTTGACTGACACACCTAAGAATTTCCCAATTTCCTTCGCCGTCATTTCTCCGAGATAAAAGAGTGTCACCACCGTGCGTTCGCTCTCCGGCAGCTTTGCCAAAAGTTTTTTGACGAGTTCATGGCGATTCTCAGTGATCTCTGTCTGCCGTTGTTCAGATAGGTGACGCGTATAAGAGAGTTTCTCAATTTCTTCTATAGGTGTGGCTTCCAGTGATTGCCTCACGATTTTATTTTTTTGAAGCCATTTACTGCAAAGTCGATCGGCAATTACATAAATCCATCCTGCAAACTGGTTCGGATTTTTTAGCTGAGCGAGGTTCTTGTATACTGAAAGGAAAGTGTCTTGCGTAATCTCTTCAGCAATGTGAAAATCGCCCACTTTTCGCCACGCCAGCGCGTGAATACTCTTTTGGTGTTTTTGGACTAAAACACTGAATGCTTCATCGTTACCTGATAAAATTCTACGAATCAATTGAACATCGTTTTCTCGTTCCATCAGAATACTCCGTGATTATGATCCGCCGAGTTTGGATAGACACAGCGGTAGATAGACAAGTTCTCTCAATATCAAGGCACTTTCCTATTGGAAAGTATACCAAACACAACAGTAAAATGAAACCCATAAATTTGAAACATTATTTGGGCTGTCTATAATTATTAAAGATACGATTTTGAGGCGGAAAGGGTGCATAATCTGAAAAATAGGACTTACGCAATTTTCCTACGAATAGCGATTATCATGCGCCGCTGGCAAGGTTTGAAACCTCGCCAGCGATGAAGCTGCGTAAGTCCCGCTAATTTGGCGGCATCGGCTCTTTGAGGTGTTCTAAAGCCGCTTGTGCGCTCACAATCTGTTTCCTTGCGTGTTCAAAGTTTTTCTTACTGTATTCGATCTGCACTTTGGCGCGTTCGACTTGTTCCTTACTGCGTTCAATGGTGCGTTCAATTTCCACTTTGGTGCCTTCAATCTCCGCTTTGGTGCCTTCAATGTCTACCAGCATGTTGATGTAAGCCGCTTTATAGGTTTCCCAGTCATCCGTCGGTGGAATATCAAGAACGCCTGACTGCCACAGATTCGGATTGTCTTCCAGCAATGCCAAAGCATGCCGTTGTGACAGATTGGACACATACTCGTAGAGGGTTCCTATGATGATGCCTCTGTCCAAAAGCAGCTGAAGCCACTCCGCCCGTGGATACCTTGCATCTATCTCACTTATTGTAAGGTTACTGCTATAACTTTCAGTTTCTGTCCCGTTGCCCTTGCGCGATAGGCGGACTTCGGTTTTTGCGTGTCCCTTATTGTAATCCGCATCTAAAGCTTTCATCAGTTCCTTGGCATCTTGGGGACCGGTGTATTTCTTGTCGCTGGGCGGTGCTTTCTCGTTGAATTCAATGCTTACACGGAACCGCATACTCGGTGATATAATTTCAAGTTCAGTGGTTGTCATTGAAGATGTCCCGGATACCGAATGTACACAGAACCGCATTTCAAGAGCGTTTGCACTGTGAGAAGTCCTTTTCATTTTCTTTCTCCTTCAGAGGCGTTATGTTGCCTCGTGTTTGAAGTTTAACCTTTGAACAATATTCGCCAAAAAAAGGCGAGGTATTTGCGTAACTCAATGAACGTTGCTGATAATTCGGCGCTCATTAGTATGTCGTGTCGTACTTCGCGTCAAATATCTGACCGGAAGAATTTCAGAAACGCCAAAGTCGTCAACACCACCGCAAAGAAGCATAGGAAGAGCACATCCACCAGTGAGTGCCTTAACGTTTCATCTAAAGAAGGGACTGCTATAGGCGGTGGCTGCGCAATTGTGTCGAGATCATCCGGATGGTAACTTCTTACGGAAGCGTGATCTACTATTTTACTGAACAGATCCGCGTGAAGTGCGCCATAATAACGATCCGCTGCTTCAAAGTAGTTGTGTTTCTTAACCTTTCCGGTCTGTGTCAAGTTCGTGGTGAGATAAATTAGGGAAGCGGTCGGTGTGATTCGTGAGAGGGTCTCGCCGACCTTTTCCTGTCGCGCTTTCTCGCGCTGATAGTTCCGATCTATCTGGTCGGTGCGATCCGCGAATTTCTGCTTATATGTGCCTTCAAGCGGTTGCACCAGTTTATCGAACTCCGCTCCTACTGCAAACATCTGTTCATAGGAAGCTTTCGGACGATCTTTCCAGAATTCTTGGTGTATCTCCTTTTTTCTTTCTTCAAGTTCAGCATTGAAATTCTCGCGGAGTGCGGTCTTTTCGAGATAAACGCTCTGCGAGGTTTTTGTGGGTACGATTAATTTCGCCGCGACAAACCCGATGCGTGGCACAATCAGCACAGCGAATACCCAGACAGTGAAGGCGACGATGAGTGCTGTTTTAGCGTTATCTAAATAGGTGGAAATCACCGTGCCAATGGCGAAAAATACGCCGATGTAGAGCAGCGCGGCGAGCATCAGACTCATGACGCGTGGGAAAACCTCTGGCTCACCGAGGGGAAACCCTTGCCAGACGATGACGAGTAAACCGAAGAGAAACGCTACCAAAAACGGCACCACGAACACGATGTATCCGCCAATGAGTTTGCTCCATAAAAAGAGGTCGCGTGGGAGGGCGTTCGCTAAATTAATCCGCAACGTGCCGGCTTCTCTTTCCCCAGCAACTGCATCGAAGGTAAACAACAGCGCAAGCAAACTGAAGACGGTGCCGACGACAAACAGAAAATCGAGATGCCCTAAAAGGTGGGCAATAGAGTCGGAAACGGTCGCCGGTGGCCCTTGGGTAATCCCATTACGCGTCATCCCAAGATAACTTGGCAGTGCGTCCCCCAATCCATTTGCGAAAACGCTCAAGGGTGTCGGTTTGAAGAAGAGTTTAGAGACTTCCAGCTCCGGTTCCAGTTCCATACTCGGATTTATGATCTTTTCTTCGACGTTTGACAGTTTAATGGATTCTTGGTAATCCAAAAGGTTTTTACGATAGTTTTGATGATTGATAGAGAGGGTTAACGGAACAAGCAATAGACACATCAAAAGGAGCATAACGAACCGGACGCTCAGAATATGATGCATCATCTCTTTTTGAATTAACGTCATTAACATGTTGAATTCTCCTTATAGTTGCTCTTTCATTAGTCCTGTATAATTATTAATGATCCGATTTGAAAGTGGAAAGGGTGCATAAAGTGAAAAATTTGGGGCATGGAGAAGGAGGGGATTGTTCCTGATAACAGTATTGTCGATTATGTGGGAGATTATTCATCGACTTTCATTGGTTTTGGCACTTTCCAGAAGACGATACCTTGTTATAGGACGATCTTTCGTGAGATATTAAATTATGAAGGGCGGATTTCGCATCCGCCCTATGCTATTGTCAGATAAACCTGAGGTTCGTACCAACCAAAGATGGAGTTTGTTTCTCCAACGTGGTGTTGCCTATTCTTCTTCAAGCGCGATATGAAATATTCCGCGATCTTCTATAGCACTATAGAGTTTATCGTTAATGACGGCGAGTGCAACAGTTTCGCCGAGTGCTTCTGAAGACATTTTTTTCCATTGATTACCGGTATCCAAGCGGTAGGCTCCGGTATCGCTAACACCATAGATTGTGGGACCATCCACAGCAAATCTGTCTATGATAGGACGCGTACCCGCATTATCGGTTAGCACGCGCCAGTGTACACCGGTTTCTGAACTCAAGACCCCTTCGTCTGTTGCGACATAAACTGTTGAATCTGCAAAGGTTATCTCGTTGAAACGGGTAAAGTGAAGCGGTAGACTTGGCGTAACGTCTCTCCAGCTGCTCCCGCCATCAAGCGACTGAAACAGTTTACCATCGCGTTTCCCGACATAGACGGTTTCTTCCAAAGCCGCTAATTTGAGTTCCATCCTGAGGTCTTCATAAGACCGTTGGTCCCTGTCCGTTAATCCTGTGTTTGTCCATTTCGGATCACCAAGTCTCCACTTAAAAAGCCTACGTCCCTGCTCAGCATAGAACACATCGTTACAGACTGCGACCATTCTGGCTTTCGCGTCCTTCTCACGTATAGGCGGTGGAACGATTGGGACGACTGCGTGATGCGCTTTTTCGGGGCCCTCAGATAAGTGCGTCTCTTTCGCTGTCTCGCTACTTGTCTCTAACTTACGGAACAGTGCTTCATCATCAGAAGGGGGTATGCTTTGAACGGGACTGCGTATATCGACCTCTGTGGATAAACGGGCAATTTGCAAGTTGTCATCTTTAGGTGAAACAAAATAAAGATTGTTGTTATCAACTGCCAATTTTGAATGAAAAGAGGTGTAGACGCGAGCCTTGTCCGGCTTTGATGATTCAGTTGCAGTCGCCTTCATGAAAGATAGTTCGGCACTTGAGAGGTTTTTCCAAGACACACCTTCGTCAGTTGATTGATAGAGCGCGAAGCCAGTATGCGCGTATAATCTGTTGTTGAAGGCAACCAAATCCTGTAGCCTTGTTCCCACCATTCCATCTATAAGTAGGTGCCCCGACTCCCCACCATCAGTTGTGCGGAAAACACCGAAGGGGCCCGCTTTGTAAAATGTATTCTCATTCACCACCACGGCTGGCAGCCTATTCACCATGAGCATATCCGTATCTCCTATCATTTCTGTCCAAGTTTGTCCGTTATCTGTTGAACGATATCGGTGCTCGGCAGTCGAAGCTAAGAGGATGTCACGTCCAGCCGAAATCATCATGCCAGCGGGTACCACTCGATCATAGGCTTTATAATTGGGTGTTATTTCAGTCCACGACGCGCCGAAGTCAGCCGAGTGGAAGATCTTGACCGCATACGCCTCAATTTTTGGTACTTCTCGTTCTGTTCCTATTGGCGTGAATCCCAACAGCTCCGGCCCTGTCCCAATGTAGAGGTTATTCTCAAACACCGCCAAGGCGTAGATGGCTCTTGATGTCTCCACCGGCAGCTTTTTCCAGGTGTCTGAATTGAGGTGATAGAGACCGCGCGCTGTACCCGCAAACACTGTTTTTCCAACAGCAGCGACTATAGAAATCTCTTTACTTGCTAATCCGTCGTTAAATGCGTCCCAATGTATTCCACCGTCTGTAGATCGATAAATTCCTTCATCTCTGAGGGCAAGATACATCGTCCGATGTGCTTGTGCGTAAGAGCGAGGTGCCCTCGCCGCTACTTCTTCATCCGTGATGATGAGACCGACAGCATCTCCCTTTGGTCTGGTACCGATTGTCCGCCATGTTTCACCCCTATCGCCCGACGTAAATATTTCATCGGTGGATACTATGTAAAGGGTGCCACTATGTTCTGCCATCGGCATTAGCGATTTACCAATTGGAATATCCGTGTTGATGCGTGTCCACGTGGTCGTATCTGTTCCTAATCTGTATATGCCTGTCGGAGCAATAGCATAGAGAGTCCCTTCAGATGTAGCGAAGATATCGCGGACGTGTCCACCTGGTGGTGCGCCTCCCAGCGTCCACCGCCCGGTAGAAAATTTGGCAGGGTCCTCCACCGATGCTGTTGTAGTTGTAGCGACTTGTGTGCCGGTGCCGCTGCTTTTACCGGCGGTAGCAGCCTGTCCAACTCGGTTTCGTACTGCTGGTTTTGCCGTAGTATTGAGAATGATGGGTGTGTCAATGATTTCAATAGTCCGTTCAGATTGTGCTTCAAAACTGTACGGCTTCTGAAAACGGACAAGATATTGAGCGATCGCACCGAACAGCAATATGACCAAAACGGTAGCAGTTCCAAGAGCCACCCACGGTAGCAAAGGTTTGCCAACCGGAGGCGCGGTCGGGTTAATGTCAGCGACTTGCCGCATGATACGTTCGGTTACTTGGGCAGGGAATGGGATATTCCCGAGTGTTTCGCGTACTAACGGTTCTACCTGCTGTTCCTGTAAACGCTTGCGTCCCCTGCGAAGTCGGCTTTTAATCGTATTTACTGACACACCTAAAAATTTTCCGATCTCCTTCGCTGTCATTTCTCCGAGGTAGTGGAGGGACACTACCGTGCGTTCACTCTCAGGCAGTTTTGATAGCAGTTTTTTGACGAGTTCATGCCGATCCTCGGCGACCTCTGCCTGCCGTTGGTCTGCTACGTGATGCGTATAAGAGGATTTCTCGATTTCTTCCATAGGTGTGTCTTCCAATGATTGCGTCGTGAATTTATTTTTTTGAAGCCACTTTAGACAGAACCGATTGGCAATTACATAAACCCAACCCGAAAACTGGTTCGGATTTTTCAGCTGCGCGAGGTTCTTGTATACCGAGAGGAAAGTGTCTTGTGTAATCTCTTCAGCGATGTGAAAATCGCCGACTTTCCGCCACACCAGCGCGTGAATACCCTTTTGGTGCCTACGGACTAAAACACTAAATGCCTCATCGTTGCCTGATAAAATTCTGCGAATCAGTTGAACATCGTTTTCTTTTTCCATCAGAATGCTCCATGATTATACAGTAGTAAGTAGACGAATTCTCTCAATATCAAGTCACTTTCCTACCGGAAAGTATACCAAACACAACAGTAAAATGAAACCTTTAATATACCCTTAAAACTGCTTCAAGTTTCCCCAAGTGGTTGCAAGTTTTGTTCTCGGTGTTACAGATTTTGGAATATCGTCCCCGGTGGTGATGCTAAAGTTATCAAAAAGCACGGAGTAATTTGAGACCCCGAAACCGACTTTACCCTTCGGATAGTCAGGAAACTCGACCTCCACGTGTTCAAATTTTTTCGCTTCTAAAATTACGGGTCCGAGAACTTGCTTGCCATTAATCCAAAAAGTCAAGTGTTTTCCATGAACGCTCAACTTCAGGTGAGACCATTTTTTGACGCTTAAGGAGCGATAAGGTTTCGTTTCATAGTCCAGAACAGCATTTCCATTCGGCAAGCGACGCCCAGAACAACGAGCCATGGATTTAGGTTCGGGTACCGGCATGTCTCCAATTGTACAGAGGACTCCCCATGTCTGATCTTTTTTGGTCTGATGAATCCGCGATGCAATCACAATATGGGCAGGTCCATGTTTTCGGAGCGGTTTAACGTCAACTTCAATATCGTAATCTTGCCACTCTTCATCCCCGATCACAAATAAACGCGTCACACGATCAGCACCAATTACTAAAGACTCGAGTTGACCGCCAGCAATTTTCCAAGAATGGACACCGGGAGGTCCATGAAATATTGTCAGTTCCTGCCACTGTTTTATAATATCTCTATCATCAAAAGTTTCCAGAAACACCTCTGCCCCTGCGGAACAGGTTAGAATAAATATGCCCAATCCAATACTTAACGCTTTCATGATGTTACACCTTCCCAATATAATTTCCGTTTTATTTTTCAACTCACGTTACTTGAACGCTTTTATAATTAAAGATACTATTTTTAAAAGGAAAGGGTGCATAATAAATATTATAATGATTTAATTGTGTGCTTGCGGATCTGTTTTTTCGTAAAACGGATGGGTTATGCTTATATTTCGTGAAAAGTTTTATCAGGACTTACGCATTGCAGGCGGGGTTTTAAACCCCGCCTGCAAAGGGGCTGCGTAAGTACTATTTATGATTTGGGGAGGATTTTTCATTCATTTTAAAAAGTGGAGAGATTTCTCAATATCGTCTTTGAGCGATTGGGTGTCTTCCGATTCTGCAAGTTTCAATGCGGTTCGGAAATCTATTTTTGCCTCCGAAACGTCCCCTATTTCAAGTTTAGCACTTCCGCGTTTATAGTATGCCTCAGCATCATCAGGTTTTAAGTCGATGGCTATATCGTAGTCGATGATGGCTGTATTATGGTTCCCCAGATTTGATTTCGCGTCGCCTCGGATTTTATAGACTTCAGCAAGGTTCGGATCAAGGCGAACCGCTGCATCGCTGTCCTCAATTGCGCCCCTATTGTCGCCGATCTCCAATTTTGCGGAGGCACGCCTGCCATAGATGTGCGCAGCAAAGTCGGTATTCTTGTCGGCAAGGTGGATAGCCGTACTGTAGTCCTTGATCGCACTTATGTTGTCCCCTAATTTAGCCTTCGCGGTGGCGCGATGTACGTATACTTCGGTAAGCATAGCATCTTGGGGTTTCAACTGGATAACTTCGTTGTAATCTTCAATAGCACTCTCAGCGTCGCCTAACCCAAACTTCACAAGTCCACGATTGAGGTATGCGATGGTAAGGATCGCAGCATTGTCTGATTTTAGGCGAATCGCTTTAGTATAATCTTCAATAGCACCTATATTGTCGTCGAGTTTAGACCTCGCTTTGGCGCGTTTAAAATAAGCAACAGCGAGAATAACGTCTCTCGGTTTCAGACGAATCGCGGTACTGTAATCTTCAATCGCGATTTTATGGTTTCCCAAATCCGAGTTTGCATTTCCGCGATTAAAATAGGCTTCAACATTTTCTGGGTCAAGGCGAATCGCGGTATCACAATCCTTGATGGCCCCCTTGTAATCTCGTAAGTTTCTTTTTGCTACGCCCCGATTTACGTAGGCATTGGCATAATCGAGTCCGAGACGAATAGAGACATCAAAGTCTTTGAGCATCCCTTTATAATCCCTCAAATTATATTTTGCGTCTGCTCGTCTGGCATAGGCGACCACAAAATCCGGTTTTAGCCGTATCGCTGCGTTGTAAGCCTCAATGGCACCCTTAACATTCCCAAACGCCATCCTTTCATCACCCTGTTTGACAATGGCATAGGCACGTATCAAGGGCTCCGATCGCCATTTTTCCAAAGATTTTTCTTGTGTGGGTATGTCCTTTAGTAATGTTTTGAGATGATTTGAAGGAATAACGGTGCTCAAAGTCTTGGTTTCACCCCCCTCTACACAAATCCCTATAACTTCTCCAGCATTATTTAGGACGGCCCCGCCACTGTATCCGGATGGGAGCGTAGCTTTCACACGAAAAAAATCGGCAGTCATTCGGCTTATCGTGCCTTTCACAATTTTACTGGAGACCCCCTTGGGTGTGCCGATAGCGATAACCTCTTCACCGAGTTTCACTGTATCACTATCACCAAGTTGGAGAACACCAGCACCAGACCCCTCAACCCTTAGAATGACCAAATCTCGATCTGGATCACTTGCCATGACACCTTTGATACGATAGTGCGTCGGTTGGTCAACCAACTTTGCACTGCAACTAAAAGATTCTCCATAAATGCCAGCAACGACGTGGATGTTGGTGACAATCAGGTCTTCCCGAACAAAGAAGCCACTACCGTTACCAACTTTTCCATCGGTGGTTTCAACAGTTAAGATGACTGTAGCTGCTTTTCCAATTTGCGCAATGTCGGATGGCACAGTGGTTTTTTCGGTCAGTACATCTTGCGACTTGACATCTTGGGCATACGATGAGAGACATCCTAACGCAAGGTATCCTATCCACATTGTCGCCTTCTTCACAAATCTCATTGGAGTACGTTCCTCCTTGGGGAATCGGGTTTTTGAATTACACACCAAATCATTGAGAGAGTTGCAGGTTAGAGATTCCTTTGATATGGAGCACTATAAAGCCCTTTTTAGTTTGCGCATAACACGCTAATTTTTCAGGCATTTAGCCGAAAGCAAGGTAACCAATCCCGAAGAACAACAAAAAGACAAGAACCAGATTAATCATGAAAAAGCGCACGGTTTTCTCCTTCCAAAGTGCCTTCCAAACTGTAAAGGGTCGTTCAGTGTGTGAATAACAACTCGCCCGAAATTTAACATCCATTGATTGTAGTGACGGAACTTACATTTCAAAAGGTTGCATTATTTAAAAAACATTAAAATTACTAAAGTTTGGACAATTTTAAGGATAGCTAAAGGTTCCCAAATCAAACACTCTCCTTCGTAGCATAAACTTTGAGTTTGTGCCTCTTTTGTAGCATAGGCTGTTAGCCTGTGCCTCTTCCGTAGCATAGGAGACCGTTGGTTTCCTGTGCATCTTTCAAACTTACGTCAGACAGAGTCCCTTGAAAAATCAACGCACACGCAACACGAATTGTCCAAAGCTTAGCATAATTAAAGACACAATTTTTGAAAAAAAATTGTGCATAATTTGAAAAAAATGAAAAAAAGTAAATTTTATAGTAGAGTTCGCAATTAACTTTACACCTCAGTAGGCGCGGTTTGATGAAGATTACGGTGGATCCCATAATTACTTATACACTTTGCATCGGCGAGGTTGGGAATACGGATCGCAAGAAACACTCCAGCAAAAACATCGCATCGGATACTCCGCGAAAACCTTCAGCTACAGTGTTTGCTAAACAGCACTGTTAAACAAAAAACCGAGGCCCCGGTTGGGATAAGTCCGTTTTGGTTGGAATGCAGGTCGCATGAATCAACGCCGAGTGCGCGTGTTGCCTCGCAGTGAAAGTCGGCGGGGTGAGTACACCGCGAAACCGCGAAGAAATCCGCAGAAATATCGTCAAATATCGGAACGGAAGAATTTCAGGAATGCTACGGTTGTCAATACCACAGCAAAGAAGCAGAGCAGCAGCACATCCACTGCCGATTGACGGAGCGTTTCTCCTAAAGTCGTTATCTCCAGAGGAGGCGGTTGTGTTATTTTAACGGGTCTGTGTTGTCTGTGATAGGTATGGTCTATGATTTTACTAAATAGGGCTGTATAGAGTGCATTGTAATAGCGATCCCCCATTTGAAAATAGGTGCTTCTTTTTGCCTTTCCGGTCTGTGTCAAGTTTGTAGTGATATAAATTAAGGAAGATGTTGGTGTGATTCGGGAAAGCGTCTGTCCTAATTCTTCTTGTCGTTCAATTTCACGTTTATAATCCCGATCCAATTGGTTAGCACGGTCCTGGAATTTCGATCTATATTCCGCTTCAAAGGGTTTCATACGTTCACCAATTTTTCTTGCGATCTCCCCGCCTATAGTTCTGCGTCCCCGCTCATCCAGGGGTGCCTCGTTGTTGGTTATTTCCTGTTTTTCCTTTTCGAGTGCTGCGTTGAAATCGTCTCGCATGGCTGCTTTTTCCATATAGACGCTCTGTGAAGTGCGTGCTGGTGCGATGAGTTTGGCAGCGAGGAACCCAACGCGTGGCGTAATCAACACTGCGAACACCCAGACAGTAAAGGCAATGATGAGTGCTGTTTTAGAATTGTCTAAGTAGGTAGAAATCACTGTGCCGATCGCAAAAAAGACCCCAATATAGAGCAACGAGATGAGGGTTAAACCGAGAACTCTCGGAAAAATTTCAGGTTCACCGAGAGGGAACCCTTG
>JAJDTM010000016.1 GCA_022827185.1 Candidatus Poribacteria bacterium
TTTTTACCGCCGTATTCTCCAGAGTTGAATCCGATTGAAAAGGATTTCGCTAACATCAAGCGGAGGCGTCAATATAACGCTGAGGCATCTATTGATGATATTATAAAAGTGTATAATTAATTACGGGATTCACTATAATAACATTTCGGAGGTGTCGCTGCCATATCTGCCACTGCTCACGACGTTGGATATTCGCCATACTAATCTTTCCGCGTTATCGCTGCCAGATATGCCAAAACTCACGACGTTAACACTTGTGGGCAATAACTTTGTTACCGTCTCGGAGGTGTCGCTGCCAGATATGCCAAAACTCACGACGTTAGCACTTTTGGACAATAATCTTTCGGAGTTATCGCTGCCAGATATGCCAAAACTCACGACGTTAGCACTTTTGGACAATAATCTTTCGGAGTTATCGCTGCCAGATATGCCAAAACTCACGACGTTAGATCTTCACGCTAATAACTTTTCGGAGTTAGCGCTGCCAAATATGCGACAACTCACGACGTTGACGCTTAGAGGCGATAGCATTTCGGAAGTATCTCTGCGATATCTGCCAAAACTCACAACGTTGACGTTTTACGGTGATAACCTTCCTGATATATCAGAGTTTCAAAGACTCACACAACTCACGACGTTGGTGCTTAATGGGCATAGCATTTCGGAAGTATCTCTGTCAGGTATGTTAAAACTTACGACATTGAAGCTTGGAGGCAATAGCATTTCGGAAATATCTCTATCAGATATGCCACAACTCACGACATCGGAGCTTCGGGGGCATAGTATTTCCGAGGTATCTCTATCAGGACTGCCACAACTCACGACGTTGCAGCTTCAAGATACTAACCTTTCTGCGTTGTCGGTGTCAGATATGCCACAACTCACGATGTTGGAGCTTTCGAGCACTAACATTTCAGATATATCGTTTCTCTTAGAACTCCCGAATTTACAAGAATTGCACCTTCACAATACCCCATTGAACTACGTTTCGCGCAACACACACATTCCTGCGCTGCGAAAAAAGGGAGTAAGGGTCGAATTTTCCGGAAAGCCTGCAAGCCTTGACAAAATTTCTGGCGATGCGCAGACAGGTGTACGCAATACAGAGCTTCCATTCCCATTGGTCGTACAAGCATTTAATTGGAGAGACGACCCGATACCAGATGTACCCATCAAGTTTGTTATCTATCAAGGTGAAGGGACACTCAGCACCACAACTACGACAACCGATGCCACCGGCAAAGCAGAAACACGCCTTACATTAGGAGCCAAGCCCGGTGAGATTAAAGTCGCGGTGATTGCCGCCTCCCCTGAACTTAAAACATCGGTGAGCTTCAGTGTTACGTGTAAGGACGTAGATGTCAACAGAGACGGCACCGTCAACATCCAAGACCTCGTAGAAGTCAGCGCGAACCTCGGTGAAACAGGTAAAAACCCCGCCGATGTCAACTGCGATGGAGTCGTCGATATCATTGATCTAACGCTCGTCGCAGCGGCATTCGGCAAAACAGCCGCTGCACCCGCCGCGCATGCCACAAGCGTCGAACACCTCACCGCTACCGAGGTCTCACAATGGATACAGGCAGCACAACATGCAAACCTCACCGACCCCGATTTCCAACGCGGCGTTGAAGTCCTAAAAAACCTACTCACCGTATTGGTTCCCAAAGAGACGGCTTTGTTAGCCAACTACCCGAACCCGTTCAATCCTGAGACGTGGATACCGTATCAACTCGCTGCACCGGCAAAGGTTACGCTCCGTATCCATGCGGTAGACGGAAGTTTGGTACGTATGCTATCATTAGGACATAAACCGGTAGGTATCTATCAGACCCGCAGCCGTGCAGCGTATTGGGACGGCAGAAACCAAATCGGCGAACCTGTCGCAAGCGGCGTGTATTTCTACGCACTTACCGCAGGTGATTTCACTGCTACGCGAAAGATGCTAATACGCAAGTAATATATCGCCAATTTATCTATTTAAACCTAAGTTGCCACCTATTTATTTACATAGCACTCCTACGGAGTGCAAGACGTTGATACACCGTTTTCTATAGATATATCACCCCTCTGGGGTGGGGAAAGTGTCTGAAAAACTGTGTTGAAACGTGCAAAAGTTGTTAGTAGCAACTTGGGTTATTTAACTTTTTTATGAATAAGGGAGAGGCATCATGGATAGAAAACTATTTTCACTGGGGTCTATATGTTTCATTTTGCTTTTTTTCATCGCAGGTTTTGTATACGCACAAGATTCTCGTCCGATGGTGCGACTCATCTACTTTCTTCCCAAAGATCGTCAACCCCAGCCGGACATAAACGCAAAATTGGATAAGCATATAAAAGATACGCAGCAGCTTTTCGCCAACCAGATGGAAGCACACGGATTTGGCAGAAAAACTTTCCAATTTGAAACGGATGCAGAGGGGAATGCAGTGGTACATCATTTTATTGGAGAGTTCACGGATGCACATTACAGTAATTTACCCTCGACATGGACTATCTGGAACGAAATTGATAAACAGTTTGATCCCTCTAAAAATATCTATTTGACTGTGATAGACATGAGTAGCAGAGAACTTGACGGTGGCGGTATCGCCGGTCGAGCTGCAAGCTGGGGATCGTCCGGAGGTCTAGCACTCGTTACTGTCTCTACTATTGGTGCTACTGCACATGAACTTGGTCATACCTTTGGATTGGATCATGATTATAGGCCCAACGCAAAACGGATATGGAAATATACAAAAGATTGGATGCTCGCCTCTTTCTGTGCTGCCGAGTGGTTAGATGTCCACCCTGCTTTCAATCCTGAACGTCAGCAAGAACAGGATGAACGTTCACATTTTAAAATGTTCCCGCTGAGTCTTGCTTCTCCTCCCAACGTCATACGGCTCCGCTTTGAAATTAGCGATCCTAATGGAATTAATCAAGTACAATTATTCGCACCAAATCAAGAATTATATCAAGAATTATTAGAACCAGGCAGCGCATTGCTTGGTTGTAAGTATTTAAACGGAAATATATCCGGTACCGTCGAATTCGTCACTAACGATTTGACACCGAAAACAGAATATGTATGGCTGCGAGCAATTGATGTGCATGGAAACGTTACACGGTCACAGCGCTTTCCAATCGATATTACTCCCTTGCTACCGCGTTCCGAAACCATATCGATCCCAGACCCACATTTAGCGGCTGCTGTGCAGCGAGAAATTGGAAATGCCACGACGACTCAAACTATGCTGAACTTGCTGGTATTTAATGTCCTCAATAGCGGGATAGCAGACCTCACCGGTATTGAATACGCACACAATCTGCGATGGTTGAACCTTGGAGCTGAGTATATTGAGGACGAGGGATATGTCAACAGTAATACAGTATCGGATTTGCAACCGCTGTCAAGATTAACAAACCTGCATACGCTGTGGCTTGAAGGCAACAACATCTCAGGTATATCCGCACTATCAGGATTAACAAACCTAATTCAGATATCCTTTTACAACAATAACATCTCAGATATATCCGCACTATCAACTTTGAAAAACCTAACTTCGCTGACACTTAGCGGGAACAACATCTCAGATATATCGGCACTATCAGAGTTGACAAGCCTGACTCACCTGCAGCTTGGCAGTAACAACATCTCAGATATATCCGCACTATCAGAGTTGACAAGCCTAACTTCGCTGTCTCTTCACAGTAACAACATCTCAGATATATCGGCACTATCAGCGTTGACAAGCCTGAATACGCTCCAACTTTACAACAATAACATTTCTGATATTTCACCGCTGTTAGCATTGAACCTTACAGGGACAGAGCGGGACAGTACCGGACTATATCTTGGGATAAATCCGCTGAGCTACACTTCTATCAACACACATATCCCCGCTCTGCAGGCAAAGGGAGTTGAGGTCCAGTATGACCCGCGCACACCGACGAAACTTCTAAAAATATCTGGAGACGCACAGCAAGCCGTTACCAACTCTGAACTACCGTTCCCGTTTGTTGTAGAAGTCCAAGATCAACGGAATCGCGCATTTGCAGAGGTGCCTATAACTTTTTCAATTACCAACGGCAATGGAAAACTTAGTACCCTCACGACAACAACGGACACAAAAGGCAGGGCAAAAACCCGTTTGACGTTAGGACAAACCGAAGGTGAAACAACCATCCGCGCGACGGCAGCGGAGATTTCGCAGCCTGTACAATTTACGGTAAAAGCGATCCTGCCCACTTCATTTGTGCAACTGCCCGATACGAACCTCACCGCAAAAATAGCGGAAACCCTTGGCAAACCGACCCATGCATCTATGACTGCAGCTGACATGCTGACGTTGACATCGCTTACTGCTAATAACAGCAATATAAGCAACCTCACAGGATTGCAACATGCATCTAACCTAACAACCCTCACGCTTGATGGGAACAACCTATTCACTATAGATTTGCTAACGGGACTTACGCAACTGACGACATTATCTCTTGACAACAATAATCTCTCTAATATTGCGCCTTTGGTAGAACTGGCACAATTGGAGACGTTGTCTCTTGAGAACAATAACCTATCCGATATAGCACCCCTTGTGGAACTCACCAAATTGAAAACGTTGCGTCTACGTGGAAACCTGTTAAGTTATCCGTCACTCTATACCACTATTCCGACCCTGCGTTCCAGCAGTGTAGATGTAGAGGTTGACACCCGAACGCCGACAACGCTTATTAACATCCCAGGAACACCTGGCGTTGCAGGTGAGACCCGTCAAGTCCTCGTCCAAGTCGAAGATCAGAACGGTATTGCATTTGCAGGAGTGCCTGTCACTTTTACACTCACCGCTGCCGATGGACATCTTTCTACATCAGAGGCGACCAGCAATCTCAATGGCGAAGCGATCACAACGCTTACACTGGGACTCGAACCCGGTGAGAACGTTGTCAATGCCACGGTCACCGAGATCCAACAACCACTCACCTTTAGGATTACGACTGTTGATGCGAACACACTTGTGCATATTCCCGATGTGAACCTGCGTGCCAAAATAGCGGAAACCCTCAACAAACCGAAGAACGCAACCCTCAATGCAGGAGATGTGTCAGCATTAACCACCCTTGACGCACGAAATGCTAATATTCAAGACCTCACTGGTATTGAATATGCCCACAACTTGATTTTCTTAAACCTTGCAGCTGAGTATATTGAGGGCAAGGGAGTGGTCAACAGCAATACAGTATCGGATTTGCAACCGCTGTCAGGATTAACAAACCTGCATACGCTGTCGCTTGAAGGCAGCAACATCTCAGATATATCGGCACTATCAGGATTAACAAACCTAACTTCGCTGTGGCTTCAAAGTAACAACATCTCTGACATATCGGCACTATCAACTTTGACAAGCCTAACTCGGCTGTGGCTTTTGAATAATATTATCTCGGATGTCTCCCCTATAGTGGGGTTAAATCTGACAGGAACAAGTTGGAACAGCACGGGATTGCACATTAGAGCGAATCCGCTGAGTTATGCCTCCATCAATACACACATCCCCGCCATGCAGGCGAGAGGCATTGAAGTGCAGTTCGACGTGCGGACCCCGACGAATCTCGTTAAAATCTCAGGGGCTGGACAACAAGGTATCACCAATACTCTGTTGCCACTTCCATTTGTCGTGGAAGTGCGGGACCAGCGGAATAAGGCGTTCGCGGGGGTGCCAGTGACGTTTACCGTTGCTACGGGGGACAGCAAGTTGAGTGCTACAAGCGTTCCAACGGATGCTGCGGGCAGAGCATCGGCACACTTGACGATGGGACAAACCCCAGGCACGACGACCGTCCGCGTGATGGCAACAGAAATATCGCAACCAGTGCAATTTACTGCGACAGCTGCGCTTCTTAACGCACCTGTAACTGTCTCGGATGCAGCACTCCATGCGGCAATCACATCAGCACTGGGTAAGTCTCCGAATAGCAACCTCACGGTGTCAGATATGTTGAAGTTGACGACGCTGACGGTAAACAGTGCTAATATTCGCGAATTGACGGGGTTAGAACATGCATCCAATCTCACAACTTTGTCGCTCAACAGTAACAATCTTTCCGATATCGCACCTCTAACAGGGTTGTTCAAGTTGACGACGCTATCTCTGAATAACAACCGTATCTCAAACGTAGCACCGCTTGCGGCGTTAGCAGAGCTCCAAACACTCTCCCTTGAAAACAACGCCTTGGCAAGGGTTACATCCCTCTCAGGTTTAACGAAATTAAAGATACTGTTATTAGACAACAATCGTCTTGCTGATGTATCTCCGTTTACAGGGTTGTCCAAGTTGCAGATACTGTTGGTTAACAATAACAACCTCTCGGATATAGCACGGCTTACATCGCTCAGGCAACTGAAAATGCTGGGGTTAAAGGGAAATCTACTCAGTTACCCCTCACTCCACACACATATTCCTGCGCTCCAAGCACAGGGTGCGACGGTAAGGTTTGACCCCCGGACCCCAACGACGCTTGTGAACGTCTCCGGCATGCGCGGTGTCGCTGGCACAGCGCACCCTATCGGTGTGGAGGTGCAGGATGCACACGGCTTTGGGTTTTCGGGGGTACCTGTGACGTTTACTGTCACTGCTGGCGGTGGACAACTGGATGCTTCAAATGTCATCGCTGATAGCACAGGCAGGGCGCGGACGACCCTGACACTCGGACCCGTCCCCGGTAAGAACACTATCCGCGCCGCTGCTGCAGAAGTCTTACGTCCTGTGAGTTTCAGCATTACCACCGTTGATACGAATTCCCGCGTCATTGTCCGCGATGCCAACCTCCGCACGAAGATAATTGCGACCCTTGGGAAGACACAGGGTGTACAACTCACCGCGGGCGATATGTTGGGTTTGACGCGGCTTGATGCACAAAATGCTAATATTCAAGACCTCACCGGTATTGAATATGCACACAACCTGAGTTACTTAAACCTTGGGGATGGGTATATTGAGGGCAAGGGATTTGTCAACAGTAATGCAGTATCGGATTTGCAACCGCTGTCAGGATTAACAAACCTGCATACGCTGTATCTTCACAGCAACAACATCTCAGATATATCCGCACTATCAACTCTGACAAACCTGAATACGCTGAGACTTCAAGACAACAACATCTCAGATATATCCGCACTATCAACTTTAACAAACCTGAATACGCTGTGGCTTCAAGACAATAACATCTCAGATATATCCGCACTATCAACTTTGACAAGCCTGACTCGGCTGTGGCTTTGGAATAATATCATCTCGGATGTCTCCCCTATAGTCGAGTTAAATCTAACAGGGACAGAGTGGGACACCACAGGACTATATATTACGGGCAATCCACTGAGCTATGCCTCCATCAACACACACATCCCTGCGATGCAGGCAAAAGGGATTGAGGTAAAGTTTGACAATCGCGCACATTCGGTACTCGTAAAAATCTCAGAAGATACCCGAGAAGGCGAGGCACACACAACGTTAGTGAGCCCCTTTGTTGTCAAAGCATTAGATGAACATGGTGCTACAATAACCGGACGCTCCGTTACATTTCGCATCAGCGAAGGCAATGGGAGACTCAGTGTAACAAACGCTATAACGGATGCAGAGGGCAGGGCACAAACAACGCTGACGCTAGGCCCGGATCCAGGTATGATCAAGATCCGCGTGACAGCCGCACAGATAACATATCCTGTGATTTTCACTGTCATCGTTACGGAAGCAACGCGACTCGCTGCGGATGTCAACGGCGATGGAACCGTCAATATCCAAGACCTCGTTTTAGTAGCATCTAACTTGGGGCAGACAGGCGAAAACGCGTCGGATGTCAACGGGGATGGTGTCGTCAATATCCAAGACCTCGTCAGAGTTGCTGGTGCGTTGGGAGATGGTGCGGCTGCTGCCCCGTCCCTACACGCCTCGGATCTTGAAGGACTCACCGCAGCAGATATCCAACAGATGCTCACGCAGGCGCGGCAGCTGGCACTTACGGATCCTGCCTATTTGCGAGGGATTGCGGTGTTGGAGCGGCTGCTGGCACGCTTACTACCAAAAGAGACGACTTTGTTACCCAACTACCCGAACCCGTTCAATCCTGAAACATGGATACCCTATCAGTTGTCATCTCCATCGGATGTAATGGTGCGTATCTATGCGGTAAACGGCAATTTGGTGCGGCGTTTAGTGTTAGGGCATAAAGCAACAGGCATCTATCAAACCCGCAGCCGCGCCGCGTATTGGGACGGCAAAAACCAAATCGGTGAACCCGTCGCCAGCGGTGTCTATTTCTACACGCTCACCGCAGGCGATTTCAACGCAACACGACGGATGTTAATTCTAAAATAAAAGTTTAGGACGTACGCATGCTGCTTTTTCGTAGCACAAACTTCCCAGTTTGTGCCACCAGAAACGCTGTCGTGTCAGAAAACTTCATCTAACACAATCGACTACAGCCAAAAGTACGTAAGGCCTGATCTATAGAAGTTACCTGAAAAAAAAGGAGATTTCCAATGAAACCGAAATCGTTTTCCATTCTTTTCACCTTCATTCTCTGTTCAACCCTGTTTCTACGCATCAGCATCGCCCAAGATTACACCACAACGGATTTACCGGACGGTGCCACGAAACGTCTCGGCAAAGGCTCGATCAATGAAATAGCGTATTCCCCGAACGGCAGTCAACTTGCGGTGGCGAGCACTATCGGCATCTGGATGTACGATGCCCACACCGGCGAAGAACTGAATCTATTCACAGGGCATACGGATGAGGTTAGTAGCGTGTCTTTTAGTCCGGATGGTCAGACACTCGCAAGCGGGAGTAAGGACAACACCGTCCGTTTATGGAATGTTCGCACAGGCGACATCATCCACACCCTTATTGGACATAGGCCTGATGTCCGTAGCGTATCGTTTAGCCCGGATGGCAGCACCCTCGCAAGCGGAAGTTACGGGGAAATCCGTTTATGGGATGTTAGTACAGGCGAGACCCTCCACACCCTCACAGGGCATACGTCAGGGGTCGGTAGCGTATCGTTCAGTCCGGAGGGTCAGACGCTCGCAAGTGGAAGTAACGACGGCTCCATCCGTTTATGGGATGTTAGCATAGGCGAACTGCTCCACACGCTCACAGGGCATACGGGTATTGTCGAAAGCGTATCATTTAGTCCGGATGGCCAGACGCTCGCAAGCGGAGGTGGATGGCGGGATAACACCGTCCGTTTATGGGATGTTTCCACAGGCGATGTTGTCAGCACCCTCACAGGGCATACGGGGGCTGTCGGTAGCGTATCGTTTAGTCCTGATGGTCGGACGCTCGCAAGTGGGAGTTATGACCAGACGATCCGTTTATGGGATGTTCGCACAGGCGATACCCTCCGCACCCTCACTGGCGTGAGTTCGGTCAATAGCGTATCGTTTAGTCCAGATGGTCGGACGCTCGCAAGCGCGAGTGGACAAGAAATCCGTTTGTGGGATGTTCATACTGGCGATACCATCCGCACCCTCACACGGCGTACAGGTAGGGTCAATAGCGTGTCTTTTAGTCCGGACGGGCAGACACTCGCAAGCGGGAGTTGGGAAGGCATTGTCTGGGATGTGAGTACAGGGGATGTTGTCCACACCCTCAGAGGGCATACGGGTCGGGTCACAAGCGTGTCGTTTAGTCCCGATGGCAGCACCCTCGCAAGTGGGAGTGCGGACGCAACCGTCCGTTTATGGGATGTGAGTACAGGGGATGTTGTCCACACCCTCAGAGGGCATACTTCTTTTGTCTATAGCGTGTCGTTTAGTCTCGATGGCAGCACCCTCGCAAGTGGGAGTGCGGACGCAACCGTCCGTTTATGGGATGTTTCCACGGGCGAGATACGACAAACACTCACTGGACATACGCATTGGGTCACAAGCGTGTCGTTTAGCCCAGATGGACAGACACTCGCAACAGGGAGTCGGGACAGAACCATCCGTTTATGGGATGTTCGCACAGGTGCTCTGCTCCGCACCCTCACGGGGCATACGGATAGGGTCTATAGTGTGTCGTTTAGTCCTGATGGTCGGACGCTCGCAAGCGGGAGTTATGACCAGACGATCCGTTTATGGGATGTTCGCACAGGCGATACCCTCCGCACCCTCACTGGCGTGAGTTCGGTCCTGAGCGTCTCGTTTAGTCCAGATGGCAGCACCCTCGCAAGCGGCGGCGGATGGGGGGACCCAACCATCCGTTTATGGGATGTTCGCACTGGGGATCATCTCCACACCCTCACGGGGCATAGGGATGTTGTCAATAGCGTATCCTTTAACTCAGAGGGTCAGACGCTCGCAAGCGGGAGTTCGGACGGGACAGTGCTACTCTGGGATATCGAACCCGCAGGATATGCCCCTGCCCCGCTTGTGCTGCTGGACAGCACTGCGCCACAAGACTACACACAGCTCGGTTTGCCACAAAATGCAAAACGCCGGCTCGGCAAGGGGAAAGTAACCGATATGGTTTACGCTCCTGACGGGAATCAACTCACAGTATCCACGCAGATCGGGATTTGGATATATGACGCACGGACAGGCGAAGAACTTAAGACCTTGATTGGTGGACAGACGGTGTTCTGGATCGCGTATCCACCAGACGGGCGCACATTGGTGAGCTGCAGTCTGGGTGTAGGTTCAGGCGATAAAATTCGCGTCTGGGATACCATCACGGGGGAGTATGAAACTCCTTTCATAGAAGAAGGATTCCGCGTCATCAGTGGTATAGCACTCAGTCCGGATGGCAGAACTCTCGCCACCGGAGATTACGAGCAAGTCCACCTCTGGGATACTGTTACTGGCGAACGGAAAGCCGCACTCAAGGCACTGGCGAACGATATCGCTATTGCTATGGCATTCAGTCCCGATGGCAAAACGATCGCTACCCAGGACGATGGCTACACCATTCGTTTGTGGGACGTTGCTACAGCCACACACAAAGCGACGCTCATAGGACATACAAATAGGGTTAACAGTATTGCGTTCAGTCCGGATGGCAGAACTCTCGCCAGTAGCAGTGAGGACAAGACAATCCGCTTGTGGGATACCACCGCTGCCACCCAGAAAGCAACGCTCGCGGTACCAAGTATGCTCTATTATTCATCTGATCCTATTGCGTTCAGTCCGGATGGCAGAACTCTCGCCACTGTAGTTTACAAAGATGTGGTGCTATGGGATGTGCCTTCCAAGCAAGTGCGGAGCACCCTTACAGGACACACCGGATGGGTTGCGAATTTGGCGTTCAGTCCGGACGGAAGAACACTCGCTACGGAGAACGGCGAAATACGGTTCTGGGATGTCGGTAGTGGAGAACATAAAGCAACCTTCGTAGGCGACTACACGCAAGCGGTTACCAATGTGGCGTTCAGTCCCGATAGCAGCACCCTCGCCGGAAGTGAGGGGCATAGGATCCGTTTGTGGGACAGTGTCTCCGGGGCCCCTAAAACCACACTTACCGGGCATACGGGGGACATCACAAGTGTCGCATTCAGCCCGGATGGCAGCACCCTCGCCAGTAGCAGTCGGGACAGAACCGTCCGATTGTGGGACGTTACGACAGGTGCTCCTAAAGGCCCACTCGGCGGGCATACGAATGACATCACAAGTGTGGCGTTCAGCCCAGATGGAAAAATGATCGCCAGTAGCAGTCGGGACTATACAGTCCGGTTGTGGGATGCCATCACCGGACACCACAAAACTACGCTCACAGGACATACGGGTGTTGTCTCAAGTGTCGCATTCAGCCCAGATGGAAAAACAATCGCCACCGGCAGTTGGGACAAAACCGTCCGATTGTGGGACGCACACTCAGCACAGCATCAACGCATCCTCATAGAGCACACGAAAGGCGTTCATCAGATCGCATTCAGCCCAGATGGAAAAACAATCGCCATTGGAACCCGGCACCCCTCTGGTGCTGCTGAATTCAGTGAGATCGGGTTATGGAATGCAACCACGGGGGAATATCAAATAGGAAAAAAGGGATTTTGGAATCCACTGAATTTTGCGTTCAGCCCAAATGGACAGACGATCGCGACTCCGACCAAGGACAGAAAGCAAGTGATGTTGTGGGACACAGTCACCGGTGTTGTGAAGAAAACCTTTCCTGGCGGGTCCAGTTTCGCGTTTAGTCCCGATGGGCAAACATTTGCTACTGGAACCGTAGATGGGTTCGTCTATCTATCGGAACTCACCCCGGATATCTTGCAACCCTCCGGAGGCACGTCAACACTATTACCGCCGCTACCCGCATATCCACCCCAGGTCCGCATCATTCACTTTTATCCCAACGATCACACCCTCCAACCCAACATAGAAACAGAAATCGAAAAATTAGTAAAGGAGACACAAGACTTCTACGCCGATCAGATGGAAAACCGCGGGTTCGGTAGAAAAACCTTTCAGTTTGAAACCGATTCAAACGGGAATGCCGTCGTGCATCATCTGCAAGGGGGTAGACCTGCTGAAGATTATACAAGTCAGAGCGTCTGGGTCTTAAACGAGTTAGAAAACCTACTGGATCTAACAGATCATCTCCATCTTGTTGTATTAGACCCAAGCCTTCAAGGTGCGCTGGGTCAAATCTGCGGTATAGCAAGACTTCAGGGGCTCGCTTACACACCCACCCCGGACAGGGCTCCCCAGTGGGATAATTACGGTAACCTCGCAGTCGTCTATGCCGCTGGGGGGTGTGCTGGCGTTCGCGTAACGACACATGAACTCGGACACACCTTCGGGCTCTCACACGATGCCCGCGATAGGCATTACACCATGTATCCTGGGAATGTGCCAGAAACACCACGCCTCTCTTACGCAGCCGCCGAATGGTTAAATGTCCACCCCTTTTTGAACGCCAGTCACCCTAACCCGAATACCGAAAATTACACAACCATTAAACTTCTCTCACCACGTGCCACTCGACTTGGGTTTCAAATCGCAGATAAAGACGGCCTCCATCAGGCACAACTCATCCTGACCGGGCAGACTACATACAATACCTGTGGAAACAGAGAATCGCTACATCACTTCCAAGCACTGAACGGCACCTCAGGCATAACCCTTTTTTTCCCATCAACCGAAACCAGTACGGAGGCACAACTGCGGGTGATTGATCGGCAAGGAAACATCTCATCGAGAAGCTTTCCAATTGATCCCGATAGCAGCGTTCAGACAGTTAAGACAGATGTCAACGGCGACGGTGTCGTCAATATCCAAGACCTCGTCCTAATTGCTTCAAACTTCGGTGCAACCGGCGAAAACGCAGCCGATGTCAACGGCGACGGCACCGTCAACATCCAAGACCTCGTCCAAGTCGCAGGGGAGTTAGGAACAGGGGATGCCGCATCACCCGCGTCGGGAGACAACCTGATAGACACGTTCACAAGAGCAGAAGTCGAACTGTGGTTACGGCAGGCGCAGCAGCTAAATCTCACAGATACGATTTCACAACGCGGCATCGGTTTCTTGGAGCAGCTTCTCTTCGCATTGACACCCAAAGAGACGGCACTCCTACCGAACTACCCCAACCCATTCAACCCAGAGACATGGATCCCCTATCAACTCGCAGCATCGGGCGATGTCACAATAGAGATCCATGCGATAGACGGCACTTTAGTCCGAACCTTATCCTTAGGACACAAGCCTATCGGCATGTACCAAACCCGTACCCATGCCGCCTATTGGGACGGCAAAAACCAAATCGGCGAACCCGTCGCAAGCGGCGTATATTTCTACACATTCACCGCAGGCGATTTCACAGCAACCCGAAAAATGTTGATACGGAAATAGTATCAAACAAAAAACACACCACGCCCTTCGGTGCTAAGAAGTCTCTTTGCTCCAGCGGAGCAATATATCTATAGAAAAGCGGCTGAAGCGACCGCACTCCAGCGGAGTGCTATGTAAACACATCATCTCTTATCATAGCAATCACAGAAATCGCAAAAATCAAAGTTCAGATTGGTTTATTTCTCAAATCATGCTACTGTTACCGTGTACGACTATGAGTTCAAAAAGAAAAATGCAATTTTTTTATACGCCACCTGTAGGAACACTGTATAAGGGAGGTTATGCGTTATGCGAATCAGAAAATGTTATATCCTTCTCCTTTTGATATTAACAACCGCTGTGTTCATAACACCGGGAACGGCACAGGATACCGCCAATAGTCCAACGGAGACAGATTATTTCGAGCAGATTACGCTGTTTTCAGGAGGCAGGATCACGCGCTTCACACAGATGCCGATTCGGGTACATATCTCGCCGACGCTCAAAGCACTCCCCTATCTATCCGAAATACGCTACGCCATGCGTACATGGGAAACCGCCACCGATGGGAAAATCCGGTTCCAAGAGACCGAAACCCCAGAGCAGGCAGACATCCAAGTTAACCCAACCTACAGCGGTCGTTTGGGATTCTTGGATACACGACTCGGTAGCGCGAACTTAACGCGGCATTCACAAGGAAAATCCACCGTCTCCAACACTGATCAATCTTCAAACACCGTAGGGGACGGGTCCCCCACCCCGTCCATTCAATCTTCAAACACCGTAGGGGACGGGTCCCCCGCCCCGTCCATCGATTTCACCGATCAATCTTCAAACACCGTAGGGGGCGGGTCCCCCGCCCCGTCCATTGATTTCACGGTAGAGGTTGTCCTCGTATTAGAAAGTGATGGCACTATCGGTAAACTGACACAAGCGGAGATGCGGACGGTGTGCCTCCATGAATTCGCACACGCTATCGGATTATGGGGACACAGTCCAGATGACACCGATGTCTGTCACGCAACAGCAACCACGCAGCACCCAACCCCGCGCGATGTCAGGACACTGCTTAAACTCTACGACACACCGCTCCACACCTCGCAGCACGCTATTGCGATTGACCTTCTGAAAAAGGAGATTCAAACGAACCCGCGACTGCCGCGTCCGCACTATCTGCTCGGCGCGGTCTACTTCGACAAAGGCGATATGGCATCGGCGATCACCAATTTTCAGAACTGCCTCAAAGTGGAACCTAACTATGAACCGGCGCGGACGAAACTGATCCAAGCTTACCAAAAGACAGGACAGCCCAACCAAGCAGCCCGTCTCGTTGAACAGCGCGTGAAAAGCCAGCAAGGACACCGCTCTTTCCGTGAAAGCGCGGAATCCTATAATCGCCTCGGCACGCTCCATTACCAGCAAGGCGATATGAATAAGGCGATACAGGCATTCGAGAACGCACTGAAACGCTCACCGCACCACAAAACAGCGAAACAGAACCTTAACCAACTCTACCGTCAAAAAGCCTTCAACGCCTTGAAACGCCGCGCTTTTGACGAAGCGACCCCCTATTTTCAGAAAGCCATCCGCCTCGACCCAGAGAACGCCACCACTTATCGAATTATGGGAGACGGATACGCACTCGCCTCCGAGTTTCGCCAAGCAATTACACACTACCAAAAGGCACTCGAGCTCGCACCCGACGCAGCAGAAACGCAAAAGAACCTCACACTCACTTATACGAACTACGGTGTGACGCTCCGGAACAGAGGCGAATGGGATGCAGCAATTCGCGCCTACCGCAACGCCTTGGAATTGCAACCGACCCATCGAATCGCCAAGGCAAACTTGATTGACGCACTCTCACAAAAGGCGAACACCCAGCGGCAAGCCGGACACACCGATGCGGCAATCGAGACCTACCTCGAATTGCAAAAACTGCAACCAGACGATACGACTATCGCCAGCCTGATCGGTGAATTATACCTTCTTAAGGGCGGTAATTATCCGGCGGCGATCTCGGCATTTCATAAGGTTTACACGGCACACCCCACCGACAAACAGGCGAAACAGAACCTCATCGCCGCGTATCAGCAATACGCAAAAACTTTGCGGAACCGAAGAGCGTACGCCGCTGCACTCGAACAACTCCAGAAAGCAGCAGCACTCTTTCCGGATAACATCAATCTCCGTCTGAATCTATCGCAGGCGTATCAACATGTTGGCAAATATGAACAGGCGAGTACTGAATTGGAATGGATTTTAGCGCGTTCTCCCAATCACAAAAACGCGAAAATAGAACTCGTCAACCTCCAGATCCGACGTGGAAACGCCTTGATGAATCGGAAGAAATACGCAGCAGCAATCGCCGTCTTTGAAACAATTCCGGAAGCCGAAAAAACGATAGATATTCACAACATGATCGGCTATCTCTATCTTATGCAGCGTGAACATCTGAAAGCATTAGCAACTTTTGAGACAATCTTGACGCAACAACCCACGAATAGTGCCGCATATCAAAATCTGCTCTCACTTGAATCGCAACTCGATGTGATGCTGAGTAAAGCGAGAGCCGCAGCCTCGCCGACACCCGGCACCGACAGAGCTGCGCTAACACCAGATACAACACCAGACACGCCCGACCCGATTGCGGAGAAATTGTCTCGCGTGCAATGCGGCATCGCGCGCTGTCTAATGAACCGTAAACAGCCGAAAAATGCGATGGAGAAGTACCGACAGGCACTAAAAGCGAAACCCTATACCCCAGAATTGCGATCCCTGCTTATAGAAACCGGTAAGCAGCTCGCCAATTGGTTCCAAAAGCGAAATGATATTGATAGACATGAGGCAATTATTCGGTGGGCAACGGAATTGGATAGCAACTTTAAAGAGTTGCTGGAGCCTTAATGTTTTGTCTATACCGGACTTACACATAATCTGTTGTCATTCACGGGGTTTCGTCCCGCAAGTGGTAATTAGATAAAAGTTGTCCCCCTATAGAATGCTACATTGTCCAGAGGAGAATTATGAAAACAGCTATTAGCCTTTTTGTTTCCACGACGATATGTCTCTTTCTTATCACATTTCTTGGTTGTGGATCAGATACTGGGGATGAAGATGTTGTTGAACCGGGGCCAGTCAAATTCAAATCTGCCAGACCAGAAAATGGCAGCACTATCCGCCCCGATGAATCCATCACTGTAACTTTTACCGGTATACCAGAAAACCTAACAACTGTGCCTGGAACGATAGAGCAACCCCAAAACACAACGACTATCACCGGTCCTTTCTCTCTGGGCGATATTACCATTGAACTGACGTGGACAGACGGCACACAAACACTTGAATATACAGTCGTTCCAGAAGGCATGGTGATGGTCAGTGAAAGTGAGTTTCAAATGGGAAGTGATTCAGAAAAGGCTGCAAAAGATGAAAAACCTGTTCATACTGTTTTTGTGGATACCTTCTTCATGGACACACACGAGGTGACAGTCGGTGAATATAAGCAGTTTGTTGAAGCAACGGGACATAGAGAACCGGAATGGGGAGAAATAGCACCATACGCGCCAACAGATCAACACCCCATTGTTTTGGTAAGTTGGCACGATGCAATGGCATTCGCAGCATGGGCAGGAAAGAGATTACCCACCGAAGCGGAATGGGAAAAGGCAGCCCGCGGCGGTTCGGTAGCGAAAACATATCCATGGGGCAACCTCACACCAAAAGGGAAGCAGTGTAACTTCGCTGATAAGAATCTCACACACTATTGGTGGGCAGACAAAAAAGCGGACGATGGTTACGCATTCACCGCACCAGTCGGTAGCTATCCAGAAAATGGTTACGGACTGTTTGATATGGCTGGCAACGTATGGGAATGGTGCCTCGACGAATATGATGCAGGGTTTTATGCTGTTTCTGAAGGTGTTAACCCAATTTCAGGGACAAATACGCCTCAACAGATAAGCACAAGTTTTGAAACTGTTGAATCAAATCGGGTGTTACGTGGCGGTTCTTGGCTTGTTACCGCAGCGAATGTACGCAGCAGTACGCGCTTTTTTCTACCACCAGAAAGTCAGAACTATAGCGTCGGGTTCCGTTGCGTAATGGATTTGCCGTAAGTCTACAGGAGGGTATTCATGAATAGAAAACTATTTTCAATTGGGGCTATATGTTTCGTTTTGCTTTTTTTTATCGCAGGTTTTGTATACGCACAAGATTCTCGTCCGATTGTGAGGCTCATCTACTTTCTTCCCAAAGATCGTCAACCGCAGCCGGACATAAACGCAAAATTAGATAAGTTAATAAAAGATACGCAGCAGCTTTTCGCCAACCAGATGGAAGCACACGGATTTGGCAGAAAAACTTTCCAATTTGAAACGGATGCAGAAGGTAATGCTGTGGTACATCATTTTATTGGAGAGTTCACGGATGAACATTACAGTAATTTACCCTATACGTGGGATATCTGGGGAGAAATTGATAAACAGTTTGATGCCTCTAAAAATATCTATTTGACTGTGATAGACATGAGTAGCAAAGATCTTGACGGTGGTGGTATTGCAGGTCGAGGCGGAAGCCAGGGATCGTCCGGAGGTAAAGCACTCATTACTGTCTCTACTACTGTTGCTACTGCACATGAACTTGGTCATGCCTTTGGATTGTTTCATGATTATAGGCCCAACGCAAAACGGATCCGGAAATATACAACAGATTGGATGCTCGCCTCTTTCTGTGCTGCCGATCGGTTAGATGTCCACCCTGCTTTCAATCCTGAACGTCAGCAAAAACAGGGTAAACGTTCACATTTTAAAATGCTCCCACCGAGTCTGGTTTCTCCTCCCAACGTCATACGGCTCCGCTTTGAAATTAGCGATCCTAATGGAATTAATCAAGTACAATTATTCACATCAGAAATTAGAGGTGGATCATCAAGCTACGGAGGATTTCTTGGTTGTAAGTATTTAAACGGAAACCCACACGGCATCGTTGAATTTGTCACCCCCGGTTTGACACCGAATAATAAGTCTGTACAGCTGGCGGCAATTGATGTGCCTGGAAACGTTAAATGGTCACAGGGCTTTCCAATCGATATTACTCCCTTGCTACCGAATGCTAAAGTTGTGTCCATTCCGGATGCAAATTTAGCAGCAGCCGTTAGACAGGACCTCAGGCTATCTTCAAGCGAAGCTATCACGACTCACGCTATGTTAAGCTGTTTCGTACTTTATGCCTCCAATAGCGGGATAACAGACCTCACCGGACTTGAACATGCACACAATCTGCGATACTTGAGCCTTGGAGCTGAGTATATTGAGGGCAAGGGATATGTCAATAGTAATACAGTATTGAATTTGCAACCGCTGTCAGGATTAACAAACCTAAAGCTTGATCTTCGCAGCAGCAACATCTCTGATATATCGGCACTATCAGCTTTGAAAAACCTGAATGCGCTGTATCTTAGCAACAACAACATATCAGATATATCCGCACTATTAGAGTTGACAAACCTGACTGAGCTGTGGCTTCAAAGCAACAACATCTCTGATATATCCGCATTATCAGGATTAACAAACCTAAAGTGGCTGTATCTTAGCAGGAACAACATCTCTGATATATCGGCACTATCAGCTTTGAAAAACCTGAATGCGCTGTATCTTAGCAACAACAACATATCAGATATATCCGCACTATCAGGATTAACAAACCTGCATACGCTGAGACTTCACAACAACAACATATCAGATATATCCGCACTATCAACTTTGAAAAACCTAAATTCGCTGTGGCTTCAATACAACAACATCTCTGATATATCTACACTATCAGCGTTGAAAAACCTGACTTGGCTGAATCTTTACAACAACAACATTTCAGATATCTCACCGCTGTTAGCACTAAACCTTACAGGGGTAGAGGGGATCAGAACGGGGCTATATCTCCAGAACAATCCACTGAGCTATACTGCTATCAACACACATATCCCCGCTATGCAAGCAAAGGGGATTGAGATAAGTTACTTCCACCGCACACCGACAAAACTTCTAAAAATATCTGGAGACGCACAGCAAGCCGTAACCAACTCTGAACTACCGCTCCCGTTTGTTATAGAAGTCCAAGATCAATGGAATCGCGCATTTGCAGAGGTGCCTATAACTTTTTCAATTACCGAGGGCAGTGGAAAACTTAGTACCCTCACCACAACAACGGACACAAAAGGCAGGGCAAAAACCCGTTTGACGTTTGGACAAACCGAAGGTGAAATAACCATCCGCGCGACAGCAGCGAAGATTTCGCAGCCTATACAATTTACGGTAAAAGCGATCCTGTCCACTTCATTTGTGCAACTGCCCGATACGAACCTCACCGCAAAAATAGCGGAAACCCTTGGCAAACCGACCGATGCATCTATGACTACAGCTGATATGCTGACGTTGACATCGCTTACTGCTAATAACGCCAACATTAGCAACCTCACCAGATTGCAACATGCATCTAACCTAACAACCCTCACGCTTGATGGGAACAACCTATCTAATATAGATCCGCTAACGGGACTTACGCAACTGACGACATTATCTCTTGACAACAATAATCTCTCTAATATTGCGCCTTTGGTAGAACTCACACACTTGGAAACACTGTCTCTTGAGAACAATAACCTATCCGATATAGCATCTCTTGTGGAACTCACCGAATTGAAAACGTTGCGTCTACGTGGAAACCTGTTAAGTTATCCGTCACTCTATACCACTATTCCGACTCTGCGTTCCCGCGGTGTAGATGTAGCGGTTGACACCCGAACGCCGACAACGCTTATTAACATCCCAGGAACACCTGGCGTTGCAGGGGCTGCACGTCCAGTCCTCGTCCAAGTCGAAGATCAGAACGGTATTGCATTCGCAGGAGTGCCTGTCACTTTTACGCTCACCGCTGCAGGTGGGTATCGATCTACGTCAAAAGCAACCAGCAACCGCAATGGCAAAGCGATCACAACACTCACGTTGGGACCTAAGGCCGGTGAGAACGTTGTCAATGCCACGGTCACCGAGATCCAACAACCACTCACCTTTACGATCACAGTTATTGATACGAACACACTTGTGCATATTCCCGATGTGAACCTCCGTGCCAAAATAGCGGAAACCCTCAACAAACCGAAGAACGCAACACTCAATGCAGGAGATTTGTCGGCATTAACCAGACTTGACGCACGAAATGCTAATATTCAAAACCTCACCGGTATTGAATATGCACACAACCTGAATTTCTTGAACCTTGGAGCTGAGTATATTGAGGGCAAGGGAGTGGTCAACAGTAATACAGTATCGGATTTGCAACCGCTGTCAGGATTAATAAACCTGCATACGCTGCAGCTTCAAAGGAACAACATCCGTGATATATCCGCACTATCAGCGTTGATAAACCTAACTTCGCTTTATCTTCACAGCAATAACAACTCTGATATATCCGCACTATCAGCGTTGATAAACCTGCATGAACTGTGGCTTCAAAGTAACAACATCTCTGATATATCCGCACTATCAGGATTAACAAACCTAAAGTCGTTGTATCTTAGCAGGAACAACATCTCTGATATATCCGCACTATCAACTTTGAAAAACCTAAAGTGGCTGTATCTTAGCAGGAACAATATCTCTGATATATCCGCACTATCAGCGTTGATAAACCTGAATACGCTGGAACTTGAAAACAATAACATTTCTGATATATCCGCACTATCAACTTTGAAAAACCTGAATACGCTGCAGCTTGAAAACAATAACATCTCTGATATTTCACCCCTGTTAACATTAAACCTTACAGGGACACAGTCGAACAGTACAAGATTGTACTTTAAAGGCAATCCGCTTAATAATGATTCAATACGGACACACATCCCTGCTATGCAGGCAAGAGGAATTGTAGTATCTTTTGATAATATTACGCACCCTGAGCTCCGACTAATTTCTGGTGATAAACAAGAAGAACTGATGGGAAAGACACTGTCTTCACCCTTTGTTGTGGAGTATCGTGATGCTGATGGAAAGCCAAAAGAGGGGGTGAAAGTTAAATTTTCTATAGCCGATGGTGATGCGGAACTGACTGATACCACCTTTACAACCGATGCTCACGGCAGAGCACAAACCTTCCTACAACTTGGCATGAAACTTGGTACCATCACTGTTCGGGCAACCGCTGACGGTATAAATACGCAACTTACCTTCACAGCAAGTGTCGTCTTGCCAGAAAATCATGTCCCAGAAGATGTCAATGCTGATGGCGTTGTGGATGTGGAGGACCTTGTGTTAGTTGCGGCCACTATCGGCACAACCCCACCTGAAGGTACATATCCAAATCCCGACGTAAACGGTGATGGTGGCGTCAATCGTGATGATTTAGCATTGGTCATGGCTGCATTAGCAAACACACCCACAGCACCTGCAGCTGTTCTGACAGCAGAGAACTTACAAAGATGGATTGATGAAGCAAAGCAACTTTCCAACAAAAGTGAAACATTCCAAAGAGGCATCACGGTACTTGAGCAGCTGTTTGCCGCCATGTTGCCAAAAAAGACGGCACTTTTGGCAAACTATCCCAATCCGTTCAATCCCGAGACGTGGATCCCGTATCACTTAGCAAAGCCTACAGAAGTAACGGTGCATATCTATGCGGTCAACGGCACGTTGATTCGGACTTTGGCGTTAGGACACAAACCTGCGGGGATTTATGAACATCGTACCCGTGCGGCGTATTGGGATGGTAGAAATGCACTCGGTGAATCCGTCGCAAGCGGCGTGTATTTCTACACACTTACCGCAGACGATTTCACTGCTACCCGAAAAATGCTAATACGAAAATAAAGGGTTAGGAAGCATGGAAGCGCAATGAAGGTTTTGGCACGATCCCTCCTGGCTTCCTCCCTTCCATCCCAGTTTCAAATGTGATATAATAATACCAATCACACAGTACTATCAAATTTTTCGCTAAATCATTAAGGAACAAACTCATGAAAACGTTGTTTAGAACATATCTGTTAGGCATAGTAACTGTTTTGGTCGCAGCCCACATCATCGGCTGTGGCGACGTTGACCAAGAACTGGAACCCGAAGGTTCTGAAGTAATTGCCACCAATGAAGATAAAGCATCGGTCTCTACCGATGGAAAACTTGTCACAGTAACCGATGAAACATTTGACACCGTTGTGTTGGAGGCTGAATTACCCATCGTACTTGAATTTTGGGCGGTGTGGTGAGGGGCTTGCCGGTCGATGGCACCGACGGTTGATGCAGTTGCATCAGAATATCGTGACACGCTCATCATTGGCAGATTAGATATCGATAAAAATCCGCAGACCGTTTCAGAATACAATCTACGCGCCACCCCAACCTACATTATATTCCGAGACGGTGAAGTCGTTGGAGAAATGGTAGGTGCGATGCCCCAGGCAACTTTTGTGCAGCGAATCTTTGACACACTGAAATAGCGATCAGCCAACACAGAGGAGATTTTCTCATAATGGCGTATAGCAATTTTACTTTAGATACAGCACTGGAAGCGTTTAAGCTAAAAGAAGTTGGTGCTGCCGGTATTTTTGCTGACAGTGAACCTGTGGCACCGAGTGAACTGCTCACCGCCGTGTTAGCGCGAAATATACCGCTCGCCTTCGCTGTCGGCACAGAAAAAGCCAAATCAGAGTTAATTGTCGCCAATGTTCTCGTCGAGCTCCGCGAGCAGCTGGAACACCGTATCAGTTTTTTCTCAGGGATCGACTTTAACGTAGATCCCGAAGAGGGACTCACCGGTGTGTGTGATTTTGTCGTCAGCCTTTCGCCAGGGCAATTTTCTTTGAAAGCCCCTATCATCATCCTTGTTAAAGCCAAAAAGGATGACTTGCTGGTAGGACTTGGGCAGTGTGTCGCAGAAATGGTCGCCGCCCAACGCTTTAACGCCGAGCAAGGGAACGACCTCCCTCGCGTTTATGGGACCATCACATCTGGGATAGACTGGCTCTTCCTTAAGTTGGAGGGAAAGCAACTCTACATCGACATGAACGCCTATCAAATCGCGCAGTGCGACGCAATCTTGGGAATCCTCACAAGCATGGTTGAACAAAAGGCATAAGAAGAATAGAACTTACGCATTGCCTCTTAAAGTCCCCTGATAAGGGGCGGGGAATGCCCATAAGGCATTCATACCCGGTGAATGCCCATAAGGCATTCATACCGTTGATTCTGATTCTTTAGGGGGTTCCTCTCAAAGTCCCTGATAAGGGGCGGTGAATGCCCATAAGGCATTCATACCGTTGATTCTTTAGGGGGTTTAAGGTTTAAAGAACGGAAATTACCATCATGGCACAAAACATAACACTCCAAAAACTTGATGAATACCGTTGGCGTATCCCGAAAAGTTACATGAAAGGGATGCGTGTTGATGGGATTGTCTACGCCAACGAGAAACTCCTCAAACACGCCAAGAGCGATGAAGCGTTGCAGCAGGTAGCAAACGTTGCCCATCTTCCGGGTATTGTTAAGCATTCTCTCGCAATGCCCGATTTGCACTGGGGTTACGGTTTCGTCATCGGCGGTGTCGCTGCGACGGATCCGAAGGCGGACGGCGTGGTCTCACCCGGCGGTATCGGGTACGACATCAATTGCGGGGTACGTCTCATCCGGACAAATCTTGATGTCTCGCAGCTTGAGGGGAAACGGAAAGCACTCGTCGGTAAGTTGTTCGAGAATGTCCCGTGTGGTGTTGGCTCCAGTGGCACAATTCGGCTCACGGTCCAAGAAGAACGCCGAATGTTGGAAAAAGGCGCGCAGTGGGCGATTGATCGGGAATACGGACATCCCAATGACCTTAACTTTACCGAGGCGACCGGTTTCCTCCGAAACGCGAATGCCGCAGCTGCGAGCCAACGCGCATTAGAGCGTGGCAAAAACCAACTCGGCACACTCGGTTCGGGCAACCATTTCCTTGAAGTACAAGCCGTTGACCGCATCTTTTACCGTGAAGCCGCCGATGCGATGGGGTTAAGCGAAGGCAATGTATGTGTCATGATTCATACCGGCTCCCGCGGTTTCGGCTACCAGATCTGCGATGAGCACGTCAAAAGTTGGGTCAAAGTCGCCGAAAGATACAATATTAAACTCCCAGATCGTCAACTCGCCTCCGCACCGATCAACTCACCTGAAGGACAAGACTATATCACCGCGATGGCGTGTAGCGCGAACTACGCGTGGAACAATCGGCAGTGTATCATGCACCTCGTCCGCCAGACGTTCATGCAGTTTTTTGATACGACAGAGGATGAACTCGGCTTAGAGCTCGTCTACGATGTCGCACATAACATCGGAAAGTTTGAGAAGCACACCGTTGACGGCGAAGAACGTGAACTCTTTATCCACCGAAAAGGCGCGACACGTGCATTTCCAGCCGGACACCCAGAGATCCCAGAAAAATACCAGAAAGTCGGGCAGCCTGTTCTGATTCCGGGTGATATGGGGACCGCCTCTTACGTGCTCGTCGGCAATCCAGGCGCGATGGCAGAGACGTGGGGCACCACTTGTCACGGCGCGGGCAGAGTCCTCTCACGGCGGAAAGCGATCGCCTTAACGAAAGGACGTTCGATCCAAAAAGACTTGGAAGCACAAGGCATCTATGTCCGTGCGGAAGGCAGGCGTACGCTCCAAGAAGAGGTCCCTGAGGCTTATAAGGATGTCGATGAAGTCGTCCGTGTCGTTGACAAAGCAGGACTGTCACGGCGCGTCGCACGCCTCCGTCCTATCGGTGTCGTAAAAGGTTAAAGTAGTACTTCGTCTATTTTCAATCCGACGCTGAAGGGCAAAATTATTTCCGAATCGTTAATATTTTGTAACCTTTCTCGGTTTCCTATCGTTAACTGGGAATAGTGTTTAGGACTTATGCATTTCCTCTTAAAGTCCCCCTGATAAGGGGCAGGGAATGCCCATAAGGCATTCATACCGTTGATTCTTTAGGGGGTTGGGGTTTAAACGAAAAAAAATCTGCCATCGCGTGTTAAATTTGCGTAAGTCCTGAGTGTTTATTTTTTTCTCATAATATGTCATAATATGTCCAAAAAACAGGCAATACACGCGCAAGTGTTGCCTAAAACAGACAATTTCCGATTGGCACGGAAATTGCATGGACTTTTAGTAAGCCTCCTTGGGTAAGCCGGAACCATAATTCCTAAAGGTTATAGTTTGCAAGTCTACATTGCATGCGTTAGGTTAGCATCCCTGAACCTTAAAACCTATTGGAAATATGCTTCCGGCTCCTTTTTTCCTCATTCTTAAAATTATAGGACTTACGCAGCCCCCACAAAATTTCGCTTGCCTTCCGCCATCACCCGCGATATAATGCAAAGTAGTAGGCACGCTCCGCGTGCCGTCCGCGTATCTTCTTGTAGGAGCGAGTGTTTTTGCTTGGGGGTTTCTTGTCGCTCGCGATCTTTATATCAATCAACTTTGACGTAACAAAACACTACTAACACCCGACAACTGACAATCACTAAACACCATGTCCGATCTCAACATCAAAACCACACATAAACCGATTAAAACATACTACGCTGAACTCGAAAAATACGCACACCTCGGCGAAGAAAACGAAGGCACCGTCCGTGCGGCGTTCCAAAACCTACTGCAGCACTACTGCGGACAATCCGATCTCACGCTCCTCTGCGAAAAAAGCCACACCCTCCGCCCTGATAAAAAAAGCTACACTCTCCCCCCTGATAAGGGGGGTAAGGGGGGTTACAGACGTATCCAACCCGATGGTGAAGTCGTTGATACCTTCGGCCTACCATACGGGTACTGGGAAGCAAAGGATACACAAGACGATCTCCACGTCGAAGCGGACAAGAAATTCGCTGCAGGCTATCCCTCGAAAAACATCGTCGTCCAATCCCCGACGCACGCGCTCCTCTACCAACACGGGCAGCTGCAGCTGGATTTGGACATCACCGAACCGAGAAACCTTGTCCACGTCCTCAAAACCTTCTTCGCGTATCAGGAAGAGAACATCGCAGCGTGGCATACCGCAGTCGCTGAATTCAGGGAGATCGTGCCGGAACTCGGCGAGAAGTTGGCGGCGTTGATTGAAACCGAACGCCAGAACAACGCGCACTTCCAGAAGGTATTCACCGGTTTCCATGAGCAGTGCCAAGCCTCGATTAACCCGAACCTCTCCATCGCTGCCGTCGAGGAGATGCTCATCCAGCACCTGTTGACCGAACGGATCTTCGCGACCGTTTTCGATAACCGCGACTTCACACGCAGAAATATCATCGCCCGCGAAATCGAGAACGTCGTCGATGCACTCACCGAACGGACATTGAACCGCTCCGAATTCCTCCGTCCCTTGAACCCGTTCTACGTCGCGATTGAGCAGACCGCCAGCACTATAACGGACTTCTCACAAAAACAGGGGTTCCTCAACACCGTTTATGAACAGTTCTTTCAAGGTTTCTCCGTCAAGGTGGCAGACACGCACGGCATCGTCTATACACCGCAACCGATCGTCGATTTCATGGTCAAAAGCGTTGAACACATCTTACAGACGGAATTCGGGCGTTCAATGTCTGATACCGGTGTGCATATCATTGACCCATTCGTCGGCACGGGTAACTTCATCGTCCGCATCATGCAGGAACTTGATCCCATCGCGTTGGAGCGGAAATACACCGCCGACCCGTCGGAACTCCAGTGTAACGAGGTGATGCTCCTACCCTACTACATCGCCAGCATGAACATTGAGCATGAGTTTTACACCGCAACAAACCGGTATATGCCTTACGAGGGGATATGTCTCGTAGATACATTTGAGATGGCAGAAGGGCAGCAGATGTCGCTCTTCACGGCTGACAATACGGCACGCGTCGAGAAACAGAGAGAGACCGACATGTTTGTCGTGATTGGTAATCCTCCCTACAACATGGGACAGGTCAATGAGAACGATAACAACAAGAACCGAGAGTATAAGACGATGGATGAACGGATTGCGGATACGTACGCAAAGGATTCCAAAGCAACACTCAAAAATAAACTCTACGATCCGTATGTCAAAGCGATTCGGTGGGCATTGGACAGGATTGGCGAGGAAGGCGTTGTCGCCTTTGTAACGAATAATAGTTTCCTTGACGGCGTGGCATTTGATGGGATGCGAAAACACCTCGCCGAGGATTGCGACGCAATCTATATTCTTGATTTAGGTGGGAATGCGAGGAAGGGATTGAACGTGTCTGATGCCAATGTGTTCGGAATTCGTGTCGGTGTGAGCATCAACCTGTTTGTGAAAAAGAATGGAAATCCGTCAGAATCACCGCATATCTTCTACTATCGTACCGATGATCTGTGGAACAAGCAACAGAAATTCGATTTTCTGAGTGAACGTCAACATACGGGCAAGGTTCCATGGCAACCGATTCAACCTGACGCACGCCAAACATGGCTCACTGAAGGACTCCATTCCGAATTTGAAACCTTCATTCCGATGGGTAGTAAAAGAACAAAAGGCACGCAGAGTGATGGAAAGACGATTTTTAGTCTCTACTCTTTAGGTGTTGCTACAAATAGGGACAATTTGGCTTATGCTTTTGATCCTGGATTGCTACAAGAACGTGTTCGGACATTTATTGAGATATACAATACCGCTGTTGACCGAAAAAAACGCCATGATCCAAAAGAACCTATTGAAAATTTCATTGATACGGATGATCCGCGTATAAAATGGACGCATCGGACTAAGCAATCATTGGAGAGATTGGAGTTAAGTCATTGTGAAAACACCCATTTTCGCGAAGCGTTGTACCGTCCCTTCTGTCAGCAATATCTCTACTTTGATCACTTCTGGAATGAAAGGCGTTATCAGCAACATCAGATTTTTCCGACACCAGAAACCGAGACGGAAAATCAAGTGATAATCGTCAGTGATCACGGTTTTCGCTCAGAATTCAGTACCTTAATGGCGAGTCTAATTCCCGACCTTCACACGCTTTCAACAAGCGATGGATTTCAATGCTTCCCCTTCTACACCTACGACGAAGACGGCACCAACCGCCGCGAAAACATCACCGATTGGGCATTGGCAGAATTCCAAACGCATTACGCAGACGACACCATCACCAAGTGGGACATCTTCCACTATAACTACGGACTCTTGCATCATCCTGACTATCGCGAAAAATACGAAGCGAACCTCAAACGCGATTTGCCGCATATCCCGTTTGTTGAGGATTTCTGGGGATTCGCGAAAGCAGGCGCAGCGTTAGCGGATCTCCACGTCAACTACGAATCGCAACCCGAATACGACCTGGAGTTCGTCCAGACCCCGGACGTGCCGCTCAATTGGTGTGTGGAGAAGATGAAACTCTCAAAAGACAAGACACAAATTGTCTACAACAATTTCTTGACCCTCAACGGCGTACCCCCAAAAACCTTCGACTACCGACTCGGCACCCGTTCCGCATTGGAGTGGGTAATAGACCAGTATCGCGTGAAAACGGACAGACGGAGCGGCATCGTCAACGACCCACCCCGCACCGACGACCCACAATACATCGTCAAGTTGCTCGGCAAAGTCATCACAGTCAGCTTAGAAACCGTAGATATTATTGACAACTTACCGGCATTAAAAGTCCAGTAAAACCGATCGGCCCCACGCCCGGTACGGTTTTGCTTGGCGGTTTCTTCGCGGTTTCCTAACCGAACCGGCACAGAGCGTCCTATTAATTCTAAACTTTATAGGATTACGCATGCTGTTCTTTTGTAGCACAAACTTCCCAGTTTGTGCCACCAGAACGCCATGTTTTCCGAGAAATCTTATCTAACAGAACAGGCTGCAGCCAAAATTGCGTAAGTCCTGCTTTACTATAAATAACCCAACTTGCTACTCACAGATTTTGGTGTTTTTGCTTGGGGTGTTTGATAGAGGTGTTTTTGCATGGGTGTTTCTGCGTATTGCTTGGGTATTTCTGCGTATTGATAGGGGTGTTTTTGCTTGGGTGTCTCCCTCAGGTTGATTAGAATCATCTATTAGAACCTAAGTTGCCGCTAACGGGTTTTGAGCGTTTCAACACAGGTTTTCAGACACTTTTCCCACCCCAGAGGGGTGATATTGCTTCGCAGTGAGAATAGAAAAGGGTATGTCAACGTCCTGCACTCCAGCGGAGTGCTATGTAAGTAAATAGGTGGCAACTTGGGTTATTAGAGGTTAAGCGGTTTTTCTTTCGCTAAGGCATTGATACTGCAGAAGCATAAGTTGCGATGCTCCCAATGTTTCCAAAGCATACGTTTGTCCTTTGACATCGACAAACTCAACCTCAAATACGTCCGGTTCATATTCTTCAACAATGGTGCCAACCTGTCCGCGGTATAAGTTGAGCATTGGCATATCTTCCAAAAGCGCGACAGTATCAAGTAATTTCATCATGCCCTCTCTTAGTAGAGATGTAACAGGTTACAAATCTCGGGAAATTTTCGTCGTTCCTTACAATCCAGATACTTCTAACTTTGGCCGTTCGCCCTGAATGGCTCATTTCAAAGTCAACAACGTATTTTTGCCCGTAGGCATTACGCTTCGTTGGAACAGCTACGTTCCTTTGAACTGCATCTAACAGAGCAGATTTCAAAACTTCAGCATCCTTTATGCCTAAATTCAGAGCGGATTTAAAAACTCTTGCCTTGTGTTTACCAGGGTGATGCTCAGGATTTAGGCAATAACTTGTCAATTTATCAATCGGTATGACAGCCCGCTCAGCGAGAAAAAACTTTTGCATAAAATATTTTCATTAAGCGTTTACAGAATCTTATATCACTTCAGAATTGACCTAAATACTGAAATGAATCAATTTTCGACGTATAAATTCTAACACAGAATCTCGATGCCGTCAACTTTATTGCACTGAGGTGGGATCATTTAGTTTTAAGGAAATCTTGTGTTTCGCTCCTTTTTTCGAGGATTCAGCCTTTCAAAGCACCTTAGCATTTTTAGATGCCACCATAAATAGTCCTAAGATAACCCAAGTTGCTACTAATAGGTTTTGCCTGTTTGAAGAACCCTTTTCAGCACCTTTCTTCACCCCAGAGGGGTGGTATATCTATAGAAAATCGTGTGCTCAACCTCTTGCACTCCAGCGGAGTGCTATGTGGGTAAGTAGGTGGCAACTTAGGTTAAGATAGCCGTAAAAAAAAGTCGTCAATTTTGCAGAAACATGATATAATACCATTACTGAAGGTAAATATTGCATGCACAACTTTTCTGACTGATAACTCAAAATTTCATAGCAAATTTCATAGCAGCCGTTTCTGAAACCTTCTTCAAAAACCGATCAGAATCCAGTCACGGCGTATAATTATAGCCTGTTTTAAAACGTATCGCCTGCCGCATTTTGCTATGAAAACTATGAAATTATCTTCACTTTTTTTGTTAAAAATAAAATGAGCAACCCCACATAAAATCGGAGGACAAAAATGAGGTACGCGGACATATCAATTAAATTTTTCATATTTATAGTCGGTTTATTTTTGATGATGCAGTTCGTTCCGAGAGGGTTTGCTGTGAAGGAGTGGCGCGAATCGGAACTCAATGGCGGGTGGCAAATCTGGGTCTCGGCAACAGATTTTGTAAAAATACAAGGTATAGAAACCAGCAAAACCGATGTCGAATTGGGTGATAAAGCGAAGAAACCGTGGCTATCGGAAGAGATACTCATTGCTAAGGTTTTAGGCGGTTTTGCAGATTTTGAGTTTGAGAGCCCCGTCGGTGGAGAGGCTTATATGTGGGGGCGTATTGCAGATTTCCGTGGCGGTGGACAGTCCTGGTTCATCGTTCTTAACAGCCTAAACCATGAAGGAGAAGGACTCATATTTGGAACTCCAGGTCTTGAATGGCAATGGGTTGGTAACAGAGACGTACCGAATTCACAGTCTCCTACAGATCTAAAAAAAGGGAAAAATACCGTTCGTATCGCGCCGCGTGAAGCCAGGGATGGTGTAGAACCGTTGTTTGATGTTTTCATGATCTCAACCAAACCCTTAGAACCCACCGATGCGGACTTCAATGCAGCGCAAAAGCGAGGGCTCGCTGTCGAACCCGCGGATAAACTGACGACGACATGGGCATCTATTAAGAACCGCTTCTAATGTATCAGGACTTACGCAAAATGACTACTGGACACCCTTGACTCGCGAAATTTTCATAGCAAATTTCATAGCAGCTTTCATAGCAACCTTTGATGAAAAGTGCCTAAAACCCAATCCTGGTAAAGGTTTATGACCTTTCGAGAAACATAGTGAATTCACAGTTTTGCTATGAAAACTGTGAAACGCGTCGGTCTTAAAAACGCATCTATCATCCTGAAAATCCTCGAATCCTGATTCAGACAACTGAGTACTGACAACAATGCCGCTGATAATAATACTGGTATCAATCATGTTCACGTCGCAAGCAACTGCCGACCGGTTTGAAGATTTCAGTGTCAATCCAAACTGGAAAGGCAAAGGCAACCGGACTGCTGAAAAACATGCCCGAACCGTTGTGCAAGATTTCGGCTACAGCCAAACGAATTATGCAGGTGGCGAGACACCCGGTGAAATCGGCGGACGCATCTCGCGTTCACTGACACCTGCAACTTACGCCGCCGTTATCCCTACGAAAACGCTCGATGACCACTTCACAGCATCCGGCAAGTTCGCTGTCACACAAGCCGATGGTAGCAGTGGAATGCTGATTGGCTGGTTTAATGCCGATTCAAGAGGTTGGAGAACCCCCAATTCGCTGGCGTTCCGATTGGACGGCAACGGCGGAAAATACTGGGTGTTCTTTGAATACGGGACGCAAAATTATCTGACCGGAAGCGGTGCGACCTTTGAAGGCGAACGCTACCAAACAACGAAAACCCCGCCAGAGCAGGCGGACGGCACAGTGCATACATGGTCGCTAACCTACGACCCAAACGGTGCCAACGGAGAGGGTGAGATAACCTTTGTGATGGATGGCAATACTTATACTGCACCACTGGCACCCGGACACAAAGCCGATGGTGCTACCTTCAACCGTTTCGGTATGGTAAACATGCAGATTGCCGGGAAGGGGATGGATGTCTATCTTGATGATCTGAGCATTGATGGCGCATCGGACGATTTCACCGATGACCCAGCGTGGGAAGAGAACGGCAACCGCATCACGTTTAATGACAACGAAATTCGACCGTACCATAACTTCGGATGGAGCAAAACGAATCACGCCGGTGGAATACTCGGCGAAATTGGAGGTCTGATTTGGCGGGCGGATGAGAGAAAACCTGAGCAGGCTGGATATTATGCCGATCACATCGGGCACCTGACGATGGCGGATACGCTTGAGGCATCGGGAAAGGTTGCCATGCTTCGGGCAAGTGCTGATAGTGCCGTTCTCATCGGTTGGTTCAACGCCGAAACCCATATCGGTGCGCCGCCGAAGAATTTTGTCGGTATCATGGTTGAAGGCCCCAGTCGCATCGGACATTATTTCCGGCCCGTCTACGCCAACGCCGAAGGTCAGCACGAAATCATGGAAACGGGACCCGTGATTAAGCCTTCTCGAGCATCGCATCAATGGCGACTCGTCTACGCACCAGATGCCAACAATGGAGACGGACAGATGACTGTCACCTTCAATAACGAAACGATCTCGCTGAATCTCAAACCGGATGTTCGCGCGCGGGGTGCCGTTTTTGATCGATTCGGGATGCTTTCATTCCACCGCGGTGGACATTTTGTGGATATTTATTTTGATGATATTTCCTATACTGCTCAACAAAAATGATACGCTGTTATTTTTTTTTCAGATTATGCACCTTTTCGGCTCGAAAATTGTGTCTTTAACAACAGGGTAAATATTTTAAATTTTTTATTGTGATGTATGGGGTTATTTTTTGTTGGGAGAACAACGATGAAAGAGAACGATGTTCAACTGATTCACAGAGTTTTATCGGGTGACGATGAAGCGTTCAACGTTTTAGTCGAAAAATACCGCAGAAATGTTCACGCACTCGCGTGGCGGAAGGTCGGGGATTTCCATTTCGCTGAAGAAATCACGCAAGATACCTTTCTTCAGGTATACAAAAAACTTTCAACGCTCAGGAACCCCAATCACTTTGCTGGGTGGCTTTATGTCATTACAAATCGACTTTGCAAGAACTGGCATCGAAAAAGCAAATCTGCGGCAATACAATCGTTGGAAAGCATAAGTAAGAGAGAAATAGACGAATTCTCTTATAAATGTTATGAGTCGGAGCAACGCGAGAACGAAGTCTCCGAACAACGCATTGAAACCGTCAAAAGACTTCTCCAAAAACTACCAGAGAGTGAACGCACAGTCGTGATCCTCTACTATCTCGGCGAGATGACGGCGAAAGAGATCGGCAAGTTCTTAGGTGTATCCGTAAATACGATTAAGAGTCGGCTCCAGCGAGCGCGTAAACGTTTACAGACGCACAACGAAGAACTCTTAGTGCGAGAAACACTCGGTAGCGTTCAATTACCCGCCAACCTAACTGAGAACATCATGCGGCAAGTCACCGATCTGAAACTGACACCGCCGCAGGTCGCGAAACCCTTGCTACCGTGGGCGGCTTTTGGCTCGGCTGTGCTTTTGATAGCTTTGATGCTCGGTACGCATAATCAGTATCTCGCGCGATTCCAGCAGCCCTATAGTTTTGAAGCACAATCTGAACCGACGGTTGAAATCGTTGACGCACCTATCACGCTCTATCTGCTTTCCAAACCGGCTGTCCGAAATCAGGTCGGACGTACGGCTACCTTCACGAAAAACACCGGAATCGGCTTACAGACTTCTGAGACCGCTGTCGCATCCACGACAATGACAGATTTCGCCGCGACATTTTCGACTTCGCAGTGGACACAAATGGGTGGACCGCCAGGCGGCGTCGTATTTGACATCTTTGAGACATCTAAAAAGACACTCTACGTTAATTCGGCAACAGGCATCTACAAGTTAACAGCAGGGGCAACTGTCTGGACACCCGTAAACGTCAATATTCCGAACGGCGTGTTTCGAGTACCTATAGCAGAGCATGCGGACACCCTCTATATGATCTCTACGGATGGACTATTGGCTTCAACCGACGACGGCGAGACGTGGAATACATTAGGTCCCCGGCCAGAGGGGTATCCTGCTGAACTCATCGTGATAGATGCAGCAGCGGGTCGTAGCGCACCCGCGAGCGTTACAATGTATCTCGCCCTTTTGAATAGAGGCGTTTTCCGATCTATCGATGCTGGAAAGCACTGGACATCCGTGAACAGCGGGTTGACAGGCAAGAAAATCTACAAACTTGCTGCAATTGGAAACACGGTATTCACCGGCACAGACACAGGCCTCTACCGCCTCAACGCCGATGTTTGGGAACAGTTACCAGTGGATACAACCAGAGCCGTACATGATTTAGTGGCTTTTGAAGATAACCTCTATGTCGGGACAGGTCGCAAATTTGGGGATCACGGGCAACTTGATCCCTCATATGCAGGCAGGGTCTTCAAATCAAATGATCTCGGAACATCGTGGACTGAGATAACGCCTAAAGACGAAGACGGCCTCTTTATGGTAATATCTGCTATGCCAATCGCTGTTAGGGACGAAACGATCTTAGTACGTGGTTCCAGGTACAGGCTATTTCGTTCAAAAAATGACGGGATGACTTGGACAAATCTCGGAACTGACCCAGGTGTCTTCGCCTATTTAGCATTCGATAAAAATACCTTCTACAAGACCGGAAACTATGGGGTCTATCGCACAACCGATGCGGGTAAATCGTGGCATCATTTTATGGAGGGGATGGTCGGAACCGGCGTACAAGATCTCGTCATGTTCAATGATAGATTCTACGTACAGACCGACAACGATATCGTTGAATCAGATGACAACGGCAAATCTTGGACAAGGGTTCAGGTGGAGGCACCTAAACGCATTTCTGAATCAGAAAGCATAAATCTGATGAACAAGGGTGATCTGCATGATTATTCAAAATTTGTAGTTGTCGGTAATCTGCTTTATACAATCGTCCCTGAGCCAGACAATCTACGGATATCCTATCTATCTGCCGATAATCATACGTTTGTTCCGGTTCAAGGGGTCCCCATTTTTGGTGAGAAAAATCTCTCTACTGCTGTATGGAAAGAGATCGTGGCAGCACAAGACATCCGCTTTTCTGGGGATCGTAAAAAAGACCGTCAATTGCTAACTGAATTGCGCATGATTGAAGAACATGCGAAAGTCGGTGCATTTGCTGTCAGTCGTGATACTTTCTACGTGGAATACAAGCGGAAACTCTTCAAATGGAAACCGGGAGACCCTGAATGGAAAAATACCGGATTATTAGATACGGGGAAACGGTCTAATGACGGTTCAAAAAATGGGTTCAAATTAGCAGCTTTAGCGGAAACCGTCTACGTCGGCAAACGAGACGGGAGGCTCTTTCAATCGCTTGATGCTGGTGAGAGTTGGCGCGACATTACACCGAGTCTGCCCCTGCGTTTCACCCAGTTCAAGGAGATCCTCTTTGTCGATTCAACGGCTTACGTCGCAACGGATAGAGGCATTTTAACTTCACAAACCGGCGCATACTGGCGTGTCCTGACTGATACCGCGGGCGAGCGTATCGTTATAGACAAATTCGCTGTTGACGGCACCACAATTTATGGGGCGGGTGATTCGGGGGTCTATCGTTTAGATGATCGTAGACAATCGGAACAGATTTTTCCAAGTGTGCCAGATAAAATTCTCTCTCTCGCCGTTAAGAACGATAAATTTTATATTGTCACCAAACATCACGGAATGTTTCAGATCCCACTTGAACAAGGGCAGCGTTTAGCTCAAAAATGAAATTTCTAATTGTAACAGTCCTGTTTTTATCTCCTTTATCCGTTTCAGCAGGCACATTTCTGGATACCTTTGAAGACGGAAATGTAGACGGATGGCGGGAAGTTGTTCCCTGGGATAGGGAACCAGGGTCTTGGGAGGTTGTTGAGGGTGGACTTCACGGGGAAGGTCAGGATATATCTCTGCGTCTATTCACAACAGGGAATGATACATGGAAGAATTACACAGTCGAATTTGATGTCAGGCTCCTTAAAAGACACGGGTCCCCACGTATCTCGATTGCGGCGCGGGTTCAGGAGAAATGGATAGTACAGTGCATGATGATGGAGCCAGTAGTCGTGTTGCCTGGCGGTGGCAATGCGCCAGAAAAAGGATGGGTGCATTGTTACGCTGGTAGTTTGAACGGTGGACTGGTTAAGGGGCTTCTTTTGGAGCCGCAGCCACGCTTAAAATTATTCAAATGGGTACATCTAAAGTTAAGTGCTGAAGGCAATATCTTCACCTTCTGGATTAATGGTGAACAGGTGATGGCACCTACAGAACTCCGTATTCGCAGAGACCGTGAAGGCTTTGCTGACTTTCCCGACTTTCAGACTGGACATGTCGGTATCGGTCTCGCAAATTGTATAGCACGTTTTGATAACGTCACTGTTACCGGCGATAGCATTCCCGACAGCGGCGCATTCGCCATAACGTCCCAAGGAAAACTTGCGACAACCTGGGGAAACTTGAAAAGATTTTAAGGAAAATTATTATGAAATCTGTGTCTATTACAGCACTCCTTTTCCTACTGCCCCTTTCTGTGTGGGCAGGCACATTTCTGGAAACCTTTGAAGACGGAAATTTGGATGGATGGCAGGAAATTGTTCCCTGGGATAGGGTACCGGGGTCTTGGGAGGTTGTTGAGGGTGGCCTCCACGGCACAGTTGATGACGGCTATCTGCGTTTACTCACAACCGGGGGTGACACATGGAAGAATTACACAGTCGAATTTGATGTCAGGCCCCTTAAGAAACATGGTCGTCCGACTATCGCAATTGCGGCGCGGGTTCAGGAGAAATGGTTGGTGAAATGTTATATTGTCGATGCAGTCGTTGTGTTACCTGATGGTGGCAACGCGCCTGAAAGAGGATGGTTTTTTTGTTCCGCTGGCAATTTGAACGGTGGAAAGGCTAAGGGACTTTCCTTTGGGCCGCAGCCACTTTTAAAATTATTCAGATGGGCGCGTCTAAAGTTAAGTGTTGAAGGCAATATCTTTACCTTCTGGATTAATGATGAGCAGATTATGGAACCTACGGAACTTCGCATTTTTAGAAACCAGGAAGGCTTTGCTGACTTCCCTGAGTTCCATACCGGGGGTATCGGTATCGGTCTCTCGAATTATACGGCAGTCTTTGACAACATCACTGTCACCGGCGATAGCATTCCCGACAGCGGCGCGTTCGCCGTAACGCCCCAAAGAAAACTTGCGACAACCTGGGGAAACTTGAAAAGATTTTAGCGTCAGTGGCGTTCACATTGGAAGGAAACTATTATGAAATTCGCGCTTATTGTAACACTCCTTTTTCTCCTTCCCCTTTCTGTGTGGGCAGGCACATTTTTAGAAACTTTTGATGGCAAAGATTTGGACAGATGGCAGCAAATTTGGGCGATTAAGGGACCCGCTGTCTGGGAGGTTGATGATGGTGAACTGCAGGCGGACAGTCGTGAGGCGTATACGCATTTTCTGACGACTGGGGATAGCACATGGGAAAACTACACTATGGAACTCGATGTCAAGCCACTGAAAAAACACGGTATTGGCGGTATCTCGATCGCTGTGCGGGTTAACGAAACTTGGTTAGTTTACTGCAGTATCTATGATCCCGTGATTATAAGGGGTGATGAGCCACCAGTCCAAGAAAGACGGATAGGTTGTTTAGCTGGCGGTTTGCACGTGCCACCGCGTGCCATTCTTTTCTCTGAACAGCATCCACTTTTAAGATTAAACAGATGGGCACATCTGAAACTAAGCGTCGAAGGCGATATCTTTACCTTCTGGATTGACGGTGAGCAGATTATGGCACCTACGAAACTTCAAATTTTTAGAGGCATTGACGTCTTCGCAGATTTTCCGGATTTTCAGACCGGGGGTGTCGGTTTCGGGCTTTGGAACTATACGGCAATCTTTGATAACATCACTGTCACCGGCGATAGTGTTCCAAACAGCGGTGATTTCGCTGTAACGCCCCAAGAAAAACTCGCGACAACCTGGGGAAACTTGAAAAGGTTTTAGCGTCAGCAGCAATAGCATTGAAAAGACTCACGCAGCCTCTTCGCTGGCGGAGGTTTGCAACCCCGCCACCGGCGTCCGAAAGGAGAATTATTGTGAAATCTCTGATTAGTGTAGCGACCCTTTTCTTGCTAACTTTCTCTGTGTGGGCAGGCACATTTTTGGAAACCTTTGATGGCAAAGATTTGGACGGATGGCAGCAAATTTGGGTGGATAAGGGACCCGCTGTCTGGGAGATTGTTGATGATGAACTGCGGGCAGAAAGCCGTGAAGGTTTTATTCATCTACTGACAACTGGGGATAGCACGTGGGAAGACTACACTATGGAACTCGATGTCAAGCCACTGAAAAAGCACGGTATTGGCGGTATCTACATCGCTGTGCGGGTTACCGAAACTTGGTTAGTTTACTGTAGTATCTATGATCCCGTGATTATAAGAGGTGATGATCCACCAGTCCAAGAAAGACGAGTAGGTTGTTACGCTACCGGTTTGCACCGACCACTGCCACCACTTGCCATCCTTATCTCTGAACTGCACCCACTTTTAAGATTAAACAGATGGGCGCATCTGAAACTGAGCGTTGAAGGCGATATTTTTACCTTCTGGATTGATGGTGAGCAGATTATGGCACCGACGCAACTTCAAATCTTCAGACAAATTGAAGTCTTTGCGGATTTTCCGGATTTTCAGACCGGGGGTATCGGTTTTGGCCTCTGGAATTATACAGCAGTCTTTGATAATATCACTGTTACCGGGGATAGTGTTCCAAACAGCGGTGATTTTGACGTAACGTCCCAAGGAAAACTCGCGACAACCTGGGGACAGTTGAAGCAATATTAAGGAGTGATAGTAAAAATGAAACATATCCATAGAGCCTTCGGAATAACATTCTTGCTGAGTCTATCTCTTTTTACCCTAAATGCTTGGAGTGCACCGTATATCTCTTTCAGTTCAAGCCGAACGGGAAACCTCGATATCTATGTCATGGATATATATGGACACAACCTACGCAACTTAACAAATCATCCCGCTTATGACGGCGACGTAACATGGGCACCCAACGGAAATTCTTTCGCTTTTGTCTCAAATCGAGATGGGCACCGCGATATCTACATTATGGGGGTCAATGATACTGAACCTCGACGATTGACAAATCATCCAGAGGAGGCTGCTCAACCCAACTGGTCCCCTGATGGACATTGGATCGTATTCACATCGGACAGAGAGAGCAGAGAAAACTATGATATCTACAAAATAAATGTTAACGGTAGAAATCTACGACGGCTCACGAGCAATAGAGCATATGATTCAACACCGGCGTGGTCCCCTGACGGCAAACAGATTGCTTTCTATTCTAATCGCGAGGAGGGGTGGGGTATCTATGTGATGAATGCCGAAGGGAAACATCTCAAACGCATTATGAATCCAGGACGGGGCGCGCACTCCCCGAGTTGGTCCCCGGACGGCAAACGGATTGCCTATAGTCTGGGGCATGCGGGCAGTGGTATCTACACGATGGATGTGCGTGGGCAAGATTGGCAGCGTGTGACACCTATGAATATTTGGAGTCGGCACCCAGCATGGTCACCCGACGGTATTTGGATCGCCTACGATATGGAACCTGAAAATCAGTGGGGTAACCCGAAGGAGTTGGATCAAAACATTTATATCGTCCCCGCTGACGGCGGTAGACCTCGCCAAATCACATCACATGCGGCGAAAGATCGGGACCCTGCGTGGGTGCCGGAGGAATTTTTCTCAGTATCCCCGAGTTCGGAGAAGCAGACGACACTTTGGGGGAAACTTAAAAAAGCCGGTAAGTAATGGTACGCCCTAATTTCAATACACATTGCAAGAGTGTGTGGGAATAAAATGGATTTCAAACGCCTTTTTTGGGAATCCAACCCTGCTGGAACAGAAGCACCGGCAGAGAGGAGTTTATCATGAAATCAGCGATGACAGATAAACGGGTATATTTAGCGTTTGGGGTCGCATTGGTGTTAGTCCATACACTGCTCCTAAATAATGTTTGCGCTCAGACCTATGGTGCTCAATATATCTCCTATGTATCCAACACAACAGGAGACTATAACATTTATCTGCAGCACACAAACGGCGAGAATCTTCGCCTACTCACAAACCACCCGACAGATGAGAAAGATTTAACCTGGTCGCCAGATGGACGATTTTTGGCTTATACCTCAAATCAAGACGGAACCTACAAGATTTATGTCTTGGACACAAGGACAGGGGAACACCGGCGACTCACGGACCGCCACGAGAGAGAATGGACACCCGCATGGTCGCCGGATGGAAAATGGATCGCCTTTGCCACCGATGGTGATGAAGAGATTCAGTTAGGCGAATGGGGCAAATTCAAAATAACGAGCGACATCTACAAAGCAGATGTTAACGGTGGACATCTGGTACGGTTGACCGACCAGGGAAAAAATGTGGGACCCTCTTGGTCACCAGACAGCCAATGGATTGCCTTTGTCTCTTACCATCGAGGTGATGAAAGGATAGGTATTTATGTGATGGATACCGATGGAAGAAGGTTAAGACGAATTAATGATAAAAAGGTGCAAGCACTTAATGGCATGGCCCAGGGTGAGTGTGCTTGGTCTCCCGATGGCGAACAGATTGCCTTTAGTATGGCTGTCCCCAGGGAGGATCGCATGCACTTGTGCGTAATTGACATAGATGGTAAAAACTTTCGTCAACTCACCCAAGGTCTATTACGGAACAAGGCTGGTGCCCGGTTTCCTGAGATCCGTCAGCCTGTATGGTCGCCTAATGGGAAATGGATCGCTTATGTTCTTGAACAAGCACCTGGCAATACTGATATTTATGTCATAGATGCAATGGGGAACGGACGCGGAAAACCGCTTGTAAAGGTCGGTGGACACGATTTATCGCCTGCATGGGTACCGGAGGGGTTTCTCTCCGTATCCCCGAGCTCAGAGAAGCAGACAACCCTCTGGGGCAAACTCAAGCAGGTAGAAGATGCCTCCAAGTAACTGCTGTATTGTTAATCCAAGTTGCTACTATCGGATTTTGAACGTTTCAACACAGTTATAAGGAGGACGTAATGAAATTTGCTATTTTGATTATTGGAGGTCTTCTCCTGTTCCAAGCTTTGACTGTCTCCGCTGGGACGTTCTTTGAGACGTTCGATAACTTTAATTTACAGGATTGGGATGAAGTTACAGAACGGAATTTTCCCGCAGGTGACTGGCGTGTTGTTAATGGTGTGCTGCAGGCAGAAAGCAAAGATGATGCAATCCAAATGCTTGTGATAAAAGATGCAGCGTGGCACGATTACGAGGTAGAAATCGATGTAATGCCACTTGCCAAACATGGACGGGGACACATCGTGCTTGCTGCACGAGTCAAGCAGACGCATGCAATTGTTTTTGCGATCGGAAATATCTTCTGGAATGCACCCGCACCGATAGTTTCGGGTTTCATCCTGAACTTGAACACCGGCACCAGAGTGGGACTCCCACTGATACTTATGAAAATAGAGGATTTATTCAACGGACGCCCGCAAGGTGAAATTGTGGATGAGCTTTTGCGAGTGGGTGTGTTTACAAATATATGTACAGCAGTTTTACCGCACCCGTTTCTTGAAAAAGGGGAGTGGACCCAGTTAAAACTACGCGTAGTTCAAAAGGGGGTTACACTCTGGGTGAATGGAGAATCGGTTTTACACCTCACCTGTCTCTTTGACAACTTCGCCTTCTTGGAGGAAGACCTTAATGTTGGCAGTGTCGGCTTCGGTCTCGCAGGATATACCGCTCGATTTGACAATCTCAAAATCACCGGCGAAGAAGTCCCGAATCACGGCGGTTTAGCGGTCCAACCCCAAAGCAAACTGGCTGTGACATGGGCTCAACTAAAAAAATATTAGGACTTACGCATATCAGTTAACAGTTTCCAGTTAACAGTTTCCAGTAAGAGAAAGACTTGATACATCTAACCACTCTTTAACTGGTGACTGGTGACTGGTGACTGGTAACTTCAAAGGGGTTTCTGATGTCTATTAACCATAAATTCCTATTAAGTGTAGTGTTATGGTTCAGTTTAGTTATACCTGTTTTTTCTTTTGAGCCTTCCGGCGGTGTTTTGTCGTTGGATGGTGAAGATGACTATGCAATACTCCCTTTTGCGGAACATGGGCATATTTTCCCTGAAGGCACCCGTGCGTTTACTGTTGAAGTATGGTTCTATCCGAAAGCTGAACCCAAGAAAATAGATAAAGACCTTATTCTGACGCAGCAAGTTTCCATCGGATTAAAGGCAAGAGATCAGTGTCGACTCGCAAAGAATCAACTTTGCAGTTATCGTCATGCATATCTTTCAGGAGACACAGGTCATGGACTTGTAGGGAATGATAGTCCAATCGAGAAAGATCAATGGAACTATATAGCAATCATTTTCAAGAACAGCACACTTTGTCATGCGACCAATAATCAAATTGGTCAAGGGTGGCAACTTCCTTTTGCGGACAGGGTATCTTTGCATATCAATAGACCTGAAAGGGTTCAAGATTTCGTCGTAGGCGGATATGGTGAGGATAAGTTTGTGGCACCTAACGGTGCGTTGTTATTCCAAGTGAGTAGTTTTCATGGCGAAATTGATGCCATCCGGTTTTCAAACATCGCTCGGTATGACTGCGCCGCACAGGGCCACGATCCGTTTGAGCCACCGCCTCGTTTTGTGAATGATGAACACACGTTAGCACTCTGGGATTTCAATGACAAGGAAGGTGCGGATCATTTTGAAGATACGTCCGGGAATGGAAAGACGCTCATCGGCATGAACGGTGCCTCTGTGATTGGTGGGACGGGTGTCAATCTGAATCGTAATTCTGAAGATGGACTCGAAATTCGTCCGAGTATCTCTTTAACGACGACGTGGGGGCAAATCAAGTCAGAATCGTTTTGAACTTGACATGTAATACCATTTCTGAAGGGAGCACAGGCGCACAAACTAAAAGTTTTGCGGCGTACTCGTCCAGATGCGACGTGCATCATGCGACATGCTTATGGAAAAGCATTCAATTAGGAATAGTATAACATCTGCAAAAAACCAGCACTCCAGCGGAGTGCTATGTCTATAGAACATAGTTTATCCAACCTCCAGCACTCCAGCGGAGTGCTATGTATCCTGAAAGCAATCCGAGCCTGCACAGAATTTGCCAAAATTCTACGGGTATCGGATTTTTTTTCAAGATATGCACCTTTTTGCCCTCAAAATTGTATCATTAATAATTTGAATGTAAACACAATCACATCTATAGATGAGTCATGAGGAATTCTGATGGTAGAAAACGATGTTCAACTGATTCACAAAATTTTGTCAGGTGATGAACAAGCGTTCAGCACTTTAGTCCAAAAGTACCAAAAGAGCGTTCACGCGCTGGCGTGGCGAAAAATTGGGGATTTTCATATCGCTGAAGAGATTGCGCAAGATGCCTTCCTTCAGGCATACAAAAACCTTGCGACGCTCAGGAATCCCAACCAATTCGCTGGATGGTTGTATGTGATTGCGAACAATCTTTGCAAGCGATGGCACCAAAAGCAGAAACTTTCTACGCGATCGCTGGAGGGCACACCTATGACAGAGATAGAGAACTCTTCTTACAAACGTTATGAATTGGAACGACGGGAGGTGGAAGCCGCTGAACGTCGGCATGAAATCGTCAAGGAGCTTCTCGAAACGCTGCCGGAAAGTGAACGCACAGTTGTAACACTCCACTACCTCGGTGAAATGACAGCACAAGAAATTGGCAAATTCTTAGGTGTTTCCGTGAATACGATCAAAAGTCGGATTCGCCGGGCACGGGAGCGTTTACAAGCCGAAGAACACCTGATTAGCGAAACGCTGGGGAGCGTCCAATTCCCCACCGATTTCATTGAGCGTATTATGCAGCAAGTTGCCGACATCAAACCGACACCGCCTTCGGTTGGAAAACCGTTGCTACCTTGGCTCGCTTTCGGCACCGCTGCGATTCTTATAATGCTGATGATTGGTATCGGATCCCAATACCTAAGTCGTTTTCAGAGACCTTACAACTTGAACGCCCAATCGGAAACCACTGTTGAGATCATTGAGGCACCCGTTGTCCTTGATACACAGGCAGTACCAGATGTGCGAAACCAAGTCGGACGTTCTGATACCACAGGTAGGGACAGCGGTACTGGTCTGCAAGTTTCGGAACCTGTTGTCCCCGCCGCCGCGCAGATAGAAAAGGAACCACTGCCAACACCACAGCAGTGGAAACCAGCAAGCGTACCAGCGACCGGCCCCGTAGGCGGCTTACTCGTAAGTTCAAACGGCGATATCTACGCCGCTTCGCGTCTCGGTATCTATAGATTAACGCCAGACACGCGAGCATGGACGTTCCTCAGCCCTACAAATTTGAAAGTCCCCGTAATACCGATGACGGAACAAAACGGAACCCTTTATCTCGTCTCTGATGATGAAGTGCTTATTTCAACCAATAGAGGCGAGGCGTGGGAACCGCTTGGCGCCCGTCCAAAAGGCATTGCCGTCGCATTGGCCATAACGGATGAAGCCTTGTACCTCCTGCTTAAAAACAGAGGCGTTTTCCGATCTGAAGATAGGGGACAGCAGTGGACACCACTCGGTCATGAAGGAACCGACAGAGAAATCGTCGCTTTGGCGACTATTGAAAACACAGCGTTTGTCGGAACACCTGAAGGACTCTATCGCATCAATCCAAGACATCGTTCGGCAACGGATATATGGGAAAAATTGCCGCTAAATACCACTAAAGCTATCCACTCCTTGGCGGTTTCTGAAAACAACCTCTATGTCGGAACAGGTCCCGACTTCGGATCCTTTAAGCAGGAGAAAATACATGAAGAGTTGTCCGCCGGGCAGTCTATGTGGGAAGTTTTCCGGTCAACCGATTTGGGTAATTCGTGGACTGAAATCACACCTACAACCGAGCCAGCCTTGAGGCTGTTCCCGGGCATTAAAGTCCTTACTGCTGGAAAAACACTTTGGGCATTGGGATACACCGGGTTCCAGTGCCGATCCACTGATGGTGGGGAAACATGGACACTCCACGGATACAAAAAATTAGATCCGCTCTCAATGATGAATTCGTTCATGCTGAGTGTATTCCCCGCTGTTGGCGTGGACGAAAATATCCTGTTCAAAGCCAGTCCTTTTGGACTTATCCGTTCAACCGATGCTGGCAAATCGTGGCATCCATTTATGACTGGCATGGTGGGCACCCAAATATCTAACTTAGTCGCATTCAAAAACGCACTTTACGCCCCTACCGCTACAAATCTCGCGAAATCCACCGACGGTGGGATGTCCTGGCGAAATCTGCACTTCACCCCCGATCAATTAACGCCAGAATTAGGAACGGAATTGGATGTCGGTCTTCTGATTGCTTCTTCGCGACTGGCGATTTCTGACGATAAACTCTACTGCATCGGCACCGCAGCTTCCTCATACATCGCAGGGACCCAGCAGCGCATTTTCCATCTTTCTAAAAATGGCGGCGCGCTGGTACTTATGCCAGAAATACCTATTTTGGGTGAAAATCTTTCTATAGAGCCTCCAGAAATCGGACTACAAGAGAGGTCGGAAAAAAATATACCAGACGATTCCCCTAACGCCCCTGAGAAAATCAGTGAATCCACAGACACAACCCGCGAGTCTGTGGAATTTTCCAGCGGGTTTGCAGTCAGCGCGGAAACGTTCTATGTCGTCTATAAGCAGCGGCTTTTCCGATGGACACGCGGCGAGTCGGAATGGTTCAATACTGGATTGATCGACACTGGCACAGCAGTTGGCGATAAGAGTTCTGATGGTCTCGCACTCGCGGTTTCAGGTGAAACCGTCTACGTTGGAAAACGCGATGGACATCTGTTTCGATCGTTTGATAGTGGGAACACATGGAAAGATCTGACCGCAACGTTACCGATTCGATTTGAGCATTTCAACGAGATAGTTTTTGCCGGATCAACGGTTCATGTCGCCACAGATGCAGGGGTCTTAACATCGGAGGACGGTGAAAACTGGCGAACAATAACTGATACAGCCGGGACACACACCGTCATAGACCAAATTGCCGTAGATGATATAACGGTTTATGGTGTTGGCGATACCGGGGGCTATCAATTGAATAACCGAGGCAGATGGGAACAGATTTTCCCAACGGCGCCAAATAACGTCGTCTCTATCGCTATCAGTGGCGACAGGCTTTATATTGCCACCGAACGCAGCGGGATGTTTCATGCCACGCTTCAAAAGGAAAACGATTGATATTGACAGAAGTACGCATAAAAAGCCTGTAAACCCCGAAAATATAAGGAGAAAAAGCATGGGATACTTTCGATCAGGATATCAGGGTCTGTTCAATCTATTGATGTTTTGTGTGTTACTCGGATTTGCAGCAGTTTGCGGCTGTTCGGAATCTGAAAACCGCAACGCGTTAGCCCCAGCAGAAGCAACAATACACCCAATCTCTAAAGAGTTAGTGGCAGAGGTGCTGGCGGCTGTAGAGAAAAATAGGCGCGCCGCAGAAATAGAATTCGCACCGCAATTTGAGGCAGTACCAATGGCACCGATGCAGAGGCTCCCTACAATTGCTGAAGTTATGGCACAGTTGCGTCTGGAATTTCCCGGCAACGTTTTAAACGATGACTTCACAAGGATTCGAGAAATCATTGCGTCAGAAACTTATATAGAGTTCTTGAAACGTACCTATCCCCAGGAAAATCAGTTTCAGAATTTCGATGAGTTTTGGGAGTTAGCGTCCCTGGACACAGAAGGGTACATGGCGTTTTTGAACAAATATTTTAAGCCACCCCACCCCGAACCTACTGGAGCGGATGTTAGCGTCCTTCATTATATGGCTTTACAGGAACGCCACATCAATATTCGTCTCTATCACGGGGAAGACATAGCATGGGATACTCGTTTTGAGATGATGAGCAATGATCCCATGTACAGTTGGATAAAGCAACGCTTTGTTACCGACGGTCGCGGAGATATTATACTTTTGATAAAATTTCTTGTTCAGTTTTCTGTTTGGGTCGAGCACCTGCAAGAGGAAGATCAAGAAAGAACCCAAGCATTTTTTCTTGAGCACGGCACACAAAAAGGGTTTTTACGGTTCGCACTTGAAGAACCTGTCCGCCTCGGATACCTCCTCAAAGATTTTACCGATGTTAAAGTATTCAAGAAATGGGTGGATGGAGGCTTTAGCAAAAAGTGAAATATATACACGTCTGTCTCTTTCTGGGGATCTCGCTATTTCTCGCGTGCCAATCGAGTCCCGATCCAAGTGTTCTTGAACCTGAAAGGGAGAACATTAACACAGAGGATGGTACTGAACCAATCGCACAACCACCAACGACCAAGGAAACGTTTGAACAACTCAAACGTGAAAACCCTGGTGACATTTTAGATGAGGGCTTCAAAACCCTCCGACGGCTTGTCACGTCCAAAACCTATTTAGATTTCCTCAGACGTAACCATCCTGTAGAAGATCAATATCAGACCTTTGATGAGTTCTGGCAAATCGCAGCGTTAGATCCGTCGCAATACCTTCCATTTTTGAAGAAGCATCTTGAGAAGCCAGCCGAAGAAGATATCGCGAATGTACACCTTTTTGCAGTACACGAGCGGCATGTTATGATCCGTGGATACCATGGCGAAGACCCTGAGAGGTTTCAAGACGAATGGGAAAATTGGATAAGAGGCCCAGGCATGGATATAGCACTTCGGCATTTTGTAGACGATAAGAAAGATGTCATAGATGGATTCCTTCTCGTTTTGCTTATGACAGAAATTACACTTTACGTTGAAAAAATTGAGCAGGCGGATGCTATGTACACTCAGAAACTGCTCAATAAACACGGCGCGCAGGACGCGCTTATTCGGATCGCACTCGAGAATCCCGTTTTAATCGGATATATTCTCAAGGATTTTACGGACGCTGAAGTGCTACGGAGATGGATGACCGGAGAATTTCATCAATAACAGGACTTACGCATTTTCCATGATAACGGACATCCGACCCACTGGCGGGGTTTGAAATCCCGCCTGCAGTGGGGGCTGCGTAAGTCCTAAATAAAATGTTTCGCGCCACGCTTGAAAAAGCAATTAAAGTGTAAATAAAGATTTGGGGAATCCCAAATTAATAGTTTTATACCCAAAGGAGTATATAGCATGAAAAAAATAACCCTTTTGATTTTAACCCTACTCTCCATTTTCGCTGTTAACTTACCCATTACTTTTGCCCAAGAGTACTTTCACACTCGGACGCTCGTCGGACATAAAATTTCTGTCCAAGCAGTCGCATTCAAGGACGACAGCACGCTTATCAGTCTTGGGCAAGATAGCACGCTCCGGTCCTGGAATCTGGATACCGGTGCACAACACTGGAGTACCGAAGTTGGCATCTTCTTAACGGCTGATCTGGCCATTTCGACGCAGGATACGCGCTTCGTCGTTTATGCTGGCGGACTATTTTTTCGCCCTTATATTGGGATGTCTTATACAGATGATGGAGATATAAGAGGGTACCTCACAGGACATACAAACACTGTCAATACTTTAGCCTTTAAGCCCGAAAGTTCTACCCTTGCCAGTGGTAGCGACGACGACACAATCCGTATCTGGGATTTAACATGGGATGCATGGAGAAGTCGCCCCGTGCGGACGCTGCGTGGCCATAGGAATGATGTCAAGGCGGTCGCCTGGAGTCCTGACGGAACTATGCTCGCCAGTGCAGGTGAAGACCGCACGGTACGCTTGTGGAACCCGGACAGCGGTAAAAATACTGCCACCCTTCGTGGACATGAGAGAACGGTCGAGGCGGTCGCCTGGAGTCCTGACGGAACTATGCTCGCCAGTGGGAGCGACGACGATACCATCCGTATCTGGGATGCAACAGCTACCGATTCTCCGCTATATGTCCTGGAGGGACATACAGGTAATGTTAACACATTGGCATTCCATCCGACCAACTCCATCCTTGCCAGTGGTAGTAGCGATGGCACAATCCACTTATGGAACCCCGCCACTGGGGCACACAAAACCACTCTTACAGGGCATAGCCGTAGTGTGAATACAATCGCATGGAATTCTGATGGGTCGCTTCTTGTGAGTGGGAGTAGTGACGACACAATCCGCTTGTGGGAGCCGCTCGCAGCGGTTGATATAACAGGGGACGGCAGTGTTACATATCTTGACATTATTGAGGTGGCAGAGAACTACGGAAAAACTGTTGTAGATGGAGCGAACCCACGCGCGGATGTCAACAAAGATGGCATCGTTGACATTGAGGACCTTATTGTTATTGCTAAGGCAGTGGATTCCCAAGCACCAGTAGATTCCCAAGCGGCACCTATGCTCGCGCAGCTGCCTCACTCCTCTTCCTTCACCGTAGAAGCGGTACAGCAATGGATTCAAGACGCACGAGACATCGGCGCGGATGCACAGACAATTGCTGTCCTGGAACAATTCTTGGCAGTATTGACACAGCGGACACAACCTACACCAGAGAAAACGGTTCTTTTGGCGAACTATCCCAATCCATTCAATCCGGAGACGTGGATACCCTATCAGTTAGCGCAACCAGCGGAGGTCACTATCTCCATTCACGCGATAGATGGCAGTTTGGTTCGGACTTTACCGTTGGGCGAAATGCCGGCAGGCGTCTATCAGAGCAGGTCCCGTGCTGCCTATTGGGACGGTAAGAATGCTCATGGAGAGCAAGTCGCAAGTGGTGTCTATTTCTATACGCTCAAAGCAGGGCAGTTTACTGCGACGCGAAAAATGTTAATTCGGAAGTGAAAACTTATTTTTCGACTTCACTATAAACAAAATTTCTGTTTTTGGAGGAATCAAAGTGAAATATGTTGTTTTTGTAAGCATCGCCATCGCGATGCTCTGTCAACTCAGCTGCGCTCCTGATGAAGCGCAAACACAATCTGAAAATCCTATAACGAACGATGCAACATTCGTTCTTAACGCCCCACGCTTTGTCGGAAATGTTGTACTGGAAAATATGTATGAGGATGAAGCTGGAAAACTGGCAAGCAAGACACCACTGGAAATCATTACCGTGCTTGAAGGCACTGGCAAAGTCAGTCTTCAGGCTCGATTTCGGTCAGTTCAAGAGGGTCCTTTTGGATCACCTGTCTACGAGTGCGAATTGATTGATGAATCCGCAGAGGCTTTAGGGGGTGTTGCAGCAGGCATGTCGGGCAGTCCTGTCGGCCCCTCGGGGCGTGTTATGGGGGCTCTTGCATTTGCATATTCGTATAGTAAACCACCGTATCGGTTTTGGGTCACACCTATTGATTACATGGAGACAGCCATAAACCATCCAACGTTTGGTGAATTTTTGAATGGAGAGGCGGCACCCGCTGCACCTGCGTTGGCGATGAATGCTATGTACGCGCCAGTTAAAACACCTGTGATAATGACAGGGATCCAGCCCCACAGAATTCAAGAACTTTCTTCACACTTCTCTGGCTCAAAATTCAATTTTGTTGAATTGCTCGGTAATATTGGCGGTGCGCCAGCAGCACCGCCTGCAGATGCCACAACAAAACTTTTTGCGGGAGATATGATTGGTGCTGCTGTCGTTACAGGCGATGTTACGAGTCTCATCGGTTTTGGCACAGTGACACAGGTTTATGACAATAAATTTGTAGCCTTCGGCCATCCATTCTTCGCTGATGGAAAGTCTGCATTGCCAGTATATAGGGCTGTAACACACGGAATTGTGCCACGTTTGGTGCTATCAACTAAATCTGTCTCCGCGTACGGAAATCCGATCGGGACAATAACTAAAGACCTACATCCTGGAATTGTAGGGGTGCTCGGTCCGGGCCCCGCAATGATTCCAATAAAGGTCTCTTACCGTCCCGTTAATAGCACGTCTATAGAGAAACATCACCTTGTCGCTTACGGACAAGAGTGGGCACTTTCGTACGTTGCCGCAGTAACAATGGACGCAATTCGGATGGAGCGGAACGCTGCAACAGTTGAAGGAACTGTGACGCTTCACTTTCAAGAAACCGAAACTGTCTATACAGAAAAGTTTCGGACAACCTCTTCAAACCCATTTTTCGATGTGTTCATAAAGACGGGGTCAATTATTGACGCGTTCACCAATACACTTGCAAACAGCGCGGGCAAAGCAACCTTGAAAGCGGTGTCGATTTCTATCGTGGACAAACCGCAAATCGCCACAGCTGAAATTGATGAAATTATTGTGCCTGCTGAAGCGATGCCTGGAGAACGCCTCACAGTTTCGGTGGTGCTACTTCCGCACTGGAGCACTGCCGGTGCTGAGCGGATAATTCAAAGAGAAGTTATACTTGACATCCCTGACAGTTTTCCCATGGGTGAAGCAAACCTCACGGTTTCCGCCGCCGATGAATCAACTGACAACACAGAACTCACACAACTCTTCGGCGATATTTTCGATGAAATCTTAGGCGGGGAAGAAGAAGAGGACGCAAAACCGTTGCCAAGAAACCTCGACGAACTCATCCGTCAGAAGGAAGAAGATCAGATGGATGCGGGGTTAATTACAATAACTCTTACACCATCGGCTTTTGGCGGTGAATTCCTATTACCGGAAGATTTGGACCTCCCACTCCCAGAGAATGGCGAAGAAGGTAACGGAGATGACGGAGACATTCCAGAAGGCTTTCCATTCCCTGAAGGTATCCCATTCCCGGAAGGCTTGCCACTCCCAGACAATTCTGAGGAACAGCGCATAGAAACTGAACTCATTATTGAAGGCTTTATCGTAACAGGGTCTAAAGAGGCACAGATTACGATTAAAGTAGGAGACATGGAAGCGGGGGTGCTGCCAATAGAGGGCGCACAATAATAATTTCAGAACGCTATTGTATGGACAGGTATCCCTGCCTGTCCATACGGTATTATAGTAAAGCATCTTTTGCGCTCGTGCTTCGGCACGGTATTTTGTCTGCGTTGTAGTGCTATGGCAGCAATTTTCGCAACGTCTGAATCAGTGTGCTCTCCGAAAACCATTTCCCCGCCACACGCCACACACTGCTCGAAAACGTCGGATACACATGGATCATCCCGCTCAATTTTCGCAATGGAATCCCTTGTTGCATCGCCAAAATATACTCGTGAATGACCTCCCCCGCATTTGTTCCGACAAGGTGAACGCCGAGTATCTTGCCTGTCCATCGGCTCGCAATAACCTTACTGAACCCGTGTGTCTCGCCCTCCGCAACCGCTCTGTCAACATCGTTTTGATCGAGTGTGAATACGTCAACATCGCCGTATCTCTCACGTGCCTCTGCCTCGGTGAGACCACAACGTGCAACCTCCGGGTCACAGAAGGTTGTCCACGGCACGACAGCATAGTTGATCGTTTTAGAGAGCGGAAAGAAGATATTTCGGAGGAGCAGCTGCGCTTGGAAAGCAGCGACGTGTGTGAACAGGTAGTGCCCAATCACATCACCTGCAGCATAGATATTCCTGACACTCGTCTGAAGTCTGTTGTTAACTTCAATCCCGCGGCTGCCGATCTGTACGCCGATTTTGTCGAGGCCTAACCCTTCAACATTTGGGGCGCGTCCCGCGGCAATCAGAATTTTGTCAAAGGTCTGTTCTACTGTTCCGTTTCCACTATCATCGAACTGGACGTTTATACCGTCTTGGCTTTGTGCAACTTGCGCGATATTCGTATTGAGTCGGATCGCAATGCCTTCCTCTCGCAGGTAACGCAGCAGCTGTTCGGAGACATCGGCATCCTCTTTTGTGAGGACACGTCCGCTCCGTTGTGCGATCGTCACATCGGCACCGAGGCGATGAAACGCCTGTCCGAGTTCAACACCGATCGGACCCGCACCGACGACAAGTAGCCGTTCAGGAAATTTTTCCAACTCCCAAACGGTTTCACTGTCGAGATAGTCGCAAGATTCTAACCCGGATATAGGCGGCGCGACGGGACGCGAACCGGTACTTACTACAAACTTTTTGCTTTTGAGCGTGCGCGTCTGACCGTTTTCGGTATCTTCTACGACGAAAGTATCGGATGATTCAAAATGTCCGTCTCCGAAGATAACATCAATACCCATTTCACGGAACCGCTCTGGGTTGTCGTGTTCTTCTTCAATGGTGTGTTGCGTCCCTCGGACATACGCCATCACGCGCTGCCAATCAGGTGTGGTTTCTGGGACAGTAATGCCGTATTTCTCTGCGTTCTGGAGGGAATTCGCCACCTTCGCCGCTTTCAATAAGGCTTTGGAAGGCACACATCCCGTCCAGAGGCAGTCGCCACCGATGCGATGCTTCTCCACAAGCGCGGTTTTTTTGCCTAATCTTGCCCCTGCCACGGCAAGCACGAGTCCCGCGCTGCCGCCGCCGATAATTGTTAAATCGTACACAGCCACGATTCCACCTCCCCGTCGCACCGCTTATCGTTGTTGACGCAGTACTTCACCGGGTAATCGTCCCGTCACGGTGCCGTCTTCAACAACTGAAACGCCGTTGACGAACACCCAGTTTACACCGACAGGGGATTGGACTGGATCGAACCATGTGGATTTATCTGCAACGGTATCTGGATCAAAAACAACGATGTCCGCGGCAAGGCCTTCACGGATGTTACCGCGATCGGCGAGTCGGAAACGTTCCGCGGGAAAACCGCTCATTTTGTATATCGCCTCTTGCAGGGAGACGAGTTGACGTTCCCGCACAAACTTGCCGAGATACTGCACGAAACATCCGTAACTCCGAGGATGCGGATGCGGGATATTGTAGACCCCATCGCTCGCAATCATCATACGCGGGTGGCTTGCTGTCTGATTCAGGATGCGTTCATTTTCTTCGGGCGATGTTGCCCACGGCATCACAAAGGTCTCAATCGCGGCTTCTTCGCAGATGAGATCAAAGGCGAATTCCTCGTTAGATTTACCTTCACTTTCGGCGGCTTCAGCAAGCGTCATACCGATGAACCTACCCGAACGATTGTAACCTACAATCTGGCTACCGTCGCGTAATTCGCCGCGGAGGTGTGCGATCGATTTTTCTCGGACTTCTGGGTTTTCGAGGTGTGCTAACATATCGTCAGGTGCGCCGGTCTGATATTCCATCGGGAGCATCATGGCGAGATGCGTCATGCCTGCGGGATAGAGGTAGGATTCAAAGGTCAAATCTATCTGTTCTTTCTCAACCCGTTCAAGTATATCAGCGACTTCATCGTCTACCCGTTCATGTGAGATATGCACAGGTATCCCGGCACTTTTTGCAATTTCAATCGTCTCCTCCCATGCCTGTTTTCTGCCGAGGATACGGTACCGGATATGTGCGGCATAGATTGCATCGTAGGCTTGAGCGATACCTGAGAGATACACGAGTTCGTGCAAATCAGCATTTGCTGACGGTTGATAATCCAACCCTAAGCAGAGACAGCAAGCACCCTCCGCTAACCAATGATGGGTTGTACGTGCCATCGCCCTCAGCTCATCGCTGGTTGCTGGACGCGGATCCCACCCCATTGCCCCGAGGCGAACGGCACAATGTGGCACTTGCGGATAGAGGTTCGCTGGGATGCGTCCGTGGAACATATCGAGATATGCCTCTGGTGTTTGCCAGTTGAGCGGCAGTTCGGCATCGCCATAAGCGAACCGCGTGTAGTGCCACAATTCTTTCGCCTGTTCCGGTGGTAACGGTGCCCATCCAAACCCATCCGGTGCTGCTAAGTGTGTTGTTACGCCTTGACTGACAGCGGCGAACTGGTCGCGCCCACCGAGCAGCGAGATCTCTGAATGTACATGTACATCAACGAAACCGGGGCAGACGACCTGACCATTTGCAGAAATTCGGTGAGGTGTTTCTGCTTTTTCGAGGTCTCCAATCGCAGCGATGCGATCCGCCTGAATGCCGATGTCCGCAATAAACGGCTCCCGTTTACCGGTGCCATCGACAATATTTCCGCCAGAAATGATTGTATCAAATTTCATAAAATGCTCCTCTGTTGTTGATTGAGTCTATCATTAGGAGCGGTATATGTCAACAGAAAACTTAGGTAGAAACGCCTTGCAAACCACGACGCTCACCGCGATTTCCTTTGACAAAAAAACCCAACACCTGATACAATAGGAGAAAATAGTTTTCAGTCCTCAACTTCCCTGTAAAAGCGACATCTTTCTTGATCCATTAACCCACAATAGGAGGAAACGCATGCATCAAGCCTACACTTTCATCAAGACATTGCCCGCAGATCAATATCTCACATTAGGGATAATTTTACTGTCATTGACGATAGTGTTGAGCGGTTGTGGTGAGGATCCTTCTGGCGGAAGCGGCTTCACGGATGTAGCACGCGGTGAACCTGCTATAGTGGATTCCGCCTTAGCGATTAGTGTCTTTGATGACAGACCTGACGGGATCACGAACGTATTCTCCGCCGACTTTAACGATCAAGTGTATTTATGGCTCCTATGGGCAAATATTACAGAAGAACATACAGTTGAAGTCTCATGGTTCTCACCGGAGGAGGGGCCTGACGATCCGCCGTTTTGGAGCGAGAAACAGACCTTTACATCAACAACCGGCGATAAAATTACATGGTTTTATGTCGATTTACCTGAACCCGACATTACTGGTGAGTGGTTCGTTGAAGTCTTCCTTGATGGCGATCTCTTTGAACGGAGCCATATTTTCTGGGTAGAATAGTAAAGGTCAACAGCCACCAAATGGAGAAAAATCATGGATAGCCTCAGAATCGCACATATCGGCACAGGCAGACGGGGTGCCGGTACCTATCTTCCGCTTATCTCAAAATTGACGGATGATCTTGAGTTAGTCGCTGTTTGCGACCCACGCGAAGAAAGCGCTACTGAACAAGGTGAAAAATACGATGTTCCCGCTTACACAGACACCGAGCAGATGTTGGACACAGTGAAACCCGATATCTGCGCAATCGTGATTACACCGAGCAATAATCACATCCCCGGTCTGCTCTGCTCTGAACGGGGTATCAGTTATTGTACAGAGACACCGATTGATACCGACCTCGGATGGGCGGACAAGATGATCGCCTCCGCACAAGAGAACGGCACAAAACTGGAGGTCAACGAAAACTATTATCGTGTGCCTACAGAGCGGATCAAGCGGGAGATGATTCTCGCAGGGGTCTTTGGTAAAGTTAACGTCGCCTACAACGACTTCCGAGGACACGGCTATCACGGGATTGGACTTATCCGCAGCTACGTCGGTTTTGAGAACGAACCTGTACAAGTTTACGGCTTCCGAAAAGGATATAGCGTTCAGGATCACGTCTGGCGGCAAGGGCAACCCAAGCGCGATACTGAGGATTGGCAACATGCGGTGATTGAATTTGAAGACGGTGCTGTCGGAATTTTCAATTTCAGTGGTCTCTCCTACGGTTCACCCTTGCGCGGCTTTAACGGCTCAAAATTCTATGCGGAGCGCGGAATGTGTTTCCGAAACGATGCTGTCATCTTGAACGACACTGCCGACGCACAACGCGAGATTACCATCTCACGCAGAACCAATACCGTCAATGGTTACGAAACCTTAGCTGCCCTCGTTGCGGATACTGACCCTGAAGTAGTATGGGAGAATCCATTGCGGAATTATCCGCTCAGTGATGGTGAAATCACTGTTGCTTCGGAACTGATGAGTCTTGTTAATGCTGTTCGCAATGATACAGAACCCGAATACGGTGCCTATAACGGTCGTAAAGATCGGGAGATTGATGTCGCGATGGCACGTTCATGGTCAAACAACGGCGCACCTGTCACCTTTCCCTTTGAATATGAGAAGCGTTAAACAACGCATTCTCTACGACGCGGTGCGTTACATTTTGCTTGCCGTTTGCGCCGAAATTCTGTATACTTTATAGTAAAATCTGAAAATAAGTTTACACTTTGACAGACAATATTTCTCTATTCCCTACTGCAGGCGGGGTTTCAAAACCCGCCACTGTAAAAGTAATTACGGAATCTACTTTAACTGGAGCAGGCGCAAAGCACAAAAGGAATTTCTGATGTTAAAAAGATTTCGGTCTATCTGCATTCTTTTATCTATCTTCGGTTTCAGTGCAACGTTGATGGGGAACGAGTGGGCAAACTACTATTTCCCGGATACATTCGGCAGCTACTGGACTTATGAAAACCAAGATGGTGAGGAATTTACACGCTATGCAATAGCACCCGAAGAAATTGATGGCGAAACCTATCGCGCTTTTACTTATGACCCGCCGTTAGAAGATTGGGAAGATTATAGGTATCTCATCCATCCGTATTATTACCAAGTCAGCAACGACTGGGTAGCATTCTTTAACGGAGATGAGATCGAAAACGCTATGAAGGCAATGGTGACGCAACAACTGGAAAAGGGAGTGTTGCAGCCGCTCAAGGAACAGTTGAATCAGACGGTCCCGCCTGGTGTTACCTTTGAGATTAGTACGAGTTTTGAAGCGGAGGCACAGGACTATTCTTATATTTTCCCAACACCGGTCACTTACAATGAAGAATGGAATGTGCTGGCGATGAATGCGAAATTCATCATCAGGATCGATGTAGCCGGCGATCCCAACGAAATTCCACCCGGTGGTGCCTTAATATTCACCTTCAATTTTGATGTATCAGAAACAGGAAGGGTTAAAACTACAGAGACCGTGGAGACACCCGCCGGCACCTTTGATGACTGCCTGAAGATTGAAATCCAAGCAGAAATGGTTCCTACCCTCGAAACATCACCACCTATGGAAGGAACAGAATCTATGGTGCCGGAGATGGCAAAAGCGTTGAGAACGCTCTGGTTGGCACCTAATGTCGGTATTGTTAAAGTGGCACATGAATCTGAAAATAGCGACACTGTGAACACTTTTGAATTGACGAGTTACGAAATCACAACCACTGAATCAGGAAGCGGTGAAACCAAGTAAACCCGATTCCTGAAGTGTCACTTTCGGGAATTGTTGAGCGTTCCGAGAGTGCTAAAAGGAACCTTTCATGTTGAAAAAATTTCGGTCTGCTTTTGTTCTTCTACTCGTCCTCGGTTTCAGTGCAGCGTTGATGGGGAACGAGTGGGCAAACTACTATTTCCCGGATGCAGTCGGTAGCTACTGGACTTATGAAGACCAAGACGGTGAGGAATTAACGCGCTACGCCATAGCCCCCGAAGAAATTGATGGCGAAACCTATCGCGCTTTCAGTTATGACCCCGTCTTGGAGGATTGGGCAGATTATCGGTATTACGTGCATCCGTATTTCTACCAAATCGGTGACGAGTGGGTGGCGTACTTTGTCGGTGAAGATATCGAAAATGCCACACGCGCAGTCACAGAGCAGCAGTGGAATGAAGTTGTCGCAGTGATGAAGCAACAAATGAATAACCAACTGCCACCAGGCGTAACGATTGACCTTGATGTGACATACGAACTCGATGTCCAATCACAAGACTATTTCTACTTCCTGCCAACGCCTGCCACCTTCAACGAGGAGTGGGAGGCGTTGCGTGTTGATACAAAAGTGGATTTGCAGATCAATCTCACAAGCAATTTGGAAGCCTTCCCACCAACGAGCCAGGCGATCACAATGTTTCTGACCCTTGTTGAGATTGGAAATGTGACTGGGACGGAAACGCTCGAAACACCGGCTGGCACGTTTGAGGATTGTCTAAAGATTGAGTATAAAGTAGATGCCTCAATAGAAACAAACCCAGACATACCAGAAGCCAAGACCATGTTCGCAGATGTATACAGCGGATCGTTGACAACGCTTTGGCTGGCGCCTAATGTCGGTATTGTTAAAATGCTACAGGAATCTGAAAGTACTGATACCGTAAGAACCCTTGAATTAACAAACTATGAAATCAAGTCCACCGAGTCAGGCAGCACCGAAAGTAAGTAATCCCGCTTTTTGAATCGCTGCTGTCGGGAATTGTTGCGTTTCACCGAATGTAGCAAAAGGAACCTCTCATGTTAAAAAAAATCAGGTCGGTTTTCGTTTTTTTACTTGTTTTTAGTTTCAGTGCCGTGTCAATGGGAAATGAATGGGCGAACTACTACTTTCCAGATATAGCCGGCAGCTACTGGACCTATGAAGACCAAGACGGTAACGAATTAACGCGCTATGCAGTAGCACCCGAAAAAGTTGATGGTGAAACCTATCGCGCTTTCAGTTATGATCCCGCTTTGGAAAACTGGGCAGACTTTGAGCATTACACGCACCCTTATTTTTATCAGATCGGTGACGACTGGGTGGCGTACTTTGTCGGCACTGAAATCGAGAATGCGATTAAGGCATCCACAGCCCGGGACATGGAAGATGTCCTACCCCTGATGCGTGAACAAATCATGCAGGATTTACCTGAAGAATTAAATACCTCCGTTGATTTGACTTACGATATTGAGGTGGGCTCGCAAGATTATTTCTATCTCCTACCGACACCTGCCACCTACAATGAAGAATGGACGGCACTTGAGATAAATGTCGAGCTGACCCTGACAATCAATTTCGAGGGGATCCCTAACGAATTATTACCCGGCGGCGAAGGACCGACTATCAAAAGTCATAGCAACGTCATAGAGACCGGGGTCGTCACCGGCACCGAAACCGTCGAAACACCCGCTGGCACGTTCGAGGATTGCTTGATAATTGAATACCAGACAGATGAAACGACTCAGATGACAATATCTGTGCCCGGACTCGGCGAACCGGCACCTGAAGAAAAAAAAGGGACGACTGTGACAACGCTCTGGTTGGCACCTAATGTCGGTATTGTCAAATTCAAGCACGAGCACCCGGAGGCTGACGAGGCAAAGGAAGAACTTGGATTGATGCCCGATGGAGAGCAAACGCTTGAATTAACGGCGTATGAAATCAAAGTCTCGCCTTCGGAGGAATGATGAGCACCTTCCCTATCTATCGTCCGAGGCGACTTCGCGGCAATGAAAACCTGCGGCGATTGGTTCGCGAGACAGCACTCTCTATCGACGATCTCATTTACCCGATGTTTGTCGTTCACGGACATAACACAGCGACCGAAATTTCTGCGATGCCGGGATGTTATCAGTATTCGGTTGACACCCTCGTCATGGCGGCGAAGGAACTCGCGGCACTCGGAATCCCAGGAACTATCCTGTTCGGCATTCCAGAATCGAAGGATCCGCTCGGCTCCGAGGCTTACGCCGATGACGGTATCATCCAACAGGCAGTCCGCGCAATTAAAGATGCTGTGCCGGACCTGCTTGTGATGACAGATGTTTGTCTCTGTGAATACACCGATCATGGGCATTGTGGGGTCATTGAAGCTGGCGATGTACAAAACGATCCGACGCTCGAACTGCTCGTTAAAGAGAGTCTTTCGCACGCGCGCGCCGGTGCCGATGTAATCGCCCCGTCAGATATGATGGACGGTCGCGTCGGCGCGATTCGCGAAGCATTGGACGAAAACGGGTATGAGAATATACCGATTATGGCATATTCAGCGAAATACGCGTCCGCTTTTTACGGCCCTTTTCGCGAAGCGGCGGAATCTGCACCTCAGTTTGGGGACCGTCGCTCCTATCAGATGGATCCACCGAATGCAGAGGAGGCGTTACGGGAAGTCGCATTGGACATTCAAGAAGGCGCGGATATTCTCATGGTGAAACCCGCACTCTCTTATCTGGATGTCATCCTTCGGGTCAAGACAGAGTTTCAGGTACCCGTCGCTGCCTATAACGTCAGCGGCGAATATGCTATGGTTAAAGCAGCAGCGCAGAACGGTTGGATCGACGAGGAACGGGTCGCATTGGAACTTTTAACGAGCATCAAGCGCGCAGGCGCGGACATGATTTTAACCTATTTCGCGAAGTCTGTTGTCGAGTGGCTATAACCTGGCTGTCAGCAATCAGCAGTCAGCATCAGCGAGTGGCACTGGTTCATCAGAAAACCTCTTTGCCGATAGCCGACAGCCGATAGCCGATAGCCATAGAAAATTGGAGGAAACGATTTGGAGAGCAGTAAATCCTTAGCTGCATGGCAAAAATCACAGCAGTTTATCCCCGGTGGGGTCAACAGCCCTGTCCGAAATTTTAGCAAGGTCGGTGAACACCCTCGTTTCATCGCACGTGGCGAAGGCTCAAAAATATACGACATTGATGGGAACGCATACATTGATTATGTTGCGTCTTGGGGTCCCTTGGTTTTGGGACATGCACATCCGAGCGTTGTCGAAGCGATCAATGCAGCAGCGCTGAACGGCACGAGTTTTGGCGCGCCAACGGTATTGGAGACAGAACTCGCCGAAACCATTGTCAACGCAGTGCCATCAATTGAACAGGTACGCCTCGTCAACTCAGGCACCGAAGCAACAATGAGCGCGATTCGTGTCGCACGCGGGTATACCGGTCGCGACAAAATCCTCAAAATCGACGGATGCTATCACGGTCATGTGGACTATCTGTTAGCAAAAGCCGGATCCGGTGTTGCAACGTTTGGACTTTCTGATAGCGGCGGTGTCCCGGAGGATTTCGCACGGAATACCCTCACGGTTCCATTTAACAACCCCGACGCTGTACAAGAAGCGATAGAAGCTAATCCAGACGAAATTGCCTGTCTCATTCTCGAACCGATTATGGGCAATATGGGTATCATCCCACCTCGTGAGGGGTACCTCAATCAACTCCGCGAAATCACCGAAGCACACGGTATTGTGCTCATCTTTGATGAAGTTATCACCGGTTTTCGAGTGGCGTATGGCGGTGCGCAATCCTTCTATAACGTCACACCTGACATGACCTGTTTAGGAAAAATTATCGGTGGCGGTCTACCGGTTGGCGCGTACGGTGGAAAACGAGACATCATGCGATGTGTCGCCCCAGAAGGTGATGTCTATCAGGCGGGAACGTTGTCTGGTAATCCGTTGGCGGTTACCGCAGGTATAACGACCCTCAAAAAGCTCGCTGAACCGGGGGTTTATGAACACCTCGAAAGTCGTGCTGCTGCCCTTGCTGCGGGTCTCGCCGAGGCAACCGAAAAACACGGTATTGACGCTTGGCACAGTCGCGTCGGTTCAATGCTGATGCTCTACTTCACACCTGAGACCGTCACGGATGCGGACGGCGCGCGCACAGCGGATACTGAACGCTTTCAGCAATACTTCTGGGGACTCGCAGAACGCGGGGTCTATGTCGCTCCGTCTCAATTCGAGGCTGGATTCGTCTCTTTGGTCCATTCCGAAGACGATATTAATAAAACCGTTCAAGCCGCAACACAGGTATTGGCGAATCTCTCTTAATAGTTGTCAGTTGTCAGTTGTCAGTTATCAGTTAAAGAAGTCTGTAACGTGTTCTAAAGCGGAGAAAGTCTGTAACGTGTTCTAAAGTTTCAAAGTGTTCTAAAGTTGGTAAGAGACCTCTTTCAACTTTCTAACTTTAGCGACACTTCACAACTTGCCAACTTTCTC
>JAJDTM010000043.1 GCA_022827185.1 Candidatus Poribacteria bacterium
TCCGTTCAGCCTCTGCTTTACTGCCACCCTCATTGATGAAATCAAGCACGCATTTGCGCAAATCTGTTGAATAAGTCATAATCATAAAGACTGACATAAATCTCAAAAAATGTAAACTTATTTTCGGGATCCACTATATCAGGCATTCTGTCATACCTGTGTCGGCAGAAAACACGCTGTCCTCAGTTTTCTCCCCTGCGATAGAAACCACAACTAAGTCATGGTATTCATGTGCCAAAAGGTTTCTAACTTTCTGCCAACTGGTAGCAGCCAAGACCGTTGAAGGTAGAACAACCCCCATCCTTCCGTTTGTTTTCAACATCTTATCAGCAACATCAATGAAGTATGAACTAAGTCCCGCATGGTCATTACCAATTTGACTTTTATGAGCCTTCAGACATTTGCGCATTTCGACTTTATTTGGATGATCACCAAAAATTCCTTTTGGGGTCTTCGAGTTATTATCAGCACTGGTCTTTGTAAATGGTGGATTCTGAATCACTATGTCAAATTCATGATATTTAAATTGCTTACGAAGTGGCTCGGAGCGATTTCCACTTCCACCCACAGTTTCAATTTTCTCTAAATCAATAAGAGTGGCTTTTTCTGGGTTATTGAGTAGATCAAGTGCTCCAATTGCGTATCTTCCATCGTCATGCGGTGTTCCATAGGGCATAGTTTTGATACGCGTGTCACCAATACGAATGTCTGGGTAAATTCCAGCGATGATAGAAACAGTGAGGTGTGTTGCATTAGGTAAGATATCACAACCGCAGAGATTGTTTTCTACCATGTGCCGGTGGATATCTTCCCCTTTTCCACCAGTTTTCTCGTATAAGGCAAGGATATGTTGATACATTCCATTGAGAAGCGTCCCTGTACCACAGGCAAAATCAGCAATTTTAAGGTTCTGAACATTTTGCTCGGATTCTGGCAAGACGAGTCTGCAAAGAAGCGCGGATGATTCTGGCCGAGTATAGTTCGCTTTGATGATTTTTCGATCTTTAATGAATTCTTGAAAAGCAGTGCCCGCGATCTCATGCTCTTGGGCAAGTCCCATTTCCTGCAGATCGAGCGCAGTTTTTCGCAAAATACGCAAGACATCACCTACCAACCGGTCATCACCGCGAAGAACACGAACAAGTCGGTCAGCTACACCAAAGATAGGGGTATAGTTAATTTCCTGGATATCCTTCCAGGCTTCTAGGACTTCTGAGACGGACAGTTTGCCATACTTCTGATTGATTTCATTGAGACTGGGTACGGTTTCCATTTCAGGTTTATGTGCCAGAAGGCTCTGGAACACAAAGGCATTTCCAATGATAAGCATTGCCATCTGTATAGTTTGCTTACCAGGCGCTTGACGAAGAATCTCGGCAATTTGTTTTCCAAGATCAGGGCGTTCTTCAATAGTCTGTTCGGCGCGTGCTGCAGCGTGGTTGACACCATTTTTGAGGACCCTGACAGCTTCCTCAATTTTAGAGATAGGTGTTGAACGGAAACGGATGGCAGTTGCGATGTCTGATACGCTGCCGATTAACCAACCATCTTTAGGAAATCGATCAGGTTCATCAATACTGAGTAGGCAGTAAGCGATATCTTCTGCTTTTTCCATTTTTTCATCAAGTTCAGCCTGTTCTATCGCCCTGAACCTGAAGGGAAAACGAACGGCAACACCTGTGCGAATTGTATCTCCTATTGTTTCAAGAGTTTTGCCAAGGTAGTCATCTCTGAGCTGTCTTTCACCGCTAAGATCTGCACTGCGTTTATTGTCAACCTTATCTTCAATAACAACGGGATCCTGTTTCGATTCAATGACTATGATATCGGGTTCCTTATCATTTTCAATGAAGGGTTTTGTTGGATGTTGAGTGAGTTTCCATCCGTGTCGCATCGGACGGAGCACTCTAACAAATGCTGTTGTGATAAGGTCTTCTTTATTTCCCATAGTATTTCTTCATCTGTTTTGTATGGAGATGTAAAATGATCTGCCTAAAAAATCTTATAAATGTTCCATGATACATAACCAGCATTGCGAAAATTTCTCATTTTTGCAAATTTATTTATAACTAATTCTATCCTGTTCTACAGTAAGAAATCAACATATTTGATAATTCAGATTCTTCTACGAGTTTGCGCCGAGATAGAACTCAAGGAAAACACAACAAACCGACATAACAGTGAAACCTTCTATTTGTAAATATCCGACCCTTACCGAAGCCACAACCCTATTCACATGTCGCCCCTACGGGGCTAAATGGCGGGACAGAACTCATTTCTACAAACATATCGTCCCTACGGGACTAAAGAGGTTGCTTTGAATAAGCAGAGCACTTGATAGTATCAAAGTCCTTTGAATTTCTATCACCAAAGCAATCAAACAAAAATTTTAAAAATTATCCAAAGTTTAGTAAACCTATTATCCTGCTTAGGAGGTGGAAAATCAATATTATTAAAGGCATATATAGCATTCATTGGGGGGCGCACACCAACCGTTATTCTGTCGTTCCCTCTGCGACTGTGAGATCTAGTCAAGGTACCCACTACCTGAAGGTAGGGGCTTGTGCTTCCTCGCAACTGCGGTTTTCTCAGAGAGTCCACCGGCTTACTGTCGCTCCACTTTAGGCAGCCAAGCCTGCCCGTTTGATATTGATAGCAGCGTTGACGTCTCTGTCGTGGTGTGAACCACATTCGGGACATGTCCACTGTCTATCTGATAGAGAGAGTTCTTTGTTATGGTAGCCACAATCACTACAAGGTTTTGTCGTTGCTGTCCATTGATTGATCTGCTCAAGTTTTTTGCCGTGCTTCGCACACTTCTGTCCCATTATTTGTATAAACTGGTAGAAGGCATGGTCAGAGACTTTGCGTCCCCAGAGGCGTTTCATACCCTCAAGGTTCAGCGTTTCAAAAATGAGTGTGTCAAACGCTGTGCAAAGTTCAGTCGCAAGTTTCCATTGCCAATCTGCTCTTTGGCGGGCAACTTTTCTATGTTGTCTTGCCAAAGCACGACACGCACGATACCAATTGCCTGAACCTTTGACTTTACGACTCAGCTCTCTGCTGAGAGATTGCAAGGTCTTCAGTGATTGTTTGAAAAACTGCGGAGATTCTATAGTGTTGCCATCGTCGCTTGTTAGGAATGTTTTGTTTCCGTAATCAAACCCTGCGCTTTTACCCGTCTTGAGTTTCGGTTCGGAATCGTCAACATTCTCGCACGAAAAGCATAGCCAATAGTCTCCGCACTTATCGCGTTTGATGGTAATCGTCTTGATTGTGCCTTTGATTTCACGGTGTTTGTGAAAGGAAAACCATGTGTCTATACAGTTGATTTTGATACGATTATCTTCAAGTTCGTAACCCGCTTGTGTGAACGTCATAGAATTATATTTATGACGCGGTTGGATTTTGGGTCTGCCGACTTTACGCGTCGTTTTACCCGATTTTCGGTCTTTGATATTATCAAGAAAAGCACCTTGCGATTTACCGTAACGCAAAACAACGTCTTGAACAACTTGACTCGGTAAGGCTGCCCAATGCGGTTTTGTCCGATTTTTGAGCTTCGCAACATGGGCATTGATGCGAAACGCAGATAGGTTCTTACCAAACATGCGGTAATACCTACGTTGTAAACGCATGATATGGACATGGATACCCCACATATCGTCAAGCATGTTGCCGAGTTTGATGGTGTTAGATTGATCCTGAAGTTTGTATTTGCGGGCTTTTCTCATGGTATATCACGTATCACGCTTTTATCCCCTACTACGTGGGAGGCAAGCACGTAGCCGAGAGATTACGCGTAGTATGCTGGTGGTTTCCAACCTGATACTATCATTATACTACATTTTTTGTGAGAGTATCACGTTTATTTTTCAATCGGGTGCTTCGCCGTCTACATTCCACAAGCTAAAACATGGGGATTTGACGGAAGAGTGTTAAGGGGCTGCTTCGGTTTTTCGGCTCGGCAAACTTAGCACCGCTTCCAGAATGAGTGCCACTGCCATAGCGATGAGGAAGATACGCCAGAGTTCACTCGCTAAGGCGGATGTATCCCCGACATTCACATCAATTCTCCGGTACGACAACCCATCAAACAACGCGTCGACCGTCTCAAGCGGTGATGTCTTTGCGCTGTCTTCTGCTTGGCTGCGATTTATAGCTGCCCAATATTCCTCGTCTCGATAAACGCCAGCATGTAATCCACGTTGTGAGAGGGAGGCATTGCTCTCTGTGGGAGCCACGGGTTCCCATTGATTTCGGTCAGCGAGGACATCAATTTCTGCGTCGCGTTGCGATGCTACCGCCAACGTTTGACACCCTTCAGTCAACGCTCGCTGTAACATGACGTAGAAGACTACGCCGTCCCGTTCGAGCGAGGAAAACTGCGCTGTAGGGAGTGTGCTACAAAAATATGCTGCCCCTTGATCGGTAGCCACACGTGTTAGTAAAGGTACATCGTTGTCAAACCTTGCCAATAGCGTCCCTTGGCTCTCAAAGGCGCGATATTGGTAGGTACGGAGTTCGCTCAACGGCAAGGCATCCCCACTTTCTGCATGTGCCAGTAGATCCGCATCGCCACGCCACCATGAGATATCGCCTTTTGTATCGGACCGTTCACCCGTAGTAGATTGCCAGTCTCCCCAGCGTGAGGCAAAGAGCTGCTCGCCAGTAACGGTTGGCGTCCGTAACTTCGAGGGAAAGAACATAGCCACTCGTCCGTTATTGACGAAATGCTGAATCTGTTCCGCCACCAACCCGGTTGGTAATTTTCCCTGCCAAATCAACAATCCGGTATTTTCCCAGTCGATCTCGGCGACTCGGCTCATAGGGATTACATCAACATGGTGTTGTAGCCGGACATCCGTGGGAATAGCGAGTGCTCTACGGAACGCTTCACCCACCTTTGCGTCATCACTGACGACGACTGCTTTTCGCACCGGTGGTTCAGAAAAGACGAAGAAAAACCGATTGTCCAATGGATTCGCATCACCGGGCAAACTCACTGATCCCCAACCCGAACTGAGTTTCGTATCAATAGGGATGCGGTGCCCTTGCAAAGAAGCACCCAGCGTGTCAAGTTCAACTTCAACCACGGAGCGCACGTTGTTGACTTCAAATTCAATCGGCACGCGCCGCGCCATACTGCGTTCTTCCGCAGTAAGGGCCCCACCCTCGGTCCGCACTATTACATCAAGGACGAGTTCTGCCTCGTTGCCACGTTCCCACCGCTGCACGTTTTCCACTCGGACCGACAAGTTATTTGAAGGCGGATCTGTGTATGCCAGCAAAAAGTGGTGGACCCCTTCTAATTGAGCGAACGCCTCACGCATGGCGTTCCAGCGTCCACTATGGACATCCCAATCGTTTTCCTTCAAATCCGAACAGATCCAGATTTCGGCGCGTCCTGATTCATTTGCCTTGAGGTATGCCAAAGCCGTCTCAAGCATAGCGGGGATATTCGCGCTGGTGGCACTGAATTCGGTCATCGGTAGACGCAATAGTGCTTTCGGCGAATCAACTTCCTGCAGCTGCCCGCTGGCACTGTCAATTAACAGCAAATGTGTTCCGTAATCGCCTTGCTCCAGCAATTGTGCGAGTCTTTTTAGTGCTGTGGATCTTTTTGACTCTCCCGCTTGCAGGTCTTGTATCTCCATACTGGCGGAGCGATCGAGCAGCACCAGCGTGGCATCAGGCTTACTCAATCCGACGCTACCTAACCAGCCGCCCGACAGTGGACGGCTAATCGCAAAAATTAAAGCCCCGATAGCGAGGACACGCATCAATAGGATAAGCAGGTGCCGGAGACGTGCCATGCCTCTGCTCATACGCTTCGCACGCATCAGGAACATCATCGCTGCCCAAGGAATGGTCCGGTGCCGTTGCTGATTAATCAGATGGATAATGATCGGCAGTGCCATCAACGGGAGCGCAATTAATGCTAAGGGTTGCAAAAAACTCATAATTTTAAATTACCTTGCGGTTCGTTCAGATAGGTTTTACGAAAAAAGTCTGTCTCCGTATATCCGCCCTCCATTACATTACGGACTTACGTTTTAGGTTTTTTTGCCTTTTTAAATTACCTTACGGTTCGTTCAGATAGGTTTTTAGAAAAAAAGTCTCTCCGTATATCCGCCCTCTATTACATTACGGACTTACGTTTGGATTTTTTCACCTTTTTAAATTACCTTGCGGTTCGTTCAGATAGGTTTTTACGAAAAAAGTCTGTCTCCGTATATCCGCCCTCCATTACATTACGGGCTTACGTTTTGGGTTTTTCACCAGGCTGATGGCTGATAGCCGTTCCTCACTTATGTTTTTTCGGTGTCCGTCCTAACAAGAACCGTGCCAATACGTCCCCGTAATCTTCGTGGATGCAGATACGGTGGTAATCCACTTCAGTATCGCGAATGACCTCGTCCATACTTTCGAGGTACATCTCCATTGCGCGTCGGTACTGTGCCCCGATGACGGTTGGATCTGCAAGTACAGGTTCGCCGCCTTCCATATCAACAAATCGCATCGGACGATCAAACTCAAATTCCAGTTCGTTCTGCTCCATGAGATGAAACACAGCGACATCGTGTTTACGGAATCGCAGATGCTCAAAACAATTTCGGACGATTCCGGGTTCAATGAATAGATCCGAAACGACGACAATCAGTGCTCTCTGTGGCACACGTTCGGCGGTTTCATGGAGAACGTCAGCCAACCCGGTCTCACCCGATGCTTCTATCGTCCCTAATTCATCAAGGACAGCACTCAGATGTGTTGCGCTGCGTTTCGGTGGGATTTCTATATGAAATTCTTTACCAGCACAGTAGAGTCCAACGGCATCGCCCTGTAGCGCGGCTATATAGGCTAAGGTGCCTGCCACGCGACGTGCGTAGTCAAGTTTACTCATGCCGTTGTGTGCGAAATCCATCGAACCGCTGGTATCCACGACTAAGCACATCCGTAGGTTCGTATCGGCTTCAAATTCCTTGATGTAGTAGCGGTCATTTCGCGCATAAGCACGCCAATCGAGTCGGCGTGTGTCATCGCCTGGGACGTATTTACGGTACTCCGCAAACTCAAGGCTGGAGCCGCGAATCGGACTCCGGTGTTTACCAGACACATTTCCGATCATAGGGAGTCGGGCGTGCAATTGGAGTGTAGAGAGACGTTCCAAGACCTTTTGGTTGAGGTAATCTCGTTTGAGTTGCAGTGCCATTTTTTTACCCCTGTTCTGACAACTCTTCAACGAGACGGTTGACGAGGTCTTGGCTGGTGATGTTCTCGGATTCCGCTGCGAACGATGTAATGACGCGATGTGCTAATACTGGGTCCGCCACAGCGACGACATCTTCAAGTCGAGCCATGTAGCTGCCACTGAGTGCCGCGCGTGCTTTCGCACCTAAGATCAAGTATTGAACGGCCCGTGGACCGGCACCCCAAGCCACAAGTGGCTTCAACCAGTCAGGTGATGCGTCGTCTTTCGGACGTGTGCTACGTACCAGATCAACGGCGAATTCGTAGATATGCTCTGCGACCGGTACCCGACGCACGAGGTCTTGAAATGCGAGTACGCGTTCGCCTGTTAGGACGTGTTCAAGTGTTGGGAGTGCCACACCTGTTGTGGTCCGTGCGATCTCTATCTCCTCAGCCCGTGCGGGATAGTCTACCTCAATTCTGAACATGAAGCGATCGAGTTGTGCCTCCGGTAACGGATATGTACCCTCCTGCTCTATGGGGTTCTGGGTCGCCAGCACGAAGAAGGGTGGTGTCAGTTGGTATGTTCTACCGATGACGGTGATTTTGTATTCTTGCATCGCCTCAAGCATGGCGGCCTGCGTTTTTGAGGGGGCCCGGTTAATCTCGTCGGCGAGAATGAGATTGGCGAACAGCGGACCTTTTACGAACTCGAATTCCCGTTTACCGCCTGGGACTTCCTGAAGGATGTCAGTTCCTGTGATGTCCATCGGCATCAGGTCAGGTGTAAACTGGATTCGGCTGAATTGCAACGCCATCGTCTCGGCGAACCGACTTACCAACAATGTTTTTGCCAAGCCAGGAACCCCCATCAAGAGTGCGTGACCTTGCGAAAACAGGCAGATCGCCAAGTGTTCAATAACCTGATCTTGACCGACGATGATTTTAGCAAGTGTCTGTTTTAATTGGGCGTAGACATCGCGTAGTTCATCAATTGCAGCGACATCGTCAGCATGCATGGTGTCAGTGTTTGGTGTTGTTGTCATTAGATTTCCTTTCGTGTTATCAATCAATGCAAAACTATGCGGTTAGGTGATATGGTCATTAACGATACGCCGTTGATCAACGATTACAAAGTGCGAAAAACATCTCAGCAAAACACTAATACTATAGCAAATTCCGTGCCATCTCAGCGATATCGCCCCGTTCAAAAGTGGCTGCACAAAATGGGGCATCCTTTATGTCTAATTTGCACAAAACGGAGCAAGATTTATCCATCAACAGCATATAGCATGGAATGCAAGGTTCTAATTATTAGTGACGCAATTTATAGGTGCAAAAGATGCATAATTTCAATTTTAGGACTTATTAGAGGTTCCGCTTCGTTTTTTTTTTCCCAAAAACGGGTTTCTGTCAAGGTTTATAGCGTTAGTGGGAAGTAGGGACAGTTTCTACACATCTATTACCTTACTTGGGATGCACTCAACACACATTTACTACGAGTTGTTTTTAGCGGGATTTACGCAAATTTAGCACGCGATTGTAGATTTTTTAAACCCCCTAAAGAATCAGAAGTGTTAGAACAGTCGAGGCGACTTAATATGCCGATCCATCCATTTCAGACGGGCGTTCAACCATATTTTTACCTGTTTGACTTCTTGCTGATAGGTCGCATACCCACGGTTGGGGTTCCCAAACATAGTGCGCCCCAGCACGGGCCATCTCTGAAAGTTTCGCTTTTGTGCTTCGGACAGATATTCAGCAGTCCGATCAATTTCCTTAAGGAGTTTTGGGGTGGCGAGTCTATCTTTCCGTAATTCTTGCCATCTCTTGACGAGTTTTCGTGTAAAATTTCTGTCTGTTAGGAGTCGATCCCACCAGAACGGGACGGGGTTTGTATAAATAAGCCATCCCTCGGTTTTCCAACCCTGATTGAAACTTGAATTGCCCATTGAGAGATTAAAATCCCAGACGGGTCCCATCTTCAACTTACCGCCTCTATCTTTGTGCATGTATGTGCTATTTCGGAATCCATCTATGTTTCTGAAGAGTTCGTTGATGATGAAATGGTCAATAAATGCATCGGTATCTATGTACTTGGCGTATCCGTGTTCGGGGTCCTTAAAATCCTTGCCAGCTAAGGTTGCTTCAAATTCGTTCATATAGTTCTGAATCCACGCTTTTTGGGCAGTGGACATCTCGCGTCCTTTTGGGTAAACATAAAACAGTCGTGTGCCATAGTGCGTGGAAAAATAGGTCTCATACCAGTCCATTTTGTCGATTTTCAGGACATAGCCGCCGGTGATGTCCGTGGGTTTCAGCGATTTAATATCAACGCGGTCTTTTCCCCGTTTAATCTTTTCTATCAATAGATAGACCCCGACATAGTGCCTGTTTTCGATTGCTGGATCCCCTTTATCATTGAGAAACATTTCAACAAACTTTGTTCTACTTGCATACCTGCCGATGCGATTACTGAACTCGTACGCCAAGTAATTTCGCATGAGGGTTTTATCGGAATAGGGGCCATTTAGCACCCAGTCTGATTCTGCTGGCAATTGCAATAACGATGCGTCTTTGTCGTTGCCTGCCTCGTCTTGAATTTCGATGCCGTACTGATGCTTTCGGAAGTGCAGCGACGTTTTTCCTCTCAACTCTATGCCGATTTTTCCCTCGAAATCAATATGTTTGCTATTTAGGGTATTTCTACCGCCGGATTCATCGTAAATAATTTTCATCCGTGCCGGAATTTTGGGTTCATCGCGAATCCACTTTCCAGAGGTATCAATAATAACGATCGGCAGATTTGATGAAAAAGCCTTAGTGCGCCCCAGGCCTTTTCCGGGATTAGCGGGGTTAGAGACAAATGTCTTTTTAGATTGCTTAGGTTGCCCCGGGGTATCCGTGAAGCAGCTTGATGCTACGGATAATATGATACCACTTAGGAGCAGCGGTATGATTTTTTTGTAAAGATACATTTTTGTCTTTCTTTATAGATAAAATGCTTCTAATCAACTCGAACATTCTCAAAACGGATATTGTTGGCTCCGTTCGCTATCTCTGTGCTAAATTCAGGAGCGTCTCCACCATTGACGAGGAAGCAATTTTGAATGGCGATGTTGTCGGACGCGGAGATTTCGCCACTACATTTTATTGCAGCACCGCCACCGACAGGTCTCCCGTACTCGCGGTGTACTGCGTCAATACGACAGTCGCTAATCGTTACGTTAGGGCACTCGGAGAGGTTGAGACCGTCCCGATCGGTTCGGATGTTGACATTATCTATCAGCATACCGTCGCAACCTGTCGCAAGCATCGCGTAATCGCCACCGTTATGGATGTTCAAGTTTCGGATCTCCACGTTCTTGCAGTGTTGGAGCATAATTCCGTTGTTGCCTGTACCATCAACGGCACCTGGACCGTAGATGTTTACATTTTCGAGGTTTTCTCCGATAAGCAGCGCGACATCCGTGTCAGATAGGGCTTTGAGTGTAGCACCGGCATCAAGTGCGAGCGTAACGTCGCTTTTCAGGTGAATAGAGCTGGTTGCATAGACCCCAGATGGCAGGAGAACAGTGCCACCGCCAGCGGCGTTGCAGACGGCGATGGCTTGGTTGATAGCGGCTGCGTCGTTCGATTTTCCGTCAGCAACGGCACCGAAATGACGTACGTTGTATGTGCCGACCTCCGCCAATGCGTCTTGTGTCAGCCCTGCGATTGTGTCCTCGCGTGTTCTGCCGGTATGTGCTTCAAGGTTCGTCACCCATTTCTTAAGCGTCCGGTTGCGCTCGGATTCGGCATAATCTATCAAGGTTTTTAAGGTGTATTCATATCTGTGCGGATCTATCCTACCTTCAAGCGTTTTCCAAAGTTCGGCTGCCTGCGCAGCCATCTCAACGCCCTCTTCTATGTTGGCGTAGAGGTCTTGTATGAGGGTTCTGCCGATAGAGAGACGCTGGTCATGTGCTGTGAAGTGGAAGGCAGTGAGGTGTGCTTCTCCGCGTAACCGGTCTCCATATATCTCACGAAGCCCTGGCGCGTACTGTGCTAACACACGCTCACGTAACGCTGGTGTGATCGTGCCCGCGCCTTCTTTATTGACTATATACGGGGTCTTGACTTGTGCCATACCGGGGTCGCTGGAATCAAACCAGATACCGCGGTAACCGCGATAGTTGTAGCACTTGCGTGTGACCTCTTCAAGCATCATCAGGATCGTCCTGGTTGTCCGAAGCACCTCTGGATCATCGCCAAACGTCTGCTGAATCCACTCTGTGTAAATATCGTCCACCGTTAAGTCTGGATTCCAAGAGAGTCGTCCGAGTCCGTAATAGTTCACAGCATTCAGTGGAGATTTTGTCCATGCGGGTGCGGGTGAGATCATAGATACACCCATGATGCAATCGACATTGAACTTATTCAAACTCCCCGGTCCGTTGCGATAGGTGTCCTGTTCAAACCACCACTTCCATTTCTTGACCCAGGAGACGGGCCAACTCTTGTCGATGACGAGTTCACTGCCATACAAGTTTTTCTGCATCGCGCCGTCAAGTGCGGGGATTGGTGCCCACAGGTCCCAATCCAGAGGACTGCCTTTCGGAACTATAATGACGTTGTCCCGGAAGTTGCCGTCCTCATGTGCGAAGAGATCGTACGGGATCAGATTTCGGTAGGGTTCTGGTGTGTATCGGAGGTTGCCGTAGACGAATGCGCGTACAAGTACCTTTCCACCGTAAGGCTTCAGTGTATCGGCAATCCGGTTGACCATCGGGGGCCGCGGGTCGCCGTTCTGTTTCTCCGAACCGAGTTTCATCATGTATCCGCCGAAGTCGGGTACTCTTTCATAAAGCGCGTCAGCGGTTTTAGGGTCAAGTGCGAGGAGATAATTCGGACTCCAATAGAGTGTGATCCCGTAATCTCGACAGATGTCACCAAGTTTTTCGACCTCATCCAGATGTTCAAGGAAGTTATTTCGATAGTGCCAGTTGATTTCACTCGGACAGAGCGCGTTCCAACCACACGATGCCAACATACGCACCCAATCTTGGATGAGTTTGGTATCACCGGTGCGCAACTCTTCCCAACTGAAAATTGAGTTGTCTCTGCCGCCACCCCGCCATCTGTCACCGAAAAGTCCACGGAAGTAGGACCAATGCGCCACCATACGGATAGGCACCTGCGGGTTCTCCAGGACATCAAGTTCAAGTGGATTCTGCCCAATTTGAATGCGACGCATCAGATCGAATGCACCAAAAACAACGCCTGCGGGTATTCCTCCGGCGACAACAACCGTTCCTTCCATCGCCTTGATGACGAACCCATCGCCTTCAATTTGATCCAATTGGAGGTCTTCAGCACGCTCGCGGATCCAGTTTGAGGTTTCGGCTGTTCCGAGGATAACCTTCGGTCCAGCGACAGTGGCAGTCTCCGAAACGGATGGCTTGAAACCGAACATGGATTCCGCCGCCTGTGCCAATTCGGAACCAGCCGTCTGGACAGTCGAATTTGTGCCTTCAGCAACAATGTTTTTAAACAGATCCTGATTTGGCTGTTCAGTCGCGGGTGGATTGAACTGTAGCCATGCCTTATAGAGCGTCCTGTCTACCTCTTGGTACTTGTAAGTGCTCCGCTCTTTTTCGGTAGGGTTCGTATCACGTCTTCCTGCATAGATGTGCTTGGTTTCGTCGTAAATCTGCCTAACTTCAGCGTCGGTCAGCGGCGTATTGTAGATACGGAGATCGTCGAGATAGCCAGTAAAGTCTTCACTGGTCCGAATCTCAGTTAACCCCTCTCGGCGCAGTGGCTCCATGTTCACTGTAGACAGATCAATTGTTGCGATCTGCTCACCATCACGCCATCCGACGATCTGTTTCGCTTTGTCGTCGTAGGCGACTGCGAATAGATGCCATTCGGAATCACCGACGGAGGCTTTCACGTGTGGATAGAACGCCCATTCGCGCAGGTCGTACTTGGGCCAATCATAATCAAGGATTCCTTCCCAGTATTCAAAATCCTTCTCACCTCGGAAACGGACTTGAAAACAGCCACGATAGTTGTTAAGTTCGATCGCATCGTTGTTGTATCCGAGAATGTTGGACCTATCCGACCCTGAATTTAACCAGAAGCAGATTGTGCCACGCGATATTGCAAGTGGGGAATTCTCAGACACCGGGATTCGCATTGGCTCTGTCTTCCGCATCACTTCGATGCAGGCATGTCCTTCACCGAGTGCATAGATTTGTGTTCCACCAAGTACCGCATGGTTGCCGTTACCGGAAAGGTCAGTGCCTGTTCCGTCATCAAAATCCCAACGACCTATCAGTCCTTTGGGTTCAGCTGCCATCGCACTACTGAGTTCACTTGCTAATATTAGCACTACAACTACAGAAATTGTAATGAGGATTTGGTATTCCATAGTGGATTCTCCTTGTATTTCAGGTTATCAGTTGAATGGCTGTTATCGTGAAGTTGGTAGCGGTGCCTTGAATAGTTCCCACAATAGCACTGTGCTGTCCAAACTCCCACTGGCGAGTGTTTTTCCATCGGGACTGAAGGCGAGGCTTTCCACCCAAAATGTATGCCCTGTGAGCGTTTGCTTGTGTTCACCAGTATCCGCATCCCAGAGGTGGATATTGCCGTCTCTGCTTCCGCTGGCGAGCATTTTCCCATCGGGACTGAACGCCACGCTACTAACCCAATCTGTATGTCCGGTAGGGGTTATTTTGGATGTGCCGGTGTGTGCATCCCAGAGGCGGAGGGTCCCGTCCCCACCCCCACTGGCGAGTGTTTCACCATCGGGACTGAACGCCACACTTTTGACACCGTCTGCATGTCCTATGAGTATGTTCGCGAGTTTGCCAGTGTGCGCCTCCCAGAAACGGATGGTATCGTCGTCGCTTCCACTTGCGAGTGTCTGTCCATCTGGGCTGAATGCCATGCTTCTCACCCAATTTGTATGTCCTTCAAGTATTCTCTTGCGCTCACCGGTGTGTGCATCCCAGAGGCGGATATCCTCCCAACCCCCACTTGCGAGTGTTTTTCCATCGGGACTGAACGCTACGCAATAGACTGGAGCCGGTCCTTTGAATGCCTGCTTGTGCGTGCCAGTGTGCACGTCCCACAAGTGGGGCGGATTTTTAAGTGTCCCACTTGCGAGTGTTTTTCCATCTGGGCTGAACGCCACACTGAAAACTCGTCCTATATCTCCAGTGAGCGTTTTTTTGTGAGCACCCGTGTCTCCATCCCAGAAGTCAACCATCTCGCCAGGATCACTTCCGCTGGCGAGTGTTTGTCCATCGGGACTGAACGCCACACTTGAGACTTGTTCGGTATATCCCGTGAGCGTTTTTTCATGTTCTGCGGTGTGTGCATCCCAGAGATGGACTGCTTTCCCACCCCCACTGGCGAGTGTCTGTCCATCGGGACTGAATGTTACGTCATAAACCGCTCCTATATGTCCTGTGAGCATTTTCTTGTGTTCGCCGGTGTGTGCATCCCAGAGGCGGACAGTGCCGTCTTCGCTTCCGCTGGCGAGTATCTGTCCATCAGGGCTGAATACCACGCTGTAAACCCTATCCGTATGTCCCGTGAGTGTTTTCTGATGTTCGCCGGTATGTGCATCCCAGAGACGGATGGTATCAGGATCGTCGTCACTCCCACTTGCGAGTATCTGTCCATCGGGGCTGAATACCACGCTGTGGACACTATCCGTATGTCCCGTGAGTGTTTTCTGATGTTCGCCGGTGTGTGCATCCCAGAGGCGGACAGTGCCATCGCCACTCCCACACGCAAGGGTGCGTCCATCCGGGCTGAATGCCACGCTATAGACACTCACCTTATACGTTGTGAGCCTTGTCTTGTGTGTACTCGTACCGATATCCCATAAACAGATAGTCCCATCATAACACCCACTCGCAATTGTTTTTCCGTCAGGACTAAACGCGATGTTGAAGATTTCTTCGCTTTGCCCAGTGAGCAGGCTAATTTCTTGATAGGTTGCGGTATCGTAGAGCCAAATACCGATGCCGCTTCCCACCGCGAGGCGCGTCCCGTCGGGGGAATACCGTATCTCACCTGTTCTGCCTCTACCGAGTCGGGTTCTTGCTCCCTCAGGTACCCCCCACTGTGTGTTGTCTTGGGCGAAGGTGTTGGGCAGTAACTGGAGCATAAAAAAAACAATAAGGAGCGTCAAAAAGTTGGAAAATAACGTTTTTTTTATCATGAACTCTCGTTTTTTCGGTAATCCCTATTTGGATATATAGTATTCTTGAAAAGCGTCTTAGCATGCATCCTTTAAAAAACGAAAAACAGCACTTTATTGTCTCACCGACAGTACCCAGTCTCGGATAAGGTCAAGTGCTCTCGGTGAGAGTGTCTCCTCTATGGCACCGTACTCGTTGATCAGACCTGTTTTGGCGCGTTGGAAGAGGTGGTTGTGTTCCGGCAGACGATGCACAGTCACATTGCGATTGCCACCTTTTTCGAGAGCTGCGGCGATGGCGGTGAGGTTTTGCTCGGCATCAACTTGTACATCCAGTTCACCGTTGAGTGCGAGGACAGGCACTCGGATTTTCTCAAAGGCAGGCCGCGGATCAAAAGTGAGGAAATAGCGCATCCACGGGGTCAGTGACTGTTCCGCGAGTGTTCGTACCTGTGCCTCGTTCTGTTGCACTCGCGGCACACCGTTAATTTCGAGCTGCTTGCGTACGATTTCCTCGACCTCTTTTCGTCGCTCGTCCGCCGCCATATCTTCTGAAGTCAAGATCGTGAACAACCGATCAAGAAGCATCAGTAAATTCTGTTTACGTTCACCCGCGATGCCCGCTGCATCGAAAATGCGTTCGTTCTGTTTACGCAACAACTCAGCACCAGGTACACCGGGACCTGCCATCAGCACGATGAAACTGACAGTATCGCTGCGACTCGCGACGATGGCTGCGATGAGACCCCCTTCGCTGTGACCGATTAACCCGACCCGACCAATGCGGTCATCCTTCTTAAGAAACGCCACGCCTGCCTCCACGTCCGTTGCGAAATCCGCTGTCGTTGCCGGTTTCGGATGCGGTGTTGACTTACCGATACCCGGATCATCCACACGGAGTACGGCAATACCTGCACGGCTCAGATGGTCGGCAAGCACCCAAAACGGTTTGTGTCCGACCAACGTCTCGTCTCGGTCTTGTAAACCGCTACCGGAGATGAGGAGCACTGCAGGAAAGGGACCGTCACCTTGTGGTAACGTCAGAGTGCCAGCGAGGTTGACGGAACCGTTTTGAAAGGCTGCCTGTTCGATTTTATAGGGGAACGGGGGTTTCGGTTCTTGCGGTCTTGCGGGATCCTTGACGACACTATCACGAGAGAGGCGGAAACTGAACGTGGCACCACTTTGGCTGAACGGACCACTGATGGCACCATCTTGTAGTTTTCCATCAAAGGTCGGATTCCCCGGCACGCCGCGAATTGAGAACTTGACGCGCAGACCACTATCTTCTTCCACAACAAGGATATCAGACAGGGGCAATCCCTTCGCGCCTTGCGCTGGAATGTCGATAGTTCCGCTCCAGTCACTGTCGTTGAGAGTGAGATCAATTTTTACAGCGATGGGTTGACCGGGAATCTCAATCTGTCCCTCCCAATGCCCCGTAACTCGGTTTTCTGCATAGGAAATCGAGAGCACCACCACCATTGCCACGATGACGAGGATTGTTTTAAGTAAATCGGATTCTATCTGATGAAAGTTGCTTTGCACTGAGTCTGATCCTTATAGACTGGCTTTTATACTTCCCCATGTCGTGGCTAATTTGCCGGCGGGATAAACCGCTAACGCGGATTTGAGACCTGTTGTCATGATGGTTTTAATATCAGCCTCAGTCAGTGCGACAGTGAAAAACGCGATATCGTCAAAGACACCGGAATAATATTGTCCCCACTGATGCAAAAAAGTTGCCCCGATACTGATATCCGTAAAAACATAGGTATCGGTAACTGTTTCCCCTTCTTTGCCGTTGTAGTAGCCCGTCGCGTTTCCTTCATCATCTAATACAAACGCATAGTGCCCCCATTTATTCTCATCAAATTTTGGGATGACGGGTTTCCACGCCTTGCCCCAAATGTCAACCGCGCCATTTTGGAACCGAATTGCGAAAGCCGGATTTGTGGGCCCACTGACATTCGATATTAACCGATCATCATTGGCGACATCACTCGGTTTCGCCCATAGCACCACTGTAACCTCTCCAGCCAACCCTAAATTCCCGACGAGCACATGCGCTTTACTCTCATTCCCATCAAATTCCAGTGCGGCTCCGAATTTACCGTTCTTTATCCATTTCGGAGCGTTCATAATTTCTCCGTCTTTACCATTTTCAGAGGCATCCGCCGCCGTATCCCCCTTACCTTCATCAAAGAACCACATCCCGGCAACAGTTTTTAGATCAAATTCAGCGTTGCTGATGCTGGTAAACATCAGGCTCAGGACGATTAAACTGATAGACGTAAGCATTAAATTCGCTATTACGATCTTCATTTGTCATATCTCCTTTATTATGCGAAAGGGGTGTGAATTGAGAATTCGTGACAGTATATAGAATAGGACTTACGCAAATTGAGCAAATATCGAACATTTAGACGCCAAAAGCGGTGATTTCCGTCCTTTAAACCCCCTAAAGAATCAGAATCAGAATCAGAATCAACGGTATGAATGCCTTATGGGCATTCACCGCCCCTTATCAGGGGACTTTAAGAGGCAATAGGCGACTGACCTATTTTTATTAATTGTTTGCTATTTTATTCTGTGTGAAACGATATTCTTTCGCGTCTCTTTATTATACCACATAAACGCGAATCAGGTTAGCAAAATTGCCAGGACTATTTAGTTTTAGATAAATTACCGGATTTTTCTAAATTTTTGAATATTCTTTTTCAGGTCCGGTGCGGTTCCAAACCGCACCTACCGGGTCTGGGGTCCAAAATTGGACGAAAAACCGAGAACTGAATGGCTCTGCAAAATTGCTCAGGAAAAATGTATTTTTTCGGGAATTTCACACTTTTTTATTCGATTTGTTCAAATTGGGTCATTCTTGGATATTGGAGTGTTTTTTTGAACTCGCCAGTCTCAACGTCCCATAAGCGGATCGTCTGGTCGCTGCTCCAACTGATGATTGTCTGTCCATCCGGCCTGAATGTGACACCCTTAACATCAGCGGTATGTCCCTCAAACGTTTTCTGATGCGTTCCCGTGAGAACATCCCATAGGCGGACGGTAGCGTCTCTACTTGCGGTGGCAAGCAGCCGCCCATCAGCACTGAAGGCTATGCTATCAATACTTTTTCGATGTCCCTTAAGGGTCTTCTGATGTTTTCCTGTCGCGACATCCCACAACCTGACGGTTTTGTCCGCGCTTCCGCTCGCAAGTGTGCGGCCATCAGGGCTGAACGTTACACTCTTGACATCCTTTGTATGGCCCCTCAATTTTTTGTCTTCTTTTCCCGTGAGAACATCCAACAGACGGATTGTATGGTCCCTCATTTTTTTTTCTCCTATGATAACATCCAACAGACGGACGAAATTATTACGATTATCTATACTCGCAAGCGTACCGCCACCAGCGTTAATCGACACATCGACAAAATATTCATATTCTCTGGTTGTTTTCTTGTGTGTGCTTGTCGCAACATCCCACAGATTGACCTCATAGCTGCCCCAACTTGCAAGTGTATCGCCATCGCGGCTGAATAGTACACGAAGAGATCTCCCGTGTTCTGCTATGAAAGTTTCCTTATGTTCACCGGTGCTAACATCCCAGAGGCGGATAAGTCCATCTTCACACCCACTGGCGAGTATCTGTCCATTCGGACTGAATGACACGTTATCGGCACCCGTCGCATCCGTCGTGAGCAGTGCGGGTTCTTTGTCGCTGTCCGTATCATAGAGCCAAATACCAACAGAACGGGCAATCGCTAAATGGGTACCATCCGAGGAATACTGGACATCATTGATTCCGTTTGTATTAACAGGTTTCGGAATAATATTCACGATAAGAACAATCCAAACAATGCCGAACGCTACACAGATCGCGATCCCTATAACGAATAGGACTTTTCTCATACGCTTTGAAAGGATACTCATCACAACAACCGAAACGATACCGACCGCAAAACCGATAAGGATAAACATTCCTTTTTCCATCGCAAAATTCTCCTTTTAACTCAAAAACATCTGCATCACTTTGTCTTGTCTGTTGTGTTAAGTATCGTTGTCAAATCCCACAGCAGCACCGTCCCGTCTTCTCCTGCACTTGCGAGTGTTTGTCTATCGGGACTGAATGAAGTGCTGGTGATGCCCCGCAGATGTCCGGTGAGGGTTTTCTTCTTTTGGTCTTTGATGACATCCCATAGCCAAATCTCTCGCCATAAACTGATACTCACGCGTGAACTTCCACTTTGACTTGCGAGGATTTCGCCAGCGGGACTGAACAACACACCCCAAAAAGACCCTTTATACCCCGCGAGAATTTTCTCTTGCTCGCCGGTGTTTGTATCCCATAGGCGGAGGGTACCGTCCGTACCTGTGCTTGCGAGGATTTCGCCATTAGGATTGAACGAAAGGCTTCTTACCTCTGCTGCATGTCCTGTAAGTGTGCTTTCATGTGCTCCAGTATTTACATCCCACAAGCGGATATTCCCGTTCAACCCCGCACTTGCAAGTATTGCACCCTCCTGACTGAATGAGAGACTCGTGATACTCGCCGTATGCCCTATGAGTACTCTTTTTTCCTTTCCAGTAGCGATATCCCATAGACGAACTGTCTTATCCGCGCTCCCGCTCGCGAGGGTCTTCCTGTCCGGACTGAATGACACACTTTCAACAGGCGCGGTGTGCCCTGTGAGGATTTTCTCTTGTTTTCCAGTATCCGTATCCCATAGGTAGATGGCTGTGTCTCCATTTTTACGCGCGATGTCCCGCGCTGTGTACTCTGAAAAACTTGAGAGATCGGTTTTTTCCCCACTCACAGCAGCAAGCGTGCGTCCGTCCGGACTAAAAGACACGGTTTCAAAATAACCGATATTCTCTACGTGTTGCCCCGTTAAGTCCACTTTATGTTGTCCGGTGTTTGCATCCCACAAGCGGATGGTTTCATCCCGACTCATGGTAGCGAGTGTTTTTCCATCGGGACTAAACGAGGTGCCAACTATCCAGGTGCCATGTCCTATGAGCGTTTTTTGAAGTCTTCCAGTCTCTACATTCCATAGACGAATCGTATGGTGTGAATCGGCACTTGTAAGCGTTTTTCCATCGGGGCTGAACAACACGTGATTGACCTGATCTGTATGCGCCAGTGTTTTCTTCAGTTTTCCAGTTTTCACGTCCCATAGACGGATAGTTTTGTCTCCACCCCCAGTTGCGAGGGTTCGTCCATCAGGACTGAAGGAGACGCTATAGACAGTCTCCGTATGTCCTATAAACGTTTTCTGAAGTGTTCCAGTCTCTACATCCCACAAGCAAATGGTATGATCTCTACCGCTACTTGCAAGCGTTTTTCCATCGGGGCTGAACGACAAACTATAAACGTCTTTCGTATGTCCTGTGAGTTTTTTCTTGAGTTTTCCAGTCTTCGTATCCCATAGTGGAATTGATCCACTCGAATACACACTTGCAAGGGTTTGCCCATCGGGACTGAACAACATGCTGGACCTATACTTAAGACGTGCATCGATTGTTTTTTTTTGCCTCCCTGTTTTAGCATCCGACAGATGGATTCCCTTGTAATTTTCGCTCGCGAGGGTCACGCCATCCGGGCTAAGTACGACGGAACCACCTACATTTTCAAATGTTCGCTTGTGTTCTCTTGTGGCAACATCCCACACCATGACATCGTCAGAATTTCCACTTATGAGGGTTGTGCTATCCGGACTGAACGCTATATTATCAACATCGTACTTACCTCTCTTTAGCAATGCAAGTTCTTGAAGGGTCTCGGCATCGTAAAGCCAAATGCCGACAGAACCGGCAACTGCTAATAGCATGCCATCCGGGGCGTACTGCATATCATTGATCTCGCCTTTACCGATGCGGGCTTTGGCACCTTCGGGTAAAGCCCATTGTGTGTAATCTTGGGCGGAACTGATCGGTAGGTATCGCGTTGAAAAGATAAGTAGTGTTAAAAGGATGAGAAATGAAGTGCGTTTCATGCAGTCAGGTTCCTCTTAGGGGAATTATAGTAAAACCTATAATTAATTGGGCACTCTCAAACAGTCTGAATGCCGCTAACGGGCATTCAGACTGGCACAAACTAGAAGTTTATGCTACATAGGATTCACTATAGATGCCATCTGTGAGGGATCGCGAGCGATTTCTGTGCTTTTTTTAAGTATACCACAACAACTACAAGATATGCCGTAGAAAAATAACGGTCCGAAAATCGAGCAATAGGATTAGGACTTACGTAAAAAGCAATAATTACGATATTTTAAACCCCCTAAATCCCCCTTATCAGGGGGACTTTAAGAGGAAATGCGTAAGTCCTAAGGATATAGAAAGGAGAGAGCGATAAGGTATTATGCTTCGGTTTCAGTTTCTACTTCGTTAGCATGCATAATCTCTTGCAAGCCGGTAGCGATGCGGAAACCGGCGATAGAGATGCCGATTGAGATAGCGAACAACCATCGATAACCGACATGCGGTACGTAAAGTAGAAGTCCGCCTAACATTGGGGCGAAACTCACAGGCATGAGTAATGTGTTCATAAAACCGATGTAAGTCGGACGGTTCCGTGGGGGTGCGATATTCAGCATGTATGCCATAAAACCGACCATCATGCCGTTCCCCAAAATGCCGCCGACTATGAAAATCAGTAAAAAGGCTGGCATTTGTAACGAGACAGGCAATGCCCCGGAAGAAAATGCGATAGCGGGAGGGATCCCCATCAAGCCTGCGGTGATAATCAGGAGCCATCGGACGCCATACTTTTCACCGACATATCCCCATATTGTGTTTGAAATCACACCGCTCAAAGCGGAACAGACGATAAAAAAACCTATCGTTGCCTCAGAAAGTCCAAGTTCGTTCAGGGCATAGGGGATGTAGAAGGGGGATGCCATCCCGGAGAAATGCCCAAAGACGCGGAAAAGAATAAAGCGTCGGTAATTTGGGTCTGTCCGGAGGAAGTGCGGTCCCTGTTTTAGATGTTGTGAGATGGGTTGCCGTGTCGGGTGGACAGGATGAATCGGTTCACGGACACCTAAGAAACTGACGAATGAGAGGAACGCTGCAGTCACCGAACAGATGAAAAGGAAGGCGTAGTTGTGCGGAAAACCGAGATCCGTCTGTAGATTACAGATGGAACCGATGAAATACATGGTAAACGTTTTGAAGATTTGCGTAATACTCCCGAGTATCCCCGTAAATTCGTCTTCGTTTCCGAGAACAGCACGCACGAGGAATCCGACCCAGATCGCGAAAAACCCGCCGTACAGCTGCCGTAGACTAAAGAAACCGGCGCGCCGCTGCGGTTCTATGGATTTAGAGACGATGTCCATGTAAGGCAGCGTCGAAACACCCATGGCGGAGGAGGATAAGAAATAGAATCCGAGAAAACAGGCGGCGAGCAACATCGGGTTTCGCTCACCGATTGTGATGGTGCAGAAAAAGATGGCGAGCCATGCCAAAACGCGGACACTCATACCGAGCACGTAGAACGGCATTTTGCGTGGACGGTGTTCCAGTAGGTTGGACATCAATAGTTGGGGCCACATCCATCCTGCCGTCATCATTGAACCGGTTAAACCCACCAGAAAGTCGGAACCGCTTAATTTATGGATAAAAGCAGGAAGCACTGTCGCGGAATCCGCAAACGCGAGGTTAATTCGCATGAAGATACCTTGCAGCAGCGCAAATCGGAAGTTCCGCCGTTGGTCACCTACCTGTTTAGACATTCTTTTTTCTGTACCATCCAAATTCTGTGTATTATAATCGCAGCAATCAGAAATTTTACGCTTTATCTTTTGACTTGATTTTCGCAATTAGGTTGAATCGAAATTTCCATTGTTGGTTGTCTGAATCGCGGATTACGCGGATTTTTGTGCTTGGGTACGCCAAAATTGCAAGGTAATTTAGCAGATTTTCGGGAGGGCTGAGTGGTGTTGCCTGAAACAAAATTGTCTTTACAATGCACCAAGGTTGTGCTAAACTGGGTATAAGCTTTAGACATTATGTATGGCAACGGGCGAGGCGACCTCGCCCCTACGATATAATGTCTTTTAATTTTTTGACGGCTGCCAGCCAAAAAGGAAACAGATATGGAACCTCTTCGGATTGGATTTCTCGGTGCCGGTGGTTTCGCACGGCACACCATTTATCCCGCACTTCATCTCGCCCCAGTCGCATTGCAAGCCGTTTGTGATGCAGACGAAAATCGTGCCAAAGACGCTGCTGGTAAATTCGGTACAGGTAGATATTACACCGATCGGCACGAAATGTTTGAAAAAGAAGACCTCGAAGCAGTGATTATCTCCATGGGACCTGACCCAAGACAGCCGCTTGTGCTTGAGACGCTCGCGGCGGGATATCATGTATTCACACCAAAACCGCCTGCGCCATCTCTTGAAGAAACGATCACTTTGGCAGAAACCGCAGAAAAACACAATAAGACGCTCATGGTGAACTTCCAACGGCGGTTCAGCCTCGGTGTGCGTGAGGCGAGACGGATTATGCAGACCGAATCCTTTGGGCAGCTTACACAACTTTTCTGCTCGTTCTGTAGTGGGAAATACCCGACAGTCAAAAGTTATCTGCTCGATTTTGCGATTCACCATTTCGATCTGGCGAGACACATCGCTGGTGCGGATGTAAAAGAACTCTGCGTTTTTCACAACGAGGTTGATGGACAAGGGGCATTCGCTGTGAGTGTAGAATATACCAACGGTGCAGTGGGAAGTTTGCAGCTGAGCAGCCAACGGTTATGGCAGCGGAATTATGACTATATCGAAATCACTGGACAGCACGAATATATCGTTTTAGACGGGTTGTGGGGTATGCAGCATTTCACTGAATCTGGGAACAGCTTTACCTCCAACTTTTCTGATCAGCGCAATGGCGAATTGACGGGTGATGGTATCAGCCTTACTGAATTTGCCAACGCTATTCGTGAGGGTCGGGAACCGGTATCGAGTATCCAAGACTGCGTTGGTACGATGCGGTTTTATGATGCTGTCCTTCAACGCAAAAAAGGGGTTATTAGTCTTTAGCAACCTGATATTGCGTCAAAAACGACTTGCCTAATTTTCGACTTTCTGATATACTCTTTAAACCAGTTTGGGTGGCACTGCTACGAACAGCGCACGCTGTTTCTGCCACCCTCCTACCACCATAGCAGAGGGATAAATCAAATGACTCACTTTACACCGTAGCCTATAATATCTCAAAAATAATGTCAGCTGCAACAATGCTCACACTTTTTGAGGAAGGAATATGTTTCAGCGTATCAGAGACTCTTTCAAGAGAGAAGAACAAATTATCGCGAAGGCGAAAGACGAGGTTACAAAGAGGTCGCAGAATGGGATCGACGCAGAAAGCAAGCCGAGTCGCGTGGTGAGCAGTTCAGGGAACCTCCTCCAGCACCACCAGAAAAGCCATCGAAAAAATAGTGCCAAGTCCTTAGAGAGTCCCCAACTTCCCGATAGGGGACTCTTTTTTTTTGATTTCTAAGGTTTGTTTTGAAAAAGAGACAGTTTGAAAACGCCTGTCGTATGGCTCATCGGTATTCTTGTGGCTTTGATAGCACTCATAGGTATCCCTTTAGTCGTTTTGACAATCATGATGGGCTGGCGAAGCGTTAAAGACAACTCACAAGAAAAAATCAATCAAGAACTTCGAGAAGAAATCGAAATGCTGAAACAACAGCAGATTGTACGACCCTAAACGCAATGATAGAATGTGGGAAAAAGGAAAGACTTTATGACATCAGAACACAAAATGCATTTTCCATTTACGACTCAGAAAGAAATTCTTGACTGGGAGGCGCGCTACCTTAAAAATCAATCCGAAAGAAGGCGAGACCAAGAACAAGCCGTTATAGATCTGAAAGAAAAAGTAGAAACGCGCAAGACACCTGAAACCCCCGAAGGTTATCTGAGCCAATCTGAATTGCGCCAGATGGCGAAGTGGAAAGACCGTTTTGTCCCCAGTAAGATAGATAAAAACCCACCGGGGCTTATTGAAAAGATCACCGGCGAAGCGTTCGGTCTTGATGACGATTGGGAGAAAATCAAAAAACTAAAAGAAATATACGGTGTCGCAGCGTCCGTCGCATCTGTGATCCTACACCTCTATGACCGAAAGAAATACCCGATCCTCGATGTGCACGCGCTTCGCACCATCGGTATTGATAACCAAAAAGTTAACTACGACGAACCGTTCTGGCGGAAATATGTTAATCTCTGCCGTGCGAAAGCCAAGCACTATGATGTTTCAATGCGCGCCCTTGATCGGGCATTATATAAATATTCAGAGTGTGACGCTGTCTTCGTAATGACAGTGATAGCAGATGAAACACTGTTTTTAGAACTCCAACGACGCGGGTATGACCTTTCAAAACTTCGAGACGACGAAACCACTACGGGGATCGTCAAAATCGGATAAGTTCTGGGAAGGGTTTATAATGAATGACAACACACAAGTTGCATCATTGGGATTTTGATGCAGGCTTAATTTCTGTAAGCGAGACTTACCAGGTTGTCGTATCACCCGCTATGACTGAACATGGACCCACAACGTCGACGTTAGCACGATTGCGTGATAAGCAGATATGGTTGCCGAGCGGGCGTGAATACTGTCCCGCGCCAGAGGCTTTAGCATGGCACCGACAGACAGCTATGCGGCACTAAAGTTTTCAGTTTTAGGAGTGGCAGTGTCAAACCGCGTCCTAAAGAAAATGAGAGGAGAATATGGTAAGGAAATTGATGCGAAGATTTCCGAGTTTTTGAAGAAATAAGGGAAACTTGTCCTCTACGAATGGAGCGGGTCTAATTTGAGAACTTTGAGAACACAGTGTGAGGTATTCATTCATGAATTTTAATTGGCGCGACGTGCTAATACGTAATATTCCGATAGACGAGGTGGTGGAAAAAATTGCCGGATTGGGAGTTCCAGGGCTCGTATTGCTTGGGGCAATGGCAGGCTCACCTTGGTATGGTGGCGCGGCAATCGTGTCTGGGTTGGCGACTCTCGGAGGTCCTTTCGGAATGATCGGCGGAATTGGTGCTATAGTTCTGTCGGGATTCATCGCAGCAGTAACCTCTAAATTTGGATTTGAGCGGGTCTTCAAAAGGGTGCTTAAGAAGTTAAAAGCGCAAGGCAAAACTAAAGAAGAAATCCTGTTGGAGATTGATCGTTATTCCATTGCTGAAGGGTTGAAGTTAAAACTTAGAGATTATATAGAAAATATGGAGAGTGAGGAAACAGATGAGGGTGAGGCAACAGAGTCTTCTGAGTCTTCTGAAGAGATGCAAGAGATTTTAGGTATAATGGAACACCTCATTGTTGAGGGTCTCGAGCAGTTTGAATCACGTCTCAACAAGAAGATTGACGATGTTAAAGAGGATCTCAACAGTAAAATAGACAGATTAGAAACGAGATTAAAATGGTTTATAGGTATAGCCGTAGCCGTTGGCGGAATTACCGTAATCGGCGTTGTACTCTTGATTGTTAAATAAACTTGAGGTAGAAGCAATTAAGACGCGGAGTTAGACTTTATAACAGATTTATCTGGAACTCGCGTCGAAAATTGCGCCGCTTGTTTGAGAGGTAGTACCCCTATTCAACCGTAAACGATCGGAGAGAGTACAGTGAAGCATTTTGACGCATCCGAAGTGCGAGAAATTGGACTGGACGCTACAGACTACCCAGAACTTTTGAGAGCAATCCGAAAACCGCCGAAAGCCCTTCGTTTTCGCGGAAACCTACCGCCAAACACGAAAATTATTGCGATCTCAACCGCGAAAAAGATTGGCTCAAGAAATCTTTGATGCAGGAGGCGCGGTCATTTCTGAATATGCGGACGATTTCTCAAAAGTCTTTCCGCGACATTATCTAAGGCGAAATGAAATTATCATTGGGCTTTCTCAAAAAACGATCATTATAGCGGCTACCGAGCGATCAGGATCGTCCGCGACCGCAAATCGCGCTTTACGTCAAGGACGCGCTGTTATTATCACGCGATATGTTAAGGCGAAAATTGCGGGGGCAACATTCGTTAAAAATCTTGGAGAGCTGAAAGACACATTCGGTATCGCTCGCGATCCAAATGAGGTGGATAAATGTTAACAGTCATTTTGGTTTTGCAAATAGTCATCATCCTTCTCATCGTCGTATTGGCGATCATTGGGCATCGAAAACTCAACGAAAGAAGGGTTAAGGTTGAATGCGAACCTGTCATCTATTACGAAGACAAGCTATTCAGCGATAAGGTTGTGGCGGGGTATCGGGCGCAAATTTTCTATGATGGGATTCCTATTGGTGAACCCACGGAAAAAATAGTCTATCAAGCAAAGACAGTTGATAGGGAGGCAGTTCGTGCAGCACTCGAATTAGCACAACAAGGTTTACAAAAAGGTCTGATGAAAGGATTTAAACTCGGCGATATTCAAGCCGTAATCAACAGGATTCTACCTAAATAATCGCAACACGGGATTTTAGCGTTTAGCAGATAAATTGGAGAGGACACGCTGAACAGACAGACGACGCAAGGAGGAGTCTATTGAATTTCGCGAAAATTTGTTTTTCATTTAAAGGTCGGATCGGGAGAGGCATTTGGTGGTTGATGCAGCTGCTTATAGGTATCATCCTTGTGATTCTCGAAGCTGTTGACCCCGAACTTTTTGATCCGGATTCTCTGAAAGTTTCACACTATCTCATCACCTTAGTGGTGTTAGTGTGGATAGTTTTAGCAGTGGCTGCGAAACGCTGGCATGACCGAAACAAATCAGCAGTGTGGATCCTGTTTGCTTTTATCCCAATTATTGGTCAATTATGGGCATTGGTTGAATTAGGTTTTATGAGAGGCACGAAAGGCCCCAATCGTTTTGGGCCTGACCCCATAAGACACGGATAAACGTATCTATCGGGGATGTTGCCGTTCTTCGCTGCTTTCGATTCATAAAGTGAAGAAACCCTCAAACTTTTATAGGAAAGGCTTAGTTTATGGGCGCAACGCATCACACTTTACCCTTACCGCCTCGGCCGAGTCGGGTGTCTGTTAGGTCACCCAAAATTGATCCGAGAAAAATTCGCGTCGTCGTCCCCGTCTATAAGGATTGGGGGGGCCTGAAAGTCACACTGGAGAGCTTACAAGCATTGACGCCACGTCCAGGGGCGATCACCGTTGCTAATGATAACGCGGATACGAGCGTCCCGAGCTGGTTAAAATCGTATCCGATACAGATCGTCAACTATCGTAACAATAGGGGCCCCGCGTATGCCCGGAATCGGGGTGCTGAAAATCCGGGGACAGCATGCGACTGGATCTATTTTACGGACTGCGGATGCGAGCATGTCAGGAACCTCATCACCCATTTCGTGAACGCTCAAGAAAGCAGCAGTGCGTCAATCATCGCGGTATGCGGGACTGTTGCAGGTAAAGGCTCCGGCAGAATAAATCGGTACATGACAGAGATGGGTATCCTCAATCCGCCTTTTGAACAAGAGTTAGGACCGCGCGGTGAAGAAATTCCGCAAGCGATTATCACTGCCAATGCTTTAGTGTACGCGCCTGTCTTCCATCAGTTAGAGGGGTTCTCAACAGCGTTTGGCGAGGCAGGCGGCGAGGATTTAGATTTAGGTATTCGGCTCAGAGAACTCGGTAGATTGGTGTATGCCTCGCGTGCTATCGTTTCTCATGAATTTGCGGAGGATCTCCACGACTTTCAGCGGAGATTTGAGCGATACGGTAGAGCAAACAGACTCCTTGAGCAAGTCCATAAACTGCCGTCGTTGAGACCTGAGCCTTTGAAAGCCGATCCTGAATTTAGCGATTTAGCGAAACTACAAATTGAATCACTCTGTAACGGCTACGATGAAGCAAAACTGGCGAATATTGTGAAATTTCCAGCAAGATTCCTGAAAAGGGCGGCACTTGAAATTTTAAAGGGATAAGGCACTGGAAGCATCCTGTTTTCACACTTTTGTCGGGTTCATTCGCCGCGTATGACAAATCGGATAAAGTTTTAGAGGTTTTTAGACAAAGGGTTGATCCCGCATGAATGGTTTTATGCACACACACACATCTGTTTTGAGCGTTCTTATCTTGTTGCTAATCCTATTCGTAAGTGCCTGTAGTGAGAATGACATGAATTTAGAAATCATCCTATTAGAAGAAGGCGACTATATGTATCCAGCGAAAGTTGAAAAAGTTTCCATAAAATCGGATACACACGTTCAAGTTTACATCTTCAACGACAGCCTTCGAGAAAAGATCGGAGACAGGATTCCACGTGATAAGGTTGCAGCAGATCGCCCTAAACCTCCCGCAGGTTGGGGCACACGGCTCGTCGCGCTGGAATATTTCCAAGATGAAGCGTGGATTTACACGGAAGATGCAACCGAATTTGAAGACCACTACCTCATTCCTACGGACATAGTGGGAAAAAGAAAAATTGAAATAAAACACATTCGGTTTCCAATCCCTGTCCAACGTTGAGGCAATCGGTTCGCTGAACAGCTAAACGAGGTTCCCCTATATGTGTTAGGTGCCGAAAATCAATGAGGAAGGACACTTTAGATGATGACCACTTTCAAGTCTGTGTATCTGTTTGTATCAGTCGTTTGTGTGTTAAGTGCTGTACTTTGCGTCGCAGCTGCCGATGCCCAAACCGTTCAGGCGCTCTTAGTAATCATGGATGACGACCCCACAATTGGAAACAATGTAGAGGTGGATAGGAAAAGGGTTAAGCAGCTCCTCGCGTCCGTTCAAAGTGGAATCTGCGAAGTTAAAATAACAAATTTGCTGAGCTCCGAAGACACTGCAACGCGTGATAAAGTTTTGCAGTGGGTACAAAATGTTAGCATAGCGACCGATGATGTCCTTTTCATTTACTATGCAGGACACGGTGGCATGAACCGCAATCAGCAAACTTTCCTCGCCACCGAAGGAAAATGGCTTTTCCGTTCAGAACTTGTTGATGCGATAAAGCAAGTGAAATCACACCGATTAACGATCCTTATCACAGATTGCTGTAGCAGTCTCGTTCAAACAGACATAGAGCCTACACTTCAAAGCAGCCGAAGCATGACACGCCTCACTGAACGCGTATTACGGAACTTGTTTCTTGAACACAAAGGATTTTTGCATGTGACAGGGGCGACTGAAGGACAATATGGATGGAGTAACGCCCGGACAGGTGGATGGTTTACCAGGAGCTTCATTGAGGCATTAGACAGCAACCCAGATGAAAATCAAGATAGTTTTCTGACCTGGAAAGAAATCTTTGAAAAAGCCCGCGAAAATACAGAAAAAACGTTTAATCAAACCACTTTCACAGCAGCGCAACGTGCTAAAATGAAACAGTTAGGCATTACCAGCCAGACCCCTAAAGCCTATTCCCTCCCAACACCGCTTGGCGGATCCACCGCAAAAGCAGAAGAACGAAAAACTGTTAATTATATTTTTCTTGCAATTGTCCTTGGCACCTTATTCATTTCAAACCGAATTTCACGCGGACTCAAAAAGCAACATGCCAGTAGAGCGAGACGCAATACCCATAGCGGCAAAACGTTCGCTATCATCGCCCTTGAAGTGTTGATTTGGATTGGGTTTAACGTCTTTTGGCAGTTCTTCAGAACGAATTGGATACTCGTTTGCGTCGTCGGTATCGTTATGATGGGCATGATCCTTTCTCGTAAGCAAAAACGATATGCCTGATACAGTGTCAGGTTATGCTACAATTCACACCCAAAGGATAAATCTATGGAAACAGAAGCTGAAAACAACGGATCCTCTCAACAGCCGGATCTTGACAAGGTTTTAGAAAAGATAAACGAGATCGCGAAAAAATCCGCTGATGGTGACTATATCTACCGCGGTGAGCCTGCACATCATGAGGAACACCCTTACTATGGAAGAGTTACCTCAGAGCCTCTATCGCCAGTACCTTGACATTGGAGCAGAGCACTTTGATATAAAAGTTGTCCAACAGCAAATCCTCACGGAAGCAAGGGAATATATCCCTGACGAAATAGGCGACTTTGAACTCCTCGCCACACTTCAGCACTATGGAGATAAAACAAATCTAATTGACTTTACGACGGACTACCTGGTAGCACTCTTTTTCGCCTGTGATGGAAAGCCCCGACAATCGGGCAGAGTCATCTTACTCCCCAAAAAATCTAAAGACAAAGACTACGGATACGAAGTCGAAAAACCATCCGGGACGATTCGACGCGCTGAGATCCAGAAAAGCATCTTCGTTATAGCACCACAGGGTTTTGTTACACCAGATAAGGATAAAGTTGTGTATATCCCTGCAAACTTAAAGTTGGCACTATTGGGCTATCTCCGAAAGCACCACGACATCTCAACCAAAACCATCTACAACGATCTGAAGTGCCACCCTTTATTTAGACCATAATTTAGCAAAGTTAAGAGAAGGTTTGCTGTTGAAATTCCATAGGTGTCAAATACCCTAACGCCGAATGGGGGCGTTTCTGGTGATACACCTGTGTGATAAAATGCCCGATGCGATCTCGAGCCTCGGTAATATCTTCGTAATCATTGAGGTGAACTTCTTCTTCCTTGAGCGTTCGGATCAACCTTTCGGCGTATCCGTTCTCCCAAGGACACCCTCTGCGAGCGACTGAAATCTCAATACCGTGTGCTTTGAGCCTTAAGAGATAAGCACTTGAAAG
>JAJDTM010000049.1 GCA_022827185.1 Candidatus Poribacteria bacterium
TCCGTTCAGCCTCTGCTTTACTGCCACCCTCATTGATGAAATCAAGCACGCATTTGCGCAAATCTGTTGAATAAGTCATAATCATAAAGACTGACATAAATCTCAAAAAATGTAAACTTATTTTCGGGATCCACTATATCACGCAATTTTTGCGTGATTGACAATAGGGACAAAATTGTAAACAGCTCCCACCATAGTTTCTTATGCGACACCTGGGACGCTACCCTCTTTTTTTTTTACCCAGTGTATGTCTGTATTTTAGACCCAGCGTAGTGAGAATCTCCGTAGAATTTCAGTGATTTCCCGATAGATGTTATGTGCTTTCCAGTCCTTGGCACGAAATTTGCTCATAACTAACGTAAACTGATCGAATACTACAATTTTTCTGTGACGGCAAAAGGAGAGAAAGAACCATGGATGAAAATGAAACGCAAGTGCCTCAACTAACAACCACCAAGATACTTGAACTCGCAGAACAGATGCTTAACCTCACGGAGCAGATGGATAATCTGGCGAATCAGATGCTTAACCTCGCCATTCCAGCGGAACCTGAAGATGATGACGTTGACGGAGGATGGACAGCAGAAAAGTTTGAAGGGTTAGTCCATGAATTTCTAGAAAAACGCTATGAAACACAAAACCGAGATGGAGAATTATATAGGTTAGGTGCAGAATTAAAGAATTTTTTTCAGGAACACGGATGGGAGTTAACCCACGAATTTACTGTAAAACACATTTTCTTTTCTTCAAGGAATAGACGACTTTTTGGTATTAATCTCTTTTCGTCGCGTCCAAGACTCACTTTCTGCAATGTAACGGAAGAAGATGTAAGGTCCATTGTTCCAGAATACAGTTTCACGTCTTATCCCCAGTATTCACAATTAGTATGTCACCGAGGTCCAACAGTACAAGATCTCCGCGCACTTTACGAATTTATCTATAACAACAATGCGTCTCAATCGTAAACAGAAATTTCAACATAGAAGTTCGTCATTGTGTCTGTCCATTATAGTAAGCCCACAATTAATTATACATTTTGAATAACCTAGTGTGGTCTGTATTTCAGACACGTCTCAATAAAGACATTCTTAAGATTTTGATGGTTTTGATACAAAAATTGTGTCCCTTACGACCATCAATACGAAATTTGCTGATAATAACCAAATTTGAATTGCATACCTCAATTTTTGCATGATACAATAGATAAGGTGAAAAAGCGGTTTCCATCTTTAACTGATTTATCCATCAACAACGGGCGGTAACTCCTTCTTGCAGAAATAGGCGTTACCGAAGATGCTAATGAAAAGTAGATCGTAGTCGTGTTATGAGTTGGTCATTCACGATTGAATAATTTTTTATATTGGAAGGTGTATTAATCTAAATGGCAAAAAAAGAATCAAAACGTGTCAAAACGCTGAAAAGCTTTATGGAATGGGCGGAGCAATTCAACGATGGAGAGTATGTATTCAGAGGTGTTTCAAATGAGAAATATATAATAGAAGCGTCCACTTATCGTCGTCTGAAGGATAAAGATGGTAACTTCAAAAAACAAGGGGATGGAACTCCTGAGAAGCTGCTCAAAATCAATGAAGAAATGATTGAAGATGCCCACCGCCAAGGACACGGCACGGACATGAAGGACTTGGAATTGCTTGCTGAACTTCAACATCGCGGGGCAGCCACCTGCTTGATAGACTTTACCCAAAATCCCCTTGTTGCACTCTGGATGGCATGTCGAGAGGGTTCTGGCGGAGCAGCAAATGGCAAAGTTTTTGCTGTGGACATTAGTTCTCAAGTCACATTTGAACCGGTAACTTCCGAATTATCACAAGAGAAAAATATTGATTATTTTTTCACACCGATTGAAGACAAGGGATATCAACTCTATCAGTGGCAGCCTAATTACCAGAAGAACCGTATGCTTGCGCAGCAATCCATTTTCCTATTTGGTGGTGGCAGGATCGAACCGGCGGCAGAATGCGTAATTTTGAAAAACGGCAAGCAGAATATCAGGAACTCCTTGGAGAAATCAGCAGGTATTACTGAAGGGAATCTTTTCCCCGACTTTGACGGCTTCGCGAGCCAACGCGCACAAAACAAAGCGTATATTGAACCTGATGCCCGGTATTACTTGCTCCGCGGTTTTGATGCATATCGGGAGGGCAAGGTGGAGGAGGCAATCGGCTACTACACCCAAGGCATATCGTTGAAACCTGATAAGCAGTTACTTGCCTTGCTCCATCTCAGTCGTGCCTCTGTTTACTATGCTAGAGGCGAGGAAGATTCTGCTATAAAGGATTGTAGCACAGCGACGGAATTAAACCCAGATTTGGCAGAAGCATACTACATTCGCGGTATTCTTTATCGAAACAAAGGTGCGTCCGATTCTGCCATAAGAGATTATAGCAGGGCAATAGAGTTGAACCCAGATTTTGCCGAAGCATACAACAGTAGGGGTGCTGCGAAGTCCAGCTTAGAGAGATATGATGAAGCGATTTCTGATTATGATGAGGTGATTCGTTTAGATCCAAATAACGCAGGTGCCTACCGATTGCGCGGTCTTGCGAAGTCTGAACTTGGGCAACATGATGAAGCGATTTCTAATTATGATAAGGCGATTGAGTTAGCCCCTGATGAGGCAGGGGTCTACAACAATCGAGGTAATGCGAAGTCTGAACTTGGGCAACATGATGAAGCGATTTCTGATTTTGATAAGGCGATTGAGTTAGCCCCTGATGAGGCAGGGGTCTACAACAATCGAGGTCTTGCGAAGTCTGAACTTGGGCAACATGATGAAGCGATTTCTGATTTTGATAAGGCGATTGAGTTAGTCCCTGATGAGGCAGGGGTCTACAACAATCGAGGTAATGCGAAGTCTAAACTTGGGCAACATAATGAAGCGATTTCTGATCTTGATAAGGCGATTGAGTTAGCCCCTGATGATGCGCGTATCTACAACAATCGAGGTAATGCGAAGTCTGAACTTGGGCAACATGATGAAGCGATTTCTGATTTTGATAAGGCGATTGAGTTAGCCCCTGATGAGGCGCGTATCTACAACAATCGAGGTAATACGAGGTCTGAACTTGGGCAACATGATGAAGCGATTTCTGATTTTGATAAGGCGATTGAGTTAGCCCCTGATGATGTTATTGCTTACTACAATCGGGGCGAACAGAAGTCCAAAATGGAAGAACTTAGTGACGCAAAACAGGATTTCCAAACTGCGTTACAACTAGCAGAGAAGACTGGTAACGCGGATCTTGTAGCAGAAATTAAGATAGAACTCGATAAACTTGAATCGATCAACATCGGAAATGATTCTAAGGACAAGTAAATCTACTTCTGTGATAACCTAAAAATTCTCCGTGAGATGGACAACAAAAGCGTCCATCTCATCCACCTTGTAACAGCGAATACAACTAAATTCTGTCGTTGTACACTCTGACAACTGACAACTATTTATTTCTCAATCGCTTCGACGTTAGCACGCGGCAATATCGTTTGTTGACCATCTGCAAGTTCAACACGCAATACACGTACCCGTGCCTCTGTCTCCAAGTTTTGAAGTTCCACCGGCAGCTCCGTGACGCGTCCCAATTGCCCGAAATACGGTTCCCGGATAATCCGCACCGAGCTGCCAACCTCCAGAATACCTTCAGAAGCACCGTCCTCAGCATCAGCAGCTGTCCGTTCAGCCTCTGACAAGAGCGGAATCACGATCTCCGGACGCACGACGCCAGCGCGAATCTGTGTCGCACCGTTGATGGAAGTCTTCATGCCTTCTCGCGCTTTCAGGAGTGTGAAGGTCTGCTCCGCCATCGAGATACTCCCGAACCCTTCTGTAATAACAAGTGTGATCCCAATCTCCTCAGAACCCGTAATCGCGACACCGAGTTCATAACCGAGCAGTTCTCGCAGGTCCGCGTCATCAATACCACCAGCAATGATACCCTTCACACCTTGCTGGATGGCTTGCTGAATCGCCGCCGTTGTGACCAACGAACCACCAACCAAAATATTCTCTTTATGTTCTGACAGTATCTGTTCAGCGGTCAATGCATCGCTCGGTGATTCCGCAACAACGGTTAAATTGCCCACTGTTTCACCACCGATCCCGAAAATACCTTGGATATAGGTGCCGTAAGTCTCCACCGTGACACCTTCATTCGGAACGGTCTCTGTTACTGTGCCATCTGTATAAGCTTTGACTTCAACGGGAATAGGCGGCTCGCGAAGAATAACCTGCCCAGTAACATCGGAAACCGATTCAATCGTACCATCAATTGGTGAACGCGCTTGCGATTTGAAAAGCCCGAAAAGCCCTTTTGTCGTAGCGATAATCTCGTCTTCTGAAACAACCTCGCCTACAGGTTTAAGCATGTATTCCGCAATCTCTTCCGGTGGGACACTGAGTAGGTTCGCAACATTCACCAGTTGAACGTTGCCTGGCAGATCTGCCTTTGCGACGACATCCTCTGCCTTAACTGTTACACCGGCTTGCACAAGGACCTCGCCTGTGAGTGGAAGCCGGCGTTCTTTTTCAATTGTCATCCCCTCGGTCACCTTAAGACCGGGGGTATATGCATGCGCCATTAAAAAGCCTCAATTTCAAAATATAATCTATAATATAGTTTTTAGAGAATTAGATAATCGGTTTGTTCATAAAAAGATTTTTTGATAACTGACAACCGACAACCAATAATCGAATATTTAATATATTATACCATTTTCGTTGCGTTTGTGGTAGAATGAAATCAGAATTCATAGAACTTACGCAGATTTCCCATATTTGCTGGCGAGGTTTGGAACCTCGCCAATAGGTTCATAGGTGAGTGTTTCAATTTTGCGTAGGTCCTGATTTAGATAAGGTAAATAGCTATGGCAACACAAAGCGTCAATTACAAAACCGACAAAATCATGCCGACATGGACACAACTCGCTGAAATGGGACGTGAACTCCAATTCCACCCAAGCACCACTACCTATCCGAAGGTACTCACCCAGGAACAAGTGGCTGATTTCAATCGTGTCGGGTATATCAAAGGCATCCCAATCTTCAATGAAACCGAGATCGGTGGACATCGCCAATATTTTGACACGCTATTGGCGAACGTCCTCTCGGAAGGCGGAAGTAGTTACTCAATTATCTCCGCACACATGAAATATGGGAAAGTCTATGACCTCCTCACGCATCCAAACATTGTCGCTTGTGTGAAGGATCTGGTTGGTGAAGACGTTATCGGCTGGGGCGCGCACTATTTCTGCAAAATGCCGCACGATCCAAAGAACGTCGGTTGGCATCAAGATGCCGGTTATTGGCCCCTCACACCCTCTAAAACCGTTACCGTCTGGCTCGCAATCGACGATGCCACTGTTGAAAATGGCGCGATGCGGTTTATCGCAGGTTCACATCACCTCGGACACTTGACAGCACGGAGCAGTGAACCCGACGAAAATAGCGTCCTGGGTCAAATCGTTGAAAACGCAGAAGCGCACGGTGAACCTGTAGATGTTGAACTCAAAGCAGGCGAAATCTCTATTCATACCGATCTGCTTTTACACGGCTCGAACGCCAACCCTTCACCAAAGCGACGCTGCGGTCTCACGCTCCGCTACTGCACCTCCGATGTCCGAGCATCGTTTCGATGGGATAGAGAAGGGATCGTCGTGAGTGGAAAAGACGGAAACGGCAACTGGGGCAATCCACCACGACCTGCCGTCGATTAACCCAAAACAACAGACGAGGTCGACAAAATCGCAAATATTTTAATTGCCAACATCAATCCTGAGTCTTGAGTGTACCCCAAGTTACCGCCAATTTCCCAACGGGTTCAACCGCCAACGCCAATGTATGCAATCTCCTCACATCGGCATCACTTAACGCCTCTTCAAAAATGGCAACTTCATCAATGGCACCGGCGTACCAGATACCACCCAAGTGCTGTGTGTAGGCGATTGTCGGCTTATGCGCGGCACCGTAAGCGATGCTGATAGGATCAGGGGCTTCGGTAGTCTTTTTCAACTCACCGTCCAGGTAGATTCGGACAGACTTTTTGTTCTCAACAACCCCAACGACATGATGCCATTCGCCATCAGCCGGAAACGGTACATAAGCGGAGGGCCAATGTTTTGCCGCATTCGCCGTGTCCGCGCGAATCCAGATGCCAACATTATTGTTATCAAGTAACTGGATGCCGTAGTTGTATTTGTCATAGATCGGATTTCGTGTGCCAAGGGTCGGCTTAATAACTGCCTCCATTGTCACAGAAGGGAAGAAGATATCCTCACCCATTCGTATCAAATCAACAGCACCGTCAAAATCGAAGGCTTCACTGCGAAACCCGTCGATTTGGTCGGGTTTGCCGATAACGGTTCCGCTGTTGTTCCCGAAAACATCTTCAACGTCTTTTCCTTGAATAGTGCCTTTGTCAAAGGTCCAAAGTGCCACAAGCCCCATTTTTACTCTTGGGTCCTCGGCTGTTGCGGACTGAATCGTCGTGATAGAAATTACGAAACCGACTAAAAGCAGAGTAGAGACAGACAATTTCGTTTTCATGAATCATTCCTCCTTAGATTCTGATTTCCTCCGCAGAAAATTATATCACGACTCCTTGTTCAAATCCACTATTTCACATCGCTCCGTAAAAACGCCAAGACAGCCGCCATAAACAGAAGTAGCGCGAGCAAAACTAACAACGTCAAGTCCAACAGTGCTTCTTTGAAAGTGATACCTAAAGTCAGTTTCTCTGAAAATTTGGGAATGCTATTAAAAGCAACCGATTTTTGGGATAACCCTTCCTTTACAAAATAGACGTGGTAACTTTCATTGTCGGCACTGTCCTCTGATTTGATGAAGTCAACGAATTGCTGCCTATAGCGGCGCGCCTGTTGGACGAACCTTTTATGTCTGGCGAATCCTGTGCCTGCCAGAGATTCTAAGGCATATTTGTAAATAGCCGCCGGGGATAGCCGCGTAATTTGTTGCGTAAACGCAACCTGTGCGAACTGCTTATTCAAGTGTTCATCATCAAATCTGCTTTTCACATCAGCGCGTTCGGTTAAATAGCCAGCCCACACTTGTAATGCTTCAATTTTCGGTGGGTTTTCGGATGGCGAACCAAATTTGAACAGTCTACTGCTTTCCACGTATCGCTGGTCAATTTCATCCAGTTTTGCCTGCTTTAACCGAGAAACTTCGTCCTTTGAGGGGAGCTGCTGTAAACCGCCAGTTAATGTTCCCATTGTGTTCGGAATAAGCACTACGAACACAACCCAAATGAGCAGCAGTACCAGCAAGCAACTTGACGAATTAGAAAATTGACTTGAGATAAATAATCCAAGCCATAGGAATATTGAGATGTAGATAGCAGAAATAACAAAGATTATCCCAACTCTCGTCCATTCACTGCCGTCAAGCGACACCAGTTCCGACGCATTGACGATCATCAAATTGAGCAATATCCCAATCAATAGAGGTATCATGAGCGTGAGGAACGCACCAATGAATTTCGCCAGGAGCACGGTCGCACGTGATACCGAGTTAGCCATGAGCAAGCTGAGTGTCCCTGTTTCACGTTCTCCAGAGATTGCATCGTAAGTGAATAGGATTGCCATAAAACTCATAACCAACCCGATGATGAACGTCCAGTCTAATTCCGTGAAGTTTGGCAATGTATCATTTTTACGGAAGACATCTTGTGGATATTCAAGCGACCAATTGTTTGAACTCACGTAGTGAAAATTGGGAGCACTCCAATTTCCACCGGATTCAGCGTTTCCGGTGACCCGTTTTGGTAAGTTTGCGTCTGCACCTGTGGCCATAAATCCTAATGGACTTGGCTGCTTATAGAGGTTCCCTGGCCCCTTTACACCCAACTCGCTTAAGCTGGAACTTCGCGCTTTCATTGATGCTACGGCAGCCGTGGTGTCTTGGGAATACACCGATATTCTTCGCTGGTATTTGCTGCTCACAAAAATGATGGCATTCATCACCATCAGTGCCATTACCAAGATCACCGTGAGCGCGAACCGAAAACGGGTCAGGTTGTCAAGGATTTCTCGTTTTGCTATGTGCCAAATCATATCGTTTCCTTTACAGACAATCCAGAACTGCTTATAAGCTATAGGTCATATCGCAGGAATGAGATGAATGCTCCCAGAAAGAATAAAATATTTAATACCGCAAGTATCATAATATCTAATAAGGCGCGTTGCAAACTGCTTCCGATGTCTTCCGCCCGCTCCTTAAATCTGGGCATTCCGCTTAAGTCAAGGCGGTCTTCGGAATCCTTCCCGGTGAACCAGCGACGTGAAGAGAATATTTTTTCATCTCTCAGATATTCAACCCATTCACGGCGATATTGTCGAGCCTGTTCCATAAACCGCCGGAAACTTCCAAGATCTGTTTCCGCAAGAATCGCAGCAGCATTGTAGTAAACCGCTGTTGGAGATATGCGGGAGATGTTCAGTGCCAATAAAGACTGCCGGTTTGGATTTTCATCAAGATACGCTTTGCGGATTTGCCATACCTTGTCTGCATATTGTGCCCGGAGGTTTTCCTTAAATCCATAATATCCTTGGACAAACGGCACACCGTCTTCGTTTCTAAAATACCTCAGGCTAACTGTTTCTCCGCTTCCGTACGCTGTTCCTGATTCAGTGACACCTAAGCGGCGCGGCGCGGCAGGCTCCCAAGGCAGGTCAACCCCTCGTTTTTTTAAGTAATCTCCGGCTTTACCGCCAAATTCTCCCCACAACGCCCTTGCTTGTGTCCTATACGATTCTTCTGATTGAATCGGACTCGTATGTTCCACAAGTAAAACTGTCAGATTCGGAACGATCAGCACGAGAAGCACCCAGACACACATTGAGAACATCAAGGTAATAGAGGGGCGGTGTGTCCGAGTAGAGAGGAAAAGTCCAATAAGAAAAAAGAGGGACACGTAAAGCATGGATAGAAGGAAGATTAGCAATATCCGCCCCCAATCAGAACTACTGAAAGAGGCGTAAGGCGAAAACTGTATCACCAATAAACCTGCCACAAAACTCGCGACGAGCGGGAAGGATATAGAGACCATTCCAGCAATGTATTTTCCCAAGAGCAGCGTAGGTCTCTGAATTGGGCAAGAAAGTGTTAATCTTAAGGTTCCGGCTTCCCTCTCCCGCGATATAGCGTCGTAAGCGAAAAGCAGTGCCAGCAGACTCATCACAACTTGACAGATAACCGTAAAGTCAATAGAAGCAAAAATGTTTAGATACGGGTTATCAGAACCGTGGTGTTCGGCAACAGCCGGAACGTATCCATGCGCCACTGTTACCGTATTTCCCTTCCTTTTGTCCATTCCTTCGTTGAAGATGCTGAGCAGTTTCGGTTTTCTGTCAAGTTTCAGTTTGTGAGTTTGCCCGAATTCAGAGTATATCTTGACCTGTTTCACCTCATCTGCGTTTTCTCGCACAGCCGTTTGGTAGCTTTGCAGTCTATCCTCATAACCTTTGGTCAAAACGAAGATATTTGTCACGATCAGGGAGAAATAGATGAGCAATCCCATCAGGAATCTGAAACTTAAAATATTTGATGTGATCTCTCTCCTGACGATTGTCCAAAGCATCACGCTGCCTCCAGCTACAGCAAGTAGCGATGTTCATGGTTTTCCATAAGCGTTGGAATCAAGTTATTGCGTGAAATCAAACGACTTGCAGCTATTAGTTCCAATTTATCTGTCCCTGGGAACGCGGTTACCCTTTTCATCCAAATACACAACTTCCCATCCTACCGGTTCCACGCCGTTATTCAAGAGGTCGGACTTCTGTTTCTCAGAAAGCTCAGAACCCTTAACCGAGAGGGTCTCTATCTTTCCATCCCACGATTTTGATGTGGAACGTGTCGTATGCCAGATGCGAGACCCTGATTCAGTTTTTTGTACATACATTCTTCCCGGAATAGCAGGTAGTCTGTTTTCACCTAATACAACCCAATCTTCTACCACTGAGTTGACTTGCTTGTCTTGATACTTCTGGATCTGGGTATCAATATACTTCACTTTAATGGTTTCCCAATCATCTTTGGTGTGGAATTCCTTCAAGATTAGATCCGAACGGACATTGAGGTATTCATTATAAGTCTTGAAATTCTCTATGGTAATCCCTTTGTTGAGGAGCATCTGCAGCCATTCTTCGCGAGGATATTTGGCATCCATATCTGCCAATGTAAATTCAAGATGGCGTTTTTCGCCAAAGGAAGTCTCTGAAGCGGTGGTCCACTTTGTGTTTACTGCACGAGAACTATATCTTGCATCAAACGCTTCCATAAGGGCTTCAACCGTTTGGGGGCCAGTATATTTCTCTATTGAAAACTCGGAATCTAATGCTCTCCTCACCTCAGGAGCCACTATTGCGCGACACCCAATAATTGTAATTCCGAAGATAAGCAAAAGTGGCATAGTTAGAACAATATGTTTCACGTTTTTTCTCCTCTTTTTCAGCGTAGGATTAAATCAAGGTTATGCTGCTCAGGTTCAAAAGTTTTCAGTGACGCGCCACTTCTCAAAGACCGTTTTATCGCTAAAAACATTGTGATATTTGTATGTATATGTAGAACCAATCTGCATGGGCAGAGATCCTTCTGTCTTACCTGGAACTCTGTATTCCATTAGTTCCGTCTCCGTTGTGAGACCACTGGCGTGTTCGTAGCGCATTTTCACGAGTCCGACCCCGTTGGCAAACCACAGGTAGCGTGTCCCGTTAACAAAATTCTCAATAAGGTTCGCATGTTTAGAATCTAATTCATATCGTTCATCATCAATAATTCTGGGTATATCGTTCTGTGGATGTGGTGTTGTGTCAATAAAAACGCTTTTGTGTTTGAGACACATTGGGAAAACTTCAGCGGAGGCTTGTATCTGTTCGTATCTGTCTAAGGTTGTCTTCGCTTGTGAGTCCCAGAATCCTTCCTGTGTCCAAGTATACCCTACAACTGTGGGAAATTTGAACAGGAAAGGCGTAAGAAAGGTTGCCAAAAAAGTTGTTGACAAAATTGCAACTGGATTGCTGCCTTCCCAACCGAAACTAAAGCCAGTAAGTCCCAAAAGGGCATCGGTTCTTTTTAAAGAGAGGGTTCCTTCACCCAATAGTTCACCGTTTTCGGTGGTCGTTTTAATCTGCACAGTAATGTTGCGTTTGGTTTTAATTGTCTCGCTCAGCGTCGCGAAAAACTGGAAATTGTCGAGCGTTGATTGAATCAGAGATTCGTTCTGCTTGAGTCGATTCCGCGCGCGATTGAGCCTACTTTTTATAGTGTTTGTGGTTACACCTAAAAAAGCCGCTATCTCATCGCAGGACATGCCATCGAAATAATGGAGGGTTGTGACAGTGCGTTCATTTTCAGGCAATTTCGCAAGCCACTTTCTAACAATTTCGCGCAGTTCTCGCGATGCCATTTCCGCTTGTTCTCCCGCGAGATATCCGGAGTACGGATCGTTCTGTCTCATGGCACTGCTTATGTTTTCAGAAAGTTGGGTGTTCAACCGTTTCTCACGGAACCACGCAAGGCAACGGCGTGTCGCAATGGCATTGAGCCACGCAGAAAATCGATGCGGATCATTAAGGGTTGGAAGTTTCTGGTGGGCTTTCAAGAAAGTCTCTTGAACGATGTCTTCAGCAATGTGGAAATCCTTAATCGTTCGCCACACAGTCGCGTGAACCTGTTTTTGGTACTTTTCCATTAAGGTCGTGAAGGCTGTGTCGTCACCTGCAAGGGCGCGGTGAACTAAGGCAACGTCATTATTTTCCATCAGAACCTCCTGCTATCACGGTTAGGGGTAAATCTCAATTCTCAGTGTTCATTCGATTTTTAACCTACGTGACGCGAACTGAGCAGGAAAGGTTGCATAATTCCGCAAATTGACTGCTGCTATTCTGTGCCGTCGAGATCCGCCTCAGATTCCTCGTAGAAACTGTCGAAAATCTCAATATCACTTGGCGCGTATTTCTCTCCATAAGCGGACTTGATACCATTCCATAACCGGTTTAAGACGCTTTCACGCTTCAATTGGTTGTAGTTGATTTCGCCCGTCGCCTTCTCTATGCAGTTGGCAACAATAACCAAAAGAACCTCTGGAATTTCGGCATCCTCATTAATGATATCGTCAACAGTTTCCCATACCGCGTGCTTAAATAGGGTTGGCAGGCGATTGATATGATGGAGTACCGCCTGTGTTACAAGCACAATGAAACAAGATAGACGGGGTATAGCAATATCTTTCGCGGCATCGTGTGCACCCAGATCCTCAGGGATGCCAACTTCCTCCACATGTGCAACAACACCTTGGTGGATAAATCCTACGCGAAATTCAAAATTCTTGTGCAGCTCCTCTTGAAAATGTAGGGCGCAGTGCTCCGGTGTAATTCGCAGACATTCCGCTTTGAGTATTCGCTTGTCAATCGTTGTCTGTTTTTTCTTTCTCATTAACTGTTGAACTTGCCTCCGAAATCTTTAGGCTTCGGAGGCAAGCCCGCTCCTATAAAACTTAGTAAATTTAAACCGTAGCCAAAAACCCCAATTCACGCAACCGATCGATCCAACGTTGCCGTCTTTCACTTCCAGCTGGATTTTCGACCCAACGTGGATCGTAGAGGGGTGTACCCGGTCGGTTAAAGTGTTCCGGACTCTTCGCATTGCTCCGCGCCCGATTCCGTGTGGCAGCAACTTCTTCAGGTGTCTTTGGGTTATTATAATAAACCACTGTACACATCCGACGGTCTTCACTACCGCCCCAACTTGAGTGCCAGCACCGCATATCAAAAGCGACCACATCCCCCGGTTCCGATTTGCAAACATAGCCCGGCACATCACAAATCTCCAATCCCAGCGTATTCAAATTCTCACGTAGATCGTCGTGCAGCGACCTGTTATGAGAACCTGGGATCAGTCGCAACGCACCACTTTCGGCATCAACAGGTTCGAGATAATACGCGAATTTCACCCCGTAGCAGTCTTGGGTCGGATCCGCATTATGGTCGGGATGCCAACCGGTATTGCCGACATAACGGTTCGCATCCGAAACAACGAGAAATACATCATCACCATATAGCTGCTCTGCCACCTCGCAAAACCGTGGATCTTCTGGCAGACTTGTAAAAAATGGCGTTTCAGGTCCCATCATCGGCAACCAATGTCGGCGCGTGCCATCAAATGGCGCATGACGGTACGCTGCCGCCATCGCCGCTTCAAACTCTTCCTGTATTGTGTTCAACTCGTCTTGGTTGAGTAATTGCCGAAAAATCAGGAATCCCAAGGTGTGAAAGTGCTTGATTTGCTGTTCTGTAAGCATGATGTTTCCCCTATGTTTTATCGCGCTAACTTCTGTTGTAGTTTTGGGCTATCTACAACCTCCCGATTCACAATCCACGATGGAATTTGCCCAGAAGCCACCTTGATAATACTCCCACACGCACTCTTGGCGTTGCCATCAAAACACTCATCCGTCCAGCAGATACTGTGCGGCGTAACGATGACGTTATCAAGGCTTAAGAGCGGGTCATCATCGCTAATCGGTTCCTGCTCAAAGACATCAAGTCCCGCCCCTTGGATCTGTCGATTCTGAAGTGCCGCTGTGAGTGCCTTTTGATCAACGATTGGACCGCGCGCCGTGTTAATCAAGTAAGCCGTCGGCTTCATCAGCCCGATACGTCTCTCATTGACAAGTCCACGCGTCTCTTCGTTCAGTGGGCAGCAGACACACACAAAATCAGCGGTTCGCATCAAGGTCTCCAAGTCAACGAGTTCTACGCCAACTTCCGCTGCCTCAGCAGGTGTGACGTACGGATCGTAGGTAATATGGTGCATCCCGAAAGGTTTCGCCAGTTTGAACGCTTCCTTTCCAATGTTACCCATACCGACGAGGCCCAGTGTTCTGCCAACCAACCCCATCCCTCTATAGTTTTGTGTGTTTCTCCATCCACCAGAACGGGTAAGCCGATCCTTGATCAACAACTGATGACTCAGCGATAAGACAAAAGTCATGATGGAGGTCGCAACCGGACGGCGAACACCATCTGGTGCAATTGTCAGCAGCACACCATGTTCGGTACAGGCTTCCACATCTACCTTATCATACCCGACACCGAATCGAGCGATGACTGCCAATCTATCAGCACCAGCAAACGTCTCTGCTGTAATGCCCGCGCCCAATACTAAGAGCGCATCATAATCCTGCACCTGTGTTCCTTGTAACACGGGTGTGTTTTCTGCGATATATTCCCACTGTAGACCAGCATCATCAAAAAGCGGACCGGCGATGTCGTCTAAATCGCAGGTGTCATCCGGCCCCAGAAAGTCGCGCGTAACACCTACGCGAAATACAGATTTATCCATTGTTATTCTATTCCTATTTAATTCTTATTTGTCAATCCAAATGTAACGGAAATACCTCCATTTCAACGGATGGAGTTTAAGATCTTTAACCTTTTTGTTAATCACTAAAATCTGTTTCGCGTGTGCCAACGGCACCCACGGCACATCTTTGTGAAAAATCTGCTGCGCTTCTTGATAGAGCGAAACCCGCTGCTCGCGATCCGTAGTTGCTCTTGCTTGTTCTAAGACGCTTTGCATCTCATCGCTTCGATAAAATGCGATGTTTCCGGCAGGCTTCTCCGCTGACGATTTACTTAAAAGAAAGTAGAGAAAATTATCTGGATCACCGAGATCGGCACTCCATCCTAACATCGCCATATCGTGCTCCCCATTTTTCGTTTTCTCAAGATAGGTGCCCCAATCGTAGGTCATAATTTTCGTCTCAACGCCAATATTGCGCAATTCGGATTGCAATACTTCAGCAAGGGCACGTCCGTCCGGAATATACGGACGCGGGACCGGCAGTGCCCAGAGCGTCGTCTCAAACCCATCCGAATAGCCTGCCTCCGCAAGCAGTTGCTTTGACAATTTAGGATCATAGGCGTAATCCTCAACAGAATCATCGTAACTCCAGAGCGTCGGTGGGATCGGGTTCTTCGCTGGAATTCCCAAACCTTGATACAGATGTTCAATAATCGCCGATTTGTTAATGGCGTGGTTAATAGCGAGCCGGACTTTGTGATTGTCGAACGGCGGTTTGTCCATGTTCATCGCCAAGTAACCGATGCTCATCCCAGGCTGCGATAGCAATTCAAGTGACGCATCTTCTCGAATCTGTTGCAGATCATCCGGATTCGGAAACTCCATCGCGTGGAGACTCCCTTGCTGAAGTTCAATGAGCCGCACCGAGTTGTCAGGAATAGAGCGGAAAATAACTCGGTCTAATATAGGACGACCACCCCAATAAGTATCGTTTGCCGCAAGCACGACTTTATCACCTCTATCCCACTGCACGAACTTGAACGGACCTGTCCCAACGGGATTATTGGAAAACTCATCTCCCCATTTTTGCACCGCTGTTGGACTAACAATAGAGAATGGGGTTATTGCAATCGTATAGATAAACGGCGCATAAGCCGTCTTAAGGCGAATTTGGACAGTAAATTCATCAACGGCAGTAATTGTATCTACGATCTCAGCCAAACCGGTGGCTATCCAATAAATGTAGCTGCCACCAACGTTATGGAATGGATGCGTATCATCGTGCTGTCGGTTAAGCGAAAAAAGGACTGCTTCGGCGTTGAAAGGGGTACCGTCATGGAAAGTTACGCCTTGCCGCAAGTGAAAAGTCCACGTCAAACCATCTTCTGAACTCTCCCAACTTGTAGCGAGACCCGCTTCAATTTCAGTACTGCCATCTTTGTATTCAACGAGTGTATCGTAGATGTTATCGCAAACTTTGAAAGATTCCCCATCTTCCTCAAGTGCTGGATCCAAACCCACAGAATCGCCACCGCGCCCAAAAATTAGGGTGCCGCCACGCTTCAGATGCGAATCTGCAAACGCCGGTGAAGACCCCACAAACAGTAGTATCAGAACAATGAGTGAGAAGACCTGTGCGTAAAATCTGTTTTGCATAAATTTCTCCGATGTGTATTGAAAAGATATGCTCCATAATACAGGCTTTTCTGCGAAATGTCAAGCGGACTTTTTTCTCACAACTGATAAATACCATCATCTCTATGGTCTCTATACCCCCTTACATCTACCGTACTACAGAGATTTGAAACCGCATTCCCCTAAAAATCGTTTTATTATAGGGCATAGTATATCAATTAATAGGTAGCGAAGTTCCGAATATCCTTAGTTCAATGCATACGCGCGTTTTAAAGCATTGCTGGTAAGACCTGGTGTAAATCTCCCGCTGTGAATACATCGCGTCTAAAAAAATAAAATATGTTATCTTTTGAACAACTCATCCAGAATTTAACAGACACAACGCAGCCGAACATTGTGCGAAGCCTTGCTATCACTGGGCTTGTCGCGCAACACAATGCTCAGGGAGTGAAGTTTTTAATTGAGGCACTTGACGACGCTGACGCAGTGATACGGCGCGAGGCAGCAAAGGCACTTCAGGACTTGGAGGCCACAAGCGCAATAGAACCGCTGCTCCACGCACTGCAAACAGAGTCAAATGATATAACGCTTTGGGCAGTGATTGAAGCGATCAGCGAATTGGGAACACCCCATGTGCTTCCGGTGCTCGAATCGCTTCTTAACGTTGATTCTATGCTCACACGGATAGAAATCAAGAAAAGTATCTCCCGAATCCAAGCCCGCCATGCTGATGGCACTGCTGCTACATCCTCAAAGGTATCGGCGTCTAAACCACGTGACGAAACTATAGAAATTGATGAACCACAGCCGACAGTAAACCCTAAAAAATCACAAATTCCTTCAAATGAAGCGGAGATAGAACCGTCTCAGGTCTCCCGACAAGATTCTCCATCACCTCACGCCAAGCAAACTACTGAAGCAGACGTATCCAACGATACACCTATAGAAAAAACAGAAGGAACCGGAACAGATGAAGCATCAATTAACAAACAACCGAACATCTCTATAGAATTAACGTCCGCAAATCCACTTACCGGGCCAACTCAAGATACTATAGACACTGTAACAGTGAACGATGCACAGACGACGGATCAATTAAATGAAACCGAACCTACAGATACAAAGGAAACAGTCGAGAATCTGCTTACCGATCCGGATGAAAGGGTTCCAACGGATTCGGAAGACGTAGTTGAAGCGATAGATGATACGCCGTCGGTTGATGAAGATGATACGCAATCTGCCGAAGCGTCGGTTGAAACTATAGGCGAGGGAGAAGGGACAGAGACGGACGCAGCTGATGCAGAATCACCACAACAAGAGGACGATACGGATATAAAGGATTTATCGGAAACGATCGCACAATCGCCGCGACTTGCAGGTTCGTCCGTTAACCTACCTATATTAGCCCCCAATGCCAACACTGTGCCATATCATCCAAAAAGTGCTTCACTTGAAACACACGCCAATTTTTTCCTCACGCTGCTGCACCCAAGCAAGTATCTCTCCAAACAATGGATATCCCGAACGCGCGCGTATCTAATATTGTGGGGTGTACTCATTGCTGCAGTCATCGGTTTCACGCAACATCAGAAGCACTTCAGGACAGAGTCAGCACCACTATTTCATATCGGGCTTTCGGCTGATGAACTGCCGGAATTCGTGAAACGGTCCTTAGCAGAGGGTGATTTTTACATTCAAGAAGGTTTCTATAGAAAAGCTATTAGTTCTTACGAACTGAGCCGTAGACTCGGCGTCCTTCCTGCTAGCTTCTACAGGAAACTCGGGTTCGCATACTTCAAGGAAAGGCAATACGCACTTGCCGTTGAAGCGTATGAACTGTTTTTAGAAGCACGGAACAACGAAACACCTGATGTGTTTGTCGCTGAAGCCTCGCTTTCGGATGTATACCCACTCACTTCGGCTGGAGAACAGATGACACAGGACTACGAAACTTATAATATCCTTGGCATGGCGTATGCGAAACTTGGACGTGTGTTAGAGGCACAGCACGCTTATAAGCACGCGATACAGCTCGCGCCAAAGTATGGCGAAGCGTACAATAACCTCGCGCGCCTTTATGCTGGCAACTACCAGCGGCCATTAACAGCAAATCTTGGAAATCCACGAGTTTTCCCAAAATTAAGGCTCGCCGAAGCATTGGCATATACAGCGGTCACGCTAAATCCGGATGTAGCCGCGTATCATGATACCTTAGGCTGGATTTTGTCGAAACGGGGACAGGTGAATAAGGCAGTGAAAACTTTAGAACGTGCTATTGATCTTCAAAAAGACGCTATTGAACCGCACTACCATCTCGCACAAGTCGCACTTGAAACCAACGATCGGAAAAAAGCCGTAAAAGCGATCCGGAACGTGTTCAAACTCAAACCCGCCTTTGTGTCTATCGAAACCGGCGAATAGCGACGATATAGGATGCTAACGGATAATAGAAAGTTTCCCGACACGCCGATCCGAGTCAGACACAAGCACATAGATATAAATACCGCTACTGATGCCCGATACATGCCAAACTTTTTTATCCCGCTCACGTTCCGTCTTAGCGAACGATGCAATACAGTTACCACTGACATCATAGATATAAATATTAGTCCCCACAGGCAATTTATCAAACGTAACCTGATCGTATTCCACAGGATTCGGATAGACAATTGTCTCTGCAAGTTTGGCGGATGGCAGCGTTATTGTCAACATTCTTGCATCGTCTTCAAGGTCGGCACCGTGTATGTCTGAAAGTTGTAATACCTCAATCTGATAGCGGCTACCCGTCCGAAAGACTACAGCAGGAAATGTGAGTACAACCCGCTGTCGCGTCTTATCAAGAATCGCCGAACGCGGTGTGTAACGTTCTGACTCGCTTTCTATATCGTGCTGCTTGTGGAGGCGGTAGCGTCCAACATGTGTCGCGGAAATCCCCATCGGTTTGTCAAACATCAATGAAAGTTGATTCGGTGGCGAATACACCACATCTTGTAACCGCGGCCGCCGCGTTGCTACAACAGATACCGGTGTAGATTGCGCTGACAATTTACCGCTTGAATCTCGAGCCGTAAGCGCGTACCAATAAGTTTGTCCTGTTGTGAGTCCTGTGTCTGTAAAGCCAGTCTCCTGAATCCCTTCGCGAATTTGTTTCAGTGAATCCTTACTTTCACCACGATAGAGAGTATATGTTGCAGCGTTTTGCACGGGCTGCCACGAAAGTCTCACGGATGTTGATCCAATAGGTTTCGCGGTAACCCCCCACGGTTCCCTGAACTGACCTCTTGATTGTAAGTTCAAGGCTGTAGGTGTTCCAAAGATTGTTAAGGCATCGTTGTTATTGAACAACAAAACATTCGCACCATCCCCATTCGTATCTACTACAATCGGATTAAAAGTGTTGGTCGCTGCATGATGCCAGATCGGACGATAATCTATGCCATCATATTGCACAAGGTAGAAATTTGGGGCAAGGGCAAGGCATAATTCATTCCGTCCGTCGTTGTTCGCGTCAGCAATCGTCATCCCGTTCCCGCCATTTCGCACATCACGGATACGTTGTGTCCATACGGGACGGTAAGTATCATCGCCATCGGACGTGAAAACAGTTAAAAGCCAGTGGTTATATCGAATGTCAAGTGCGATGGAACCGACCTCAATGCCTGACATCGCGCAGACAGCAAACTCCGCTTTACCATCACCATCCATGTCCCCCGCAGCAAAGAGTTGAGCACTGCTTTCCGGCAGTCTAACTGTCCATGTCTGTCCATATTGGTCGTTTCCAATCGTCTCGTACACAAATAGATCCCCGTCACTATCCCCTATTAAAATTTCCATCTGTCCATCGTTATCAAAATCACCTGTGGCAGCATTCGCACGGATGCCGTTGTTGCCTAACGTCGGGTTTTTAAGAGTAGCGATAGTGCGATGATTGTTATCCCCATCTGCTTCATATACCAAAACAGAATTAGTGGTATCATCGCGAGTGAAAATCTCAGGCGTGTCATCTGCATCCGCATCCACAATTGCTATGCTCCAATTCCCTTGTGATTCCCAGATACGTTCCGTTGGAAACCCATCTTGTGTGCGTTGTTCCAATAAGAACGTCACACCCGGAGAATTACACAATATCTCTATAAGTCCGTCGTTGTCTGTGTCCACGACCGCCCGCGGTAGGAAGGGTTCAGGGAATGCGAAGATTGGTCTGAATGTGCCATCACCCGCTATCTCAATGATCTGTGCCAGACTCGTACCCATTTCCGCAGTGATAAACTCAAGGCTTCCATTTCTATTTATATCCACAGGTGTGTCTACAGCGTGCAACGCATCTGCGGTTGATGTGCCTACCGAGAGATGCAATGGATGAATCGGCGCGTTTTGCACTTCAATCTCATACAATACACCCTTGTTGTCATCAACCCACAACACCCCCGCGCGATTTTCCACGGACAAACGATACCTATAAGCACCAGCGGATATACCTAAATCAGACAAATTCACAATATGAAGAAAATTCTCTGAATCTGAGCGGGCAGCTCTAACGACGTTCCCGTTTGGCTGAAAAATTTCTATCTCGCCAATAGATACTTCATCTGTCTGCCACATCACCACTGATTCAACACTGTTTCCAGCAAACCATGCCTGCGATTCATGCATAGCGATGCGTGGTACCGTCCGATTCACTTCAACAACGGTTCTGTCTCTTTTGATGTCCCCGTTTTTCGATTTAACGCTCAGTCGCACTGTATATTGACCCTCCGATAAGCCGGAAGTGTCCCACTTGTACAAGCAGACATTGAATTTCGGTTTCGTTTGCACAGTTCCCAACGGAAACCATAAATTTGGAACTTCACCGAGCCCATATTCTAACCAGTACGCAGTAAACCCAATCCCTCCAGCACTACCGAAAATCTCAATTTCCGCAACATTATTGGATTCTGTAGTTTGTGGGGACATCTGATGAGTATCAATCTGTGCGATCAGTTCTGTTGAAGCGGTAAGTGCGGCGGACGCATCAACCAAACCGGCACCAACGAGATTACTAATAAAAAGCGGTCCTGCAGTGCTAATGAGCGTTGCCTGAATCTCTGCATTAGTATAATCTGGGTTCGCTGACAAAACTAAAGCAGCAACGCCAGAGACATGCGCAGCCGCCATGGATGTACCAGATAAGTTTTGATACCCACCGTTCAAATCGGTACTGAGAATTTCGTCACCTGGGGCAGCAATGTCAATTGTCGCACCGAAATTAGAATCGGCGTACAGCTGCCGCTCCGCATCAATCCCCGCTACGGAGATAACGGTTTTCAGCCCGGCAGGGTACAACGATCCAACTGCGCCATCATTTCCAGCGGCAGCAACCATCACACACCCACGGGCGTAGGCGTATGCTACAGCATCTTCTATAATGAAGGCGTTTACCGTGTCTCCCCAACTCATATTAATCACTTGCGCACCGTTGTCGGCAGCATAAACGATAGCTGCAGCGACATCGTCGTTCTGGAGGTACCCACCACCCCCGTATTTAAAGTCGGCTCTCAACGGCATGAGACGACACTGCCATGCAATCCCCGCAATCCCAATGCCGTTGTTTGCTGCCGCAGCAATAATGCCAGAGACGTGTGTGCCGTGTCCTATTTCGTCTTCAGGTTCGTTATCGCGCACTGTCCAATCCCCACTACCCGGTAGAGTAGGGGCATCACTGAAATCCCAGCCATTAATGTCATCAACATAGCCGTTCCCATCATCGTCAATACCATTCCTCGGAATCTCATCAGCGTTTCGCCAAAGCTGCGAACGAAATTCCGGATGTTGCATATCTACACCGCCATCCACAACCGCTACCGTTACTGCTGGATCCCCCTGTGCAAGATGCCACGCTTGCGGCATATTCATTAAAACTAAATTCCACTGTTCACGATAACTCGGATCATTCGGGACTGTTTCCGTACAAGGGCGATTGAGACGGTTCAGCGCAACCGCTTCAATTGCAGGATGCCTTGCATACCGTTGCAGCAGCGGTTCTAATGCCCAGTCTACTGGAAACCGAATGAGATGGTTACGACGGAGACGTGGATGTTGTCCGGCAGGTGTAGTCGGTGAAAAAACAGGCGAAACGGACACCGCACCGAGTTTTCTACTCAACGTGTCAAGCTGCTTGCTGGAAACATCGGGACGTAGGCGTACAATCAGTTCACCGGGAGTGTAAGCACTTTGAGAAAAATTGTCTGAGTGACTCTGTGCAAAGACGAATTGGACATTTATGAACGACACGAGAATATAGATATAGATAGATATTTTCGTCATGATTTTTTTTATGTTACTAGCTTCAGGTTGCCTCCGTTTTGTTGACATTACACCAACTGTGCCTACCCACTATATATTTAAAATTGCATAGGATTTACGCAGCTCCCACTGCAGGCGGGGTTTTAAACCCCGCCTGCAGTGTGTAGGACGTCCGTTATTATGGAAAAATGCATAAGTCCTGTTGCATTTCTAAATCCAATCTGATATATTAATTAAATGGTACGGAATTCAGAGACAAAAAACAAATATTTTTGTATGTTCTCATAAATATAAGGAATAAACGCATGAAAGCCTCAGAACTCACCGTAAAATGTTTGGAAAACGAAAACGTTGATTATATTTTCGGGATACCGGGCGAAGAAAACCTGGATCTCATGGATGCCTTATTGGAATCCGAAATTCAATTCATTCAGACGCGCGATGAACGCGGTGCCGCCTTCATGGCAGATGTCTACGGTCGCCTCACTGGACGTGCTGGTGTCTGTCTCGCCACCCTCGGTCCCGGAGCCATGAACCTTGTCACCGGAGTCGCCGATGCCAATATGGATAGGGCACCTCTGGTCGCAATCACTGGACAAGCCAGCCTGGACAGGATGCACAAGGAATCGCATCAATACATGGATGTCGTCTCTGTTTTCAAACCGATGACGAAATGGAATACGCTCCTCCATCTACCCGAAATTATCCCCGAATCAATAAGCAAAGCCTTCAAAGTCGCAACAGGTGAAAAACCCGGTGCCACCCACATCGACTTTCCTGAAGACGTAGCCAAGATGCAAATCGACGCGGAACCTGTCCGACACGACTTTCCCAGTGAAGCGGAACCTGTCGTCTCTTGTTTGCAACGCGCCGCACAGTTGATTAATGATGCGAAACAACCCATTATCCTCGCAGGCAACGGGGTCATCCGTCAAAATGCCTCTCGTATGCTGACCCAATTCGCAGAAATGACCAATATTCCTGTTGCACACACCTTTATGGGTAAAGGCAGCATTCCGTGGACGCATCGACTCTCTCTGCTGAGTGTCGGATTGCAAGCACACGATTTTGTTTCCTGCGGATTTGATCGCGCAGATCTCGTTATTGCCATGGGCTATGATATTGTCGAATACCATCCACGCCTCTGGAACCCAAATCGGGACAAAAAACTTATCCATATTGACACGGAACCGAGTGAGAGCGATGCCGCTTATGTCACTGATGTCGAAATGGTGGGCAACATCCGTCAGAGTCTCAGACACCTCATGGCACAAGAAATTTATCCCAAAGATGCGGAATACGCCTCAAACACTTTACGGAAAATCATACTCGATCAACTTAACGAGCATCGCGATGACGCAGATTTTCCGATGAAACCCCAAAAAGTTCTAAGCGATATCCGTTCCGTACTCGCTGAAGACGATATCCTTATTTCCGATGTCGGCGCACACAAAATGTGGATTGCACGCATGTATCCATGTTATCAACCCAATACATGCATCATCTCCAATGGATTCGCCGCTATGGGCATCGCGCTCCCCGGGGCTTTCGTCGCCAAACTCATCTACCCAGAGCGTAAATGTTTGGCAGTCTGCGGCGATGGCGGGTTCATGATGAACTCGCAGGAACTCGAAACCGCTGTCCGAACCGGTGTGCCTTTTGTGACCCTTATCTTCAATGATGAGGCTTACGGACTCATTGAGTGGAAACAGATGAACGGCTTTGGTAGACCCGCACACATTGATTTTACTAACCCCGATTTTGTTAAGTATGCCGAAGCCTTTGGTGCCAAAGGTTATAGAGTTGAAGGCAGTGACGAACTCGTCCCTATACTCAAAGATGCATTTAATCAGCAGGTCCCTTCGGTCATTGATTGCCCTGTCAACTACGCAGAAAATCTACGTCTAACGGATGAACTCGGACAACTCACATGCCCAATTTAAAAGTAGTAGGCACGCTCCGCGTGCCGTAAACAAGATTAGGACTTACGCAGCCCCCTTGCAGGGTTTTTGTTTCGGGGTTTTGATAGGGGTTTCTGCGTATTTCTTCAGGGTTTTAAACCCCGCCTGCAGTGCGTGATAGGTAAGTTATCATGGAAAATGCGTAAGTCCTGAAGATCTTTTCAGACGCTAATCGTGGTTTTAGTCTATTTGCTTTCGGAGATACTTCGTTTTTTCTATCTAAAGGAGGACACTGGACCTAAAAATGGCAGTTTCAACAATTGAGTGGGCAGACGGCAGAATTCGGATGATTGATCAGACGCTGTTACCCAACGAATTCAAGCACATTTATTGTGATGACCTCCCGTCAACCTGGGAGGCAATTAAATCTTTGCGGGTCCGAGGCGCGCCCGCCATCGGAATCGCGGGCGCATTGGGCGCAGTACTCGGAATTTGGAATTCCACCGCAAAAACCTACGAAGATTTCGCAACGGAACTCAAATCCGCAACCGATTACCTCGCGACATCGCGACCGACAGCCGTCAATCTTTTTTGGGCACTGGATCGAATGACACGCACAGCAGAAAAAAACAGCCATCTCGCAATTCCTGAACTCAAAGAAGTCCTACTCGCTGAGGCTCTGGAAATTATTGATGAGGATAAGGCTATGTGTCGGGCGATCGGGCAACACGGCATGGCGTTGCTGAGCGAAAACGATACCATTCTGACGCACTGCAACGCCGGCGGATTAGCTACATCTGACTACGGCACGGCATTGGCTGTTATGTTTAGCGCACACGAAGCCGGTAAACAAATCCAAGTTTACGCCGATGAGACGCGCCCCTTACTGCAAGGCGCACGCCTCACCACTTGGGAACTCATGCAAGCGGGAATTGATGTAACGCTTATCTGTGATAACATGGCGGCGCAAGTCATGAAAGAGGGCAGAATCCAATGCGTTATTGTCGGAGCTGACCGAATTGCCGCAAATGGTGACACCGCGAACAAGATCGGCACCTATAACGTCGCTATCCTCGCAGAGGCACACGGCATCCCTTTTTATGTCGCTGCACCCACTTCGACGCTCGACTTCGCCCTTGAAACCGGAGCAGAGATTCCTATTGAGCAGCGGGCAGCAGAAGAAGTAACAGAGGGATTCGGCAAACTTACCGCCCCTGAAGGCGTGAAGGTTTACAGTCCTGCATTCGATGTTACGCCCGCAGCGTTAGTCACAGCGATTATTACCGAAAAAGGGGTCGCACGCGCGCCCTATACAGATAGCCTGAAAGCGTTACGGGACGCGTAGTTCACGCTGCTTTGGCAATGTTCGAGCGAGTACCGCTTATGTCAAAGCAGTCGTACTGGTTCGTATTCATAATCCGAGTTGCAAACGCCATCGCCTGTTTTTCCGTGAGGTAACCGTCAGCAATTTCGGCTTCAAGGGCGCGTCGGATTTCGTTCCGGGCTTGGATCGCGTACGCCATCGCACTGGTCGGCCATCCCGTATCACCGCCGAAAGCGAACAATTTATTTGACGGCACCGCATGGATACACCGACGGAGGAAATCACGCGAACTGTACGGATCAATGCTCCATGCCCAGCAGAAGTCAACCCAGATGTTGCGATAGTGCTTGGCAAGCGCGACCAGTTCATCGTTGTAAGGGTAAGCAATGTGCATCAGAACAAACTTCGCGTCAAGATAACGCGCGAAGAGCGCACACATATTGCCAGCAGGGATACGACGCACCGGCATCCGGTCATTACCTGCATAATAGCCGGTGTGAATTTTGAAAGGGAGATTGTGTTCAATCGTGAGCTCAACGCCACGCGCCCAGCACCAATCACCAAGACACAAACGCGTCGCCTCATCAATATCTGAAGCGGGTTTTGTGAGAACAGCGTTAAGTGCAGTAGAAGCCTCTGCATCGCTCCTTTCGCTCCAATCGAGCGTGCGGTTATAAGCGTGTTGCGATTTTACAGCGATCGCACAAGGAGCGTGCTTAGCAAAGATCGCCTCCATAGCACGCTTGAGTGATGCAAGGTCGTTGACTTCAACGCCTGTCTCGGCATGAATAGCACTCGGGTCAACCTGTCCACCACAGAATGTTGCCCACGAAAGATCGTAGAGGAAAAAATCGGGACCGGAGGTGTCTGGTGTACACTGCCAACTAAAATCGTCTGTTTGAATGTGATCGAGATTCGCGAGATCGTGTAAAATCTGATAACGCTTGCCCGGAGTGCGAAGCGTCTTTAGGTTATTGGCACCCGCGAGTCCATCGCCTGTCAGTTCGTCGAGTCCATAGATGTGTTTCGCGATAAGGCTAACTGCCTCGCCATATCCAGTAAACTGCGTCGCTTCCCAGGCTTCGCGGATACCTTCAAACCGTGATGCAACGTCTTGAGAAGCGTCCATCAGGTTACCCATCGCTTCTGGGGAGGCACCGGCTGTTACCAAGTCCGCAGGCACATAGTTCCCGAACAGATCTTGGAGGATATCAGGTCCATTTTCTACCCATTCGGCTTCCCGCTTCATGTGTTCGTGTGTATCAACAAGGCGAATGGATTGGATGTGGTGTGTTAAATCGGTGGTTGCCATGAAAAAATCTCCTATAAAAATTGAAACGGTGGATCCGTAGGTCTCGTACTTGACAAATGTGTTGAGTTGTGGTTTAATATATTAAAATGTCTTGGCAACTTGTCTCTCTTTAAGGTATTATAGTGTGGAATCTTAAGCAGAGAAGACGAGATTCGCTCTATTATAAGAGGGGCAACGGTTTGTGTCAAGAAAAACCGCACATTCAACAGAGCCATTTGGTTTTCGGCTTTTCAGTACGATCCAACGATGCTCGTACGCTATAAGGCGTGCTTACGGTAAAGTTGAGTGGCTCTAACAAATTCGGGAGCCTCAGGTGTAGACTCCCTATGAATGTGAAATGCTCGCGCAGGAACGCGAATGGTTACAGTCGCCTTCTTGATGAGGGACCAGACCACAGGAGCATATGATAATGCCTACAGGACGGATTAAGTACTATAATTTCGATAAAGGCTTCGGGTTTATCGCACAAGATAGCAGCGATGCGGATGTCTTTTTACACAGTTCCGCTATTAAGCAACCTGAATATGAAGAACTCCGCGTCGGGCAACGCGTGAAGTACAGTGTCGTCGAAGGTGAGAAGGGACTCGTTGCCCAAAACGTTGAAGTCTTATTGACACCAACGGAACGCCGCTGGCTACGACAAGGGAAGGCGATTATCCCGCGCGGTTACGCCGGATTCCCAGGTCAGAACCAAGGGCAATTTACCAATGACGAGGCAGCACCCGCCTCTCATAAAAAAGTAGACAAAACGGAATCAACGCGAGATCGCACCGAGCGTGATGATGCCTTAACCCCTTCAGATTCAACAGCAAAGCAACTCAGCCAACCCATCCCAACAAAAGATCCCGATGATGCAGATGCATCTACACAAGAAGGAAACGAACAACCTTCAAAGCAACTCAGCTTCGGGGACCTCTACATCCTCAAACAAATTAACTTTGAAACATCAATGTTCTTCGCATTGTATGACGCTATACAACTCCCTGCTACTGTCCTTGAAATGACGCTTTCCAGCTTGACACTCAATAGCAATGGCAGCGAACAGCACATCCCTAAAACAGATGTTAAATATTGCTACAAAGATATTGATGCTGAGAGAGTTCAAGCAGCAGTACAGATTGATGAAGACGTTAAAACGCAGCAACTGAAACAATTACCCGCTGATGCACAGACATGTGAGATTGATACAGAAGCCGTGCGGCATGCCCGAAAAAATGGATCCCCGATTCAGATTACGCTCCGAGAGGGAGAAATCTTTCGCGGGACTGTGGATTGGGTGAGTCCTTATGAAATTAAACTCATTTTAGAGAATGGATCTAAGGTGGTTATCTTCCGGCACGCCGTCTACAATCTTTCCGTAGATTAGGGGCTTCCCTATGAAAGCATATTACGAACTTCTTGATGAGATTCAGCGTGATGTCCAACGCCTGCGTGAAGAATCCGGAGGGGTGCCGTGTCCATCCACCTGTTTCGCCTGCTGCCATAACACGGCGACAATGGCAATCAGTGAGGTTGAAGCTCGGGACCTAAAAATCGGTTTGGAGGCACTGCCAGCGGAGCTCCGCACGCACATCCGCGCAAGAGCAGAACGCAGCATCAAAAAATTAGAAGCACATGGACACAATATCGAAACCATCATGCCAGATACCGGTATGGAAGCCGTTAGCGTGGTCCGCGGTAAGCCAGAAGGTGAATGTCCTATGCTCATCGGGGGTGTCTGTTCTGTTTACGAACACCGTCCGGTCATCTGCCGGGTCTGGGGCTATCCAATACATAACGGCAATGACTTAGCCTGCTGCCACAAAACCTTCCTCGGTAAACGGAATCGCTTCCAACCCCTCAATTATAACCGCTATTGGAAGACATGTCAAAACCTTAGTACCGAATTGGGTGCCACCCAGAAAACACCAAACTGCTACCTCGTCGCGCAATTGCTCTCGGAGTAAAATCCTGACACACCATTTTTGGAACTGTGGAGGCTCCATGAAAAACAGATTTAGCCTTTCCAATTTTTTTCCTCTTGTAGCGGTCCTCAGCCTCCTGATTTGCTTTGGTTGTGGAGATACAGAAGACGAGCAAGAGGCAACCCACTTTACCAACTCGGTTTTCTTCTTCGATGAACCTGCTGAAGAATCGCTACAACCTGCTGAACAACTGCCACAGTTGACAGACGAAGACCGAGAGAAGTTAGAAGAAGCTAAACAATGGCTACAGTTAACAGTCGAAGACTGGAGAAATTTAAAAGACGAAGATTGGGAAAAGTTAAAGGGCGAAGATTGGGTCAGGTTGACAGACGCGGAAGTTAAAGAGCTCATGAAGCTTGAGATTGTCCCCTGGGATCGTTTACAGGAGCTACCAGAAGAGCAAGCCGAAAAACATAGGAATGCCGCACTCTTTCAACAGTTTGGAGACATTCCACAGCTTCGCTATAGGGTAGAGTTTGATCGACATTATTTGAAAAATCGAGGTCTCCCTTTTACTGCAACACCTGAAATTGCTAAGCAATTCGTTGGATATTTCGCAGCAAACTATTTTCTTTTCCCTGAAGAAGACCGTAGGCGTTTGCTTGAAGACGAAATGAAGCAGTTAAAATCTGTGATAGAACACGAAGAACACCGTTTTGAAAAAGAAGAACTTCGCCACTTAGATCAGCTCAGAATAGAAGACCCTGAAGCTTGGATAGAAAGCATGCGCGCCTTTTTTATTCGCAAACACGGTAACACCCCGGGAGCGAACACGATTATCGAATTTTTGAGAAAATTGGAACTGGATTTACCAAGAGCAGACGAGGAATGTCATTCCTACCTTACGGCATACAATGCGTTCTATACTGCCTTTAAGGTCCGCGCAACTTATGAATACGAATACTATGCTATGTTTGAAGCATCGAACCAACTCCGGCCTATTGTAGCGGATAAGCCGCTACAAATCCTCGAAAAATACCGAGAGGCACGCGCAGAAGGTATCTCATTCTATAACATAAACTGGAACGATGATTAGCACACATCTGGTGTTTTAGCGGCGCTTTCACTTAACTCCCGCAAAAACTCGAAGGTATAAATCCCAGTACGGTGTCCATCACTCCACACCAAACGCACCGCATAGCGTCCGACTCGCTGAATATCCACAAGCCGTAAATTTTCAAAAAAGTCATCGGACGGTAAAATATGGAAGGGGTCGTTTCCGAAACGTACCGCATCGCAATGGGCACACGGGCATTTTTCGCGGAGGAAACGGTAGGGCAGTTCGCTACGGGACGAATCTTTCCATTGAATTTCCAAACCCGTGTCGCCTCTTTCAATGCGAGTCGGTTGAAATTTTTGCATAATCACTGCTCAAACAGGTTGGAGAGAAAAAAACGGTTGCCAATTTGTGCGACCGCAAGCAGTCTCGCAAATCAACAACCGTTCAAGGCATCGCGGAATCTAAGGATTGCGCCTGCTATCCGTTATTCAAAGTACTCCGCGTTGATATCAATAAACTCTTCCCATTCTTCAGGAACGTCTTCTTCCATGAAGATAGCTTCGACGGGGCATTCGGGTTCACATACGCCACAGTCGATGCACTCTTCTGGGTCGATGTAAAGCATATTGACTTCTTCAAACTCGTCGGCATCCGGTAAGGGATGGATGCAGTCCACTGGGCATACATCAACGCACGAACTATCCTTAACATCAATGCAGGGTTCGCAAATCACATACGTCATGTTGGAAAACTCCTTTCCGCTTGATTTATAGTAACAACTTCACGCAATAGGCGAAATTAGCCAATTTGATGAAGAAGGCATAAAAAACATCGTCATATATGGCGGATTTTTTTTTGCTGTGTCTCCTGAGTTGCGATTCAAGACACAATAATAATACCACATGCATCTTATTTTGTCAAATTACATTTCCAACAGATTTTACCTTCATGGAACCGCGCCAGTTTAAAATCCAAATTATTACAACTTTTCCAAATTATGCACCCTTTTCCAATCAAACGCTGGTCTTTAATTATAAAGCGTAAAGCAGCGTTTTATAGTAGAATCCGAAAATAAGTTTACATTTGTAGCATAGGCTGTTAGCCTGTGCCATTGGGACACAAAACTTCACAGCTCACACGACGATACGAGTGTATAGGTAATTACGGAATCTACTATAAATTTAAACGGTTTCAACGCTATTCACTAACTATGGAGAACTCTGATGGTAGAAAGCGATGTTCAACTGATTCGCAGAATCTTATCAGGCGATGACGCGGCGTTCAGCACCTTAGTCCAGAAGCACCAAAAGAGCGTCCATGCCCTTGTCTGGCGGAAGATTGGGGATTTCCATATTGCTGAAGAGATTACGCAAGACACTTTCCTCCGAGTATACAAAAGTCTCGCAACGCTCAAAGATCCCAATCTGTTTGCTGGATGGCTCTATGTCATCGCAAATCGGCTTTGCATTAATTGGAGCGAAAAAAACAGTCCGGCGATACAATCCTTAGAAGACACACCTATGGAAGACATAGAGGAATCCGCTTATACGCGCTATCTGTCAGAGCAACGCGAGGTGGAAGTCTCCGATTATCACTGCGAAATCGTCCAAAAACTTCTCCAGAAATTGCCAGAGAGTGAACGCACAGTCGTGACACTCTACTATCTCGGTGAAATGACAGCGAAGGAAATCGCTAAATTCTTAGGTGTATCCGTAAACACAATTAAAAGTCGAATTCGCCGAGCGCGAGCGCGTTTACAAAATCACGAAGAACTTTTGATCAGCGAAACACTTGGGAGTGTCCAATTACCCACCAACCTAACCGATAACATCGTCCAAGAGATTGCCAACATAAAACAGACACCCGCTCCGGTTGGAAAACCCTTGCTGCCATGGGCGGCTTTTGGAACCGCTGCTGTTTTGGTCATGTTGTTGCTCGGTGTCAGCAATCAATACCTTACCCGTTTTCAGCAGCCATATAGTTTTGAAGCACAATCCGAACCCACAATCGAAATCGTTGACGCACCTATCACACTCGATATTGACGCAAAACCCGCTGTGCGAAATCAAGTTGGGCGTGCTTTTATCCCGGGTAAAGGTAGCGGGAACGGCTTGCAAGTTTCCAAGACAGTCTCATCAACCAATACGTTGGAAATCTCCCCTAAGTTTTCTACATCACAGTGGAATCAGGCAGATGGACCTCAGGGAAACACCGTCCTTGACATCTTCGCTACATCTGAAAAGACCCTTTACGCCGTTACACCTTCAGGTATCTACAGATTGACAGCGGATGAGACTGAATGGACGCTCATTGACACCAGTGTTCCAATTGGCGCGTCCGTGATGCCTATGGCAGCGTATGAGGATACTCTCTATACTGTCTCCACTGATGCAGTGTTTACTTCAACCGATGCTGGTGGGACATGGAACGTGTTTTGCCCTCGCCCCAAAGGACATGCTATTGGGTTGATAATAGTAGATGAAGCGCGGGGGCAGAGTTCACCAACACATCCGGCAATGTATCTTGCCCTTGAAAATGAAGGTGTTTTCCGCTCTACCGATGCTGGCGCACAGTGGACCCTCCTTAACAGTGGACTGATAGATCAAACGATTACGGCAGTGGCTGCAATCGAAAACACTGTATTTGCTGGCACAAACACCGGACTTTACCGCCTCAATTCAGGCACTTGGGAACAACTGACTGTGGCTACTTCTGAAGTTATTCATTCGTTAGTGGTCTCTGAAAACAATCTCTATGTCGTAACAGGGCACACGCTTTTTACTTTGGGATTGCTTGAATCAAGACTAAAGGATGAAGGACAAATAATACACGGCTACAACGCGAGTTCAGGCAGAGTTTTCTACTCAACTGATTTGGGAACGTCGTGGACTGAGATAACACCGAAAAATAAATCTCCATTTGTGAGAACACCAGCGGGGATAAAACTTGTGGTTGCCGGTGAGACGCTCTTACTATTGGGTATCGCTGAATTGCGCTCAAGGGACAACGGACGAACTTGGACAGACCTTGGATTCGACAGAAATTTGTTTACGTTGGGCGGCTTTTCAACTGTAGCGATAGATGAGCATACGTTTTATACCGTTAGTACCTCCGGTGTCCATCGGACAACCGATGGAGGTCAATCGTGGCAACCGTTTATGAACGGGATGGCAGGGACCAGGATGCTGGATTTAGTGGCGTTCAATGACAGACTCTATATGCATACCGGGAGCGATGTTTTCGAGTCAACCGATGGGGGTGCGTCGTGGGAAAACGTTCCGGTTAATGCCGATGGCATTACGCTTAAGTCAGTAAAAAAGGGACAGTCCCAAGGCGATTTCTCGCTTGATTCAAGATTGGTAGCAACTAATAACGCTCTTTATGGAATTATACCTGAAGAAGACGACCTACGCGTTTTCCATTTGCCGGTCAGTGGCGATGCATTCGTTCCTGCTCACAAGATACCCACTTTTGCAGAGCGATCCTCCTCCCTTAATGTGTGGACAAAAGAAGCCTTAGCCTATGAGTTATGGACGAGCGTGGAAGAGGTAGAACAGGATCACTTCGCTGATGATTTTGAAGCAGGTGATAGCCTGCCAGTTACGTTGTATTTTAGGAAAAAACATTGGGAAGCTGGTGGATTTGCTGTCAGCGATGAGACGTTCTACATAGAATGCCAGCGACGGCTTTTCAAGTGGAAACCCGGTAGTCAGGAATGGAGAAATACAAGGCTGATAGATACCAGTGAGCAACCGAATCGCGAATTAAATAGCGGATTCAAGTTAGCGGTTTCAGCAGAAACTGTCTACGTCGGGAAGCGAGATGGTAAACTCTTTCAATCGTTTGATGGCGGGGACAGTTGGAAGGACGTTACATCAAGTCTTCCACTTCGCTTTACGCATTTCAACGAGATAATCTTTGTGGGCGGAACGGTTTACGTCGCAACTGATAATGGGGTTTTATCTTCACAGAGTGGAGAACACTGGCACGTGATAACCGATACAATGGGGACGCGTATTGTCATAGACCGGTTTGCTGTGGATGGCATTACCGTTTATGGTGCTGGCGATACAGGGGTCTATCACTTAGCAAGCGAATGGCAGCAGATTTCGCCAGAGGTTCCGGGTAAGGTTATATCTCTCATCGTTAGCAACGACAAACTTTACATTGCTACCGAACAACGCGGGCTGTTTCACATCACACTAACCAAGTAGGTCCTGAATAGTTGGCGAGGTGTTTTTGATAGAGTGGTTCCCAGTTTCGGCAGGCGTATAAAACTTTCTTGAATAGAAACTCAGGGTGATTGCAGGGCAATACTGTTAGAAAATTACGTTTTCAGAATTCTATTGGAGGAGAAATTATGTTGATGCAGAAATTCAAAACCAGTCTTCGGTTGTTCGGAACTTTTCTTCTGAGGGTTCTATTAGGAATCGGAGCTGCTTATTTATGGATCGTTGGACTGGCTTTTATGGGTCGCTCTACAGTCGGTAGACTCTCTGACCGTTACATGGATGGTCGCTATGACAGTCTGAGAGATACAGTGTTTTTTGATATTATATATCCTGTCGGATGGTATGGTGCTTGGGTGTTGGTAGGTATAACCATTATCTGGGGTTTTTCTCAAGGAAAATTAGATATCCGAAGATGGTTAAGGAAACGGCATAGTTAAAAAGTGGTGTTGTCCGCATGGCACATCACATATGGAGGACATAAGCATGAAACGGAAATTTGTCTATATCACGTTGGGAACCACAACGATATTAATGTGCTTCTTGCTTGTAGTAGACCTTTATGGGCAAGCGTCTGATATTTCACATATTGCTTTCAGCTCTAAACGAGACGGAGATTATGACATCTACATGATGGATGCAAAAGGCGAGAATCTCCAGCAACTGACGAACCACCCAGGGAATGAGTATTCTCCAGCATTTTCGCCGAATGGACGGTGGATGGCTTATGTTTCCAATCAGGATGGAAAGTTGGAAATTTATCTGATGAATCTCAAGACAAAGGAATCCCACCGGTTGACGAACGGTCCAGGACATGACAAAAATCCGGCCTGGTCTCCAGATGGACGATGGATTGCGTTTGAATCCAATAGAACAGGGATGCACGACATCTATAAAATCGAACCCAGTGGTGCGAATCTCCAAAGGTTGACGCATAAGAGAGATAACTACAACCCAGCTTGGTCTCCTGATAGTCAACTAATCGCTTTTGCTGCTAACGAGGCTAACAATATTGATATCTATGTGATGAATGCTGATGGTGGAAAACTCAAACGCCTGACAAGGCAAGAACAAGCGGAAACTGTCCCTACATGGTCTTCAAATGGGAAACAAATCGCCTTTAGTACTGGACTTCTCGGAAATAGAGACATCTATATCATGAATGCGGACGGGACAAATGTTCGCCGGTTGACTCATCATCCGGCGAAAGATGGAATTTCCGCCTGGTTTCCGAAGGATCAATTGATTGTCTTTAGTGCCGAGTGGGAGGAAAATTATGACATCTATCTCATAGATGTGGATGGAAACAGGCGTCGTAGGTTGACACACGATCCGGCAGTAGATAGGTCACCGACATGGGTGCCCGCGGGTTTTTTTCTCTCTGTTTCTCCCAGCTCAAAGAAACTAATAACGCAATGGAGTAGACTCAAACAATCCGCAGGAGGAAAACCATGAGAGTTTCAGTAAGCACGCTTCTGATCGCCCTATTTATTATACTCCCTCCCGCTTTCGCAGCGGCAGAAACTAAACAGACTTCTGACGTTACCAGCCTTTATCACCTCGCCAACATCTTAGGTATTCAAGTATCACTGGCGCACATCGAAAACACGCTCATTGAACAGGCTGGGGAGCATCATACCGTCGATTTTGCGAGTCTCATTGACGCTGCCAAGGAAATCGGACTCGAATTGCAAGAACGCAATCTCAGCTATGAAGAACTCCGAAAGTTTAAAACGCCAATTATTGCGCATCTCAAGACTACATTTGAAAACGAAACCCCCGCAAAAGCAGATACCACCGTTGGACATTTCATTGTTGTTGAGTACGGAAATAAAAAGTGGGTGCGTCTCTTTGATACACCAGGCAGATTTCTATATCAGGCAGCCACTGTTGTTTCCAGAGATCGCTTCTTGGATCGCTGGACGGGACGTGTACTCACACTTTCGGAACGCCAACGTCAGCAAAGGCAACCGGTTTTGGAGGTTTTTCCCACGTTGTTGGATTTAGATGCCTTAATCACATTTCAGCGCGATGCTGTGGATCAGGACTTAGCAGGATACCAATTTCCTATCCGACTGAAAAACCGGGGTGATGTGCCGATACGCATCGCCGCTGTCGCATCCAATACGTGACATACCGTCGTCGCTAAACCTAAAGCAGATGTCATCCCTGCGGGGAAAAACGCTGTTTTGGGAATCGGTTCGACTGCAGTTGCAGTCCACAGGACCTTTTTTATGACTGTTCATGTTCAGACAGATTCGCCACAACGACCGTTCACTTTTATCTCTTTCGGGCGCGCAAGGGAATTTCCAGTCGTCTTCGTCCCTGAGAACATATATGTGGAAAGTACCGGGACATCGCAACCCAAGAAAACCGCCGGACTTAAAAACCCTCGTGAAACGGCTCTAATGATTCAGAATATTAAGAGTTCACAGGAGTGGATTCAACCCCTCCTCCTTAGTGATAATGTCGTCTATCCGTGGCGCACTGCTGATATTGAGTTGAATTTTGAAACCGAGCAGATGCCCAAAGGAAATTTTAACGAGAAACTCACAGTTGAATATATTGACCACAAAGGCGAAATAAGAACGATCACGCTGCCCATATCCGGAGACGGAAATCAAGCTTACACACTCACACCTAACCGATTCTTTTTCGGACGCATTAATTCTAACCAAAAAAACACGAAGGTATTAGTGCTTAAAAACTTAACGGGTACCGAACTCCAGATTGAGAAAGCCGAAACAGATGTCGGAACAATTACGGTAAAACCGCAAGAGAACAGTAACAACCATCAATTGACATTAACGTTGCCATCCGTTTTAACAAAGGGTGTTCTGAAAAGCGAAGTTCGACTCCAGACGAGTCATCCAAAGATGCATCTTATCAAGATTCCGGTTTTTGCTTTCGTCGCAAAGTAAAGGTATTTCGCGCCTGAACACACTAAAAACAGAGAAGGAGCTATCCGATGAAATACCTCAGAGGTACATTTCTAATAATTCTCATTGGCATTTTAACTCCAATTATACTATTCGCGGCACCTCACGAACCGTCTCCTGCTGGTGGTGGTTGGCTTGAATTGAACCCTAAATTGGGGCAAGTCCAAACGGATGCACCTTGGTTCCCCGAACTCACCGGCGAACTCACGATTGAAGCATGGGTCTATGTCGATGAGTCGCTACCGAACCTGAACGTCTTTTCACTTGTCGGACAAACAGACCGATTCAACTGTTTTATATTTGGATTGCCTGTAGACGAAGATGAAGATAATGTCATGGACACGCAAATCGGTATCTCGTCACAGGGGACGACTGACGATTCAATGGTAACAACAGGAACACTACCGATTCGTCAATGGGTACATTACGTGGCGACTATTGACCGGGGTGCGGCTATTGGCAGCGATGGATACATCGCTGGCGGGAGTGAAAAGAGCGAACTCGCTGTGCCGAATGATAATCATCTTTTGGTCGGCGGACTGCCGACGTTGTCGGCAATTCCACCTATACCAGGCGTAAAAGAGCGATTTGCGTCAGGGGTCTATATTGACGAACTCAGAATTAGCAACGTCGTCCGTTATAAAGGCAACTACGACGTGCCAACAAGAGCCTTCACCGTAGATACGAATACCATTGGACTCTATCATTTCGATGAAGAGTCAGACCCACGTTATGCAGATAGCTCGAGTTCTCAGATTCCCTTAATCCGCCGTGAGATAGCTCCTGAGATTCTTGCAAAGAGTGAAGAAAAGACAGAAAGCCCACTGTCAAAAGAGGAAGAGGAATTATTGCAACTCATCCGCCAAGGGATCGTCCATTACGATAGCCTGCTTGAAAGCGGACGCGCTGATTTTCTCCGGCGGGTTACCAGCGTTGAATTCCCGGGTTTATACCCTGGGATGCGACGCATGTCCAGTGGTACCTGGGAAGGTACGATCGAGTTTTCCGGACGCAAAGTCAGAGGCATTGTGACAAAAGATACTATTCATTACGACATCGACAGGGACTTCCCTATCAAGGGAACAGAGCAATTCGCTTATGATGGTGAAACGTTTGAAACACTCCGAGAAAAAAGTCGCCGTCTCTTGTTAGAGCGGAGAAGCGATATAGTATACGATGCGTCCAATGACCCACGCGCTTGGGGGTGGACTTTCGGCGATGCGAAAACCCCTTTTGTGATGGTTATTGATAGCCTTGATGTCCAACAAATTGAGGAAGTGCGTTTCAACGATAGTGATGTCTATCATCTCAAAGGAAATTTGTTAGGTGTAGCAATGGAATTGTGGTTGAACCCGAAGAAAAGTTACCGTCCCGAACGCTATGTATTTTCCAAACCTTCAGTAAACGACCTTAAACATATTACTACGACAGATATCAAGTTCAAAGAAGTCGCACCTGACCTCTGGTTTCCTGAATCTGCCAGGCATGTTGAGACCGCTATTGATTTAAAAACCGATACAAAAACTGATGTCGCGACCACAACGATACAATTCACAAACATTCGGATTAACGAACCTATTCCTGACGCTCGTTTCTCTATTGAACCGCCGCCTGGAGCAAGCGTGTTCGACATGCGTACCCGGGAAAGTTTTGAGATTCCAAAAGAAAACAAATGATGTAAGGAGTTACCCCATGCAATATCTCAAAGACACATTCCTAATCATTCTAATCGGCATTTTAATGACTCCTATTATGCTATTCGCAATACCTCACGAACCCTCGCCTGCAGGTGGCGATTGGCTTGAGTTGAATCCCAAACTTGGACAAGTCCAGACCGAAGCACCTTGGTTGCCCGAGCTTACCGAGCCTCTCACGATTGAAGCGTGGATCTACGTAGACGAGACGTTACCCAAGCAAGTCACCTTTTCTCTCGTCGGTCAAACAGACCGATTCAGCTGCTTCATGACTGGAGTGCCTGCAGACGAAAATAGAGATAATGTGATGGATACTCGGCTCGGTATCCTTTCCAATGGGACTAAAGACCCTTCAATGGTGACGGACACAGACCATCTACCGATTCGTCAGTGGGTGCATTATGTCGCGACAATCGACCGTGGTGCTGCTATCGGCAGCGATGGTCTTATTTTAGGAGGCGGAGGTGATGGAAGCGAACTGCCAGTGCCAAATGAGAATCGTCTTGTGCTTGGCGGCGTTCCAACTTTGACGAAACTGCCAGCACCCTTGGGGGACAAAATGCGTTTCGCTTCAGGGGTCTATATCGACGAGTTGCGAATCAGCAGCGTCGTCCGTTACAAAGGCAACTACGATGTGCCGACAAAGGCATTCACCGCAGATACCGATACTATAGGACTCTATCATTTCGATGAAGTGTCAAAGCAACGCTATGAAGATAGCTCAAATTCCCAGATTCCCTTAATCCGCAGTGAGATAGCTCCTGAGATTCTTGCGAAGATTGAGGCAGCGACAGCCTCGCCTGTGCTGCCAAAAAGTGAAGAAGAGCTGCTCCAGCTGATCCGCGAAGGGATTGCCTATTACGATAGCCTGCTTAAAAGCGGACGCGTCGATTTTCTTCGAGAAACTACCAGTGTCGCCTCTACTGTGATTCCTCCTGAACTCGGACGTTCCCCAAGTGGTACCTGGAAGGGAACTTTCGAGTTTTCGGGACACAAAATAAGGGGCATTGTGACGCAAGATATTATTCAGTACGAGCCTGATCGGAACATTCCAATTAAAGGCACAGAGCAGTACGCGTATGATGGCGAAACATTTGAAACACTCCGAAATACATCTCACCATACTTTGTTGGAACGAAGAAGCGACGTCGTCCATGGTTCATTTGATGATCCACGCTTCTGGGGATGGAATCTCAGCGGTGGGGATGAGTCTCTTGTAATGGTTATTGATGGACTTGAGATCGAAAGTATTAAAGAGGTGCGTTTCAATGATAGCGAAGTCTATCATATCAAAGGAGATATGTTTGGTGGTACTATAGAATTGTGGCTGAATCCTAAAAAGAGTTACCGACCCGAACGCTTTAGGGTTTCTAATCTTATGCTTTCGATGACAAAGGATTTCAAGTTCAATGAGGTCGCACCCGACCTCTGGTTTCCGGAATCCGCCAAGTGGATTGACACCGTTGCGAAAATCAATATTAGAACCACAACCGTGCAATTCACAAATATTCGGATTAACGAACCTATCCCTGAATCCCGGTTTTCCATTGAACCACCGCCTGGCACAACAGTGTTCGACATGCGAACCCGAGAAAGTTTTAAGGTTCCCGAGGAAAACAACAAATGATGTCTTGCAAACGCATCGTTAAAACATCGTCCATAAACCACGCATTTTACTGCGCTTTGCTGAGTGCAGCACTTCTTTTCATAGGACAACCAACCGTAGCACAGTTACCAATAACCGAACCACACCCACTTTCTAACGAAGCCGCGCAACTGTTGAAGCACATCAAAACGAAAGCAGCCGAATATGACGCGCAATTCAAAAGCGGTGAGGTCGAATTCTCGATCACGCTACATCAAGAAATTCCGCAAGGAACGGACATCTTTGAAGACCTTTTAGGATGGTTTCAGAATATCCTGATGCGAACGCCGAAGGAAGAAAAAGTTCCATCGTATGAAGAGAAGGGGGTTTGGGACATCATCTACCGATTTGATGGCGAACGCGAATTTTACGATGTTAAAGCACGGAAGAAGATGGAACTCAACGGAAGACCGCTCCGAGATTGGCAAGAGACGCACTATCAATATCTGATAGACGGCAAAACGCTGCGGATGCGCGAACGGACCGGTAGTGGATGGAAACGGCACCCACGACAAGCAACGGCATCGCAGCTTTTTGAAGACAAGTTTAATCCCCGTTGGTGGGGCCGGCTCCCACACGGACTCACCTTTCGGAGTTTGATTCGCAAACACGATCCCGTTGATGTTAAAACCGTTGAAACCGACGGCACGCGATACCACTACCTCAGACTGTACAGAAAAGCACAACAAGGATCTGACAAAGCTTGGACGCACGAAATCTGGATACATCCGCAGAAGGATTACCACACCACTCGTGTGATACAATACGGACGACTGGCTACAGAAATTGACCCACAAGGCACGCTGAAAGAAGCATTTTTCCTGACCCGTAAGACCTATCAACTGACACAATATGAACCGGGAATCTGGTTTCCGAAAACGGTTACCCAAGAACACTTTAACGGAGGTCTTATGGAAGAAATCCTCCCAGACACCCCAGAATCTGAACACCCTATGATTATGAGTGAAGCCCTCATTCCGCAGTCGTTCCGAGAAGAGAAACTTACATGGCCCTGGATGAAGATAACCATGCAAGTACAACGCGCCACCTTCAATATCCTGATTGCGGAAGAAGACCTGCGTTTTTCAGACGAATAGAACTTACGCATTTGCTCTTAAAGTCCCCCTGATAAGGGGGATTTTGCTGGGGGTATTTGCTTGGGTATTTCTGCGGATTTCCCCTAAGGGTTTCCTCAGAGCCATTCAATTGTCCCATAATCTCTTAAAGTCCCCCTGATAAGGGGGATTTAGGGGGTTTCTTCAGAGCCATTCAATTGTCCCATAATTTCGATTTTGCACGTAAAACTCTTCCATATAGGATTCTCACTAAGACATTTTTATTCCAGAATATCCTTAAACTATTTATGAGATACTCTATGGCAAAATTTCCTACCGGTGAAGTGAAAATTAAACGCATCGCAAAAAATTTGACAAACCTAAATTTATATGGTAGTATATCAATATTCATATTCAGAAAAGCGTCGCCTCCAAGTCCCTTAATGTAACACAAAGCGCAGATTTCCTTTCTCGACGACGATAGGAACACCATGAAAAAACCTACCTCTAAGCAGTGGCGGTTCAGAGATTCAGATATTGACGGTAGTTTGGCATTAGCCGCTGAGGTGGGTGTCTCTCCTTTTGCTGCACAACTGCTGATTAATCGAGGGATAAAAACTGCTACCGAAGCAAAAGCCTACCTTTCCCCAACTTTTGATGAACTCCACTCCCCGTTTGAATTAGCCGATATGGACAAAGCTGTAGAACGGATACACACGGCGATCTCGCGCGGCGAGAAAATCTGTGTTTATGGCGATTATGATATCGATGGCACCACCGCAACTGCGCTACTGATCCACACATTCCGCCAGATGGATGTGCACACTGACTACTATATCCCGAATCGATTTGATGAAGGCTACGGACTCAGTGAAGATACCATCAAAAAGATCAGCGAAGAAAGCGATGCAAAATTGCTAATTACCGTGGACTGTGGAATCAACTCGGTTAATGAGGTAGAATTAGCCAACCAACTCGGCATAGATGTCATTATCACCGACCACCACCAGCCAGAGGAAGAACAACCGCCAGCGTACGCATTGATTTCGCCTAAGGTGCCAGGGAATGAATACCCTTATACCGAACTCGCTGGGGTCGGTTTAGCCTTCAAATTGGCACAAGGGTTGATAGAAAACAATAGAACCTTTCTGGAATCGCTACTTGATTTGGTAGCGTTGGGCACCGTCGGCGATATGGCGTCGTTAACGGGTGAAAATCGTATTCTGAGCCGTTTGGGATTGGCGGAACTTGACAAACGAGGACGCCCTGGAATTCATGCTTTATGCGAAGCCGCCGGACATAAAATTGATACACCGCTTGACGGATATGCAATTTCTTTTAAATTGGGACCCCGTATCAACGCCGCCGGACGAATGGATACCGCACATAAAGTGGTTGAATTACTCACCACCGATTCTGAGGATGTCGCAACCCGGATCGCTTCTGAACTCAATCAGGCAAATCAGAAGCGGCAAGAATTGGAAAGACAAATCCAAGAGCAGGCAATGGAGATAATTGAAGACGAAACTGACGACGATACGGTGGGGATTGTTGTTGCCAGTGACAGATGGAACGAAAAGGCACAAGGGGTCGTCGGCATTGTCGCCGCACGCCTGATGCAATCCTATTACAAACCTGCCATCGTTCTCGCAATTAACGGCGATACAGCGACGGGTTCCGGGCGTTGTATTGAAGGCATGAACCTTGCCAATAGTCTCGTCGCCTGCACTGATTTGCTCGTGAAACACGGTGGACACGCAGCGGCAGCAGGGTTAACAATCGAAACCAGAAATATTCCCAAATTCAAAGACGCTTTCGACGAATACGCTTCTGAACATCTCACAGAGGAGGCACTCCAACCGAAGCTTGACCTTGAGTTTGAAACGCATCTTTCGCTTTTAACGTTAGACACACTAAAGGAACTTGAGCAATTTGAACCCTTTGGACAGGAAAATCCGTCGCCGCTTTTTGGCAAACGACGCGTCAAAGTTGCTGACGGCACACCCAGAACAATGGGACAGGATGGAAGCCACCTGAAAATGTTCGTCAGCGACGGTGGCGTGAGACACTGTGCCATCGCATGGAGAGCCGGCGACCAACTCGTTACTTTCAGACGTCCCAGCCTCTCACTTGACATCGCCTTCTCGCCACAGATCAACGAGTGGCAAGGCACCCAATCCGTGCAACTTATCCTTAGAGATTGGGAGATACACGCTGAAGGCAGGGACATGAACTGGAATGTTTTTCCCAGACTTGATGATGAATCCTCGGTAAAAATTGCCGATAGGCGCAATACCAAAAAAAGGGACTATCTTTTAAAGTTGCTTCAACGAGAAGAATCTTGTATAATTTATGTACAGGATAAAGAAATGTTGGACTGTTTGCTCACAAGGGTCCTACCAGAGAGCATCGAGAGGATTGCGAGGCACGATGAGACAACATCCCCTGAAGAGGAAGCAACGTTATTGCAGCAATTAGCGCATGGCGAACTCAGGACAATCGCCTCAAGTAGCAGTTTATCAAGCCACGAAGCATTTCCTTTCATAAAGCATGTTGTCTTTTGCCATCTCACGCCGAGTCCAGACCTCTTTTTTAAGCGATGCGCACCCACTTTCGCTACCAAAGAAACCTCCTGTCTGCATCTCATCTACGGCGATGCAGACGGAACGGAGATACAGAATTGGGTCGCCAAAAAATATCCCGAAAAAACCGAATTACAGCAATTGTACGGTGGGATACGTAAAACCATACAGTCAAATGGAGCGGAGGGATACCCTGAAACGGCAATGTTAAATGGCGCACTGGGAGCTCCCGCAACAGTTGAAACCGGACTCACTATCTTTGAAGAATTGAAGTTTATTGAGCGGTATGCGGAATCAGGACATAGGCTTGTGAAACTCCGTCCTGCTCAGAAAAGTGATTTATCTCGTTCGCCAACTTACGTGAGAGGGCAGTGGATCAAGCAGACAAGCCCTTCTTTCATTGAGTTTCAGTTGACAGAAAACATTGAGTCTATGTGGGAGCGCGTGGAAAATGAGTGTCAAATCCCTAATAACCCAGATTCAAGCATATAATCCCGAAGCCGAGATTGAGCTCCTCGAGCGTTGCTACCGTTTCGCGCAAGAGGCACATAAAGGGCAAAAACGAAAATCCGGAGACCCTTATTTTTCACATTGTGTCGAAACTGCTGAAATACTCGCCGAACTACGCTTAGACACCCATACAATCTGCGCCGGACTTATGCATGATGTCCTTGAAGATACTGGCATCACCCGTGAAGAACTGCAAGTACGGTTCGGTGCTAACATCGCAAATCTTGTTGAAGGAGTCACAAAAATCGGGAAATATAGACCGAGTGTTACCTCCCCAACTGCCAGCACAACAATCACAGTTGAAGAGCGCGTTCATCGAAAACGCCAAGCAGAAACCTACCGAAAACTCCTCTTAGCAACAGCAGAAGATATGCGGGTCATCCTCATTAAACTCGCAGATCGACTTCATAATATGCAAACGCTGAACTTCTTACCGAGTGAGAAATGCCAACGCATCGCAAAGGAGACATTGGAAATTTACGCGCCGATCGCACACCGATTGGGGATCTGGCGTATCATGAGCCGACTTGAAGATCTCGCATTCAAGCATCTCTACCCCGACGAATATCGGAAAATTGCTGATCTCCTGAACCAGAAACTCGCTGAGCGCGAAGCATACTGTGATAAAATGGTGAAAGAAATTCGCCAAGTCCTTGAAGAACGGGGTGTCTACGCCGATGTTCACGGCAGAACAAAACATATCTACAGTATCTATCAGAAAATGCAACAGAAAGGTACCCCCTTCAGCGAAATTCGGGACCTCGTCGGTCTCCGGGTCCTTGTTAAAACCGATGCTGACTGTTACACCGCACTTGGCGCACTCCACTATGAATGGAGCTACCATCCCGACCGACTTCGGGATTGGATCGGTCAGCCTAAGAAAAACGGGTATCAGTCACTCCATACCACGATTTTAGATGACGGTAAACCTGTCGAAATCCAGATTCGCAGCTATCAGATGCATAAGGTAGCTGAAGACGGCATTGCTGCACATTGGAGTTATAAAGAAGGGGTACCAGCAGGCGAACAAGGACGCTTCATTTTCGCCAGTTACAAGCAGATATTAGAGGATATACAGGAGACACAGGACAGTCCGCATCAGTTTTTAGAATCCATGAAACTGGAACTCTTTCAGGATGAAGTGTACATCTTTTCGCCGAAGGGGGACCTCTTTAAACTACCAGCAGGCGCGACTGTTATCGACTTCGCCTATAAAATTCATACCGATGTTGGGCATACATGTGTCGGCGCAGAAGTAAACGGTTCCGTCGCACCCATCCGACGGGTACTTGAGAATGGCGACCAAGTCAATATTCGGACCCAAGCGAATGGAAAACCGAGTCGGAGTTGGCTACCTTATGTGAAAACCGGGACGGCACGCGGTAAAATTAGGCATTGGTTCCGTGAAAAGGATAGGGCGGACGCGCTCGAATTAGGTAAGAAATTTCTCGAAGCAGAGTTGCGGACCTTCTATCTTAACGCACGGGATTATCTCAGTTCCCCGGAACTCTTTGATATCGCCAAACAACTCAAACTCAAAAACCTTGAAGAGCTTTTCGTCCGCATCGGCAACGGCGATGAGTCGGCTATCCATGTCGTCAATCTCTTGAAACCTGAGGTCCAAAAACCTGAAACCGAAACTGCAGAGGATGTTAAACCGGAACGGAAATCGGAATCGTCACCCGCCATCCAACTTGAGAACGATATTGACTTAGGAATGGTGCGGATCATGAAATGCTGTAACCCGATCCCGGGGGACCAAGTCGTCGGCTATCTCACGCGAGGGCGCGGCGTTTCCGTACATAGAACCGGATGCATGCGCATACTTGATGAACCCGAACGACTCCTCACAGTCAAATGGCCCGAAAAACCACTTTCCGAAAACGGAAGCCACCCACCTGATATCTACCCCGTCAAAATCCTCGTCGAATGCAGTGATCGTCCCGGAATGCTCGGCGAAATTACGACTGCTATCGCAGAATACAAGGTAAATATCCGCTGTGGAACCTTCCAACCCTCTACTGTCCATCTGGATGCTACAGCCGCTGACAACTTGACAATAGATGTTACTGGGGCTGAACAACTCGATAAAGTCATACAAGCAATTCGGCAGCTAAAAGGCGTACAACGCGTCACCCGCATGTCCTAAATCCAATCTATGACAGTCTCAATCCTCTGATATTGGGGAAACACGCTCCGGATGGGATATGCTATACAGCGGCGGGCATTCTTGATATAACTTTAGCGACCTTTCCACTCTTCAGACATTTCGTACAGACACGGATCCGCCTCGGACCCGCCTCCGTTTGAACCCGAACCCGTTGAAGATTTGGAAGCCAACGTCGCTTTGTGTGCCGAAATGATTTACTAATCTGGTTACCCGTCATCGGGCGTTTACTACAAATACTACAGACGCGTGACATCTTGAGGTCTCCTTTTTCTTTCCACTAAAATGCTGGTTAAACCTAAACATTAATGATACCACAATTAGGGCGAAAAAGCAAATTTTCTTTAAAACATATCCCCGAATTCCAACCTTCCAAACCCCGCACAACCCGCGATTCAGATCAACTGAAAACTGTCCCTCTGACCACTGACTGCCGATGGCTGGCGGCTGATAACTAAAAATAGACATGACTTTTCCAGAAGAATCTGGTATACTATGTCACTATGAAAGTTGCTTACATTACCGCAGGTGCCGCCGGCATGTACTGCGGAACTTGTATCCACGATAATATGGTCGCCACTGTCCTAAAGAAGCAAGGTCATAATGTTTCATTGATTCCTACCTATACGCCTACTCGAACGGATGAAGCAAATGTCAGCATGAACCGCGTCTTTTTCGGCGGTGTTAACGTTTATCTTCAGCAGAAACTCTCTATTTTTAGGCACACCCCATGGACATTCGACAAACTACTTGACAGCCCCGCATTACTAAACGGATTGGCACGGTTCAGCGGCGCAACAGACGCCAGCGATCTCGGACAACTCACGGTCTCTATGCTTAGTGCTGAGTATGGATATCAAAAGAAAGAATTAGCGAAGTTAGTTAAATGGCTTGCTGAGGAGAACAAACCCGATATCGTCTATCTCACCAACTCCATGTTAGTAGGCTTCACCAGAGAGATAAAGAACGCATTGGATGTACCAGTTATCTGTGCGCTTCAAGGCGAAGACATTTTCCTGCAAGATCTAATTGAACCCTACAAGACAGAAGCGTTGGCACTCCTCCGAGAACGGGCAGTAGATGCAGACGGCTTCGTCGCACCATGCGACTACTACGCACAATTTATGGCAAGCGCGTATCTTGATGTCCCACTTGATAAAATCCATATCGTCCCCCTCGGCTTAAATATAGACGGGCACGGTTTATCTGTCGAAAAACCGGAACCGCCACCTTTCATTATCGGCTATCTGGCGCGTATCTGCCCTGAAAAAGGGTTACACATCTTAGTGGATGCTTTCCAGATAATCGCTGAAGCAATGGGCGCTAATAATGTTCAACTCCATGTCGCAGGATACCTCGGAAAGAAAGATGAACCGTATTTAGAGGAACTCATTAGTCAGATTCAGGCATCCGGTTTGTCGGAAAGTTTTGTACATCACGGCGAGGTAACGCGTACCCAAAAAATTGATTTCCTTAACCGTTTACATGTTTTCTCTGTTCCCACTGTTTACCGGGAATCCAAAGGTCTATCCATTATAGAGTCGCTTGCCAACGGTGTACCGGTTGTCCAACCTCAACACGGCACGTTTCCAGAGATGATCAGCGCAACTGAAGGTGGAATCCTCGTGGCACCTGAATCGGCTGAGGCAGTCGCGATGGGCATCATGGAACTCCTGAACGATGCTGAGCAACGCGAACATCTCGGAAAAACCGGCAAAATCAATGTCCATCAAAAATTTAACGACACAGCCGTAGCAGAGCAACTCTTGAAAGTGTTTGAAAAGTATATCTAATGTAGTTTTCAGTTCGGTTTTTCTGCGAAAAACCTTTCAGTTGTCAGTAGTTGTCAGTAAGAAAGTTGTGAAGTGTGCTAAAGTTCCAAAGTTGAAAATTTTACGGACTTCCCTAACTTTAGAACACGTTACAGACTTCTTTAACTGATTACTGGCAACTGGTTACTGGCAACTTCTTCACTGACAACTGAAAGGAATAAATCATGTCTAAAACATGGCTAATTTTTGTTTTCATGACCGTATCATCATGGGGACTTTACGGCGTTTTTCTGCATCAAGGGCAAATCGCTATGGCGGATCCCGTGCATGGACGCTACAAAGCATTCCTCTTTGTCGGGCTTGCTTACCTGCTCGCAGCCGTCATCGGCTCCGCACTGATGCTTGTCGTTAACGGGGCTGAATGGCAATTTACAGGTGGAGGTGTCACTTGGTCGTTTGTTGCAGGGCTTGTCGGCGCTATTGGCGCGTTCGGCGTTCTACTCGCTTTCGGCGCAGGTGGTAGACCCGCTGTTGTGATGTCTATCGTTTTCGCAGGCGCACCTATCGTAAATGCGATCGTCGCGACGCTCTCACATCCACCTGCCGGAGGGTGGGGCGCAGTCCGATGGCAGTTTATAGCAGGCATCCTGCTCGCAGCACTCGGCGGCTGTTTGGTGATGCTTTATAGACCCACCTCATAGCACGTTAAAAAGCCGCCCTAAACTCCCTCTTTCGCTGGTGGGGTTTGTAACCCCGCCAATTTTTTGGATATAAACAATTGTAGGTTCCACTATAGCATATCTCAGAAAGGCGACTGAATCTCCTAACGCCTGCCTCGCTCGATTCAATCATTTTAAAACAAAGTGCACTTTTTACTATCCTTTTCACGTGACATGTCTCTAATAAGCAAGAAGAGGGAGAATTGTCATGCATTCTGAAGAATTGATTGACGCGAGTGATGCTGAACTGGTCGTCGTCGCACTTGCCGGTAATACACAGGCTTTTGATGTATTAGTGAACCGCTATCGACGGGCTATGTTGACTGTTGCACAACAGATTGTCCGAAATTCCGCAGACGCGGAAGATGTCGTACAGGACGCACTTTTGCGGGCTTTTGAGGCATTACCACAACTCTCAGATTTGAATCGGTTCGGCGCGTGGCTGCATTCAATTACTCGGAACCGTGCCTTGCGTTACTACAGAAATACCAGTCGCTATCAACCCCAGGAGGATATGGAGCCACACCTAAATAGAGTGTCCGATACATCGGCGGCGGATCCCGCCCGCATTGTGGAAAGCGAATCGACGCAGCAGGCAGTTAGAGACGCTATTCAGAGCATGCCCGCAGACTATCAGGCAGTTGTCGAACTCTATTACTGGGCAGAAATGCCCCAAAAACGGATGGCTGAATTTCTATCGCTGCCCCTCACGACTGTAAAATGGCGGCTTCGTAAGGCGAAGGAGATGCTAAAAGCAAATTTAGAAAAACTCGGCTACGGCGAGGATGTATGACAAACTTTAGGAAACTTACTTATAAACCCATACGGAGGTGGATACCATGGAACACCAAGAACAGGAGACACAACAGGAATTTAGAAGTCTTGCCCACATGCTAAAGCATACCGCAAAGATCACAGAAGATGAGACCTTAACAAATGCTTTCAGTGGTGGCGAAACACGATGCATCACGCAATTCAATAATGCCCTCGCTCACTTGAGGAAACTTAACGCCGTGCCTGACGGGCTTTTCGACGAACTCCACGCTGAAGCGTCTTTTAGCCAGATCGGAATTGCTTGTCATCAACTCGCAGCTTACCTCAATAAAGGAGTAGATACAACCGAGGATTCCAAGGGATGGTTCGCCAGCTTTTTCGGTGAACAAGCCATGTCTTAGAAAACTCACTTATTTAAGATAGGACTTAGTATTTCCTCTTAAAGTTCCCCTGATAAGGGGCGGGGAATGCCCATAAGGCATTCATACCCGGTGAATGCCCATAAGGCATTCATACCGTTGATTCTGATTCTTTAGGGGGTTAAATACAACAACATAACGATTTTTAAGGAAAATATACGCTTTCTTACTTCAATTTGCGTAAGTCTTATCATTAATCACACGGAGGTGGATACCATGGAACAACACAGACAGGAGAGGCAGCAGGAACTCAGAGCGCTTTTCCACATGTTGGACCACACCGCAAAAATCGCAGAGGACGCAGCCTTGACGGACACCTTTAGCGGGGGGGAAACGCGGTGCATCACCCAATTCAATAACACCCTCGCACGTTTGACGGCACTCAACGCCGTGCCTGATGGACTTTTCGACGAACTCCACGCTGAAGCGTCTTTTGGTCAAATCGGGATCGCCTGCCATCAACTCGCAGCTTACCTTAATGAAGGGTTAGATACAACCGAAGATTCCAAAGGATGGTTCGCCAGCTTTTTCGGTGAACGATTCATGGAAAATCTAACCGAAGAGGCGACAGATCAACCGCTCGGAGATATGATCCGCCAAGCTGTGCCTGATTTCTTGACCGAGACAACACTCGAAGACATCGTCGAAACTTTTCCCGTTGCAGCGGGCGGAAAACTAACAATTGATGCTGACTGTGGCGAAATTGACGTCCAGAGCACAGAGGACGATACCGTCTCCGTCCGGATTCAACGCGCCGCGCAAATAAAAGCAAATCGGCGAGCCGCCGAAATCCTCAAGAATCTTGATGTTCAGGTAGCGCATGAGGCATCCGATGTTAAAATTGAGGCGAAGTTCACAGGAAACGCAAAACGATGGCAGAAGCGGAAAAACGAGCTTGATGTTCAGTTTGAGATCCGCGTACCACGCCACTATAACCTTGATTTGCAAACTGCATGCGACGACATTTCCGTCCTGAATGTTACAGGAGACGTGAACGTAGAAACATTCAACGCAGGACTCCGGCTTCAAGAGATTACCGGTCGTATTGATGCGGTCACATCCATTGGGAATATTAATCTCAAAGGATTTAATGGAGATGTGGCGCTTCAAACGAAGGGTGGGAATATTACACTTGCAGCTGGTTTCGGCGATGTCAAAGCCAAAACCTCAGGTGGAAACGTACAGGCTGCTCATGTCAGAGGTGCAATTAATGGACAAACCTCCGGCGGAAATGTTACGCTACGCGAATGCAAAGGTGGAGCAGACCTAAAAACGGCTGGCGGGAGTATAGAGGTCGAAAATGACGGACCTGTCCTTGCGAAAACGAGTGGCGGTTCCATCCGTTGCCAACTTCAAAAGGCATCCACCCCTCAGAGTCTACTGTTAGATTTGGAGACAATGGGCGGCAGCGTAAATGTCTCGCTTGTCCCTGATATTGCAGCGACTGTCGAGGCAACAGTACTCGGTGGCTCAGTAACGACAGAATTCCCGGTAACAGTAGAGGCGTCGGGTACTGTAAAACCTGATCAGTTACAAGGGGCTATTAATGGCGGCGGTCCACTGCTAAAACTCCGCGCTGTCGGTGGGAATATTATCCTTAGGAAGATAGATGATGAAACAGAGGAATAGCGTGCTGGATAACAGGCGGAGCGAGTTGATGTTAGTCGGATTACTTGTGTGGTTCGTCCTGAGCGTAGGCATTTTTATTTTCCTGCTGCTCCCCTTTGTTGTGCCGCAACACCAGTTAGCGCAGTTTATCCCTGAATGCAATTGGCAATCGCAATTGCACAAACCGTGTGCTTTTTGTGGGATGAGTACCGCATTCTACGCTATCTCGCGCGGCGATGTCGTCCAGGCACATCGTTTGAATCCATTAAGCCTCTACATCTATTGTATTTTTTTACTAAATACGCTCTTCGCAGTGATTACCTTAAAACCAAGCACACGTCTTGTTAAAAATATAACAGCGACGCTCCATCGCGATAGCGCGTTCTCATAATTTGGAGATCATCATGGGTCTATTATCAATCTTCAGTTTAGTTTGGGGGATATTGGCTATTATTGGAATGGCAGTCAGTATCATTCCATGCTTTGGATCTCTCAACTACCTTAACATTCCGTTTGCAGTCTTCGGTTTGATTTTCAGCATTTTAGTTATCGTTTTATCATCAAAAAAAGAACTCGCTATTGCGGGGTGTCTCCTTTGTGCCGTGGCCATTCTCATAGGTGCCATCCGACTCGTCATAGGCTTCGGCGTTTTTTAAAATGAATAATATACCACACCGAAAGGAAAACCAATGGATTGCCTCGATTATGGACTTTCTTTTATCAACACTGTTGGCAACGGGAATGCACCCCGCTTTTGGGTCGAATCTCGATGCCGCATAATAGATGACACAAATGGAAGTTTCAGCGATTATTACCAATGTGGTTCGTGTAAGAGTGAACACACCTTTGCGGAAAGAAATCTCTTCATAAACCCAAACTACGACTTCCTCCCTGTTTTTGGCAAAGAACATATAGCCGTATTCAGAAGGCATGCTTACTGTAATGATAACTACGTTGAGTATAGACCGGCGCAGGAGTATTGGGGAGGCCCCCTGTTTGATGTTCAAGAGGCATCGCCGATCCAGGTCCTTGATAGCAACGCAGCTATTTTTGAGGCGACGCAAAGATGTTTACCCATCGTAACGCACACAGAAATATCGGATACCGATACACATCAGCGAGCAATTATCGAGTGTCCAGTTAAAACGATGAACATAGATGAAAACGCAGGCATCTACCAAGTTGATACAGGAATTGTTCTATTTCCAGATCTGTCAAAGCGATATGATCGGCAGATTGAGACATTCAGCCTCGCTTACGTCGCTTTCAACGCACCGCACTTCGCTGACTTCGTTATCGAACGCCCCACTGCCATCATTGAAAATGGAGTGGAAGTTACCCAAGTTTACCACTATTCCGAAATTCGGAGTTTAGAAGCAAAGAATACAGTGTTCTGCATCGGTGAACTTTAACAGACACGCCATAAGTGTCAATTTAAGAAAATAATAGCCTTACTCCAAACAAATTTTCTTGCAAAAATTTTGTTGTCCTTTTATAATGATCGGTTAAAGCACTGAACCGCGTATTAGACACCATTGGTGCTGATAACAACTCGCATGATCTTTATACGGAGGACAGAAAACATGAAAAGTGTTCGCATAAGTCTTGTTTTAGCACTAATACTTGCATTCGCTTTTATTAGTGCCACAAAAGCCGATAACCACCAATCCCAATCCTTAACCATTGTCTGGGCAGAATGGGCTCCGGCTGATTATCTACAAGAACTCTCAAAAGACTTTACCGCTGAAACCGGAATCGCTGTCGATGTCATCCAGATTCCGTGGCCCAGTTTCCAAGATAAAGTCTTCACAGCGTTTGTCGGAAAAAGCGATCTTTACGACATCGTCATTGGTGATAGCCAGTGGCTCGGCAGGAACTCTCAAGGCAAAAACTACATCAATCTAACGGATTGGATTAATGAGAATATTGATGTAGATGCTATCTACGGACCCGCGATGACAGCCTTTGCTGAATATCCAAAAGGCAGCGGAACATATTGGGCATTACCCGCAGAGGTGGATGCCGCTGGATACGTCTATCGGAAAGACCTCTTTGAAGACCCGAAGGAGATGGCAGCGTTTGAAAAGAAATACGGCTACGCACTTGCCCCCCCAAAAACCTACGACCAACTCCGCGATATCGCCGAATTCTTTACGCGGCCGGATGATGATCTCTACGGGATCGCAACATGGTATAGTAAGGAATACGACGGTATTACGATGGGCTTCCAACAGGTGATGTGGAGCTTCGGTGGCACTTATGGCGACGCAGACACCTATAAGGTTGCTGGACACCTTAACTCCGAAGATGCTGCTAAAGCACTCGAATTTTACACCAACCTGCTTGAGTTCGCACCCCCGGATGCCCCGAACTACTATTGGTCAGAAACGCTGAATGCTTACAACTCTGGTAAGGTCGCGATGGCGATGAATTATTTCGCCTTTTTCCCCGGAGTACTTAATCCAGAAGTCAATAAGATCTCCCACGATAAAAGCGGTTTCTTTATCGCACCCGCTGGTCCGAAAGGACACTATATCAGTATCGGTGGACAAGGCATGTCTATCTCTTCCTATTCCAAAAACAAGGATCTCGCCAAGCAATACATGAAGTGGTTTATGCAGAAACCTGTGCAAGAGAAGTGGGCAGCACTCGGTGGTTTTACACCCCACAAAGAGGTATTGCAATCGGATACCTTTAAGATGGCAACCCCCTTTAACGAGGCATTCGCTGCAAGTTTCCCATACCTTCGTGATTTCTGGGCAGTACCAGAATACGCAGAACTCTTAGAGGCTTGCCAAACCAATTGGAATGAAGCGATCTCCAAGATCAAGTCCCCAAAAGAAGCACTCGACGCTATCGCACGGAAACATGAAGAAATCTTCGAGGACGCAGGCTACTACGACTAAAAGGGTGTCACGCTTGAGTTATCGGTTTTTGGTTAGAGACCTCTCTCCGAAAACCGATAACTGACAACTGATAACCATAGAAAATATGCAAACCAACCCCCCGTATAAAACGTCGCGCGGGATGAGCGACTACCAAATAAAGATGGCATTCATCATGCCTACCATGATTTTGCTCATCTTGATGAACATCTTCCCGCTCCTCTGGTCGCTCTACTTAAGTTTCCATCGATACAAAGCCTCAATGCCCACACCCGCCAAATTTATCGGGGTTCGTAATTACGCACGCCTCCTTCAAGATCCGGAGATATGGGGGTATTTTCAAACAACTGCCTACTTTGTGGTGTTAGCGGTGGCAGCGCAGTTCTTGATCGGGTTCGGGTTGGCACTTCTTCTAAATCGAGAGTTCCGCTATAAAGGGTTCATTACAACACTCTTCCTGCTCCCGATGATGTTATCCCCCGTGGTCGTCGGACTCTTTTGGCGGTTTATCCTTTTCTCAGATAACTCTGGATTGTTGAACTTTTTTCTGAGTCCCGTTCTGAAATCTCCAATCGGTTGGACAACGAATCCGAAAGTCGCGATGTTAGCCGTTGTTATTGTGGATACGTGGATGTGGTCGCCTTTCATGATGCTGATCGCTTTAGCCGGATTAAGTGCCGTTCCGAAATATCTCTACGAAGCCGCTGACGTCGATAGAGCCTCCGCTTGGTTCAAGTTCCGATGGATTACGCTGCCACTGGTATCACCCCTCCTACTCATCGCGCTCCTGTTCCGAACAATGGATGCTTTCAAAATGTTTGACATCGTCTATGTCCTGACCCGTGAGGGTGGACCCGGCACTGCCACGGAAACCGTATCAATGAACCTCTATAAACTCGCCTTTCGGAACTATAACACCGGCAAGGCGTGCGCGATGGCTTATGTTTTACTCATCATTATCGTTGCCTTGAGCAATATCTACGTGAAATACCTCAACCGTGTTAAAGGGGAAGCATAAGGAAAATGCAGAATCGGAAAAATTTTTGGCACTACCTCATAATTGCATTCATTGCCGTTGCTGTGATTGTCTATATCACCCCGATTTATTGGATTTTGGCAACATCCCTGAAAGGTTTCGCAGATATTACCACGAAACTTCCCAAATTCATTTTTAAAATATCGCTGGAAAACTATCAGAAATTGATGCCTTCAGAAGGGATACCGAGTGTAACATATCTCTTTCTTGCAGAGGTACTTATAGGATTACTCCTTTTCGGTATTTTTTCTCTGTTTAAGGCGAAGTTACCCCGCTACCTCGGTCTGATCTGGAACGGCTTTTTCGTTTTAACCTGCCTCTATAGCTTTCTGAGTCTGCCACCGATCCAGAGTCGTCTCCAAACCGATGCCCGATTCAATTTTCTGCTACTCATCGTCTGCACAATTATCGCCTATCTCCTGATTGCCCCATTAAAGAAAACAGGCGGCATCCTCTCACAAACTCAAAAGAAACTGCGACTGACGCTTGTTTTACCGAGCGTCTTTGGAACAATCGCTATTTGTGTCGTATTGGCTAACGGCGGATCTAAGTATTTCTATCAGTTGCTCAATAGTATTATTATTGGTGGGGGTAGCACGATTCTCGCAGTAGGACTCGGAACACTCGCAGCTTACGCCTTTTCCCGATTCGATGTAGCCGGTAAGGATGACCTACTCTTTTTTATTCTCAGCACACGGATGTTACCCCCGGTCGTTGTCGTCATCCCGATCTATCTGATGTATATCACACTCGGTTTGCGAGATACACACTTTGGCTTGATCCTACTCTATACCACCTTTAATGTCTCGTTTGCAGTGTGGCTCATGAAGGGATTCATTGATGAAATTCCAAAGGAGTATGAAGATGCCGCACTCGTTGACGGCTACTCTCGGTTCCAAACCTTTGTAAAGGTCATCTTACCGCAATCCGTTACCGGGATCGCCGCAACCGCAGTATTTTGTCTCATTACAGCGTGGAACGAATTCGCCTTCGCCTTGGTTCTCACAGAAGTCGGCGGCAAAGCCGTGACAGCCCCGCCCTCAATTACGAGCGCAACCGGCTCTGTAGGCATGGATTGGGGAAAAATCGCCGCAGCAACATTTGTTTTTCTGCTCCCTGTCGCTGTTTTTACCTTCCTAATGCGGGGACACTTACTCAGAGGTGTCACATTCGGCGCAGTGAAAAAGTAAAAATTAAAAGTAGTAGGCACGCTCCGCGTGCCGTAGACAAATAATGTGATGTAAACGCGTAGGTATCAGACACATCGGATCTATTTCCTTGGGGTCTTTGCTTGGGTGTTTCTACGTATTTTTTCAGCACGTTTATAAAAACTAAAACTTTTGTGGATTTTCAAACAAAAATAGTGCTAAAATACATGCAACCTTTAGATCACAATTTGGGATAACAGCGTCAAGTCCAAAAAACGATAAATGGAGGTTCCTACGATGAACAGACCAGCACTGCAACTCACCGATGAACAGATGCGGGATTTCATCATCAACGGGTACATCAAGATAAAGCCCGATTTCCCGCCGAGTTTCCATGAAAACATCTACGAACAACTCGATGTAATGTTTGAGACGGGTAATTTGGGGAACAACGTACTGCCGCTCATTCCTGAGATGCAGGAGATTTTCGACCATCCTGTTGTCCACGGTGCGATGCAAGGCGTACTCGGCTCGGACTACGTCATGCATCCACACCGATACTGCCACTATAATCCTGAAGGAAGTGATGGACAAGGTTTCCATAAGGATACTTATGAAGGTGATGAGCAGATCCGTCGACACCGATGCCGCTGGACGATGGCGTTCTATTACCCGCAAGATGTCACAGAAGATATGGGGGCTACCGCCGTTTTGCCCGGTTCCCAGTATTACGAAACGGGTGAAAGTGCACACGAGCAGCCGGATCTTTCGCTCTGTGGCGAAGCAGGCACTGTGACAATCGTCCACTACGACCTATGGCACCGCGCAACGCCGAATCGGAGCGACAAAAAACGGTACATGGTGAAGTTCCTCTTTTCCCGACTCGGTGAGCCACAAACACCCGCGTGGAACAGCGATACGGCGCACTGGCACGACAGCGAAAAATCTGAACACCCAGAATTGTGGGGAGCATTATGGGATTGGTATTACGGCAAACAGGACGGTTCTGCCAACGGCGTTTCGCACAATGAGGTCGATACCCTCATCGAAACTTTGGACAGTGATAATGAGAGAGAAAGGCTGAATGCCGCGTATCGCTTAGGACGGATCGGCGCTGATGCTGTCCCTACACTGAAGCAAGCGTTACACGGTAAATCTGATGCCATCCGCAACTATGCAGGGTACGCGTTGAGTCTCACTGGCACCCCCGCGGTTCCGACACTCATTGACGCATTACAAGCAACAAATGACGCTGTCCGCGGCACCGCAGCGTATACTTTAGCGGATATGGGAAAAACCGCACAAGAGGCGATGCCCGCGTTAACCCGCGCTGCACAAGACACTTCTGAATGGGTCCGACGACACGCCACCGAGGCATTGGGTCTAATCGGACAACAAATTTCTGATGAGACGGATCTGTCCGAGACTGTACAAGTCTTAACAAACGGATTGCATGATGACCATTACTGGATTCGCGATAACGCCGCCCGTGCCTTAGCAAAATTGGGAACGCTCGCTGAACCGGCAATTCCTACCTTGGTTGAGCAACTCCAAGATGAAAACCGATATGTCCGTTTCCACGCCGCGTTGGCACTCAAGCAGATTCAGACACCCGAAGCACAGAACGCGCTTTTCAATCACCTATTTGCTTCGCGGTGGTGTGAGTTAACAACACGCGGAACACCCTATTAGAGAACACTCCTTAAATGCGCTTAGGACTTACTATTTCCTCTTAAAGTCCCCTTGATAAGGGGGATTTAGGGGGATAAAAATCAAAAAGTGCATGCAACCTGCTAAATTTACGTAAATCCTATGCGCTAATAGAAAGTTGACTCCCTGTCGCAAGGGATAGAGGAGGGCGCGCAAGATGAACAGACCAGCACTGCAACTCACCGATGAACAGATGCGGGATTTTATCATCAACGGCTACGTCAAGGTGAAAACCGATTTACCGCCGAGTTTTCATGAGAATATTCGCCAGCAATTGGACACAATGTTTGAGGAAACCGGGAATTTAGGGAACAATCTCCTGCCAGCCATCCCTGAAATTCAAGAAGTTTTTGACCATCCGATTGTCCACGGCGCGATGCAAGGCGTACTCGGTGCGAACTACGTCATGCATCCACACCGATACTGCCATTTCAATCAACAGGGCAGCGAAGGGCAGAATTTTCATAAAGATAGTTATGCTGGCGACGAACAGATCCGACGGCACCGATGCCGTTGGACGATGGCGTTCTATTATCCGCAAGATGTCACAGAAGATATGGGACCCAGTGCGGTCCTGCCCGGTTCACAGTATTACGAGACGGGTGAAAGCGCGCATGAACAGCCAGAAATCGCACTCTGTGGCGAAGCAGGAACTGTGACGATCGTCCACTACGACTTGTGGCACCGCGCAATGCCGAATCGGAGCGACAAAAGGCGGTATATGTTGAAGTTTCTCTTTATCCGACTTGATGAACCACAAGCACCTTTATGGAAGAATGATAGCGACAACTGGCACACCCTCGGCAACGGCGAAGAATCCGAACATCCAGAATTGTGGGAATCGGTATGGGACTGGTACTACGGAAAATACAACGGTACTGCCAACGGCGTTTCGCATGCTGAAGTGGATACTCTCATCGAAACCTTGGACAATGATAACGAAAAAGATAGGCTAAACGCCGCGTATCGGTTGGGGCGGGTCGGTACCGATGCTGTGCCTGTCTTGAAGCAGATGTTACATAGCACATCAGCCACTATCCGCGAGTATGCCGGATACGCGCTAAGCCTCACCGGTGCACCCGCTGTGCCGACGCTCATTGACGCACTACAAGCGACAGACGATTCAGTACGCGCAAGCGCAGCGTTCACCTTGGCGGATATGGGGAAAGCCGCCCAAGAAGCAATACCTGCATTAATGCACGCTGCACAGGAACCTTCCGAATCGGTCCGACGACACGCCACAGAGGGGCTTGGACTCATCGGACAACTGGTATCCGAGGATATGGATTTATCCGAGACTGTACAAGTCTTGACAACCGGGTTGAGCGATGACTATCTTCCTGTTCGCGATAACGCTGCCCGCGCCTTAGCAAAATTAGGGGCACTTGCTGAACCGGCGATTCCCGCGCTTATCACCCAGTTAGAAGATGAGGACCGATATGTCCGTTTCCATGCAGCAGTCGCACTGAAGCAGATCCAGACCCAAGAGGCGCAGGACGCACTCTTCTATCATCTGTTCACTTCACGTTGGTGTGCCCTCACAACACGAGGAACACCGTTTTAGTGAACATCCCACAGAAGAATCGTGCTATCGTTACTTCCACTCGCAAGCGTCCGCCCATCAGGACTAAACGCTACACAATTGACCACACGTGTATGTCCTGTTCGGATGGCTGTGTGCTTGCCAGTGGTTGTGTCTGATATATAGACCTCCATCCAACACCCACTCGCAACTGTTCGTCCATCTGGACTAAATGCGATGGTGCTGATCCACCTCGGATGCTCTGGAAAGGTTAGCAGAAGTTCGCCAGTGGTAACATTCCACAACCGGATCTTTTCATCGTAACCACCACTGGCAAGCACCGACCTATTTGGCGAAAAAGCGACGGAGATCACTGAATGTGCATGTCCAATAACGGGGGTTTTGACCTTGCCTGTGCGCGTATCCCACAACCGAATCACGTTTTCATCAGTTGCAACAGCGAGGGTATACCCATCTGTGCTGAGTGAAATACTCGGTTTTTTCGTAAGGTTTTCGGTGAAAATTCGCAGAAGTTTCCCAGTGTGTGCATCCCAGAGACGGATTGTACTGTCCCGACTGCTGCTCACAAGGGTCGCACCATCCGAAAAATAATCAAGAAAAGAGATTCCCTCCTTATGTCCCGTGAGAGTTTTCAGGAGTTCTCCTGTCTGGGTATCCCACAAGCGGATCTCACTATCTCCTGCAGCAAACGTTTCTCCATCTGGCGAATACGTCACAGAACCGATATAGTCTGCTCCCGTGAGAGTTTTTAGGAGTTCACCTGTTTGTATATTCCACAAGTGAATCTTGCCATCTGAACTTCCAGCAGCAAGTGTCCTACCATCTGGTGAATATGTCGCGGAACCTATATAGGTTGTATGTCCAGTGATGGTTTTCAGGAGTTCTCCGGTATCGGCATCCCAGAAACGAATTGTTCCGTCACGACTCCCACTGGCAATCGTTTTACCATCTGGTGAATATTTTACAGATCGGACGTAATCCGTATGCCCAGTAAGCGTTTTTAGGAGGTTGCCCGTGTGTGCATCCCAAAGCCGAATTGTGTCGTCCAAACCATCACTGGCGAGGATGGCTCCATCTATTGAATACGCGAGAGAAAGAACAATCTCTGTCCGTCCAGCGATCGTCTTTAGAAGTTGTCCAGTACGGGTATCCCAAAGCCGAATTTTACCATACCGTCCACCACTCGCAAGCGTCAAACTATTCGGGGAATAGGCGATACTGTAAATAGTTTCTGAATGCTCAGTGATGGTTTTCAGGAGTTCGCCGGTGTGGACATCCCACAAGTAAATTGTATTATTATCTCTATTGCCAGCACTCGCAAGCATCTTTCCATCGCTTGAATATGCCAACAACTGCGTACTGTCCGCGTCCGCTGTGAGTGTTCGTAGCAACTTACCTGTGTTTGCATCCCACAATCTAATTGTGTGATCTCCAGCACTACTACTCGCGAGTGTTTCACCAGTTGGACTGAATGCCAGCGAAGAGATAACACTTGTGTGGCCTGTGAGAACATTTTTCTCATTTCGCGTCTGTGGGTCCAACAGTCGGATGCTTCTGTCCTTCGCAACAGCAAGTGTCATTCCATCTGGACTAAACGCCACAGCACTGACATCCCACATATCCCCGGCGAGTAGGTCAACTTCTTCACCTGTAGGCGCGTCATAGATCCAGATGCCGATTGAACTGCTGACAGCGAGTCGAGTGCCATCGGGAAAGTATGTCAACTCTCTTATGCTGCCTTTCCCAAAACGCGCTACAGCCCCTTCAGGCAGCCCCCATCGGGTATAATCTCCCGCAAAACTGTTTGATAACCATAGCAGAGAACAGAGGGTTGTCAAAATTATAAATGAACTTAGATTTATCATAGTCAATTCTCCTTACAAGTTATCTCATAAATAGATTATAGAATCTTTTGCACGGAGATAGCATCCGACAAAATAATATTTAGAAGATAACTTTTAAAAAGTCACGATAGCGTGACAAATTTCTTGTAAGCCTATTTCTGTCGGTTTTGTTGGGAATTCAGTAGGGAACCGGCTTCGCAAGCATTTAGGGGGTGGACGAACATTGTTGAAAACGACAAACCTATAGGAAATAGGTTCTAAAATGTTCGCTTAAATATTTACAAATCCAGTGAGAAGTTGCCTTTGTAGACATTTCGCATTGAGCGGGACGCTTGAAAAATAATGTATAGGGTTCCCAAGCGATAGTTGTCACGAAATTTTGAGGAATTTCGTTTCCTGTTCACAATGTATATGGTAACACATTTAGCCAAAAAATTCAAATTTACTTTTGTCTGACACCGTGGACGGGTGATATAACGCAGATGGGTACTTATAGGAGAGGTTTTAATCATTTTTGGATTGAATTCGCGTCAAATCCCATAGCATCACCGTACAGTCATCACTTCCACTGACAAGTGTCTGTCCATCCGGGCTAAACGCTACTGATCTAATCCAACCTGTATGTCCAGTAAGGGTAGCTGTGTGCTTACCAGTGGCTAAGTCGGATATATAGATCTCCCCAGAGGTCCCGCTCGCAATCGTCTGTCCATCAGGCGCAAATGCAATGGACGTGATCCAGTTCGACTGCTCAGGAAAGGTAAATAGGAGTTCGCCGGTGTCAACGTGCCACAAGCGAATGGTACTGTCTTCACTTCCACTCGCAAGCAAGGATCTATTGAATGAAAAAGCCACAGCAGTCACAGGACGCGTATGTCCTCTGAGTGTAGTTGTGACCTTGCCTGTGTGAGTATCCAACAACCGAATCACATTTTCGTCAGTTGCGACGGCAGCAGTATCCCCATCGGGGCTGAGTGAAATACTCGAATTTGCTCTCGCAGCATTTTCAGGGATGGTGTTCAGGAGTTGCCCGCTGTGAACCTCCCAAAAACGTATTGCATCCAAACTCCCACTCACAAGTGTCGCACTATCCGGCGAATAAACAAGACAATGGGTTTCAAATTCAGGCTCGGTGAAGGTATGTAACCGCTCTCCGGTCTGCGTGTTCCACAACCAAATCGGTCCCTCCAAACTTCCAGCTGCGAGTGTTCTGCCATCTGGTGAATACATCACAGAACAAAAAAGATCTGTATCCCCATCAAGCGTTTTCAGGAGTTCTCCAGTTTGTACATCTCGTAGTGGAATTGTGTTGTCCGCCATTCCAGTGTTGGTAAATGTGCTGCCATCAGGCGAAAATGCCACCGAGTGTACGGAAAGCGTGTGGTCGCTGATAGTTCTCAGAGGTTTTCCCGTATCAGCATCCCAAAACCGAATCGTCCCATCGTGCCCCATACTGGTGAGGGTTTTTCCATCCGGTGAAAAGATCAACGAATACACATCAGATGTATGTCCGGTAAGGGTTCTTAAGCGTTTTCCGGTGTGCACGTCCCAAACCCTGATTGTCTTGTCCGAACTACCACTCGCGAGCATTGCACCGTCGGCTGAATACGCCAGTGATTCAACACTTGCTGTATGTCCAGCGATAGTTTTCAGAAGTTCACCAGTGCGCACGTCCCACAACCGAATCTTGGTGTCTCGCCCCGTACTGGCGAGTATCCGACCATCCGGTGAATAAACAACACTATCCACTCTCTTCGGATGTCGGGTGATGGTTTTCAGGAGGTTTCCGGTGTGCACATCCCATAAACAAATCTTATTATTTTGTTGACTCCCAATACTCGCAAGCATTCTTCCATCCGGTGAGTATACTAATGACCCAGCACTACTCGCGTGTCCTGTAAGCACTCGCAGAAGTTCCCCGGTGTGCGGATTCCACACTTGAATTGTGCTATTTTCACCGGCACTTGCGAGTGTTCCTCCCGTTGGACTGAATGCCAGGTTATAGATAAACTCGGACCCAGCAAGGATGCCTTTTTTCTCCTGATTGCGTGTGTCCCATAAATAAATATTGTTACCGCCACTCGCAATAGCAAGGGTCTGTCCATCTGGAGCAAACGCTATAGAAGTAGCATACGGCGTGGCTTCTACGAACAGATCAAGTGCCTCGCCTGTTCGTGTATCGTAGATCCAGATACCAATTGTACCTGCTACGGCGAGGCGAGTGCCATCCGGAAAGTATGCGAAATCATACATCCTGCCTTTCCCGAAGCGGGCAATGGCACCTTCTGGCAGCTTCCATCGGGTGTATTCTTGCCCAAAACTGCTTGAGGATGATAGCAGAAAGATGGAAATTATTAAGATGAAAAACAGATTCAGTAGTTTCATAGTCTACTTCTTTAATTCAATATTAGTTCGGATTCGCGTCAAATCCCATAACATCACCGTGCCCTCATTACCGCCACTGACGAGCATTTTGCCATCGGGACTAAACGCTACTGATTGAACCCTATCCGCATGTCCAGTGAGGGTGGCTATGTGCTTGCCTGTGGCTAAATCAGACATATAGAGCGTCCCAAAAGTTCCACTCGCGATTGTCTGTCTATCCGGACTGAATGCGATGGACTTGACACTGTTCGATTGCTCCGGAAAGGTGAGCAGGAGTTCGCCGGTGTCAGCATGCCACAAGCAAATCGTCTTGTCAGTGCTTCCGCTTGCGAGCAGATAATTATTTGCTGAAAATGCGACAGAAGTCACTGCCCGCGTATGTCCTTTGAGAGTGGCTTTGATTTTGCCGGTCCGCGTATCCCACAACCGAATCACATGTTCATCGTTTCCAACAGCGAGAGTATCCCCATCAGGACTGAGTGAAATACCTGAATTTGTCCCCGAAATCTGCGCTGCGAAAGTTTTTAGGAGTTGCCCGGTCTGCACATTCCACAACCGGATTGTATGGTCCCAACCACCACTCACAAGCGTCGCGCTATCCGATGAATAAGCGAGAGAAGGCGCACCTCTCTCATGTCCAATGAGAGTCTTCAAAAGTTCTCCAGTCTGCACGTCCCACACACGAATCGGTCCCTTCCAACTCCCACTCGCAAGTGTGTTGCCATCTGGCGAATAGATCACAGAGCAGACATAATCTGTATGCCCAACAAAGATCTTCAAAAGTTCTCCAGTTTGTGTATCTCGCAGAGGGATTGTGTAGTCCGCCATCTCGCTACTGGCAAACGTCCTGCCATCAGGCGAAAATGCCACCGATCTCGCTAAAAATGTGTGACCTGTGATCGTTTTCAGAAGTTTTCCGGTGTCCGCATCCCATAATCGGACAGTCTCGTCGTCACCCCGACTCGCAAGTGTGCTGCCATCCGGGGAATATATCACACCGCGAACGGCACTCAGATGTCCAGTCAGAGTCCTCCGAAGATTACCAGACGGCATCTCCCACAGACGAATTGTTTTGTCTCGACTTCCGCTCACAAGCGTTGTACCATCACGCGAGTATACAGCAGAAGCAACACCAATCGTGTGTCCAGTGAGTATTTGCTTACGTTCTCCGGTCTGTACATCCCAAAGATGGATTTCGCCGTTCCAACTTGCACTCGCAAGCGTCAGGCTATCCGCGGAAAAGTCAATGGAAGAGATTCTTGATGGATGCTCAGTAATAGTTCGCAGGAGTTTTCCGGTGTGCACATCCCATAAGTAGATCGTATTGTCATGTCCACTCCACGCACTGGCGAGCATCTTTCCATCCTGGGAATATGTCAGCAACTCGGCGAAGCCTGTGTGTCCTGTCAGGATACGCAGTAATTCACCGGTATCCGTATCCCATAATCGGATTGTGCCATCGCTACTGCCACTCGCAAGTATTTCTCCATTCGGATTGAATGCTAAGCCATAGATCTGAAGCCTATGTCCTGCAAGGACATCTTTCTCATCCATCGTATGTAAATCTATCAAACGCACGATACTGCCACTCGTAACAGCAACTGTGTTTCCGTCGGGACTAAACGCCATAGCTCTGTCGCCCCATATATCCCCTGTGAGTAGGTCAAGTGCTTCACCCGTGCGTACGTCATAGATCCAGAGGCCAATTGTACTCCTGACAGCAAGTCGCGTCCCATCAGGAAAATACGCCAACGCCTTTACTCTACCTTTCCCAAAGCGGGCGATGGCACCTTCGGGTAGGTGCCATCGTGTGTATTCTTGTGCAGAACTGCTTGAGAATAATAGCAGAGAGATAAGGATTATCAGGATAGGAAGCAATTTCGGATTCTTCATAGTCAGTTTCTTTTATGGTGAATTATAAAAATAAGTAGACATTCACCAATAACTTATCTCCTCGCAAAGCCTTCAAAGTCCCCCTGATAAGGGGGATTTAGGGGGTTGGAACCGAGCGTTGAGGGTGTCGAAGAATTCTAAAATCTACCATAATCAATTTTTAGGTTCAATTTGTGTCAAATCCCATAACAGCACCGTGCTATCATCACTACCACTGGCGAGCATCTTTCCATCAGGACTAAACGCAATGGATCGAACCGGGCCTCTATGTCCACTAAACGTTGCTATGTGCTTGCTTGTGGCTACATCTGAGACGTAGACATCCCCCGTAGTTCCGCTTGCAATTGTCTGTCCATCAGGGCTGAAGGCGACAGACATAATCGTGCCCGACTGTCTCGGAAAAGTAGACACCAATTCGCCAGAGGCAGCATGCCATAACCGGATTTTACTGTCATTTCCACCACCGGCAAGCACTAATCCGTTAGGTGAATATGCGATAGCATCCACACCGCGCTCATGACCTATGAGTTCCGTTTTAACTTCGCCTGTGCGGATATCCCAGAGTCGTATTACTGCTTCGTCGGTTGCAACAGCAAGCGTCTGTCCATCAGGGTGCAGCGAAATATCCATTTCACTATAATCTCCTTGTGGTTTGTTGATATTTCCCGTGAGGGTTTGTAGGAGATGTCCGGTTGGCACATACCACAAATAGACCGTATTATCCCAACCGCCGCTTGCAAGCGTTGTCCCATCCATTGAAAACGACAGCGAAGGGACCCCTCTCTCATGTTCAACGAGGGTCTTCAGAAGTTCGCCGCTCTGCACGTCCCACAGCCGAATTTGTCCGTCCCAACTCCCACTTGCTAAGACCTTTCCATCCGGCGAATACACCACGGAACTGAGGTGATTTGTATGCCCGGGGAGTGTTTTCAAAAGTTTCCCAGTCTGGACATCTCGCAGTGCAATCGCATTGTCTGCCCTCTCACTACTCGCAAGTGTGCTACCATCCGGTGAAAACGTCACGCCTCTTGCCATAAACGTATGTCCACTGATAGTTTTCAGAAGTTCACCGGTGCCAGCATCCCAAAATCGGATTGTCCCGTCGTCGCTTTCACTGGTAAGCACCTTGCCATCAGGCGCATACACCAGAGAATCAACAGGGTCGGTATGGCCCGTAAGGGTTTTTAAAAGCTCGCCTGTGTGAACATCCCAGATATGGATGTTGCTATCTGACCGACTTCCGCTCACAAGTGTTCCACCATCTGGTGAGTACACGACAGAAGAGACGGACTTTGTATCAGTAGTAATCGCTTTGATGAGTTTACCGGTGTGTACGTCCCACAAACGAATCTTGGAGTCCCGTCCGCCACTGGCGAGGGTCTGACTATCTGGCGAATAGGCAATAAGATAGACTCTATCCGGATGTTCAGTAATCGTTCGCAAGAGTTCTCCTGTTTGCACGTTCCATAAACAGATTGTGTTATCTTCAAAACTCCCAACACTTGCAAGCATCTTGCCATCAGGTGAATATATTACCGACGCAATCCTATCCGTATGTCCTATGAGTGTTCGCAGCAATTCACCCGTATTTACATCCCAGAGTCTAACTGTGGTGTCGCGGCTACCACTGACAAGCACTTCTCCAGTCGGACTGAATGCCAGTGAATAGATATAAGACGTGTGTCCTGTAAGGACATCTTTCTGATTTCTTGTCGCCGCGTCTAATAAATGGATGTTACTGCCAATTGTGATAGCAACTGTTTCTCCATCAGGACTAAACGCCATAGCATTAATAGCACTCCACGTATCTCCTGTAAGCAGTTCAAGTTCCTCTCCTGTGTCCGCATCATAGATCCAAGTGCCAATTAAAGTTCTGACAGCAAGTCGCGTCCCATCCGGAAAATATGTCAAACCACCATAGGCTCTCCCTTTTCCAAAGCGGACGATAGCCCCTTCAGGAAGATGCCACCGCGTATATTCTTGCGCAGAACTGCTTGAAAATGACAGCAAAAAAATAAAAATTATCAGAATGGAAAACAAATTCAGATTTTTCATCAGTTCTCCTATAATTTCAATTTTCTGATCTCGGGCTTCTCTTGTAGGAGCGATCTCCTGGTCGCGACATCCACTGACCGCTGACTTTAATCGGTTTTTGGCTGGAACCGGGTCATATCCCACAGAAGCACCGTGCCATCGGTACTCCCACTCGCAAGCATTCGCCCATCCGGTGAATACGCGACCGATAAAACGTAACCTGTATGTCCAATCAAACCGGATTTAGGTCTCCCAGTTTCGGGGTCCCATAAGCGAACCATCATGTCCCAACTTGCGCTGGCAAGCGTATCACCATCCGGCGAAAACGCTACCGTTAAAACATACGTTGTATGCCCTCTGAGCATTTGCTTGTTCCGTCCGGTGTACGCATTCCACAGCCCTACCGTCCTGTCATCACAGGCACTGGCAAGCGTGCTACCATCGGGACTGAAGGCGAGTCCTGTGATGTCGTTTCGATGTCCCTCAAGCGTTAGTTTGTGTCTACCCGCGCGTCCATCCCATAAACGGATCTCGTTATCAGTGCCATCTCCACTCGCAAGTGTTCTACCGTCCGGTGAAAATGCGACTGCCCTAACATCCCCTGTATGTCCTTTGAGGATATGCAGCGGATCGCCAGTTTTTGCGTCCCACAAACGGGCGGTATCATCGTTACTCCCACTCGCGAGTCTGTTTCCATCTGGAGAATAAGCCAACGCCACGACATAATCCCAATGTCCACTCAGTGTCTGTTTATGCTGTCCTGTCTCTGGATCCCACAAGCGGATGGTATTATCCCTGCTGCCACTCGCAAGCGTGCTGCCATCAGGACTAAAGGCGACAGCAGCAACTGTTCGACCGTGTCCGGCGAGGGTGTTTTTGTGTTCGCCGGTTTTGGCATCCCATAAATGGATCGTGTGTCTCGTATTTCCACTCGCAAGCGTCGCGCCATCCGGCGAAAACGCTACCGCCTTGACATCCCCCGTATGTCCAGCGATACTGTTTTTCGCTTCCCACGTCTGCGTATCCCACAAACGAATAGTACCATCGTGACTCCCGCTCACCAGTGTCTCCCCCTTCGGTGAGTACACCACCGAGACGACAGGACCTGTGTGCCCCGTAAGTCTCCGTAAAAGTTTGCCGGTATAAGGGTTCCACAGATGAATAGCGTTATCCCAACTTGCACTGACGATTGTCTCGCTGTCCGGTGAAAAAACCACCGATGTAACATACCACGTGTGTCCAGTGAGGGTCCGTATATGTTCGCCTGTGCCTACGTTCCACGTACCAATGGTGCTGTCGTCGCAACCACTGACAAGCGTCTTTCCGTCCGGACTAAAGGCGATAGAGGTTACGGCGCGTTTATGACCTGTCAAGGTTTTCAAAATCTGTCCGGTGTGGGCATCCCATAACAGGATTGTGCTGTCCTCACTTCCGCTCGCAAGCACCTTGCCATCAGGACTGAAAGCAACTGTCCGTCCCGTGTCTGTATGTCCAATGAGGGTTCTCTTGAACCTTCTGGTGCGAAGGTTCCACAAACGGACTGTATCGTCTTCACTCGTACTTGCGAGGGTGTTACCATCCGGGCTAAAGGCAACGGCTCTCACGCGGCGTGTGTGCCCTGCGAAGGTCGTCTTCCGCTTTCGGGTCTTTGTATCCCACAATCGAATCGTATTGTCGCGACTCCCACTTGCAAGCGTTTGTCCATCAGGACTGAAGGCAACGCAATAGACGTTGCGTGTATGTCCCCGCATCAGTGCTAATTCCGCACCGGTGTGCGCATTGTAGAGCCAGATCCCGATGCTACTCGCCACTGCGATTGTATTGCCATCCGGTGAATATTTAATCTCATTAATCTTGCCTTTCCCCAAACGCGCCAGGGCACCTTGCGGCAAATTCCATCGGGTGTACTGTTGCGCAAAACTGTTAGATAATGACAGAAGAGAAACAAAGATTATCAAAAAGGAAAACAGACTCAGATTTTTCATCAAAGGTTTTTTCATGATGGAAGTTCTTTTTCGTAAACCATATTTGTCAAGGTGGTGTACTTGAAAGAAGTTTAGCACGCGCCCTTAATTTTTACCACTATTTTCAAGTTGAGAGTCAGAACCATTCCGTTTTCTGAGCCATTTTATTTTTACACATCAATTCCGCAAGCCGAGTTGATCACTGAGCTCCATTAAACGTCTGTTGATGCCAGTTTTATCAACTCGATTTCCATCCACAAATTCTTGATATTCTGGCAACAACCCATCTGGAACCATCATACGTGAATTCGCCTCACGCAATGCTAATAGCCCCATGAAGATTTGCATCTCCCGTGAGTAATCTGGAGCGAAGTCGTTGAGTGCTTGATGGAGCTCGCGTTCTGTGAAGGTATCGCGACCACTGCGTCTCGCAATGTTATTCGCACGTTGGACAATCAAAAGCAGATCCCGCCAAGTCAACCCATCTGTCTCCGCACCACCGACGAGGGACTGGAAATTGATGTTCCCCGATGTTTGCCCCTGACAGAAAATTCTTAAAATTTCGACTCTGCCACCACCGGTAGGCGGCAGCATGATCAATTTGGTATCGAAAATACCGTATCGTCGAAAGATAGGCGGCATTAAGTCGGGGCGTTGTGATGCACCCACCCATATCACTCTGCCGTGCAGTGATATATCGTTTATAGCGTTCACGAGCGCAGACGGAAACAGCCGCTCGTGCTCCTCCGGATTCATCGTAGCGTGCGGCGATGCCTGCTCAATGCCATCCATAAAGACGACCGTTGGCGCAATGCCACGGATAAAATTGAGTCCCGCATTCAGGTTCCGTTCATAGATATTCCCATCTTGATTGATGTTTATTGCTACTTCGCCCATTTGATTGGCATAGCGGAGTCGGACAAGCGTCATATTCGCCTCACCCGCCAGCACCCTTGCGGCGTATTCCTTACTGGTGCCAGGGGGACCAAGCAAAAGCATGCCCCGCGGCACACGTCGCAGATCCCGATTTCTCATACCATCCGCAATATCCCGGATAATTCGCATTACATACCAACCGTCGTCAGAAGGGCCCCTCTGGGTTTCACCGAGTTCAAGAACGCCACGGCTGAAGGTCCTAATACTCTCCGCACGGTATCTGAACAACGGTTCACCACCTGCTTTTTGTTCCGTAGATTCTGCCTGTTGCACAACATCGTGAACACCGAGGAGATTTAGCCCAATTGCTTCCCGTGCCAAGGTTTCCCGCTCGCGATGATTCCCCAAGGTTCTACGCATCTGCGATGAACCAGCCGAGATGTCATGTAGCTGTTCAATAAACCTTAGACGTTCGTCATAGGTCGGAAACGGAATTTCTATCACAGGAATCTCAGGGTTCACAGTGAAATTCGGGTGTACGTCGGATATATTGTGCGTAACGAGTAGGATAACGTGCTTACGCCTTCGGATATCAAGGTCAGATGCCCAATATTGGATTTGGCTAAACAAAAGTTGAACTTCGTCTTTGGCAACCTCGTTCAACGACGGATCATTCGGTGTGAGCAGCTCCAGAGAATCGATCACCAACCCGACGCTTGCTCTGCCTTGCCGCAAAAGGCGGTTTAATTTTTTCCGGAATTCCGCAGAAGGCGAAGGGTCCATCGTCACGAACGGATCTTCATGTTCTTTATCAAACGCCAAACCAGCATTAATTCTACGGCGCACCAGCTGCGGATCTACTTCTTGTTCGGCAAGATTAATATTTTCAACCTCTCTAAAGCGTTGAAGGGTTTGAAGCCATGTCGCTAACGTCTGAAAATGAAAAACACCTGTTTTGTTATACTGTGGAAAAATCTCAAGTGCCCTCTGTGTGTTTCGCCATTGACCCACTTTTGGGAAATGAATGCCTTCCGATGCATTATATCCGAGAACAAGTTGACAACCTAATAAGTTGAGCTGCGCCATCAGATAGTCCGTAGTGCGCAGGTAGCCGTAAACATCGTCGTATTGTAGATCATTTACATTAAAATGGAGCAGAAATTGGTGAGCAGAACCCGCATCATAGTGTTTTTTGATTTCATCCCAAAACATTTTGCCTCCGAGATTGAGTGTGAAATTTTTATAAGCAGACGTATTTGAATAGTCTACCCATCTTTATAGAGCCTGTCTCATAAATACCAGTTTGCATGTTAGCGATATTGCAAGTCCCCCTGATAAGGGGCGGTGAATGCCCATAAGGAGAACCTTCATACCGTTGATTCTGATTCTTTAGGGGGTTTCTTCCATTTCAAGAAATTTGCTTGCAGAAGACAATCTTGGAGCAAATAACTAAAAACTTCGTACCACCACAGATGAATCCAAATTCCCATTTAATATCAGTTCCATCAGGGACAGGTTCAGGCATCGTCAGTGTGTTTAAAGTTCCCCATGTTGGACCTTCTCTTGGACCGTGATCCGCCAGCGGCGATAACATTTCAAAGGATTGGACTTCTTTAAATTCAACGTGAACGAGTCGGTTATGTTCTTTTCTATAAGGGTAGGTGTTGACCGTGAGAATAATTGTCTTATCCGCGTTTCTGATTCCGGTAGACGCACCCTCTTCATCTAAGGCTTTGTAATTTTCAAACTTAATTTCAATCCCCGCAACATGATCGTCATGAAAGTGATTAAAATGCTTTAGCACCTCATCAACTTCTTCGATATTAGCAGGTTCAAACCTCTCCATAAGACACCTCTTCTCATAAAAATTCACAGAAATAGACACTGTGATAGCAGCAAAAAGCAGCCCCAGCGGGGCGACGTATGTATAGAAATAGTGTTCACAAAACATACACAAGCCCCAGCAGGGGTTGCTGGGGGTTTCTTCAACAGATGTATAGAAAAATAGGGGTTAAAAGGATATCTTTTGCCTCTCTCTTAAACCCAATCTTCGCATATTAATTCAAAAAAATAGACATCTTTGTAGCATAAACTTCTAGTTTGTGCCAGTCTGAATGCCTGTCATAGGCATTCAGACTGTTTGAGTGCGCCCAATTAATTATCTTAAGGGATCAAAAATGAGTTCGACCGCACACTTAAGCGCAGTAGCATCGTTTACAACAAAGTCGCCTTCAACCGTAACCGATTTCGGCACTTCCTCTTTTAGTGGCGGTCAGCAGAAAGTCTTATCTCCCAAATAAGCACAGAACCATCCTCACTACCGCTCACGAGGGTTTTTCCATCGGGACTGAACGCGATACTTTTAACCCGACCTGCATGCCCCCTCAGTGTTTTCTGGTATGCACCGGTCTGTGTATCCCATAAGTGGATCGTGGCATCAACGCATCCACTTGCGATTGTCTTACCATCAGGGCTGAACGCGATGCTTTCGACCCAATCTGTATGCCCGGTGAGCCGCATCTTGGTTGTCCCTGTATCTATATTCCACAAAAGAATGATACTGCCCCCACCCCCACTTGCGAGGGTTTTCCCATTAGGACTAAACGCGATACTTTCGACCCACTCAGTATGTCCAACAAGCGTCATTTCGTTCTTACCAGTATCAACGTCCCAGAGACGTATCGTTTTGTCATCACTCCCACTTGCGAGTGTCCTGCCATCGGGATTGAACGCGATACTTCTGACCGACTTTGTATGTCCAATAAGTGTTTTCTTGTGTTTGCCGGTATGGGCATCCCAGAGGCGGATCGTATTATCCCAACCCCCACTTGCGAGTGTCTTGCCATCCGGACTGAAGGCTACACTTCCGATAGCATCTATATGTCCGGTGAGTTGCATCTTATGTTCACCGGTCTGTACATCCCACAGACGGATGCCATTGTGTCCACTTGCGAGTGTCCCGCCATCGGGACTGAACACCAGATTGTTCGCTATATCCCCAAACCCACTGAGTGTTTTGATGTGTTGTGCTGTGTCTGCATTCCATAAGTTAATAATGCCAGTGACAGATCCACTTGCGATAATGTCCCCATCGGGATTGAATGCCACACTATAGACAGATTCCGAATGCCCAGTAAATGGACGTTTTTCGTTGCCTGTGTCTGTATCCCAAAAACGGATAGTGCCATCATCAATACTGCTCGCGAGGGTTTTCCCATCAGGACTGAACGCTACGCCAATAGTATCTAACGTGTGTCCAGTGAATATTAACCTATGTTCGCCGGTATGTATATCCCAAAAACGGATAGTGCCATCACCACTACCGCTCGCGAGGGTTTTCCCGTCGGGGCTAAACGCTAAGTTCTCAACATATTCCTTATGTCCTGTGAGTGTCATCTCGAGTTCACCAGTGTCTAAGTCGTGGAGATAGATAGTGTCATTCTCACTGCCAATAGCGACTGTTTTTCCATCCGGACTGAACGCTGCACCTGTAGTGGAGCAATCCGGAGGCAAAGCGAATGTTTTCTCATGTTCACCTGTGATTGAATCCCATAGACTGATTTTATCTTCCCAACTCACACTCACCATTGTCCCGCCATCTGGCGTGAATGATAACATACTGGCACGATCTGAATCTTTCTTGAGTGTCCATTTCTGTTCTCCGGTGATAACATCCCATAATCGGATAGTGCCGTCACGACTATCGCTTGCAAGCATCTTACCATCAGGACTGAATGCCAAGCTTGATATCCAATGTGTATGTCCGATGAGCATTTTTTGCTCTCCTGTGCTCCTATCCAATTGGACAATGGGACCATTCAAGATGATAGTGCCGTCCGCCCTTCCACTCGCAAAAGTGCGTCCATCCGGACTAAACGCAAGCCTGTCAACTACACTCGTATGCTCGGTGAGTAAGGCAATCTCTTGACGTGTTGCGACATCGTAAAGCCAAATACCGATACCGCTCGCCACAACAAGCAATTTACCATCGGGAGAATACCGCATTTCACGTATCCCACCTTTACCGAGGCGTGCTTTAGCACCTTCGGGGAGGTTCCATTGCGTTGGATCTTCGGCAAGGGTGTTAGGTGGATACAGCGTTGAAGCAACAAGCAGTATCAAAAAGTTGAAAAACAACGTCTTTTTCATTTTTAGGTCCGCTTTTTCAGTCATCCATAAGCGTCAATTTAAGAAAAATAACCGCTTCCACCCCAGGCCCGGTAGGTTCGGTTTCCTAACCGAACCGGATTTTACACAGAAACCTTGAATACTTCAAAACCCTCTTGAGTCCCGTAGGGTTTATTTGCTTGGGTATTTCTTCAGTATGTTTATAGCAGCTGTTTAGCATAAGATAGGCACTAATCGTTTTGAGGTTGGATTTGCGTCATATCCCATAATAGCACGGTACCATCGTCACTTCCACTCGCAAGCATCTCGCCATCAGGACTAAACGCTACGGATCGAACCCACTCCCCATGTCCTGTGAGCGTTGCTATAGATTTGCCTGTGGCTAAATCTGATATGTATACCTCCCTCCAACCGCCACTCACTATTCTCTGTCCATCCGGACTAAATGCGATGGACATAACACTATTCGGCTGTTCTGGAAAGGTTAGGAGAAGTTCGCCGGTGGTAGTATTCCACAGCCGGATTGTACCATCGTCGCTTCCACTCGCCAGCAAGGATCTGTTTCGTGAAAATGCAACAACAGCCCCGGAACGTGTATGTCCCATGAGTGTCGCTTTGACATCGCCAGTGTGCGCGTCCCATAAACGAATCACCTGCTCATCCGTTGCCGCAGCAAGCGTCTGCCCATCACGGCTAAGCGAAATAGATCTGACACCTTGACTTGCCTCTAAATCCGTAGTGTTTCCGATCAATGTTCTCATCAATTCACCCGTGTGCAGGTCCCAAAACCGAAGCGTATTGTCCCAACTTCCACTGATGAGTACTGTCCCATCGGGTGAATACGCGATAGACGGAGCACCCTCTTTATGCCCAATGAGCGTTCTCAAGAGACCCCCAGTCTGCACATCCCATATACGAATCGGACCGTCCCAACCCCCACTCGCAAGCGTCTCTCCATCGGGTGAATACTTCACAGAACAAGCATGATCCGTATGCCCAACAAGTGTTTTCAGGGTTTTTCCGGTCTGAACATCTCGTAGGACAATCGTTTTGTCCCCACCCTCACTGCTCACAAGCGTGCCGCCATCCGGCGAAAACGTTACCGATCTTGCCATAAACGTCCATCCGTCGAGCGTTTTCAAAAGTTCACCCGTATGCGGATCCCAAAATCGGACTGTTCCATCTTCGCTTTGACTCGCGAGCATCTTACCATCAGGCGCATACACCAGAGAGCCAACTTGGTCAGTATGTCCGATAAGTGTTTTTAAAAGTTCACCCGTATGAACATCCCACAAATAGATATTTTTACTCGACCAACTTCCGCTCGCAAGTGTACCACCATCAGATGAATACACAATGGAAGTAACAGACCTCATATCAGTCGTAATGGTTTTTATGAGTTCACCCGTATGGACATCCCAAAAACGAATCTTGGAGTCTCGGGTCCCACTGGCAAGTGTCAGGCTATCAGGAGAGTAGGCAACACAGTAGACGCTGCCCGGATGTTCAGTAATCGTTTGCAGAAGTTGTCCTGTCTCCACGTTCCATAAACAGACAGTATTATCTTCAATACCGGCGACACTCGCAAGCGTTTTACCATCGGGTGAATATACCACGAACATGACCCGATCTATATTTCCTACGAGGGTTTGCACCAATTCACCGGTACGGACATCCCACAATCTAACTGTATTATCTTGGCTGCCACTGGCGAGTATCTCTCCGGTCGGACTAAATGCCAATGAAGAAACATGAGACGTGTGTCCCGTGAAAACATTTTTCTCACGCTTCATCTGTAGGTCCCACAGACGAATATTTGTGTCACTTGTAAAAGCAAACGTTTGTCCATCAGGACTCAACGCTATGGCACTGGAATTCCCCGCATCCTCCGCAAGCAGCTCAATTTCCGCGCCAGTACGTACATCATAGATCCAGATACCAATTGAACTCCAGACAGCGAGTCGAGTACCATCTGGAAAATATGTTAAATTCCGTATCCGCCCTTTGCCGAAGCGCGCTTTTGCCTTTTCTGATAAGTTCCATCGCGTGACATCTGTTGCTATATTGCTTGGCATAGACTCAGTTCCTTCTGCTAAGTTGTCGTTGCTGTCTCTACCGGGAGTCGTCTCGTTGCCAACCCGATTTTGTAAATCCCGTTTTGATTGACTATTAAGAACAATAGGCGCGTCAATAATTTCAATAGTTGGTTCTGATTGTGCTTCAAGACTATAAGGCTGTTGAAAGCGCGCAATATGTTGATGACTCGCGCCCATCAATAAGACGACCAAAATAACAGATGCACCTAAAGCCGCGAACGGAAACAAAGGTTTTCCACCTGAAGGCGATGTCTGTTTCACAGGATCAATGTTCCGCATGATACTTTCGGTTAAATTCGGATGTAAGCCGATGCCACCGAAAGTCTCGCGAATAATGGGTTCTTCGCTCTTGAGACGTTCTCGAGCGCGTCGCAGCCGACTTTTAATCGTATGCGGAGATACCCCCAGAAACTTGCTAATTTCCCCACAGTTCATTTCGCCGAGGTAGTAAAGCACCATCACCGTGCGCTCGCTCTCTGGCAGTTGTGCCATGAGTTTTTGCACGATTTGACGCTGATGCTCAACTGCAGCAGTTTCACGCTGTTCACAGACATAATCCGCATAAGCGGTTTTTTCAAGCATCTCTTCACGGGTAGTTTCAAGCGATTGTATATTCGATCGTTTCTTTCGGAACCATGATCTACAAAGCCGATCCGCAATGACGTAGAGCCATCCCGGAAACCTGTCTGGATTTTTTAAGGAGGCAAGTTTTTTGTGTGCCTGAAGGAAAGTATCTTGTGTAATTTCTTCAGCGATATGGTAATCGCCAATCTTCCGCCATGCCAGTGCCTGAACGCTCTTTTGGTATTTCTTCACCAAAACACTAAAAGCATTCTCGTCACCTGACAGTACGCTGTGAATCAGCTCAACGTCGTCTCTTTCCATCAGAAACCTCCCAAATCCAAACGCTACTGCGCTGTCTTCAGAGCACCCCAAACGACAGGCAGTTTCTCGGATGCCTCAACGGATAGTCCAATTTCAAAATTCTGGGTCACTTCGTCTTCAGTGAGAGGTCGGTTGTAGATACGGACTTCGTCGATGATGCCGTTGAAAAACCTTTCTGCTTCGCCGCGATTGTTCCCTGCACCAAGATAGACAGGTTCTATGAACGGGATAAAATCGCGGGGTTCCCATCGGCTATGCCTACTGAGCGATTTCCGTTTACCGTCTATAAAGATGGCTCTTTCCCACCACTCGTGTCCGTTTTCATCTACATAAGGCGCGCCGTTTATATAGACAAGATGATGCCATTCTCCATCTGAAATCGGGGACTTCCATCCAACAGTTAAATTCCTGCATCCAAACCGTCCCCGTCTATTGGTAAGATAAAAGCGAATGATGTCCTTATCGAAAATAATCTCATCAACGCGTTCTATTCCGGTTTCAACGAAATTCCCCGGTTCCCATCCCAATTTGGCAAAAATAGCGGGTTTCGCCCATCCATTGAGATCAATTCCCCACCCCATACCACACTCCGGACCCTGGATTTTGATAGCCTCTGGATCACGTTCTACAAAGTCAACATCTCGAACTTTGAAGAGCGTTGTCCAGCGTTTTTCTTTGAAGCTCGTTTTGACCCAAGCTTCAAATGTAGACGTACCGACCTGACTCCCAAAATCACCGAGATTTGTTAGGTTCACATAATCATCAATGCCATCAAATTCCAGAGCACCGTTCACTCGACCCCCAACTTTCCGTGCTCCAACTCTTTTCGCATTATTTTTACCCCAGACATCTTTGACTATGTTGTCATCGATATCCTGCCGATCAAACGTCCAATAACTTACGAGTCCATCTGTTACAAATGGCTCCGTATATCCGTTATAGGGAAATATGGTGATAGTTAGTGCAATCGTCAGAAGGTAAAATAGCCTTTTCATGGTAACTGCTCCTTTGAGTGCGCGAGAATCACGCGGTAAGAACTGCCTACAGGATGGACGCTTATGAACCTGTCTCATTTAAGTCTTATTAATCTGTCGATTTATCTTTCGGTGCCTCTGCTACTAGCTGTTCTAACAGAATCCCGTTGGCTTGCTGAGAGATTAAGGCACCATCTCTAAGTAATCTCATGTTCTTTGAGATGATCTCGCAGCTTTTTTTCATCGTTGTCAAGGTTGATACTAATGATGTCAAATCCTTTGTCTTTAGATGATATTTAGGGATTAATCTTCCCAAATAAGCACAGAACCATCATCACTACCGCTCACGAGGGTTTTACCGTCCGGACTGAACGCCAAGCTTTTGACCCGAGATGCATGACCCCTCAGTGTTTTCTGGTATGCACCGGTCTGTGTATCCCATAAGTGAATCGTGGCATCGATGCATCCGCTTGCAATTGTGTTTCCATTAGGGCTGAACGCTAAAGTGTACACCCAATCTGTATGCCCAGTGAGCCGCATTTTGATTTTCCGCGTATCTATATCCCACAAAAGAATGATGCTTTCCGCACCCCCACTTGCGAGTGTTTTTCCATCCGGACTAAACGCGATACTTTCGATCCACTCAGTATGTCCAGCAAGTGTCATTTCGTTCTTACCAGTGTCAACGTCCCAGAGACGTATCGTTTCGTCGTCACTCCCACTTGCGAGTGTCCTTCCATCCGGGTTGAACGTAATACTATTGACCGACTTTGTATGGCCCCTAAGTATTTTCTTGTGTTTGCCGGTGTGTGCATCCCAGAGGCGGATGGTATTATCCCACCCCCCGCTCGCAAGCGTCTTACCATCTGGACTGAATGCTATACTTTCGATAGTATCCGTATGTTCGGTGAGTTGCATTTTATGCTCGCCGGTCTGTACATCCCACAGACGGATGCCATCGTGCCCACAAGCAAGTGTCCTTCCATCTGGACTAAACACCAGACTGTCCGCTGGATCCTTAAACCCATTCCTTAACCCATTAAGCGTTTTGATGTATTGTCCTGTGTCTGCATCCCAGAAGTTAATAATTCCATTGGTAGACCCACTCGCAATAATGTTTCCATTCGGGTTGAACGCCACACTATAGATACGTTCCGAATGCCCAGTAAGTGTATGCTTTTCATTGCCTGTCTCGGCATCCCAGAAACGGATAGTGCCATCGCCACTGCCACTTGTGAGTGTTTTTCCATCCGGACTGAACGCTAAACCTCGAACATACCGAGCGTGTAGTGCAGTGAATGTTTTCTTATGTTTGCCGGTGTGTGCCTCCCAGAGACGGATTGTTTCATCTATGTGTGATGAAGTCGCGATTGTTTTTCCATCGGGACTAAACGCTAAGTTGTCAACATGTTCCTTATGGCCCGTGAGTGTCAGCTTGAGTTCACCGGTGTCTAAGTCGTGGTGGTAGACGGTGCCATTGTCACTGCCAATAACGACTGTTTTGCTATCTGGACTGAACGCTGCGCCTGTGACAGAGCAATCTGGATGCATGGCGAATGTTTTCTTGTGTTTACCCGTGATTGAATTCCATAGACTGATTTTGTCCTCCCAACTCACGCTCACCATTGTCCTGCCATCTGGTGTGAATGATAACATAGTGGCATTATCCGAATCTTTCTTGAGTGTCCATTTCTGTTCTCCGGTGATTGCGTCCCATAATTGAATAGTGCCGTCCCGGCTATCACTCGCAAGCATCTTTCCATCAGGGTTGAATGCCAAGCTTGATATCCAATGTGTATGCCCAGTAAGCCTTGTTTGCGCCCTTGTGCTTCTATCCCACAGAATAATAGCATCTGTACTTCCGCTCGCCAAGGTGCGTCCATCAGGGCTGAACGCCAAACTGTCAACGCCACGCGTATGTGCTGTGAGTAGACTGATTTCTTGATGTGTTGCTACATCGTAAAGCCAAATACCGATACCACTCGCAACAGCGAGAAACTGACCGTCTGGAGAATACTGTATTTCATTTATACTTCCTTTACCGAGACGCATTTTAGCATCTTTTGGGAGGTTCCATTGCATAGCATTTTGACTTAAGTTATTTTTCACTGTTTTTGTCCCTATTGATAAACCCTTGTTACTGTTTTTACCGCGAATCGTATCCTTGTTTTGTATAATATTTTCGGTTAGATTCGGACGTAAGGAAACACTGCCAAGAGTCTCGCGAATTGTAGATTCCTCGTTTCTTAATCGTTTTCGCCCCCGTTGCAGCTGACTTTTAACCGTGTTCGGAGATACGCCTAAAAACTTGCCAATCGCTTCACAACTCATTTCACCGAGGTAGTACAGGACCATCACCGTCCGCTCGCTCTCCGGCAATCTTTCCAAAAGTTTTTGAACAACTTTTCGTTGATGCTCAACGGCTGCAGCCTCGCGCTGTTCACAGATGTAGGCCGAATAAGCGGTTTTCTCAAGCACATCTATGCGGGTGGCTTCAAGGGATTGTATATTTGGGCGTTTCTTTCGGAACCATGTCTCGCAAAGTCGCGCTGCAATGACGTAGAGCCATCCCGGAAACCTGTCTGGATTTTTTAAGGAGGCAAGTTTTTTGTGTGCCTGAAGGAAAGTGTCTTGTGTAATTTCTTCAGCGATATGGAAATCACCAATCTTCCGCCATGCCAGAGCATGAACGCTCTTTTGGTATCTCTTCACCAAAACACCAAAAGCATTCTCGTCACCTGACAATACACGCTGAATCAATGCAACATCGTCTCTTTCCATCAGAAACCTCCCCGTACGAATTTAGGCATACAATCATTAGTGACGCAATTTCGCAGTGGGTAGGATGCAAGATTGTCATAATTATTGAAAAAATTTGATTTTTTAGCCAATCAATTTTCGCTACAAGTCCCCCTGATAAGGGGGATTTAGGGGGTTTCTTTCAGCAAGTCCCCTGATAAGGGGCGGGGAATGCCCATAAGGCATTCATACCGTTGATTCTGATTCTTTAGGAGTTTCTTATAGTATCCTTGCCCTTGCCCATCACCGCTGGCGAGGATACAATCCTCGCCATTTTGTGAGTGTATAGGTGATTACGGAATCTACTATAAACTGTGCTGGTCTTCGGTTTTGCATTGTGTATACTTCTTGAGAGGCATACGCCTATGCTACATTCAGATGCACAGGCTAACAGCCTATGCTACATTTTTATTTCCCAGAGAAGCACAGAACCATCACCGCTACCGCTCACGAGTGTTTTTCCATCCGGACTGAACGCGATACTTCTGACCCAATCTGTATGACCCGTCAATGTTTTCTTCTGCTCACCTGTGTGGACATCCCAAATGTAAATGGTCTTGTCCCGGTTTCCACTTGCGAGGATTTTTCCATCCGGACTGAACGCTAAACACTGCACCCAATCCGTGTGTGCTGTGAGCAACATCTTGGCTTTCCCAGTATCTATATCCCACAAGAGAATGTTGTGGTGCCCATCGCCACTTGCGAGGGTTTTCCCATTCGGACTGAATGCTAAGCAGTGCACCCACTCAGTATGTCCAATAAGCGTCATTTTGTTCTTGCCAGTATCAATATCCCAAAGGAGGACGGTATAATCGTCACTCCCACTTGCGAGAGTTTTTCCATCTGGACTAAACATCAAACAGCTCACCCGATCAGTATGTCCGGTAAGTGTTTTCTTGTGTTCGCCGGTGTGTACATCCCAGAGGGATATAGCCTTGTCGTCAACTCCGCTCGTAAATGTATTTCCGTCGGGACTGAATACTTGGCTATACGGACTATCTATAGTAAGTGTTTTCTTGTGTTCACCTGTGTGTACATCCCAGAGGCGAACGCCAAAGTCAGTCCCACAAGCAAGTGTTTTTCCATCGGGGCTGAACAGCATACTGAGTACCGCCTCCCCTACCCCATTGAGCGTTTTGATGTGTTGTCCTGTGTCTGCATCCCAGAAACGAATAATTCCATTGGAACACACACTTGCGATAATGTTCCCATTTCGGTTGAACGCTACACTCAAGACATATTCCGAATGCCCGGTAAATGTATGTTTTTCGTTACCTGTGCGGGTATCCCAGAAACGGATAGTACCATCGCCACTGCCACCCGCAAGTGTTTTTCCATCGGGACTGAATGATAAACCTCGAACATATTGCGTATATGCAGTGAATGTTAACTTGTGTTCGCCAGTGTGTGCATCCCAGAGACGGATTGTTTTATCTTCAAACGATGCAGTCGCGACTGTTTTGCCATCGTGACTAAATGCTAACTGGTCAATATGTTCCTTATGTCCGGTGAGTGTCAGCTTGAGTTCACCGGTGTCTAAGTCGTGGATGTAGATGGTGCCATTGTCACTACCAATAGCAACTCCCTTCCCATCCGGGCTGAACGCTGCGCCTGTGACAGAGCAATCCGGATGCAAAGCGAATGTTTTCTTATGTTTACCCGTGTGTGCATCCCAGAGATGGATTTTCTCTTCCCAACTCACACTCACAATTGTCCCGCCATCTGGCGCAAATGATAACATACTGGCACTTTTCGTATCTTTCGTGAGTGTCCACTTTTGCTCTCCTGTGATAGCATCCCATAATCGAGTTGTGCCGTCCCGACTATCACTCGCTATTGTTTTGCCATTTGGACTGAATACCACGCTCCAAACTATATCCGTATGTCCGGTGAACGTTGTTAGCGCACCCGTGCGTCTATCCCACAGCGTAATCGGACCATCCACACTTCCGCTTGCAATCGTGCGTCCATCACGACTGAATGCAATGGATTCAACCTCACTCGTATGATCTGTGAGCAGATTGAACTCTTGATGTGTGGTCGTATCATAGAGCCAAATGCCGATCCCACCCCCCACAGCGAGAAACTTTCCATCTGGAGAATACAGTATTTCGGTTATCTTACCTTTGCCGAGACGTGCTTTAGCGTCTTCAGGTAGGTTCCATTGCATAGATTCTTGTGTTAAGTTGTTTTCCACTGTTTTTGTTTCTGTTGATAAGCCGTTATTGCTGTTTCTACCGGGAGTCGTCTCGTTGCCAACCCGATTTTGTAAATCCCGTTTTGATTGACTCTTAAAAACAATAGGCGCGTCAATAATTTCAATTGTCGGTTCTGATTGTGCATCAAGGCTATAAGGCTGTTGAAAGCGCGCAATATATTGATGACTCGCGCCCATCAATAAGACGACCAAAATAACAGATGCACCTAAAGCCGCGAACGGAAACAAAGGTTTTCCACCTGAAGGCGATGTCTGTTTTACTCGATCAATGTTCCGCATGATGTTTTCAGTCAGATTTGGATGTAATGGGACGCTGCCGAGGGGCTCACGAATTATATGTTCTTCGCCCTTTAACCGTTTTCGCGCCCGTCGCAGCCGACTCTTAACCGTGTTCGGGGATACCCCTAAAAACTTGCTAATCTCTTCACAGTTCATTTCGCCGAGGTAGTAAAGCACCATCACCGTGCGCTCGCTCTCTGGCAGTTTTGCCATGAGCCTTTGCACGATTTCACGCTGATGCTCAACCGCGGTATCTTCACGCTGTTCACAGACATAATCCGAATAAGCGGTTTTTTCAAGCATCTCTTCAAACATCTCTTCATCGGTAATTTCCAGCAATGGCACATTTTTGAGTTGCTTCTTACGGAACCATGCCCTACAAAGCCGATCCGTAATGACGTAGAGCCACCCCAGAAACTGACTCGGATTCTTCAGCGATGCGAGGTTTTTATGTGCTTGGAGGAAAGCATCTTGCGTAATTTCCTCAGCGATGTGATAATCCCCGATTTTCCGCCATGCGAGCGCATGAACGCCTTTTTGGTACTTTTTCACCAAAGTGCTAAAAGCCGTTTCGTCACCTGACAATATGCTTTGGATCAGTTCAACGTCATCTTTTTCCATCAGAAACCTCCCTTAACCGACGGGACTTCCCCAAGGCACGATGAATTGCGCGATTACGGATTTATCTTCCAGATGAGTACCGTGCCATCGTCGCTACCGCTCACGAGGGTTTTGCCATCAGGACTAAAAGTGATGCTTCTAACCCAATCTGTATGGCTTGTCAATGTTTGCTTCTGCTCACCAGTGTGTGCATCCCAGAGATAGATGTTCTTGTTTCTGTCTCCACTCGCAAGGGTTTTGCCATCCGGACTGAACGCTAATGCTAAACTGTGCATCCAATTCTTTCTTTTCAGCGTCATCTCGTTCTTGCCAGTGTCAACATCCCAAAAGTGGATAGTAGTGTCGTCACTCCCACTCACAAGGGTTTTTCCATCCGGACTGAACGCTAAACTGCTCACCCAATCTGTATGTCCTTTAAGCGTTTTGTTCTTGCCAGTGTCAACATCCCAAAGGAGGATGGTACCATCGTAATTTCCACTCGCAAGCGTTTTACCATCCAGACTGAACATTAAACAACTCAGATGATTTGTATGTCCTCTAAATGTTTTCTTGCGTTCGCCTGTGTGTACATCCCATATAGATATAGTGGTTTCGTCGTCAACTCCACTCGCACATGTATTTCCATCGGGACTGAATGCTCTGAGTACTGGATTAAAGGGATCATTCATATAAAGAATTTTCTTGTGTTCACCAGTGTGTACATCTAATAGGCGAATGCCGTCGTCAGTCCCACAAGTAACGGTTTTTCCATCGGGACCGAATAGTATACTGTGTACCATATCCTTAAACCCATTAGACGTTTTGAACGTTTTAATGGGTTGCCCTGTGTCTGCATTCCACAAGCGAACAATTCCATTGATAGACCCACTCGCAATAATGTTTCCATTCCTGTTGAACGCTACACTCAAGACAGATTCCGAATGTCCAGTGAATGTATGTTTTTCGTTCCCTGTGCGTGCCTCCCAGAAGCAGATAGTGCCATCGCCACTGCCACTCGCAAAAGTTTTTCCATCCGGACTGAACGCTAAGCCTCGGGGATACCGCGTATGTGTAGTGGGGGTTAGCCTGCGTTCACCGGTATGTGCATCCCATAGACAGATTGTTTCATCTGTATGTGATGAAGTCGCGAGGGTTTTTCCATCCGGACTAAACGCTAAGTTGTCTACATCCTCCTTATGTCCGGTGAGGGTCAGCTTGAGTTTGCCAGTATCCAAGTCGTGGAGGTAGACGGTGCCATTCTCACTGCCAATAGCAATTATATTTCCATCGGGATTAAAAGCTGCACCTGTAGTGGAACAATCGGGATGCATGGCGAATGTTTTCTTGTGTTCACCCGTGATTGAATTCCATAGACTAATTTTGCCGTCCCAACTCGCACTCACCAGTGTCTCACCGTCTGGCGTAAATGATAACATACTGGCACGATCCGAATCTTTCGTGAGTGTCCACTTTTGTTCTCCTGTGATGACATCCCATAATCGGATGGTTTCATCCCGACTATCACTCGCAAGCATTTTTCCATTGGGACTGAATGCCAAGCTTGAGATCAAATATGTATGTCCGGTAAGCGTTTTTTCTGTCCCCGTGCTTCTATCCCACAGGATAATGGTGCCGTAACCACTTCCACTCGCGAGCATGCGTCCATCCGGACTGAATGCAAGGCGGTCGACGACACTCGTATGTTCTGTGAGGAGGGCGATCTCTTGATATGTTGCGACATCGTACAACCAAATACCGATGCCGCTCGCAACAGCCAAAAACTTACCATCCGGAGAATACTGTATTTCATTTATCCTTCCTTTACCGAGACGCACTTTGGCATCCTCTGGTAAGTTCCATTGCGTGGTATCTTGTGCTAAGTTGTTTTCCACCGTTTCTGCTCCTGTTGATAAACTATTGTTGCTGTTTCTACCGCGGGGCGTCCCGTTTCCAATTCGATTCTGTAATTCGGATTTTAACTGGATATCCAGAACAACTGGCGCGTCAACAATTTCGATTCTTCATCGGTAATTTCCAGCGATTGCACATTTTTGAGTTGCCTCTTACGGAACCATGCCCTGCAAAGCCGATCAGCAATCACATAGAGCCACCCCAGAAACTGACTCGGATTCTTCAGCGACGCAAGTTTTTTGTGCGCTTGAAGGAAGGTGTCTTGTGTGATTTCCTCAGCGATATGGTAATCCCCGATTTTCCGCCATGCGAGCGCGTGAACGCCTGTTTGGTATCTTTTCACCAAAGTACTAAAAGCCGTTTCGTCACCTGACAATATGCTCTGGATCAGTTCAACATCATCTTTTTCCATCAGAGACCTCCCAAAACCAATTTAGACCCATAATTGTTAGTGACGCGATTTTGGGGTGGGTAGGATGCAGGATTGTCATAACTTGAAAAAATTTGATTTTTTAGACAATCAATTTCCGCTAATCACTGTGTAACCTTCCGAATCGAGTTGCTCCGCAACTACTAACTCAAGCAATTTCCAAATCTTCAGATGGTCTTCGCGCGTGCGGGGTTCCCACTTCGGCGTTAACAGATGCGGCAACGGCAGCAATTCTTGGTTTAGAAAGGGGCGTAAACCAAAGAACCACTGTGCAGTAAATGGCGTACCATCTTCCGTGTCGTGAGATGCCATATACCCTGCTTTATCAAGGCACGCATGCAATTGATTCGCCACCGCCGAAAACCGCTTCAATAAGTTCAGGTCTGCCATTGTGTACAAGTCTATGCCTGGATATCCCTCACGGTTTCTCACAAGTTGGACCCTATACATGAAAGACAACGGATGCAACATTTGATACAAACGCTTTGCAGCACTATCCGAGGTGTCAACTTCGGCAGAGAGCTCATCGCAATCCGGTATCAACTCTCTTATGGAAACAGTGAATTGTTTCCACATTTCTAAACGATGCTTTTCTTCCGGATGACAGGCGAAAAAACTAAAGGATACACGCATGAGAGCAATGGGACCGCCCGATTGAAACAACTCGTCAGCATCCGCTTGCCGGTAGCGTTGACGAATAGTATCGGCACACGAATTATCCTCTGTTTCCAGGGCGCAAGTATTATCCAAACACATTAGCAGATTGACGAGAAAATTGAATGCCTCGCGCGGGTCCTCGACCGGTTTGATATGAATCCAGCCGCCACGCGGATCCCACCGACGCTTTTGCCATTTCTCCTGATCCGGATGCCCGCTACAAGAGGAGGTCGTTTGGATGTAAGGCGATCGGTTAAGCAAGTTTACAAGGGGCCGTATCTCATAGTCGATAGGCATGACTGTTTTAGGTGGGTCCTTGGCACGAGTATCACTTTTCACAACGTCCGTTGCTGCCACGTTATTATGTTTTTCGTTTTCCGCAATCGCTATATTAAAAGTAATGCGGTGGACCCATGATAGAAATGGTGATGTGAGCGTATAGTTATGTAAATTGTTGAATACCTCTTCGACTATCTGGCGTTCAAGGCGTTCAAGGTGTTTGGTATCTACTTCAAATTTTAGTCTCTGTCCGAGAGTGGTGCGTATTCGGGATAATGCCCGTTCTTTCAGTTCTTCTATGGCACGGTTGTCCCCTCTGACAGCAGCAGTTACCAATCTTTCATCTGAAACGTTTGACATCATTAAAGTCCTCTTGATTTTTGTTCTCTCAGATACAGTAATCCCTGTGAAATGCATTAAGAACCGATAATAGATTTCAAATCCCATACCAAGATTGTGCCATCAAAACCGCTGCTTGCTAAATGCGTGCCATCTGGAGAAAATGAGAGTGATTGCACATCTGAGTTATGTCCCCAGAAAGTATGGATATTCTCTGCGGTAGCAACATCCCAAATCCGGATAGCCATCTTCTCCATACCCTCTTGCCACCAAGTACCCGATGCAAGATACTTTCCACACGGTGAAAACGCGAGCGCGTATGTCCTTCGATTGTTATCCGGCTTCGTGATTATACGAATCGTTGTCAATTGCTTAGCACACCAAAACCGGATTTCGTTATCCAAACCTCCTACAATTAGGTCGCCACACGGTGAAAACGCGAATCCCATTGGCGTACACGGTTCACCTATAGGCAATATGGCAATTTCCGCACCTAATTCAACATCCCACACGCGAGCCGTATTATCATCCGCGCCACTTACCAACAGTTTGCCATCTGGCGAAAATACCACTGACCAAGTATGAGCGGTATGCCCCGTTAGTTGTATCGGATGCTCCGGTTTCTCAAAATTCCACACATAGATTGTACCTTTTCGACTTCCCACTGCAATCCGATCACCTGTAGGAGCAAACACCGCATCCCGCGCCCATTGTGATGGTTCCTCAGGGACGGTGAATTCTGCAATGGGGTTGTCAGATTGTTTGGCATCCCACACTTTACCTTTACTGTCTTCTGAAGGACAAAACGCGAGGATTCTACCATCAGGCAAAACAGTGAAAGAACCAATCCATTCATCCTTCAATAATTTATCCGTCGTCTGCTTCTCGGTGATATCCCATAACAATATTCCTTCTCTATGCGTCTTACTTGCTAAGGTCTCGTTATCCACCCAAATGCCTTTCGGATCGGGCCAGAGGAAACGATGTTCGCGCGGTACTGCGTATACAGGTATACCTCCATTAGCCTCGGTGTCGGACCTTTTTTCTCTGAATGGCTGCAATTGTCCTTGGACGTAGGCAGTGGCTAAAGACTTCGTAAAACCGATACCGCCAATACGGTTAGATATCTCAAGGATTTTTTCGCTGTTCTCTACATTCCATACTTCTGTAGTATTAGAAGATGCTAAAGCGAATAGTTTTCCATCCTTTGAGTAGAAAGGATCCTCAAAGTCAGGATAAGCAATTTTTTGCGAACCTGTCGCAAGATCCCACACCCGTAGCGTCCCATCACTTGACGCAATAAATTGCCCACACGGTGAAAAAGCAATAGCGTCTGCTCTTAACCAATCGGTATGCTCTGTGAAGTGAGCGATGCGTTCCTTTGATGTTATATCCCACACCGAAACGCAACGGTCAACGCGATCAGCATCGCAAACTGTTTCGTCAGGAGATGCGCCGGCCAGCAGTCTACTGTCTTGAGAAAAAGCAAGCTCACTCCCTGCGAACTTGATAATTGCTTCACCCGTTTCTGGGTCCCAGACATAAATTTGATAGCCTTCTGTGTCCGGGTTCAAAAGTTGATCGTAATTGTCCTCGGCATTTGAATAAAGTGGCGGATTCCCCGCACAAGCAGCAAGGCGTTTACCATCTGGCGAAAATTGGAGTCCAGAAATATCGTTTGCTTTCCATTTATGTGCGCCGCGATCCATCTGTGCTAAAAGTTCTCCCTTATGAACATCAAACACCTTAACGATTCCCGATCCGTCCGAAGTCGCAATCCATCTGCCGTTTGATGAGCAGGCAAGCCCTCCATAAGCATGTTGATCTTCTATCTGTGTGACACACTCACCACTCTGAACATCCAGCACCTTGATAATGCCGTCCGAATTTGCAAGAACAATCCATTTGCCATCATGAGAAAAGTCAAAAGAATTAATCAACCCGCGTTCGGTTTCCCATAACGAAATCGGCGACATTGAGGCAACGTCATACCACCATAATCCTACCCCGGTCGCCATTGCAAAATATGTCCCATCGGGAGAAAGTTTGACATCCCATTGATTCATGAGTCCTTTACCAAACCTAACAATCACATCTTTCGGTAGTGCCCAGGTATTCCCCGTAGGGTCGTTTGAAACAACATTAAACTGCGCGGGTCTTCGGTTCTGCATTGTGTTTACGCCTCCTTTAGGTTCAACATCAAATTCCTCACGTAGGCGTGCGCGTATCTCTCTTAATTTTGTCTTAACCGTGCCTATCGGTAGATCTAACGCCTCCGCGATTTCTTTGATATTCCACGATTCCAAATAGTACAACTCCGCTACAGAGCGGACTTTTTGTGGAAGGTGGTGCACAACTTCTTTCACCTCAGCAATTAATTGCGTCTCTCGATACCGTGCCGTGGCATTTTGGTCAATATGTTCAACCAGCACTGCATGTGTGTGTGGAATTTCATGCCGTGAGCGGTTACCAGAAGTGTAGTACCGCTTACAAGCATTATAAGCAACACGCTGCAGCCATTCACCAAAACTACTCACTTTCTGGAGGCCTTTGATGTTCTGCCACACAGCCATCCAGACATCATTATGAATTTCTTCAGCATCTTGACGCTGCCTTGAATTCCTGACAATAACAGTCCAAATTCGTGGCGTATAACGGAATATTAACTCTGAAAATGCCGCCTCATTCCGGTTTTGGACGAGCCGAATGAGTTCTTCATCCGTTAGATCATTGAAGGGAGGTAAATTGTTAGGCATAAGTTGTGCATAAACAAAATTTATA
>JAJDTM010000020.1 GCA_022827185.1 Candidatus Poribacteria bacterium
ACAAGACGCTGTTGAGGAGATGCTCATCCAGCATATCCTCACCGAACGCATTTTCCGCACGATCTTTGAACGGTCAGATTTTACGAGTCGAAATATCATCGCCGTTGAGATTGAAAAAGTGAGTGCTGCACTCATGCGCCATGCAATGAGTCGTGACGCGTTTCTTAAACCGTTAGACCGCTTCTATGTCGCTATTGAGCAGGCAGCGACGCTCTGTCAAGACTTCTCCCAAAAACAGCATTTCCTCAACACGTTTTACGAGAAGTTTTTTCAAGGGTTCTCTGAGGATGTCGCAGATACACACGGCATCGTCTACACACCACAACCAATAGTTGACTTCATGGTGAACAGCGTCGCGCATATCCTTGAAACTGAGTTCGGACGTTCTTTGTCTGACAACGGTGTGCATATCATCGATCCGTTCGTTGGGACGGGTAACTTCATTGTCCGGCTTATGCAAGATATCCGGGGCGCGGCATTAGAAGAAAAATACCGGCATGCATTGCACTGTAACGAGGTGATGCTCCTGCCCTACTACATCGCGAGTCTGAACATTGAGCAGGCGTTCTTTGAACGGATAGGGGAATATCTGCCGTTTGAGGGGATCGCCCTTGCGGATACCTTTGAGTTGCTTGAGCAGCAACAAGCAGAGCTCTTCACGCGTGAAAACACAGAACGGGTAGAGAGACAAAAGGCAGCGGATATGTTCGTCGTTATCGGTAACCCGCCTTACAATATGGGGCAGATTAACGAGAACGACAACAATAAAAATCGGAAATATGAAACGATGGATACGCTTGTGCGGGAAACGTATTCACAAGATTCAAAGGCGATCAATAAAAGACCTCTCTCGGATCCGTATGTCAAAGCGATTCGATGGGCATCAGAACGAATTGGAGAGGAAGGGGTTGTCGCGTTTGTGACAAACAATGGCTTTCTGGATGGTATCGCTTTTGATGGCTTGCGGAAGCACCTTGCGCAAGATTTCACTAAAATTTATCACATTGATCTTAAAGGGAACGCTCGGACCTCAGGTGAACGCAGGCGAAAAGAGGGTGGCAACGTTTTTGACGACCAGATTCGGGTAGGCGTAGGCATTAGTTTCTTTATTAAGAAAACAGAATCAACATCTGAGCAAGCTGAAGTATGGATCTATTCGGTTGATGATTATTTAAAAGCACGCGAAAAGCAGAAACTTTTAACCGACTTCGGAGACTATACAAACCTTCCAATGAAACAGGTAACGATTGATGTCAGGCATACTTGGTTGACCGAAGGACTCTTTAACGACTTTGAAACATTTCTTCCGATGGGAAGTGAAACATCAAAAAAAATCAAGGGACACGCGGAAGGCACATTATTTAAAACATACAGTTTAGGGGTTGTGACAAATCGCGATGCTTGGGCGTACAACTTTGATCAAAACGTTCTCACGGAAAACTTGACACAGATGATGGAACATTATAACAATCAAGTGTTTCAATGGGAACGACGAAGTGATAGAGATATTGATGTTAACGATTTTATAGATACTGATGACACCAAAATTAAATGGACACGAAGTCTAAAGTCTAAGCTGAGAACAGGCACATTAGCAGAGTTTTCGGATAAAAACGTTCGAGTATCTCTTTACCGTCCATTTACGAAATCACATCTCTATTTTCATAGGATGATGAATGAGTGCGTGTATGTGTTTCCATCTATCTTTCCTACATCTGAGACGGAAGGGAAAAATCGGGTAATCTGTGTCAGTGGTTCTGGAAGTAAAAAACCATTTCACGCCTTAGTTTCAGATATGATTCCATCACTCGATTTTCTTGAAAAAACTCAATGTTTCTCCTTCTATACCTACGACGAAGACGGGACAAACCGCCGCGAAAACATCACCGATTGGGCACTGACAGCGTTCCGATCCCACTACGGTGACGATACCATCACCAAGTGGGACATCTTTCACTATACCTATGGTCTCTTGCATCATCCCGATTATCACGAAAAGTATCAGGCGAACCTTAAGCGCGACCTACCGCATATTCCGTTTGCCGAAGATTTCTGGGGTTTTGTCAACACAGGTGCGGCATTAGCAGACCTTCATGTTAACTACGAATCTTGTCCGAAGTTTGAGAAATTGGAGGAGAGAGAAACTGAGGGTATGCAGGTAGATTGGCGGGTCGAGAAGATGAAGCTGTCCAAAGACAAGACACAGTTGAAATACAACGACTTTCTGACTTTAGACGGTATCCCTGCCGAGGTATATGACTATCGGTTGGGGACGCGTTCAGCATTGGAGTGGGTAGTGGATCAGTATCGTGTGAAGGTGGACAGACGGAGCGGGATTAAAAACGATCCGAATCGTGAATCGGAACCGCGATATATTGTAGATTTGATTGGGCGTGTTATCACTGTAAGCCTAAAGACAGTAGAGATTATAAAAAACTTGCCGGCGTTGTAGGCTTCTCTATTCCCCAACCTCGTCTTTACAAATTCACTTATGGTTTACCCCTACAGAAAACTCTGGACTTCTCGAAACGCTGACCACGGGGCCAGCATGTTCAAGCTGCTTAGCAACCTTAGGCGTACAGGTGGTGAATAGCATATTGAAAACTGTCGGTTCCTCAATCTTGAAGACCTCAGCATCCAATCCATGTTCTTTAATCCATGCTTTAATTTCATCCCTGCGTTTGACAGAATTTGCCTTTAATAATTTATATTTCTCTGCTCGGTCAACCCCCGCTATATCTGTGGACGAGGGACGGTTTATCCTCACCATGAATTCGGCCATATTTGTGGATGGGATCGAGTAATTACTTGCTATTTTATCAGTTTTCGTTTTCATTTTCTGTGAACCTCGCGAGTCCTGCCCCGACCCTATCCACGGGGTCTTGGAGAGGGAGAACTGCATTGGGACAGTATACCAAGGATCCATTAAAATCGCAAACAAATTTTCAGAAACACGTGTATTTACAAGAAGTTATGTTTGTAGTAAGGCGATTTATGACCTGTTTGCGTAAATCCTGATTTAGACTTTGAGGATATAGGAACTGCTCCTTTTTTTATCCGTAATACCAAATTACAAAAAATCTGAATTTTGTCTTATTTTCGTAACAATTCAGTGGTATAATTTATAGCAGAATTCAGTAAGAGAGGCGGATTAATGCGAAAAAACGGTTTAATAGATTATACAATTATATGCGCTTTGGTGGTCTTGGCGTTTAGTTACGTCATCATCGGTTGTTCTCCTAAGGACGGTGAAAGTGTTGCTGCGAGTAAAGTGACCGCGCAAGTCATCAAAAATAAAGGCTCAGATACGATGGTGAACTTGGCGCAAGCGTGGGCAGAGAGGTACACAGGAATCACCAGTTCGGCATCCGTGGAGGTATCAGGCGGTGGTTCTGGTACGGGTGTTGCCGCGCTGATTAATGGCACCGTCGATATTGCGAACTGCAGTCGTCAAATCAAACCGGAAGAGTTAGAACAAGCGACGCAAAACACCGGTAAAGCCCCTCAAGAATTTATTGTCGGGTACGATGCACTCGCGGTTTATGTCCACCACGATACGCCGATAGATAAGATTACAATTCCTCAACTTGCCGAAATATATGGTGAAGATGGTAATATAACCAAATGGAGCGATCTCGGCATCATGCACACCGACTGTCCAAGCGACAGGATTATCCGCATCAGTCGGCAATCTAACTCTGGCACCTACTTTTATTTTCGGGAAGCACTGCTCGGTAAAACGCGCGACTTTGAACTCGGCTCTTTGGATTTACACGGCTCTAAAGATGTGGTAGAAGTTATTGGACGCACCCCGTGTGCTATCGGCTATAGTGGTATGGGATATGCGACTTCACATGTGAAGATGTTAGAAGTCGCGACAGTTCCTGGTGAACCGTATTACGCACCAAATCTTGAGAATGTCCTCGCCAAAACCTATCCTATCGCTCGTCCATTGTACATGTATTCCCTCGGTGAACCCACTGGAGAAGTGAAAGCGTACCTCGATTGGATTTTATCCGCAGAAGGTCAAAAGATTGTTGAAAAACTCGGTTTCGTCCCGTTAGCGAGCAAGTAAAAAATATGAATATCCTACGAAAAAAAAGTGCGGCGAATGTGCCGTTTTCCGAAACCGTAATTGAAACATTTATCCGTCTGTGTGGTGTTAGTGCTATTGTTTTTGTATTTGGTATCTTCTTCTTCGTGTTTCGGGAGGGCGCGGGTTTCCTTTTCGGCGGTTTAGACTTAGGACAGTTCCTGACCAGCCCTGAATGGTATCCAACTTCGCTGAGTAACAAAAGATATGGCACCTTAGCTTTGATTTTGGGGACCTTTAGCGTAACCGCATTGGCGATGTGTATCGCTGTTCCTTTTGGACTCGGCGCAGCGATTTTCGTATCGGAGTTCTGCAGCCCAAAACTCAGAGAAACATTTAAGATTATCATCGAATTGCTCGCTGCTATCCCCTCTGTTGTGTGGGGGTTCATCGGGTTGACGCTGATGAATCAACTGATTATCGCGGTGTTCAACGCTCCGATCGGATTAACGATGTTGAACGGTGGTATCATGTTAGCGTTGATGAGTGTTCCTATCATTGTCTCTATAGCAGAGGACGCGCTTAAGGCTGTTCCTGATTCCTATCGCGAAGCAGCGGAAGCACTCGGAGCAACTCGGTGGCAGGTGGTTTACCGCGTGCTGCTACCCGCGGCAAAAAATGGGCTATTGGCAGCTGTACTACTCGGAGCTGCACGTTCTATTGGTGAAACGATGGCAGTCCTCATGGCGACAGGACACTCCGTTAACATTCCATCGGGACCCCTCTCATGGATTCGCACACTCACAGCAACAATCGCCGCGGAACTCGGTGAAGTTGCAAGAGGAGCCGAACACTACCAAGTACTTTTCATCATCGGCATTCTGCTCTTTACGATTACGTTTGTAGTGAATCTCATCGCTGATTTAGTTATTAAGGGCATCCGCCAGGATTCATAACATTGGATAGTTGTTCTGCAAGGTCATCTAAATACGCAGCCCGAAACGAAGTGGAGGGCGGATATACGGAACGGAACGTGAAATCACCAACCGCCTGAACGAACCGCAAGGAAAAATTAAAAAATGTTTACGGAAACAGAGATCGGCAGGCAAAAACGGCGGATAGAAAATGTGATGCGGATTTTCTTCCTCGTGATGACGAGTTTGATGATTATTCCGCTGCTTCTCATTATCGGCTACCTGCTTTACAAGGCACGACCGGTGCTTTCACTTGAATTCCTATTTACGAATCCGAAAGACAACATGCGGGCTGGCGGACTCTGGGCACCCTTCCTCGGAACAATTTATTTAGTCGTTGTCTCTCTATTAGTATCCGCGCCGATTGGTGTGTTCGCGGCAGTCTACCTCAGCGAGTATGCGCGTGAGAGTTGGTTTACGCGTATCACGAACTTGGCTGTTGTCAACCTCGCCGGTGTACCAAGCATCGTTCATGCCTTATTCGGTGTTGGGGCATTTGTGCTCTTTGCAGGGCTGGGTGAATCGATTTTAGCAGCGTCGCTTACATTGGCGATCATGACGTTACCTGTTATTATTGCCAGCACGACGGAAGCTTTGAAAGCAGTGCCGATGTCGTTCCGGGAGGCGTGTTGGAATCTCGGTGCTACACGATGGCAAACGATCCGTCGTATTGTCATCCCGAACTCGATCAGTGGTATCTTGACGGGTGTGATTCTACAGGTATCGCGCGCAGCAGGCGAAACGGCACCGATTATGTTTACTGGGGCTGTTTTTTATAAAGCTATTGCAGAAGGAAACCTTTTTGCCTATAATATAACGGAACAGTGTATGGCACTATCACTCCATCTCTTCACGATTTCAACACAGGTCCCGGACGTCACGGAAGGTATTCCGTATGGCACTGCAATAGTCCTTGTAGGCAGTGTGTTACTCGTCAACGCAGCATCGATTGTGCTAAGGGTTTATCTCCGAACTCGGAAAAAATGGTAGGTACAAAGGTTCATGGATAGGAAAGAAAGATTACGAGGGATCGTTGAAGGAAACATATTCAGCGGGATCATCCAGTTCCTGATTTTGGCTTCGGCTGTTGTATTTGTGATTGAATCCGATAGACAGCAATTGGAGGCGGATCCTTATGCAACCCATTTCATTGTCCTGGACGTGATTTTTCTGGTACTGTTTTCGATAGAATATGCCTTGCGCGTCTATATTGAACCAAAGAAATCGGATTTTGTTTTTAGTTTCTACGGTCTAATTGACCTGATCGCCATTTTACCATCTCTGTTCCTCGTGCCGGGCTTTCGCGTATTACGGATACTTCGGTTTTTGCGAATTTTCAGAGTATTTAAGGCGACGCGATTTATTTTAGCCGTAGATCGACTCGGAGCGGCACTACGTGAAATCCAACAGGAGCTCTTAGCATTAGTAATCTTATCGTTGATGTTCGTCTACCTCGCTGCGTGTGGCATCCACTTCTTTGAAAGAGAGGCACAACCCGAAGCGTTTGGCTCTATTCTGGATTCAATGTGGTGGTCTGTCGTAACATTAACCACAATCGGTTATGGGGATGTCTATCCGACGACCCCTGGCGGGAGACTTTTCACCGCTCTCGTCGCACTTGTCGGGGTAGGCTTAATAGCAATTCCGTCCGGTTTGTTAGCTTCGGCCTTAACAGAAGCGCGGGTGGAACGTGAACACTTAGAAGAGCGTGAAGAAGATGAGGAACAGGAAGATTAGACAAACGAGGCAAACGTGGAAAATAAAATAGAGATTTCTGACCTACGGGTTCATTACGGAGATACGCCTGCACTGAACGGAATTTCCTTTGATGTTCATCCAAACGAGATTCTCAGTATCATCGGGCCAGCGCAATCTGGTAAAACGACGTTCCTGAAAGTTATCAACAGAACCTTGGAATTCACACCGGAGGCAACGGTGGAAGGTTCGGTCAAATTAGATGGTGTAGACATCCGAACAATAGGCGATGTATACGGTTTACGTCGGCGTATCGGTATGGTACTACCTCTGCCGGTCGGGTTACCGCTCTCAATATACGATAACGTCGCTTTCGCGCCGCGGGCAGCGGGGCTTCGCACGAAGTCTGAATTAGATGAAATCGTTGAACGCTGCTTACAGCAAGCAGCACTTTGGGATGAAGTCAAAGACCGTTTGGACACCCTCGGTACTAAATTGTCGGGTGGACAGCAACAACGCTTGACAATCGCACGTGCGCTTTCGCATCAACCGGAGGTGCTTTGTCTCGACGAATTTTCTATCGCGATTGATCCTGTTACGACAATGCGTATCGAAGAGGTACTTAAAACGTTACAGAAAGAAATGACGATCTTGCTCGTCACGAATTTGGTGCAACAAGCAAAACGGTTAGCGAACCGCACCGCCTTTTTCCTCAACGGCGATCTCATTGAGATTGACACAACAGATGTAATCTTTTCCGATAACCCGGCAAACCAAGCGACTTATGATTATGTCAATGGCACTTTTGGTTAAAGTTTTCAAATACCTTGTAGTTCGGTTAGATTAGACCTTGTGAGGAGGGGGGCCTTCATCTATCTGCCCTCCACTGCGTTATGAGAAACCACGTTTCTGACGTTTTCCTCAGAAACCCGCTATTCTCACTGCGAAGCAGGCGCAAGCGGAGCAGAAGCCTAATATTTAAAAAAATGAATCATAGCATTGAAACCGAAAACCTCAGCCTTTGGTATGGCGATTTTCAGGCACTCATTGATGTCAGCGTGAAAATACCGGATGGTCAGATAACGTCTCTCATTGGCCCTTCTGGATGTGGAAAAACAACGCTATTGCGCTGTTTTAATCGCGTCAATGAACGCTACGGCAACGTTACCACAGAGGGAAAAATTGAGATATTGGGGAAAAATATCTATGATCCGGATGTCTCTCTGCCAGAACTTAGAAAAGCGGTCGGTATGGTATTCCAGAGGCCAAATCCGTTGCCGATCTCGGTTTACGAAAATATCTTGTTCGGATTACGTATCCATTCTCCGATGCGGAGTATCACGCGGACGGAATCAGATCAGATTGTTGAGGAAGCACTTACATCCGTTTTCTTGTGGGAAGATCTGAAAGATAAATTAAAAGTGCGTGCCACATCACTCCAACTTGAACAGCAACAAAAGCTGTGTATTGCACGTCTATTACCGCTTAAACCCAAAATTATCCTGATGGATGAGCCGTGTTCCGCTTTAGACGCAAAAGGGACACTTGCCGTTGAGGAACTGATGGAGATCCTCGCGGGGACCTATACTTTTTTAATTGTGACACATAATATGGCACAGGCGCGGCGCGTCAGCGAAGAATGTATTTTTATGTTCCTCGGTGAACTTATTGAACACAGAGAGACACAGGCACTGTTTGAGGACCCAAAGCACGAGAAAACCGCTGATTACGTGCAGATGCGATACGGTTAGGGAAATCTATAAACCGTCTCAGCGGAATTAGGAAATACTGTTCACCTTGTTAAATTGGGAGAATGAATCTTTACAAAAACTTTTACGTTATGAATGCCATGAGCACTCGTGCGGAGCGAAAACAGAAAATCGTTTTGCCGAGCACTCCCTTTTTTACCTTAGGAATTGCTGCAGGAATTGCGGTCATCCCGATATCGAATGCGCTGAAGAAAACGGATGCTACTAACATACAAGTAGTATCGCCAAACGCGCTTTCTATGCTGCTGAATGATCTCTATATCGTGCTCTCGGTGAGTCTCTTGGCAATTCTGTTGGGAATCGTGTGCGCGTTTTACTTGGAAGAGTGGCTTCCAAAAACCAATTGGGTTCGACGTTTCATAGAAAGCCATGTTGCTGTCTTGACCGGTATTCCCTCAGTTTTGTATGGAATTCTCGCAATCAGTATTTTCTTGAGTTACGCGGGGACGCTCAAAGTGATTAACGGTGCCCCTGCCGCTCAGGATACGGGGGCAAGACCTTTTCAGCGCCATACCACACTGTTTTTGGGTGAGGGGTTAATCTTCATTTTGATGGTGATGCCGGTAACAATCAAGACGACTCAAGAGGCACTCCGCTCGGTAGCAACACCAGTCCGTGAAGCGGCTTACGCATTGGGCGCGAGTCAATGGCAGGTACTAACGCGACATGTTGTCCCAATTGCCTTCACCCGAATGCTTGCTGCGGGATGCCGGGCGATGGCACGCGCATTTGCTACTGCCGCGTTACTGATCGGGACTTACATATGGCACTACACAGCCGAGACCGATGGAATGTCCAGTAGATTCCTTTTATTTTTAGGTGCCGCACTGTTCTTGAGTGTTTGCTCCAGTACGCTTGTAGAGATACACGCTTCAATATACAATTCCGACTCGGCGTAATATGGCTAACCACGGAGGCGCGAGTTCCAGAGACGCTCGCGATACCAAAGATGCTGAGTGAAAAAGAGCAATCTATTTTGAGTATCCGTAATCTAAATATCTGGTACGGCGACAAGCAGATTCTGAACTCTCTCTCTTTTGATATCCAGCAGCAACAGGTAACTGCGTTCATCGGACCTACGAACTCTGGTAAAAGCACGCTCGTCCGATGTATCAATCGATTGAATGACTTTGTCCCGAATTTCAAGTCTACTGGCGAAATACTTTTTAAAGGCACCCTCTTGGGGGCTTCAACAGATACCACTGCGCTTCGGAAACAGATCGGGATGGTGTTCCGAAAACCGACACTGTTTCGGTGTTCTATCTACGAAAATGTGGCGTATGGTGCTCGGATTTCAGGGGCAAGTCGATCTACATCTCTTGACGGTATCGTTGAGAAAAATCTCCGAAAGATAGGACTCTGGAGTGAAGTTGAGAATATTCTGGACGAAACACCGGAGCAACTTTCTACCGGACAGCAGCAACTCCTCTGTGTCGCGCGTGCCTTAGTCGTTGAACCCGAAGTGTTGATATTTGATGAACCGTGTGGGGAACTTGATCCGATAGAAACCGTTAAGATTGAAAGACTCGTGCGTGATCTTGCAGACGACTACACACTCATTTTTGCCACGAACAAAAGAAGGCAAGCCGCTCGTGTCTCTGATGTCGCAGGTTTTCTCTACAGCGGTGAGTTAGTTGAATTTGGGGCAACGGAAAGACTTTTTACAAATCCACAGGACAACAGAACTGAACAGTATGTAACAGGCAGACTGGGTTAATCGCCGGAGTATCGCGAGCCCAGCTCGCTCCTACAGCGAAGAGCCTTAGGAAGGCACTGCAGGCGGGGTTTGAAACCCCGCCTGCAGTAGGGGCTGCGTAAGTCCTACAAAACTCGAAATTGGTCATGAGAAGATATGTTACAGGCAGAAATCAAGACCCTTCAGCATAAACTCTTGGAAATGGCAGGACTTGCCGAACAGATGCTACGCCAAGCGATTGAATCCGTCTTAACACGAGATGAAGCGTTGGCTCGGCTGGTTGTGGCTACTGATGACACGATCGACGAGTTTGAGAACGAAATTGAATCGTCGTGTATCCAACTCATCGCACTCCACCAACCTGTAGCGTCTGAACTTCGTTTCCTGATGATGGTAATGAAAATCAGCCACAATATTGAAAGGCTTGCTGATAAAAGCGTTGCTATTGCTAAACGGAGCATTGAATTGATGGAATATCCACCTGTCAAACCTTTCGTTGACTTGCCGCACGTAGCACAAGTGATCCAAACGATGGTGAAAGATGTGCTTGATGCATTTGTCAATCGGAACGCTGAACTCGCCTTTGAAGTTCGAGAACGTGATAGTGAGGTTGATGAAATCTATGAACGGATGCTCAACGAACTTCTCACGCTTTTAAGCGAACACCCGAAACTCATCGAACCCGGTATCAGTCTTTTACTTCTTTTTCGACATTTGGAACGCGTAGGGGACCTTGCCGCGAATATCAGTGAGGAGGTCTATTACCTCGTCAAAGGTGATGTCATCCGACATTCAGATACCCGCTAAGTGTTAATATATCATGAAGCTTAAAAAATTAATTCAGTAGTTTCTTGAGAAAATCCGGTGCGGTTCCAAACCGCACCTACTGGGCCTGGGGCTAAGTTGCGTTATGCGTTGCTTTCCTTCGGGTAAAGATGGACATCTTGTTGTGGGAAAGGGATTTCTATGTCGTACGCTTTAAATTTTTCCCAGAGCATAAAATGGAGATCACTCGCGACATCGAAACGGTTGAAGGCATCTGGGATCCATGCGAGCAATTCAAAATTCAGAGCGTATGCCCCATAAGAAACAAAACGGACAAGTGGCGCAGCGACGTTTTCCATTTCAAGTGTCGGTTGCTTAATAACTTCAGGATGCGCGTCTGCCACCTCAAGGAGTGCTTTCTTGACAAGTTCGACGTCTGAACCATACGATACGCCCACTGAAATCCGAAGACGATATTGATTATTGTAATGGGTGAGGTTATGAACCGGTTCTGTAACTAATTGCGAATTCGGTACAATAATCTCCTTTTCATCAAGGGCAACAATGACCGTTGAGCGGAGGTTAATACTATGCACTCTGCCAAATATGTTAACGTCCATGATTTCCACTAAGTCCCCAATTTTGATAGGGCGTTCAAAAATTAGAATAAACCCCGCGATCAGGTTTGAGGCGATATTCTGTAACCCGAAACCGATGCCGATACTCAAGCCGCCGAAAATTATCGCGAGGCTGGTGAAACTCACACCGATAGTGCTGAGACTGATAAGGACACCGATAATGATAAGTGTGAAATGGAGAAAGCGGAGTAAGATAAACTGGGTATGCTGTTCAATTTGAAATGCCTGTAGCACCTGCCGCCGTAGCACCCATTGTACGTATTTTGACAGGATAAACATCCCGAAGACGATCACGAATCCATAAAAAAGCCTTGCGAGTGTTAATTGATTATGATCACTATCAGTGAGAACAGTTGGTTTTGGTTTGCTGGCATCAGTTTCACTTAGGGCTCCTTCTTCACCTGCGCCTGTTTCGGCAAGCTTTTGGGATTTTTGCGAAGGTTGAAACAGTCCTGTGAGCGGGTAATTAACAAGTTCGCCAAGGAACCCCGTACTAATTTTGGCAACTCGGAATGCCAAACTGGTCCCAAAAATCAGAACGATCAGAAATAAAAAAGCGAGCAATCGATTCGCGATGTTTGCCGGTATCCTGAACCGATTGAAAAGGCGGCGGAACCACCGGCGCAGAAACCCGCCGAGTATGACAGCGGCAGCCAAAATACCGATCAATAGCACAATTTGGTAGACTTGTACAGGCTCATCCCCCAAAGTGATGACCTGCCTTTCAAATAACTCACGCAATTGTTGAACGAACTCACCCATCTCATACTTTCCTATTTGCTATTATATCCTGACGAAGTCGGTCAAGACATCTGGCTAATCAATCGAGATTGGTTCAATTGAATGGACAAACAGGACATCGTTTGCGCCCTGATAAGATTGTAGTGTTTGTGCCAATTCGTCGGATGCGAGGGTTTCTGCTGTTAGACCGACAATGGCTAAGTCAGCCTGATCGGAGTGGAGAGTTACCTCTTCCTCCAAAGCCTCTTTGCTGTTGTATGAGACGGAGGTGACATTCTGCATTGAAATCGGCAGCCTGCCTTCCAGCATGAGCGTTGAGAGCCGATCCGCCTCGACCTCTACGTCCCTGGCATCGGAACACACGAAGAGCCGGATCTCAGCACGTCTCCAATCTGGATGTCCGACGATGATGTATGCGAGCAAAAGCATCATCGGCGCGTTTGTCAAGTTTTCCTCTGTCACCCACACATGGATAGAGGACCTGTATCCGAATCGGTAGCCGGTTGATCTGAGGATTAGGACGTTAAATAGTGAGTTTACAGCGAGTTGTGCCCCTTGTTCAACCTCGTGGATCTCATCGGTATTTTCGCGGTCAAATTCGAGTAAGATACAGTTATTCGGCAAGCCAGAAATTCCGGGCATTTGCAGTATCTGTGCGAGCGCGAGTTGGAACGTCGGGGAAATCAGTGAATCGACAAAAATGCCAGCTCGACTCACCTCAGTCCGTTTAATTAATCCGTCGACCTTGATACGTGCTTCGATTTCACTGGAAAATGAGTAGTCTCCGTTGAAGAGTCGGATGAAGTGGCCGAACCCGTGCCTATGACAGATCCAACGGAGCAGATCAAAATGACCGAGACGGCGTTCTCCGAATCGGGTTACTGCGACGATTGAAGGTCGCCACCCACCTTCGGATGAAATCACACGACTTTTTTGCAAGGTCGTCTGGAGCCATCGGGTTAACTGGAACATCGTCCCTTGGAAGATTGCTGCGAAGTCGCGCTGTCCTCGGAGGCTGCGACGGAGTCCGAGGTAGACGATCGTCATGAGCACGATTGAGATTAAGGCATACAGTGCGCCGATCTGGATCATCAGCACGCCGCACATCACAGTTCCTACCAGCGACAAGTACCAACGAGAGTGGAATGTCGGTCGATAGGATGGATTACTTGCGAAATGCTCTAAGAATGACACAGCGCATAAGGCACCATAAGTTACCATGAAGAACATCGTCAAAATCTGGGCGATAAAGTCCAATTCACCGATCGCTACGAACACGATTGCGATGATACCCGATACACAAGTGGCGTATATCGGTTCCTGTGTCTCTCCCCTACCTTTTGCCATGAGATCGTTGAGTTGCGGGATAGGCAAGACCTTGTCGCGAGCCAGCATCTGCAGTGTTCTCGGAGCTACCATGATTGAACCGAGGGCAGAGGACAGGGCGGCTGCACCTAAGCCGATATAAATAATCGGACCCCATAAGGCGACCTTCGTCATGATGAAATAGTCGTTACCGAGATCATCGGGTGTAGCACTCAGTGCCAACTTAACAGCAACGAGTACATATACGACCATACCGCCAAGTGTCGCGCTAATCGTACCGAGCGGTATACTTTTCCGGGGATTCTTCAAATCCCCGGATAGCCCCAGCCCCGCAATCATACCTGTGAAGGCGGGAAAACATGTTGCGAAAACGATGCTAAAACTATCAGGATCCGCAATGCGCGCCGTAAAATTCAATCCTTCGGGTTTTGTTAAGTCGGTTCCATCGCCTAACAGGAAAGCGATAATTGATACAGCGAGCAGTACGCATACTGCCCAGAGTACTTGCACCCCCATGTCAGCCCCTTTGGTCAACATAAGTGCGATGAGCAGTATCGTGCAAGGTAGACTGACCCACCGGAGATCCAGATCCCATCCATATATGGTCGCCACCCATTCGTAAATGGGTTTAAAGGCTTCCGCGAACGCGACGATGTAAAAAGCGACTGAGATCGCTTGGGAGATATAGAGTGCGATTCCGATCGTGCCGCCGATGCTCGCACCGAAAGAACGGCTGACAATGTAATACGCACCACCACCTGCCACACGCCGGTTCGTCGCAATCTCGGAAACTGCCAGAACCGTCGGGATGGTCACTAAATGCCCAAGGGCGACAATCATCAGGCTCCCCCAAAGTCCGACATGGGCAACCGCGTAACCGAATCTTAAGAAAAGAATTGCACCGAGGATAGTGCTAATTGAAGCAAGGAACACAGGCGCGGTACCGAAGCCGTGACCTTGTTGGGCATCTGTCGTGCTGCTATCGCGTTCAGGTCCGGATTGTTGCTCAGGATTTGAAGACATAGCCAATTTCCTTTCGTTTAGCAGGATTGACATGGATAGGTTCATGAGAGCATTGATGCCTTAAAAGATGGATATTATGCCTTGTGAGGTTATCCGCGATGCTGATGCACTCTCATGCTGCTACAATGTAATTCGCAATATTGATAGATACTTATAATGCCAGTTCTCTGTTAGTGGTTCACTATTATAAGTCACAGACCCGCTTAAACGCAAACCTAATCGAGTGGACAAGTTAAACGTGATAGCGGGTTCTGCTGAAAACTGAAAGTTTTTGAAGCCAATTTGTGGTGTAAATTTTAACACTGTATTGAGTTTTTGCCACCCTATAGACGAAAACGCCAGCCATCGAAACGTTGTAGGATCGAATTTTTTCAGATCAAGATCTTTATGCGGTTGAATATTTTCAAGAAAGCACCCGATACCACCTGATATACGGAGCGTGCCTTTTTCATAAATCGCTGGACGGATGTAGCTGCCGATCTGAGATGTCAAGGCAGTGCCTTTGGCAATGTCACGCTCCAAGTCCGTGAATCCCTCAATGCCGAATGTCCGTATCCTAAAACCGCCCTGGCTCCGTGCCTTGACGATTTCAGAAAACACGCCTTCTTTACCGGAAGCACGCGATCCAAAAATACCTATCCAACCATTAAACCTACGCAGCGGTACGACAGTGGTTAAACTAAGTGTCTGTGAAGCACCGTCTCCATTCACACCGATGTCTACGGTTTTTGCATCCTGCGGTAAATCTGCAAACTGTGAATACACAGGTATTGTCCAAAGCATTAAACAAATTACACCGACGGTAAGTAGCATCAATCGTTTTAAACGAGTGCTGCCGGAATAGATTAAAAGCATCTCTATCAGACTTTCCATTTCTAACGCAATTCGGTGCAGCTCTGGTGAAGTGAACTTAAGCCCTCTAACTTGTATCAACTTTTTTGGTGCTTGCTCTTTCCAGCACGCCACTTAATCCCGGGTTGACCTGTACAGACGCGTTAGTAAATATGCACTGATAGGCGCGCCAACGAGACAGCCACCCAATGCCCAATTAAACTGAAGTTTTTTTGTTTTGACCTTGTAGGCATCATAGTAGAAGGCGACATATTGAGGGGACTTACCGAGTACGCGTGCAGTCGGCATAAAAGGTTGATAGCGTTGGGAAAAAATGGGACCGACCAAAGGGAAAAAACATCCGGTACTAAACCACAAAGTTCTATTGAGATGTGTGACTGCGTCTTTTTCAGCATCTTTTACGGCTTGCATTGCAACAGACTGTAGTGCATCCGGTGTAACGGCTGGTTTCTCGACCTCAACAATCTCGTATCGTTTTGTTTCAATAACGTCGTACTGTTTGGGACGACCATCAACTTCTACGGTGATCCGTTCATTTTCTTCACAAAGACCCAACGCATGTATTCCAAAGATGAAAGTAATTATTAAAAGCCCAAATAAGATGAAATGGAAATTTGTTCTCACTCTCTTTTTCCCCTTCAGGTGTGCGCAATTCAGAAACTTTATTAGCCTGGGTGCGCAAAACAACCCGGTGTTAATTCAGTTTCTGATAGACATGTCCGGTAGAAGTAGCCGTCCAAAAAAGGACTAATAATTCACCGTCCCACGTATAGGTACTCACAATCGGTTCGGTGCTTCCGTCAGAAGACCAATAGATAGTTCCTTTTCTCTCATCAAACGGCTCAATCAATTTATAGGAACCGAAGAAAAATGCGTTGGTACTCTGGTATTCTCTTGTAAATGTTGCTGGTGTCAGTCGCATGGATCCAAACGCTTCAGTCGTTTCACCATCCATTTGGGTTCGGACGAGTTCGTATGCGCCACTGAGTGCCTCAGCAACCCGGTATGATTTTGAAAAGACGGTAATTGCGGCGGACTTCGAGACAGTTTCTTCACCCTGATCCCTGACAGATACATGAACAGTAACAGTCTGATCAGGGGCGATTTCTGAATTCGGGAGTTCAGGTGCCGTCCATTGCGCCTCTGCTCCCTCGTCTTCAGTCAATGTTCCGGCGGATACTTCCCATGTGTAGGTTAATTCGTCGTTCTCAGGATCGGAAACGCCGACTTTAAGTTCAACGCTTTCCCCGTAGCGGACCTCTTTCGGAACCGTGAAAGTATTGATCTCGGGTGGATCGTTTGTCCAGCTTTCATACTCGTCACAACTACTCAATATTAGCGGCTGGCAGATTAGCAATAGAATTATTGCCAGCCGCGTCGCGGAAATCACGGGATTTAAAATTTTCATAGCATATCTCCTGTTCAACAATTGATCCTAACAAGTCAACATATGAAAGGCATGCCCACTTCAAGGATGAGTCAGAATATACCAGCGTTCCATCCAATTACAGAGCAAACAATCTTACGGGGACTCAGTGATTAGAACAACGTGCATGAAATATAGCAATTATAACCCCCAAGAAGATATTTGTCAAATCAAATGGCTTCACTTGCTAAAAAAACGTATCTATGATATTGTTGTAATTCACGAGATTGACAGGCTTGCTGAAAGGGGAAAATCATGGCAATTCAGATGGCAATTATTGGGTGCGGCGGGATGGCAAATGGACATCTCAATGCCTACCTTACAATATATCAAACAGAACCTGGGAAAGTGGAACTCGTCGCGATGTGCGATGAAGTCAGAGAACGAGCAGATCAATTCGCCGAACGCGTCAAAGAGGTAACCGGTAAAAAACCTGCGGTGTTTGATGATACCGATACGATGCTCGCAACAGTGGACTTAGACGGAGCAGACATCTGTACTTCACACGCGCATCATCACATTAACGCTCTAAAGTGCCTCAACAACGGTGTCAATGTCATAGTAGAGAAGCCGATGGGTGTTACCGTCAAAGCGACACATGCGATTATGAACGCCGCGAAAGCCAATAACAAAATTGCTGCAACGGCTGAAAATATCCGTCGGATGCCGAGCCGGCGCACCGCGGAATGGCTGATGAACGAAAAACAGATGCTCGGTGATTTATGGACGTTTTCCGCACAGCATGCGAGTTATCGGGCACCAAATCCAGAAAGTGATTGGCACTGGCGGCTTGATCTGACACTCGGCGGTGGCGGTATGGTCATGGATTCTGGTGCACACTATTGCGATACACTCCGTTACCTCTTCGGCGATCCGAGTACGGTGTATGCACGCGTGTGTCAATTTGAGGATCTGCGCGTTACCAAGGCTGGAGAAATCGTCAAGAACGAGCAAGAGGACACATGGGTGGCAACTATCAACTTCAAAAGCGGCGTCATCGGGCTTTGGACGTGTACATGGGCAGCGATTGGACACGGTTTCAATCACGTCGTCTACTACGGTAGTGAAGGTTGTCTGCTTGATGACGGGGACATCTTCCACGGTCCCTTTGATGGTGCGGCGGTTATCCTTAAAGATGGGACGCGCCATAGCATGGAAAACCTTATCGCCGATTACATGGCAAGCCTGTCAGACGAAGAAAAATCGAGGCTGTTCCCTCACAATTTCACCGATGGCGTCGTACTGGAATGCTACGATTTTGTGGATGCAATAGAGAACAACCGTCCACCTGAACTTGATGCCGAGGTCGGCCTTCGCGCGAAATCTATCTGTGAAGCGATATATGAGTCGAATGCTTGCGGGCAGGCGGTAGACTATGAGGAGGTCGTCGCAGGAAATATTGAAGTCTACCAGAAACCGATCAATGAGAGATGGGGTCTGTAATTGTCTAAGCAGGAACGCACCCCAATAAAGTCTGCGATAGACCGCCAGCGAGAAATCGAAAAATCGGTTGGCTATTTTGAACTCCTTCGACAGAACCCGAACTTCCGCTGGCTCTGGGGTGGACAGGTTGTTAGCCTGCTTGGGGATTGGTTTAACCTCATCGCTTCTGCGATATTGATTGCTGAGTTGACTGGGTCAAGGCTTGCGTTAGGTGTTCTGTTTACCATCCGGATGTTGGCACCATTTTTTATTGCCCCGCTCGCGGGGATATGTGCCGACCGCTATAATCGGAAGCATCTGTTAATCATCACTGATCTCGCGCGTGCGGTTATCGTTATCGGATTTCTCTTCGTCCAGGATGCGAGTGATATCTGGTTGCTTTATGCCCTCACAACACTCCTGTTCGGTGTAAGTGGCTTCTTCAGTCCCGCCCGGAGTGCGATCCTACCCGACGTTACCACCGCACAAGAACTCGGTACTGCCAATACGCTCGGTGCTGCGACGTGGTCAGTAATGCTTGCTGTCGGTGCTGCTATTGGCGGTTTAACAACGGGACTTTTTGGCAGTCAGACAGCCTTCATTATTGATGGATTCACATTTGCTATTTCAGCGGGACTTTTGTTTAAGATCAAACTACCGGGTCGCTCATCGGCAACATCAGGCACGCCACCGCGAGTGAAGTCATCAGCGTTGCGATATATGTTTCAGCATCCCGACATTCTCTTCATCGCGACGCATAAAGCAGCGATATCGCTTTTAATGTCCTCTGGTATTCAGGTCATACTGGTTGAAATTGCGAAAAATTATTTCGTTATCGGGGTCGGTGGCGCGCTCAGTTTAGGGATGATGTACTGTATGAACGGCATTGGCAGCGGCATCGGACCGATTCTGGCGCGACGTTGGACGGGTGATCGAGATAAACCGCTCCGCGTTAGCATTGGCATCGGTTATGTGATTGCCTCGATTGGAATAGCGATCATAGCACCGGTCTCCGCTTTGGGAACTGTGTTGTTCGGTGGGTTTGTCCGAAGCGTTGGTGGAGGCATCGCATGGGTATTTTCAACGCAATTGCTGCTGCAACGCGCCCCGAATGAGATTCGCGGTCGCATCTTCGGCACTGAGTTCGCGCTCTTTACACTCATGGGTGGAGCCAGTTCACTTATCACTGGTGCGCTCATGGATCGGTTTCAACTGCCAGTTATTTTGTGGGGAATGGGAGCACTCACGCTTATTCCAGCACTACTGTGGGGGTTATGGCAGATACGTTACAATCGGTTGAAACAAGAATAAACGGATTTAACCCCCTAAATCCCCCTTATCAGGGGACTTTTTCGTATCTCTAACCCCCTAAATCTCCCTTATCAGGGGGACTTTTTCGTATCCTAAACCCCCTAAATCTCCCTTATCAGGGGGACTTTAAGATTCCAGGCTCCCAAAATCTGGTCCCCGCCCCTGCCAAATAACTCCTAAAAAAATCCAGTTTTTTGTTTTTTCAAATAATGCAAGTTTCCTGCCCCAAAATTTCGTCTTTAATAATGATAGGGTACGAACCGTATCGCGTCGCGTAATTTTAAGGGACGCTGCATTTGATTGAGCCTTTTGGCGAATGCAAACATGAACCCATCTATTCATTGAAATAAAAAGGATGATTGTATGGCAATAGAAGACGATGCGCAATTGATTCAACGTATTTTATCGGGCGATGACTCGGCATTCAATGCGTTAGTCCAAAAGTACCAAAAGGGCGTTCACGCGCTCGCGTGGCGAAAGATCGGCGATTTTCATTATGCCGAAGAAATTACCCAAGATACCTTTTTACAAGCATACAAAAATCTCTCTACACTCTCGAACCCTGACCAGTTTGCGGGATGGCTCTATGTTATTGCCACTCGATGCTGCATTGATTGGAAGCGAAAGCAAAAATTTGTGCCACAATCACTGCAGGAAGTATCTATGAAAGAAATAGAAGAATCCGCGTATGCGCGTTATATATCAGAAAAACAGGAGACAGCATCCAGAGAGCGTCGTTACGAAATCGTCGAAAAAATTTTGAAAAGGCTCCCAGAGAGCGAACGCACGGTTGTCACGCTCCACTATCTCGGTGAAATGACAGCAAAGGAAATTGGTAAGTTCTTGGGGGTTTCTGTAGGAACGATTGATAGTCGTCTCCATCGGGCACGAAAACGTTTGCAAAACAGTGAAGAACTTTTGGTTCAAGAAGTGCTTGAGGGTGTCCATCTATCGGCACATATAAGTCAGAACATTATGCGGGAAGTTGCTGACCTGAAACCGACACCCGATCCACCGAAAAGCCCGCTGCTACCGTGGGCTGCTTTGGGTGCGGCAGCAGTTTTCATCGCTTTATTGCTTGGTGGCAGCAATCAATACCTCATGCGTTTTCAACCCCCTTATAGTTTCCAGGCAGCATCCCAACCCACGATCGAAATTATTGATGTACCTGCCGTTTTGGAGCTTGACGCAAAACCCGCTGTGCGAAACCAAGCTGGGCAAGTTGGCGCGACCGAGCAAACGAATAGTGCAGGCTCACAGGTGTCTGAGCAGGTCTCAACATCCAATGCGTTGGCATCTCCAGAGGACGTTGAGACATGGATGCCAGATCCAAACTTGCGTGCCGCAGTTCGCGAGGCACTTGGGATTCCGGATGATGATCCACTGACGCGATTGGACATGGAACGATTGACAGCATTGAGTGCCGAAAAGCATCAGATCACAAGTCTTATAGGGTTGGAATATGCAACGCACTTGACAAGCGCGCTGCTTGAAGGCAATCCTATCTCAGACGTTTCACCTTTAGCCGGTCTCATCCAATTGCGAGTACTGAATATGGCAGGTTGTCAGATTTCAGATATTCATCCGCTGGCAAATTTGACGCGCTTGGAGAGTCTTCGCCTTCATGCCAATCAAATTGAAGACGTTACACCGCTCACAAATTTAACAAGGCTCACGGATTTGTGGCTGGTTACTAATCGCATTGCTGATGTCCGTCCACTTGAAAAACTAACACTGCTGAAAGACTTACGGATTCACAGAAATCTGATTGTGGATTACAGCCCACTTGCTGCCCTTCCCCTTGTCAACTTTCAGTATGATGAAAGCTACGAATCGCCGGGACTTTCCATTCAAGAGCGACTTCAAAACCGGAGTTTTCCTTCTATTTTCAATGCGTGGGGGGATATATCAAACCGGCCTGCATTATCGTACGAAGCCCGATTAGCACATCACGATCTATCTTGGAGTTCCGAATTTGGCTTACGTTTTCAAAGAACGGCGCACGGATTTCAGCTATCTGGCAGCTTGGTGGAGACCCGAAAACGGCGTGATGCTTTGATGGAGATGAACCCCGATAAGATTTTCATTCTTGAGATTCGGATGAGGAGTGCGGATCCTGGGTCGCCTTTTTATAAAGCCACATACAATGCTGATTTTCCTTGGATAAGAGACGAAGCGGGCAACAGCGTCTCAGCGGGGGGTGATGCGGATAGAAGTTTCTTAATCGATTTTACACATTCTGACACGCAGGACATAATTGTTCAACAAGTACTTGCTGTTAAAAAGTGTGGACTTTACGACGGTATTTATATCGACTGGTGGAACGAGGACGAGCCAGTTCTTAACGGATATCGGACGTTTGAAGCGGAGCAGCAGGCGCGATTGGCGATTCTGAGAGGGATCCGGGATAAGGTCGGGGACGATTTCCTAATAATCGTCAATTCAGATCGTCGTAAACCGATGCAGGCAGCACCTTACATTAATGGGCTCTTTATGCAAACAGAGCGTGAGCGCGCGGATGGGCACAGTTACGAGGAATTGAGGGAAATCGAAAACACGCTATCTTGGGCAGAGGAAAACCTCCGTTCGCCACAGATTAATTGTCTCAAAGGTCGGGGTGTTGAAACTGAAGTGCCCGATAGTGCAACGAACCGCCGTTGGATGCGCGCATTTACAACAATGGGACTGACACACTCCGACGGCTATATGCTGTACACCACAGGCATTAGACACTTTATCCATAAGCATAATTGGCGGACCTTTGAGATAAGCCACAAAGCAGAACATGAGCGAGGTATAAAGCACACCCATCACAACGATATCTATTGGTATGACTTCTGGGATGCGCCGCTGGGTAAACCTGTTGGCAGAAAAGCACAGCTGGACGAAAACCGCGAAGGGTTATTTATCCGCGAGTTCACGAATGGCTGGACGATCTATAACCGCAGCGGAAAAGTACAGAAGATCCAACTACCAGAACCTGCGACCGGTGTGGCGAGTGGTATCACTGGGACATCACACACCGTCTCGGATTTAGATGGCGAGATTTTCTTAAAAAAAGACGATGGACAATCCACAAAGGAGATAAAACGGAATGCAACTCGCTAAAAAGCGACACATTTTCATTAGCGCACTTACACTTTATGCTGTGCTTTTCTTGATTTCACCGGCAACCGTGGCACAAACTGTTAATATTCCCGATGCCAACCTTCGCAAGGTAATTAATGAGACACTCGGAAACCGAGCCCCGAATGCTCCGATTACCGTGGAAGATATACGAGCACTCAGGGAGCTTCGGATAGAAAACAGAGATATTCAGAATTTGAACGGACTCGAAGCTGCCACACACCTCGAGTTCCTTTGGATTAATGGCAATTCAATATCCGACCTATCGCCGCTTGCAGGATTGATCAAACTGCGCGACGTGAATATACGACGTAACAACATATCTGACATATCACCGCTCTCCGGATTAATCAGCTTGCGCTGGTTAGATGTTAGTGCTAACCAGATCGTTGACATATCGCCGGTCGAAAGATTGACGAATTTACGAGGGATATCTGTGAGCGAGAACAATGTAACCGACTTATCACCGCTGGCAAGTTTAATAAAGCTCGAATGGGTTGAGGTGAGTGAGAATCCTTTTGCGGATCTCACGCCGCTCTCCGGATTAATCAACTTAAAGGATTTTAAATCTTGGGGGACCCTTATATTAAATCTTGGGGCTTTGGCAGAACTACCGAAACTATGGCGGATAGATATTTGTGGTGGTGAGTTGTCGGATATCTCTGCTTTGGGGAGGATAACAAATTTGCGTGACCTCTATCTTGCGGGGAACGCTATATCAGACATCTCGGCGTTGGCGAATTTAAAGAAGTTGACACGCCTGAATCTTAAACACAACGAGGTCTCCGATCTGTCCCCGCTTGTGGAATTAAAAGGGTTGACGTGGATAGACCTCCGCGACAATAACATTTCAGATGTTTCTCCACTCGAAACAGTGGATAACTTAACATGGGTTGACCTCGCTGACAATTGGATAACGGATGTGTCCGCGCTCTTTTCTCTGCAGAATTTAACATGGTTAAGCCTTGGTGGCAATACAATAACAGATGTGTCGACTTTAGAAAGATTTTCTGCGACGACATCTATCTTGTACTCGGGTGTTGTTAGCGTGCCGATGCCCCCAGCGGGTCCGAAAATAGAGGGACCTTGGCTATGGGCGGTTGTGCCGGGGACGAGTGTTGGTGACACAGACCTACTCTCAGAAGCGAGCGGCGGTGCCGCAACGGAGGTGAAAGTCTCTACTTTTGGGGCAAAAAAGGGTAAGGCAGTTGGCGATAAGAAGTGGAGCGAGTGGACGGCTCACACGCTCTTACCTACAAGCAGCAACAATATTGACGAGATGGCAGCCGACCTCGGTTGGGACATAAGAGGGGCGGGATATAGGCATGTCGTCTACGGTTGTGTCACGTTGAATGCGCCGCGTAAACAGGATACCACAATGCTCGTCGGCAGCAATGACGGGGTCAAGGTCTGGCTCAACGGTGAGGAGGTTTACTACAATCCTGTCATCCGATGGGCAGATGATTATCAGGACGCATTCCGTGTCACATTAAAGCAGGGTGATAATGTGTTATTGGTTGCTGTTGACAACCGCAACAATGATGGTGGATTTAGCGGTTTCTTTGGCTTTGCCGAAGACACGGACTATACAGTGAATCCTCTCGACAAAGAAATCGAGATCGAAGTACCCGCTTATGATGTCAACGAAGATGGGATCACAGATATTTTTGACCTCATTCTGGTCGGACAGGATTTAGGTGACGAAAACGCCGCCAACGCACGGACGGATGTAAACGGCGACGGGAAACGCGATATTCGGGACCTCGTTCTTGTGGCGAGCCATCTCGGTAACCTTAGCGGCATCGCTGCTGCACCTACTATGTTTGCTATTGGCAATATGGGATTAGATCCGGCGATGATACGGGCATGGATCGCGCAAGCAGAGATTGAAGATGACGGCTCGCTTGCATTTGAGCAAGGAATAGCCACCCTCCAGCAACTTTTAGCATTGTTGGTTCCCGAAAGGACAGCGTTATTGCCGAACTATCCGAATCCGTTTAACCCGGAGACATGGATACCGTATCAACTCGTTGAATCGGCTAAAGTTAGACTACGTATCTATGCGATGAATGGGGCATTGGTGCGGACGTTAGACATCGGGCATCGGGCTGCTGGAAATTATCAAGACCGGAGCCGCGCTGCGTATTGGGATGGCAAAAACGGGGCCGGTGAACCTGTGGCGAGTGGTGTCTATTTCTATACCCTCACCGTAGGCGATTTCAAAGCCACGCGCAAAATGCTCATAAGGAAGTGAGATAAGCATGAAAATTGTCAAATACCTCTCTCTGATAACCTTGATATCCATCGGATTAGGATTTGGAAGGGTGTCCGCCCAACAGACGCTTGCGCAAGACGTGTATGCTATCTTTCAACAGAGTTGTCTGAACTGCCACGGTCCCAGCCGTGCCTTTAAAGACGATCTTCTGATTGAATCGGCAGAAGGCTTAATTGCTTCCGGGTCGGTCGTCCAAGGAAAACCTGATGCATCCGAACTCTATACACGGCTGATTGAAGCCGATCCTGCAAAACGGATGCCCCTCGGACAACCTCAACCGCTCCCCGTAACCGCGATCCAAAAGATTGAACAATGGATTCAAGCAGGGGCACCGAGTTGGGAGAGCCAGCACAAGGTCAATTTCATTGCGCCCGATACAATGCTCACGGCTATCCAGCGGCATCTGGAAACACTGGATGCCTTTGATCGTCCCTACGCCCGTTATTTTATAATAACGCACCTCTATAACGCGGGTGAGAGTCCAAAGACCCTTGGTGATTATAGGGCTGCACTCTCGAAATTGGTGAATAGTCTCTCTTGGGGGTTTGAGATTATCCCGCCACAACCTCTTGGTGAACGAGAGACAATCTTTTACATTGACCTACGCGATTATGAGTGGGATAGGGATAACATCGATGCCTGGACACAACTTGAGAATGTTTATCCTTATGGCATCGAATATGATGCCGAGACGCAAGCCGGTCTCCACGCGAAACTAACGCACCTCCGCGAAGAGATGGCGTGTGAAGTGCCGTTTATCCACGTGGATTGGTTTCTTGCGACTGCCTCGCTGCCGCCGCTGTATCACGACATTCTGGATCTGCCAACAACCGATCGTGAACTTGAGCGGCAGTTGGGGATAAATGTTGCCCGGAACCTCCAGAGGGGCCGAGCGTGGCGTGCGGGGTTCAAGGAGTCAGGTGTGTCACGCCACAATCGCGTTGTGGAACGACACACGTCTCGGTATGGCGCGTATTGGAAAAGTTACGACTTCGCGGGAAGCGCGGAAATACAGAATGTCTTTATCCATCCACTTGATTTTAGACATGATGGCGGTGAGATCGTTTTTAATCTCCCCAACGGGTTACAAGCGTACTATATCACGGATGCATCCGGGAATCGGATAAACGCGGCACCGACAGACATCGTTTCCAACCCGGCGGCGAGCGATCCTACTGTGCGGACAGGTGTATCATGCATCGGTTGCCACGCAAAGGGGATACAACTGTTTGAGGATGAGGTGCGTGCTGAGATTGCGGAAACGGTAAACCCTGCTTATGACAAGGATCAGGCGTTGCGTTTGTATGTTCCCCAAGCCGTGATGGACGAGTACTTGCATGACGATACGCAACATTTCAAGGCTGCACTTGAAGCGACGGGTAATGTGTTTGATCGTTCAGGAAAAGAACTGGTTGAGCATTTTTATGACGTGTTTCACGATAGGCCCCTTGACGCGTCTTACGCTGCTGCGGCTTTAGGTTTAGAAACAGAAGTGCTGCGTGCCAAGATAAAGGAAAACCCAAGTTTACAGAACTTAGGGCTGGTAAGTCTGCTGATTGATGAGGGCTATGTGAAGCGTGACGCGTGGACCTCCAGCTTTAAGGCAGTTGTTGCTTGCTTATATGGTGATGATTGTGTGGTACCCGAGACACCCGTTTCCACGTTGAACCCAACGCCGTTTTCTGATCTGATTCCAGACGCGAACCTGCACGCAGCGATTGCCGAAGCCCTCGGTAAGGCACCGGGTGACGCAATTACAAAGGCGGATCTCGCGGGATTGACGCAGCTTGAAGCCGATAGAGTGGGCATTACCAATTTGACAGGGCTTGCGTATGCGACGAATTTGGAACGGATCGTGTTGCGGCACAATGCGATATCGGATTTATCGCCATTGGCGGACTTGATAAGCCTGCGTGACATCCATTTGGCAGGGAATAGGATAACTGATGTCTCGCCGCTTAAACGTTTGATTCGTGTGGAGTGGCTCGGGCTTGAGGGGAACGCCATTACCGATTTATCGCCACTGACAGGGTTAGTGTCGCTGAATTGGATAGGGATTGATGACAATCCTGTCTCCGATGTTTCGCCGCTTGCTGGCATATTTCGTTTGAGAGACCTCAATGCTACACGCACTGCCATTTCAGATTTCTCTCCATTAGCAGAGTTGCCCAGACTCCAACGGATAGTATTTGGCGATGATAGGTCGATAACAACACTTCCATCTCTGCAAGGATTAGAAGCACTGAGACGATTGGACATTAGTGGCTGCGGTATCTCGGATATTTCTGGCTTATCGGGGTTAGTCCAATTGACAACGTTAGTGCTCAACAATAACTCGATAACAGATGTATCGCCCTTGGCGGGGTTAACAGGTTTGACCGATTTGCACCTTGTGTCGAACCTTATATCGGACGTATCACCCCTTGCAAAGTTAGCAGATTTGAAATTTTTGAATCTTAGCAACAACAGCATTTCAGATGTGACGTCTTTGGCGGGGTTAACTCGCTTGGAACGCCTTGATCTCCACAACAACGCGATAGAGAAGGTTTTTATGAGGACAGGGATTTGCTTGCCCGAGCAAGCGGCGGAAAAGTGACAACGTTGAAAGTTGCGATCGATGGCGTAACGGCGGGAGCACCCATCGGCAGTCGCGTGTGGACCTCCCATAAAATTGATCCCGGACATGGGAACAATATCAATAAAATGCTGGATGCCCTCGGTGCTGAAATAGATGGCGACAGAACAGACCAGGTCGTGTATGGTGCTATTGTTTTGAATGTGAACAGGGAACACCGGACGACAATACTTGCAGGTGGTGCCGCGGGTTATAAGGTTTGGCTTAACGGTGCGTTGATTCGTGAGAATGATCATGGTGAGTATCACAGTTACGAGGAATTTTTCCCCGTCACGTTGAAACAAGGGAAAAACGTTCTATTGGTTGCTATTCGCAATGCGAATTGGGCGTGGAGAGGCTTTTTTGGATTTACCCCTGATGCTGAATATACGGTGTTAGCACCTGATTCTTCTGAATTCTCGGTTTCCACGGATACTGAGCGGATTGAGGTCGGTACAACGTTTACCGTCCACCTCAAGACAGCGGATGTCACCGATTTAGCCGGTTGGCAAACCGATATTACCTTTGACCCGACCGTACTGAAAGCAGACAAGGTCAGCGAAGGGGATTTTCTTAAACAGGCGGGCGGAGGCACCCTCTTTGAAAAAGGTAGGATTCAGAATACGCGAGGTAAGATTACCGGTTTAAGTGCCGCGAGGGTCTCACGAGGCGGGGTCAGTGGTCACGGCACCCTCCTTTCGATCCAGTTCACGGCACTCGCAAGTAGAGGGTCGCGCGTGACGCTCCGTAATTTCCGGGCAGGTTCGAGTGCGGGTAAGCCAATTGCTTCGCTGCCTATTGAAACGTTCATTGTTGTTGAAGGACAACCTGCTGCACCGCCGCTTGTCCCAGAAGATACGGATTTGTTCCACAACTATCCAAATCCATTCAACCCAGAGACATGGATACCTTATCAATTGGAGCAACCAGCGGACGTGAAAATCGCTATCTATGATGCGAATGGGCAGTTAGTTCGGATGTTAAATTTAGGATATCAGTCTGCGGGGTATTACATAGGTAGAAGGCGTGCTGCACATTGGGATGGCAGAAACACTGTTGGTGAACCTGTCGCAAGCGGTGTCTATTTTTATGAATTGCAGGCAGCCAATTTGTCATTCCTACGAAAGATGGTTATCCTCAAATAGTATCAAATGATTTTTTATATTTCCTTGCGGTTCGTTGTGGTTATTTTTGTATCTTAAACCCCCTAAATCCCCCTTATCAGGGGGACTTTGAGATGGGTGTCTATTCTTTCCATCGCTGGATCAGTTTTGTATCTATGCCGAACTGATCCAAAATTTTTGTCACGACGAAGTTCAGCAAGTCATCTACATCTTTTGGAAAGTGATAGAACCCAGGCATCGCTGGTAATACGCAAACTCCCAAACGTGATAGTTTGAGCATGTTTTCCAAGTGGATAGGGCTGAGCGGTGTCTCGCGTGGCACGAGAACGAGTGGACGCTTTTCTTTGATGCACACATCCGCAGCGCGTTGGATAAGGTTGCGCGACATACCGTTAGCGATAGAAGCGATACTCCCCATGCTACACGGCACGACAATCATTCCCTCTGTACGGAAAGAACCGCTGGCAATCGGTGCAGCGATGTCGGATTCATGGTGGTAGATAACTCGCGGTGAGGAAATGCCGATGAGCGATGCCAACTCGAAATTGTTGAGATCAACGTTGATCTGAAGTTCTTCCGACAGGGCGCGCGCACCTGATGCCGAAATGGTTAGATGTACCTCTATATCCTCGTGTTTCGTGAGAACCTCAAGCAGGCGGACACCATAGATGCCTGCACTCGCGCCTGTTATTCCGACAATCAATCGCTTCAATGATTACGGGCTCCTCTGAGAAGGTTATGCTCAACTTCAAATGGTGTGAGTACTTGCAAAGTGGGTCTATTATATCCACTTTTAGGAAAATTTCAAGGACAAATCATCGAAACATCGCGGTTTGTGCCTATCAGCTGCTTGACAGAAAAGTGGATAGCAGGTAAATTAAACGCAAATCTATTTGACGTAGCATATCGCTTGTAAACGTATATTACGGGGAATTTATGAAAATTGATGCCTTAGACACACCGACGCTGGTTGCGGATCTGGACGTGCTTGAACGGAACATAGACGGAATGGCACAGCACTGTCATCAACTCGGTATTCCACTGCGCGTTCATACCAAAACGCATAAGGTGCCAGAAATCGCTAAACTGCAAATTGCTGCGGGTTCACAAGGGATTACCTGTCAGAAGTTAGGCGAAGCAGAGGTGATGGTGGATGCTGGTGTTGATAACATCCTTATCCCGTACAACATCGTCGGGAAACCGAAACTGAAACGGTTGACTGCACTCGTCCAACGCGCACGAATTACCGTCGCACTCGATTCAGAAGAGACCGCAACGGGTATCTCTCAACAGGCAATCGCTGACGGTTGTGTTGTGCCTGTGATTGTGGAACTCGATACCGGCAGTGGACGCTGTGGTGTGCAATCACCCCAAGCAGCACAATGCCTTGCACAACAGGTTATGAAAATGCAAGGCATCGACTTCCAAGGTGTCATGACGTATCCGAGCAACGTGCAAGCGAAGCCGTTTATTGAAGAGACACTTGATCTGCTCTCAAGCGACGGGATTCCTGTGAACATCATCAGTGGTGGGGGCACGGGTTCTGAAGCGGCATCAAAAGAGATCGGTTGTACGGAGACCCGTAGTGGCTCTTACGTCTACGAAGGCATGACTCGGGTCGGCAATTCTGAGATGCTAACACCTGAGCGGTGTGTGCTGCGTGTTATCGTAACTGTCGTTAGCACGCCAACGCCTGATCGGATTATCATTGATGGCGGGCAGAAGACGTTTACGAGTTACGCCCCAACGCCTTATGGACATATCATTGAACAGCCAGACGCGAAGATTTATGGCATGTCGGTCGAACACGGGCATGTCAATGTTAGTAAGTGTTCACACCGATTTAGGGTAGGGGAGCAGCTTTCGGTTATCCCACTTCATCAAGGGATGACGAGCAATCTTCACGACACACTGGTAGGTATACGCGGCGATCAAGTTGAAACGACTTGGTGCATTGCAGGTAGGGGTAAAGTTTTTTAATTCAGCGCAAGTGTATAACCATAGTTTTCCAATCAAGGGGGAAAATCATGATTCTACCGACACCCGAAGAAAAAAGACAGTGGGAAGAAGAGGGGTATCTCGTCTTTGAAAACGCGATTCAAGGAGAGGATCTCAAGCGACTCCAAGACACTTTCGACTATTGGGCAGACGCGTGCAAAGAAGAATGGCTGGATAGGGTCGAAGCGGGGGATGCTGTCGCAACCTTCTATGACATCCCGAATCCGCTTGAAAAGGACCCTATCTTCATTGATATTATTGACTATCCGAGTTATTACGGCGCGTTGATGGCGTTCACCGACCACGACCTGATTCTATTGGGACCACAGGTTCGGACGGTGGCACCGTGGCCCGTGAGTTATACCGGATGGCATCCCGATGTCGGGCAGAGCAATCCGCTCCATATCAAGGTACAAATCTACGTCAACGATGTCGAACCGGGAAGTGGTGAATTCGGTTTCGTACCCGGCAGTCATAAACCGGGTTCTGGTCCGTACGCGCGTCCCATGCGGCAAGAGAGTATGACGGGACACAAAACTTTCCCCGGTAAAGCCGGGACAGCGATCATGTTCAATTCGTGTGGATGGCATGTTTCGATGGATAATCATTCCGATACACCGCGTAAGTCGATTATTCTGATCTATGAGAAGCGAACCCCCGGACGCATTGGACCAGGGCAGTTTGCTTCCATCTCAGAATATTGCCAGACACCAGAACGTCGTAAATTGTTTAGTTTGGACGGCTAATCAAAGGAGGGTCCCTATGCCACGCATTGACGCGCATCTGCATGTATTCACAAAAGCCTCCGCTGAGTTTCCGAGGGAGGTATCGGACGTTTGGCCCGCTGAACGGGAAGAGCCTGTCGAAAAGTTGTTAGGCGAAATGGAGAAACACCAGATCGATCAGGCAGTCCTTGTCCAGATGGCTGGTGCGAGTATAGAAAACCATCGTTACCTACTACAATGTCTCAAAGAATATCCAAACCGATTTGTAGGGATTGGATTGGTTCCAGAGGGACATCCGAACCCTGTTGAACACATGGCAGAACTCACAGATAATACTGGGATTATCGGTTTTCGGTTCTCTACATTTGGAGGACCGCGTGATATTTTTGCGAAGATGGATGTCCGCGAGTTCGCGGCGTATCCGATCTGGGAGTGCGCTGCTGAACGCGATTATGTCTTGTGGCTCTATCCGAACGCCATCAATGCCCACCTTCTGCCATACCTGATAGAAGCATTCCCACAGGTACGGATTGTGCTAAACCATCTCGCTGTATGCCCAGGCGCAGGCAAATTCAGTTGGGACGAATTCGGGAGGCCCCAGGTTCAGGTGTCAGGTTACAACCTTTTTATGCACACTACCTATCGACTCGCACGTTTTGAAAATGTTAATGTGCATCTCTCCGGTCAGTACGCCTTTAGCAAGGAAGAATTCCCGTATAAAGATTTGGCAGGATGGCACCATGGTCTTTTGGGCGGCTTTGGCGCGAAACGATTGATGTGGGCAACCGATTTTCCGTGGATATTGGAAGAACCGGGGTATGGGAAACTTACCACAGTTATAGAAGAGTTACTACCGAATCTATCTGAAGCGGAACTGGCAGACATTATGGGCGGAAATGCGAAACGGATTTTAAGATTCCCTGATCTTTGATTGCTTCTACACCTAATGGAAATTAATTGGAAATCGGACAACAAAGAGAGCCTCCCGCTTCAAATGCAAGGGACTCTCTTTTTCGTTGAGTTAAGATTTTTCTGAGTTCTTCGGTGGAGGATTTGAAGGTTTGTCTGGAGACTTAGGCGATTCGTCCGCAGGGGGCCCGTTTTCTGCTTTCGCTGCTGCATAACCTTCTGCGTAGCCTTCTTCTCTGCCTTCCTTTCGACCTTCTTCTTTCGCTGCCTGAATACGTTTTTCTTGTCTTTCAAGGAACCAATCTGATAGTAACATGATGATGTCAATGCCTCCTACTATCATTCCGACTAAAATCCCACCAATAGGGATAAAAGTCGAGATGTCTTTGAGAACATTTTGAACCGATTCGTGTCCTTTCCAGCCTCTCGTTATCTCATAATCCAGAGCGATGTAACCGTAGATCATAACGAAAAGAGAAATAAGGAACAGGGCAAAGCCGGCTTTTCCTGTTTTCCAGAAATCTCTCAAGGCTTTCCAGAATTCACCGAGTTTTTTCAACATGTCCCCCTCAACTTAATTATAAAATAACATGCACAGGTTGGATTGTCAAACGAAAAAATATTGAAAGGCAATACAAGGCACTCTATCCGTAATTGTCCGATTAGTGTTAATTCGCCTTTGCGTGACTACGAGAATCAACGATCCGAAGGAGATGACTTGCCAGAATTATCATTTCAACCGCTTCCTCCGCGGTAATATCAACATCATGATGGCTACTGGGATTCTTATGGAAATTTCAATAGGGCAGGTGATTCCATAGTCAGACCACGCTCAGAGGAACTGTGCGCGTTTCAGAATTCGCTTCTGGCTTGGAATGTAAAGGCATTCTCTATCTGTTCGAGTTTTAACACTTCAAGCTGCGGCGATAGGTGAATTGCGATAACATCAAAACGGCAAGGTGCGTCAAATAGGTTATGCGTTTGTAGGTATGCCAAGGCGACTTTGGAAATCTGTCGCTGCTTCTGCACTGTTACGGCGGCTTGCGGTAGCCCGAATTTGAGGCTGCGCCGCGTTTTAACTTCCACAAAAACGATGCAATCGCCATCCCGTGCTATAAGATCAATTTCACCGCGGACTGCACGGTAATTTCGTGCAAGGATTTCATACCCGCGCGCCTTGAGATGTGCAACTGCTAACGACTCACCCGTTTTTGCGATGTCCAAGCGTGAATACTCCATTTGCATTTTCCCTTCCAAGCCGTGTGTGTTAAAACACGCAAGCCCCTTATTCTAATTATCTGGTAGGAGTTTAAAGGTGTGTCGATGCACATCGGATGCACCAAACTGAGCAATCGCTTGCCGATGCTGGGATGTTGGGTATCCTTTGTGTTTCTGAAATCCGTAGTTGGGATAGGTGCGATCTAACGCAATCATGCGTCTATCGCGAGTCGTCTTCGCAATAATGGAGGCAGCCGCAATAGAATAACTTCGGCTATCGCCCTTCTTAATTGCTTCACCTTGGATATCTACAGCAGGGAAATTTATGCCGTCAATGAGGAGATAGTCAGGGGCTGGTGTGAGTTGTTCAATTGCTGCTTGCATCGCCAGTAGGGTTGCTTCAAGCACATTCAAACTGTCAACAACTCGGTTGTCCACTGAGCCAATCCCAACAGACACGGCGACCTTGTAAATTTCATCATGCAAATGATCGCGTTGCTTTGGTGTTAACTGCTTTGAATCCTGTAAGCCTTTGATGCCACAATTGCTGGGTAGGATGACTGCGGCGGCAATGACGGGACCAGCCAATGCGCCTCGACCCGCCTCGTCAATGCCTGCAATCTGTTTGTAGCCGTTCTGTTGGCAAGCACGCTCGAAAGCGTCCATTTGCATCAGGTTACTCTCTGCGTTCTCTGACGCGCGCGCCTCTTCCGGTACGATCACGCAAGTAGTATAACTTCGCTCGCCGAACTGCACCGTATCGGACGACCTGAATGCTTTCAATGTTCGGAGAATGCAGCGGGAATGTCCTTTCACTGCCAGCACCGAATGCGACGCGCCGGACTGTAAAGGTTTCCTTGAGTCCACCGTGTGCGCGGCGAATGACGGTTCCCTCGTATGCCTGGATGCGTTCCTTCTGCCCTTCTCGGATACGCGTATTCACCTTGACGACATCTCCGGGACCAAACTCAGGAATGTCGCTCTTTATGTATTGATTCTCAAAAGATTCAATCAGGTTCATAATTATTCCTCCTTCTTAGGTAATATTAAGTTCGCTACGGTATAATGTTGATTTGTAGGATTCCTTTTAAACTAAATGATTCATGCCTTGCTTTACTCCACCAATCCTGCCGCTTTAAGAATTGCTATATCCTCTTCGCTGAGTTCCAGTTTCTGGAGCAGATCTGGACGGTGTTTCGCCGTGCGTTTGAGTGCCTCTGCGTACCGCCACTTCTCGATATTCTCGTGGTGTCCACTCAAAAGCACCTCTGGCACATGCATTTCGGCAAACTCAGCAGGTCGCGTATAATGCGGATGGTCAAGCAAATCCTGACTGAACGAATCGACGTGTGCGGATTCATAATCACCAAGCGCGCTCGGAAGGACACGCCCCACCGCATCAATCAAAACAAGTGCTGCGATTTCACCGCCGCTTAAGACGTAATCGCCGATAGAGATCTCAGTTGTTACCAATTTATCACGTACCCGTTCATCAACACCTTTGTAACGCCCACACAAAAGCATAAGATGCGTTTCCAATGAAAGCGATTCCGCGAGTCCCTGTGTTAGTGGTATCCCTTGAGGTGTTAGGTAGATAATATGCGCGGTTTCCGTTGGATTCAACGCTGCGACCGCTGCAAAAATAGGCTCGGGTTTAAGGATCATCCCCGCGCCGCCACCATAAGGGTAGTCATCAACGGATTTATGTTTATCGGTTGCCCAATCGCGAAGATTATGAAGATTGACGGTGAGTTTAGCAGCGTCTTGAACGCGTTTGAGAATTCCGGTTTTTAGTGCCGGCGCGATTATCTCTGGAAACAGGGCGAGAACATCAATTTTCATTTTAACATCGGCTGGCGACCTGAATCTGTGGTACTGCACCTGGTCCTAACAAGTAAACAGGGTTCTTACGCCTCGTCTGTTCTGGGTTCATCAATCAGTTCAAGAATCACCTTTTTATTTGCTCGCAGTCCGGCGGTATAGAGGATACTCCTTATGGCTTTCAGCGTCCGCCCGTATCTCCCGATGATTTTCCCTAAATCCGCCTCTGTCACAGTTAACTCAATAATAACCACGGTTTCGCCGGTTACTTCACGGACCACCACTTCATCAGGGTAATCAACGAGAGACTTTACGATGTATTCGATCAAATCTTTGAACATAGTTCACTTTTGGGTTTCAGTAGATGCGCCCACCGCCTGCGTTTTTGGCACCTGTCAAAACAGGTATTATTCTTCTTCTTCAGCGGATTCGTCGGATGTTTCTTCAGTAAGCAGTGTTCCGGTTTCAGATTCTGTTTCTTGTGTTTCAGTAGGTTCGGTGTCATCCGCCTTTTGGACTTCATCTTCGGCTGTCTCGGTGACTTCGTCCTCCGGCATCGGTTTCCCCAATTTTTCGTATTCAAATTTCATCAAAATCCCGCTTTTGGAGAGTAGACGCTTTGCCGTATCAGAGGGTTGCGCGCCCCGCCTTAACCATTTCAAGGCTTTCTCTTCATCGATGAAAACATCTGCCGGATCCGTTAACGGGTTGTAATGGCCGAGGCGTTCTAAAAACACACCATCTCTCGAAGCACGTGCGTCAGCCGCGACGAGCCGATAAAAAGGACGTTTCTTCCTACCGTGTCGTTGTAATCTAATTCTAACTGCCAAAAAAATACCTCCTCGTGGTATCTATACCGCTTCCGTAAAAAGTGACCCTTTTACGGGTTCACTTGTGGCTATTTGCGGCGTCTTCGTTTCCGAGGCTTTCTCGATGTCTTCCGTTTTGGACGCGGAAGTGCACCTATTTTCTGCCCCATCTGCGGCATTGCCATCGCCGTCTGCTGGTTTAACATACGATTCATCATCTGGAGTTGTGAGACCAGCATGTTTATCTGATTTACGGTCGTACCGCTGCCTTTGGAAATACGGAGTTTTCGACTTCTATCTAACAATCGAGGGTTCTTTCGTTCCTCAAGCGTCATTGACTGGATGATTGCCTTTGCGGTCTGCAAATGGCTCTCATCGGGTGTAAGATTTTGAACCGGCAGCTGATTCTTAAAGGGCATCAGATCCATTAATTGATCCAAAGGTCCCATATTTTTCAGCTGCTCTAACTGTGTGAGAAAATCGTTAAAATCTAATCCTTTATTTTCTGTGAGTTTACGTTCAAGTTCCTTTGCCTGATCTTCGCTAAAGAGGTCTTCTGCTTTTTCAAGCAAGGTCTGGAAATCACCTTGTCCAAGGATGCGCGAGGCCATCCGCTCTGGATGGAACTCTTCGAGGGACGCTGCCTCAATCTTTTCACCGACCCCGATAAACTTAATCGGTTTCTGTGTGATATGTCGGATCGAAAGTGCTGCACCGCCGCGAGCGTCTCCATCCATTTTCGTGAGGATAACGCCGTCAATATCGAGGTCGTTGTTGAAATTTTCAGCGACATTTACGGCATCTTGTCCCGTCATTGCATCGACAATGAGAAGGATTTCAGACGGATTGACGCTTTCTTTAATCTGCCGAAGTTCACCCATCAGTTCATCATCAACGTGCAAACGTCCTGCTGTGTCAATAATAACGCAGTTGTGCCCGTTCGCCAACGCTGCCTTGACAGATGCTGCCGCGATTTCAACGGGAGAGACCTCTGTCCCCATCGAAAACACAGATGTTTCCGTCTGTTCGCCGAGTACTTGTAGCTGCTTAATGGCGGCGGGACGATATACATCAGCGGCAACGAGCAGGGGTTTCCGTCCCTCTTTATGAAATCTGAGGGCTAATTTCGCTGCCACGGTTGTTTTGCCCGCACCTTGCAAACCGACGAGCATCACTACCGTAGGACCGCTCGGTGCGATCTGAATCTTCTCAGCCGTATCGCCCATCAATTGGGTCAATTCTTCGCCAATAATTCGGGCAATCTGTAGTTCAGGCGTGAGACTGCCGAGCACCTCTTGCCCCAAGGCACGCACTTTAATCTGCTCTATAAACTCACGTGTGACTTTATAGTTAACGTCTGCCTCCAGAAAAGCGCGACGCACTTCACGCAAGGTATCAGAGATATTATTCTCTGTCAGTTTCCCTTGCCCTTTGAGTTTTTTGAAAGTGCTTTGTAACCTATCGCTCAAACTCTCAAACATTATCACTGCGTCCTTTTTTCAAGTCGTGTACCGAGAGACGTAACATCGTGTAAAGACAATCTAATCCCTAATTATACAATTATAGCAAATTTTACCGCCGATGTCAAACTTTTTTTCGAGAAGCGGTCAGCAGTGAGTAAACGTTATGACCGAGAGATCGTTTCTACAAGAAAGAACCCACGATTGGGGAACTGAATAGTTCTGTTTTCTTTCCTGCTTGACAGCAATCCATATCTATGGTAGAAATATAACATGAGAATAACAACTATCAAACAACAGTTTTGGAAAATTATGCCTTATAATGCTTTAATTTGCCTAATCTGCGTCCTAACGGGATTCTATTGTGGATGCCAAGGTGAGAAGTTCAATTTCAATATAGAGGGTGGTAGTTTAGAGATTATAGAGAAATCCGGTGAATTGACCGAGAATGAGGTCTGGGACGGACGGATCTATGTTACCGGTGACGTTGTCGTGCCGGAAGGTGTGACGCTGACGATCCGTTCGGGGACGATCGTCGGTTTTGAGCCGGTGGATACACCGAGTGGACTTATCGTGCGTGGCGAACTCTATGCCGAAGGATCACCAGACCGGATGATAGTTTTCGGTTCCTTAGGAAAGCAACAGCAACGTGAACAGGCACCGGCAGTAGAAACAACTAACGCCACATTTGGAACAGATCCTGCTACCTTGGGAATACAAGGGCATGGCGATACCGAAATCGAGAAAACCGTAACAGCAGATCTACCAAAAGCCGGAGATTGGGCAGGCATTCGGATTGAAGCCACAAGTCCGAATAGCCGTCTAACATATTGCCGCGTCCAACACGCGACTGCCGGTATCGCAGCCCGAACGGACGCAGTCCAAATCGAGAGATGTCTTATTAGCGAAAATAATACGGGCGTACTTTGCGAAAACACCAGTCCGACGATTACGAATAATGAGTTTAATAGAAACGGTGTAGGTTCAAAATTTCAAGGCAGCGCATCACCGGATGTCGAATACAACGAGTTCACGGCTAACAATTACGGAATCACTTGCGAAGACGACTCCCGCCCCCGTATTCAGTATAACGTGCTTCGCGCCAATTATGAGAATGCCATTGTCTGCTATTCTACGGCTTCCCCGGAAATAGTCTCCAACAATATAATAATGAACATCGGTTGGGCGGTCTACGACGGGGGCAGACTCCGGGATAACTTTATTCAAGGGAATAAACAGGTCGGACCAAATATAACAGAACTCGGCATCGGGACACAGAGCGATCAGTTTTACGGTGTAGAGGAAGCATTTGAACCGAGGAATTCTCCGGTGGCAGAGGCAGGTGTGCCCAGAGAAAATTTCTAACAGGAATAGGACTTACGCATTTCCTCTCAAAGTCCCCCTGATAAGGGGGATTTAGGGGGTTAAAATGACACACTGCAGGCGGGGTTTTAAACCCCGCCTGCGATGGGGCTGTGTAAGTCCTAAGGAAATTATGTATGAGCCGCTTCAAAGCCTATCTTGAACTCATCCGTTACCCGCTCTTTGCTGTTCCAATTGTAGCGACACTTCCGGGCGCGCTCATCGCAAGTCAAGGACGTTTTACATGGCGCGTTGCGGTGGCGCTGGTAATTGCGCTTTTCGGCTACTTCGCCGGAATGATAAAAAACGACTATTTCCACCATGAGACGGACAAACAGACGAACCCTGAGCGTCCACTCCCTTCGCAACGACTGACCCCACGACACGCGATTGTCCCCGCAAGTGTTATCTATGGGTTGTGTGTTATTGGCGGTTTCTTGCTCAATCTCCAAACCGGTTTTCTGGTAATGGGATTGGTGGCGATTTCGCATCTCTATAACGCCATCTTCAAAGCGAAAGGGATTTTAGGAAGCCTCACACTGCCTTTGGGGATTGGGTTGCTGAGTATCTTCGGAGCGTTGGTCGTTAGCGGGACTGTACCGCGTTTAGTATGGTACGCTTTTGCTGCGACAACGCTTTACGATTTAGGTACGCATATTACCACGACCTTCAAAGACATCACACGCGACAAACAACTCGGAATTTTAACGACACCGCTTCAGATTGGCGTCCGTCCGGCACTTTTGGTCTCTGCAGTCGCGACGATTCTCGCTTTCGCGATCGCACTTTTGCCGTATTGGTTGGAACCCGATATTCAAAGGGCTTATGTTATTTGGGTGATCTTAGGCATTGTTGCCACTGTTGGCACACGTATTTCACTCTATCTGCAGCCGAATGAGAAAAACGGCTATTTTGCGTTGAAAGGTTCAATGGTTGGCTCTATTCTCTTTTTTCCGTGCCTTATCGGCGCGCAGGTGTCTATTGTTATTTCGGCAGCGGTCATTCTACCGTTGCTATTGATTACACTGTTTTTGTTAAAAACGACGCGCCAAGAGGTTTAAGGTGCGATTTTCTTGTCGCGGTTTGCCATCCGACTTTTTACGAATTCTTTGCTGGCAAAGTTTGAAACTTTACGCATTAAGGAGATGGTTACATTGGAACAGATTAACCAACCCAATGCTTTAGTGATAATTGCAGTTTTCATGGTATCCATGCTAACGGGGTGCGTTTCCCATAGTGGAGAGGTTCAGACCTTTAGTAGAGAGGTTCAGACCTTTGCTCAGATTGCCAAGAACATAGAAGCAAACCCAGAGAAAGCAATAAACACCTATGTAGGTAGGGTCGTAAATATCAGGGCTAAGGCTGGAATTGTCGCGGGTTTAAGATCCCAATTATCAAAGGATTTTTCAGCTCACCTTAGAGGTAGTGGTCGTGTAGGTAGTCGTTTCGTATCGTTTTGGGTACAAGGTAAACCTTGGGTAAGAAATGAACCTTTTCAGCCGGATAAATTTTTTCGCTCGGATGGAGGCTCCGACGATCCAAAGTTCTACCTTTTTAAAGTGCGTATAAAAACTATTGATCCAAACATGGCACTCCATTATTGGACGGTTTGGATGGAGATTCTTGAATGGTCTGAAAGATAACCAAAACCCTCACCTCAGCGACGCTGATGCGTGAACAGAAAACCGATGGTCATCCCAACGGGACGACCGTAGGGAGGTTAATAGATAAAAATATGAAAAACATTGTTTTGCTGATCACGGATACTTTTCGGTATGACAACTTAGGTGAACGCGCGCAGCGATCTATTCGCACCCCAATGCTCGATAAATTTGAAGCGGAACGCGCAACGGCTATCGACAAATTTTATATGAGCAGCTTCCCAACGGTTCCGCACCGCACCGATATTATGACTGCAACAGTCGGGTGGCCCCACTACCCGTGGCAGCCGATCAATCAGAGTGGACGCAGCGTCATTGCGAAACTTCTGAGCGATCAAGGATACGCCACGCAGCTCATCTGTGATACCCCGCACCTATTTAACGTCGGTTTCCAGCACTGTTTTGAAGCCGCTTTCCAGCATCGTGGGCAGGAAGGAGACAAACCGCTACTCCATCTCAATGACGAAATGAAAATCGTCATGCCGAATGAGAAGACACGACCGCATCCGTCGTTTCGCGGGCATACATTGCCGAACACACACCGCTGGACGAACCGCTACTACCAGTATGAAACAGAGACGTTCTCAAGCAGAACTTCTGAGACGACAGCGCGTTGGTTAGAAGAGAATCACCGCTCGGGTCCCTTCTTCCTCTGGGTAGATTTCTTCGATCCACACGAACCGTGGGATCCACCCGAATATCTCGTCAAACGCTACGATCCAGATTACACCGGTGCACCGATGTTACATCCGAACTACGGTCTGTCGTCCCTCTTTACGGATGCGGAATTGCACAATCTCTGGGCACACTACGCTGGTGAGTCCGAGCTCGTTGACCGACACATCGGACGGATTTTGCAGAAGGTGGAAGATTTGGAGTTGTGGGACGATACACTCGTCGTTGTGCTGTCCGACCACGGGATGTCTATCGGTGAACACGGTAGGACGGGTAAATCTAACATTGATCCGAAAGATGAACGCTATTGGCCCACGTACCCAGAGATTAACCATGAGATGTTCTTGATTGCGGGTGGCGATGTACCGCAAGGGCAACGCTTGGACCTCATTGCACAACCGATGGATATTATGCCGACGCTCTGCGAATTGGCGGGTGTTACCTTAGACACACCAAAACCGTTCGAAGGACGTTCCTTCGCGAATGCGCTCCTCAATGGCGATGCACAGCATAGGGAATACGCCGTAACGGGTTGTCATATCGGTGCCCGAGACGGTAGTGTGCCACGCCGAGCGACAGTGCCATTCCTCGTCACGGAACGTTGGGGATACGCACCCGTGGGTGAATACGGTAGACCGGAGTTATTTGACTTACCTGCGGATCCGATAGCGGAGAATAACATCGCTGCGGATAACATGGAACTCGTCAAGGAGTTGCATGAACGCTTTATGTCGCATCTCACGGAGCATAACGCACCTGATAAGTTCCTGGACCTCTGGAAAGAAGAACCTTCTGGTGATGGACGCGGCAAATGGTCGATTGACTATCCCGAAGACTCAGATGAATAGGGAAATCATCAAAGGTTAAAATAATAAGGAGGCTTTAGGTAAAGGCAACCTAAAGCCTCTATTTTATATAGTCAGGATTGCTTTAACTGAGGCACACGCCTACTCGAAAACCTCAAATTCGCCACCTTTGACGATCAGGACAATCGGGTCGTAGATTGCGTCCCCAACGTTGTTAAAAGAGAACGTACCGAGGATTGTGTCAAAATCTCGGATCTCTGCGAGCGCAGCAGCAATCGCCTCTGGATCGGTTGACTGGGCATCGGTTATCCCTTTGGCGAGAATATGAATAGCGGCGTAAAATTGCGCTGCCCAAATATTGGGTTCCATTCCGTATTTCGTACTGTAGTTCCGCACAAAGACTTGGTTGCCTGGGGTATCTGCTATGCTATTCCAACTTGTAAAAGTGATCGTTCCTTCGGCAGCATCTTCTGCTGCTGCTACTAAATCTCTCGACAGTGTGAGGTTCACAATGAACGGAATATCAGAAGGAACGCCGAGTGCCCGTCCTTGAACCAGAATATCGGAAATATCCCCGACTGTAGATGAGATAAAGATGGCATCCGGATTCAATGCCTTGATGCGAGTCAATTGGGCAGACAGGTCTGTTTCCTTGGTTTGGAAGCTTTCTGCTGTGAGAATCTCAACACCGTTATCAGTGAGTGCTTTCTTCAACTCCGCATCGCTGGTCTGGGAAAAGAGATCAACGTTATCAAAGAGTGTTGCCACCCTTTGGTATCCGAGTTTCTCCTGTGTCACCTTGACACCGTTCGGAATAAGCACGTCTGTGGTGAGATTCGTGCGAAAAACAAAATCGCTAACTGCGCTCAAGCCAGCGGCAGCCGAGGTAGGACTTATCGCTACGACCTGGTTCTGGTGCACAATCGGAAAAGCCTCTTGTGCCTGACTTGAGGATCCGGGACCGAGGATAACAGAAACTTTGTCCTGATGAATCAGTTTGTTGAAGGCTTCAACCGCGCCCTCTACAGTACTCTGACCGTCCTCCATGATGAGTTTGATTTTCACATTGCTGTGTTGTGAGTTGTTAATTTCTGCAACAGCGAGTTCAATACCGTATTCTACCGAAGCACCTGCCAAGCTGGAGTGCCCTGTAATGGGGTAGACAGCACCGACTAAAATCTCTCCATCAATCCCTGTCATCTGAGGCACGGTAGGTTGGGCAACTTGTTGAACCCGTTCGCAAGTGATGAAACTCGCAATTGGGACAATAACAGCCAATACAAATGCGAAAACTACGGTTTTTCTGATGTTCAAGTTGAGTCTCCTATTTTTTTATCTAACTGGTTTTTTATCAACCATAAGTGTCAATTTTAGAAAAAATAACCGCCTCCGCCCCAGGCCCGGTAGGTTCGGTTTTGCGGCGTACACGCCCAAATGCGACGTGCATTCCTAACCGAACCGGACTTTGATCGGAAACTTTGGATACTTCAAACCTCTCTTGAATCCCGTAGGGATGGTATCTTTGTAGAAAAACGCTACCTCACAGACCTAAGCCTCGTAGGGGCGGCATCTATAGAGACCTGTCAAAAATGTCGTGGAAAATCGCTAAATTGACACCTATGGTAACTAGTTTTTTATCAACTGGGATTTTGGGAAAGTTTCGCCCGGATTGCTTCAAGATTAGGTCCTTTAGGCATAATGAACAAGCAACTTCCTCCACTCCGCTTTTCCCATAATTCGCCGATTTCGCGCTTTTCCTCCGCATCTTTGGCATCCCAGAGGAACACACCCTTGTACTCAACGACGAGATAACGTTCATCAGTCAAGTGACATACAAAATCAGGATAAAACTTGTCGGTTGAAGTCTGTAGCCAGAAGGAGTGTAGCGGTTTGCGTTCAAGATTTCGTACCCAATATTTAACTTGAGGTAATGTGTCAATAAACCGTGCACATTGGAATTCTTCACCATCGGATTTCAAATCGCCAACATCTCGGTAGTAATGTTTTTGAAATTGGTATGCCCCTTCATAACGGGTGTTGTAGGGGTAACCATGCTGGTCAAAGGAGAAGCAATGATCTGGTGAAACAACAACAGGAGTCGCAAATTCAGGCAGAAGATAGTTTTCATAGGCAGCTTGGTGCACGTTTTGGCGGTGGCTATCAATTTTCTTCTCAGCAGCATCTTTCAAGGTATATTTATTGCGTATGAGAACCTCTATTGGGATGCTACGCTCTTCAATAAGATAGTTGACTAACCGCTGTAGAAAAGGTAGGGACTCACGCTGTAGGATGTCAAGATGTTTAATAGTTCTATCAAGCCAATCGGCGAGTCGTGCAGCATCCCACCCTTTATCTGGGGCAAGGAGCGTCATCTGTTGATGGAGTTGACCCAAGAAGCGTATCTCCACTCTTCCTTCTTGAGAAAGTCCGATTTCGCCACGTTCGCCTGTGTTAAATTCGGATGGAAATTCTTCCTCGGTGAGTTCAGCGTCACATTCGGACAACTGCCAAGGGACTTCTAAAAATCGTGACTCTTCAAACTCAAGGTGCCCTTGTTCCCCTTGGACCATTAATTTAGGCACCTTAAAAATTTCGCCTCGTTCAGCGGGTGTGGGCTTAGTATCAGGCTGTGTCATACCTTCAAAGAACGGTAACTCGTCTTGTTGTTCCTCCGTAGGACGAATGAGTTCGGCAGCTGCCTGCTTCTCAAATCCATTCTGGACAAGCCCATCAGTTAAAGCAGATGCAGCTTCAGCGAAGTTCTGGGAGGCGACAAAAGCATAAGCACTATTCAGTGATTCTTGTTTCTTGCGCAGTGCCTTTGGTAGACGCATGACCCTACCCAATATCTGTTCAACAGCAGTGGAAGATCTCATTTCGGCAACAGAGCAGAGGACATAAGCAAACGGACAATCCCATCCCTCTCGTAGTGCTTGCACGGTGATAACATAACGAATTGGACACTCTGGATCGTTGATGTCAACATTTTCAAGCCCTTTGTCCTCACCGGTGGCACGCGCGATCTGCTCTTCAGGAATTCTGTGTTCTTCAATCAGACAGTTCTCAACGACTTCAACAGTCAAGGTTTCTTGATCTCTACGTCTCGGCTGCGCCTGAATTAGCATAACAGGACGGATATATTCATCCGTTTCTTCTCGCTCCGCCTCAGCATCAAGTTCAAGTGCGTCACGCTGTGCAATGGCAGCGGTTAGTAGTCGTTTCCAATCCGGATCGGTTTCCAACTGAATCGGCATCTTAATCATGTCTTCTGCTTGGAGCTCAGCAGCAGAAACGGTATAGAGGACATTAGAACGGTTTTCCTCCATAGCGGGTGTTGCGGTAAATTCAATGATTGCGGATGGGTTGAAACGGGCAAGCGTGTCAAAAGAGAGTGGGGTCCGAGCGTTGTGCGCTTCGTCAACAATAACAAGCGGACGTTTAACACATAAGAGATTTGCAAGTGAATAGGCGGGTTTACCGTTGTCGCTCTCAAGTTCTGACAGGGCATCGTCTGACAAGTGTGTGAAATGTCCCATCAGCGCGCCTGAATCTTCATAAACCTTGCGTCCCTCTGTGTCTTCAACGCGAAACGCTTGCATGGTGGAGACAATAATCGTGGTTTTTGTATTCAGAATATGCGGTTGCAGATAAAGTGCCTCGCCAATAGTCCGGATCTCCACGTTGTGTCCAGCGGATCTGAAAGCATCTCTGTAGGGATGATCGGGTTCTTTAAGGGCATTGAGTGTTTGGTCCCGTATGGCATTTGAAGGGGTCAACCAAAGCACAATTGGGCTTTCAGTCTTTAAGAGCTCAGAAGCCGTAATACTAACTGCATGGCACGCCACGAAGGTTTTACCGCCGCCTGTCGGGAGTCGGAGACAGACATAGGGCATGCCGGGCAAGGATTTAACAGGCGCGTAGGGTCTGTTGGTTAGATCGTAGAATGCGGTGTTGGCGTTCTTATACTGCAGGCACTTTTGGTAGTATTCTGTCAATGTGTTGAGGGTGTGTTCTTGGTATTCTTTGAGGGGTAGGTGCATCTTTTCATTTCCGGGTCATCTTTTATAGACAGATGATCGATTTTCAATTCGGGAGACTTTAACTGTTGCTGTTCCTTTATCGTAGATATAGATAACTCTATGACCTTTACAACGTACCTTACACTGTCCTCTATAGTTATATCTCAGGGATTTATGAATCGGGCTGTGACAGTTTTCACAGATCCATTCAAGTTTTTCGAGAATTTGCTCTCGGAGTTTAGAGTCTAAACGCTGTAGATCCCGTTCAGCGTTTGAAGTCAGTATTAGCTCACACATTTCAACTTGACCCCTAACTCCTTGGCGACCTCCTCAAGTGTATACATTTTACCACCAGACTTGATGTACTCCTCCTCACGTTCTAACGCTTCAATGAATTCTGGACGTAGCTCCAATCCTTCGTCTGGATCGTAATCGTAATTCTCAAGGAATAGTTCCAATTCCAAGTAGAAAACGAAAAACTCATAAAACTCAGCACGCAGACGATCCGCTATTTCAGTGGACTCTTCCGTTTCCATCAACTTAACGAAACGGTTCCGCGATACAAAAAGTCCCCAATTCCCGAGTGTATGCATCAACGCTCGGAATGCATCAGATGATAATTCCGTTACCTTTATCTCTGGCACAGGATCACCATGTACCAATAGTCCCATCCGCCGCGCCTCACGGCCGAGAGGTGAACTCTTTCGTTGTGCCTCAACTGCTAAGACCCGGTGCTTTAGGTGTGCAAATGCTTCGTTTTCCTTTATAATTCCAAGTATAGATTCTTCATATTCCTCCATCTCAAAAGCAAGTTCGCAGTAGCCCTCAAACAACTCTCTGAATTCTTCTTCAAGTTCCTCGTGCGGTGCTGCCTCTGCAAGCAACGCGATGAGTCGTTCACGTGATGCAAATATCTCACCATCAAGAACGGATGTAAGCCAATCGTTGAATTGTCCTGAATGGATGATAGTATCCCCCGCTTCCGATTCTAAGTGTGTATCAGACGACTTCAATTCCTCATAATATCTTTGACGGTTTTTCTGGAAATTGCTACCACCATATTCTGATAATGAAAGAACGCCTTCGTCATGTCTTTGATCAGACTTTAGCGTTTCAAAACTTTCGTCCGCAACGATTAAGGTATCAGCTTCGCTAACTATTCTCAAGCGATATGCTAAGTCTAAAAGATTTTCCGATGATTCATCATTTAACAAGATATAACACTCAACAACCCGTGGTTTTTTATTTTTAAACAATTCTTCAAACCGAATTTGCAATTGCTGCCGGTACTTGGTTGGGAGAGATTCAATTTGTTCAAAGATGGCATTCTGCAATTTGTTTTCTGAATCAACAATCAGCAAACCACCGCTTTGAATACCATTTAAGAAATCTTTCGTATGCATCCTATAGGTCGGATTAAAACAAGCCTTATTGAATACAGAAGGATCAAGGACTGTACTGACTTCCATTCTATTCAACTCCTTTTGTTATCAAAGTTCGCGAAGGCGTTCTGGGAAAAACCCATTGGGCCAGTCATCAATAAAATCTCCATCTTCGTCAAGACGTAAATGTTCTGCTTTTGCTCCCTCAGGTCTACGACTGACATATATAACCGATACGTCCTCTGGTTTGATTTCCTTTTCTCGGACTAAACGCTGCAGGCGTAAAATTAGATGCTCGCTGTGGGTTTCAACGATGAATTGATTTTGACGTGGATCCTTAATGGCCTCAGCTAAGAGGTCGCCGAGATCCGCTTGCAACTTCGGATGCCCGTGAACTTCTGGCTGTTCAATGGAGATAATTTGTTTCTCTGAAATCAAACTCTGAACAATAAAAGGTAGGAGTTGACTGACACCAAAACCGACATCCGGTAGTGCTACACTTACGGGTTCTTTTCGACGCGTATCTATGAGTCTTACTTCAAATAGATCCCCCGAATCAGTCCCTATTGATTTCACCGTGAGTTTATGACCTATGTTGAGTTTTTCTAGCCATTCGTTTGTTTCGTCAACTAGTTCAGGACGACGGAGGAGTAAATCCGGGAGCAGGTCACCTTGGTATCCAACATCTCGGGGACTAGTACCTCTGAAGATGTACCATCTTTCCGGTGGCTTCCGAAAAGGACTTATTGGGAAAAGTGCTTCTAAAGTTAGTCCCAATCTACTGGCCGCCAGCATAACTAGTTGAGCGACATCAAATATAATAAACTCATCAGACCGACGATGGAGGAAAAATCGGAGTTCATCTATCCAAGCACTTCTTTTACCAGTCATAATTTCAACTGGAAAAAAACCTTGTATATCTAAAACCGTGCTCATCTCTTCATCGCGTCGTCTGGAAACATAGGTTTCCAAATCAAAATTTGATAATAAAAATTTCATATCTTCTTTGAAAGAGTTGTGTTTTTCTTCAAGTCCCTCATTAGGATGTTTCAATTCTGCCAATCTTTTCTCAAGTAGGTTACATATCCCTTCCTTATTGTCCATACACCATTCAAACTCCGGAATCCAATGCTCTATTGCTTCTGCTAACCAAACACACTTTACTGCAGCCAATTTTGAATCCGAAATCCTTCGTGAATTACTGAGAACCCTTCTCCTCGCGAATTCTTTAGGTTTTTCAGTTGAAGCCAATGGTTGAAACCTGGCGAGACACTTGGATGATTTACCATCATAAATATCAATTTGGTCTAAAAGGATTTCTTCCTCAAGAGAGGGTCTTTTGAAACTAAATTCAATCCCTAATTCTCGATTCAGTTTGGTATCCACACGAATTGAGAGTGTCCGTTTCAGGTCATGGTCGAAAAGCATCTCCTGAAAACTGCCGAGATCAACAATTCCATTTTCGGTCCGAGATAGCAGCAAAGCCCCTGTGTCCCGTCTTTCCAGCGTCTGCTTGAGCAGATAAAGTGCCTGCAAAATTGTGCTCTTTCCCGCGCTATTTTCACCGAAAATGAGTGTTATCGGCGCAAACGGGATACGTGCGCGTTTACCGAACGCTTTGAAATTTTCTAATTCCAATGCATGGAGCATAAGATTTCTCCTAATCCGAAACCTGTGTGTAGATGCACAAACTAAAAGTTTGTGCTACGAGGAAACTGCCGCCGTAATCGGAGGAATAGATTATAGGATAGTATACGATGTCTAAACGAATTTGTCAAAAGGAATCTCATGCCTTTGGACGTGCTATCACACAGCGTGGGTTCTCCTACTACCGGACGTCTCTACACGAGATTGTATGGCATTTGGCGGAAGGTGATGCCGAGCTGCTTTAAAGTCGCTTCAGTGAGTCGGGTGCCGCCACAATGGATAATCTTCATCCCATCATGCCGTGGTAAGCGTTTTATCAGTTCTTCAGTGAGGATATCGTCACTGTTGAGTAGGTAGACACCGACCCCGTCTGCGCTGCCTAAAAAGGCGCGTTGACGTTTTTCATCGGTGGTGCAAGAATTATACGCGGGCCGATCTCCTTCTACAAGGGATAAGGCGATATCTACTGACATTGGGGTCCCTGTTTCCTTGAAAAAGAGTAACTGTGCCATCTCACTAAAGGGAATTTCCTGTTTTTCTAAGAAGGTTTCGCCGACGTGGTAATAAGAAAAAGTCCCTCCGGTGCCCCTATTAATGCCTCCAATGTTGAACTCATACTGTTGCTCATCGTTGTTCTCAAGGGTGGTCCCTTCACTGGCGCGTTGGAGACGGATAGCTGTAATCTCACGGGCTATCTTCGGTTCCAGTTCAACTAAGATGAATTGGCGGTTGCCACCATCTTCCTGATTCTGTTCTAATACAGCGTGCCCTGTTGTTCCGCTTCCGGCGAAAGAGTCGAGAACGATATCATTTTCACTACAAACCATGTTAATCAGATATTTTACTAATGAGATTGGTTTAGGATAATCAAACTTATCATTACCGATAATTTTCTCTAATTCCTTATTTGCGTCCTCATTAGTCCCGACTCCACACTCATCTTTTGTGATTAAATTTGATGGGACTTTCGCTCGCTGGCTCTGTTGTCTTTCATAACGAATAGAAAACCGATCACTTTTTATGAGAAATAGCGTTCCACTTTTAACCTCGCGGGTAACTGTTTCTTGAGTCCACTTAAACTTGCCTTCCATTACCAAATCACTTAAAAAGGCTCCATTTTCTACACGAACTTCTTTAATCAGTCGGATTCTGCCGTAATCATTTGGCTTATATACTCCATCTTTCAGGTTCACTCTACTAAACGCTTCTTTTGGAAATTCAACTTGTCGAAGGGCATTCCCTTCGTTGAGTAACGGCATATCTCCGCCTTCTGTTTCCCCACCAAAGAGACTCAATTTTTTAGTTACTGATTTTCTATAACAAATTAGAGGCTCCATTTTCCGACGGACGGTTTTTGAGAGGAATGGAGAAGTTGCTGTTCGCATCCAAAAGAATTGAGCCGCGAAGTTCTCTTCCCCAAAAATTTCGTCCATGAGAATCCGAAGGTGATGAACTTCGTTATCATCAATAGTAATGAAAATCGCACCGTCGTCTCGAAGAAGTTGATGGAGGAGACAGAGGCGAGGATACATCATACAGAGCCACTTATCGTGTCGGGAGAGGTCTTCAGCGAGTTTACCAACGGTTTTACCGAGCCATTTCTGAATTATTGGATTGTTCACATTATCATTATAGACCCAGTTTTCGTTACCAGTGTTGTAAGGCGGATCAATGAAGATGCATTTGACTTTACCAGCGTAGTAGGGTAGGAGTGCCTTGAGGGCAAGGAGGTTATCGCCTTCAATGAGGAGGTTACCAGTGCCGATCGGCTCATTTTCAGCTCCGAGGGAGCGATCTTGGTCGTGCGTAAGGGTGTGTATTGGCACTTCGTCGTGGTGGTTGATGACGGCTTCTTTTCCGATCCAGTTTAGTGTTGGCATATATACAGTGTCTTCATTATCTTTATGGGTGCGGATAGGAACGGGATTCTGTCCGCACATCCGAAGTCTTTTGTAGCAGTGTTCCTTCTAATTTTCAACATCGCCAGGTTCTTCTGTCTGCTTACGCTTTTCGGGTGGCACATAATACGAGACAACTTTCATGCCTTTCCGTCTGCACTCTTCTTGAACCTCTCGCAAATGCGCGGAGAGTTCTTCGACAGAGTTGAATCGGGCAGAAAGCTCCTCTTTTATCCGGTAGCATTCTTCAAGGATAGGATCCGTATAGTTTTCAAAATCTTCTTCTTTCATCAAGTTTACCATAAATAACCCTACGAATTTTCTATTCCACTCAACGCAGCTTTGCATAGCACAGATACGAAAATTTCATAGTACTATGAAAAAATATGCAGTGGAAATTCTACCTAAACCCAGTAGTGGTATAGGTTTACGCTATTTTTCGGAATTCACCATTTTTTCGATTTACTATGAAATTATAGCACTACAAGCTACCTCGTATAGTAAAATCCACAATTATACAGCGTGTCTCATAAATAACCCGAGTTGCCGCCTTTTTATTCACATGGCACTCCGGAATCAACGGTATGAATGCCCTATGGCATTCCCCGGGAGTGCGGGAGTTTGCATAAGCGATTTTCTATAGATATACCACCCCTCCGGGGTGAGGAAAGTGGATTGAAAACCTCATTGACCCTCCAAAATCTGTTAGTAGCAAATTGAGTTATTTAATAACTACATCTCTGTTAGTTTTGGAATGTGTTCATCCTCATAGTTCTTAATAAGCGTTCCAACGAAATGCAGTAAGGGTGCCAAAGAGTGATCTTCTTCGCCTACTATATCAAGCAGGTCATCCAGCCGTGCCGCAAGTTGTTGATATTCGGTTTCCGTTAATGGAGTGGGTCTATGCATCTCGTTTTTCGTCACAAGGTCGATTAAATCGCATAGTACTTTGACAAACGGTTGCAATGTGCTTTTGTCGCGCGGGCGAAAAGCAATAGGAGTTTCAATTGGAGACACATTTGGTGTTGTTTCCGTTTTGGGGTCCATTGGTTACCCCCTCCAATTTCCATATTTGTAAAAAAAGCAAATTTTCCAACATTCCCTTTAAATATCAGGGCGCAGTAGGCGCATTAAGCACGGCATCTAGCTGATCCATTACTTTGTGGAAGGCTTCGACGTATAACCACATCAGCTCAAAATCGTTGGGTGGGTTGACATCGAAGACGTAACAGTGAGAATCCATGAATTCAACGGATTTCGGATAGTCCTCTGTCTTGTATTCGACTGTCGAATTATTGCATCGCCACGGACAGCCTGCGCCGTAACCGACTCGGTTCTGGAAGATCTCTTGAGATGGCACAGGTAGCCGCTGCCACTGTCCGGTCGGTACACCCTCTGCGCGGAGTGCTGCTTGCACCTTCTCACGTAAGGTTCTGGCAGGAATATCTAACCCTAACGCCTCTGGGTTAAAACCGATGACGTAGTTGTAATATACCGGTTCACATTCTTCTGGCGTGAAAGGTGTTTCGATGCCGTCAATTTCGCTGAGATGCATCGTGAGATAGTTACAATTTTCGATGCGCAGTGCGTTGTTCGCATCAAGTCGTTTGAGCTGACTCCGTATGAACGCTTGACTGAACATATCACCGCGATACATCCATCCAAGTCCGTAAGCGTTGTACTCCTGCTCCTCGCGTTCGCGTCCCGGCACGACGATCTCTCCGAAATACTGTAACAACGCCGCGCGTTTGTAAGTTTGCTCGTCATCTGTTGTGAACAATCCACCTTGGCAACCGCTGCTCAACGTTTTTGATGCTTGTGTGCTATAACCCGCGGCATCACCAAATGAACCGCAGAGTTTACCTTTATAGCGTGCACCGTGTGCTTGTGCAACGTCTTCAATAACTTTCAAATTGTGTTTTTGGGCAATGGCGAGAATCGGATCCATATCAGCCGGCATACCGTGAATATGCACCGGCATAATTGCGCGCGTTCTCTCGGTAATCTTTGCCTCAATCGCGTTTGGATCAATACAGTAAGTCACAGGGTCAATATCAACGAAAACGGGGATTCCGTTGTGATGGAGGACGGCTGCTGCCGTTGCCCAGAAGGTGAAGGCGGGAATGATAACCTCGTCACCCGGTTCAATACCGACCCCGGCGACACAGAGATGTAGTGCAGCGGTGCCGCTGTTAACTGGGATACAGTACCGAACCCCCATGTATTCTGCCCATTCGTTTGCCAGCCCTTCGGATTGGATGCGTTGTTGTTCGGTAATTCTTTCGGAAGCGATGACTTCGGCAATCGCGTCTCTATCGGATTCAGTAACCTGTGGCCACGGTTGAATCAACCCATCAGGAATCGTTCGTTTGCCACCGTGTATTGCGAGTTTCCCTGCCATGAGTGTGCTCCTTGCGGTGGGCTTCCGCTGGTGAGGGTAATGAAGATTAAGAATTTATTGAAGATTTTTAGAGGTGCGCGATCGCTCTTGGGATTCGCTTTAAAACCTCGTCTCTGCCGAGCAGTATAACAATATCAAAGAGACTTGGTCCGAACGATGTCCCTGTCAGTGCGATCCGTAGTGCCTGCATCGCTGCGACGCGTTTGATATCGTTCTCATCCGTGTATTTCCAAATTGCCGTTTCAACGGTTTCTATGTCGAACGTAGATATTTCTTCTAAAACCTTTAAGAGAGCCGTTAACATTTCACCGGTTTTCTCTCTCTTTTCGTCTGAACCGCCCCACCATTTTTTGACCGCTTTCGGTTCATATTCAAATGCATCGGTGAAGAAATAGCGAGTCTGTGGAATAATGTCTTGAAATGTTGTGAGGCGTTCACCGACCGCTTCCACAATATTTTCCAACCAATCGCGCTTCTCAGCCGCATTGATTAAGCCCTCTTCCTGCCAGAACGGGATCACAGCGTCTGTCCGTGCGGAAACGTCGAGTTCGCTTATATAGTGGGAGTTGAGCCATTCGAGTTTCTTAATATCAAAAACACTACCACTTTTGCCGACGCGTTCGAGATCAAACTTCTCTATAAGTTCATCTACAGAGAATATCTCTTGTTTGTCATCGTAGGACCAGCCGAGTCTTGCGACGAAATTCAGCATTGCTTCACGGAGGTACCCCTGCTCACGGTAGCGGTTAACAGCAACAAGGTCGCCGTGATGGCGTTTGCTGAGTTTCCTACCGCTATTATCTAATACCAACGGAATGTGTGCAAATTGCGGAATATTTAAACCGAGAGCGTTTGCGATTATGATCTGTGTCGGCGTATTGTTGAGATGTTCTGTCCCGCGAATCACGTGCGTTATCTGCATCTCCACATCGTCGATAATTGAAGTCAGATTGTAGTTCGGCATCCCATTTGAACGGACAATCACCTCATCTTCGAGAGTCGCGGGATCAATATTTCGCGAACCGAGAATGAGATCGTCAACACGAATCGGTGTGTCCGGGATTTTTATGCGTACGGTCGGCTTCCTGCCTTCTGCAATAAAGCGTTTCACGGCTTCTGATGACAAGTTTCGGCTCCGTCCATCATAAGAGCGGGTCTGTTTGTCAGCGCGCGCCTGCTCACGAATTTCCGCAAGTTCTTCAGGCGTGCAATAGCAGTGGTACGCGTTTCCACTCTCAAGCAACTGTGTAACGTAAGCGTCGTAGATGGCTTTACGTTCGGACTGCACATAAGGTCCATAGGGGCCGCCTTTATCACCGCCTTCGTCCCACTCCAATCCCAACCACTTCAGCGCGGTATAGATTTCGTGCATGGATTCATCAGTGGAACGTGCTGTATCCGTATCATCAATTCGGAGAATGAACGTGCCGGTGTGATGTTTGGCAAATAGCCAATTGAAGAGCGCCGTGCGCGCGCCGCCGATATGTAAGAAACCAGTAGGCGAGGGTGCCATTCGGACTCGGACAGTCTCTGGTGCTACGGCACAACGGAGTGTGCCTGCTACTTTTTTCATTTCTGCCCCTTCTGGATTTTTGCCCAAGTATCTCTTAGCGGTACTGTACGATTGAAGACCAATTTCTCTGGTGTTGTATCTGAATCAACGCAAAAATAACCCATCCGTAGGAATTGGTACCGACTTTCAGGTGGTGCGTCAACGAGGCTCGGTTCAACTTTGCAATTGTTTAGGATCTCTAAAGAGTTCGGATTGAGGAACTGTATCCAGTCTTCGCCTTCTATCCCGCTTTCGGGTTCGCGTTCTGTAAAGAGTGCATCATAGAGCCGGACTTCGGCATCAACAGCGTGTTCAGCAGAGACCCAATGCAGTGTGCCTCGGACCTTGCGTCCATCTTCAGACCAACCGCCACGTGTTTCTGGGTCATAGGTACAATGAATCTCAACGATTTCGCCTGTGTTTTCATCTTTAACAACCCGTTCGCACTGGATATAATAAGCGTGTTTCAGTCGGACTTCCCGTCCGGGTGCCAATCTAAAGAATTTTCGAGGTGGATCTTCCATAAAATCTTCGCGTTCGATATAAATTTCGCGTGAAAACGGGACTTTTCGCGTGCCTGCGTTCTCATCTTCCGGATTGTTTTCAGCATCAAACATCTCGACTTGCTCCTCTGGGTAATTGTCGATGATGACCTTAACCGGATCAAGAACAGCCATGACGCGTGGTGCGCGGCGGTTCAGATCATCCCGGAGCGAATACTCAAGCTGCCCCATTTCAATGAGATTATCAGCCTTTGAAACACCGATACGGTTGCAAAAATCTCGGATCGCCTCAGGTGTGTAGCCGCGTCGGCGCATGCCTGCGAGCGTCGGCATTCTTGGATCATCCCAACCGCTGACATGCCCGCCTTCTACCAGGACCCGAAGTTTCCGTTTGCCGAGGACAGTATAGGTGAGATTCAGTCGAGCGAATTCAATCTGCCGAGGTCGATAGATTTCCAGTTCTTCTAAAAACCAGTCGTAGAGGGGACGGTGATCCTCAAATTGGACATCACATAACGAATGTGTTATACCCTCAATTGAATCGGATTGCCCGTGCGTGAAATCATAAGTTGGATAGATACACCATTTGTCGCCATGGCGATGGTGGTGTGCACGTAAGATGCGATACATCACAGGATCGCGCATATTTAAATTCGGACTTGACATATCAATTTTTGCCCGAAGTGTGCGGGAACCGTCTGGAAACTCACCGTTACGCATCCCTTGGAACAACGTCAGATTTTCTTCAACCGACCGGTCGCGATAAGGACTGTTTGTCCCGGGTTTGACCAAGGTGCCACGATAAGTACGCGTTTCGTCTGCTGTCAGATCGCAGACGTAAGCCTTTCCTTTCTCTACGAGTTTGACTGCGTATCCATAGAGCGTCTCAAAATAGTCAGAAGCGTGGTATTCTCGATCTTTCCAATCGAATCCGAGCCAGTGGACATCGCGCTTGATCGCCTCTACGTACTCGCTCTCTTCTGTGATAGGGTTACTATCGTCAAATCTTAAATTGTAAAGTCCACCATAATTTTCGGCGGTGCCGAAACTGATACAGATAGCTTTGGCGTGCCCGATATGAAGGTAGCCGCTCGGTTCTGGTGGGAACCGGGTATGCACCCTGCCCTCATATCTATTGGTCTTGAGGTCTTTCTCAATTTCTTGACGGATAAAGTTTGTGTCGGAGGCGTTGTTAACGTTTTCTTCTTTTAAATGGGGATCTGAATGCTTCATATCTTTGTTGTACCGATCAATATATCTATCGTGTTTTGGGCATATTACAGAGACTTCCGCTCTTAGAGAGCGGTATGTCTAAAGGGGTTGGAACATGTGTTAATATATTATACCCGCAAAACGCGGTAAAGTCAAGATTTCATCGTTAGCGCAAAGTCAGAAGATCGCGAGCGACAGGAACACCCCGGCAAAAACACTCGCTCCTACAAAAGATTGATGATACTGAAGATGTTGCAGTCATAGGTACCCACAACCTAAAGGTTGGGGCTTGTGCTTCCTCGCGACTGCGGTTTTCTCAGAGAGTCCACCGGCTGACTGTCGCTCCACTTTAGGCAGCCAAGCCTGCCCGTTTGATATTGATCGCAGCATTGATGTCTCTGTCGTGGTGTGAACCACATTCGGGACACGTCCACTGTCTATCTGAAAGAGAGAGTTCTTCGTTATGGTAGCCACAATCACTACAAGGCTTTGTCGTGGCAGTCCATTGATTGATTTTTTCAAAGGTTTTACCGTGCTTAGCACACTTTTGTTCGAGTATCTGTAGAAACTGATAAAAAGCATGGTCAGAAACTTTACGACCCCAGAGGCGTTTCATGCCATCAAGATTCAGTGTCTCAAAAATGAGTGTGTCAAACTCTGTGCAAAGTTCAGTCGCAAGTTTCCATTGCCAATCTGCTCTTTGTCTGGCAACTTTTCTATGGTGTCTTGCCAAAGCACGACACGCACGATACCAATTGCCGGAACCTTTGACTTTACGGCTGAGTGCCTTGCTGAGAGATCGCAACGTTTTCAGTGATTGTTTGAAGAACTGCGGAGATTCTATCTTATTGCCTGCGTCGCTGGTTAGGAATGTTTTGTTTCCGTAATCAAACCCTGCGCTCTTACCCGTCTTAGGTTTGGGTTCGGAATCATCAACATTCTCACATGAAAAGCATATCCAGTAGTCGCCGCACTTATCGCGTTTGATGGTAATCGTCTTGATTAGACCTTTGATTTCACGGTGTTTATGGAAGGAAAACCATGTGTCTATACAGTTGATTTTGATACGATTGCCTTGAAGTTCGTAACCCGCTTGTGTGAACGTCATGGAGTTGTACTTGTGGCGAGGTTGTATTTTCGGTCTACCCACTTTACGCCTCGTTTTACCCGCTTTTCGGTCTTTGATATTATCAAGAAAAGCACCTTGCGATTTACCATAACGCAGCACAACGTCTTGCACAACTTGACTCGGCAAGGCTGCCCAATGCGGTTTTGTCCGCTTTTTGAGTTTGGTAACGTGTGCTTTCAAACGATATGCTGATAGGTTTTTACCGAACATGCGATAATACCTACGTGCAAGTAGCAGGATATGCAGATGGATGCCCCACATATCGTCAAGCATATTACCAATCTTGATCGTATTAGATTGGTTCTGAAGTTTGAATTTACGTGCTTTTCTCATTGTCCGCTTTGACTTTCAATATAGTCTTTTATGACTTGCAGAGTGACACCACCACATGAACTCACAAACTTTGAACGTGTCCAAAGTGAAGGCAGACGACTTTTGAGAGACGGATATTCTTCTCGCAAAACTTTAGAAGTATAGCTTTTGATTTTGCCAACGATTTTGTCTATAGAATCTGTAGGGGGTATCTCAATAAGTAAGTGAACATGTTCTTGTTGTGTTTCAACTTCACGGATTTCATAACCATACTCGGTCTCTTTTTCGCGTATCAGTTGTTTCAAACGACCTTGTATTTGAGTATCCAAAACCTTGCGGCGATATTTGGTACACCAAATCACGTGATATTGACAGCTATAGATTGTTTTGTTTATCGTTCGGTAATTACGCTTTTTATTAGAGATTTTGAGTGGCATAATATCTTACCTTTCTATGAGAGTGTATAGTACATTATACCACATTCTGATTAGATTGTCAAATTCATTTTCAATAACAGCTTTGGTTTCCGTCTACATCCCCAAGCTAAAGCATGGGGTTTGACGGGGGAGTGCTAAAATACACAGCGACTGCCTAAAAAATGGGCAGACACACATCACACAAAAATTGCTCTCCTGCTATATCGCATATCTACGATTGCAGGGATCGCCAGAGAATAACAATTATTGTTGGATACTATACAATTTCTGCTGATTGGCGGTGGGAGAGAGACCTACGATGGGATCCAACTATAGTTTATGAGAAAAAGTGAAGACAAATCCTCTGTCTGCTAACTAAGTGTTTACCTATACTTGAGGCGTATCTGTCAGGCGTTTTGACACAAATACTGCATTTCTTAGGACATTGGCACGAAACTTGCTAGTTTTTTGATAAAGAGAAATAACGGTATCTTTATTTTTTTGAAAAAATGTAACTATTTTCCGCGAGTATCCGTTTATAGTGGATCCCGAAAATAAGTTTACATTTTTTGAGATTTATGTCAGTCTTTATGATTATGACTTATTCAACAGATTTGCGCAAATGCGTGCTTGATTTCATCAATGAGGGTGGCAGTAAAGCAGAGGCTGAACGGA
>JAJDTM010000006.1 GCA_022827185.1 Candidatus Poribacteria bacterium
GAGAAAGTTGGCAAGTTGTGAAGTGTCGCTAAAGTTAGAAAGTTGAAAGAGGTCTCTTACCAACTTTAGAACACTTTGAAACTTTAGAACACGTTACAGACTTTCTCCGCTTTAGAACACGTTACAGACTTCTTTAACTGACAACTGACAACTGATGACTCCTCTGCTACCAATACGTGTAGAGCAGGATTTCCCCAATGATGAGTTGCGCAACGAGTAAACCGCCGACCCAGTAGAGATCGGACATCGGGCGATCCGTGAGGTGTTTGGCGACAGGGATAACGAAAAACGGCACCATGAAAATCCAGATACGCTCAACTTCCATTGTAAACCAAGTGGAGAATGTAAAATAGAGGAGTGTAATTAGGAAGCCGATAACAAAAGTGTCAACGTTCTCATGCCGTAAAATCCACGGCGTGCGCGGTTGACCAATTTCCCGCTCAGATGAGACGGTCTCCTCCCGCCATTCTCTTATTGTTGAGACCAGCTGCCGGAGCCAGACGGTTGTTATTGGAAACCCTACACCGATAAGGAAAGCGAATAGGTTGGCAAAACTCAGATGGAAATAACGTCCGATACTCTCATAACCGCTCCCCATGCCCGCTTCGTCTTTTTTGATTGCTGCCAAGAGTGCTTCAATGGGACGGAATCCGGTCAAGACGAAGAGCAAGAGGTAAAATCCGATAAATCCTGAAGCCGCGAACAGCAAAACCTTTAGATACTGCACGAACCGTTGCCGCTCCAATAAGGCGATAACGCACAAAAACACACCGACGACGACTGTCGAATACGTCATAAACATCCCGAGCGCGAGGGAGAGACCTGTGAACAGACTGTAAGGACGGAATTCGTGCCATTTCTGATCGGGTACAGTCTCTCGTTCGCGTGCCATATAAAAGAGATAGACACTCAGAATGGGGAAGACACTGAAAGGACCGTCCATTGACGTACCAGTGAACATCACAAAATTGGGGGTTATGAGAAATAGCAGGAGTGCGTAACGTGCAACTTTTTTCCCGTAGAGCATTTCCGCGAGCCAATAGATCGGTATCACTGTGAGCGCGGTGAAGAGAATGGAGATTAATGATGCCGAGATCAGATTGTAACCGAAGAGTCCGCTAACATGCGATAAGAAAAGCACACCCCCCGGCGGATGCGTACGCGTGTGTCCAGAAAGTGTATCAAACACTTCAGGTTTGCTATAATCCCGAAGGAAATTGCGGATTCCGAGTTCGTCAACCCGCGGCACATCCCCGTAATACTCCAATGAAGTCCGTGTATACGGTTCTAAGAGCGTTAAGATCCGCTTTTTCTCGTCTGCTGCCCCAATTTCTCGGTATCCATCACTTTGGGCAATACCGATGTTAATCACGCAGAAAAGTGCAATCGCTATCCAGATTAAACGTCGATCAGACACTTGCGAATCGAGGCATAGATGGCGGAGATACAAGTAGCACATACATACGACGAGTGCGACAGGTAACGTCCATACGCTGAAGTCAAAACTCGGTTGGGCGTAAAGTGGCACAACATGACTGTTATATCCGACCGCGCCTAAGTCAAGTCCTGTCTCGCGCATGATATATTTCAAAAACAGATGGTAAAGACAGAAAAATAACGCGAGCAACCCGATTTGGACGGGTATCGACTGAATCGCCTTTTGGTTGTGCTGCTGTAATTCTTTCATTTTCAACCTTCTGATGTGTTATCGTTCTGGGATGCCTGTAACTGTTGTGCTGCTTCTAATAACGCGTTTGCTAAAAACTCTGGATTGACCTCGTCTCTCCCACGGAAGGTGCGAACGCGTTCACCACGCACTTTAAGGACTGCGAGTTCTTTACCGCCCAAGTGGATGCCGACCTCAGCGTTGCGGGTTTCACCGGGGCCGTTGACTTCACAGCCCATCACCGCTACTTCCATGTTGATGCCGTGTTTCTCCAGCAGTTCCTCAGCAACAGCGACGATATCCTCATAACCGGCATCTGGGTCACCGCGACCACAGAATGGACAGGAGACAACGTTGAGCATGTTTTCTGCCATACCGAGTGCGCGTAGGAGTTCTTTCGCTGTTAAGACCTCTTCAACGGGATCCCCGGTAATCGAGATACGGATGGTATCACCGATGCCCTCTAATAAAAGTGTACCGATGCCGAGCGTCGATTTGACATGCGCCCGCCGCGGTGTCCCGGCTTCTGTCACACCGAGATGTAATGGATACGGAACTTTCGCTGAAAGCTGGCGGTTCGCTTCTATCATCCGAAGCGGATCGCTCGATTTGACGGAGATGGCGATGTCTCTGAAATCGTGTTCCTCACAGATATTGATGTGCCGCATCGCGCTCTCCACCAACGCCTCGGCTGTCGGTGATGGGTATTTATCCAGCAGATCCTTTTCGAGCGATCCCTCATTGACCCCGATACGGATTGGGATATCCGCTGCTTTCGCTGCAGACAGGACCTCTGCAATCCGTTCCTCGTTACCGATATTACCCGGATTGATACGGACTTTCGCGACTCCAGCATCTACCGCAGCGAGCGCATATCGGTAGTTGAAGTGGATGTCGGACACTATCGGCACTGATGCGCGTTTTACAATTGAACTGAGTGCCTTTGCGTCGGGTGCTTCAGGGACGGCGACGCGGACAATCTGCGCGCCCGCTTCTGCACACCGTTCTACCTGTGCTAACGTGGCATCAACATCGTGTGTCAGGGTCGTCGTCATCGTCTGGATAGAGATAGGGCTGCCGCCACCGATTGGGACATCTCCTACCATGATTTGCCGTGTAGAACGTTTGTTGGTGAGCTGTATGAGTTGTTTCATATTTTTTATGCAATAAGTCGTTTTAGACTTAAGAATTTTCGTTATATAATTTCTCTATATTAAAGGATTTATTAGATTCTGGGGAACCAAGGACTTAAAAAAACAAATGTCCAAATTATAACAACAGCCACAATAGACACCAGAACAGATGGCACCAAAACGACAGGGAATTTTGAGAACCCTTCTTCTCCTCTGCTTGGCGCACCAACAAGTGCTGCAAGAAACCCAAAAATAATAAACCAACCGATAACAAGGATTAAAAGTAATGCAAGTCCTATTCCTATTTCGCCTTCTGGATTCCAATGTGCTTCTATCTCTACTACAATCGCCATCAATAAAGACAAAACGGTTGCTATGCTAATCGCTAAAATAAATTTATACTTTTCATACATCTTATCCTTATCCATCCATTTCAAGATAGTGATGATAATAAATAGTGTTCCGAGTAGTGATGCAAGCAAAAGCAAAATTATCTCTAGCACTTTTCTCACCTAATTGTCTTACCCAGTCTCCGCGGGGCAGTGATGTATGAAGTATTTAGTTTTCTTGTCTGATGTTTTTCTGGATGCTCTCAAGCTGTTTTCAATAGTATCAAGTCGCTTAAAGACAACTTGTTGAAATTCTTGATCGGTCATTTCCCTTCTCTTTTTTTCTTAATATCCTCCAATCCGTAACGTTGCAAAATTCCAAGTCCAAAACGACTAATTCCGTTTTTTTATTACTTTTAAAGCCTCTATGAATCTCTCATTTTCCTGCTGTGTCCCGATTGTCACACGCACTGCATCTGGATAGCCGTAACCTGCTATTGGACGCACAATGACACCTTTTCTCAGAAGTGCATCAGCGACATCTGATCCTGATTGATCGACGTGCAACATGATGAAATTGCCTTCCGTTTCGACATAACGTAGTCCCATGCTGTCAAACGCCTTATAGAGGAACGCTTTCCCGGTTGCATTGCTTTTCTGGCTTTCCTTAACGTGCGCGGTATCTTTCAGTGCGGCGCGTGCTGCTGCTTGTCCTACCAAACTGCAGTTGAACGGCTGTCGTACCCGATTCAAGGTTTCTACCAATGGAGGTGGCGCGATACCGTAGCCAATGCGTAATCCAGCGAGTCCGTAAATTTTGGAAAACGTTCGGGTGATGATGAAGTTGCGTCCTTCCAGCACATAAGACAACGTCTGCGGATAATCCGAACGGGCGACATATTCATAATAGGCTTCGTCAAACACAACGAGTACATCGTCAGGCACTTGTTCCATAAACGCTGCTGTTTCCTCTGCTGTGACCATCGTTCCAGTCGGGTTATTCGGATTCGCGATGAAGATAACCTTTGTTTTATCAGTGATCGCCGCTGCCATAGCAGGGAGATCGTGTGTATCATTCACCATCGGCACGACAACCGCTGTTGCACTACACAACTTTGTTACAAGACTATAGACGACAAACGCACCCGCCGCGTAGATAACTTCATCGTCCGGTGCAAGGTATGCCTCAGCGACCAACTGCAGCACATCGTTTGAACCGTTCCCCAAAATCAGAGACTCAGGCGAAATACCGAGATGTTGCGCGAGGTCACTTTTGAGATAGTAGGCGTTACCGTCGGGGTAGAGATGCACCTGCGTAGCACTTTCAGCAATCGCCTGCACTGCTAACGGCGATGGACCCAATGGGTTTTCATTGGATGCCAATTTGATAATATCGGTGATACCCAACTCGCGCTGGACTTCTTCAATCGGTTTACCGCCTTGATACGGTTGAATCGTGTCAATACTCGGTTTCGGTTTTAGCATAGTGTCTTTTGTGTCTCAATTCGTCTGTATCTTGTCTATTGATGTGCCTATGCACAATTCTATTATAGCACACCTCCCCTTTTTTCAAAAAGGAAATTTCGGGTATTAGCCGTCAGCCATCAGCCGTCGGCTGTCAGCAGTCGGGATTTAGATATCTTCCTACGCAGAGTCATTCAATTGTCACATAATTTCGATTTGTCGCGTAAAGTACTCCCCTGTAGGAGCGAGTGTTTTTGCTGGGGTGTTTCTTGTCGCTCGCGATCCGTCAGCGAGAATGTCTGAAAAAAACGAAAACTGAATGACTCTGCTTCCTACGAGAGATATGTTGACATTCAAATAGTGCTTGTGTAAAATAGAGTGCGATTCCAACAAGATTTCGACTCATCCAGTTCTTCTTACCAAAAAGGAGTGACAACAATGGCATTTTTGAGACACATCGCACTACGGACGAGGGATATGGAAGCGTCTCGTCGATTTTATGAAACCATCGGTTTTGAATTTGTCGGTTACCGAGGCCGTGGTGGACTTGACCTCTCCGACGGCACACTGAACATGACGATTCTCCAATATAACGGCGAGGAACGGGCAGCGTTTGCGGAAGGCACAGAATTTATCCATTTCGGCATCATCGTTGAAGATTTGGCAAGCATCTACAACACGCTTCGCGAGGGCGGATTTGAGTTGCTGATGGATAACGTGAAGAAAGGCGACGATATTAGTGCTGGTAAAGCACCTGAACGCTCTTTCAAGGTATCAGATCCAGATGGCAACGTTGTCGATATTACCTGCGCTACAGATGAGTGGCGAGGTGTAAAAGTATGAAAATTTAATGTATTATATCATCCAAGTTCGCTTAGAAAAATAAAGGTTATGGGTAATTTGGAACCCTGAGCTTCATTTAACCCATACGCTTGCACCTAAACCACGTTTTTTTAAGGTAGCAACTTGGATCACAGGTCGAATCTCAATCCTCCTAATCCAAACAAACTCCTACTCTTGCAGAATTATGCAACCGTTTCACCCCTAAGTAGCGTCCTTATAGCACTATCGGAGGTGACTTATGAACAATACGGATACAGCATTAATTCATCGCACCCTCGACGGTGATGATAACGCCTTCGCTGAACTTGTGAAAAAATATCAGAAACAGGTTCACGCGCTTATCTGGCGGAAAATGGGTGATTTCCACATCGCCGAGGAACTCACACAGGATGTATTCCTGAAAGCCTATCAGAGGTTAGCGACACTGAAGAAGCCACAGAGTTTTGCGAGTTGGCTCTATGTGATTGCCTCGAATGACAGTAGCACGTGGCTGCGTAAAAAGCGGTTGTGGACGCAGTCATTAGAGGACACCAGTGGTACGCAGCTCGAAAAGGCGACGTATTCTGGATACGTTATTGCGGAAAATGAGCGAGCAGCGGCGGAAGCACAGCGCGATGTCGTTAAAAAACTGCTGGCGAAACTGCAGGAGAGTGAAAGAACTGTCATGACACTCTATTATTTCGGAGAGATGACATGCAGAGAGATTAGCGAGTTTTTAGGTGTGTCGGTGGGCGCGATTAAGAGTCGTCTCGACCGCGCGCGGCACCGCTTAGAGAAGGAGGAACCGATGATTCGAGAAGCATTAGAACATTTCCAACTCACGCCGCACCTCACGGAGAATATTATGCGGGAGATCGCGCGTACCAAGCCGATCGCACCGTCTGGGGGTAAACCGTTCGTGCCGTGGGCTATTGTTGCCTCCACAGTCGCAGCGGTATTTCTAATGTTAGGCATCGGCAATCATCAATACGCAATCCATTTTCAGCAACCCTATAGTTTCGATGCGACTTCAGATATGACCGTTGAACTCATTGAGGCACCGCTTGTCGCGAACCTTGTGTCCAAATCGAATGCACGGACACAACTTGGAAACGCCAACGCGCCGAATCAGAGCAACACACCTAAACAGCAACCCAGTGATGCCCCTGCGTTATATGCAGAAGCACAGACAGACGAAATAACCAAAGATTATACACAGTGGGCACTTCCAAAAGAGGCAAAAAAGCGCTTCGGAAAGGGCAGTATCAACGCACTTCAATTTTCACCAGATGGCACACAACTCGCGGTAGGGAGTAAAATCGGTATATGGCTCTACGATGTGGAAACAGGTAAAGAACTATCGTTGTTTGAGGGGATGTGTCAATCCCTTGCCTTTTCGCCCGATGGACACTTTCTTGCCAGCGGTGGCGGTAGGTTCCGCGGAAAGGAACTCCAGTTGTGGGAGATCGCTACCGGTCAGAAAGTACCACTCATTGATGGCCAACCTTCTGCATCAGCGTTACGGTTCTCTGAAGATGGCGAAACGCTTGTCAGTTTGGGTAACCAAGGAGACTCAATTGGCACATTGGATGTTAAGACCAGACGTGGGAATGTAATGAATATCAAAGAACGCTCTGGGGATGAGACAGAGCATAGACATACTCCTGAACTCTACGCACTCACGCATGATAAATTTGCTGTTGGAGGAACGGAGGGGAAGATTGAGTTGTGGAACACAACAACAGGCAAAAAATTATTTACTCTCAGAGGACATCCAGAGAAGATTCAGGTGCCGCCATTTGAGGTGATAGATGAAAAACTTCAGGTAGAGTTAATTCCAATGGATCAGGTGAACTTTGTCTCGGCATTGGCATTTTCATTCGATGGCACACTACTCGCCAGTGGCAGTGCGGATACAACCGTGCGATTGTGGGATACTGGCACCAGTAACGAAGTCGCTATCCTTCAAAAACACACCGGTTTTATAAACGTGTTAGCATTCTCTCCGAACGGAAAAATGCTTGCCAGTGGAAGCACCGATAAGACCGTGATGCTGTGGGATACGGGTACCGGGGAATTGCTCACGACGCTCACCGGGCATATCAACAGTATTAACACATTAGCATTTTCACCGGACGGTAGTACACTTGCAAGTGGGAGCACAGACGGCACAATTCGGTTCTGGAATACAGAAACCGGAGATTTGTTACCTCCCCGTATCACAGAACACACGAAGTGGGTGAAAGTAGCATTCTCTAAAGATGATACTACGCTTGCAGGTGTCAACTTTAAGGGGGTAATTACCTTTTGGGATCTGAAAACATTGCTAAAAACTGGTTCTCAAACCATAGGAGATCCGGATTTCTTAATGATTTCGGCGTTTTCGCCCGATGGAACAAAATTTGCCAGTATAGCCGGAACGGGTACTACGTGGGTATCAGACCAGGTGATTCGCTTGATTGATGTTAGTACAGGACACGAGTTGGCGAGTTTGGCGGAACCAAGTGGCGGTGCTGTCTCACATCTGACCTTTGCACCTGATGGAAAAACGGTAGCCTACGGCAGGTCGCACAAAATTATCTTGCAGAATATAGAAACAGGGAAAAGTCTCGATATATCTCTCTTAGATGAAAACAATGTCGAAAATAATCATCACAACGCGAATGTAAAGGATGTTTTAGAAATCCCACCAGGTTTTTTGGTACTCCCACAAGGTGTGATGCCACATCAAATACCTCAAATTAGCACTTTCGCATTTTCTCCAGACGGCAGAAAACTGGTCAGTGGAACTCTGGGAGGAAAGGTTCAGATGTGGAACTCGGAAACTGGGGATCCCTTGGCTCCTCTCCTTCCAGGGGAGGATCCTGATAATGGAACTGCAAGAAAGGAACTTGACAATTTTATCATTACGTATCAGGAGCCTATTATAGCATTAGCATTCTCTCCAGATGGTGTCTTGCTTGCTGTGGGAAGTAATAAACGAATCCGCATGATGGGAAGCCAGAAACAAACTCGCCTCAAGGAAGTACCTCACGGGAGCACAGCATTAGTATTTTCACCAGATAATACTATGCTGATTACTGGACTTAGGTTCGGTGGCATTGAGCTGTGGGATTTAGCAACGGGCGACAAACTTACCACACTTGATGGACATACAGAACAGGTGGAGACACTGAAATTTTCGCCCGATGGCAAAACACTTGTCAGTACCGGGCATGATGGGACAATTCTTGTGTGGGATTGGGATAAAATCACCAAAAACTTGCCTGTAAGGGATGAATAATACTCATTTGCTAAAGGAGATTCTCGCATGTCTGGACGAGAAAAGCAGATAATTGTCGCGTGCGTCCTCTATCTTATGACCTGCATACTGCTATTTGCTGAAGCGCGAGCAGACGAAACCGTTGACAATTACCCGCAGTGGGAACTACCAAAAGCAGCGAAAGCGCGTCTGGGAAAAGGAGATATTAACGCGATCCAGTTCTCACCCGACGGCACGCAACTCGCAGTCGCAACAGACATCGGTGTGTGGCTATATGATGCCAAAACAGGCAAGGAAAAGTCTCTGTTCGGTGGAATATGTGGATTACTCGCCTTTTCACCTGATGGTCGTTTCCTTGTCAGCGGTGGTGCCGACTACTTTTCCAATCTCGGTGGGAGCCGTTGGGAAAAGGGCATCGAATTGTGGGAGATCGCTACGGGTCAGCAAGTGTTGTTCCCTGATATGCCGCCTGCTGCTGCGGTGCTGCGTTTTTCGGAAGATGGCAAGACACTCATCAGTTTAAGTAAATCAAGAGACACGATAAGTCGGTTAGATATTGAAACAGGTAAGCAGACTGTCCGCAAATTAGGAGAACGACCGGGTTACGTGCATCTTGAAGTCTACGCGCTCACAGAAGATAAAATCGCGATTGGCATGTATAACGGAGACATCGAATTATGGGATACAACGACTGGCAAGAGGCTATCCACGCTCAGAGAAAATGTAGCGCAGATTGAGTTCTTAGGTAAAGTGATACCGCCGCCAGAGGACAATAGTGTTTTCGTCTTGGAATTTTCATCCGACGGCACACAACTCGCCAGTGTGAGTAACGATGCAACAATCCAATTATGGGATACTACCCACAACGACAAACCGATCACGATCCGAAATCATATAGGCGAACCAACGGCGTTGGCATTTTCTCCAGATGGAAAAATTCTTGCTAGTGGCATTGACGAGACGTTGATCCAATTGTGGGATACCCCTACTGGCAAATGGCTTACTACTTTTACAGGTCATATGAGTTACATTGACGCGTTAGCGTTTTCACCGGATGGCACCACGCTGGCGAGTGCAAGTTCGGATGGCACTATTCGGTTTTGGGATATTGAGACGCGGAACCCGCTATCTACCGTTATCACTGGACATATAGCATCCTTAAGGGCATCAACGTTTTTCAAAGAGAGTTCCACGATTGCGAGTATCGGATATAGCGGAATCATCACGCTCTGGGATCTAAATACCTTCCAAAAGACGACACTCCAGACCAAAATGACGCTCGAGATGACAAGGCTTCGGAATTGGTATCCGGATTTAGCATTTTCGCCGGATGGAACGAAACTCGTCAGTTTCGGCTCAGAGATCCCCGCGCCCGAACTGGGACGAGATTATGTCCTTCGATTGACGGATGTCAGCACGGGACGCGAATTAGTGTCTATTGCTGGGGGTGCTTCAGACCTGACGTTTTCGCCTGACGGGAAAACTGTAGCTGGCAAGCGTTCAGGGATGATTCGCTTGTGGGACACAGAGACGGGCAAAACACTTGATGTTTCTCTCTTAGATCCGAACGATGACCGGAAGGAACGGCACCAGCCCCTAATCAGAACTTTGGAATTCTCACCAGACGGTAGAAGACTTGCAGGTGGCACCATGGGTGGAGACGTTCAGATGTGGGATACGGAAACCGGAGAGGCACTCACTTCCTTTTTTGCGGAAGAACCGCCGGTAGATCATAGTTATCGGGATCCCATTATGGATTTGGCGTTCTCTTCAGACGGTTCTCTGCTTGCTGTCGGGAGTATGAAAGCGTTACGTTTGTTGGGAAATTTGAAACAGATCGGTTTCAAGGAAATATCCTACGGTGCCGAAGTCTGGGGCAATACATTACTGTTTTCACCAGATGATACCGTCCTTGTTATCGGACTTATACAAAGTGGTGGCGTTGAGTTATGGGACCTGACAACCGGCGAAAAACTCACAACACTTGATGGACACACGAATAGGGTCCAGACGCTGGCATTCTCACCGGATGGCAAAATGCTCGTTAGCGCGGGCGGAGATGGCACCGTGCTTCTGTGGGACTGGGACGAAGTCCTCACGACCGCACGGGAGACGGATAAAAGCGCGCAACTTCCGAACAAAGAACCGCGTTCGGAAACGGTGTTGAAATTTGTCGAACAGACGGCAGAAAACGAGGCAAACGCACGTCATATCTCGACATTAGAGCGGACCTATCTCGAAAACAAGTGGAAAGGTGCGTTGGAACAATTCAAGAATGACTTAGCCTCTACACCCTTCGGCGGGCGTGAACGCGATGTATTCGCACAGATTGTCCAAATGGGAAAAAACATCAAGGACAAAGCAGGTTATGTTGATATGTTGCATCAATTGATGGATGCCATACCTGATAACCTGAGCGTTCAACTCAACACGCACTTTGTGTTGGCGGGATTCTATCGTGACAATGGTATGTCTGAAAAGGCAGAAGCGCATATCCAAAAAACCGGTTTCATTACTGAAGATAAATGGCTGATCCTGGGTCCATTTGATAATACTGGCGGGATCGGTTACAATACGGCTTATATTCCTGAAAACGCAACGCAGATTGATACAACAAAAAAGTATGAGAGCATAGTGGAACAGATACGTTGGCAAAAAAGCGAAGACGATACGCTCAACGGCTATATCAGTCTCGGAGATGATGTTGATTGGGGTGTCGCTTATGCATTCGCAACTGTTACCTCTCCTGAAGCACGGAAGGTCCAATTCCGATTCGACAGCGACGACCAAGGGAAAGTATGGCTTAATGGCGAACAGGTATTCAAACATACCAAAGCCTTTTCTGCGGAAATTGATAACTACATTATTCCGGTGACGCTCAAATCAGGTAAAAACAATATCCTCGTCAAAGTCTGCGAAGAAACGCAAGGGTGGGGATTCTATCTGCGGATTACCGATACTGACGGAAAACCGTTTGAAGATCTGAAAATCAGTTCCTCAGAAGCGAATTAATCGTTATAACTTAAATCGTGATCTAAGATTCTTAGAGTTCCGATAATTCCGACTTGAAAGCCTAACAGCACATCAAATAATGCACCCATCCTGACTTCAATACGCGTCACTAATAAGTAACACCACAAACATTTCGCTCAAGGAGATCCTTACATGTTTGGACGAAAACGGCACACAACTGCCGCGTGTGTTGCCCTATGCTTCTTCATAGCCTGTGCACTACTATTCGCAGAGACACGAGCAGACGAGTCAGTCAAAGATTACAGACGGTGGGCATTGCCGAAAGCGGCGAAAACACGATTAGGAAAAGGAAGCATTAGAGGTATCCAGTTTTCACCCGATGGCGCGCAACTCGCGGTGAGTAGTAATATCGGTGTGTGGATTTACAATGTCCAATCAGGTAAAGAAATATCTCTGTTCACAGGAATATGTGGTGCTGTTACATTTTCACCCGATGGTCGTTTCCTCGCACACGGTGGTGGAGACTTCTATTCCAGTTTTGGGGACAGTCGTTGGGCAAAGGGAGTCGAGTTGTGGGAAATAGCTACTGGCAAGGAAGTGCTATTTCCCGATATGCCACCTGCTGCTGCGTTAGAATTTTCCGAAGATGGTAAGACACTTGTTAGTTTGGATAAGTCAAGAGAGACTATTAGCAGGTTAGATGTTGAAACCGGAAAGAGAACTGAGAATAAATTGGGAGAACGGCCGGGTTACATTCATCTTGAAACCTACGCGCTGGTGCCAGATAAACTCGCCATTGGAATGGACAACGGGATAATTGAGTTGTGGAATACTACGACTGGTAAGAAGTTATCCACTATCAGAGAACGCCCAGAGCAGATTAAATTACCGGGTCGACGGGCACCAGAGAACAACAAGGCTTTAGTGTTAGCATTTTCACCCGATGGCACGCGCCTCGCGAGTGGAAATCGGGATTCAACCCTCCAATTATGGGACACTACCACCCCTCACGCGCCGATCACCCTCCGAAAGCATACCGGCTGGGCAACTGCGTTAGCATTCTCGCCGGATGGAAAAACACTCGCCAGTGGAGGCACCGATAATATCGTGCAACTGTGGAACACTGTCACGGGTGAATCGCTTGCCACTTTCACAGACCATATCAGCGATATCAAGGCATTAGCGTTTTCACCAGATGGAACCACACTTGCGAGCGGAAGTTCAGATGGTACCATCAGGTTTTGGAATACAGAGACAAGGAATTCACTATCTACGCATATCACTGATCATATAGCAAAATTGGAGGCAGTGACTTTCCTTAAAGACAGTTCAACGCTGGCAAGTGTTGGGCAAGATGGGCTCATTACGCTTTGGGACCTGGAGACCTCCGAAAAAATCACGCGCCAGACTCAAAATACGATTGAGAGAACTCTGGTCGCACATTGGTTATGGCCTTTCGTTTTTTCACCGGATGGTACAAAACTCGCCACTTTGGTGGCAGACCCCAATTCGCTTGAAGAACGGCCCCTCAACGAGGTAGTAACTCGTTTGATTGATGTCAGCACTGGGCGTGAATTGGCAACCTTTCCTGGCGGCGGCGGAGATATGACCTTTTCACCCGACGGAAAAATCTTAGCCTACAGCCGCCGCGCCAATAAAATTCACCTGTTGAATACAGAAACAGGTGAAACTGTTGATATATCTCTCTCAGATCCGAACGATGTCCCTGAAAACCCCCGCCGACCTGGCATCAGAGCGTTGGTATTCTCTCCGGACGGGAAAAAACTGGTTAGTGGCACTAAGGGTGGAAAGGTTCAGATATGGGATGCAGAAACCGGAATTGCGTTAACTTCTTTCTTTGCGGAAGAACCTCCGATAGATGAGCGATATCGGGATCCTATCGTAACTTTAGCCTTCTCTCCAGATAGATCCCTGCTCGCTGTTGGAAGTGTGAAACGGATCCGTCTGTTAGGCAGCCCGAAACAACCCCATTTTAAGGAAGTGTCGTACGGTGAGGATGTGTGGGGCAGAGCAATGGTGTTTTCACCAGATAATAGCGTAATTGTTAGGGGTCTTAAAGCGGGCAGGATTCAGCTGTGGGATGTCACTACCGGAGACAAACTCACCGTGCTTGATGGGCATACAACTACAGTAAGAACACTGGAGTTCTCCGCTGATGGCAAAACGCTCGTCAGTGCGGCAGAAGATGGTACAATTCTCTTGTGGGAGTGGGACGAAGTCCTCACGACTACAAATGCAAAACCCCTTGAAGAAAGAAAGAATACAATGAAACAGGCTTTTCTTAGTGAAGCTGAAAAAGACACTACCCCGAAAATGCCTTACAAGGAACTGTGTGATATGGTAGGTGCTGCATACGAACTCGAAGATGTTCTAAACGAATACGGTGTATTTCCTGATAATTTGGGAAAAAGCACATGCCCCAAATGCGCAAGTTCCGAATTTATACTGATGTTATATGTTCCAACAGGTAGACATGAAGTGTGGTGCTGTATGGATTGTAAAGACGGTGCCTTCGATGTTGTTGAGTTTGTGGCATGGATGGAAGGCACTGACGATCACCGTGGTGTTGCGATGCGTTTAGCGGAACGCGCGGGGCTACTTGAATAGCGTATGTTCTTTTTCTAACATAGGTACTTTTTGCGCAAGGGGATTCTCGCATGCTTAGACGAGAAAAGCAAATAATTGGAGTGTGCGTTCTATATCTTATGGCTTACACATTACCATTTGCAGAAGCACAAACAGAGGAATCCATGAAAGATTATTCAAAATGGGAGCTGCCGAAAGCGGCGAAAATGCGTTTGGGGAAGGGTGGCATTAATGATATGCAGTTTTCACCCGACGGCACACAACTCGCGGTCGGTAACGATATGGGGATATGGCTTTATGACACGAAAACGGGTAAAGAGATTTCACTATTTCCAGGGATATGTGAATCCCTCGCTTTTTCACCCGATGGTCGCCTTCTTACAAATGGCGGGTTTGGTAAACTTTGGGGCAAGGAACTTCACTTGTGGGAAATAACCACCCGCAGGAAAATCTCATCCACCAGTGAATCTCGTCCTGCTACAGCGTTGCGTTTCTCTGAAGATAACAAAACGCTTGTCAGTGTGGACAGCTGGGGTGCTACAATTAGCAGGTTAGATATTGAAACAGGCGAGAGGGATGTGACAAATCTTGAAGGGCAACCCGACTCCTTGGGACATATTATCGAAGTCTATACGTTTACGCATGATAGCGTTGCAGGTGGAAAAAGGGACGGTAAGATCCGTTTGTGGGACACAACGACTGGTAAAAAACTAACCACTCTCAACGGACATGCCGTAGAGAATCAGGATCCGTCGCTCGACACATACGTGCTGGCTTTGGCGTTTTCGCCTGACGGCACGCGACTTGCCAGTGGGAGTACGGATACAACGGTACGATTATGGGATACCGCCACCATCAACGGCGCACCAATCACGCTCCGAAAACATACCGGTTGGACAAACGTGTTAGCATTCTCTCCAGATGGAAAGATGCTCGCCAGCGGCAGTACCGATAAAACAGTGCAGTTGTGGAACGCTGTGACAGGCGAGCTGCTCGCAACGTTTACCGGACATCTAAGCAGTATTGCTGCGCTAACGTTCTCACCGGATGGCAGCACACTCGCAAGTGGAAGTACAGATGGCACCATCCGGTTCTGGGATATCGCCACTGGAGATCCACTGTCAAACCTTATCACTGGACACACACAGTGGGTGAAAGCTCTGACTTTTTTTCAAGATAGTTTGACACTCGTTAGCGTTGCGTTTAACGGCACGATTAACTTTTGGGATCTAAAGACATCAGAAAAAACTGCTGTCCAGATGGAAGGAGATCGGGATTTGTTACTCGGTTTAGCCTTTTCGCCGGATGGCACAAAACTCGCCAGCGTCGGCACAAAAGGCGATGTGTTCTTTGCAGCAGGTTTCGGAGGCTCGATTTCTACACCAATGTCAGATGAATTGATTCGTATAACGGATGTCAGGACCGGACGTGAGTTGACAAAGACGAATGGACATGGTCCACTTTTGGCTTTTTCACCCGATGGAAAAACGGTCGCCTTTAACCGGGGTGTTAGCATTCGCTTGTGGGATACGGAGACTGGTAAAACGCTCGAGATTTCCCTTGTAGATCCGAGCGATATATATAATGCATCACTGAATGATACAAGCGAAGCTTTAGCATTCTCACCCGACGGGAAAAAGCTCGTTAATGGAACTTGGGGAGGAGATGTTCATCTGTGGAACCCGAAAACCAGAGAGGCACTAACTACCTTCTTTAGAGCAGAGCCCCAGGAAGGTCATCACGGTCGGGATACTATTAGGGCTTTGGCATTCTCTTCAGATGGGACAATGCTTGCTGTGGGAAGTGACACACATATACGCATTCGGTTGTTAGCGGGTGAAAGACAGATCGGTTTTAAGAACGTCCGCGGTCAAAGCGAGGTATTGGTGTTTTCACTGGACTCCACCGTACTTGTCATTGGGCGTAGAAATGGCGAGATTGAGTTATGGGATATTACAACTGGAGACAAACTTACCACACTTGAAGGGCACACTGGACCGGTGGAGACACTGGTCTTTTCTCCCGATGGCAGAACGTTGGTCAGCACCGGACAGGATGGTACAATTCTCGTCTGGGATTGGGATGAAGCCCTCAAAGACTCACCGTAATATAAATGGCTTAATGGCGAACACGAGAAGTCCGGATTATGTTTGCACAGTAATTTAGATTGTGCTATACTATGATGTTATAAAGATATTGATATTTCCTACCAAAAACGAAGTCCGTAAACATAACTTAACGTAAACCCCCTTTTGCAGTGCTATAGGTTGTTGTTCAGAGTAGATAGTTCCGCGTGTTAAAATCTAAGTTTTTCGGGTAATGCTGCGCGTTTTTTCCAAGGAGGCATCCTTTATGCTCGGACGAGTAAAATCCCAAGTTGTGGCATCTCTGTGTTTGATATTTTTTACGCTTTACCTCTCACCGTCGATTTTTGCACAAGATGCGACAAACGACGTGAAAATCATTGAACGCTATAAGTTAATGCTGAGTCGTAAGCCGAAAGAGGGAAGCACTTTTGATCGGCTCTACCAGTTTTATCTTGAAGGTGCGGGGTTAGACGTGATGGTAGCCGATTATCAGGCGGAAGTGCAAGCGAAACCCGGTAGTGCGAACCCGCAACTTATTTTGGGACACATCTACAAACGCCTTGGGAGAGACGCTGAAGCCGTCAAAGCATATCAACGCGCCGTCGAACTTGCGCCGAACAATTACTACCCACACTTTGCCCTCGGACAGGCATACGCGATATTGCTGCAACATGAAAACGCGATTGGCACATTGAACCAGGCAGCCAAAATCTCTGAGGAAACGCAAACCGCTACCCCTGAAGACCTTACCGCTATCTACAAAGCACTCGGCAGCGCATATTTCCGCCGAGATCGCGTTGATGCGGCAATCTCCGCGTGGACGAAGATCGCTGAACTTGACCCCGAGAACATCTTTACACGGATTGAACTCGCGGATTTACTCCGTGAGCAGGAACTCTACGAGCAGGCAATCACGCAGCACGAAGCAATCATTCAACTCAAAACAGAAGATCCGTATCGCGTGTGCCTGAGTCGGCGCGAAATCGGCAATATCCACGAGGCAAAGGGCGACTACGAGGCTGCTATTGAGAGTTACGATACAGCACTTGCGTTGACGGCACCCGGCAACTGGCTCCGTAAGGATCTCCAACACCGCGTCATCGGGATTTACGCAGCAGACGGGAATTGGGAAGGTTTAATAGAATACTATCAAAAGAAACTTGAGGCTGCGCCGAATGAACCTGAACGCCTCGGCTTGCTTGCTGCTGCCTATATTGAAAACCAACAACTTGACGAAGGCATTGCAACATATCAAAAGGCAGTCGAACTCGCGCCAACCGATGCGAATCTGCGCTTGCAACTCATCACAGCATTCAGGAACGCTGAAAGGTTTGAAGACGCTGCGGCAGCGTATGAATCTTTGAGCGAACAGGATCCTGACGATTTCGGTATCTATCGCGAACTCGGTGAATTATACCTATATTTGGAAGACGAAGATAAGGCACGGGCAACATATCAACGGATGATTGACGGCGACTCGGAGAACGCGGGTACACACCTCATCCTTGCTGAAATCTATGCCAGCAATGAATGGATGGCGGATGCCGCTGCAGCCTATCAAAAAGCGATTTCGCTCGCGCCCAGTAATCTTGACTACATTGAATATTTCGGAGAATTCTACTTCCGCCAAGGCAATCGTGAGAAAGCAATTGAGACCTGGAATGAGATGGTCGCTGCTGATAAGGAGGTCGCTGAGAATTACGAACGGTTGGCGAAACTCCTTGACACAAAGAACTATCGCGCTGAAGCGATCACCGCAAGCCGGAAGGCTACTGAATTGATGCCTGATGTCTATCGTTATCGCGAAGCGTTAGCGAAGCTGCTCATGAAAAACGAGGACTACGATGCGGCGTTAATCGAATACACAGAAGCCGCAAAGCTTGCCCCGAACGCATTTTTCGCTGAGGAGATGGATAACAGACGGATTGAAGTCTACCGGCGACAAGGAGTGCTTATTGAGAAGATTGAGACGGTAGAAGCGGAACTCGAAGCTTCCGGACGCTCCGATGCGGATATTTTTGCGAAGCAGAAACGGCTTGCGAAGATGTATCTTAAGTTGGGCAATATTACTTACGCACTGGAAGTTCTCTTGAAAGCAAAAGCACATCAACCTGACGATATAATTGTGAACCGGTGGCTCGCGGAGGTTTACACCAAGCAGAATCGGCGAGATGATGCCAATGCCGTCTATATGCACCTCATTGCAATTGATAGTGTAAATGCCCGAGAATACTATACCAATATCGCGCGCGCACATCTGAACGCCATGGATTTTGATGCAGCAACAGGGGCATCAAAGCAGATCATCGCGCACAGTCCACGCAATCCTGAAGGGCATCAGATACTCGCAGAAATTGCCAAACAGTCTGGTAACTATGAGCGTGCGATAGACAGTCTCAAACAGGCACTTCGGCTGCGTTCGGAAGCGATTGATATCCGTTCAGAATTAGCGGCGACCTACAAACTTGCTGGGAAACCCCGACAGGCACTCGCGCAGTATTGGCGGTGCTGGGAGTTGAGTGATACTGTCAATGATAAACTCGCTTTCGTCAAACCGCTTTCGGAAGCGTATTATGACTTAGGACGGCGTGGGGAGTTTGAGGAAAAACTCAAGCAGCTGTCGAAATCCAATGTATCCAGCGTTGGACCTGTTATCGCACTCGCAGAACTCTATCGGATGGAAGGCGATCTATTGAGTGCGCGTTTCCAACTCGCACGGGCATTAGACAGAGAACGCGAGAATCCCGACCTCTTGGCACAACTCGTTAGTATCAGCGTTGATCTTGGCGATAATCAAGACGCGCTGACCTATCAACAACGCCTCGTCAAAGTGCAACCCGACCCCAGCCATCAGCGACGACTCGGTGAGCTCCTGTTTGATGCTGGGCGCGAACAAGAAGCGATACAGGCGTGGACGAAACTCCTACACGCAAAGAACCAGACGCTTGAGGCTGAGGTCAAACTTGCGACACTTCTGATTCGGCATGGACTGCCTGACGAAGCACTCTTTGTGCTTGATCGTGCAGCAGAAAAGATCACAGGTACAGATGCCCATATTGCGCGCTACCAACTCGGCGTGGTGTTGGTGCGTATGAACGAATTCGACCGCGCACGCACGCACTTCCAGCGAATTTTGGATATGCCGAAACCGCCCAAAAATGCGACACAGTCCGCAAAACCATCCACAACTTACACAACATCCGGTCCGCCCGGAATGAACACAGACAAATTCCGGCTCGCTCGGAATCTGCTCTACGAGGTTCAGTCCCAATCGTTTAGTGGAAGAAGTGGACAAGGGTGGCGACCCAATAATTTTGAGGAGACACAAGCCGGAACACTCATTCATTTGGTGACAATCGTTCAACAACAAGGGAAGCTCAGCGAATTCATTCAACAACTTGAATCAGAGGCGACTGCAAACCCGAAGGATATCCAGACGCTTGAAACGTTGGCGCAACTTTATATCTTGACCGATGAGACCGAAAAAACAGATGAAATTACAGATCGACTCATTGCTGCGTCGCCAAATGATTTGACGTATCAAGCGATGAGGTTGAACCGCGTCATTCAAGGAGATTCAGACGCGGAGACTGTGCAAAAACATCTCAACGCCATCACTGGGTTAACATCTGAAGCGAAACTTTGGTACACTGCACAATACGTCAGTAAGCTTTATGATGAAGACAAAAAGGCAGATGCGGCGGAGCTGCTCAATGCGCTTGAAAGGACGAAAGTAACCGACCTCAACGCAAGTGCTATGTTAGTGAACGCGCTACTTCTGATGGACCGGACAGACGCGGCAGAACGCGTTATTGCTAATGTTCCTATTCCGCCGCAGCAACAACAGTGGCGGCATAGACAACTCTATTCCAATGTGATAGATACTTACATTCGTAAAGAACAGATTGATAAAGCAGTCGCGCTTTTCTGGAACTATTGTGAACGGACGAAGCCACAGACGATGAATACTCGACGCGTTGCCAAACTCACAACCGCTTCGTCATACTACGGCGGTTATGCACCGATTCAATCAAACTACCCATCGCCGACAACGTACTATGATGAAGGCAGATTGTACTATCTGCGGCATTTTTTTAGTCGGTTGTGGAACAGGGATCTACAAGAAGCCTTGTACGCCAAGTTGCGTGCCGAGTTAGCGGCTGCAGAAGACATAAACCGCATCTATCCGGGTTTGGCACTCAGTTATTGCCATTGGTGGGATGGGCAGCGCGACAAGGCACAAGAAATTTTATCAACCTTGCAGAAAGAATTTCCGAACGATCTTACCCTCAAACTTAACACCGTCTTTGCCTCTGTCCAGACGGGACAGCACAGTGAAGCCTTGACATTGCTTGAGGAACTCGCAGGCACTGATCCGAGAAACCGTCGTCAGTATTACAACCTCACGCTTCAACTCGCATTGCATACAGGCAACACTGTTGTCGTCCGGGAACTGATAGCGAAACTTCTGAATTCACCGAGTGGTGCCCGGGAGCTCTATGAGTTTTCGCGAAAACTGCAAGATGCTGGTCTCACGCAACACGCCACTGCTGTTGTGAACAAGGCGATGAACTTGGCAATGGGGATGCGCGACCCGAACTTCTTGATGCGATTAAGTGAACACCTTGAGGATCTCGGTCGTGGACAAGATGCTGCGCAACTCGCTGAACGCGCGCTGCGATTCGCGAACCAACGCGACCGCTACGGATCCACTTTAAGCCGATGGAATTTTGAACAGGCAACACATCTCGTGAGCCATTCAAAAGCCGTCCGTGAGCGCGAACCGCAATTAGTTGAAGCCGTCGAAAAGAACCCCAATTCACTCCAAGCGCACCTCAAATTAGCGGCTTTTTATGAGAGTACGAATCAGATTGAGAAAGCATCAGCAGCTTATGAGGCAGCACTCAAACTACGCTCCAAAGACACCGTAACCCGGCAGCGATATGCAGGTATGCTGCAGCGGAGCGGTAAAGTAAAAGCGGCTGTAACCCAATACATTGTGCTTCTCAAGGATAATCCAAACGCTCTGGGGTACCAAACTTGGGATGTCATAAGAACATTTGTTCAAGCTGACAGAATTGATGATCTCGTTTCGCTCGCGAAGGCGATGATTACGCCGTCTATCGGTAGAAACTACGGTAACCAATTCGCAGGAAATGCCGCCCGAGAATGTATGGACAATAACAATCCGACAGCTGCCATCGAAATCTATGAAAAACTCATCGAGGCACTACCGAACCGGACCTATAACCACCGTTACTTGGCATCTGCTTATGCTGCCGCTGGTGAACGTGAGAAAGCGATTGCGTTTTTGCGCCAACAACTGCAACCTGAGAAGATGTCATCACAAACCGAGCTGATATTGCAGTTGGCGGAGTTCTACAAGGCATCCGGGGCGTTAGAAGACTTCATCAAAGAATATGAAACAAAACGCACTGAAAAACCGGATGACCGCGTGTCACTTTACCTGATCGCGTCCATGCAAATTATGGCGAATAACCTGGAAGCGGCAGATCCACTTGTGTCCGAACTCTTTGACGACTCCGACAGCGGTAATAATATAGGGTATCTCAATAATTTAGCGGACGCATACCGGCGCGCGGGGGATTCGGAACGTGAACTTCAGTTGCTTGAATCTACGGTGAAAAAACTTGACCCAAATACATGGAGATTTTCAAACACTTACAAGAAACTCGGCACCGCCTATTCACTGAAAGGTGAAAAAGAGAAGGCACAGGAAGCATTCCGTAAAATGGGAACTATTCGACTGCTGCAATACAGCAACGACATCTGGGAAAAAGAGGGTGTCGCGAACACATATATGCAGCACGAAATGTGGGACGATGCCGAAGGGGTCTATACCGAAATTGTCAACGACCTTTCAGCAAGTTCTTATGAACGTGATCAGGCGCAACGGCAGTTGATGACGGTTAAGCAGCGGCGCGGCGATCTTTCAAACGCGACCTCCCTCACCCAAAAAACGCAAGAAATGAACATCGGAACACAGCGCGCATTGGCAGAAGCGTCCGCGCAGCAGGGTGAGACTAAACAGGCAATAGAAATTTACGAACAGGTCGTGAAAGCGATGCCTGAGGATCTGGAATCACGTGCGGAGCTTGCTACCCTCTATTCACGTCGAAACCAACACGATGAAGCAACTGGTATATGGAATACCCTGCTTGAAACGGATCCGGGGAATACAAAGTATCAGGACGGATTCGTTAGGAGCTATCAGGTTTCTGGGGACATCAACAGCGCTTTTGAACTCGCGCAGGAATATATAGACGCTGATTCGGAAAGTAGTGTCCACTATGTGCGTCTCGCGAAACTCCACGCCGCTGAAGAACAGGTTGAAGCGGCGATTGCCGCTTATGAAAAAGCGATTGAGCTCGCGCCTGGGAATGCGCAGGCTTACCACGACTTGGCAAGACTTCATCTTCGCAAAGACGACACAGATGCCGCAGAAAAAGCGTTCAAGCAAGCCATTCAATACACCAGTCAAGATTGGGAGCGACAAGATATTGAACGAGAATTGATCAATATCTACCATCGTGAAGGTAAACTCGAAGAGATGATAATGCAGGCGGAAACTGGTGGCACCCTCACTTATGAGATGCAAAAGGAGCGTGCGCAACGTTATCGGAATGCCGGTGAACTCGAAAAGGCAGTGAACACTTACAAGAAAGCGATAGACATGACTTCCGATAGTTACGAGCGGCGTAGAATTAACGAAAGTTTGCTTGAACTCTACGTTAAACTCGGTAAGACTGACTTGACGATGGAAGTCTACGAATCTTTGGTGAATTCCGACTCAGGCGATAACGCACGCAGCACTTTGATTGATACATATAAAGATGAGGGAAAACTCGAAACCTTGGAAAGGCTTTTTGAAAATAGACGCGAAGATGATGCAGACAATCCTGCTGTTATTGAGATGCTCGCTGAGATCTACCGAAACGCGAACGATCTTGAGAAGACAGCGGGGGCGTATCAGGCACTCAGCAAAGCACAACCGAGCAACGTCCGCAGTTATTACTACGCCGCCGCTGCATTGAACAACAACGGACAATCCGAATTGGCAAAAGAACTGCTGTCGCAAGGCGAAAGCGCGCTCTCAACGAGTAACGAAAAAAACGATATGTATTTTCTGAGGAGGCTTGGCGATATCTGTTATGAGGGTAAAATGTACGAAGCAGCGATTAAACTCGCCGATGCCGCGATCATTGAAAGCGCAAGATATCGGTTTTACGGCGGCTCGCCACTGAGACCCATGTACGCGCTCAAAGGCAAAAGTTACCTGCGTGAAAAACGTTATGAAGAAGCCTACAATGCATATCGGCAGCAGGCAACCGTCTCCAGATTTGACTCGGAGCGTAACGCAGCGGAAGCATCCATGCGGCGTGCAGCGCAACAAGGCAATCTTTATGAGAAATGGATCCCCGAACAGTTGAAGAAGGTTACGGAGAACCCGGATGACCTTGATGCCCGCTTTACCCTTGCGCAAAGTTACGAAGCCAGTGCCATGATTGAGGAAGCGATTGCCCAATATCAGCAAATTAGCGAACTTCAACCTGATAGTTGGCAGTGGCATAAAAAACTTGGCGATCTTTATGACAAACAATCTCGACAACCGCGCGAGACAGGAGAAGTCATCGAAGGCACCGCCCTGTTGCTTGATGGGAATTCAAGTTTCGTGGAAATCGGTGGCACCGATATTTTGGATAACGTGACACAACAAGCGACAATCTCCGTCTGGATCAAACCGACCGACTTCCCAAATAGATACGCACCTATCATCTTCAAAGGCGATGAACGTACATCGAACCTTAGCCATCGCAGTTATATCCTCTACCTTCGGGAGAATGGTAAGATCCAAATCGCCTCATCCCCCAACGGTCAAGGACAGAAATCGTTCTATACACAATCCGAGACGATTCAACTCGGCAAATGGTATCACATCGCTGGCATCATTGACGCGAAAAGAAATGTCATGCGGCTGTTTATTAACGGCGTTGAAGTCGGAACAAGAGATTTCAATGGCAAAGAGAGTTTTTATCAAAGCCGTAAACCGCTCCGGATTGGCTGGACACATGAGGAAGAGAGACCGACGCAATCGCCCTTCGTTGGGTTTATTGATGAAGTGCGTATCTGGAAGGTCGTTCGGACAGAAGCCGAAATTCGTGCGGATATGAATACGCAGTTGACAGGAGATGAACCCGGCTTAGTCGCTTACTGGAAGTTTGATGAAGCAACAGATGGAATTGTCCGCGACGCGTCACCGAACAAAAACAACGGCAGACTTATTGGAAATGCGAAACTGGGGGCCTACACCCGTCCCGTTTTCGAGATTTCCAACCCTGGACAATTGGTACAAGCCGCAGCGGCGTATGAAAAAGCCATACAGTTGGATCCGAATTCTTATGAATTGTATCGTCTGTTGGCGCAAATCTATAAGAGAGGTGAACACCCATTAGACGCTGAGAAGGTATATCGTCGCGCGTTGGATACGTCTCTTACGCAGAGCGAATACGATGCTGCAGTTAAAGCCATCTTAAACCTCTACACCGACGAAGAGCAAGTGGATAATCATATTCGTCTCCTTGAGGCACTGAAACCGAAAATGGCGAACAGTGTGGCTTTACATGAACTGTTAGGCGATGCGTATAAAAAAGCAGGGGACACCGAAAAGGCAAAAACCGCCTATAACCGTTGGATCAAACTCCGGCAGAGAGCGTTAAATCGGGAAGAACGTTATTGGTACTACAGCGATTTTGCTGAGAAACTGCTCGACAAAGGACTCTACCCAGAAACAGCGTTGCAGTTCGCGAAACGTGCTTCACAACGCTCAACAAGTGCAAGTTATATTTTGACCTTGGGACATGCATATCTCGCTAACGAGCAGTATGACGCAGCCTTAGGAGAGTTTATACTCGGTCTAAACACACCAACAAGTGGAAGTGCTCACCGCGATGTCTTCTCACGGATTGTGAAAACTGGGAAAAAGATGAGCAATCAGGAACATTACCTCGAAATGCTGAATAAACTGGTTGACGCTATGTCCGACAATCTGAAAGCACATCTACATCTCAATCTCGTGCTGGCTGAATTCTACCGTGAGAATAACATGCCTGAAAAGGCGAAAACGCACATTCAAAACACGGGTTTCATCACTCAGGATTCGTGGTGGATACTGGGAACGTTTGACAACACTGACGGCATCGGTTACGATACCGCCTATATCCCTGAAGACGCAACAACTGTTGACACATCCGCAAAATACAACGGTATAGACGGGCAGATCAGTTGGCAAAAAAGCGAAGACGGGACATTGGACGGCTATATCAGCCTCTGGGAAGATGTTGATTGGGGGGTCGCCTACGCGTTCGCAACTGTCACCTCGCCGGATGAACGAAAAGTCCAATTCCGATTTGATAGCGATGACCAAGGGAAAGTGTGGCTTAATGGCGAAGAGGTGTATGCCCACACAGGAACCCATCAGGCGGAAATCGACCGGGATATTATCCCTGTGACACTCAAACCCGGGAAAAACAGTATCCTCGTCAAAGTCTGTGAGGAGGAAATAACTTGGGGATTCTATCTACGCATCACAGACACAACCGGAAAACCGTTCGACGATTTGATAATGAACAAACCAGAAGAGAATTAAGGATATCCACACATGTTAAAAGAAAAAAAACACACAATCGCTGTCCATGTTCTGTGCTTTATCGTTTGCGCTTTGTGTTTCACAGCTATTACCCTCGCACAAGACGAAACAGATGACGCAAAAATTATCGAACGCTATAAACTCATGCTGAGTCGCAAGCCGAAAGAGGGAAGCACTTTTGATCGGCTCTATCAGTTTTATCTCGAAGGTCCCGGCTTAGATGCGATGATAACCGATTATCAGTCAGAGGCAGCAGCCAAGCCTGATAGTCCGAATATCCAACTCATCTTGGGGCATATATACAAACGCTTCGGAAAAGATACTGAGGCAATCAAAGCATATCAACACGCAGTTACACGCTCTTCAAACGATTACTACCCCCATCTTGCGCTCGGACAAATATATACAACGTTACATCGGTATGAAGCGGCAATCAACACACTCACAAAAGCAGCAGCATTGGCAGAGCAAACGGAATCTGGGACACTTGATGATCAAATTACGATTTATAAAACACTCGGACGCGCCTATTTCCATCGGGATCGGGTGGACGACGCAATCATAACGTGGACAAAAATCGCTGAATTGGACCCGCAGAACATCTTTGCCCGTATTGAACTCGCTGACCTCTTCCGTGAGCAGGAACTCTATCCACAAGCCATCGCACAACATGAAGCAATTATTGAGATAAAAAAAGAGGATCCCTATCGTGTCTGTCTCAGTCTGCGCGAAATTGGCAAAATTCACGAAGACACAGGTGATTATGCGGCAGCGCAAGCGCGCTACGATGCGGCACTGGCATTGACGGCTCCGGGCAATTGGCTCCGAAAAGACCTGCAACAACGCGTCATCGGAATTTACGCCGCCGATGCCAATTGGCAGGGTTTAATCACGTACTACCAAAACAAACTTGAGACAACCCCGAATGACCCCGAACTCATCGGCTTGCAGGCTTCAGCATATATTAAGAATCAGCAGCTTGACGCAGGTATTGCGGCGTATCGGAAAGGATTAGAACTTGCCCCCACGGATACTGAACTACGACTCAACTTGATTGCTACGCTTCGCAGTGCCGAGAAATTTGAAGACGCTGCAGTAGAATATGAAATGCTCAGTGAACAGCAACCTGACGATTTCGGCATCTACCGCGAACTCGGCAAACTATACTTGCAACGCAAGGATGAAGATAAAGTCAAAGTAACCTATCAACGGATGATTGACCAAGATCCTGAAAACGCAAGCACATACCTTATTCTTGCCGAAATCTACACTGGACATGAATGGATGGAAGCTGCCGTTGCATCTTATGAGAAGGCTATTTCACTGGCACCTGATAACCTGGATTATATTGAATATTTCGGTGAATTTTATTTCCGCCAAGGCGATCGTGAGAAGGCGATTGAGACATGGCATCGGATGGTTGCTGGTGAAAAGGGGGTTGCCGAGAACTACGACCGCTTGGCACAGTTGCTTGACACGAAAGCCTTAGCTACTGAGGCACTCATTGCAAGTCATAAGGCAGTAGCGTTGATGCCGGATGCGTATCGCTATCGCGAGGCGTTGGGGAGGCGACTCATGCAGGACAAACAGTACGACGCAGCACTCACGGCGTACACAGAAGCAGTAAGACTCGCGCCGAACGAATTTTTCGCCGAACAGATGGACGACCAGCGCATTGAAATCTATCGACGACAAGGGACACTTGCAGATCAAATTGCAGCGGTCGAGATGGCACTTGAGAAACCGGAGATCTCTGCTGCCGACCTCTTCGTGAATCAGAAGAAACTCGCTAAGATGTATCTGAAGTTGAAAAACACGCCTTACGCGCTGGAAATGCTTTTGAAAGCGAAAGCACTGCGACCTGATGATGTACCCGTTAACCGATGGCTTGCGGAAATCTACGTTAATCAAGGGAGGCGCGACGATGCGAATGCACGCTACGCTCACTTAACAGACATAGACAAGGCGAATGCCCGGGAATACTACACGAACATCGCGCGCATCCATCTAAAGGCTGTGGATTTAGAAGCCGCTAAAACTGCAGCAAAGCAGGCAATCGCACATAACCCACGTAACCCCGAAGGCTATCAGCTGCTGGCGGAAATCGAAAAACAAGCCGGAAATTACGATAATGCTATCAACAATCTGAAGCATGCGATTCGCCTGCGTCCCGATGCAACCGATATTCGCGTGGAACTCGCTGCTATTTACAAACTTTCAGATAAACCGCGACAAGCACTCACACAGTACTGGCGGTGTTGGGAATTGAGCAATAGTGTGGGTGATAAACTCGCCTTCGTCAAACTTCTTTCTGCAGTATATTATGACTTGGGACGCCGCAATGAATTTGAGGAAAGATTGAAGCAGTTGTCCAAAGCGAATGCGTCCAGTATAGCACCTGTCTTGGCATTAGCAGAGCTCTATCGGATAGAGGGTGACTTACCCAATGCGCGTTTCCAATTGGCACAAGCGTTAGACAGGGAGCCCGAAAACCCTGACTTATTGGCACAACTGGTAACAATCAACCTTGACCTTGGTAATCACCAAGACGCGCTCGCCTACCAACAGCGGCTCGTCAAGGTACAGCCAGATCCCCGCCATCAGCAAAAACTCGGTGAGTTGTTATTCGATGCCGGACGCGAGCAGGAGGCGATTCAGGCGTGGACAAAACTGCTACACACAAAAAATCAGACGTTTGAAGCAGAGCTCAAACTCTCAGCCTTGCTCATCCACCACGGATTATTGGACGAAGCACTTTTTACGCTGGCGCGCGCAGGCGAGAATGCCCAAGATGCCAAAGCCATCTATCGACTCGGCGCAGCATTGGTCGAAATGAACGAGTTAGAACGCGCCCAACCCTACTTCCAGCAAATTTTGGAAATGTCCACGCCCGCCAGAAATATAAAGCAGAACGTAACGATAAATCCAAATTATGCAACATCGGGAACCTCCAGACTTAATACGAACAAATTTAGGCTCGCGCGAAGTCTTGTCCGTCAGATTCTGAGATCACCATTTCGTATAAGAAATAGACCGCGGTGGGTACCCACAAGCTTTGAAGAGGCACAAGCCGGGGCACTCGTCCAACTGACAGCAATCGCAGAAAAGAACGGAAAACTGGACAGACTGATTCACCAATTTGAGGCGAAGGTTAACGCGAACCCAAAGGATCTTCAGACGCTTGAGTTGTTAGCACAGCTCTACACACTGACCGATAACACTGACAAAACAAAAAAAATCACCGAGCAGCTGCTTACCGCTTCGCCGAATGATCCGGTATATCAAGCCATACGGTTGCGCCAGACTATGCAGGATGACCTTAATTATGAAACATTCAAAAAACATCTTGATGAACTGACCGGACTGACCCCCGAAGCACGGTATCAGTATATCGTCCAATACACTAAGACCCTCTATCGGCGTGGCAAAAAGGCAGATGCTGAAAAATTGTTGGACGAGCTCAAAAGTATCCAAGTACCTGACCTCAGCAGTGGCGTTATGCTGGTCGATGTCCTTGTCTTGATGGACAAGATGGATGAAGCAGAGAAAGTCCTCGCGCAATTAGCCGTCAGCCGTCAGCCGTCAGCCGTCAGCCAGAGACTTTTGATTAAACGAACCCCTCTTGCTGATAGCCGACAGCCAATAGCCAACAGCCAGTTCGTTAAGGCATATCAAACCCTTGCGGACGCTTACCTGCGTCAGGGGAAAATTGAGAAAGCGACTGCGTTCTTCTGGACCTATTTGGAACACACGCAACCGAACACTGCAAACCCGCGACGCGTCGCAAAACTCGCCTACGCTTCGCCTTCTTACACCGGTTATACCCCGATTCAGATAACCTACCCCTCGCCGACGATATACTACGATCAAGATCGATTGCAGTATTTGCAGCAGATTTTTAATCAGTTGTTATTAGACAATCAGCAAGAAGTCCTGTACGCCAAATTGCAGGCTGAGTTCGATTCTACAGAAGGCAGGGGACGTATATATCCGGGATTAGCGTTGAGTTACTGTTATTGGTGGGAGGGTCAACGTGACAAAGCGCAAGAGATACTCTCCACGTTGCAAAAAGAATTCTCAGATGACCTTACACTCAAGGTTAACACCTTCTTTACCGCCATCCAAACTGGACAACACAAAACAGCACTGGCACTGCTTGAGGAACTTGTTGAAGTAGAACCGAGGAACCGTCGTCAATATTATGACCTGATGCTACAAGTTGCTATGCGTAGCGGTAACGGGAACAGGGTCCGTGAATTGGTGGCAAAACTTCTGAACTCGCCGAGCGGGGTCCGAGAGCTTCACCAGTTTTCCGAAAAACTCCATGAGGCCGGCTTTAAACAGTCTGCTGTCGCTGTTGCTAAGAAGACGGTGGACCTGGCAGTGGGTGAACGCGACCCCAATTTTCTAACGGACTTGAGCCAACATTTAGATCTACTTGGACAAGAACAGGATGCCGAATACATCGCGGAACGCGCGTTACGTTTCGCCAACCAACGCGATCGTTACGGGCAGATGCTTTATTCTTTCAATTTTCGGAGTGCAACGCGGTTAGCGAGTCGCGCCACAGATGCTCCCGACCGCGAACGCAAATTGGTCGCAGCTGTGCAGAAAAAACCAGAATCACACCGAGCCCATCTCAGGTTGGCAATTTTCTACGAAAGCACCCACCAACATCAAAAAGCATCGGAGGCGTTCAAGGCATTGCTTGCGCTGAGACCTAAGGACAGCATGACCCGGTACCGCTACACCCAGCTGTTACAGAGAACTGGACAGGCAAAAGCGGCTGCTGATCAGTATATGCTGCTTCTCAAGGACAACCCAAATGTCCTCGGCTACAACTATTTGGAGGCAATAGGCACCTTCGTCCAAGCAGAGAAAATTGATGAACTCGTTTCACTCACGAAAGAGATGATGGTTCCATCGATCGGGCAAAATTTCGGTCAACAATTCGCGCGTAGCGTAGCACGAGGGTGTGTCAGAAGCGACAACCCTAAAGCGGCGATCGAAATCTACGAGAAGTTTATTGAAGTTTATCCAAACCAGACCGGCACGTATCGAGACCTCGCCGCCGCCTACGTCGCCGCTGGAGAACGTGAGAACGCAATCCAACTTTTGCGCGGTAGGTTAGGGACTGACAGCACCGCGTCAGAAGTGGAGACCGTATTAGAACTCGTTGAAATCTATAGCGGTAGATTACGGACTGGCAGCACAGCGTCAGATGAATTAGAAAATTTGACGGCGGAATATGCAGCAAAACTTGCTGAGAAGCCAGCAGATCCAGCACTGCTCTATCTCGTTGCCTCGATGAAGGTTATAGCAGGTAACCTCGAAGAAGCGAAACCACTGATTGATCGACTCCTTAAAGTCGCACCTACTGCCCGAAAATTATCGTGGCTGGACACACTCGCGTTAGAATACCGGATCGCAGGTGACCGAGACTCGGAACTCCGTCTACTTGAAGCCGCTGTTAAGGGTGTTACCCCGCGGAATTCCAGTAGACTTTCGGAGACTTATCAGAGACTTGCTATGGTGTATGCCCACAAAGGCGAGAAAGAGAAGGCGCGGAACACTTTGCGCAAGATGGGTGCCCTCCGCCTTCTGCGAGGCAGCAGCTACCAGAAAGAGGCAGTTGCAAAGATATATGTTCAACATGACATGTTAGAAGATGCAGAAGCCCTGTTTACTGACCTTATTAACGATTTTTCAGTCCAAAGGTGGACTCGGAGGGGAGCAGAGCAACAGTTAAAGAAAATTAAACGACGGCGCACCTTTTTGGAGATGAAGAACCGAATAACTTCCAAGATGAAAGCGACGCAACGCAAGCCAACTACCGAATAGTACGCTAATCGACAGTGGGGCAATTTAATGCTTTGAAGTTAACAGTTTCCAGTTAACAGTTTCCAGTTAAGAAAAGACCTTGATAGACCCGTTACCCTCTTAACTGGACACTGGCAACTGGTGACTGGTCACTGTTATGTAAACCCATAAGCACTTAAATTCGTTATTGTTGGTTGTTGGTTATTGGAAACTCTCACTGTGAGGCACTCTTAACCAATCACTATTAACTATTAACCATTAACCACTTAAAATCTAACACTCTTTTTTCACACTGCCTATTGCCCTATGGAGGTATTCTTATGCGCAAACGAGAAAAATGCGTAATTACCGTGTGCATCGTGTCCCTTATAGCCTGCCTCTTGTGTCTCGCATCCGTTACCTTCGCACAAGATGAGACGAGCGATGCAAAGATCATTGAACGCTACAAGTCAATGCTCAATCGCACCCCGAAAGAGGGAAGTACGTTTGACCGGCTTTATCAGTTTTATCTCGAAGGCGCGGGTTTGGATGCGATGGTTGCCGATTATCAGGCAGCGGCGCAAGCCAAACCCAATGACGCAAACCTCCAACTTATCTTAGGACACATCCACAAACGCCTCGGAAAAGATACCGAAACCGTTGTAGCATATCAACGCGCCGTTGAACTCGCGCCAGAAGATTATTATCCGCACTTCACGCTCGGACAAATGTATGCAACGATGCGTCGGCATGAGGACGCGATCCGTGAGTTGACGAAAGCCGCGGAATTGTCGGAAGCGACACGGGCTGCATCTCCAGAGGAATTAATGGAGATTTACAAGGCGTTGGGACGCGCCTATTTCAGCCGAGATCAAGTGGATGCAGCGATTTCGGCGTGGGCAAAGATCCCTGAACTCGATCCAGAAAACATCTTCGCACGTATTGAACTCTCAGACCTTTTCCGAGAACAGGAACTTTATGAACAGGCAATCGCGCAACACCAAGCAATTATTGAACTCAAAACGGACGATCCGTATCGGGTCTGCCTAAGTCATCGAGAGATTGGGAACATTCACCAAGAAAAAGGCGACTATGCAGCTGCGATTCAGAGTTACGACGCCGCACTCGTCTTAACGGCTCCGGGGAACTGGCTACGTAAGGATCTTCAACACCGCATCATTGGCATTTACGCAGCGGACGGTAATTGGGAAGGCTTAATCACACACTATCAAGGAAAACTCGAAACGACGCCGAATGAACCCGAACTCCTTGGATTGCTCGCCGCAGCCTATATTGAGAATCAGCAGCCCGACGAAGGGATTGCGACATATCAAAAAGCGTTGGAATTGGCACCAACGGATTCTGGATTGCGTCTGAACCTAATCGCGGCGTTCCGAGATGCCGAAAAATTCGAGGCAGCGGCTGCAGCGTATGAATCCCTCAGTGAGCAACAGCCCGACGACTTCGGTATCTACCGTGAACTCGGCGAGTTGTACTTGCAATTAGAAGACGAAGACAGCGCAAGAGCCACCTATGCGCGGATGCGCGAACGCAACCCAGACGATGCCAGTACGTATCTCACACTCGCCGAAATCTACGCTGGAAACGAATGGATAGAAGATGCTGTCGCAGCATACCAAAAGGCGATTTCGCTCGCGCCTGATAATCTTGATTACATCGAATATTTCGGTGAATTCTATTTCCGCCAAGGAAACCGTGAAAAGGTTGTTGAAACATGGAACCAGATAGTTGATGCCGATAAAGCGATCGCTGAGAATTATGACCGCTTGGCGAAGTTGTTTGATGCAAAGGATTTCAGTACCGAAGCCATCGCTGCAAGTCGTAAGGCGGTTGAGTTGGCACCCGATGCGTACCGCTATCGCGAAGCGTTGGCGAAACGGCTTATGGAGAATGAAGACTATGAGGATGCGTTAGCGGAATACGCAGCAGCTGCGACACTCGCACCTAACGCATTTTTCGCAGAACAGATGGGAGATCAACAACTCGAAATTTATCGACGACAAGGGACACTCGTGTCGCAAATTGAGGCGTTGGAAGCGGAACTTGAAGCACCGAAGCGCGCGCCAGATGATGCCTTTGGTATGCACAAACGACTCGCTAAGATGTACCTCAAACTTGGAAACATCACTTATGCCATTGAAATCCTTCTAAAGACGAAAGCACTGCAACCCGGCGATGTAACGGTCAACCGTTGGCTCGCTGAGATTTACGCACGGCAAGGCTTACGCGATGATGCCAATGCCATTTATACCCATCTCATTGAAGTGGATAACGCGAACGCGCGTGAGTACTACGCGAACATTGCGCGTTCACACTTAAAAGTAATGGATTTCGGTGCAGCGACGGATGCCGCGAAGCAAGCAATTGCGCATAGCCCGCGTAACCCTGAAGGACATCAGATGCTGGCGCAAATCGCTAAACAGATGGGGAATTATGAGAACGCTGTTGATAGTCTTAAACAAGCGATTCGTCTTCGACCCGAAGCCACTGACATCCGTTCCGAACTTGCTGAAATTTACAAACTCTCCGGTAACCCCCGACAGGCACTTGAGCAGTACTGGCGGTGCTGGGAATTGAGTGAAAGCGTCAACGCCAAACTCGCTTTCGTCAAATCTCTCTCCGAAGTGTATTATGACTTGGGACGACGCGGCGAGTTAGAAGAAAAGTTGAAACAGATGTCGAAAACAGACACATCCAGTATAGGGCCTGTTGCCGCATTGGCGCAGATTTACCGAGACGAAGGTGATTTACCGGGTGCGCGTTTCCAACTGGCGCGCGCATTAGACCGGACGCGCGAAAACCAGGATCTATTAGCACAACTTGTCAAGGTGAGTCTTGATCTCGGTGATAGCCAAGACGCGCTCACCTATCAACAACGGCTCGTCAAGGCGCACCCCGATCCGAATCATCAGCGACGGTTGGGTGAGTTGTTGTTTGATGCCGGACGCGAACAGGAAGCGATCCAGGCGTGGACGAAGTTGCTGCACGCCAAAAATCAGCCGCTTGCGGCGGAGATCAAACTTGCAGCACTCCTGATTCGGCACGGGCTGCTGGACGAAGCACTTTCCGTCCTCGACCGCGCCGCGGAAAAAGCGACGGGTCCAAATGCGCATATTACCTTGTATCAGCTCGGTGCAGCGTTGGTCAACATGAATGAGTTCGACCGCGCACAGCCGCACTTCCAACGGATTCTTGACATGCCTGAACCGCCTCAGAATGCAATGCAGAACGTCACAGCGGGCGCATACCGCCCAACATGGGGTCCCCCCGGAATCAACACACGCAAATTCGATCTTCCCCAAAATCTCACTTGGGATATTCAGGGACGATCCTATAGCAGCAGAGGTGGGCAGCAGTGGGTCCCGAAAAACTTTGAAGAGGCGCAAGCCGGCGCGCTTGTACAGTTGACAACCATCGCACAGCAGCAGCGAAAACTTGAGGCACTGATCAAACAATTCGAGGCAGATGCCGAAGCAAACCCGAAGAATATAAAGACGCTTGAGACGTTGGCACAAATCTATACATTAACCGAAAACACTGACAAAGTAGCGGAAGTATTGGATCGACTGATCGCTGTGTCCCCGAACGATCCGGTTTATCAAAGTATCCAATTGAATACGGCGATGCTCAAGGACCGCAGTTATGAGACATTCAAAAATCACCTTGACGGAATCACAGGCTTAAACGCTGAGGCGCGGCTCTGGTATATCGCACAATACGCCAGTAATTTCTATCGTGCGGGACAGAAGGCGGATGCAGAAAAACTGGCCATGGAACTTGAAAGTGCAAAAGTAACCGATCTCAGTACTGCTGCGAGGATCGTTAGTACCCTGGCGCAGATGGACAGAACGGATGCTGCGGAAAAAATCCTCGAACAGCTTCCGGTCCCAGTCCTACCGAAAGGTCCCCGAACTTTAACAACCGGTCAGCCATTGCTTGTCCAGCAGCAGTGGAGCCAATACAGAGGCATCTATGAAAGCCTTGCAGCCGCTTATATGCGTGAAGGACAGACTGAAAAAGGGATTGATCTGCTCTGGACATTCTTTGCGCGTAGCAAACCGAACGTAACAAACGCACGGCGTGTTGCAACCCTCGCCTCTTCGTCCCATTCCTACAGCGGGTACACACCGCTTCAGACCAGTTATCCATCACCGACGATATACTACAATCAGAGCCGTTTGCAGTACCTCCAACAGGTTTTCAGCCAGCTGTTAACAAGAGATGCGCAGGAGATGTTGTACGCCAAATTACAGACTGAGTTGGATACTGCCAAAGGTAGAGATCGCATCTATCCCGCTTTAGCACTTAGTTACTGCTACTGGTGGGAAGGGCAGCGCGAGGCATCGCAGGAGATTCTCTCCGGACTGCAAAAGGAATTCCCTGAAGACCTTACGCTCAAACTCAACACCGTTTTTGCTGCGGTTCAGACAGGGCAGCACGCGATAGTGTTAGACTTACTCAAAGAGATCGCCGCGGTAGACGCAAGAAACCGTCGTCAGTATTATGATCTGACCCTTCAACTTGCCGCCCACACGGGGAATACTGTTACTGTCCGCGAATTGGTGTCAAAGGTACTCAATTCACCGAGTGGTGCCCGAGAACTTCATCAGTTCTCAGAAAAACTCCAACAGAGCGGACTCACACAATACGCAATTGCCATCGCTAAGAAAGCGATGACTTTGGCGATGGGGGAGCGTGATCCGAACTTCCTAATAAATATGAGTCGACATTTGGAAGAGTTGGGGCGCGGGAAAGATGCGGCGCGCCTCGCCGAACGCGCCTTGCGGTTCGCCAACCAACGCGATCGATACGGTCGCACGTTGTACTCGTGGCACTTCCAGCAGGCATCACGCATGGCGGGACGTTCTAAAGCCGTCCGAGAACGTGAACCGCAGTTGGTTGAAGCCGTAGAGAAGAATCCGGATTCGTTTCAAGCACAAGCCAAGTTAGCAACGTTCTATGAATCAACGAATCAACTTAAAAAGGCGGCTGAAGCATTTGAGGCAGCAATCGCCTTGCGTCCCAAGGATAGCATGATCCGGCAACGGTATGCACAGATGCTGCAGCGGAGTGGACAGGCGAAAGGGGCTGTTACCCAATACACGACACTGCTCAAAGACAACCCGAACGTGCTCGGTTACAACTACTGGGAGGTCATTGATACCTTCGTTCAAGCAGGTAAAATTGATGAACTCGTCTCGCTTGCAAAGGAGATGATCGCACCCTCTATCGGTAGGAACTTCGGTAACGACTTCGCACAAACTGCGGCGAGTCGGTTTATGGACAGCAACGCTGAAGCAGCTGTAGAAATCTACGAACAGATTATCAAGGTTCAACCGAATCAACTCTATACATACCGCGACTTAGCCGCTGCTTATACTGCTGCCGGTGAACCTGAAAAGGCGATCCAACGCTTGCGCGAAGTGTTAGAAACAGAAGATACAAAATTATCGCAAGATCCTTATACGCAAGTCGAAATCGTTTCAAAACTCATTGAACTCTACAAAGCATCGGGCGAAATAGCAGCGTTGGTAACGGAATATGAAGCGAAACTCGCTGAGAAGCCAGAGGACATGACGTTGCTTTACCTCGTCGCCTCAATGAAGATCGCAGCGGATGATCTTGAGGGTTCAACGACACTCGTTAACCAACTGCTTGATAAAGATACGGGGGCAGTGAACGCACGGTGGCTAACCAACTTGGCAGATGCCTACCGCGGGGCGAACGATCGGGAACGTGAACGCCACTTGCTTGAGTCCGCAATTGAAAAAATGGAATCACGCAACACATGGGGACTCTCAGAAATCTATCAGAAACTTGGCGCGGTGTACGCCCAACAAGACGAAAAGGAGAGGGCACAGAAGGTATTTCGTAAGATGGGAACGCTGCTCCTGCTACAACGCGGTGGCTCCTTCTATGAAAAAGAGCGAATTGCGGGCACTTACATGCAACACGAGATGTGGGATGATGCTGAAGTCCTTCTTACTGATATTATCAATGATTTCTCAGCGCAAGGGTGGAGTCGTGACCAGGCACAACGCCAATTGATGGAGATTAAACGCCGACGCGATGGCATGGTATCAACGACCGTGCCGCCTGAAGAAACGGAGCAGTTCAATGTCGGGATGCAACGCACATTGGCGCAACAGCACGCGCGGCGCGGCGAAGTCAAAAAAGCGGTTGACATCTACGAGCGAATCGCAAAAGTGATGCCTGAGGATTTCGAGTCACGCGCACAGCTCGCGAAACTCTATTCACGCCGAAATCAGCACGATAAGGCGATTGATATCTGGGAAGTGTTGCTTGAAGCCGATCCCGAAAATACAAAGTATCAGGATGGACTCGTTGACACCTATCAGGACGCTGACAAAACGACTGAAGCGGTTGAACTTGCACAGCAATATATTGAAACGGATCCAGAGAGTAGTGTGCACTACAGTCGCCTCGCGAAACTCTATGCTGCCAACGACCAGGTTGATGAAGCGATTGATACCTATAAAAAGGCGATTGAACTGGGGACCGGTGATGGACAGGCATTTGTTCAACTGGCGCAGCTACATCTCCGCAAAGATGATTTGGATGCCGCTGAAAAAGCGTTTGAGGATGCCATTCTACACACCAGCCAAGACTGGGAACGGCAAAATATTGAGCGGCAGCTCATGGATATCCACCGCCGCCAAGGTAAGTTAGAGGATATGCTAAAGCAGGCGGAAGAGGCGGGAACACTGACGCTTGAGATGCAGAAAGCGCGTGCCAAAAACTACCGTAGTGCTGGCGAAGTCGATAAAGCGATAAATGCCTACAAGAAAGCATTGGAGATGACCTCGCAAAGTTGGGATCGGAGTGAGATTTCCAATCAACTCTTGAAGTTATATGCGCAAATCGGTGAGAACGACTTGGCAATGGAACTCTATGAGACGCTCTCCCAATCCGGATCAACCGGTATGTCAAGAATGCACGGTCCATCTGGTGTCAAGATTATGCTGAGTGGAGATGAGGAGCGTGAAGTCTTGATTAACGTCTATAAAAGCCAAGGGAAACTTGATCAACTGCAAACCATTTTTGAAGGTAGACTCGAAGCGGATACGGGTAATTTGGCTGTCCTCGAAATGATAGCTGAGATCCATCGGAATGCAGGTAACCACGATAAGGCTGCAGCAGCCTATCAAGCACTCTGTGAGGCAAAACCGAGTAATGTTCGCGGTTTTTACTATGCTGCCACTGCGTTCCATAAAAGTAACCAACCTGATCTGGCAAAAGAGATGTTGGACAAGGGCGCCATCGCGCTTTCGACGAACAATCGCAAAGGGGATTCATGGTTCCTTACGGCACTCGCATCTATTTGTATAGACGGTGAATTCTATGATACTGCTATCAAGTTAGGCGAAAACGCGATCGCTTCAAGTCAAAGCCATGGTGGCTACTCAAGCACGGAGTATTTATACGAGATTCTTGGGAAAAGTTATCTCGGTGCCAAACAGTATGAAAAAGCCGTTACTGCCTACCGACAGATGGCAAACACCGCCAGATATGATGAGGCTCGCCAGAATGCAGAGATGGCAATACGCCGCGCTTACAAAGAGGGGAACCTTTACGAGAAGCAGATACCAGATCAGTTGCAGAAGATCGCAGAAAACCCTGATAATCCTGATGCTCACTTCGCGCTCGCGGAAACCCATGAGTTTAGTGGAAATATTGACGAAGCCATCGCGCAATACGAGAAACTCAGTGAACTTCAACCTGACAATACCGAATGGTATAAAAAGATTGGGACTCTCTCTCAAAAATCGACGCAGATGGACGCAGCAGCCCGCTTAGTGAAGGCAGCCACCGCTTATGAAAAGGCGATCGAACTTGATCCGACTACATATCAATTCTACAGCCTGTTGGCTGGGGTTTATACGAAAGGCGATCAGTTATCAGAAGCTGAAATGGTATACCGACGCGCCTTGGAGGCTTCCCTTGAGGAACACGAATATAACAGCGCACTCAACGGTCTATGGAAACTCTATGCTGACAAGGATCAAAAAGACAAGGGGGTTGCTATCCTTGAAGAACTGAAACCCAAAATGCATAAAAGTGCCGTTTTACTCGGACTGTTGGGTGATGCCTACAAAGAGATGGACAACCCCGAAAAAGCGGATGCTGCATACGCCGAATGGCTGGCGATTCGACAGAAAGAGGTAAACCGGAACCAACGCGCTTGGGATTATCGGAGACTTGCTGATGAACTTCTCAGCAAAGCTATCATGCCAGTATTGGCGTTGGAACTTGCCGAGCGCGCCTTGCAAATGTCAGGTAGCGGTTATTACGCCGCAACTTTGGCAGAAGCGTATGTGGCGAATGATAGGTATGAAGAAGCACTCGAACAATTCAAACGCAGCATGAACGACATGGATCGGTACTACTTCGTTGGCGACGATATGACGCGGGAGATGTGGTCGAACGTCGCCGAAGCAGGCAAAAACGCCAAGGATGAAAAGCAGTACGTTGAAATGGTGAATAAACTGAAGGATGCTACTTCGGACAACGCAACCGCCGAGCTGCACGCCAACGTCACACTGGCGCGATTTTACCGTGAACGCGATTTGCCCGAGAAAGCAGAAGCGTCCATGGACAAAACCGCATTCCTCCGTGAAAATGCTTGGTGGATTGTCGGACCCTTTGATAACGCCGCTGGCATCGGTTACAATACGGCTTACATTCCAGAGGATACGACGCAAATTGATCCAACTGCCCAATACGACGGCGTAGATGGGCAGGTGAATTGGGAAAAACGGGCAGATGACACTTTTGACGGCTACGTTGATCTTGAGAAAATTTTCGACAAAGGCAACAATTGGAACACCGTTTATGCTTGGACTTCTGTGAACTCACCGGACGAGCGAAAAGTTGAACTCCGCTTCGGCACTGGTAACCAAACGAAGTTCTGGCTGAACGGCGAAGCGGTTTTCACGCACAGCGAATCCCGTTCCATAGCAATGGATCAGGATACCATCCCGGTAACGCTCAAGCCGGGTGAAAACAGCATCCTCGTCAAGGTCTGTAGTGAGGATACCTATTTCTTGGGTTTCTATCTACGGATTACCGACACAGACGGCAATCCGTTTGACGATTTGATAATCGGTGAATCGGAATCGGATTAGCCGTGGATAATCTGTCTTTTCATTCCGTATTGCGCAAGTTTTTAAGTAGAAATTCACTGGTACAGAAAAATTATGCAACCAATTCACCCTTAATATGTGTCACTATAGGTAACACCGTAAACATATCGGGAATCCAGCTACAAAAATGTCTTGACATTCAGCAGAACCTTTGTTATAATTGACAGCAATAACTCTGAAACGACTCAAACGGTAAATCGGGTACTTCCACAAAAGGAGCACTTCCTATGCAGGAAAAATTGATTCTTGAAAAAATTCGGCGCATCCGCCACCGTCTGAACATCCAGCGATATTTTCAGACGTTCGCGACATTCCTTTTCTATGGATTTTTGGCGTGTGTCCCGTTAGTCATCGTTGATAGCGTCACTGCCTTTAACATCCCACCACTCGTTTTTCTCTGGGTGGTATTGGGGATCGCCATCGGTGCTTTAGGGTTTCGTCTCCTTCGACCTGTGAGTCTCCATGAAGCAGCACGGGTCATTGACGCAGACGCGTCCCTTAAGGATCGGGTTATAAGCGGCTTGGAACAGATTCAACACCGTACCGATGAAACCTTGACAGCACTCCAACTTCAGGATACCTCCAATAGGTTGCAGGCAATGCCGATGAATAAAGTTGCGCGTTATACCGTACCGCGCGAGACCAAATTTATCGTGCTTGTCGCCATATTTCTCGTCGGATTTTCGTTCGTCGAGTTTTTCGCGCCATCAGCGACTTCAACAGAAATAGACTTCTCACCGCAGATCGCAGCGGAAGCAGACACACTCTTGAAAGAAATTGAGAAGACGAAGAAAGAAGCAGAACAGAACGAAGATGAGGAACTTCAGGAGCTTTTGAAAGAGATTGAGAAAAGAGCACTCGAACTCAAGAAACCGCAGATCACCCCGAAAGAAGCACTCGCCAGAATGACAGAACTAAGCGCACTGTTGAAATCGAAAGTTAACCCGCTCAAGATGGCGCAGCAGGAAGCACTCATGAGTGGATTAGGGCAACAGTTCATCGGTAACCCGTATTTAGGTGAATTCGGGCAGCACTTGAAACAGGGAGATTACCAGCAGGCGGCATCGAAACTCGACAAGGTGACAGAAAAGTTACCCGAATTCGACAAGGAAAAACGCCAAAATCTTTCTGATGAGCTTAAACGCGGTGGCAAGAGCCTACAAGGCACAGATCTCGACGGACTCGGCACTGAACTATCAGGTGCGGGGGAAGGTCTGGCTAACGATGATGTGTCTGGTGCACAGACACGGCTCCGTGCGTCAAGCAAAAAGATGCGGAATTTCGCACTCCTGAAAAAGCGGGACCTACAGTTGGCAAAATTGCTCTCGGAATGCGAAGCGTGCAAAGCGGGTATTGCTGGTGTGTGCCAAAGTAATAAGGAAGGATTGACCTACGCGCTGAGCCAAAGTCCGAGCAACAGCGCAGGAAGAGCAACTTCTGCGGGACAACTCGGTCAGCAAGCAATATCGCTTGATTCCACGCTTAATCTCGAACAGATTACCGGTGTACAGGGAGAAGGCAGCTCTACCGTTCAAACCTCCAAAACATCAGCCGAAGGGCAGCAATCCGCTGTCAGTTACAAAGATGCGTACACGAAATATCAGAAACTTTCCGAGGACGCACTCACCGAAGAGCAGATTCCTTTAGGCTACAAGTTTTACGTGAAACGCTATTTCGAGTCGATCAAACCGAGTGATGAATAGTTTTCAGTTTTCATGCTTCGCAGTGAGAACAGTTAAGAGACATGCTGTGGCGGTGGCAGAAAATGTTACCGCCACAGAGATTAACTGACCACTGACCACTGATAAATACAATAGGAGTGATATGCTTTCTATATTCCAGTGGCTCGCAATTTATTAAAACAAAAAACGTAGCGCGTAATGAAATGGAGCGCGGATTTAAGAGTGGCGCGTTATTGTTCAAACCCACGTTATTTAACCGCAAGGTAATTTAAAAATATGTCCGAACACGCCGAACAAAAATACGAAGAATTTCGCGAAACCTTCCTAAAAATACAACAAGAAGTATCCAAACAAATCGTCGGGCAAAAAGAAATTATCGAAGGGGTTTTGGTCTGTCTCATGACAGGTGGACATGCGTTGTTAGAGGGTGTCCCCGGTTTAGGTAAAACCCTGCTCATCCGGACGTTACATGAGGTATTAGATCTCAAATTTTCCCGAATTCAGTTCACACCGGACCTGATGCCTGCCGACATCATCGGTACGACCGTTGTCGCTGAAGATGAAGACGGACGCAAATTCTTTGAGTTTCAACAAGGTCCTGTATTTGCCAACCTTATTCTTGCCGACGAAATCAACCGTGCGACCCCCAAGACCCAGTCCGCCTTGTTAGAGGCGATGCAGGAAAAATCTGTGACCGTTGCCGGACAGCAGCGCCAACTCCAGTTGCCTTTCTTCGTCATGGCGACACAAAACCCGTTAGAGATGGAAGGCACCTATCCACTGCCCGAAGCACAACTGGATCGCTTTTTCTTCAAACTCAAAGTTGAATATCCGAGCCTTGACGAACTCGATCTCGTTATGGAGCGTACAACGCGACGCGAGATGCCGTCCGTTGATAAAGTCTGTGATGGTACACAGATTAACGCCTTGGAACAGATCGTCCGAGATATCCTCATCGCTGAAGACGTGCGTAGGTACGCTTTGCGACTTGTCCTGGGGACACATCCCGAAGCGGAGGATGCACCGGAACTCACGAAACAATATGTTCGGTACGGTTCCAGTCCGCGTGGCGCGCAAGCGTTGATTCTTGGTGGGAAGGTTCGGGCAATCCTCGACGGTAGGTATAATGTCGCCCGCGAGGATATTCAAGCCATCGCACTGCCAAGTCTGCGGCATCGTCTTATCCTGAGTTTTGAAGGCGAGGCGGAGGGAATTGATCCGGACCACATCATCCAGCATCTGCTCGAAGAGATTGAATGATGAACGACACACAGTCCGCCTTTGACAGCGAATTCCTCAAAAAACTTGAATACCTCTATATCGTCTCTAAGAAGATTTTTGCCGGACGTATCAAGGCAGAACGTCGCAGTACACGCCGTGGTGTCAGCGTCGAATTCGCCGATTACCGTAACTATACGCCGGGCGACGATTTTCGTTACATTGATTGGAACGCTTTCGCACGCTTGGATGAACTCCTGCTGAAACTCTACGAAGAACGCGAAGACTTGCACATCTATTTCCTTGTGGATGCCAGTCAGTCAATGACTTATGGCGGTGAATTGCCAAAGCTGATTTATGCCAAACGGGTTGCCGCTGCGCTCGCTTACATCGGTTTATCCAACCTCGATCGGATAAGCATCACTTCCTTCAACAACACAGGTGTGAACCGACTCCCGACGGAACGTGGTAAGGGTAAAATCTTTACCGTGCTTGATTTTCTTGATCAGATTAACGGGACTGGTGAAACGGATTTGGAGAATGCGTTCCACAATTTTGTGCATACGACGAAACGCCGCGGGCTTGTCGTCCTAATTTCCGATCTCTTCGATCCAAGTGGGTTTACGCAGGGCTTAAATGTGTTGAAGTTTCAAAAGCACGAGCTCTTCGTGATCCATATCATCGATCAGAAGGAAGCCGCCCCCGATCTGCTTGGGGACTACCATCTTGTTGATGTTGAAACAGATGAACTCCGTCAGGTTACTATCAACGAAAACCATCTCAAGCGGTATCAGGCACTGTTTCAACAATACTGCGACGACATGGATTTATATTGCACGCAACGCGAAATCAGTCTTGTCCGAACGACAACAGAATCGCCTTTCGAGGAACTCATCCTGCGCATTTTTAGGATGGGCGGTTTTGTCTCTTAATAGTTACCAGTTTCCAGTTACGAGTTTCCAGTTAAGAGTGCCTTGCAGTGAAAGTCTGGTTCATCAGGTTTCCTTTCTTTAGCTGGCGACTGGCCACTGATAACTGGCAACCATTAAAATATGAATTTCTTATCCCCTATCTCACTTTTTCTATTTGGGTTAGCCATCCCGATTATCGCGCTGTACATCCTTAAACTCCGGCGGCGGCGCGAGCCTGTTTCTACACTGATGTTCTGGGAAGAACTTTTCAGAGAGCGGCAGACGACTTCGCTGTTCCAACGCCTGAAGCACCTCCTATCACTCCTGCTACAACTGCTATTTCTGGCACTCTTGGTGCTTGCCATCGCACGACCGCAGTTCGCTTTTATAACAAAATCCGCCCGGCAGCTTGTGCTGATTATTGACCAATCGGCGAGTATGAACACTATTGAAGAAGAAGGCGAAGGACTCACGCGGTTAGCATCCGCTAAAGAAAGTGCCCTGCGAACCGTAGATGGACTCCGTTTCATGGACGAAATGACAGTGATTAGCTCACATACACAACCTGTCATTCATATCCCTTTTACCAACCATCAGAAATCGCTGCGAGAGGCGATCAATGCCATTCAACCCACCGACATCAGCACGAACCTTGAACCCGCTTATGACTTAGCTGATGCGATTGCCGAAACAAAACCTAATCCTGAAATTGTTATCTTCAGCGATTTTCAATCCATTTCAGAAGCACTACTCGCCAAACTTAACAGTAAAACGGAAGCGGACGAGGCTCCAGAAATTAAACGCCGTTTGATCCAGATAGGTGAAGCAAAGGATAATGTCGGGATTACACAATTTCGTGTCCGCAAGAGTCTCGTTAATGCCTTCGATTATCAAACGCTGCTGCGCGTCGTCAACGCCTCGGAAACAGAGCGGAAGTTCAACGTTGAACTCTATTTCGATGAAAATCTCTTTGATGTGCGTCCATACAACCTTGCGCCCGGCGAGAGTAAATCCGAGATTTTCAGTAACTTTGCGTTTGAAGGCGGGAAACTCAAAGCGGTCTTAGACGTTCAGGACGCACTCCCAACGGACAATACCGCTTATGCCACGCTCCCGAAACGTGATCTGATCCCTGTTCTGCTCGTGACAGCGGGAAATCCGTTTCTCCAAAAGGCACTCGCTGTTGATGAACAGATAAAACTCACTGTCCTTACATCCACTGAATATGAAACTGATGTGCTCCCTGTAAGTGGGAACTCGCAAGAGAAACAGCCGTATCAGGTCGTCATTTTCGATCGCTACAGTCCACCCACCCTCGGTGATGGGAATTATATGTTTATTTACCCACCTGCTGCCTCGTCAGAGACCGGTAATCCTGAATTGAAATGGAATATCGGCGGCGCGTTGGAGACACCGATTATTACGGATTGGGAACGGACGCATCCTATCCTGCAGCACGTCCATCTGGAGAACGTTCAGATCGGCACAGCATATCAGGTCACGCCGCCCTCAACAGCACAGGTCCTTGCGCGTTCGTTTGAATCTCCAGTGTTGTTTATTGATGTTACACCGAACCGAAAAATTGTCTTCGCTGCTATCAATATCCTGGAATCCGACCTGCCGTTACGCATCGCTTTTCCAGTGATTATTGCTAACACCATTCAGTGGTTCCAACAGCGTTCTGAAATTCAGGAGCACCATCTTCGAACGGGGGAGGTCCTAAAACAGCGAATTGAATCGGTAGACGCTACTATCCAACCGGAATTAGAGACAGAAACTGATTCGCCGCCAGACACTCCAAAACTCGCAAAAATCACAGGCCCTGGAGACAAAACGTGGGAAATCCCTATTGAACGGGATGAATTGCTTTTTGATCAGACGCAGCGCGCCGGTTTCTATGAACTGAAAATCTCGGAGGCAGTCGATGCTACAACCGAAGACGCACCCGCACCGGCGGCATCTGAGCTTACGGAGGAAGATAGTGGCACGGTATGGTCAGTCAATCTTGCCGACGAGACAGAATCACACATCGGTCCGGATCCAGCAGTCGAAGATCTACTTGAAGCGTCCGTAACACCGGGGGGCACTGCGATTTTACGCTATCCACCGTGGGTCTATTTGGTATTCCTCGCCGTGGGATTGAGCGTTGTTGAATGGTTCTTATATCAACGCAGAAGAATTGATTAAAATTTGTGCGCTATCCCCTTGCTTCCGTGAGACCTCAAAGAATAATCAGATAGCCTTGACAATCTAAGTAGATAAAGTGCCTATGCCGATAACAGATGCAACACAAGCCAACAACAGCAATACTCCGCCACTCCAACCGATGGGAGTTAGTGAGATTCTGGATATAACCTTCAGTTTCTATCGGAGACATTTTCTCCTTTTCCTTGGTGTTATCACCTTCTATTTCTTTGGAAGTCTCGTAAAACATTCCATAGAGAGTTTTCTCCACGGTTCTGATCTAAAAAACCTTGTTGCAAATTTAGTTGACATGCCCTTTGAGGTTGTAAGTATCGGTGGGATAATCGTCGCAACGACTACAATTTATTTCGGCGGACATATCACAAGCAGTGCTGCGTTGAAGCAATCGCTCCGACACTTTTGGCACTTGTTGGGATGCTATTTTCTATGGGCACTGCCCTTGACGATTCCAATTATCGTTCTCTTTATTATGCTACCTTTTGCCGCGGGTAACTTGGAAGCAACCCTATTCATTCCTTTTGCGGTTCTGCCTTTCTCACTTTATTTTATGGTGCGTTGGAGTTTTGTCGCTGAAGTTTTTTTGATTGAGAGAACCGGCATAAAAGATGCCTTCAAACGTAGCAGTGAACTCGTTCGCGGCACATGGTGGCGAGTCTTCGGGATATTGGCTTTGATTCTTATGTTAAGTGCGGCGATTCACTATATATTGGAGTTTTCGCTTGGGGCAATTCTTATTCTAACAAAATTAGCGGGCGCAACAAACCTCGAAGACCTTTTCGAATGGTTAGTAATGGAAACAGACTTTGACAGCAGCAACCTTCTCTTTTATGCGATTATGACTTGCGCAGATTTAGTTCTTAGAACTTTGACCGCCCCAATTTGGGTTATCGGTGTCACCCTTCTATATTTCGACCTTCGGATACGAAAGGAAGGATTTGATATTGAGTTACAAGCCAACGACAGCCAATTAATGTAAGTGGAAACAGATGTCAAACCTTGCTAATGCAACACAAGTGGACAACGGTGGCACTCGCACACTCCAACCGATGGGATTCGGCGAGATTCTGGATACCATCTTCAGTCTCTATCGGAGACATTTTCTGCTATTTCTGGGCATTATCGCCTTCGTTTTTTGTGAAAATTTAGTAAGATATTTGTTGGGACGTTTCCTCCCGCATTTCTTCCTGAAATCGTATATAATAGAATTTATTGGAATATCCTTCGCGCTTATAGGCATGGGTGGAATCATCGTCGTAACGGCTGCAATCCATTTAGGTGGACACATTAAAAGCCGCGACGCATTGAAACAAGCCGGACAGCGGTTTTGGTACATATTGGCGTGTAATTTCCCGTGGAGTTTCGTCTCCGAGATACCGCGCACTGCTATCATCTTTCTTATACTTTCTGTGGTGGCGTACGAACTGACACCCACGCTATTTGTCTCCATTTGGTTAGTTTCTATACCTTTTACAGCCAGTTTCTCCGCGCATTGGGGGAGCATCATTTCTCGTTTAATAACTTTCGTGATAAGACCAGGATTGACGTGGACTCGGTACATTCCGTTAGTGCTTTCGCCGCTCTCAATCTACTTTGTCGTGCGTTGGGCATTCGCCACTGCAGCTGTACTGCTTGAGGGTACCTCCATCCGACACGCTTTTAAAAAGAGCAATGAACTCACCCGTGGAAGTTGGTGGTACGTCTGGGGCATGCTAATCTCCTTTTCTGTGATAAGTTTCGCGATTCAGCGTATACTCCAAATCACGGTCCTATCTATCCTTGTTTTAATGAAAGTAGAGGGTGTAACAGCCTCTGATGATATTGTCAAATGGATACTAAGGGATTTCACTATGGATACCGATACACTGTCCTTCGCTATTATGATATGGAGTGATCGAATCATTAATACCCTCATTTTTCCAATTGGGATCATCGGGGTTACGCTTCTATACCTCGACCTACAGATACGAAAAGAGGGGGCTGACATTCAGGCTCTTGCCACCACGCCCGCTTAAATTGAGGGTAATTCATAAGTAGATATGCTATAATTATTGAAATATTAAAAATCGGGACCTTATCAAGCGCGACTTACAGGAGAAATCATGTTTTTGGCAAAACGGTATCTGAATTACATGCGCATTATAAGTGCTATTATTGTATTTACTTTCGCAATGGTATTGACAGGTGATACAAAGATTGATGAAAATACGATTCAAGGGATGTGGACATTTGAAGAAGGCGAAGGCGAGACCGTTACGGATCTTTCTGGGAACGGTAGCAATGGCATATTCGTTGGCGATATCAAGTCAGTGACCCCGCCCTAAAGGACGGGGCTTGTCCGATACGGCAGCCAAGTCTATAGATCAGACGAGGGCAACTCATTGACTACCGTAATATATCACGATACCTGGGCGTGGCAGCCTGAACAATGTGTGTTAAAAGATAAGTATCTGTGGTAGGTGCTTATTTAAGGGTGCTCCCCAAGCCTCACTCATCTTGGGTATTGTGATCGGGATGGGGCAACATATAACCCGAAAGGGAAATTACCACTATTATTCGTGTGAGTATACGGTTCAATCATACCTGAGTATTCATCTGAACTCATACTCACACATTTATCATGAAAGGAGCGGACATTCCCCTCTATGCTCAAGCATAGAGTCCCCTGTCCGAAGACAATGATGGAAATTACACGACCGTTTTTACTGCTACTGCTACTGCTGCTACCGTTCCTCTACTACGGTTACCGCCGTAGTCTCGTGGACCTGTCGCGAACGCAGCGAATCATGAGTCTGATCACTCGAATCATCATTGTCCTTTTACTGATCCTAAGTGTTGCAGACGTTCAATACCTGAAAACCGATGAGAAATTAGCAGTTATGTTTCTGGCAGACATCTCAGATAGTATCTCAGACGACGGATTGACGGAAACGACGGATTATATCAACGCAGCTATGAAATCGCAAGGTGGGAATCAACAAGCCGGTCTCATTGCATTTACGGACAAGGCAGAAGTCATCCAAGGATTATCAGAAGGTGAAGATGAACCTGATACGGAATTGAAACTTGCTGAAATCAAAAAAACATGGTTAGATACGGATGAAGATGCTGGCGATACAACGGATATCGCGCAGGCTCTTGAGAAGGCATGGGGATTTTTCCCTGCAAATGCGAACAAACGCATTGTCTTAATCACAGATGGTGTCGAAACACAAGGTGATGCGCTTCATACAGCACTCCGCGGAAAAGACTTCGGGATACAAATCGACACGGTGCCGGTATATCCGAGTGATGAACCGGAAGTTATGGTTCAGCGGCTTGATATGCCAGCGCAAGTCAAACAAGGTGCCCCGTTTAATGTTGAGGTTGTAATCCACAGCAACCATGAAGATGTCGCGGAGATCCGTCTCTTCAAGAATAAATTCGAGGTGGCAAAACAGGAGGCTCGGCTTGAAGCGGGTGAAAATCGGGTGATATTTACGCAGACAGCCATGGAGAGTGGGACGCTTACCTACGATGCGATCTGCCGCACGACACAAGACACACGCTACGATAACAACCGTGCCCTCGGTATTGTCTCTGTTACTGGCAAGCCGAAAGTCCTCCTCATTGACGAAAACGAGTCGCAAGCGCGCTATTTGACGAGAGTCCTTGAAGATGCCAAGATACGCGTGGATGTTCGCAACGGATTGGGTGTCCCGAACGAACTTGCTGACTTGCAAAATTATGAACTTATCATCTTCAGCGACGTTCCCGCCAATCGACTTACTGAAAAACAGATGGATCTCGTCCGTACCTATGTTCAAGACCTCGGTGGCGGTTTTATGATGCTCGGAGGCGAGAACAGTTTCGGACTCGGCGGCTACTACAAAACACCGATTGAAGAGATACTGCCTGTCCGCACCGACTCGGAGAAGAAAAAGGAGACCCCTTCTCTGGCAATCGTTCTGGTTATCGACAAATCGGGAAGTATGGGCGGGATCAAGATTGAGTTAGCAAAAGAGGCAGCACGGGCATCGGTTGAACTTCTCGGACAGCGCGATAAAATCGGGGTCATCGCATTTGATGGATCCCCTTTCTGGATTGCAGAGATGCACGATGCTTCTGATAAGCAATACCTCTCGAATCAGATCGGTTCAATCGTTGCGGGTGGTGGCACAAATCTCTATCCTGCGCTCGAACAGGCGTACTTTGCTTTAACAGAGACAACCGCTAAACTCAAGCATGTTATCGTTCTCAGTGATGGACATTCGACCCCTGGTGACTGGTATGGCATTGCGAATTCCATGTATAGCGAAAATATCACAATCTCAACGGTTGGTATCGGGAGCGGTGCTGATATGAACATGCTGGGTAATCTCGCCAATTGGGGCGGCGGACGTGAGTATTTCACCCAAGACCCGTATAATGTCCCGCAGATATTCGCGAAGGAGACCGTCACTGCATCTAAATCTGCAATCATTGATGAGCCCTTTATACCTCAACAGATTAAGCCTACCCAAGTTTTGAGCGGCATTGATTTGGGACTCGCGCCGTTCCTCCTCGGTTACGTGGCTACGCAACCGCGTCCTACTGCCGAAACTTTTCTTGTCTCCGACCGCGGTGATCCACTGCTTGCGAGTTGGCAGTATGGACTGGGAAAATCCGTTGCCTTTACCTCTGATGCCAAGGCACGATGGGCTTCCGATTGGCTGGAGTGGCCAGGATACGGTAAGTTTTGGACGCAGCTCGTTCGGGACACGATGCGGAAAACGACACTCAGCAATTTTCAAGCAGGGATCAGCAAAGAAAAAGGCACCGCTCACCTTGCGATTGATGCACTCGGGGAAACTGGAGAATTCCTGAACGAATTGGAGAGCGACATCTCCCTTATCGGACCCAACCTTAAAAAGCAGCAGCTCGCCGTCACACAGAGCGCGCCGGGACATTATGAACTCAATTTTCCGACGAAAGAGGTGGGACCGTATTTCGTTAACATCATGCAAAAACAGGCGGGTGAAATTGTTAATACCCAAGTGACTGGCACTGTGGTCTCCTATCCTGAAGAATATGTTGTCCACAATGCTGATGAATCGCTCCTGGGTCAACTCTCAGCAACATCGGGTGGTAAATTCGACGTTGCAGTGGAAGAGGCGTTTCGGGCACCTGAAGCCCCTGTTACACTTCGGATTCACCTCTGGAAACCTTTTCTCATCACAGCACTCTGTCTTTTGCTCATAGATATTGCATTGCGTCGAATCGATCTCATACGCCGCTAAAACTGAAACAGGAGGCATCCATGATCCTAAAAACACATAGATGGCACATGTATATTATGCCTGTTGTCGGTTGGTTGTGGCTGAGTATGTCAACGTTTGCCGCAACGATTCATGTCCCCGCAGATCAACTCACAATTCAATCGGGTATTGATGCCGCAGAAGATGGGGACACGGTTTTGGTCAGCGACGGCATTTATACCGGTGAAGGAAACGTCAACATCAGTTTTAGTGGAAAAGAGATTACCGTCAAGTCCCGCAATGGTGCCGAAGCAACGATTATTGACTGTGAGGAAACACCAAATACGAGAGGCTTCGCTTTTGAAAGCAAAGAGTCCCGCGCTTCGGTGTTGGATGGCTTCACGATCAAAAACGGCGTGCACGATCTTGGCGGTGGTATCTACTGCCACACCGCTTCACCGACGATTCAAAACTGTGTCGTTACGCAAAATCGAGCGACAGCGACACGCTTCTTCGGTCAAGGTGGGGTGGTATCTATGGGAAAGATACCACAGTACACATAATAGATTGCATAATCTCCCAAAATCGATCGGCATCAGGTCTTGGTGGCGGTGCCCTCATTGATGGAGAAGGCGTATGGACATTTAACAACCCCCAATCAGTGATTTTCGATAATTGCACCGTTTCAAAAAATATTGGTAGTGGAATTGTCTGTTTCGATTTAAGTCCGGCTATCATAAAAGACTGCACAGTGATTCAAAACAGCGGACGTGGCATCGTATGCACTTTTTTCGCACGCGGCACATCTATTACCAATTGCCATATTGAGCAGAATGCAGGCGGCGGGATTGAATGTAGCGAAACATCCAGTGTGCAGGTCCAGGATTGTATCATCAAACAAAACAGAGCCGAATACGGTGGTGGAATTTATTGTAGCCCAACAGGAGATGCTGACATTTCTGGATGCATCATCGCGCAAAATACGGCAACGGAGACTGGCGGCGGGATTGATGTTATTTCGACGCGGGGGCTGGTAACAATCACGAATTGCACGATTACACAAAACACGGCACATGACAGAGGCGGCGGGATTGCTACCTACATTGAATTCAGTCAATTTACCCTCACTGATTCCATTGTTTGGGATAATCACTCACACAGCAAACATCACGAAGTCTCTCCAGGAGGTAGACGGATCATCATTAAGTCGAGTGATATCCGCGGTGGGGTTGCAGGAATGGATCGTGAGCCGGATGGCGAGTGGTTTATCTATGAAAATAATATTAATGCAGACCCACGTTTCATTAACGCTGACACCGGTGACTACCGACTTGAACCGCACAGTCCTGCTGCATTGATGGGTGCCCAACCGCCACTCGGAGGTATCACTGCGGTAACGCACAAGGAAAAACGGTTGGTAACTTGGGGTGAACTCAAGATGCAGTAACAGAATTAGACAGGAGATATAGAACGCAATGGCATTTCAATTTAAGGATTCAATGGTAAACGAGTACCTCTCACAAGGTTATCTGATTTTCCGCGGGATTGTTCCACCATCGTTGCTCACCGATTTGCGTCGTGAGGCTGAGAAAGCACGAGATTTAGCACATAAACTCAACGGACCGCAAACGCAACGGATTCAACCGCTATCCAATTACGGTGATGAATTAGATCTGAAGCCTTTTTACGACTATACTGAGTTATCTGAGCTTCGAGACGCTATTGACAAATTGCTCGGTCCTGATTACACCCACGGTCACGTCGATATTATGGGACTTCTCGTTGAGCCACTTGAGCATCCATGGCACCTCGGCTGGCACCGAGACGGTGTTGTTGAGGTGCCGCCCGAAGCGCGTGATGAAACGGTCAATGCGAAGTTGGCAGAAGTCTGGCACGACCTGCGCCACTTCAATCAGGTCAACTGTGCAATTTATGCCGATTCCTGTACGTGGTTCGTCCCTGGCAGTCATCTACGTCAGTGGGACATGCCCGGTGAAGAGCAGTCCACAGGCGACCCAAGTCTCAGGAAACCTGCTGACGGACAATCCAATGTTGAGGCAGAGCGATACTGCTTAGAGCATTGTAAGCAGTTCCCCGGTGCAGTTCAAGTACATCTGGGACCGGGGGATTTCATGGTTTATCGTAACCTCGCGTGGCATACTGGAAACTACATCACCTACCAACCGCGTGCAACAATCCACGATGTTGTTCGGTATGAAGGTGAGAGAGACTGGACTGGTTGGCAACAGGCGAAATTAGACGCTGTCAAACGGATGAAGGAAAAGCAATCAGAAACATAACTTTAATTCGATTATGTGTATATGATTCGGTATTCGTCTGAAACCATTGGTGTCCGAAACACACCTAAAGCCGCGATCCAATATTTTTTGAATTTAATTCAATAATATGGATTAGACATTCTCAGAATATAGTGAATCCCGTAATTAATTATACACTTTTATAATATCATCAATAGATGCCTCAGCGTTATATTGACGCCTCCGCTTGATGTTAGCGAAATCCTTTTCAATCGGATTCAACTCTGGAGAATACGGCGGTAAAAA